>NZ_CAXURW020000002.1:0-1707027 GCF_964253985.1 Variovorax sp. LjRoot290 | reverse complement strand
AGTGTCCTGCGCATACTTGAACGCAGCTTGGCACTCTGGGTCTGTGGCAGACAACGCGCGATATTCCTCGTATGCCGCAAGACTTGGGAACGTGAACATAGCCAGCGCAATGTTGTTCGCGCCTTCCGAGGGCAAAAAGTAGCCATGGTGCTGCCCTCCAAACTTTTCGACGAGTGGAATCCAGATCTTTCCGTAGTGCTCGAACTCCTTGAGCTTGAACGGATCGATGACATAGCGCAGGTAGCAGGTGACCATGGCAGTTCCGAGAGTCTGAGCGTTTGACATGAGGGCTGGCCAGGCCAGTCCGTTCTGTCTGCTTGCGGGCAAACTTTAGCCGACCCGCGAGCGGCTGCTCTTGGCCGAGGGCCGTCCTACCGTGCGCCCGGCCAGAAGGGCCAGAGGCTACCAAGGAATACGGGCGGTCGGCCGGACTCTGGCGATGTCGCGAAGGGCAATTGCCCTTGGCCATTCGTGCCGAGCCGGGCCGAGGGCGAAGCCGGGATTAGCAGTTGCCCTTTTTTGCCTGTCCCGGCGGGCATTGTTTCCCGTATCCGCCACCGGGATATCCCGGACCGTCGGGGTAGACAACGCAGCCCCCGAGCATGGCTGTTGCGAGAAGTGCAGCGACTAGCTTCTTCATGGCGTGGTCCTTCTATCGTTGGCATTCGAGCATAGCCGCCGTGCTTCATGGTCTCGCGCCGTCATCGATGGGATCGCCGTGTAGGACTTGGCGACGCGCCCGGACTTCATTTGGCTTGATTGGGGTAGAGGGTCCGAACGTCCGTGGTTGGGCCGGATTCTGCCGCAGCTATGGCTGCTCCAGCGCCGCCCCGCTGGTCCCGAAGTGTTTGGCCGCGAGCTCCTTGGCGCGGCGCAGGCCCTCGTCAGTCAGGTAGACCGACTCTTGCCTGCCGTGGGGCTCCGTGATGAGCCCCTTGTCGTGTAGACCGTCCATGACTGCAAAGTCATACCGCTTCCACACGCGTCCGTTCTCGAACTCGAAGACGCCAAGCAACGCCAGAAGCGCCTCTTCGACCTTGACCATGTCGTATTTCATGTGCTCGCCCCTCAACGTTCAGCACGACGGTGACCCTGTGAAAGGGCCCAACCTCTGATTGGCTGCGCCCACTGCACGACTGCAGTTCGACTTTACGATAGTACTTTGGTCATTCGGCCTTAGCCCATCCAATATGGCCTGCCTTCAATTCCGGAAACCGCACAGAGATGAAAGCAAGCAAGAGTAAGGAAGCCGCGTCCTGGAGTGACGTCAAGGCCAGACTGACCCACTTCGACCACGACGGCCTGGTCGGCTTGGTGCATGACCTGTACACGGCCAACAAGGACAATCAAGTGTTCCTTCACGCCCGTTTCGGGCTGGGCGAAGATGTCCTGGAGCCGTACAAGACCACCATCAACCGTTGGCTCTGGCCCGACATGTTCCGGAACCAGAACGCGTCCGTCGCCGAGGCCAAGAAGCCCATCGCGAATTTCAAGAAGGCCATTGGCCAACCGGCGGGTCTGGCAGAGCTGATGGTCTTCTACTGCGAGCGCGCGTCAGGCTTCAGCGTCGAAGTCGGCCTGCAGGACGAGGGCTACTTCAGTGCGCTGGTGCGAATGTTCGAGCAGGCGTTGCAGACCATTACGAGACTGCCGGATGCGCAGCGGCCCTTGTTCATGGAACGACTGGATGCTGTGTGTCGCATCAGTCAGAACATCGGCTACGGAGTCGGCGAGGCCATGAGCGACCTGCTGGCCGAATACGACAACATCTCACGACGACGTTGAAGGTCGGCGTCTGGCCGAATTCTGCCGAGGCGACGAGGCTGGCGACTTAGAGCGTCGGTCTCACCTCTCATGTCCCGCATGATGATTGTCGTCGATAACAAGCCCTCACGCGCGAATCAGCTGCGCTGCCAGGCCACGGCGCGGCGCAGGGCCGACCGGCGGCGCATAACCCACACGCGCCCACATCTGCACGGTCCGCTCGGGTAGCGGCACGGCCAGCAGGCGCCGAATGTCGGCGTGGGGTCCGGCCTGCTCGGGATACTCCTGCAGGGCCTGCTGCAGCGGTTGCATCGCCAGGCCCTGCCCGGTCGCGGCGAGCTGCACCCGCGCGTAGGCGCGTCCCGCGTTGACCTGGGTCACCCGGTCGTTGCTCTCGGTCAACATCCAGAGGAAGCCGGGCGTGGACGCGAGCTTCTTGCCGAAGTCCTTGATCTGGCTGGTGGTGGCGAAGGCATCGGACGCCGGCGCCTTGCTGCGATCGAACAGGCCGATGCGCTCGAGCAGCACCACCGTCGGGTCCAGCATCGACAAGCCGTCACGGTGCTTCTCGATCTCGGCGGCGCCGACGCGCAGCACCTTGTACGACTCCAGGATCGTGCGCGGCGTGCTCAGCTCGATGCGCCAGGCCTTGGCCGCGATGGCGCGATGCTGTTCCAGCGCGTCGGCCCGGTCCGCGCCGACGAAGCCGAAATGCAAGGGGTGCGGCCCCACTGCTTCGGCCATCGCCTTCCAGGCCTCGGCGGGCACCGGCCGCTGCAGGTCGTACAGGCTGCGGTTGGTGCGGCGCGCGAGGATCTGCGCGAACAGCGGGTCCTTGCGCGTGGCCGCATCGGGCATCAGGCGGACGCGCGCCACCGGTCGCTGATCGAGCTTCTCCGGGCCGAACGCACCCTCGGGAAACAGGGTGATGTCGGCACGCAGTCCCCGCTCGCGCGCCGCGATGTCGAGCAGCTCCAGGAAGGTGCCGTGGCTCATCATGATCTGGCGCGAGAACGGGTCGGTCTCGGGCAGCAGCCGGCCAAGGTCGCAGCGCAGCACGATCTCGTCCGGTGTGCGCAGATCCACCAGCCAGGACTGCAGGTTGTGCGAGTGCGGCGCCAGGATCGCGTAGCCGAGGATCCAGCGGCGCGGGTCGGCCTCCGGCCCCGGCCCCTGCCACGGCTCGATGGCCGCAGCGGGCATCTGCTGGCTGCAGCCGGCGAGTGCCGCCGTCGCCGCAGCGAAGACGAAGCCGCCTCCCGCAACCCGAATGAACTTGCGACGATCCATTGCGACTCCTGAGGCCACCTGCCGGGTGGCTGTGCATGGGATGCTGCGAATCTTGATGTCCAAGTACGCAGGTGGCAAGCGCACCGCGCGGCGCGCTTGAGCAAGCTCAAGGTAGGGCACCTCGGCGCCGGGTGGAGGAGCTCGGAGCTGAAGGCCGCTGGCGTGCGCCAAGTCGGTACTGCGCGGCTGCACGTGCAACGTGATCCGTTTTGCAGCAGTTGCTCCTCTACGGCACAGCCGCCCGCTGGAGCAACGACGACGCGCCGCGCGAGGCTGGCGGAAAAACTCCATGCCTGACAACGGCTTGCGTCGTCCGCGATGACGCCGCCGCGGCGTGGCCCGCGCTTTGCACTGAGTCGCTCCGCGGGCCGCGTCGCGTCCCGCCATCCGTTTTTTCAACCACCCGACAGGAGACGACTCATGGACATGGCAGAAATGACCCACCTCGACATTGCGAACCCGTACAAGAAGCAATACGGCAACTACATCGGCGGCGAGTGGGTTGCACCGATCGACGGCCAGTACTTCGACAACCTGACACCGATCACCGGCCAGGCCTTCACCAGCATCCCGCGCTCGAACGCGAAGGACATCGAAGCCGCGCTCGATGCTGCGCACAAGGCGAAGGCGGCCTGGGGCTGCACGTCGCCCACCGAACGGGCCAACGTCCTGCTCAAGATCGCCGATCGCATGGAGCAGAACCTCAAGACGCTTGCCGTGGCCGAGACGATCGACAACGGCAAGCCGCTGCGCGAGACGATGGCGGCCGACATGCCGCTGGCCATCGACCACTTCCGCTATTTCGCCAGCTGCATCCGCGCGCAGGAAGGCGGCATCAGCGAGATCGATCACGACACCTATGCCTACCACTTCCATGAGCCGCTGGGCGTGGTCGGGCAGATCATTCCGTGGAACTTCCCGATCCTCATGGCGGTGTGGAAGCTGGCCCCCGCGCTGGCCGCAGGCAACTGCGTGGTGCTCAAGCCGGCCGAACAGACGCCCGCCTCGATCCTGGTGCTGATGGAGCTGATCGGCGACCTGCTGCCGCCCGGCGTGCTCAACGTGGTCAACGGCTTCGGGCTGGAGGCGGGCAAGCCGCTGGCGTCGAGCAAGCGCATCGCGAAGATCGCCTTCACGGGCGAAACCACCACCGGCCGGCTGATCATGCAGTACGCGAGCCAGAACATCATCCCCGTGACCCTGGAGCTGGGGGGCAAGTCGCCCAACATCTTCTTCGAGGACGTCATGGCGGCGGACGACGCCTTCTTCGACAAGGCGCTCGAGGGCTTCGCGATGTTCGCGCTGAACCAGGGCGAGGTCTGCACCTGCCCGAGCCGGGCGCTGGTGCAGGAGTCGATCTACGAGCGCTTCATCGAGCGCGCGATCAAGCGGGTCGAGGCCATCAAGCAGGGCCATCCGCTGGACCCGTCCACCATGATCGGCGCGCAGGCCTCGCAGGAGCAGATGGAGAAGATCCTGTCGTACATCGATCTGGGCAAGCAGGAAGGCGCGCAATGCCTGATCGGTGGCGAACGCAATACGCAGGTCGGTGAACTCGGCGCTGGCTACTACGTCAAGCCCACGGTCTTCAAGGGCCACAACAAGATGCGCATCTTCCAGGAAGAAATCTTCGGCCCGGTGCTGTCGGTGACGACCTTCAAGACGGAAGAAGAGGCGCTGGAGATCGCCAACGACACGCTCTACGGACTGGGCGCCGGCGTGTGGACCCGCGATGGCGCACGTGCCTTCCGCATGGGCCGCGGCATCCAGGCGGGACGCGTGTGGACCAATTGCTATCACGCCTATCCGGCCCATGCGGCCTTCGGCGGCTACAAGCAGTCGGGCATCGGCCGCGAGAACCACAAGATGATGCTGGACCACTATCAGCAGACCAAGAACCTGCTGGTGAGCTACAGCCAGAACAAGCTGGGATTCTTCTGAAGATGCCCGAAGACGGCGTCAGCCGCGTGTCCGCCACGCCGGCCGCGCAGGCGCTCATCGAGCGCCTGCGCGCCGTGCACGGGCCGCTGATGTTCCACCAGTCCGGCGGCTGCTGCGACGGCAGCGCACCGATGTGCTTCGCCGCCGGCGAGTTCGTCACCGGCGATTCGGACGTCTGCCTGGGCGAGATCGCGGGCACGCCGTTCTACATGAGCCGGGCCCAGTTCGCGTATTGGGAGCATACGCATCTCATCATCGATGCGGTAGCGGGCAACGGCGGCATGTTCTCGCTCGAGCGGCCGACCGGCCTGCGTTTTCTCACACGCTCGCGCCTGTACGACGACGCGGAGTGGAAGGTGCTCGAAGCGCGCGGTTGGCTCTAGCGCCGCGGCGCAGCTCACGCGAACCCGGCAGCAGGCTGCCGGTTCCGCGCGTCATGCGGCTTGCCACGCGAGGTTGCCGTGCTCGAAGATCTGACGCAGCCGGCCGCTGGCCGCGATTTCGTTCACCGCGCGCTGCAGCGCCTGCGCCAGCTCGGTGGCGTCACGCTTGACGGCCATGCCGACGGCCCATCCGTCGCGCGGCGCCCGCGGCGAAGGCATCGGCGCGATGGCGAAGCGCGGGTCGCCGCGCAGCACCGACTCCATCTCCGACGCCAGTCCTGCGGCCACCGTCACCTCGCCGCGCAACAGCGCGCGCGCCGTCTCGGCGCCGTCCTTCCATTGCGTGATCAACTGGCTCCGGTAGGCGCCGCCATCGGCGCCAATCAGCAACCAGCCCGCGAGCGACTGGCCAGGCACCGCCACCTTGTCGGCGCCCAACTGGGACAGCGTCTCGAGCCGCGGCACGCGCTCGAGCTGGCGTGCCATCACGACCCGATCGCGGTAGTACGGCGCGAAGATGCTGACCTGCGGGTTGCCTTCCATCAGCGGCCGGTCGACCGGCACGTGCAGCAACACGTCGGCCGGGCCGTAGCCGAGGTAGTGGCCGCGCCACACCATGTTGCGCAAGTCGTCGTTCATGTTCTCGTCGGCATGGAACGGCAGCAGCGAGAGCCTGACGCCCAGCGATTCGGCCAGGGCGCGCGCCAGCTCCACGTCGATGCCCTGGCCGCCGACGTGGAACGGCGGCATGTCGTGGTAGAGGCCGACCGTCAGCGTGCCGCGCTCGCGCACGCGCTCCAGTGGCGTCGCCCGCAGGTGCAGCGGCGCACATGCCAGGGCTGCGGCGCCGGACGCGCCCAGCCAGCGCAGGCAATCGCGACGGCTCGGTGTCTTGGGTGTCATGGACCCTCCCCGCCTAGAACGGCTTGTCACGGCGCGTTTCGAGGTAGGCCTTGATCGCCCAGATGGCTTCCTGGTTCATGACCCCTTCGAACGGCGGCATGTACACCGCGCCGTTGCGCGTGCGCCCCTGGCGAACGGTCGTGAGATAGAACTCGTCGATCTCCTTCACGCAGGCGGCCTTCTTGGCGCTGTCCTTGAGCGCTGCGCATTCGTTGTCGATCTTGCGCAGGTCGGGCGCGATGCCGCCGGAGATCGCTTCCAGCCCATGGCAGCGGGCGCAGTTCTGGTTGTAGGCCGACGTGCCGATCTTGACGGCGGCGTCGTTGGCCCGGAACGGGTTCTCGGGACGCCATTCCTGGCCGAGCTTCGGAAGCGCCGAAGTGTCGACCGCCTGCGGCGTCACGTCGCCGTGCGCCCATACGGCGGGGCTCGCGGCGCAGGCGGCGATGGCCAGCAGCCAGGCGCCGTGGCGCATGGCCATGCGCCCGCGCCGGCGGCTGGGTGGGGTGGGTGCGGCCGGCAGATTTCCGTTTCGCTTCATGTCAGGTCTCCGTCATGGTCGTGTTGAAAGATGAGCTCGGTCTGCAAACGCCGTGCCACGCGCCGGTGTTGCAGGCGGGAACACAAATTGCCTGTGATCGATTGCCCAGTTGCTCCAGATCAAGCCGCACGTGCGGCACTGCGGCATCCTTGCCACTTTGGCCGGCCTGCTTTGCAACAGACCCGGAGAGCTGTGCCAAAACGCAGCAGTGCCACGCAGCTGGTGACAACGGCCCGGCGCGCGGTGATTCGACGGAGACAACCTGCCTCGGCAGGCGCAGAGGAGACACAAGGATGTCCGCAACTCATCGTGCCTTGGTCACGAACGCCAAGACCTGGACGACGCCGTCGGCATTGCCCTTCGTGCGGCAGGCCGCGCGCACGGAGCTGATCGAGCAGTCGCATCAGCGCTGCGCCGCACTAGGGTTGACCCGCATCGAGCGCCCCGACTTCGAACCCCTGATGCGCAGCGACCTCAGCGTGGCGCGGGAGCGCAACCAGCGCCTGTTCACGCGCGCGGCGCCGGTGATGGAGATGCTGTTCGAGCAGATCGTCAACACCGAGAGCATGATCGTGCTGGCCGATGCCCAGGGAACGATCCTGCACTCGGTCGGGGACGACAAGTTTCTCGAACGCGCCGGCAAAGTAGCACTGTCGCCGGGGGTCAGCTGGGCCGAGCATTCGAAAGGCACCAACGCCATCGGCACGGCGCTGTTCGAGGAGTCGCCCACGGTCGTTCACGGCGGCGAGCACTTCATCCATGCGAACAGCTTCCTCACCTGTTCGGCGGCCCCGATCTTCGATCCGCGCGGCAATATGCTCGGCGTGCTCGACGTCACCGGCGACCAGCGTTCGTATCACCAGCACACCATGGGGCTGGTGCGCATGTCGGCGCGCATGATCGAGAACCAGTGGTTGTCGGACGACTTCGGCAACCGGCTTCGGCTGCACCTGCACAGCCGCGTCGAATTCATCGGCACCTTGCTCGAAGGCATCATCGTCGTCGGCGCCGATGGCAAGATCCTCGGCGCCAATCGCAGCGCGCTGGACCAGCTCGACATGAGCAGCGCGGCGCTGCGAATGCAGAGCCTGACCAGCCTGTTCGGCACCACCGTCCCGGCCATGTTCGACCATCTCCGGGCACCGCTGTCGACGCCGATGTGCCTGAGCCTTTCGAACGGCCGGCAGTTCTATGTCAAGGCCCGCTTCAACGGCACGCCGCGCTCGATGATGGCCGGCCTGGGCGGCGACGAACCGGCATCGCAGGCCGTCACGGCCCGCGAAGCCGTGCCGGTCGACGCGAACCCGCCGCCCCATCCGGCCAACGCCGCGGCCGCGCCACCGAGCGCTTTCTCGGGCCTGCACTACCTGAAGACCGGCGATATGCAGATCGAGGCGATGGTGCAGAAGGTGCAGCGCGTCCTGAACCGCGACATCCCGCTCCTGATCCTCGGGGAAACCGGCACCGGCAAGGAGTTGCTCGCGCGCGCGGTGCACCAGGACTCGAACCGTTCCAGGCAGGCCTTCGTGGCCGTGAACTGCGCCTCCATCCCCGAGTCCCTGATCGAGGCCGAGCTGTTCGGCTATGAAGACGGCGCGTTCACCGGCGCGCGCCGCAAGGGCGCATGCGGGCGCATCGTGCAAGCCAACGGCGGCACACTGTTCCTCGACGAGATCGGCGACATGCCGCTCGCCCTGCAGGCGCGGCTGCTGCGCGTTCTCCAGGAGCGCTGCGTGATGCCGCTGGGCAGCCAGAAGTCGATTCCGGTGGACATCGCCGTGATCGGGGCGACCCACCGCAACTTGCGCGAGATGATCGAGGCCGGCACGTTCCGCGAAGACCTGTACTACCGCTTGAACGGGCTGGTCGTGCGCCTGCCGGCGCTGCGCGAGCGCAGCGATCTCGGCGTCGTGGCACGCCGCATCCTGCTGACCGAGTGCCCGCATGGCACGCCGGAGATCAGCTCGCACGTGTCGGCGCTGTTCAGCCGCTACGCATGGCCCGGCAACATCCGCCAGCTCGCGAATGTGCTGCGCACGGCCGCCGTGATGGCGGCCGGCGCGCCGCAGATCACCGAGCATCATCTGTCGGACGACTTCCTCGAGGACGTGCAGCGGGTTCGCTCGTCCATTCCCGCAGCCGCCCCGGCCATCACAGCCCCGGCGGCGAGCATGCCGCTTGACATGCCCGCGCCGGCGTCCGTGGACCGACCCGCCGAGCCGACCGTCGTCGCCCCGCCGGCCGAGACCGCCTACGACGGCACGTCGTCACTCACGCTCGGAGAAGCCGAGATCGAGATGATTCGCGCGGCCCTTGCGGCGGCGAACGGCAACATCTCCATTGCGTCGAAGCGACTGGGCATCAGCCGCAACACCATCTACCGCAAGCTGCGCTGGGGCAAGGGCGGCTGAACACCCGGGCACGGGAAATCCCTGTGCCATCGCTGCGCGCCACTGTCCCCGGATGGAGCAGTCGCAACACAGCATTCCCCTTGCTTGCCCTTCGATGTCGCGCAGAGCCGGCCGCGCACGCCTGCGCCTAGGGGCAAGCACCAGTTTTTTGGGCCAGCGTTCCACAGGCATGCGTCTTGCGGAACGGCGTGTGTCCTCACGGCAATCCTGCCCGGACTTTGGATGGCAACCCCAAGGAGACTCTCATGCAATGGTCGCAACCCGCATTCGAAGACATGCGCTTCGGTTTCGAAATCACGATGTACATCTCGAACCGCTGACCCGCTCGACTCAGGCGGCGGCGCATCGCATGCGATGCGCCGCCGCCGGTCACACCAGACACCTTCCCATGAAAATTCTCGTGCTCGGCTCGGGCGCCGGCGGCGGCTTCCCGCAATGGAACTGCAACTGCCGCTTGTGCGCCGGCCAGCGGCAAGGCGAGCTGAGCGCGCGTGCGCGAACGCAGAGCTCAATCGCCGTGTCGGCCGACGGCGAGTCGTGGGTACTGCTCAACGCGTCACCCGACATCGGCCAGCAGATTCGCAGCCATCCGCAGCTCCACCCGCGGCAGGGGCTGCGCGACACGCCGATCAAGGCGGTGGTGCTGATGGACGCCCAGATCGACCACGTCACCGGTCTGCTGGGTCTGCGCGAAGGCCCTTGCATCGACCTCTATGCCACGCCCTGCGTGTTCGAAGACCTCACCACCGGCCTGCCGCTGTTGAACGTGCTCCAGCACTATTGCGGCACGCGCTGGCACATGCTGCCGGTGGCGGGCGACCAGGTGAGCGCCGAGTTCGAGATCGAGGGCTTCGCCTCGCTGCGCTTCACTGCGCTGGCCATCCCGGGCAAGGCGCCGCCGTATTCGCCGCACCGTCGCGAGCAGATGGTGGGCGACAACATCGCACTGCTGATCGAAGACCGGCGCGATGGCAGGCGCCTGTTCTACTCGCCGGGCCTCGCCGAGGTGGGCAACCAGGAGCTGCGCTGGATGAGCGACGCCGACTGCCTGTTGGTCGACGGCACTTTCTGGGAAGAAGACGAAATGCAGCGCGCCGGCCTGAGCGGCAAGACCGCCACCGAGATGGGGCACCTGCCGCAGAGCGCCAGCGCCGTGCGCACCGGCATGGTCGACGTGATGCGGGCCACGACCGCACGACGCAAGGTGCTCATCCACATCAACAACAGCAACCCGATCCTCGACGAAGGCAGCCCGCAGCGCCGCGTGCTGGAGGCGCACGGCATCGAGGTGTCCTACGACGGAATGGAGATCACGCTGTGAATACCGAACTGTTTCAGAGCGCCCCACCGGCCGCCGATCAGGGCGACGCACGGGAGCCGTGGAGCGCTTCGGCCTTCGAGGCCAGGCTTCGCGACTGCGAGAAGGACTATCACATCCACCACCCGTTCAACAAGCGGCTGAACCGCGGCGAACTGCAGCCGTTCCAGGTTCGGGGATGGGTGGCGAATCGCTTCTACTATCAGGTCAACATTCCGCAGAAGGATGCGGCGGTGCTGGCCAACTGCGCCGACCGTGCGCAGCGCCGGCGCTGGATCGAACGCATCCTCGACCACGATGGCCGCGGCGACTTCGGCGGCAGCAATGCGGGCGGCATCGAGGCCTGGAGCCGTCTCGGCGAGGCCGTCGGCCTGCGCCGCGAAGACCTCTGGTCGCATCGCCATGTCCAGGCAGGCGTGCGCTTCGCCGTCGACGCCTATGTGAACTTCGCGCGCAGCAGGCCGTGGGAAGAGGCGGCGATCTCGTCGTTGACCGAGATGTTCGCGCCGAGGATCCACGCCGACCGGCTGGCGGGCTGGCCGACGCTGTACCCATGGATCAAAGCGGATGGCCTCGCCTACTTTCGCCATCGCATCCCGCTCGCCACGCGCGATGTCGAGCACGGGCTCGAAGTGGCGCGGCGCTGGTGCATCACGCGTGCGCGCCAGGAGCGCGCGATAGCCATCCTCCAGTTCAAGCTGGACATCCTGTGGTCGATGCTCGACGCCATCGAGCGCGCCTACCCCGACGACCTGTCGTTGGAGTCGCGGCCATGAACGCCAGGCCCAACGTGGCGACAATGTTCCGGCTGCAGTTCGAGCCGGCGCAGGACAGTTGGGTGCTGCTCTATCCGGAAGGCATGGTCAGGCTCAACACGCCGGCCGCCGAGATCCTGCGGCGCTGCGACGGTTGCCGCTCGGTGGACCAGATCGTGGCGGAGCTCGAGCTCGCGTTCGGACAGCCCGGGCTCGCCGACGACGTCTGCGCGTTTCTCAGCCAGGCCAGGCAGCGTGGTTGGCTGCAATAGAGGCGACGATGCAAGCCGCCGCCAACAGCACGACGATCCGGCCTCCCATGTGGCTGCTGGCGGAGCTGACCTACCGCTGCCCGCTGCATTGCGTGTTCTGTTCCAACCCGGTCGACTACGCCCGGCATGACAGCGAGCTGGACACCGCGACCTGGAAGCGCGTGCTCGGCGAGGCGCGTGCGCTCGGTGCCGTGCAGCTCGGCTTCTCGGGCGGCGAGCCCCTGCTGCGCGACGACCTCGAAGCGCTGGTCGCACATGCGCGCCAGCTCGGCTTCTATACCAACCTCATCACCTCGGGCGTCGGCCTCACCGAGGCCCGCGCGAAGGCACTGAAGTCGGCCGGGCTCGACCACATCCAGCTCTCGTTCCAGGACTCGACGCGCGAACTCAACGACTTCATCAGCTCGACCCGCACCTTCGAACTGAAGTCGAAGGTCGCCGCGATCATCAAGGCGCAGGGATACCCGATGGTGCTGAACTGTGTCATGCACCGTTTCAACCTGCCGCATGTGGGCCGAATCATCGACATGGCCGAGCGCATGGGCGCCGACTACCTCGAACTCGCCAACACCCAGTACTACGGCTGGGCCTGGCAGAACCGCGCGGCCCTGATGCCAACCGTCGACGAGTTGCGCGACGCCGAGGCGATCGTCATGGTGCACCGCGATCGCCTCGACGGCCGCATGAAGGTGCTGTGGGTCTCGCCCGACTATGCCGACGCCAAGCCCAAGCCCTGCATGGCCGGCTGGGGCTCGCTGTTCATGGTGGTGGCGCCCGACGGCAGCGCACTGCCATGCCACAGCGCGCGCATGCTGCCCGGCATCGCGTTCCCCGACCTGCGCCATGCCTCGGTGCGCGAGGCCTGGTACGAGAGCGACGCGTTCAACCGCTTCCGTGGCCAGGCGTGGATGAGCAGCACTTGCGGCGACTGCGACGAAAAGGACCACGACTTCGGTGGCTGCCGCTGCCAGGCCTTCCTGGTGACGGGCGATGCCGCAGCTACCGACCCGGTTTGCCCGAAGAGCGAGCACCGCGGGCGCATCGATGCGATGCTCGCCGATGCGGACACCGAGCGCGCGCACGCCGGGCAATGCGGCATGCCGGTGCAGCCCTTGCGCTTCGTTCCGGGCGCTGCGAAGCAGGCAGGGCTGATCTACCGCAGCGACGAGAATTCGCGCGCGCTCTCGGCTTCGCAGGCCGCGCCATGCTGAAAGTCCACCAGCTCACCCAGCGCTACGGCTCGCGGGTGGCGCTCAACGCGCTCAGCGTCTCGATCGCACGCGGCAGCTTCGCCGTCCTCCTCGGGCCCAACGGGGCCGGCAAGTCGACGCTGTTCCAGGTGCTCACAGGCCTGTTCGCGGCCGATGCGGGCGATGTGGAAGTGGCAGGCCTGTCGATGCGCAGCGACGCGCGACGCGCGCTGGCGCACATCGGCGTGGTGTTCCAGCAGCAGTCACTCGACCTCGACCTGAGCGTCGCGCGCAACCTGCAGTTCCACGCCGACCTGCAGGGCCTGCCGCGCGCAGCGGCTGCCGAGCGCATCGCCTTCGAAGCGGCGCGCTTCGGCCTCGTGGCCGACCTGGGGCGGCGCGTGCGAGAACTCTCGGGCGGCAGCCGGCGCAAGGTCGAACTGGTGCGCGCGCTGCTGCACCGGCCCGAACTCCTGTTGATGGACGAGGCCACCGTCGGCCTCGATCCGAAGTCCCGCCGCGACCTAATCGACGGCCTGCACCAAGAGGTGCGCCAGCGAGGCGTAACGGTCCTGTGGGCCACCCACTTGGTGTCCGAGGCCGAAGGCGCCGACCGCGTGCTGGTGCTGCATCGTGGCGCGTTGCTGGCCGAGGGAACACCGGCCGCAGTCACCGCGGCTCTCGGCGGGCCGACGCTCGAGACAGCCTTTCTCAATGCCACCCACTGAGCCGCCGGCGCATCAAGCCATGAAATCCCTCCTCCTGTTCCCGATGCTGCTGCTCGCGGCTACGCTGAGCGCCCCCACCGTCCATGCCAAGGACAGCGGGCTTGCCTACATCTCCAGCGAGAAGGATCACGCGATTACGGTGGTCGACCTGAAGACGCTCACCGTGGTGGGCACCATCCCGACCTGCAAGCGCCCACGCCGCATGCAGCGGCTTCGCGCCAACACGCAGCTGATGGTCGCGTGCAGCGATTCCGGCCGCGCCGACATCATCGACCTGGCGAGCCGCCGCTCGGTCGGCAGCGTGCCGCTCGGCGATGACCCCGAGGTCTTCGACCTGTCGCCCGATGGCCGCACCGCCTATGTGTCGGCCGAGGAGGACGGCGCGCTCAACGTCTTCAACCTCGTCGCGAAGAAGCAGGTCAAGAGCGTGCCGCTCGGCAAGGAGCCCGAGGGCGTGAAGGTCGCCGCCGACGGCAAGCGCGTCTACGTGAGCTCGGAAGTCGCGAACCTGGTCCACGTGCTCGACACCGCCACGCTGAAGATCGTCAAGAACATCGCGGTGGGCAAGCGCCCACGGCGCTTCGCGTTCTCGGCCGACGGCAGCGAGCTGTGGGTCAGCAACGAGCTCGGCAGCAGTGTCAGCGTCATCTCGGTCCGCGACCTGGCGGTGGTGGCCACCATCTCCTTCGAGGTGAAAGGCATGCGCGCCGACGACATCACACCGGTCGGGCTCACGCTGTCGCGCGACGGCAAGACGATGTACGTGGGGCTCGGCCGCGCCAACCACGTGGCCTTCGTCGACGCGGCCACGCGCAAGACGAACCAGCTGGTGCTCGTCGGCAAGCGTGCCTGGGGTCTCGGACTGAACCGCGACGGCTCGCGCCTGTTCGTGGTCAATGGCCTGTCGGACGACATGACGGTGGTCGACACCGCCAGCGCCAAGGCGCTGAAGACGCTGCCCGTCGGCCGCGTGCCGCACACGGTGGTCGTCGATGACTGAGTCGCACGCCGCACGCGCTTGCGCCGCGCATGCGCTGCAAGCCATGCGCGCCATCGTGCTGCGCGAGCTGATCAAGTTCGCGCGGCAGAGGGCGCGGCTGGTCTCGGCGCTGGTGCGCCCGGTGCTGTGGCTGGCGGTGTTTGCAGCCGGCTTTCGCAACGTGTTCGGAGTCGCCATCGTCGAGCCGTACGACACCTACATTCCCTACGACCTGTATATCGCTCCCGGGCTTGTCGGCATGGTGCTGCTGTTCAATGGCATGCAGTCGTCGCTGGCGATGGTCTACGACCGCGAGATGGGTCTGATGCGACTGTTGCTCACGGCGCCCCTGCCCCGCTGGTGGCTGCTGCTGTGCAAGCTGGTCGCGGCCGCGCTGCTGAGCCTGGTGCAGGTGCTGGCCTTCGTGGCTGTGGCCGCCTTGCTGGGCACGACGCTGCCGATGGACGCGCTATCGCTGCTGCACGCGTTCGGTGCCACGCTCGCCGCCGCGCTGATGCTTGCGTCGCTGGGGCTGCTGCTGTCGGTGCACGTGCAACAGCTCGAGAACTTCGCCGGCGCGATGAACTTCGTCATCTTCCCGATGTACTTCCTGTCGACTGCGCTGTACCCGCTGTGGAAGCTGGAAGAGTCGGGCGCGACGTGGGTGTGGCGCGCAGCGCAGCTCAACCCGTTCACGCACGCCGTCGAGTGGATCCGCTTCGCGCTCTATGGCAAGGATCCCGGGATCGCGCCGCTGATCGTCCTGGCCACGTTGCTGCTGTGCTTCACGCTGGCGTGCCGGGGCTACGAGCCGCAGCGCGGCTTCGGCACCCTGGCGCAGCGGGGGGCGGCATGATCTCGCGACGTCGCGTCCTGTTCTGTGCAGCGGCCACAGCGGCAGCGAGCGCCGCGCCCTGGGTTCATGCCCAGCCCGGCAGCGACACCCCGTTTCCGCAGCGCCCCATCTCGCTGTGGGTGCCATGGCCGGCGGGCGGGGCCACCGACGTCACGCTGCGCCTGCTGGCCGACCTTGCTGGCCGACAGCTGGGTCAGAGGATCCTGATCGAAAACCGCGGCGGCGCCGGCGGCACGCTGGCGATGCCGGTGCTGCAGCAGGCGCCGCCCGATGGCTACACCCTGGCGCAGATGCCGCAGCCGGTGTTCCGCGCGCCGCACACGCAGAAGGTCGCCTGGGATCCTATCCGCGACACCACGCCCATCCTGCAGATCAGCGGCGTGACCTTCGGCCTGGTCGTGCCTGCGGCGAGCGCCTTGCGCAGCGTCGACGACCTGCTGGGCCATGCCGCCGCGCACCCCGGCGAACTGAGCATCGCCACCAACGGCATCGGCACGACACCGCATGTCGTGCTGGACGGCTTGTTCGCGCGACACGGTCTGAGCTACATCCATGTTCCCTACAAGGGAACCGCCGAGCAGATGGTGGCGGTGGCCTCGGACCAGGTGATGGCGGGCGTCAACTCCAACGGTTTCGCTCCCTATGTTGACTCGGGCCGGCTGCGTTTACTGGCGACCTTCGGCGCGGCGCGCACCCGGCGCTGGCCGAACGTGCCAACCCTGGACGAGCTGGGCCACGGCATCGTCGCGATGTCGCCCTACGGCCTGGTCGGTCCGCGCGGCCTGCCGGCCTCCGTGCTGCGCACGCTGCACGATGCGTTCAAGACGGCGTTGTTCGACCCCCGGCACATTGCAGAGCTGGCCCGGTACGACCAGGAGATCGCCTACCTGGGCAGCGCGGACTATGGCCGCAGCATGCGCGAATCCTTCGCGGCGCAGCAGCGCATCGTCGAACAGCTGGGGCTGAGGCCCGGCCAGGGGTGATGTGCGGTGAGGCCGGCGTGATGACGACCGTGGCGAGCCGCTGCGCTTTCCGCCGCCGGTGATCGTCGGCGAACGGGATGCGCAGCTTCCCGGGGCGGCCGATCCTCCAGCAGGACGCCACCGCGAAGGCGCTGGTCGCCTGCGTCTTCGCGCCGATCGACCTCGCCCCCATCCCCCCTTGGCGGGCGCGCCACCGAACCATCGGGCGGCCGCCGATGCCAACGGCGTGTCTCATGACATGCAGGCGCGTTTCCGTGACATGGACAAAAAACAGGAACGCGCGACAAGTTTTTCAGCCGGGCTTGGGCGCCCACGCGCTGCACCAGCCGGGACCTGCGATCTGCTTGCGCCCGAACATCGCGCAGCCGCCCCATTCGTCGGAGGCACCGCCCTGGAAGAAGGAGCAGTTCGTGCAACGCTGCGTGGCGCTGTGCTTGGGAAAGCGCTTCTTGTCCACCTTGGCGGTGTCGTGCTTGTAGCCGAGGGCCTGGGCCGTCTCGTCGGCCTCGTCGACGCGCGCCGGTGCGGCTTGCGTGACGGCGGAGGATGCAAGCATGGCGCAGCCGCTTGCAAGGGTTCGAGTGATGAAGATGCGCCGCGTCGTGTCTTTCATCTCAGTCTCCGACAACGTTGGTCTTCGCCGCGCTCGCAGCACTGCTGGTCTTGGGAATCTTGAACACCCATACCATCCCGCCCTGTTCGAGCAGGTTCACCTTCTTGGCCACCTCGCCGCCCCACAGGGGCACGGCGCCGCCCCAGCCGGAGACCACGCTCACGTACTGCTCGCCGCCCTGCTGCCAGGTGACCGGCGGCGCTACTACGCCGGAGCCGGTCTGGAACTGCCACACCACCTTGCCGGTCTTGGCATCGGCCGCCTTCAGATAGCCTTCGGGCGTGCCCCAGAACACGAGGTTGCCGCCGGTGGTCAGCACACCGCCCCACAGCGGCGCGCCGTTCTTCACTTCCCACACGATCCTGCCGGTCTTCGGATCGACCGCGCGCAGCGCGCCGATGTAGTCGTCGTTGAGCGGCTTGATCGTGAAGCCGGCGCCAAGATAGGCTGCGCCCTTCTTGTAGGCAACGGGTTCGTTCCAGATGTCCATGCCCCATTCGTTGGCGGGCACGTAGAACATCTTCGTGTCGGGGCTGTAAGCCATCGGCATCTGGTTCTTGCCGCCGAGAAAGCCCGGCGCGGCGAAGACCGGGCTGCCCTTCTTGCCTTCCGCGCTCGCGGTCGGGTCGCCGGGCCGGTTGTCGGCGATGAAGTTGGGACGGCCGGTCTTCAAGTCGATGCTGCTCGCCCAGGTGATCTTCCTGACGAACGGAAATGCGTTGATCAGCTTGCCGGTGGTCGCGTCGTTCACGTAGAAGAAGCCGTTGCGATCCGCCTTGCCGCCGACGCGCTTTCCGTCCAGGTCGAAGGTCACGAACTCGTTCACGCCGTCGAAGTCCCAGCTGTCGTTGGGCGTGGCCTGGTAGTGCCACTTGATCTGGCCGGTCTTCACGTCGATCGCCACGGTGGCGCAGGAGAACAGGTTGTCGCCCTGGCGCAGGTGGCTGTTCCACGGCGCGGGGTTGCCGGTGCCGAAATAGGCGAGGCCGGTCTTGCTGTCGTAGGTGCCGCCAAGCCAGGTGGCTGCGCCACCGGTCTTCCACAGGTCGCCCGGCCAGCTCTGGTTGGTGGTGCCGGAGATGCCGTTTTCCTTGGCGTTGCCATCGGAGTCGTAGACGTAGCCCATGTGACCCTCGACAGTGGGGCGCGTCCAGACCAGCTGTCCGGTCTTTGCATTGCGGGCCTCGACGCGGCCGACCACGCCGAACTCTCCGCCGGAAACACCGGTGAGGATCAAGCCGTTGGCGATGATCGGTGCGGCGGTGGCCGAATAGCCGGCCTTGTAGTCGTCGATCTTTTCCTTCCAGACCACGTTGCCCGTGTCCTGGTCGAGCGCCACGAGTTGCGCATCGAGCGTGGCGAAGATCACCAGGTTGCCGTACAGCGCGGCACCGCGGTTGACGACATCGCAGCAGGGCATGATGCCTTCGGGCAACCGGTGCTCGTACTTCCACAGCTTCTGGCCGGTGGTTGCATCGAGCGCGAAAAGGCGAGAGTACGACGCGGTGACGAACATCTTGCCGTTGTGCAGGACCGGCTGCGACTCCTGCCCGCGCTGCTTCTCCCCGCCGAAGGAGAACGCCCACACCGGCGCGAGCTTGCCGACAGTGGCGACATTCACCTGCTTGAGCGGCGAGTAGCGTTGGCCCTGGGTGTTCAGGCCCCAGGTCAGGACATCGCCGGTGGCGGTCGCTTCGTTATCGATCATCTTGTCTGTCACGACGGCGTGGGACGCCGTGGCAGCCAGAGCGGCGGACACGAGAACGGTCAAGAGTTTCAGTTGCATGGGGTGGTCTCCTCAAGGGTTGATCGCGGGTCGAACACGGCCTGTTGGCCGCGTCCTCCACGTTGATCGAGGGCAATGTCCATGCCATGTCGCAAACCGCTCGATGAGCCTGCCGATGTGCCGGATGGGGTCGGCGAGCTGCGGGTTTTCCCGCTGCATTGCTACATGCTTGAGCAGTCGGGGCGCCAGTGACCGTGACATCACGGCACACCAGCGGCCCCAGCGCCGCTGGCTTCAATGCGCCATCAGGACCGGCACGTTCATGCGTGCAAGGATCTCGCGTGTGACACCACCGAGCACGAGTTCCCGCAGGCGGGTGTGCCCATAGGCGCCCATCACCATCAGATCCACGCCCATGCTCGCCGCGCACGAGAGCAAGGTGTCCGCGAAGCCGATGGTGGTAATGTACTGCTCGGCCTTCGCCTCAACGCCGTGCCGCCAAAGCCAGGCGATGGTCTCTGAAATGCAGCGCTTGGCGGCCGCTTCCGCATCACCTTCCTTGCGCAACGACACCAGCGTGACCTGCGCCGATTCGGCGAACAGCGGTAGCGCGTCGCGCAATGCCATGGCCGCCTCGCGCGTGCCGTCCCAGGCGACCAGGACGTTCTTGCCCACCTCCGGAAAATGACCGGCGCAAGGAATGATGAGCACGGGCCGCCCCGAGTGCAAGACGACCTGCTCCGGCAGATCACGCGCCACCATGTCTGCGGTCTTGTTGTGGTCCACCTTGGCGTGGTCGACCTGCCCCACGATGAGCAGATCGCTGGCGTGGCCATGATGAACAGTCGCATCCACGGGCTCGCCGTTGACCAGCCGGACGTCGTACGGCAACGATCCTGACCCACGCACCAGATCCCTGAAGACGTGGGCGGTCGCCTCCGCACGCAGGCGCAGGCCGTCAGCGGCAGCCGCAATGAATTCGGTGCCGCGCATCAGATCCGCATCCATGGGCGCAGTGCCATCGAGAAGGCCCGTCGGCACGAGGCCGACCAGATGGCTGCCGTGCGCGCGGGCCAGGCGCGCGGCGAGCTCGACACGCGCGGCACACCGTTCCGTGTGGTCCAGGTGGACGAGGATGGTTCCGATATTCATGGATCTTCCATTCCAACGCAATGCAACCATCTTCGAACGTCCGATGTTGCGGTACCTTGACATCGATCAAACGCGGCGCACGTTCGCGCACTCAGACTCCGACGCCATCGGCAATCACTTCGAGGATGGAGATGGACGACAGAGTCGACGCGCTGGATCGGACGCTGCACGCCGGACTGGCCCAGCTCACAAAGGGACTCTCGCCCGCAGCGCTGATGCTGGCCTGGTCGGACTGGGCCATCCACCTCGCGGCGCAGCCGGCGCGCAGCGCGCAAGTGCTCATGATCCGCCCGCTGACGCAGGCGGTTGCGGCCGCGAGCCAGGCCTTCCAACCCATGCCCGCCCATGGACCACCGACGCCGGATTCGCACGAGGACGACCGCCGCCTCGCAGATCCTTCGTGGGATGCATGGCCTTTCAACCTGTACCGGCAGGCGTTCCGCGCAGGCGCGCAGTGGCTGCGGGAGCTGACCGAAGCGGTGCCCGGCGTCGAACGTCATCACGAACAGGTCGTTTCTTTCGCGGCGCGGCAGTTGCACAACATGTGCTCGCCGGCGAATTCGCCGGCCACCCACCCGCTGGTGCTGCAAAGAACCGCGGCGACTGGCGGACTGAATCTGATGCAAGGTGCCCGCAACTGGGCAGAAGACCTGCAGCGGAGCGTTCAGCGCCTGCCGCCAAAGGGTGCCGAGAACTTCGTGCCGGGGCGCGACGTCGCGATCACCCCCGGCAAGGTCGTCTTTCGCAACCACCTGATGGAACTGATCCAGTACGCGCCCACGACGGCCACGGTCCATGCCGAGCCGGTGCTGGTCATGAGCGCGTGGATCATGAAGTACTACATCCTCGACCTGTCGCCGCACAACTCGCTGATCCGCTACCTGGTCGACAAGGGCCACACCGTGTTCGCGATCTCGTGGAAGAACCCGGATGCGAAAGATCAGGACCTCGGCATCAATGACTACCTGGCGCAGGGCCTGATGGCGGGCCTCGATGCCGTCAACGCCATCGTGCCCCGCCAGCGCGTGCATGCGGTGGGCTACTGCCTGGGCGGCACGCTGCTGGCCATCGGCGCGGCGGCCATGGCGCGCGACCAAGACGATCGCCTGGCCACCGTGACGTTGCTGGCGGCGCAGACTGACTTCACCGAGCCGGGAGAACTCGGCCTTTTCATCGACGAGAGCCAGCTCAGCTTCATGGAAGACCTGATGGCGCGCCAGGGCTATCTGGATTCGAGGCAGATGGCCGGCGCCTTCCACTTGCTGCGCGCCGTCGACCTCATCTGGTCGCCCATGGTGCAGAACTACCTCCTCGGCGAGCGAGCGCCGATGACCGATCTCATGGCCTGGAACGCCGACGGCACGCGCATGCCCTACCGGATGCACGCCGACTACCTGCGCAGCCTCTTCCTCGAGAACGCGCTTGCGCGTGGCCAGTATCTGGTGAACGGACACCCGGTCTCGCTGGGCGACATCGAGGTGCCGGTCTTCGCCGTTGGCACACGAACTGACCATGTCGCGCCATGGCGCTCCGTCTACAAGTTGAACCTGCTGTGCGATACCGAGATCAGCTTCGTCCTCACGGACGGCGGCCACAACGCCGGCATCCTGAGCGAGCCCGGCCACGCGCACCGCCACTATCGGATCCTCCACCGCGCCAGGAATGCACCCTATGTGCCGCCGGATGGGTACACGGCTCGCGCCGAGCAGATCGAAGGCTCCTGGTGGCCGGCGTTGCAGGTATGGCTGGCGGATCGCTCTGGATCGCGGCGCAAGCCGCCGCGCTTGGGCCATGCGCGGCTCGGCTACGCCCCCATCTGCAATGCACCGGGCACCTATGTGATGGCCGGTTGAGTCCCGCGCCGTGCCAATCCCTTGATCCAGCGCAACGCTCAACCCCCAAGCGGTTCCTAAAGTGATGTCACAGGCATTGCGAGCCTGAGTCCAGGGCGCCACGCGGCTGCCCTCCA
Source organism: Variovorax sp. LjRoot290 (assembly GCF_964253985.1). NCBI lineage: Bacteria > Pseudomonadati > Pseudomonadota > Betaproteobacteria > Burkholderiales > Comamonadaceae > Variovorax > Variovorax sp. LjRoot290. The sequence goes on along the minus strand of NZ_CAXURW020000002.1, from coordinate 1,685,253 downwards.
TCCACCAACGAAAGGAAGCTCATGAGATCCGATGCACAACTCAGAAGCGATATCGTCGCCGAACTGACCTGGGACCCGGCGATCACCGCCACCGACGTCGGCGTGATCGTCAAGGACGGCGTGGTCACATTGACAGGCCATCCCTCCAGCCATGCTGAGAAGTACGCCATCGAGCGCGCTGCGCAGCGCGTCAAGGGCGTGAAGGCGTTGGCGATCGAAATGCCGGTCAAGCTCGCCTCCGACTACGAGCGCACCGACGCCGACATCGCCATGGCGGTGGAGCGCGCCATCGAGTGGAACGTGCTTGTGCCTGACGACAAGATCCACCCGATGGTGGAACAGGGCTGGGTCACGCTCAATGGTGAGGTCGAGTGGGAATACCAGCGCAGGGCCGCGGAAGGTGCCGTGCGCAGCCTGCTGGGCGTCACCGGCGTCACGAACCGGGTCGTCGTGAAGCCGAAGTTCACGCCGGCCGACGTCGAAAAGAAGATCCGCGAAGCTTTGGAGCGCCAGGCCGATCGCGAGGCCGAGCAGATCAAGATCGAGGTCAACGGTGCCCACGTCACGCTCAGCGGCAAGGTCCACTCCTGGGCCGAACGCAAGGCCGCCCAGGGAGCCGCATGGTCGGCGCCGGGCGTCGCCAACGTGATCAACAACCTGCTCGTTGAAGCCTGAGGATGCGCGTCGCACTGGTCACCGGCGGCACCGCTGGCATCGGAGCCGCCGTGGCCGAAGCCCTTTTGGCCGCCGGCTACCGCGTCGCCTCCAACTACGGCACCAACACGCAGGCGGCGGAGGCGTTCACCGCACGAACCGGCATTCCCGCATTCGCGTGGAATGTGGCCGACCCGGCGGCTTGCAAGGCGGGCGTGGCCCGCGTGGAGGCAGCCCTGGGACCAATCGAGGTGCTGATCAACAATGCTGGCATCACGCGCGACGCGATGCTGCACAAGATGGCGTTCGAGCAGTGGCGCGAGGTGCTCGATGTCAATCTTGGCGGGTGCTTCAACATGTGCCGGGCGGTGATCGAGGGCATGCGGGAACGCCGCTTCGGCCGTATCGTCAACATGAGCTCGGTCAACGGGCTGTCGGGCCAGGCGGGGCAGACCAACTATGCCGCGACCAAGGCGGGCCTCGTCGGCTTCACGAAGTCGCTCGCGCTCGAGGGCGCGTCCCGCAACATCACGGCCAATGTCGTCGCGCCGGGCTACACCGACACCGCCATGGTCGGTGCCGTGCCGCCCGACGCGCTGGCGCAAATCCTGAAGGCCGTCCCGATGGGGCGGCTGGCGACACCGGCGGAGATCGCGCGCGGCGTCGTCTTTCTCGCCGCCGACGAAGCCGGTTTCATCAGCGGCATCACGCTGTCGATCAACGGCGGCAAGTACATGCCCTGAGTGGCCGCATAGCGACCAAACAAACATCCCCCTTTTTCTGCTCCTGGAGCTTGCCATGCGAACGATGAAAGCCGCGGTTGTCCACGCGTTCGGACAACCCCTGAAGATCGAAGAAGTGCCCGTGCCCGAGGTGCCCCCGGGGCAGGTGCTGGTCAAGGTGGCCGCCTCCGGCGTCTGCCATACCGACCTGCATGCAGCCGAAGGCGACTGGCCGGTCAAACCCGCCCTGCCCTTCATCCCCGGCCACGAGGGCGTGGGCCACGTCGCGGCCGTCGGCGCGGGCGTGAAGCACGTCAAGGAAGGCGACCGCGTGGGCGTGCCGTGGCTGCATACCGCCTGCGGCCATTGCGAACACTGCATCACCGGCTGGGAGACGCTGTGCGATCACCAGCAGATGACAGGCTACACCGTCAACGGCGGCTACGCGGAATACGTGCTCGCCGACCCGGGCTACGTGGGCCACCTGCCGGCGAATGTCGGCTTCACCGAGATCGCGCCCGTGCTCTGCGCGGGCGTCACGGTCTACAAGGGACTCAAGGTCCTGGATTGCAAACCGGGCGACTGGGTGGCAATCTCCGGTGTCGGCGGCCTGGGTCACCTGGCGGTGCAGTACGCCAAGGCGATGGGCTTCCACGTCGCCGCCGTCGACATCGACGACGAGAAGCTGCAACTGGCCAAGGAGGTCGGGGCCGACATGCTGATCAATGCTGCGAAACAGGATCCCGCGCAGGAGATGCAGAAAGCCTTGCGCGGCGCGCACGGCGTGCTGGTGACCGCCGTCTCGCGCAGCGCCTTCGCCCAGGCGCTGGGCATGCTGCACAAGCGCGGCACCATGTCGATGGTAGGGCTGCCGCCGGGCGATTTCGCGCTGCCGATCTTCGACATGGTGCTAAATGCCAAGACCGTGCGCGGCTCGATCGTCGGCACCCGCAAGGACCTGCAGGAGGCGCTGGAATTCGCCGGCGAAGGCAAGGTGCGCACGGTGTGCAGCGAAGACCGGCTTGACAATATCAACCACGTGTTCGATCGCATGCGCCAAGGCCAGATCGAGGGCCGAGTCGTCATGCGTTTGACGGACGAGGTCTAGCTGCGATGCAGGCGATGGCGCTCTGGGCTGCGGGCCAGCCGCTGCGGATGGAACAGCGCCCGCTGCCGGAGCCGGCCGCCGGCGAGCTTCGCCTGCGCGTGCTGGCCTGCGCGGTCTGCCGCACCGACCTGCACGTGGTCGATGGCGACCTGCCACTGCCGGTGATGCCGATCGTGCCAGGCCATGAAATCGTCGGCGAGGTGGAAGCGCTCGGTGCGGGCGTCCACGCGCACCGCATCGGCGACCGCGTCGGCGTGCCCTGGCTGGGCCACAGCTGCGGCCACTGCGCTTTCTGCGCCAGCGGCAGCGAAAACCTGTGCGATGCGCCGCGCTTCACGGGCTACCACCGTGACGGCGGCTTTGCGAGCCATGTGATCGCCGAGGCCGATTTCTGCCTGCCGCTCGACACGTTGACGCAGGAGCCGGCCCGGATCGCACCTCTCATGTGCGCCGGCCTCATCGGCTGGCGCAGCCTGAAAGCGGCCGGTGAAGGCGCACGGCGCTTGGGCCTCTACGGGTTCGGCGCGGCCGCGCACCTGATCACGCAGGTCGCCGTCGGCCAGGGCCGGCAGGTCCATGCCTTCACCCGGCCGGGTGATGCCGCAGGCCAGGCCTTTGCGCGCTCGTTAGGAGCCACCTGGGCCGGGGGTTCGGACGAAATGCCCGCCGTCCCGCTGGACGCCGCGATCATCTTTGCGCCGGCGGGCGAGCTCGTGCCGATCGCGCTTAGCGCGGTGCGCAAAGGCGGCCGCGTCGTCTGCGCTGGCATCCACATGAGCGACATTCCCGCCTTTGCCTACCGATTGCTCTGGGAAGAACGGCAGCTCGTCTCCGTGGCCAATCTCACGCGCCTCGACGCCCGCGAATTCCTGGATCAGGTGCAAGCGCAGCCGCCGCAGATCCACATCACGACCTATGGCCTGGCACAGGCCAACGAAGCGCTCGCCGACCTGCGCGCCGGCCGACTTCAGGGCGCCGCGGTGTTGTTGCCCTGAGCGCGGACAGACCTCTGACGATGCATGCTGCAGGCGATGAGCGTTACACGGCCGACACCGGTCGTTCACTCATCGTTGCCCATCCGTTCGGTGGAATCACAGGACGTTCTCAAACAAGGCCTAAGCTGAAATCAAAGGGATCGCTCAGCAACGGTCAAGGAAGCGGTGAAGTCAATGTCACAGGCAATCGAAATTGAACAGGTGAAATGCCATGAACGCTCTGCGATCAATCCTCGTGCATCTTGACGGCACGGCGCGCGCCGAGGTCCGGCTACGCGTTGCGCACCAACTCGCCGGCGCCCATCGGGCCGAGCTGAACGCGCTCTTCGCAGTTGCGCCGCGCCACCTGCCGCAGCTTCCGCTGGCTGGCGGCGTGCCTTCGATGCCGATGCCAGCCGAGATCAATCCGGATCATCTCGCCCATGCCATGGCGCTGTTCGAGCGGACCCGCGACGCCGGTGCGCCCGCCATCAACTGGCAAGCATTGAACGGCGAGCCCGTGATCGAGAGCTTCGTGGAGCGCGCGTTGCTCTGCGACCTGCTGGTGCTGGGCCAACGCGCTCCGACGGATGCAACCGGCCACGATGTACCCGGCGACTTCATCGAGTCGGTGCTCATCGACAGCGGCAGGCCGGCGCTCATCGTGCCCTATGCGGGCGAAGCGAGCGCCACGCCGCAAACCGTGCTGATCGCGTGGAAGCCTACGCGCGAATCCGCCCATGCGCTCACCGCAGCCTTGCCCTTCCTGCAGCAGGCGAAGCGTGTGCATGCGGTCTGCGCCGCCGATGCCAGCGGTGACACGCGGCAGGCGCTGCCACGGCTTGCACGCTACCTTCGCGTGCACGGTGTGGAGTCGATGCGCGAACACAGCGCGCTGGCCGCCGGTGATGCGGGCGACAGATTGCTGTCCCTCGCGGCGGACGTTGGCGCCGAGATGATCGTGATGGGCTGCTATGGGCACACCCGCGCGCGCGAATTCGTGCTTGGTGGCGTGTCCCGTACGGTGCTGGAGACGATGACCGTACCGGTGTTGATGGCGCACTGACGAAACCTGCCGCGTCAAATCTTGATGGAGCGCAAGCCGGAAACTGGAGCGGCTCCTGGACTGAACCCCGGAGCCGACCACGAGGTCCGCGGCTCGCGCTCGCTGTCGAACCGCGACTTCACACGGATGCCTTGGGTGCTCTCGACGCCGACCTGCCACTCGAAGGGTGTTTGGAGTCACGACGCTGCCGTCGCCGGCACGTTGCGTGCCCTCGCCCGAGCACCATCGCGCAGCGCCGCCGCAGGATAGACGACCACCTCCGCGCCTTCCGCGATGCCGCTGCGTACCCAGGCCTGGCTGCCGTTTCGCCCGCCCAACTCCACCGGCGTCAGCCGTGCACGCCCGCGTTCGAGTACAAACACCGCCACGCCGCCGTCGGCATGCGGGAACACTGCACTTACCGGCACGCGCAGTGCCGACGCCTGGGCTTGGGTGACGATGCGCACGCCGACGCGGTAGCCGTCACCCAGCGCTTGCCATGAAGCCGCCGGGCTCGTGAGTTCGATCAGGACGTTGACGCGCTGCTCCTCGACACCGAGCGCGGATACCTTGGTGAAGGCAGCCGGCTCGACGAGCCGCACGCGGCCCTCCAAGGTGTCGAGACCACCCCAGCGCTCGATGCGCACCAGCGCGCCAGGCATCGCCTGCAGCGCATCCGTGGTCAGCAACTCGGCCACGATCTCGAGCTGTGCGGTATCGCCGATCTCCAGCAACGGCGCGCCCAATGCCACCGTGGCTTCGCTGCCTTGCGCCACGCGCAGCACACGCCCGGCCACGGGTGCGCGCACGAGAAAGCCAGTCGCAGCCCCTGCCGGGGTACGAACGGCCAGCAAGGCAGCGCGGGCGACCTCCGCCTCGTGTTCGGCAATATGGCGGGCCTCGAACGCGGTGTCGACATCCTTTTGCGCGGCCTGCAGGGCCAACCTATCGGCGTCGAGCTTGGCAGGCGAGATGAAGTTTTGCCGCGCCAACTGTTCGTTGCGTCGAAGTTCGACACGCGCCTGCTCGAGCGCCACTCGGGTCCGCTCCAGGGCGGCTCCGGCACGCCGCACCGCGGCTTGCGCAGCCTCGGCCCGAGATGCCTGCTCGCGCTGAGTGCGCTCGTCCAGCAGCGGCGAGAACACGGGCGTCAGTGTCGCCACGATCGCGCCGGCCTCAATCGCGTCGCCTTCGCGCAGCGTGATGCGCGCCAGTCGACCGGCCAGCGGCGCCGTGACGACGTAGCGATCGCGCAGCCGTGTCTTGCCGTCTTCGGCGATGGCTTGTTCGTAGGGCCCGCTCGTCGCCCGCGCCACCTCGACAGCCAAAGGCCGTGGAATGAAGGCCCAAGCGAGCAGCGCCACCAGCGCCAGGCCAGCCGCTGCGGAGATCAGTTGCGTCTTGCGATTCATGTCTTGCTCATTCCCTGGTCTTCAGCGCCGACACCATGTCGAGCCGATCGATGCGACGTCGCACCACCAGCGCGCTCGCAGCAGCAGCAGCCAGCACTGCCAACGCCGCCAGCGCATAGGTACGCGGACGGATCACCACCGGAAAGAAGAACTGGTCGGACTTCAGCAGTCCGGTCACGCCGTGCACGAGGGCATAGCCTGCCAACATGCCCAGCGGCAGCGCAACGGCAATGCCGATTGCCATCTCGCCCAGCAGCAAACCGGACACTTCGGCGCGCGTGAAGCCCAGCACGCGCAAGCTGGCAAGTTCCCAGGCTCGCTCGGCCAACGCGATGCGCGCGTTGTTGTAGACCACGCCGACGGCGATGACGCAGGCGAACAGCGTGAGCACTGTGCTCATGATCAGAATGTTGCGCGCAGTCAGTTCCTGCATGTTGCGCAGCATGGCCGCCTTGCTGAAGGCACCGGCCGCGCGCGGAAGGCTTTGCGTGGCCTGCAGGAATCGCGTTTCGCTGCCGCGCTCGAGCGCCAACACGAAACCGGTGGCCACATCGCCCTCGCGCAGAGCGCGGTTCAACGCAGCGCGATTCATGTAGGCGTTCAGTCCCATCATCTCGCGCACCGTGCCGTCCACGGGCAACGTGAAACTCAGCATGCGGCCCTCCTGCACCTCCACCCGAACGCGATCGCCGACCCGAAGAGCCAGCTTGTCGGCCAGGCGGTCAGTGAGCAGCAGGCCATCGCCATGCGGCATCGCCTGCCGCCCGTCGACATCGATGATGCGAAACAGCTCGCTTCTCACCGGCTCGCCCCGGACCATGACGCGCTGGCGCAGGTGCCCGTTGACCAGGGTGACCGGCACGTCCCGCAACGATTCCAGCGCCAGCACGCCGGGCAAGCGCGCCAGTTGCAGCGCAACGCCGTTGTCGGCCGGTTCGGTCAACCACACCGAAACGTCGCTGCGCATGGACAGCACGAACGTGGTATCGACGACAACCTCGATGGCGTCGCGGAAGAAATTGCCCATCACCACGATGGCCACTGCCGCCGCGACCCCGCCGATCGACAGGCCGCTGCGCAGCGGACGCCGCTCCATGTTTCGCAGGATCATCCGCAGCGCCGGGCTCAGCCCGGCGACCCCCAGCCGCTCGGCAAGCGTGCGGCGGTAGCGCCCCGGCGCCGAGGGCCGCATCGCCTCGGCAGGAGAGAGCCGCACGATCGCGAGGATGGCTGACAGCGTGCCTGCGACCGCGGTGGTCAACGTGACGCCGCCGGCGAGCAGCACCAGGCCCGCATCAATCCTGTGCTCGAAGTGCGCGAAATGGAACAACTCGGCATAGAGGCCGACGAGCTGGGCACCGAGCCAGTCGCCCAGAGCGACGCCGAGCGTCAGTCCGACCGCGACGATGACCAGCACCAGCATTAGGTAGTGGGCAGCGATGGTCCCATTGGCATAGCCCAGCGCCTTCAGCGCAGCGACCTGCTCGCGCTGCGTGGCGACCAGTCGCGAAACGACCACGTTCAGCAGGAAGGCCGCCACACCGAGAAAGATCGACGGCAGCACCGTGCCGATGACGCGCTGCTCCTTGATTTCGTTCTCCAGCATCGCGTGCGAGGTCTGGTCCACCCTTGCACGGGGTGTCGCGCCACCATAGCGCGCCAGCGGCTGCGCGAGCGCGTCGATGACCTCGGCGTCGGAAACCCGCCGCGCCGCGGCAGGTGCCAGGCGCACCGCCAAGGTGTTGAAGGCGCCCTCCATGTCGTAGGCAGCGGCGAGCACCGCCTGATCGACCCAGAAGATTCCAAAGCCACGCTGATCCGGCATGCCCCAGAGGCCGGCGAAGACGAACTCGGGCGACAGGGCGATGCCCACGACCCGCAAGCGCCGATGACGACCGTTGATCAGCGCACCCACCGTGTCGCCGGGCTTGAGCCCGCGTGCAACGGCGAAGCCCTTGGAGACCAGGGCGTCGACCGTATCCCGGCTGGCACCGGTGCCGTCGGCCGCGTCGAACAGGCCGGCACCGGCCGCGACGCTCACCTGGTTCAATCGCGGCGGTTGCAGGCGGTCGACGCCGATCAGCTGCCCCAGCACGGGGTCGCTGCTGCCATCGAGCTGGATTCGGACCACCTGCTCGATCGTCGGTTGCACGTCGGCCACGCCGGGCAGGTTGCGCAACTGGTCGGCCAATGCGGCCGGTGCGCGCTTGACGGTGGCGAAGATGTCGGCGAAGCGCCCCTCGGCGTAGAAGGTGTCACGCGCCGCGGCCAGCGAATCCACCGCCGACAGGCTGGTCAGGAAGCCAGCGGCGCCGCTGGCCACGACCAGCGCGATGGTCAACGCCTGGCTCCACATCGCGCGCAGATCGCGAAGCAGCTTGCGGTCGAGCGCCTTCATGGGGCGGCTACCAGGACAGCTCTGCCGACGCCATGCGCCGCGCGTTGCGCTCGATCTTCTGGATGCGGCCATCGGCCAGATATGCCACGCGGTCAGCCATGCCCGCGATCGCCGCGTTGTGCGTGATCACCAGCACCGTGGTGCCGAGTTCCTGGTTGATCCGGGCGATCACGTCGAGCACCAGCTTGCCGGTGGCGTAGTCGAGCGCGCCGGTGGGTTCGTCGCACAGCAACACCTCGGGCCGCTTGACGATGGCGCGCGCGATTGCCACGCGCTGCTGCTCGCCGCCCGAGAGCTGCGAGGGAAAGTGATCGCGGCGCGCGGACAGTGCCACACGCGCCAGCGCGTCGTCGATCGGCATCGGGTTCGCGGCGATGTCCGTGACCAGCGCGACGTTCTCGTAGGCGGTCAGGCTGGGGATGAGGTTGTAGAACTGGAACACGAATCCGACATGGTCGCGCCGATAGCGGGTCAGCTGATCGTCGTTCGCCTCAACCAGGTCGTGGTCCAGGTAGTTCAGGCTGCCGGTGCTCGCGACCTCGAGCCCTCCAAGGATGTTGAGCAGTGTCGACTTGCCGCTTCCCGACGGCCCGAGCAGCACCATGAACTCGCCGGAGACGATATCCAGATCGACATCCCGCAGGGCCACAACGGCCACATCTCCAGCACGGTACGTCTTGCCCAGGCCGCGGGCGTGAAAAACAGTCAGCGGTGGATCTGCAGTCATGTCTCGATCCTGCACTGCAGTCGGCCGGCGCGATTTGACGCCGGTCAACCCTTGAACGTCACGTTGCAGGAGAACTGCGCGGCGAACTGTGCCCGCTCTCCAGTCCATGGCGCCCAGCGCATCGAGCCGGGCGACCAATGCACCACGCCCGATCTCATGAGCAACTTATATGGAACGTCGCGCGGCCCTCGGGCCCGGAGGGAGGTTGCGATTGCGCAGGACGACGAGCGGAACTGCAACGCCGCTGAAAAGCAAGAGCCAGTCTTGCGCTACGCCCAGCAGAATGGCGGCACTGCCGCCGACCAGTGACCAGAGGATGGGAATGACGAACAGCCAGCGCGAGACCGGTGTTGTCGTGAGCAACAGCAGGCCCAAAGTGAAGATCGTGACCGGGCAAGGGCTAATGCCGAACATCGGCATCTCGGGATAGCGATGGCCCATCCACATTCCAAGCAGCGGGTAGATGGCCGCGGCATAGACGACAAAGGCCCATCCCAGCCATGCGCCCGAACCACGCCCGACGCCAAAGGCCATGCGTCCTTTCCAGACTGCCGCGTAGAACAGCAACCCGCCCTGCACGACGAAAAGAACGCCGAAAAGCAGCGCCGCCTTGTTGATGCTCGAGAAGAATAGCCCGTGATATGCGATGCCGGTCCAGACCCACATCAGAGCCAAGGCCAAGCCAATGACGCGGCCGCCCGCGCGTGACGGCCGAACGACCAGAACGACCATGGCCCCACCGAGGACGTAGCTCAAAACCTGTACCGGCCAGACGGCTTCGTTGTACGCACCAAAGAGGGTGAAGAACTGATCGCGAGTGAACGGAAGCATGAGGCCGACGATGGAACAGGCGCTCGAAACAGCGTTTGATCCACATCAAAAATGCTGAGCAGACTGAGCGCGATCTCGAACTACCGGGCAAGGCGGCAAACGTCGGTGCAGTTGAACGACCACGCTCCGGTGACGAGGCCTTCGAGAGCAGCTTCCCGGACCAACATCGGTTTCCTCAGTAATGCCTATGGCTTCGTCCCGAGATCTTCCGCTTCCTTGAGGGAGGGCAAAGAACCGCTTCGGCCGCTGATGCGCGGGCTCCGACCGCGGGAACTGCGGTGCGGGGTCAGAGTCTTGGCTTGACGTAGCCCGCCGCATTCTCGACTTAGCCAGGCGCGCATTCGTCCGAGTGAAGATTGGCCCGCGTGTCATCCGTTGGGAAATCCGGTGCGATCGCTAGCCGGCTGCGTTCGCTCGATGTCGCCCCCGCGTTCATCTCCACCGCGTTGGCTCTAGTTGAGCCGGCATGGCCGCACGTCGGGTCTCTCGACTTCCAAGTCCCGGACTGCGCGCGCGTAGAGATAGTTGAGGCGCGCGCGTTCGCTGAGTGAATCCATGTCGACCTGGCCTAGCGCGTCGCAGGGAAACCTGTAGTCGCGGCCTCCAGCCGTCAGAGGACGAAAGCGGAGTTCGTAACCGGCGAATGCATGGGATGCGTTCATCACTGTCTCCTTGATGCGCATCCCGGACTCCGCGGAGGATTTGGAAGCAGAGGCGACTGCACGATTCCAATGTAGGCGCGCCGCGCCACTGGACCGTGAACGTGGTGCATCGATCTGAAACGCAGTGTGAACTTTCCGTAATCGCCATACGTCGAGGCGCGTCACTCGAGCGCGCCCCCAGGCTGGAAGGCCCGACCGAGGCCACGGCGATCGTGCTGGAACTCGACCAGGAACGCCGCGTCATGTCGAATGCGGCCTTCACGGCGGCAGGCCCCGCCGGCGAGATTTCGGCCGACGGCGCCTTCATTGAAAGCGGCCGACGTGCTCTGGTGCAGCCCGACGCGGGATCGATCGCTCACCTCTGGCGTACGGACCTGATCGTATGGAAGGAAGCGCGCGAGGCCGCAGGCGCGCTATCTGTCGGACTTGCTCGGCTGAAGGATGCATGTTGACAAGAGCTGCCGTCCTCTTCCGTCGCGTTCAGAAGGAAGACCCGTGGCCGATGAAGGCCACATTTGCGAGCTGGCGGAATTTCGGCAACAGCAGCTTCTGCCGTCGAGGTGGTCGCTGTGCCGGTTGATCTAGCTCAAGTTCGGCGAGCGGGCCACCGCACAGACTCCTTGGGGTTCTGGGTCGATCCAAGGAATCGGAGTCATTCATGCGCCAAGACAAACTCACAACCAAATTCCAGGAAGCCCTCGCCGACGCGCAATCGCTCGCTCTCGGCAACGACAACCCCTATATCGAACCGCTCCACCTGCTGGTGGCCATGCTGCGCCAGGACGACGGCCCGCGGGCCTTGCTCGAGCGCGCCGGCGCCAACGTGCCGGGCCTCTTGCAGGCCGCCGAAGCGGCGATCAAGAAGCTGCCGCAGGTGCAGGGCCATGACCAGGTTCAGGTCGGCCCCGAGCTGGGCAAGCTGCTGCAGGCGACCGAGAAGGAAGCCATCAAGCGCAACGACCAGTTCATCGCCGGGGAGCTCTTCCTGCTCGCGCTGGCCGACAGCAAGGCCGAGATCGGCAACCTGGCGCGCAGCCACGGCGTGACGCGCAAATCGGTCGAAGCCGCTATCGATGCTGTTCGGGGCGGGCAGGGCGTGAATAGCGCCGATGCCGAGGGCCAGCGCGAAGCGCTCAAGAAATACTGCCTGGACCTCACCGAGCGCGCTCGCCTCGGCAAGCTCGATCCGGTGATCGGCCGCGACGAGGAAATCCGCCGCGCCATCCAGGTGCTGCAACGCCGCACCAAGAACAACCCCGTGCTGATCGGCGAGCCCGGTGTCGGCAAGACCGCCATCGTCGAAGGCCTGGCGCAGCGCATCGTCGCCGGCGAGGTGCCCGAGTCGCTCAAGGGCAAGCGCGTGCTCTCGCTCGACATGGCGGCGCTGCTCGCCGGTGCCAAGTACCGCGGCGAATTCGAGGAGCGCCTGAAGACCGTGCTCAACGAGCTCGCGAAGGACGAGGGCCAGACCATCGTCTTCATCGACGAGTTGCACACCATGGTCGGCGCCGGCAAGGCCGAGGGCGCGATGGACGCCGGCAACATGCTCAAGCCCGCGCTCGCGCGCGGCGAGCTGCATTGCGTGGGCGCCACCACGCTCGACGAATACCGCAAGTACATCGAGAAGGATGCCGCGCTGGAGCGCCGCTTCCAGAAGATCCTGGTGGGCGAGCCCAGCGTGGAGGCGACGGTTGCGATCCTGCGCGGCCTGAAGGAAAAGTACGAGGTGCACCACGGCGTCGATATCACCGACCCGGCGATCGTCGCCGCGGCGGAGCTGTCCGACCGCTATGTCACCGATCGCTTCCTGCCCGACAAGGCCATCGACCTGATCGACGAGGCCGCGGCCAAGATCAAGATCGAGATGGACTCCAAGCCCGAGGTGATGGACCGGCTCGATCGCCGCCTGATCCAGCTGCAGATCGAGCGCGAAGCCGTGCGCCGCGAGAAGGACGAGGCCTCGCAGAAGCGCCTGGCGCTGATCGAGGGCGAGATCGAGCGCCTGCAGAAGGAAATCGCGGATCTCGACGAGATCTGGCAGGCCGAGAAGGCGCAGGCCCAGGGCAGCGCGCAGATCCGCGAAGAGATCGACAAGATCAAGTTCCAGATCGCCGAGTTCACCAGCAAGGGCGACTTCAACAAGGTCGCCGAGCTGCAGTACGGCAAGCTGCCGGGCCTGGAGAAACGCCTGAAGGAAGCGCAGGACACCGAGGCCAACAAGGGCAAGTCCAGCGCGCCCACGCTGCTGCGCACGCAGGTCGGCGCCGAGGAGATCGCCGAAGTCGTGGCGCGCGCCACCGGCATTCCGGTGGCCAAGCTCATGCAAGGCGAGCGCGACAAGCTGCTCATGATGGAAGAGAAGCTGCACGAGCGCGTGGTCGGCCAGGACGAGGCCATCGGCGCGGTCGCCAACGCGATTCGCCGCTCGCGCTCGGGCCTCGCGGACCCGAACCGCCCGACCGGCTCCTTCCTGTTCCTCGGCCCGACGGGCGTGGGCAAGACCGAGCTGTGCAAGGCGCTCGCGGGCTTCCTGTTCGACAGCGAAGACCACCTGATCCGCGTCGACATGAGCGAGTTCATGGAGAAGCATTCGGTCGCGCGCCTGATCGGCGCGCCGCCCGGCTACGTGGGCTACGAGGAGGGCGGCCACCTGACCGAAGCGGTGCGCCGCAAGCCTTACAGCGTGCTCCTGCTCGACGAGGTCGAGAAGGCGCATCCTGACGTCTTCAACATCCTGCTGCAGGTGCTTGACGACGGTCGCCTGACCGACGGCCAGGGCCGCACCGTGAACTTCAAGAACACGGTGATCGTGATGACCAGCAACATCGGCTCGCCGATCATCCAGGCCATGGTGGGCCGGCCGAACGAAGAGATCAAGGACGCGGTCTGGGACGAGCTGAAGAACTACTTCCGCCCCGAGTTCCTGAACCGCATCGACGAGACCGTGGTGTTCCATGCGCTCGACGCCAAGAATATCGAGGCGATCGCGGCCATCCAGCTCAAGGTGCTGCAGGAGCGCCTGGCCAAGATGGACCTCGGGCTCGAGGTGTCGCCGGCGGCGCTGGCGGAAATCGCCAAGGTTGGCTTCGACCCGGTGTTCGGCGCCCGGCCGCTCAAGCGCGCCATCCAGCAGCGCATCGAGAATCCGCTCTCGAAGCTGCTGCTCGACGGCAGCTTCGGGCCGAAGGACACGATCGTCGTCACCACCGACCCGATCCAGTCGCCGGGCAAGTTCATTTTCTCCAATGCCGAAGCAGAGCTAGCTATTGACGTTGCATGAGCGCGAATGCTCACTCGGCGCCCCGCTCATTTCGCCTGCACGATGAATGGGCTTCGACGTCTCACGCACTCGCGCAGCCGTGAGGCGCCCCATCGACGATAGCCATCCGCTGCGCGGCATCGAGGATTTCTTTGATCGAGCGCAAATCGAAACAGCGGGAGATTCCTAGACTGAATCGCGTCTGTTGATGCGCGTGTGTACGGCCGAGGCACTAGGAGACACTCATGAACCCGCAATCGACCTATATCCGCTGGTTCTCTGAACTCGGCGCGGATGACGTCGCGACCGTGGGCGGCAAGAACGCGTCACTCGGCGAGATGTACCGCGCACTGACCCAACTCGGTGTCCGCGTGCCCAACGGGTTCGCGATCACAGCCGATGCCTATCGCCTTACCTTGGAACTCGCCGGTGCGTTGCCGCGCCTGAGAGCGGCGTTGGCCGGTCTGGACGTCAAGGACGTCGATGACCTCGCGCGGCGCGCGCGGGACGCACGCGAAATCATCTATGCCGCCGCCCTCCCCGAAGAGTTGACGGCCGAGATCCGCGCAGCGTATGCGCGACTGCGAACAGAATACGGCGCCGATATGACGGTAGCGGTACGTAGCTCAGCTACGGCGGAAGACCTCCCGACTGCGAGCTTCGCCGGGCAGCATGAGACCTTTCTGAACATCTCCGGCGAAGCCCGGCTGTTGGACTCCGTACGCCTTTGCTTTGCCAGTCTTTTCAAGGACCGCGCCATCGCCTACCGTGTCGACAACGGATTCGACCATTTCCAGATCCTCCAGTCGGTGTGCGTGATGCAGATGGTGCGTTCCGACCGCGCCGCCAGCGGCGTCATGTTCACGCTCGACACCGACAGCGGATTTCGCGACGTCGTCTTCATCACCGGCGCCTACGGACTGGGCGAGAACGTCGTCCAGGGCACCGTGGATCCCGACGAGTTCTACGTCTTCAAGCCGACCCTGAAACTGGGCCACCGCGCCGTACTTAGGCGCAAACTGGGTAGCAAGGAAGTTCGGCTGGTGTATTCGAAGGGTGCCGGTCGGGAGACGACCTGCAATGTGCCGACGCCGCCGGAAAACCGGGCCCGATACTGCATCGACGACGCCGACGTGCTGGCGCTGGCTGACGCAGCCGTGGCAATTGAAGACCACTACAGCCGCCATGCGGGCCGACCGACGCCAATGGACATCGAATGGGCCAAGGATGGCGTCGATGGGCGCATCTACATCGTGCAGGCCCGGCCCGAGACGGTCGCCTCCCGCAAGCCGCCGCACCGCGTCGACGAGTATCGCATCCATGCGCCGGCCCGGCCGCTGCTCACCGGCCGGGCCGTAGGCTCTACGATCGCGGTGGGCAAGGCTCGCGTGATCGCCGATGTCATGGCGCTCGGCCAGTTCCGGCCCGGCGAGGTGTTGGTGGCCGACACCACGATGCCCGACTGGGGCACAGTGATGAAGATCGCGGCTGCGGTCGTCACCAACCGAGGCGGCCGCACCTGCCATGCGGCCATCGTAGCCCGCGAGCTGGGCATTCCCGCGGTCGTCGGCTGCGACGATGCCACGGTGAGGATCCGTAGCGGCGACGAAGTCACCGTGTCTTGCGCCGAGGGTGCCGAGGGTCGCGTCTACGCAGGCGCGCTGCCATTCGAGAAAATCGGCGTCGATCTGTCGACGCTCGCACGACCGCAGACTCACCTGATGGTCAATTTGGGCAATCCCGACAGCGCCTTCCAGACGGCGCTGCTGCCCAACGACGGCGTGGGGCTGGTGCGCATGGAGTTCATCGTCGCCGAACACATCAAGGTCCACCCGATGGCGCTGGTGCATCCCGAGAAGGTGGACGATCCCGCGGTGCGCGCCGAGATCGCGCGCTTGACGCAGTCTTTCGAGCGGCCGGCCGACTACTTCGTGCGCGAGTTGTCGGAAGGCGTCGGCATGATCGCAGCGGCTTTCTATCCGAAACCTGTGATCGTCCGCATGTCCGACTTCAAGACCAACGAATACGCCAGCCTGGTCGGCGGCTCCGGGTTCGAGCCGAAAGAGGAGAACCCGATGATCGGCTTTCGTGGTGCCTCGCGCTACACGCACCCGGCCTATGCGGAAGGCTTCGCGCTCGAATGCGCCGCCATGAAGCGGGTGCGAGAAGAAATGGGACTGGCGAATGTGAAGCTGATGATCCCGTTTTGCCGGCGCACTCAGGAAGCTGAGCGCGTGCTTGACGCGATGGCCGCTTACGGCTTGCAGCGCGGTGAGGGCGGCCTCCAGATCTACGTCATGTGCGAGATTCCGAACAACGTGATCCAGATCGACGCTTTCGCCAAGCTGTTCGATGGCTTCTCGATCGGCTCCAACGACCTGACACAACTCGTGCTGGGCGTCGACCGCGACTCACGCATCGTGGCCTTCGACTTCGACGAACGCGACGAAGGCGTCAAGGCCATGATCCGCCAGACCATCGAAGGCGCGCGACGCAACGGCCGCCACGTCGGTATCTGCGGCCAGGCGCCTTCGGACTACCCGGAAGTGGCCGCGTACCTGGTGGAGCTCGGCATCGACGCTATGAGCGTGACGCCAGACACGCTGCTCAAGATCACGCGCGACGTCCTCGCCGTCGAACAGCAGCTGGGGCGCTCACCGCGCCGGCAACCAGAAGGAGCAACATCATGAGTCGACCCATCACTTCCCTGATGCAGCGTCCGGTGTGCAGTGTCAGCATGGAAGATAGCGTGGCACAGGTGGAAGCCGTGCTTGCCAGCAAGCACCTGTCGTGGGTGCCGGTCCTGGAGCCGGCACGAGGTGAAGTCGTCGGTGTCATCAGCGCCTCGGATCTTGTCGGATTCCATGCGCAAGGACGAGACGCGGCCGCGACGCGCGCCTGGCAGATGTGTTCCTACAAGCCGATCGTCGTCGATTCGCAGACCCCGGTCGCCACAGTAGCGGCGCTCATGGTGGAGCGCGGAATTCATCACGTCATCGTGATCGACGGCAATGGGATCGCCGGCGTGGTGTCGTCGCTGGATTTTGTCCGAATCTTTGGTTGCGGCGACAGCGCTTGAAAGCCGGGTCAACAGCAGCGCTCAAAGCATTTCCTCCGGGGCGAACCGTCCCAACAAGCCGGCGATGAACCGGCGCCACCCGCCGGCCAGCGGCTCGCTGCGATAGCGCACCGGCTTGTCGTCCGAGATGCCATGCCAGACAAGCTGCACGGCGCCGTTGTGGTCGGGCTCTGCAAGCCCGACCCGGTATGCGAGGCCGGGTGCGGTCGCCTCCGCAAACAGGGTTTCGAGTTGTCGGCCCAACGCGTCGCTCTCGATCAAGGCTGCGATTTCGGTGTTGGCAGACCGCGAACGGGGATCCAGGTTCATGGACCCGATCAGCACCCACCGTTGATCGACAACGACGGCTTTGGCATGCAGGCTGGCGCCGGACGACAAGCCGGGGCGCGCATTGCCGGGCGAGGCCAGGGCCGGACGAAACTCGTGCAATTCGACCCCGCATTCGAGCAATCGAGGCCGGTAGCGCGCGTAGCCTGCGTGCACCAGCGGAACATCGGTCGACGCCAGGGAATTGGTGAGCACCCTGACCCGCACGGCCTTGCGCGTGAGCGCGCAAAGAACCGCGACACCTCGATCGCTCGGTACGAAATACGGGGTAATCAGGAGCACCTCCCGACGCGCCGCCTCGATGATCGGGCGCATGCCAGCGGCAATATGGCCACCGCCCGTGGGGCCAACCTTCGACTTGGTGGGCGTATCGTAGAGGGCGGTCCCAGGTGCCGCGACCAGCGCCAGCTTGCCATCTCGCAACTCGCGCCAGAAGTCCATCGCGCGCAAGCGTCGCGCATAGTCCGTCTCGCGAAAGCGCTCTGCTTGCACCGCCATCTCGGCGAAGCGCCGCTGCGCCTGCCCGGCCTCAGGCGGACCGCCCAGGAATGCGGCGATCGGTATGGCCGATGCGCTGTTCCAGTAGTCGTCGAAGCTGTGCGAAACCTGCGCGACGATGGGCCCTGCCGCGAGCACATCGAGGTCCGCGAAATCGCTCGTCCCGCGCAGGTTGAAGTAAACGTCGCCCAGGTTCCGCCCGCCGAGCACCACGGCCGCGTTGTCGGCGATCCATAGCTTGTTATGCATGCGGCGGTTCAGGCGCGCGCCGTCGCCGAGGAAGTCCAGCCACTGCAGCACGCCAGGAGGACCGCGGCGCGGGAAGGGGTTGAACACGCGCACCTGTACATTGGGGTGGGTCGCCAACGTGGCAAGGTCGAAATCGCGACCGGCCGCATACAAGTCATCCAATAGCAGGCGCACGCGCACGCCACGTTGGGCTGCGCGCAGCGTCCGGTAGATCAGCGCCGTAGCCGTGGCATCCTGCTCAATGACGTAGTACTGCAGATCCAGCGACTGCTGCGCCGCGTCCGCCAGCGCCGCGCGCGCCGCAAAAGCCTCCTCGCCGGACACGAGCAATCGAAAGCCCGAATCCCGAGGCGTCGCCGAGAGCTGGCCGGCAAAGGTGCGGCCCAGAAATGTCTGTTCCGGATGGTCGATTGCATGGGATTCGGGCCGCGGCACCTCGATCGGCACCGTTGCGCAGCCGCTCAAAAACGCGGCAGCCACGAGGGCGATCATCAGGCCTGCGTGCAGGCGCTTCATTGCAGCATCCATGGACCGAATGTTTCCACCGCGGGGCGCGTCGCGTCTTGCGCGACCTCAAGGCAATTGAAGCCCGACCACCAACCAGTCGAGGCTAACGAGCTCAAGCGGGCCCAACTGACGCGCTGGATCGAACTCGACAGTCGCGGCGCCAGCGCCTCGCCCAGCAACCTGCGGGCGGCGAACGGTGGCGCAGGAATAGCTTGTCTTGCGTTTCGGCGCGTGGCTGGCTGCGCGCCTTGAAGCGCATCACGCATCACATGGCGATACCGATCTCGCCATTGCCGGTGCGATGTCGGACCTTCTTGCGCTGCCGCAACACACCATCGTTCTTCAGGCCGGATGCTTGGCACACCAACCTCCGGAGAGATCTCATGAGATCGAGAAAGCTGCTGGCCTTCCTGGCGATCGCAGTCAGCGCAACGTCTTTCGCCGCCGACGACACTCCGCCAGGCCGGCTGAGCCCACCGCAAAGCACCGCCCAGAAGACGAGGGACGCTGCAAGCAAGGCGGCGCGCGAGGCCGAGAGCGCAGCAAACAAAGCGGTCGAACAGGCGAAGTCCGCGGTCGAGAAGAGCGAAGCGACCGCCGGCAGGATTTCCAAGGCCGCGGCGGAGGCGATTCAGCGCGCAACCCGGAAGGTGGCGCAGGCGGCCACACGGTTCGAGGAGAAAGCGAGGAGCTCGGCGACCATGGCGGTCGACGGGAGCCGCGAAGCCGCGCGTTTGGCCGAAGAGGAGGGCAAGAAGGCTGCGTCCGCTGCCAAGGATGCCTTGGACAAGGCCGATGAAGCGGCGAAGCGCGCGCTGGGGTCAAGCAAGGAGGAAGCCGAGAAAGCCGCGCTGGCCACCCGCGATGCGCTGAAGAAAGCGGAGGAAGCCACGCGCACCGCTGCGCGCGCCGCCAAGGATGCGGCCACCAGGACGGCCGAAGCCTCCAGACGCAAGGATCGCCCGCCGGAGGACACGAGTAAGAAGTGACCCCTGTGGCCCCCGATGTCGGTCGCGTCCTGCTCGGCCGCTCCCTGGATGCCGTGCCGCTGAAGCCTCATCTCGGAACGAGCAGCCAGGCCTCGTCTTGCGGCTCGTCGCATCGTCGGAAGAACACGAGCTTCGCGCCAGCCGCCCTGGTCAGCAGCAGCTGTGCCGCGCGTCGCCACCGCCGATTCGCACGATCCGTCCCACGACCAGCACGCGACGACCGGCCTGCGGCATCCCTGCGGTACGACCATCACAGCGCCAAGATCCTTGATCCAGCGCAACGCGACGTTTGCGGCGAACTCCTAAAGTGACACTCCAGTATCGCCTAGTGTCATGGCTGCCCCGAATGATTCAATGGAAGGATTCTCATGAAATCCGATGCTCAACTCAGAAGCGACGTCCAGGCCGAGCTCGACTGGGACCCCGCGATCAAGACCGCCACTGTGGGCGTGATCGTCCAGGATGGCGTGGTGACCTTGACCGGCCACCTTAGCAGCCATGCCGAGAAGTACGCCGCCGAGCGCGCTGCCCAGCGCGTCAGGGGCGTGAAGGCGCTGGCGGTCGAGATCACCGTCAAGCTGCCGGCCGGCAACGAGCGAACCGACGCCGAGATCGCTCTGACGGTAGAACGAGCGCTTGAATGGAACGTGCTCGTGCCCGACGGAGAGGTCAAGCCGATGGTCGAAGGAGGCTGGGTCACCCTCACCGGCGAGCTCGAATGGGAATACCAGAGCCGGGCCGCAGAAAAAGCGGTGCGCAACCTGATGGGCGTCACGGGCGTTTCCAACATGATCAAGATCACGCCGCAGCTTCGCCCCTCCGATGTGGAGAAGAAGCTGCGCGAGGCGCTAGCGCGCCAGGCGAATCGCGAAGCCGATCAGATCCAGATCGCAGTGAACGGCTCGCAGGTCAGCCTGCGCGGCAAGGTTCATTCATGGGCCGAACTCAACGCCGCCCAGATCGCCGCGTGGTCTGCGCCCGGCGTCTCCTCAGTCGTGAACGACCTGGTGGTGCAGGACTGAACCGTGTCCCGAACTGAAGGTGCCGTGCAGCACTCGAATCCTGTGGATCGAGGCAATGCCCGGGCTGTCAGCATGCAGGGCGGCGTGGGTTTCGGCGCCGGACAAGCCGATCACGGCGGCGCCGGCTCCGCCCAGCTCGGAACTCGGATGCTCAGCCGCAGTGAATGCTTGGCCGCCTTGTCCAGGATCGACGACGACATGGAAGCTGCGCTCGAACAGGCGCGCAGGCGACACACCGGCCAATGCCTGGCAGCGCCGCGCGAGATCCTGGCACCGTTCGATCTGGGCCGGCACGAGGTCCGCATCAGTTAGCGCATGGATTCAACACACGTGTGTGTCCACATCCGGGAAGGCGGTCAACCCGCCGGACAGCCGGAAAAGCGCGGACGGCGTTCTGCTGGACGTGCTGCAGGAGATCGATGAGTTCCTGCAAGCGCACGATCAATGGGTCCGGCGCCTCGATGGGGCTGTCCTCAATCCCTGAACGGAGGCGGATGGGAGCAAATTCACTGCAAACTGGTCCAGTCGGCGCGTGAAGCGGCGCAGACACCGCTGATCAGCCGGGCGGAAAAGAAGGTCCATTCCGCCCGGCGCATGGACGCTCGGGCAATCGAGGTTGCCTTCATTTCCACGGCGTCGGAGACGACGTCATCCACTCCCCTCCGAGAAGGAGCCCTCTCTGGCACCCTCGGCCGCTGGCTTTACTTCGCCTACCGGCGCGGCCACCACTACCGTCGGATCCCATGCGCATTTTTTCCCGATCCGGCGCAGATCCGGGCCCCCATGAGGTTCCAACGACGCAGCAGCTACATGGCTTGATACACCGCAAACAGGCCACCCCGAGCAGCGCCTAGAGTGGTAAATCCGTCAAGACTCGAAAGGACCGCCATGAATCCCGATATGGAACTGCGACACGAAGTCTTCGCAGCATTGAACTGGGATCCGGCAGTCAGCGGTGCCGATATCGATGTGCGTGTCGAGAGCGGCGTGGTCACGCTGACCGGCCAGCTGCCCAGTCCTGCGATGCGACATGCCGTCGAATGCGCAGTGCGACGAGTGCAGGGCGTTAAGTCCCTAGTGAACGAACTGACCGTGCGCTCCGTACCCGAGAAGTCCTGAGGCGATGCAGGCCGACAGTGATGCAGGCCCATGAACTCTCGCGACGCCGCCTTTTCTTCCTTGAACGCGGTTGCATGCCGGTCTTCCACCAAGCACGGTCGACGATCGATCTAACGTTCGCATCGGCGCCGGCCGCATCGCACCGGCAACCGCACCGGCAACTTCGATCGACGCCTCGTGCCATCAATTGCGCCGCGCAACGCAATGTAGACGTCTTCGTCGAGCACCCGGCTGATGGTCAACTCATGGCCCGACATCGCGAGCTCGATGCGCGCCACGCGATCGTCGCGATGCTTGCGCCCGATCAAATCGGCGCCGCATCGAGCGCCTTACTGTTCGCAACGGCATACGCCTTTGACAACGGAGATCGGCAGACATGACAGCCAAACAGCTTCTCTTCCGCGAAGAAGCACGCGACAAGATCCGGCGCGGCGTGGACACCCTCGCAGATGCGGTGAAGGTGACCCTCGGCCCCCGGGGTCGCACCGTGATCCTCGACAGCGAGTACGGAGTGCCCCAGATCGTCAACTCCGGCGTCGTGGTCGCCAAGGCGATCGAGCTGGAAGATCGCTTCGAGAATATGGGCGCGCAACTGCTGCGCGAGGTCGCGGCACGTACGAGCGAAATGGCCGGTGACGGCACCACCACCGCCACCGTGCTGGCACACGCGATGATCCAGGAAGGCCTGAAGTACCTCGCCGCTGGCATGAATCCAATGGATCTGAAGCGCGGTATCGACCTCGCGGTCGACACCGTCGTGCGTGA
Source organism: Variovorax sp. LjRoot290 (assembly GCF_964253985.1). Taxonomy (NCBI): domain Bacteria; kingdom Pseudomonadati; phylum Pseudomonadota; class Betaproteobacteria; order Burkholderiales; family Comamonadaceae; genus Variovorax; species Variovorax sp. LjRoot290. Next base: position 1,662,906 of record NZ_CAXURW020000002.1, on the reverse strand, counting down.
GCTGAAGACGATCGCCCAGCCGTGTGCGACCTCGCAGGAGATCGCCCACGTGGCGAGCATCTCGGCCAACAATGACCGCTCGATCGGCGACCTGATCGCCCATGCGATGGACAAGGTGGGCCGAGAGGGCGCCGTGTCGATCGAGGACGGCTCGGGGCTCGTCAGCGAGTTGGAGATCGTCGAAGGCCTGCAGTTCGACCGCGGCTACCTTTCGCCCTACTTCATCAACGACACCGAGAAACAGGCGGCGGTTCTGGAGAATGCGCTGATCGTGCTGTGCGACCAGAGGCTCTCGGCCATCAACGATCTGGTGCCGCTGCTGGAAGCCGCGGCGAAGTCGGGAGCCCCACTGCTGGTGATCGCCGAGGACGTGGAGGCCGACGCATTGGCCGCGCTGGTCATCAACAGCGTGCGCGGTGTCGTGAAGACCTGTGCCGTGAAGGCGCCCGGCTTCGGCGACCGCCGCAAGGCCATGCTGCAGGACATCGGCATTCTGACTGGGGGGCAGGTCATCTCGAGCGAACTAGGGCTGACCCTTGCCAAGGCAACGCTTGACAATCTGGGCCGCGCACGCCGCGTGGTGATCGACAAGGACAGCACGACGATCATCGGCGGGGCGGGCGACGCGCAAGTCATACGCGACCGTGTTTCCGCGATTCGCAAGGAACGCGAGACGCAAACCAGCGACTACGAGAGAAAGCAGCTGGACGAGCGCCTCGCCAAGTTGTCGGGCGGCGTGGCACTCATCAAGGTTGGCGCAGCCACGGAGACCGAGCTGAAGGAACGCAAGCTGCGCGTGGAGGCCGCGCTGCATGCCACCCGCGCCGCGATCGAGGAAGGCATCGTTCCCGGTGGCGGTGTTGCGCTGTTGCGCGCGCGGCGCGCGCTGGCAGATCTTTCAGCGCCCAATCTGGACCAGGCCTCGGGCATCAAGATCGTGCAGCGCGCGCTCGAGGAGCCGCTGCGCCGCATCGTGAGCAACGCGGCCGACGAGCCCTCCATCGTGCTGGCCAAGGTCGACGAATCCGCCCAGCGCAGCTTCGGCTACAACGCCGCGACACGCGAATACGGTGACATGCTGGAGATGGGCGTCATCGACCCCTCCAAGGTGACGCGCCTCGCACTTCAGAACGCAGCCTCGATCGCCAGCCTGGTGCTGACCACCGACTGCATGGTCGCCAACGCGCCGAAGAAGGCAACAGGCGGATTGCGCGCGGCCGACGAGCCCGGCATGTACTGAAGAAGCCGCGTTACCCCCTCCCCGGTCGATGCAGGAATAGGGCATGCCCTGGGCTTTCGACAAATGCCCAGCGGCCATGCGCGGGCTTCCCCCGTCAGTGCGGCAGAAGGCGGTCGAGGTCGCGAACGCCTTGTTGGACGAAGGTTGCGACGACGGCAAGGCCATCCGCATCGGGATCGCCAAGGCCAAGGAGTGGGCTCGCCATCATGAGGTCGCGGATCGGCGATGAGTGCGCTGCTGATCGATCTCCTCATACCCATCTCTAGCAGCGCAAGTCTCCCCAAGGGACGTCCATGAGGCCGCGTCGCCTAGGAACTTGATGTTGGCGCAAGCTTGCGAATCCTTGCGCTGGCGCAACGACTCCGGCGGCGAAGCTGCGCATCTTCCGTCGCGATTCAGCCGTCGGCCCCTTGGTCCCCGTGGAGACCATGAACCATCAGGAAAGCCGGCTGCGAGGCAGCGAACTGGCGGCGGACCGCGCCGGCCGCGAAGCGGCCGACAACAGTCACGCGCGAACCGCTTCGAGCCGCGCAGCGATGCGCGCCGAAAGAAGCACCAGCGCTTCGCAAAAGACATTGCCCGCCGGTGGGACAAGGGCCTCGCGGCCAACGAATTCGACTCGCTCCTGCTCTTCGCCTCGGAACCCTTCCTGGGTGAACTGAGGGCACAGCTGGGTGAAGCGGTCGAGAGACACCTCAAGCTCCCATTCAGCAACGACCTCACCTCGTTGCGCCTGGCCGAGATCGAAGCGCGGTTGCAAGCCGCCTGGGTGGCCAACAGGTGAGCGGGTGAGGACAATGAGTTCGCTCAAGTCGATCTTCGTTCGTCTCGATGGCGCACTTTGCGCCGATGCCCGACGAAACCCAGCCAACACCCGTACAGCTTCTTCCCTACCTGCGCTTGCATGGCATCAAGCACGGCCGGTTGCACCCCTCGGCTCGGGGACAGCCATGCCGGCTAGGAGCTGCTGTCGGGAGATGCCTGCGACCTGGCCCAGGCGTCTTGCGGTTGTCATAGCGCGTTGTTGATCCAACGCAAGCACCTGCGGCGCTCCCCTTTCCAGAATGGCAGCACATACGCTACTCGGAACAGGTACTTCGCCCATGAACACGCGCACATCCGCCTGCCTCGTCGCCGCGATGCTCGTCGCCCTGCAGGGCGCTTCGGGACCGTCCATCGCCGTATCGCCCGTACTGGTGCCCGGCGCCCATGCCAGCGGAGGCATCAGCTACGAGGGCCGGCAGGAGATGCAGGCGACGCAGGACTTGTACAACGTGCGGCTGACTTTTGCCGAGGCCCAGACCGGCGCCTACGTTGCAGGCGTCACCGTCTCGGTCGAGGCCGCCGACCGGAGTGCTTCATACGGTCCCTTTGCGGACTGCGGCCCGCTGTTCTTCGTGGCGCTGAGTCCCGGTGTCTACCGCGTCAGTGCAAGCTACGCCGGCCTCACGCGCATGAAAACCACCCGCGTCGGCAGAGGAGTGACGCAAGCGACCCTCTATTGGCCCGCCGCGAACGAGCTGTGAACAGGCACCCGCCGGCACGCCACCTCCCAACATTTCACCAAGGAGACACACATGAACTTCGGCTTAATCTGCACGTGCCGCCGAGTCCAAGTGCCCGCCGCCGCCGCCGCCGAAGCCGCTGCCGTTGCGCGTTCCCGCCATCGGGACCGCGGGCTGGAACACCGTGATGGCGTGATGGCCAGATCCTGCTCGACAGGCTGGAAGTCCTCATGAAGATCACCATCCATACCTCGGCAAAGAGAGCCTGCGAGGTGCAGGTCGGCACGACACACCACCCCTACGTGGGGCCCTTTCCCAAAGTCGGACAGACCATCGTGATCCCCGAGGACGCCAAGGTCGAACAAGAGGCCAAGGGCAAGGCGAAGATCACCAAGATCCTCTGGCACTACAACCCTGGGTCCAGCGCGCTCTGGCCCGAGATCGTGTGCAAGATATCGTAGTCAACGCTGACGTGGCTGCGGTCTTCGACGAGATCGCCGATCTCCTCGAGGTGCAGGGCGCCAACGGCTTTCGCGTGCGCGCCTATCGCAATGCGGCGCAGATGCTGGGTGAGATCGGTCGAAGCGTCCAATCCATCGTGGAACGCGGCGAGGACCTCGATGCGCTGCCGGGCATCGGCCCCGATCTTGCGGCCAAGATTGGCGAGATCGTCGGCACGGGAAGTTGTGCCTTGCTGGAGCAGCTGCGCGCACAGCTGCCGCCGGCCATCACCGAACTGCTGAGGATTCCGGGGATCGGCCCCAAGCGCGCACGCGCGCTGCACCAGGCGCTTGGGATCCGCTCGCTCCAGGACCTGCACCGCGCCGCCAAGGAAGGCCGCCTGCGCACCGTGCATGGCTTCGGCCCCAAGACGCAGCAGCTGGTCCTGGAGGCCACGGTGGCCCGCCTGCTGGCGCCACGCCGCTTCAAGCTGCCGCTGGCCGTGCAAGTGAGCGACGCATTGCTCGCGGATCTCGCTGCGGCGCCAGGCGTGCTGCAGGCGCAGGCCGCCGGCAGCCTGCGGCGGCTGCGCGAGACTGTAGGCGACCTCGACCTGGTGGTGGCGGTCGAGCACAGCAGCGCTGTGATGGAGCGCTTCACCGCCGCCGCCGAGGTGCGCAGCGTGCTCGCCAAGGGCGGCACTCGCGCCAGCATCGTGCTCGCCAACGGGTTGCAGGTCGACCTACGCGCGGTGCCTCCGGCGAGCTTCGGTGCCGCACTGCTGTACTTCACGGGCTCAAAGGCGCACAACATCGCGCTGCGGCAGTGCGCGCGCGGCGCGGGACTCAAGCTCAACGAGTATGGCCTCTTCCGAGGTGATCGGTGTATCGCGGGCGAAACCGAGGCCTCGGTATACCGCGCGTTAGGGCTGCCCTTCATCGAACCCGAACTACGCGAGGACCGCGGAGAGATCGATGCCGCGCTGGCCCAGCGTCTGCCTGTGCTTGTGCAGCGGGTCGATCTGCGCGGCGACCTGCACGCGCACACGTGCGCGAGTGACGGCCGCGACACCCTCGAGGCCATGGCCGAGGCGGCGCGCGCGAGCGGCTTGCACTATCTGGCGATCACCGACCACTCGCCGCGCCTCGCACTCGTGCACGGCCTCGATGCCGGCCGGCTTGCGCAACAGATCGATCGCATCGACGAACTCAACGCCAGGCTCGACGGCTTCGTGCTCCTCAAGGGCATCGAGGTAGACATTCTCGAGGACGGCAAGCTCGACCTCCCCGATGACATCCTGCGGCGACTGGACCTCGTGGTGGGCGCCATCCACCATCGTTTCGATCTGCCGCGCCAGAGGCAGACTGACCGGCTTTTGCGCGCCATGGATCATCCGTGCTTCAGCATCCTGGCTCATCCCACGGGGCGACTGATTGATGAGAGGCCGGGCTGCGACATCGATCTTTCACGCGTAATCCGCAAGGCCCGCGAGCGTGGCTGTTTCCTGGAACTCAACGCGCATCCCGCCCGGCTCGACCTGAACGACGTCGCCTGCCGGATGACCAAGGACGAAGGTGTGTTGGTCAGCATCGCCTCCGATGCGCACAGCACGCTCGAGCTCGACAACCTCCGCTACGGCATCGGCCAGGCGCGCCGTGGCTGGCTGGAGCCGCGCGACGTGCTGAATACCCTCAGCCTCGACGCGGTGTGTCCGCTGTTGGCTGCGACCATGGGCCGCACGAGCTGCGAACGAACCGTGGCCGCCCGGCTGCCCGCGCCACAGATCGAGCACGCCGCGGGTGGCGCTTGACATTCATTCGCCCGTGAGAATCACCACGCCATCGAAACCCCTCGGCATCCGATCCGCGGTGCTGCGGCCCGCGGTTCATGCGCTGGGCTGGAACTCGCTACCACTGCGCACAACTGGGTCGGCTGTGAGGTCACGGTCCGCATGGCTCCGGGCGACGCCGGCGCTGAGCTTGATGTTGCTGCTCTTCCTTCCAACTGCAGCCGGCGCAGCCGAATCGGTCTGGCTGGACTCCACTGGGCGGCCGAACGCAAGTGCGCGCGATGCCCTGCAGATACTGGCGGATGCCCCGGCCGATGGCCTGGTGGCGCAGGACTATCAGGCCCGTGAACTCGCCCTTCAGGCCGCGGAACTCGCGCGCGCGTCAGAGGAGGCGGCGGCGTCCGCACTGGCTTTCGAACGCGGGCTGGACGCTGCGATGCAGCGCTTTCTCAACGATTTGCACCGGGGCCGCGTGGACCCGCGTTCGCTCGGTTTTCGCATCGAACAGCACGAGCGCAAGGCGGCGGATGTCGCAGCCTTGCTGCACGCTGCTGCGGATGAGGGGCGTCTGACGCAGGCGGTGGCTGCCCTGCGCCCACGTCTGGGCCAGTACGGGAGGCTGCGCGAGGCGCTGGAGCGCTATCGCACGCTGGCCGCGGCGCCCTCGCTGGGCTTGCTGCCGGCCATCGCACCCGCCAAGTCGCTGAAGGCAGGAGACTTCTATGCCGGCACCGCCGCGCTGCATCGACGGCTTGTCGCCCTGGGCGACCTGTCGGCCGAGGCGCAGCCGGCCGACCGCTACGACGCCGCGCTGGCCGACGGGGTCAGGCGCTTCCAGGAACGCCATGGCCTGGATGCCGACGGAGCACTCGGAAGCGCGACCTTGGCCGCCCTGAATGTGCCGCTCAACCAACGAGTCCTTCAGCTCGAACTGGCGCTGGAGCGCTTGCGCTGGCTGTCTGAGCTGGATGGTCAGCCCCTCATCGGTATCAACATCGCGATGTTCCGTCTTTGGGCCTGGGATCCCGCTGCGCCCGCAGACTCCCTGGTTGACATGAATGTTGTGGTCGGTCGCGCGTTGAACACCAGGACACCGGTGCTTTCGGAGAAGATGCGCTACATCATCTTCCGGCCGTACTGGAACGTGCCGCCTTCCATCGTGCGCAACGAGATCTTGCCGGCCATCGCGCGCGACCCGGGGTATCTTCAGCGCCACGACATGGAGATCGTGCGTGGCGCCGGCGACAACGTCCAGCCGGCGGAGACGAGCAGCCCCCAAAACCTGGCCCTGCTGCGCCAGGGGGTGTTGCGCGTGCGCCAACGCCCGGGCCCGACGAACTCACTGGGGCTGATGAAATTCATCTTCCCGAACGACGACAATGTATACCTGCATGACACCCCGGCCAAGCAATTGTTCGGCCGCGCGCGACGCGATTTCAGCCACGGCTGCGTGCGCGTCGAAAAGCCGGTGGCACTCGCGCGGTGGGTGTTGAGGGATCAGCCCGAGTGGACCCCGGAGCGCATCGATACGGCCATGGCGGGGCCTTCATCCCAACGCGTGGATCTCACGCGGCCGCTGCCGGTGATCCTGTTCTACATGACGGCCATGGTGACGCCCTCGGATCACGCACTGCGCTTCGCGCAAGACATCTACGGCCACGATGTGCGGCTGGTGCGGGCGCTCGCAAGCCGATACGACGGCCGCCGTTAGCTACCAGGCGCGCACGCGGCCGCAGTCCACGTGTACGAAGTTCGAGGCCGGGTAGTAGCCCACGCCGCCGGCGCGCATGCCCAGCGCGGCTTTGCGCAACGCTGGCAGCGCCACGTCGGCAAGGCGAATGTCGATGGCCTGACCGCGCATGTGCAGGCTGCCGGCGGCCACGCCGCTGCTGCGTTCGACCAGCGTCGCGTTCGTGGCCGGCGAACGGTAGCCCGAAATGACCTGCAAGGCGCGTTCGCTCCCGGTGAGCGTGACCAGCGCATGCAGCAGATCCAGCAACTCAGGGGCGATATCGCCGACATCACCCGTGCGGAAATCGCGCAGCACATGGTTGATCGCGGCGAGCGCGGCGGGGTCGTAGCGTTGACCATGAAAATACTCGACCGCGAGCTTCTCGCCCGTGTGCAAGTTGTCGAAGCGCAAAGCGCGCGGCGCCGCAACGCCGGCCTTCGCCTCGAGCGGTCCTACGGCGAGCGTAGACGCCCCCAGCGCGCAGACGAAACGGCGTCGTGAAAGGTTGTTCACAAGTTCCATCAACAAGCAGAAGTCATGCAGGAAGCCGGCCAAATCCGGTGACCAAGCTGACATTATGGGTTCGATCGGTGCTGCGGAACACCCAGGCCCTCGAGGCCGCCCCACCGTGCAGAGCTCGGCACACCACTTGATCCCGATCAACCGCGAATCACGCGTCGATGCCTAGGGAGATGCTGATCAATGAACGACGCCGTCGGATCTGTGGGCATCACGAAGCGATGCGGTCGATTTCACGCCGTGAGGGTCGACCCGCGGTGCGTTTCGCGCCTCTTGCGAGGCCACTTTCGGCGTTCAAGACGCACCTCGGGCATGAGCGGCCAACAGCGACCTCTTGGCGATGACCAGATTGGCCAGCCCGAACAGGCTGAACAGCTGCGCCTCGTTCTTCGCGAGGCCCTTGTAGCGGGTCTTCTTGTGACGAAACAGGTTCTTGATCACATGGAACGGATGCTCGACCTTGGCCCGCACGCTCGCCTTCAGCTGCTCGGCCTTGTCCAGCAGGCGCGCCCACTTGCGCGTCAGGTCCAGCTGCCGGCGCTTGCCCGGCTGCATCGCCACGTGCCACTGCGGGCCTTGCGCTTCTTCGCGCTTGTGCACGCCTCGGTAGCCGGCATCGCCGAAGGCCACCGACTCCTGGCCGTGCAGCAGCGCACCGGCTTGTGTCACGTCGTTGACGTTGGCCGCCGTGGCGACCACCGTGTGCACGAGGCCCGATTGGGCATCCACACCGATGTGCGCTTTCATGCCGAAGTGCCAGGCCTTTCCCTTCTTCGTCTGGTGCATCTCGGGATCGCGCGTATTGCCCTCGTTCTTAGTCGAGCTGGGCGCGGCGATGATGGTCGCGTCCACGATGGTGCCCGCGCGCATCAGAAGGCCCTGTTCGGCAAGATGAGCGTTGATCTCCTCGAACAGGGCCTTGGTGAGGTCGTTGTCCAGCAGCAGTCGCCTGAACTTCAGCAGCGTGGTGGCGTCGGGCACCGACTCGCGCGACAAGTCAATGCCCACGAAGTCGCGCAGCGCCTGGCTGTCGTACAGCGCATCTTCCAGCGCTTCGTCGGCCAGCCCGTACCACTGCTGGAGGCAGTACATGCGCAGCATCCGGGGAACACCGATCGGCTGGCGACCGACGCGCCCGCTCGTGGGGTACAGCGGCTCGATCACGGCGATCAAACGAGACCACGGCACGACGCGCTCCATGTCGGCCAGAAACTTCTCGCGGCGCGTGCGCTTCTTCTTCATCGCGTACTCGGCGCTGGCAAAACTGCGTTGGTTCATCTCGGTGGTGCTGTGAGTTGCTCTGTCTTCACGCATGCACGGGCCGTGCCCGCCGCGACCTATTGATCAGCGTTTCCCTAGCATCGCGACATCGGACGCGGCTAGCCGGACTTCGACGGACGACCGAACCGCTCCTCAATGTGAGGATCGCGGAGAGGGACAGGGCGGTACGCTCAACGAGGTTAGCCGCCCGCGCCTCTCGAGCGTCCAGGCGGATGCGCTCACGCAATGGGCCCCGGTCCGGAAAGGTACGCCATGTCTGAAGTCTTCGGTTTCGACGCCTTCTCACCGAAGGAAATCGCGGCGCGGGTCGACACCGTCGGCGCGGCCAAGGCCCACCTGCCGTTGCTTTCCACGCTCATGCTGAGCGTTCTCGCCGGAGCCTTCATCGGCTTGGGTGCACTCTATTTCCTGTTGATCAGATCCGACCCAACTCTGGGGTTTGCCGCCAAGCAGGCGCTCGGCGGCGTGGCCTTTTCCTTGGGGTTGGTTCTCGTGATCGTAGCGGGTGCCGAGTTGTTCACCGGAAACAATCTGCTGGCGATGGCCTGGGCCGACGGGAAGATTTCCACGCGCGATCTCTTGCGGAACTGGACGATTGTCTGCGCAGGTAACTTCATCGGCGCCGCGGGGCTGGCGCTGATCGTCTTTCTTTCGGGCCACCATGAATCTGGCGGCGGCGCGGTTGCGCAGGAGTATCTCCGGGTTGCCGCAGCCAAGGTGGCCCTGCCGTTCTGGACGGCCTTCTTCAGAGGAATTCTCTGCAACGTGCTGGTCTGCATGGCGGTTTGGATGGCGCTTGCAGGACGAAGCGTCGTCGATAAGGTCGTGGCGATCGTCTTTCCGATCTCCGCCTTCGTTGCTGCCGGCTTCGAACACAGCATCGCCAACATGTACATCATTCCTCTGGCCATGTTGCTACAGGCCTTCGATGGTGTGGCGGCCAGCACCATTCCCATCACGCCGGGAGGAATGTTGCGCAACCTCGTTCCGGTATTGCTTGGAAACATCGTCGGCGGCAGCGTGCTCGTGGGCCTGGTGTATCACGTCATCTATCGGCGGACGGCGGAACTGAGATAGGCCGTCCTGTTGCGCCGAACCGATTCAGCGCCGTTTGATGTACGTCAATCTTCTTCTGGCGACCGCACGTACGATGACCTCCAGCCATCGAGCGATGCAAGTCTGAGCACTGATCCCGGCAGCCGCTGATGGACGACAACCACTCTCGCAGGAGAACTGCAATGGCCGATGATGCCCCGCCCGTATCGCCGCTTCGCGATGGCTACCTCCTGTCGGTCCTTGCCTGGCAGAGCGCGCTCGTCGGCTTCCTGATGCAGGCTCAGCGCAATCAGTGCCAGGTACTGGCTACGTGGGAAAAGTCGCTTGGCGCCGTCAACCAGGACCTGTGGGATCAATGGGTGTGCCGTTTCGGCGGCGGTGTACCGCTCGACGGCTGACCCTTCGTGTGGTCAAACCACCATCGTGGCGGACCCTGAGCGGCGATTGACCACCGCAAGGACGCACCGCCGACGTTCGGGCCCGCGTCGCCGCGACGCAGGCACGCTGCCGGCACGAAGCCCTGCCTCCCTGGACCAGTCGGCGTTTTGGAGCCGCGAAGCCTCCGGTTTGCTGGCCGAATTGAGCAGCGGCATCGAAGGCCTGTCGTCAGCAGAGGCGGCCCAACGCCTGAAGACGGCTGGGATCAACGCCATCGACGAAGAGGCGGACAGAGGGGTCGTGCGGCTCGTCCTCGGGCAATTCAAGAGTCCGCTGGTGCTGATCCTCGTTTTCGGCGGCGTCGTGTCGGCGATCCTTCGCGACTGGCTCGACGCCACGATCATCCTCGCCGTGGTCCTGGGCAGCTGCGGCCTTGGTTTCCTGCAGGAATACCGCGCCTCGACGGCGGTCGCCCGGTTGCGCAACAGACTCGCCCTGACAGTGACCGCGCTGCGCGACGGGGTGCAGCACGCGGTACCGACACGCGAGCTGGTGCCGGGCGACATGGTCATGCTTTCAGCTGGAAACCTGGTTCCGGCCGACGGGATCGTGCTCGAGGCCCGCGACTTCCTGGTGACCGAAGCCAGCCTCACCGGCGAGTCATTTCCAGTGGAAAAGCAACCTGGGGTGCTGGCAGAGGGAACGCCCCTCGCTCATCGCACGAATTGCGTCTATCTGGGCACGTCGGTACGCAGCGGCACCGCCACGGTGCTGGTTGTCCACACCGGCGAGCACACTGCCTTCGGGGCCGTGGCGCAGCGGCTACGCGCCACGCCGCCCGAGACGGAGTTCGCGCGCGGCGTCCAGCAGTTCGGCGTGCTGCTCGTCCGGGTGATGGTGGTGATGGTGCTGTTCGTGCTCATCATCAACCAGTGGCTGGGACGTCCATGGATCGAGTCGATGCTTTTCGCCGTCGCACTGGCCGTCGGGCTGTCGCCAGAACTGCTGCCCGCCATCGTGAGCGTAACGCTGTCGACGGGCGCGCGCAGGATGGCACTTCGAGGCGTCATCGTGCGCCACCTCGAGGCCATCGAGAACCTCGGCAGCATGCATTTCTTGTGCACGGACAAGACCGGCACACTCACCGAAGGCGTGATGACGCTCGAGGCCGCTGTCGCTCCCGACGGCACAGCCTCGCCTGAAGTGCTGCGCCTGGCCTATCTCAACGCCGCGTTCGAGACGGGCATCGTCAACCCGCTGGATGCTGCCCTCGTGGCCGCCGGTGTCAAGGCGGAGCTGAGCGCGGCCGGCCTGCGCAAGGTCGACGAGATCCCCTACGATTTCCTGCGCAGACGCCTGACCATTGTGATCGCACCGGAGACCGAGGGTGCGCATCTGATCGTCACCAAGGGCGCCTTCGCCAACGTGCTCGCGACGTGCACGCGGATCGCGCGCGGGGGTGCTTCGGTGCCGCTGGACGACGAGGAGCGTGGGCGACTGGATGCATGGTTCCGCGAGCAGGGCACCCGCGGCTTCCGGGTGCTGGCACTGGCCACGCGCGAGATCGGGCCGCGCAGGAGCTACACGCATGACGATGAAGCCGACATGTCCTTCGCAGGCTTCCTGCTCTTCCTCGACCCACCGAAAGCTACGGCCAGCAGTACGCTGAAGACGCTCGCCGGGTACGGCATCGGTATCAAGATCGTCACCGGCGACAACCGCTACGTCGCCGCCCACGTGGCCGAGAGCGTCGGCCTCGACGCCCGGGCCATGCTCACCGGTGAGCAGATCGACGTTATGAAGGACGAGGCGCTGTGGCATCGCGCCGAGAAGACCGTGCTGTTCGTCGAAGTCGATCCTCAGCAGAAGGAACGCATCGTGCGCGCGCTGCAGCATCGCGGCCATGCTGTGGGCTATCTGGGCGACGGTATCAACGACGCGCCGGCGCTGCATGCCGCCGACGTGGGCATCTCGGTCGATGATGCCGCGGACGTGGCCCGCGAAAGCGCCGACGTGGTGCTCCTTCGACCTGACCTCGACGTGCTGTGCCAGGGCGTGCAGGAAGGTCGCCGTACCTTCGCGAACACGCTCAAGTACGTCAGCATCACCACGAGTGCCAACTTCGGCAACATGATCAGCATGGCCCTGGCCTCTCCGCTGCTGCCCTTCCTGCCGCTGTCCGCCAAGCAAATCCTGCTCAACAATTTCCTCTCGGACCTACCTTCCATCGCGATCTCGTCCGACCGGGTCGACGAGGACCGGCTCGTCAGCGCGCAGCATTGGGACGTCCACGAATTGCGGCGCTACATGCTGGTGTTCGGTCTGACAAGTTCCCTGTTCGATCTGCTGACCTTCTGGCTGCTGCTGAAGGTATTCCATGCCTCCGAATCGCTGTTCCAGACATCCTGGTTCATCGTCTCCCTACTTACAGAGCTCGCGGTCTTGCTCGTGCTACGCACTCACCGGCCGGCTTGGAACAGTCGGCCCGGCACGTTGTTGTGGACGACGACGATGCTCGTGGCCGTGATCGCTGTTGCACTGCCCTTCATTCCGCCGGTGGCCGCCCTCTTTGGCTTGGTCCCGCTCCCACCGGGGCTGCTGGGCGGCATGATTCTCGTCGTCCTCGGTTACGTGGCCGCGACCGAGTTCGTCAAGCACCGCTTCGATGCACCGTCGAGCCGGCGCAAGCGCGCGCGAGCGTCAAGACGACGATCTCAGCGCTGACACGAAGGTTCGCTGGCTGAGGGATTCTTGTCCTTGAGGATTCGCTGGGGCGGCCGCGCCGAGGCCCTTGACGCCCCCTCAGCAGTCCCCCGCGCGCTTCGACAATCCCGCCCCCACGGCCGCAGCCATCAGAAAAAGTGCTCCTGCTCGGCGTTCAGTTGACGGATGTCAAGGTCATTCAGCCATCCGGCAGCGACGATCCACGCCATTCCTCCCAACTTCTTGTGAGTCCCCATGAAACATTTGACTGATGCCGACCGCAACATGCTGGCCGATCAGCTGCAGGCCATGAAGCGCAGAGCTCTCGATGAAATCCGCGGCACTTCCGCCGATGTCAAGACCAGTCTTCAGCCTCAGGATCATGAGGTCCAAAGCCACGCCGACGAAGCCGAAGCCGAACGCCTCGGCGACGTTCGCTTCGCCGAGATCGAGATTGATCGGGCCAGGCTGCTCGACATCGAGCAGGCAGAGCAGCGCATGGCCGACGGGCGCTATGGAGTCTGCGCGGACTGCGGCGACGCCATCCCGCGCGAGCGCCTGCTGGCGCAACCCGCCGCTATCCGTTGCGCCGCATGCCAGACCGCGGCCGAGAACAAGCTCCGCCGCCCCTAGACAGAATGGCTTGAGCCGTCGAGCGGCACGTCGCCGCCGAAGCGACATACCCATCGATCCCACAAGTCCTGGTTGACGGCGCCCAGCGACGTCTGCCACGCGGACATCATCTGCAACTGACTGCGCTGCACCCGCATCAGGATCTCAATCAATGCGGCCTGCCAGTCGAGGGCTGATCGAAGATAGCCATCGGGAAGCGAAGAGAGGGGGGAATTTCATTGGGCATGCAGCTCTCCACGACCAGGGTTGATTCATTCCGTCGCAGTTCTCATGCACGTCGGTGCCGCGAACGCCGCACCGCATCCTCAATCTGTCTTCTCATGCCGTTGAAAGCATCGCGCACGGCGATGTACGGGTCCTCGTCGTGCACGCGACTGATGGTCAACTCGTGCCCCGGCAGGGTGAGGTTGATACGCACTGCGAACGGACGCCCCTGATGCTGGTGTTTGTGCGTCAGGTCGATACAGACCCTGCAGGATTCGATATCGGCACAGAACTCATCCAGCTTCAGCGCCTTCTCGCGCGCCACGGACTCGATGGCTGGCGACGGATTGAAGCCAAGAAACTGGATCTCTGGAGGTAGCTTCATCAGAAGAGGTGTTATCGGATTGCTGGATCTGGTAGTCAGGATCGCGCAGAGGCGTATCGGACACCTTGATGTAGCTCAATAGTCACGAACATCGCTCGAATGCGGCCGAGGGCACGGCAGCCGCGCAGACAGCGCAACCTGCCAATTCTTGCGCTGGCGCAAGCCCTTGGAGCCTCGCGCCACGCAAGATCGCTGAATCTGTCGCCTGGGTGATCGCCATGAACTCCATCAAGTCCCTTCTCGTTCACCTGGACGGCACGGTGCGCGCCGAGGCGCGGTTGCGCCTTACTCATCAGCTGGCGGGCGTCCATCAGGCAAAGGTGACCGCGCTGTTCGCAGTCGCCCCGCGCTACCTGCCCCTGCTGCCCTTGGCGGGAGGCGTCCCGCCGTCGCCCACGCCGTCGCCCACAAACATCGATCTGGCTCACCGTGTCCATGCCTTGGCCATGTTCGAAAGAGCGAGGGATGCCGCAGCGCCGGAGAGCGAATGGCTGGAGTTGAGCGGCGAGCCGGTGATCAGCACTTTCGCACGGCGGGCGCTGGCGTCGGACCTGTTGGTACTTGGGCAGCGCGATCCGGCCGATGCAACTGGTTTCGACGTGCCTGGTGATTTCGTCGAGAGTGTCATCATCGACAGTGGCAAGCCCGCGCTCGTCATTCCCTACGCTGGCGAGGCAACCGCCGCGCCGCAGGTCGTGCTGGTGGCCTGGAAGCCCACGCGAGAATCCGCCCGCGCGCTTACCGCCGCGCTACCCTTCCTGCGAGGAGCCAAGCAGGTTTACTTGGTCTGCGCCGAGGAAAACGCCGACTACATGGAATCGGCACCATTGGAGGTCCCGGAGTACCTCCGCCTGCACGGCATTGAGCACGTGCGCGAGCACCGGTGGCTCTCCGAACGCGATGCCGGCAATGAACTGCTGGCCCTGGCCGCTGACACCGGCGCCGAAATGATCGTGATGGGCTGCTATGGACACAGCCGCGCACGGGAGTTGGTGCTGGGCGGAGCGACCCGCACGGTACTGGAGTCGATGACCGCACCGGTACTGATGGCGCATTGAGCGCTCCGTCGTCGCGACAAGGCGCATCCCCCTCGTGCGCCTTCCGCTCCCTTCCCAGCATGCGTTGGCAGAACGCGCAGATCAGGCCTGTTGTCTGAGCACGGCATGCGCTCGCTGCGGCTCGGCATTGGCCGGAGACGTCGCCGACATCTGCATGCACGCGTTCGAAGAGCGTGATCCAGCGTTCCAAGCCGATCGGCGGCACCGCGGGGGGGCGGCTCGTGCAGCCGCCCGTTCACCGCTGCGCGCAAGGTGTGGGCATCGCCGCTGCACACATCGAATCGCCGCGTCATTCCTCTGCCAGTTCGTGGGCGCGAGGCAAGTCGAGTCCGCGAAAGACTTCTGCACCCCCTGGACCGAACTTTTCGCCGACGGCAGATTCACGAGCGCGTTCTTTCCTTTGTCATTCTTGATCGAGCGCAAATCGTGAAATGAAGCGACTCCTAGACTGGATGCGTCGACGACTCGGCATCTGCCCCGCCGATCGATGCAACGTTCTACCCAACCTGGAGATTCACATGAATGCTTTGACACGCCTCGAACGAATCGACAACCTGTTCCCGGAAATGCTGCGCCGCTGGGCCCGACCGCTCCAACTGTTGGATGACGTTGCCTTGCCGTCGGACATCCGGGTCGATATCAGCGAAAACGACAAGGAGTACCTGGTCAGTGCCGAGATTCCAGGCGCGAAGAAAACCGATATTCGCGTCTCCATCGAAGGCAACTACGTGTCCATCGCCGCCGAGATCAAGAAGGAGCAGGAGGACACGCACGGGCGCACGCTGGTGAAGGAGACCTATCACGGCAGCGTGTCGCGCGGCTTTACGCTGGGCAGCGATGTTGACGAGAAAACGGCCGTCGCCAAGTTCGAGGACGGCGTGCTGCGCCTGACATTGCCCAAGCGGGAGAGTAGCGCCAGCCGCAATCTGAAGATCGAGTAACTCCCAACCGCCGGGTCCTGCCCGGCAGCTTAAGGCGGCGTTCATCGACAGCGCCGAACATCCATCCGGATCTGCCCGCGGGCTCGCGGGCATCTCTAGGAGTGTGCATGTTCATGGCCCCGTCCCCCGTATATGACGCCGACCCGGCACCTGGCGCAGGCCTGGTGGCGGGTCGCTCGGAGTTTGCCATTCATCCGCCGGACGATCCCCGCCGCCGCGAGGTCGAGGCATTCGTGCGGCGCATCTATGCCCGGCGCTATGGTGCGCGCGTCTCGGATTTCGCGCCGGTTCTGGTGAGCCTGCGCGACCATGGCGGAAGCATCGTCGCCGCGGCAGGCTACCGGCACGCGGCGCAAGCGCCGCTCTTTCTCGAACGCTACCTCGATGCGCCGGTGGAGTCGCTGCTGGCCGCGCACGGCGATGCACAGCCCCAGCGCGAACGCATCGTCGAAGTCGGCCACCTTGCCGCGGCACGCGCGGGCGAAGGCCGGCGCCTCATCTTCCTGCTGGGCCCGCATCTGGCCGCACAGCGCTTCCAGTGGGTGGTGGGCACGCTCACCGAGGAACTTCGCCATCTGTTCGTTCGCATCGGCGTCACGCCGTTGGTGCTGGGAACGGCCGACCCGGCCGCGCTCGGCGAAGAGGCCGGGCACTGGGGCAGCTACTACGATCATCGCCCCTTGGTACTCGCGGGCCATCTTCAGCAGGCGCTGCGGCACCTGGTGCGCCGCTCAGGCGGCACGAAGGGCCGCGCATGATGGCGAATGACGGTGCCTTGGACGATGGACAGCGCACGTGGAGCAGCGCCGAGCTCGGCCAGGAGGTGGACTGGCTGGTCGACCACCTCAGAGCGCAGCGCACACGCGTTCTCGCCACCTTGATGGACAACTCGCCCGCCTGGGTGGTGGCCGATCTCGCCGCCGCGCAGACGGGTGTGGTGCACGTGCCGCTGCCGCTCTTCTTCACCGGGGAGCAGATCGCCCATGTCCTGCGCGCCGCGGGCGTCGACACCGTGCTCGCGCTCCCGGCGCTGGCCGCCCGATGGCCTCAGGCGCCCTCGGCGCCGTGCGAGGTGGCAAGTCAGGCGCTCGCCTGTGTGCGCCTGCCCTGCGAGCCCGTCCCGATGCCGCCGCATACGGCGAAGATCACGTTCACCTCCGGCACCACGGGCGCGCCGAAAGGCGTGTGCCTCGCCGCGGATGGCATGCGGCGGGTATCCGACGCACTGGTGGAAGCGATGGCGCCGCTGGACATCCGGCGCCACCTGTGCGCGCTGCCGTTCGCCGTACTGCTCGAGAACATCGCCGGTGTCATGGCGCCGCTGTCGCGCGGCGCCACCTGCATCGTCCTGCCGCTGCAGGAGCTGGGATTGACCGGGTCGTCCAGCTTCGATGCCGCTCGCTTTCAGGCTGCCGTTGTACGGCACCAGCCGCACAGCATCATCCTGCTGCCGCAAATGCTGCGCGCCTGGGCCGCTCATCTCATGACAAGCGGGCAGCGCGCGCCCGCCTCACTCCGGATGGTGGCCGTGGGCGGCGCGGCCGTCGGCGCCAAGCTGCTCCACGGCGCACGCGCGCTGGGGATTCCGGCCTACGAAGGCTACGGCCTGTCCGAGGGCGCCTCGGTCCAGACACTCAACCTTCCCGGTGCCGACCGCATCGGCACCGCCGGACGCGCCCTGCCGCATGCCCGCTTGCGCGTGGCGGCCGACGGCGAGATCGAGATTGCGGGCAGCCTGTTCGCAGGCTATCTCGGGAGCACCGAACCGACGCCACCGTGGTGGCCCACCGGCGACCTCGGCACGATCGACGCCGATGGCTTCGTCCACGTCCAGGGGCGAAAGAAGCTGGTGCTCATCACCGCATTCGGCCGCAACGTTTCGCCGGAATGGGTAGAAACTGCCCTGCGTGATGAGAACGCCATCGGCCAGGCCGTGGTGTTCGGCGACGCGCAAGCGGCGCTGAGCGCCGTGCTGTGGCCGGTGCAGCCGAGCGTGCCCGACGCGGCGCTACAGGCTGCGGTGGAAACCGCCAACGCAGCGCTGCCCGACTACGCGCGCGTGCAGCGCTGGACACGCGCCCGCGCAGCCTTCAGTCCGGAATCCGGGATGGCCACCCCCAACGGGCGCCCGCAGCGCGCGGCGATCCTGCAAGAACACGCCGATGCCTTGGGCATCGCCCCCTCTGACCACCCCACCTCCCAGGATTGCTCATGAGCTTCCATGCCCGATTGCTCGAACAAACCGCCGACGCCCGCATGGGGCTGCTCGGCACACCCATCATCCAGGGTTGCCTGCGCGGCGAGGTGTCGCGGCCCAGCTACCTGGCCTTCCTGCGCGAGGCCTACCACCATGTGCGCCACACCGTGCCGTTGCTGCGAGCCTGCAAGGCCGCGCTGCCCGCGCGCAACGACTGGCTGCGCGAGCCACTGGACGAGTACATCGATGAGGAGCAGGGTCATGACCAGTGGATCCTCGACGACATCCGCGCTGCCGGCGGCGATGCCGAGGCCGTGCGCGAAGGCCTCCCGGGCCACGCCACCGAGGTCATGGTGGCCTATGCGTACGACACCATCGCGCGCCGAAATCCACTGGGCTTCTTCGGCATGGTGCACGTACTCGAAGGCACCAGCGTGTCGCTGGCGCTGCTCGCAGCCGAGCAGATTCAGCAGCCGCTGCAGCTGCCGGATGCGGCCTTCAGCTACCTGCGTTCGCATGGCACGCTCGACCAGGAGCACACCGCACACTTCGCGCTGCTGATGGACCGGATCGAGGATCCACAGGATCAGGCCGACATCGTGCATGCCGCACGTGCTTTCTACCGCCTGTACGGCGATGTGTTCCGCAGCTTGCCCCTGCCGCAGGTCCGGCCGGGCCTGGCGGCGGCCGGTTCCATCGGGGCCACGGCATGAAGGCTACCGAGGCCCGCATCATGCTCACCGGCGCCACCGGCGGCATCGGAACGGCGGCGGCCGTGACCTTCTTGAAGGCCGGCGCATCGGTGATGCTCGTCGGCCGATCGCCGGCGCGGCTGTCGACCCAGGCACGCGCGCTCTCGCGCGACTGCGACGTCCGGACGCCGCGCGTGGCGTGGCACGCCGCCGACCTGAACAAGGTGTCCGGCCTCGCGGAACTGAGCGAGGCCGGTTCCACCTGGGGATGCAACGTGCTCGTGCACGGCGCGGGGGTCCCGAGCTTTGGTCGGCTGGAATCGCTGAGCCCGGACGACATCGTCCAGGTGCTGCACACCAACCTGCTCGCCCCGATGCTGCTGACCCGGGCGCTGTTGCCTCACCTGAGCGACCTGCCGCGCGCCCAGGTGATCTGCGTGGGTTCGGTACTGGGACGCATCGGCCTGCCGGGCTACAGCGTCTACAGCGCCAGCAAGTTCGGCTTGCGCGGTTTTGCCGAGGCGCTGCGCCGCGAGCTGGGCGGCACCAGCGTGCGCGTGCAATACCTCGGCCCGCGCAGCACACGCACCGCCTTCAACTCGGCCGACGCGGAGGCCTACAACCGCGCCACTGGCACCGCGATGGACAGCCCCGAAGTGGTGGCGCACGCCATGCTGCAGCTGATGGAGAGCGAGGCTGCCGAGCGTTTCCTCGGCTTTCCGGAAACGCTGGCCGTGCGCCTAAACGGGCTCGCGCCCATCCCGATGGACGCCGCCTTCGTCAAGCACCGCAACAGCCTGCCCGCCGCCTCGCATGCGGGCCCCAAGGCCGACTCGCCTCCGCTCAATACTGTTCTATGAGGACCACCGAATGACCCGTACGCCCAAGACCGCCGCCGCGGCGCTGTCCCGCCGCGGCATGACCGCCATGCTGGCTGCTGCCGTCTTCGCCCAGCTGCTGCCGCTGGCAGCCGGCGCCGCCGGCGTCGAAGAATCCGTCGCCACGTTGCAGCGCGAGTGGGAAGTCATTCGCTACCAGACGCCGCCCACCGAGCGCGAGAAGCGCTTCGAGGCGCTGGCCGCCCAGGCGCGCAAGGTGAGCGAAGCCAATCCGGGCCGCAGCGAGCCGCTGGTCTGGGAGGGCATCATCGTCAGCTCCTGGGCCGGCGAGCGCGGCGGTCTTGGCGCGCTCGGCCTGGTCAAGCAGGCCAAGGCGCTGTACGAAGAGGCCATCCGCATCGATGGCGACGTGCTGGACGGCTCGGCCTACAACAGCCTCGGCGTCCTCTACTACAAGGTACCCGGCTGGCCGATGGGCTTCGGCGACAAGGCCAAGGCCAAGGAGTTGCTGCAGAAGGCCCTGGCCCTCAATCCCAAGGGCATCGACCCCAACTATTTCTATGGCGAGTACCTGCTCGAAATCAAGCAACCCGACCAGGCCGTGACATATCTCGAGCGCGCGATAGAGGCACCTGCCCGCCCCGGGCGCCAGGTGGCCGATGCGGGGCGGCGCGAAGAGGCGCGCGCATTGCTCGAAAAAGCGAAGAACAAGTAGACACTCAACGGTGCGCCGCGTCGAAGCGCAGCACGACGCGCACGCCCTTGCCGTTCGCGCCCGCACCGAACATCACTTCCAGTCCGTGCAGCTCGGCGATGCGCCGCGCGATCGAAACACCCAGGCCGCTGCCGCCTTCCTGCTGTCCGGCGGGCCGGTAGAAACGCTCCCCCAGTCGAAGCAGTTGTTCGGGTGACAAAGATTCCCCCTCGTTCTCCATCTCGAGTTGCTCCTCTGCGACGCGCAGCGTCACGGCCGTACCTCGCGGCGCGTAGCGCACGGCGTTGTCCAGCAGATTGCGCAGCAGCACGGTCAGCAGGTGTTCGTCACCCAGCAACGGCATCGGATGTCGGCCCCGCGGGGGCCATTCGCAGGCCAGATCGATCCGGCGGCGTTCGGCCAGGACCAGGCAATCGTTCACCGCGTGCTCGACGATGGTCGGCCATTGCACTTCCGTCGTCAGCGATGCCGCGTGGGTCGCCTCCAGGCGCGACAGGGCCAGCATCTGGCTGACGAGGCGGCTCATGCGTTCCATCCCTGCGGTGAACTTGGCTTCGGCCTGCGCGCGCTCGGGCCCGCTCGCCGCACGGCGCACCACGTCCCATTGAACGCGCAGCACGGCCAGGGGCGTGCGAAGCTCGTGCGCAGCATCGGCCGTGAAGCGGCGCTCGCGCGCCAGCATCGCCTCGATGCGCGCGAACAGGCCGTTCATCGCGTCCACCAATGGCTTGAGTTCGGCCGGCGCCTGGCCCTTGGGCACGGGTTGGAGATCGTCCGCGCGGCGACCCCGCAGTTCCGCCGTGAGCTGGTGCACTGGCGCCAGCGCCCGTCGGACGGCCCAGGCCATGATCACCAGCAGCAGCGGCAGCACCAGCAGCCAGGGCACCACCTGGCTCGCCGTCAGGCTGAAAACGAGTTCGTCACGCTCATAGGCTTTTTGCCCCGCTGCGACCATCCCTTCCCCGGCGAGCGACCGGAGGTAGTAG
This sequence comes from Variovorax sp. LjRoot290, assembly GCF_964253985.1. NCBI lineage: Bacteria > Pseudomonadati > Pseudomonadota > Betaproteobacteria > Burkholderiales > Comamonadaceae > Variovorax > Variovorax sp. LjRoot290. Next base: position 1,641,612 of record NZ_CAXURW020000002.1, on the reverse strand, counting down.
ACACGCCAGAGATTCCCATTGATGCGCTCGTCCACGAAACCGGCGCCGTCGACCCGCGGAAACTGAGCACCCTCCCCGTCGGCCAGCATCAGGCGCCCGTCGGCGTCCCACACCGCGATCGCAAGGTCGCGCACGTCGGCTTCACCCGATCCCACGCTCCCCGGCGCCGGCGCAGGCGGCAGCACAGCGGCCGTCCCTGGCAGCCTTGCGTGGACCTGCCGGGCCAAACGGATCAACTCGGTATCGAAAAGTTCGTTGACTTCGTGTCGCGCGCGGTCGATGGACACGAACAACGCGACGGCCCATACCAGTGGGGCACACACCACCAGGTACGTCAGCAAGCGGCGCTGAAGGCTCATGGGGCGGCCTCCCCGGAGCCAAGCGCGTAACCGACTCCGCGCACCGTGCGCACGATGCCGGGATCGATCTTGCGCCGCAGGCGATGAATGTGGACCTCCAGCGTGTTGCTTTCGGGTTCCCCGCCGCTCCAGTCGTAGAGCTTTTGCTGCAGATAGGCCTTGGACAGGACGCGCTGAGAATCCGTCAGCAGCGCCTCCAGCAGGGTCAGCTCGCGACCGGTAAGATCGACCGGCACTCCCTTCCAACGCACCAGCTTGGCCGCCGGATCGTATTCCAGCGCGCCGTGCTGCCACACCGATTGGGCATGACCGGAGGCGCGGCGCACCAGCGCACGCAAGCGCGCGGCAAGTTCGTCGATGGTGATCGGCTTGACCAGGTAGTCGTCCGCCCCCCGTCCAGTCCGGCGATGCGCTGGTCGACGGCGTCGCGCGCGGTCAGGATGAGCACCGGAAGCTTCAGGCCGCGGCCGCGCCAGCGGCCCAGCCAATGCATGCCGTCGCCGCCGGGCAGGCCGAGATCCAACACCACCGCATCGAAGGGCGCATCGGCCAGCGCCGCGTCAGCCTGGGCGCCGCTGCCGAACCAATCGACCACCTGGCCCAGTTGACGCAGTCCGGACGCCAGGGCGTCGCCGAGCAGGATGTCGTCTTCGACGATGAGAATGCGCATGGGTGGCCTGGCGTCGTGCGATCGAGGGCGTGCGATGGATCATTATGCAAACGAGTCCGCCCGGCCCAGCCCCAGTTGATGGTCCGTGGCCACCCGACTAACATCACCCGGGTGACCACCTCCATCCATCTCGCAGTTCTCGACGACGAAGCAGACATCACCATGCTGCTCGCCAACTACCTTGCAGGCCACGGCTTTCGCGTCAGCCAGCTGCATTCCGGTACAGCGCTCATGGACCTGATGGCACGCGACGCGCCCATGCTCGTGCTGCTCGACCTGGGCCTGCCCGGCGAGGACGGCTTCGCCATCGCGCGCCAGTTGCGAGAGCACTGGCGCTGCGGGCTGGTGATCGTCACCGGCCGCGGCGATGCGGTCGACAAGGTGGTCGGCCTCGAGGTCGGGGCCGACGACTACGTCACCAAGCCTTTCGATCTGCGCGAATTGCTGGCGCGCATCAAAGCGGTGCTGCGCCGCCTTACACCTGGTGAACAAGGCCAGGGAAAAGCGAACGCCGAAGCCGCGACGACGCTGCTGCGCTTCGCGCAGTGGGAGCTCGACACCGCGGCACGGCGCCTGCTGGATCCCGACCGAATTGAGGTGCCCCTGACCACGGGCGAATTCGACCTGCTGAACACGCTGGCGACGCACCCGGGCCGCGTGCTGTCGCGGGACTTCCTTCTCGAACACACCCGCGGCCGCGACGGCGGCCCCTTCGACCGCACCATCGACGTCCAGATCGGGCGGCTGCGCAAAAAGCTGGAAGCCGACCCGAACAATCCACAGATCATCAAGTCGGTGCGTGGCGCCGGCTACATTCTGGTCCCCAAGGTCGAGGCGGGTTGATGAAGCAGAAATCCCTCGTTCCCGGATTCGACGACGGGGCGGTATTCCGCTCGCTCTTCGCTGCCTATCCCGACGCGCTTCTGCTGGTCGATCTTCAGGGCGTGATCGGACTCGCCAATCCGGCGGCGCTCGATCTGCTGGGCTATTCGGCAGACGAACTCGTCGGACTTTCGGTCGACGAACTGGTGCCCGACGCGATCCGGCCGCGCCATGCGGCCTATCGCAACGCCTATGCCGACCACCCGCGCACGCGCCCGATGGGCATGCAGATGGACCTGGTCGCCAAACGGCGCGACGGCAGCACGGTGATGGTCGAGATCGCGCTGAGTCCGTTGCAGGACCACGGCCTGCCGTATGTCGTGGCTGCGATTCGCGGCGTGAGCGCTTATCCGCGCGTCAAGCAGGCCTTGCAAAGAGCCCGGTATGCCGAGCATCTCGCCCAGTTCGGCCGCTTTGCGGTCGATGCGCGGGAGCCGCAAGAAATGCTGGAACTCGTGCCCGCGATCGCGGCCGAAGCACTCCAGGTCGAGACGGCCGAGATCCTCCTGCTGGAGCCGAACGGCCTCGAGTTCCGCGTCGCGGCCATCAGCGGCGCATTGCAGGATCTCGCCGTCGGGGATCGAGTTCCCAATTCGCCCACCTCGCCTGCCGGCAGCGTCATCGCCGTCGGCAAGGCGGTTCTGGTGGCGGACCATGCGCTGGACACCCGCTTCGAGCTGGCGTCGCGTGCCATGGAACGCGGCCTGCCAAGCGAGCTTGCCGTGCCGCTTCTGGATCGCGGCCGGACCATTGGTGTCCTGGCCGTGCACTCGAGCACGCGCAGCCGCTTCGGCGACGACGAGCTTCGATTTCTCGATTCGCTATCGAGCCTGCTGGGGACCGTCCTGCAGCGCGCGCAGAGCGAGGAGGCGCTCAACCATGCCCAGCGGCTGGAGACCGTCGGTCAGCTGACCGGCGGCGTCGCGCACGACTTCAACAACCTGCTGACCATCATCTCGGGCAACCTGCAGGTGCTCGAGGACGCTCCTGCGTGCGCCGGCGATCCGTTCATCCAGCAACTCGTCGGCGCCGCCGCGCGTGCCACACGCCGAGGCGCCGAGCTGACGGGCAAGCTGCTCGCGTTTTCGCGGCGCCAGGTGCTTCAACCCACGGTCGTCGACGCCGCTGCGCTGCTGCACTCCCTGACCGACATGCTGCGCCGCACGCTCGATCAGCGCATCGTCATCACGCTCGATGCCGAAGAGGCACTGTGCCTGGCGGACCCGGGGCAGCTCGAATCCGCGCTGTTGAACGTCGCCATCAACGCGCGCGACGCCATGCCGCAGGGCGGCACACTGGCCTTTGTCTGCCGCGCCGCTCCCTCGCTGCCGGCCAGTCTCGATGCCGAGCGCGGGCCGGCCAACGAGGCCGGCTACGTGGCAATCTCCATCTCGGACACGGGCTCGGGCATGCCCGAGGCCGTCAAGGAGCGCGCCTTCGAACCCTTCTTCACCACGAAGGAAAGCGGCCGCGGTACCGGCCTTGGCCTTTCGACCGTCTACGGCTTCGCCAAGCAATCACGCGGCGCCGTCGGTCTCAGCAGCGCGCCCGGCGCCGGCACCACGGTGACGCTCTATCTCCCGCGCGTGGACGAGGATGGCTCTGCCGACGAGGATTTCGACGCTACGGCGTCGGGCAGCGTGCCCGCGAACCTGCGTGTCCTGCTGGTCGAGGACGATCCCGAGGTCCTGAGCGTGGTGGAGAAGTTCCTTGCTTCGATGGCCTGCGAGGTCGTCGCCTGCGCGAACGCCGAAGAAGCATTGCGCTTGCTCGCATCGGAACCCGGCATCGGGCTGCTGCTCACCGACATCCTGCTCGGCACCGGCATGCGCGGCACCGAGCTGGCCGATGCGGTGCGCACGCAGTTTCCCGGCCTGCCGGTGCTGCTGATGTCGGGCTATTCCAGCAAACTGCTCGATGAGCCCCAGGGCTGGGAGCTGCTGCGCAAACCCTACACGCGCACCGAGCTCGAGCATGCCATCGTGAGGGTCCTCAACGCAGCTCAGTGAAGGGCGGCGGCGCTCATCGGTGTGGCGAGGCCCTGCATGAAGCTCGTGAGCGCCTCCACCTGCGGGATGTGGATGTCGCGCCGACCCTTCTCGGTGAAACGGATCACGTCGCCACGCGCCAGTCGGGAGAGCGCACGGCTCACGCTCTCCAGCGTCATGCCGAGGTAATTGCCGATCTCGGCGCGCGTCATGCGCAGCGTGAATTGGTCGGTACGCAGGCCGCGCTGCGAGAGCGCGTCGGCCCAGTAGCGCAGGAAACCGGCCACGCGGGCGTCGGCGGGCAGCGTGCACAAGGACAGCATCGAATCGTGATCGCGCGTGAGCTCGCGGCTCATGGCCTCATGCAGCGCAGTCAGCAGCGCAGGGGTGCGGACCGCCGCCTGGAGCAAGGCGTCATAGCGGATGGCCCAGACCTCGCCGGTGTCCATCGCGACCGCGTCGCAGCCATACCGTGACATGGCGATCCCGTCGAGGCCCAGCCAGTCGCCCTTGAAATGAAGACCGACCACCTGCTCGCGCCCTTCGCTCGACAGGTTGACCATCTTGAAGAAGCCTGAATTCACGATGTAAAGGCACCCGAACTGCTGGCCCGCCTGATAGATCGTGTCCCCCGTGCGCACGATGCGCCGCTGGATCGGCAGGCTGTCCTGCAGCAGTTGCAGCATGTCCGCAATGCGTTGGACGGTGGACCGGGTGCACCTGGGAACGCTCGTCGTTTTCACTTTCTTGCTCCTTGCGAATCGATGGTTGAAGCTTAGAAAGCCAGTGCAACAGCGACGCCAACGTGACGGCTGTCTCGGTAACAGTGGGTGAATGCTTTGTGTCTCGTTGGTAGCGACGCCCACAGAACGCCTGATCGTTGACGGCGATCAAGGTCGAGATGGCGACAGGCTATACCTTCGCTGTGTGCAATCTCGCCTCTCAATCCCTTCGCACTGCTTGTCGCCTCGCGAGCCACTGCGCGCCGGCCATATCCTCGCGGTCTTCGCCGCCGCCCGGCGACTGAGGACCGCGGCGAAAGCGGGTACGGTCGGCAAGCCCCTGCGCGGCAAGAACATCGCCCTGCTGATCGGCACGTCGTCCGAGGGAGAAAGGTCGGCGCTCCATGGCGCGGCGTTGGAGCTTGGGGCGCACGTCGCCGAGGTGAGGTTCGCCGAGCCTGCAGAATCAGCGCATTCCAACGGCGACATTCGCACGCTGGCACGGATGCTGGGCCGCATGTACGACGCGATTGACTGCGGAACGATGCCTTCGGCAGCCGCCCGTCAGTTGGAAAGGGAAGCCGGGGTGCCCGTCTACCAGGGGCTGGGGATGGACGACCACCCAGCCCGGGCGCTGGCGGATCTCATGGCGCTGTGCGAGCATCGGCCACCGACAACGACCCGCGCGTCGATCCTCTTCCTCGGCGATCCGCTGACCATGCGGGGCAGCGCTTTCCTGTCCGCCGCCCGTGAGATAGGTTTCGAGGTGGAGATGGGAGGCCAATGCCAGGCGGCTTCGAACGATGCGACTTGTGTGGTCGATGCGACGAACGCCGGGCACTGGTCGCTGCTTTCGACGAACGGCCCGCTGGACGAAGCTTGGCGTTGCGAGAATCACCGCTTCGTGATGCAGACGGTACTGCTTGATACCGTCGCGCACGGTTGACCGATCGCCCGGGCGTCACGGCGGCGACACGCTGAACCGCCCCACTGCGCAACGCATGGCCGGCTTTGCCGCTATCGCAATGAGCGCACACCTCCACAGTGCCCTGCCCCTTCGGGAAAGGCGCCCAAACACCTAGGCTGCACACCGAATGCGAGCTCGGCTCAGCGCGGCCGTGGCAACGCCCTGCAGCTGGGTCCGAACGGTGGCAGGAGGTGATTGGTCGACGGCAGCCTGTCCGCGCCGCCGCTGCTCGCGCTCATGGCAGCGCTTCGATCTGAACGACAGGCAGCTGCGAACGCAGAAAGCGCAAAGCGTACTGGAGCGCCCCAGGGCTGCCGGCATGCAACGTGAAGAGCGGCTGTCCCAGCTCGACGTGGTCGCGTGCACGAACATGCATTCTTGCCCCGGCCGCCGGATCGCGCGGAGCGCCAGCCAATTTGGCCGCGCGCGAGATGAGCCGTGTGTCGATCGCAGACACTGTGCCGCACGCATGCGCAATCACATCCTCGGTGTGCGCCGCCCTGGGCGGCACGCGCAAGCCGCCCTGCGCTTCGCAGATCGCGAGGAACTTGGCCAGCGCGCGTCCATCCTCCAGCACCTCGCGCGCCAGCGCCTGCCCGCTACCGAGGGCAGTTTTTCCGGCCATTTCCAGCAGCAAGCCAGCAAGCAGCAATGCACGCTCGCGCAGGTCCTCCGGCGCATCGGCGCTGCGTTCCAGCACAGCCATCACGTCCATGGCCTCCAGCGCGGGCCCGATGCCGCGACCCACAGGCTGCGTGCCGTCAGTGAACACCGTGCGCACCTGCAGCCCCAATGCGGCGCCTACCGTTACCAGGCTGTGCGACAGAAGTTCCGCTGCGGCTGTGCTGCGTACCTTGGTTAACGGGCCGACCGGCAGATCGATCAGCACGCGCTGCGAGCCCGTCGCCGCCTTCTTGGAGAGGATGGAGGCCACCAGCAAGCCTTCGCTCTCCAGACTCAGCGGTCGCTCCACGCGAATCAGCATGTCGTCGGCGGGACTGATGCGGGTGGCGCCGCCCCATGCGATGCACCCCCCTTCCCTTGCGACGACGCGGCGCAGCGCCACCAGGTCCAGCTCGACGGGCGCCAGTGTCTCCATCGCATCGGCAGTTCCGGCCGCGGAGGTGATGGCGCGCGAGGAGGTCTTGGGCATCAGCACGCCGCACGCAGCGACGATCGGCACCACCAGCAGCGTCGTGCGGTTGCCTGGGAGGCCGCCGATGCAGTGCTTGTCCATCACTGGCGAGGTTCCCCAGTCGATGCGTTCGCCGACGTCGACCATGGCCCGCGTCAACGCGACCGTCTCGTCGAGATCGAGCCCGCCGCCAGCGCAGACCGTCACCAGGCACGCGAGGTGAATGTCGGAAAGCCGGCCACGGCTCACGTCCTCCATGAGCTCGCGCAAGGCGGAATAGCCAAGCCTGCTGCCGTGTACCTTGGCGCGAAGGTGCGCAAGCGAGGCGAGCACCGGCGGATGGCGCACCTCCACTTCATCGCCTGCTGCCGCTCCCAGCAAGGTCCAGGCGACCTCAGATAGCGCAATCTCGTCGCTGCCAAGCCAGTCGCTGCTCACGTGGTTCAGGATTGCGAGCAGATGGCGTCCGTTGGCGATCACCTCGACCTGCGCCTGCGCTTCGAAGCCTTCCGCCCGGCAGACAGGGCAGTCGCCGCGCATGTACACCACGGGTTGCTGATAGGTGTCGATGCCGGCCCGGCGTGCTCGCAGGTGTTCGAAGGACATGCGTGGATCGTTCTTCAGAGCTTGCGGGATTCGAGGTACTCCGGCACTGTGACCGGCCAGCCGTGACGCTCCTCGATGGCCAGCCGCAGCGCATCGGCGGCCACCGGCTCGCCGTGGGTCACGAAAACCCGCTTCGGCGCACGCAGCGCGCCGAGCCAGGCCAGCAGCTGTTCGCGGTCCGCATGGGCCGACAAGGTGTCCAGATTCGCCACTTCGGCACGCACCGGCACATAGACGCCGTGGATCTTGACCGATTCCGCACCACCCACCAAGGCGGCACCGCGCGTTGCGGCAGCCTGGAAGCCGGCGAACAGGATCGTGTTGCGTGCATCCGGCGCATAGGCCTTCAGGTGATGTAGCACACGGCCGCCGGTCGCCATGCCGCTGGCGGACACGATGATCGATGGAAACGTCAATGTGTTAAGCCGCTTCGACTCCTCCACCGTGTTGACGATGGTGGCCTCCTTGCTCATGGCTGCGCACTGCTCGGCGCTCAGTCGGTGCTCGTCGAGGTGATGCCGAAAGATGCGCGTGGCATCGGCCGCCATGGGGCTGTTCAGATACACCGGCATGTCGGGAATGCGGTGCGCCTTCTTGAGCAGGTGGATGCAGTGCAGGATGGTCTGCGCGCGCCCGACGGCGAAGGAAGGGATGACGACAACGCCGCCGCGCGCCGCGGTGCGGTTGACCACGTCGGCCAGCGCCATGAGCGTGTCGACATCGCGATGCCGGCGATCGCCATAGGTGGACTCCACGACGACATAGTCCGCCGGCTCGGGAGATTCGGGTGGGCGCATCACCAGGTCGTCGCTGCGGCCAAGGTCGCCGGAAAACAGGATGCTGCCGCCGGTCCAGGTGAGGTGCACGCTGGCCGCGCCGAGAATGTGTCCCGCGCGCTTCAGACGCCACGACCAGCCTGGCCATGGCGAGTGTTCCTTGTCGAAGGAGATCGCCTCGAAGCGCTTCAACGCAGCGCGGGCATCCTCCTCGGTATAGAGTGGTAACGCCGGCTTGTGCTTGGAATGCCCATGCCGGTTCGCGAAGTCGGCTTCCTCCTCCTGCAGCCGGCCCGAATCGGGCAGAAGCAGTTCGCAGAGGTCGCGCGTTGCCCCGGTGCAGTAGACAGGGCCCTTGAAGCCGAGCTTGACAAGCCGCGGCACGAAGCCGCTATGGTCCATGTGCGCATGCGTGAGCAGCACCGCGTCGATCTCGGAGGCCTTGACCGGCAAGGCCTCCCAGTTGCGCAGACGCAGTTGCTTCAGGCCCTGAAACAGGCCGCAGTCCACCAAGAGCCGGCGGCCCTCGTGTTCCAGCAGGTATTTCGATCCGGTGACGGTGCCCGTGCCACCGAGGAATTCGATGCGCATTGTTTCTCCTTGTTGAGTCGGAGCTTGGCAGCAGACGCACGCTTCGGCTTGATGTTCGTCAAGGTAGGAGCATGCTCGGCTGCGCATGATCGGCTTTTCGCCGGAGGCCCCCTTGACCATTCGCCATCTCGACCGCTTGCTGTCTCCGAACTCGGTCGCCGTGGTCGGCGCTTCGAACCGCCAAGGCAGTGTCGGCGCCACCGTCTGGCGCAATCTGCGCGCCGGCCATTTCGCGGGTCCGATCTATGCCGTCAATCCCAAGCACGCTGTGCTGGATGGCGCGCCCGTGTTCGCGAAGGCTGCCCATCTGCCCGGCGCACCGGATCTCGCCCTCCTGTGTACGCCGGCGCACACGGTGGCGCAACTGATCGCCGAACTCGGCGCGCTGGGCACCCGCGCGGCCATCATCGTGACCGCCGGTCTGAGTGCAGCGCAGAAGCAGGCAGCGCTCGATGCGGCAAAGCCCTATCTGATGCGCCTGCTGGGTCCCAATTGCATAGGCCTCCTGAGCCCGCACATCGGGCTGAATGCCAGCTTCGCCCATACCGACGCGCTGCCGGGGGAGCTGGCCTTCGTGTCGCAGTCCGGCGCGCTGGTCACCGCGGTACTTGACTGGGCCAAGAGCCGCGGCATCGGCCTGTCGCACCTCGTGTCCCTCGGCGACCACTGCGACGTCGATTTCGGCGATCTGCTCGACCATCTGGCGAGCGACGCGCGCACGCGATCCATCCTGCTCTACGTCGAATCGGTGGAGTCGCCGCGCAAGTTCATGTCCGCCGCGCGGGCGGCGGCGCGCAACAAGCCGGTGATCGTCGTGAAGGCCGGGCGCGCCGGTAACGGCGTGCGCGCCGCCGCCTCGCACACCGGTGCGCTGGCAGGTTCGGACGCCGTCTACGACGCCGCCATCCGCCGAGCCGGCATGTTGCGTGTCGACACGCTGCAGGACCTGTTCATCGCGGCGGAGACCCTGGCGCGTTTTCGCGGCAACCGCAGTGAATCGCTGACCATCATGACCAACGGCGGCGGCGCCGGCGTGATGGCAGCCGACGCGGCCGCGCGGGCCGGCATCACGCTCGCCGAGCCGAACGAGGCGCTGCTGGAACGCTTGAATGCGGTGCTGCCAGCCAACTGGTCGCACGCCAACCCGATCGACATCATCGGCGATGCACCGATCGAGCGCTACACCGACACGCTGTCGGCCCTGCTGGCCGACGAGGCGGCCGGCGCGGTGCTGTTCGTCCACGCGCCGACCGCGATCGTTCGCAGCGACGACATCGCGCGCGCCTGTCTGCCCTTGCTGCGTACAACCGGGCCGCGCGTCATGAGCGCCTGGCTCGGCGACGCCGCCGTCGCCCAGGCGCGTCAACTGTTCGAACAGGCCGGCATACCCGACTACCCGACGCCGGAGGAAGCCGTTCGCGCCTTCGCGATGCTGCAAACCTACAGATGCAACCAGGACACCCTGATCGAGGCACCGAGCGCCAGCGAGAACCCGGTGCCCGATGTCGCCTCGGCACACCGCCAGCTGGACGCCGTGCTCGCCGAAGGTCGCGAATGGCTTGGTGAGCAGGAGGCCAAGGCCGTGCTTAAGGCCTATGGCGTGCCGGTGGTGCCCACGCTCGCGGTTCCCGCCTCGGCCGAGGCCATTTTTTTAGCGGCGCGAGAAGTCGGCTACCCGGTGGCGCTCAAGATCGTCTCGCGCGACATCACGCACAAATCCGACGTCGGTGGCGTCCGGCTCGACCTGCGCGACCAGGCATCGCTGGACCATGCGGTCAGCGAGATGCTGCAGGCCGTGCGGATCGCCCGGCCCGATGCGCGCATCGACGGGTTCACTGTGCAGCCGATGGTGCGTCGGCCTCATGCCCAGGAAGTCATTGTCGGGGCCAGCATCGACAGCGTGTTCGGCCCTGTGATCCTCTGTGGCCAGGGCGGCACCGCGGTGGAGGTCACCGCCGACAGCGCCGTCGCCCTGCCCCCTCTCAACCGCAGCCTGGCGCGCGAGTTGGTCTCGCGCACGCGCGTGTCGCGCCTGCTGGCCGGCTACCGCGACCATCCGCCGGCTCAGCTGGACGCGCTCTACGACGTGCTGATCGCCGTGTCGCAGATGCTCGCGGACCTGCCGCAGTTGGCGGAACTCGACATCAATCCGCTGTATGTCGACGAATCGGGCGCCATCGCTCTCGATGCCCGCATTCGCGTCGCCGCGCGGCCGGTCGCCGGGGCGGAGCGCTTTGCGATCCTTCCGTATCCTTCGCAATGGGTCCGCACCCTGACCTGGAACGGCCGCGAGATCACGCTGCGGCCGATCCGCCCCGAGGACGAGGCGCAGCACCGGCGCTTTCTGGAGCAACTCGACCCGGAAGACATCCGCATGCGAATCTTCCAGACAAGGCGTGAGCTGCCGCGCAGCGAGCTCGCCCGCCTCACCCAGATCGACTACGACCGTGAGATGGCCTTCATTGCCGAAGGCTCCGACGCGCAGGGCGCACCCGAGACGCTGGGCGTGGCCCGTACCGTGAGCGATCCCGACCGGGTGGAGGCCGAGTTCGCCATTATCGTGCGCTCCGATCTCAAGGGCGCCGGGCTCGGCAAGCTGCTGTTCGCGCAATTGATCGAGCACGCCAGGAGCCGCGGAATCGGCCGTCTCGTGGGCATCATCCTGCGCGAGAACACGCGGATGCTGAACCTGGCGCGCGCCATGGGCTTCGAGGCCGATCCGGCGGAACCGGCCGATTCGGGCGTGCGGCGCGTGGTCAGGACATTGAACAGTCCGATCATCACCCCTTGATCCATCGCAAGGACGCCCGCCCATGTCTGGCGCACGATGGATGGCATTGAAGCCACAAGGAGCGTGCGCAATGAAGCGGAATGTTGGAGCTGCCGATCGCCTGCTGCGCATCACGGCGGGTGCCGCGCTCATCGGCCTGTCGGCTGCCGGGACGATCGGGCCATGGGGATATCTGGGCATCGTGCCCCTGCTGACAGGCCTCTTCGGCGCCTGCCCCGCCTACGCGCTGCTCGGCGTCGGCACCTGTGCCAGCGACAGCCCTCGGGGCCGGCCAGGACGACCGTGAATGTCGGCCCATCGAGGCGCCTTGGGAGATCTGCCATGTGGATGATCGTCGCGGTCTTGGTGCTGCTCGGCGCGGCGCTGCTGTGGCTCGCCCTCCAGGCGCTGATTGCCTGGATCACCCTGGATTGATGCTTCGCGATATCCCTGGCGCGCCGGCGGCTCGGCGAACGCGCAGCTTCAAGCGACACTGAAGGTATGAGCAACTCGCCCGGCCAGGCGCGGTCGTCGGCCTGGCCGTGGCGTTGGGCATCGGGCTCCTGCTCGGCTTCGAGCGCGAACGTCGCAAGGGGTCGCAAGGGCGACGGTGATCGGCGCGCCGCCGCAGGCCTGCGCACCTTCGCCGTTGCAGCATAGGCGGGCGCTTGCCGACCATCACTTCGTGCGCGGCGCCTTGGTCGCGGTCAGCGCCAACACGGTGACCCGATGTACCCTGGCCGCCATCGCGGGGGTTGCAGCTTCGCGCTGCGTATCGCCGCCGCCCTGTTTGCCAAACTCGCATGCACATGGGCCGCTGCCGTCTGGTTTGTGCTCCATTGAAGGCTAACCCGGCGCTAAGGCGCGGCCGAAGCTGTCTCTCCGCTCAGCGCCCGCCTTTTCGCCCGCCATGATTCCTCAGCGGCCTCGTGGCTCGCCTTTGCTGCCATGCGCAAGGCATCGCGCGCTGTCCGGAGATCTTCGTAGACAGCGCTCGCGGCGCTCTTGGCTTGCGCCGTGCTCGCCCCAGCGAACTGGTCGGACGCCGCCTCGATCTGCTCGAGCGCCCGATTCCAGGCGACAGAGGCTTGTTCGCTCGCCTGCGCCGCATGCTCGGCCGCTGTCTTGCTTTGGCTCGTCGCGCGATCGGCTGCAACAAGCGCCCTTTGCCAAGCGCGATGGGCGGACAGCCCGGTCTTTCGTGCCGCTTCGCCGGCCGCCTTCACGCGGCGATCAGAGGGCCGAGCTGCATACCTTCTTGCCTTGAGCAACGCCGCAGCGGCGTCCTTGGACGCGTTTCTTGTGGCCGAGGCTGCATCGAGAGCCGCCTGATATGCAACGTCATGGGCGGCCATGCCCTGCATCTGAAGGTCTGGCTGCGCGGGGCGCTGCTGGGCAGCGCAAGGGCTCATGAGCGCGGCGCAGACGGCCGAAAGTCCGATCAGCGCGATCATGTTGCGTCTCATGGTGTCTCCCTTCAGCGGCACCATATGTCGATCTGATGACTCAGGTCGATCCACAGCGCCTGAATTGCCACTGCCGCAAGCAGGCCGCCGGCAAGCCGGGTTCCCCATTCCTTGCGCGCAATGCTGGCACCTGAACGCAAGCGCTGCCACAGCCAAGGGGCCAGAACCAGCGACACGCCGCTGCCCACGGCAAAGAGGGCCATCGTCAGTGCGCCTTGCGCCGGTCCGTTGGCCAGCCCGGCAAGCATCAGCGCGGAATACAACAGACCGCAAGGCATGGAGACCCAGAGCGCACCCGTCGCGAGCACGCCGGCCATCGAACCGGTGAGCGGCCGCAGGCGCGTCGCGAGCGCGCGCCCGATACGGTGCGCCCAGAGTGGCTGTCGCCCGAGTGCGGCGAGCACCAGGCCCCAGGCGAGCACGAACACATGAAGCAGCACCCACAGAGGACGCAACGCCGCGACCTGTTCGCTTGCGAACCCGAGGCTCTGCATCGCCGCTGCGGCGGCCGCCCCGGCAGCCGTATAGCCCGCGATACGGGCCGCATGGAAGGCGACGGATGCGGAAACGGCCGGAGGGCTCGCCGAAAGCGGCGCCACACCACCATCCACCGGCACGCGCACGATGCGGATCACGCCGGCACAGGCAGCACCGCACATCGCGACGCAATGGGGCCCGCCGACCAATCCCATCAGGAGCGCAGTGCTGGCGAGCGCAGTCTGCATGATCAGACGATGCGCGAGAAGCGCGTGCGGTTGTGCTCGGCCGGGACGCGAGATGAATCGGCAGGGGCGAGGGCGAGAGATGTGTTCATTGCGGCGGTGGGTCTGGCAAGCAATGACCCACTATGCGGGCAGGTCGACCCGTCATCCTTGATGTGCATCAAGCCTGGGCGGCGCACCGCGTCACAGAATCACTGCAACCCTCGACGCCCTCCATGAAAGCCGAACACATCAAGGTCGCCTGCTCCAGTTGCACCCTGCGCGAGCTGTGCATGCCCGCGGGGCTGGAGCCGAGCGAGTTGAAACGCATCGACGAGATCGTGGCCACGCGGCGCAAGGTCCGACGACGCGAGACGCTCTTTCGCAACGGCGAGCCCTTCACCTCGCTCTATGCGATCCGCACCGGTGTCTTCAAGACCCGCGTGGCGACCGAGGATGGGCGCGACCAGGTCACCGGTTTCCAGATGGCCGGCGAAATCATCGGCCTCGACGGCATCGTCAACAACCAGCACACCTGCGACGCGGTCGCGCTCGAGGATGCCGAGGTCTGCGTGATGCCCTTTCACCGAATCGAGGAACTGTCGCGCGAGGTCGCGGCGCTGCAGCGCCACGTGCATCAGATCATGAGCCGCGAGATCGTGCGCGAGCACGGGGTGATGCTGCTGCTGGGAAGCATGCGGGCCGAGGAACGCCTCGCGGCTTTTCTGCTCAACCTCGTGCAGCGCCTGCACGCGCGCGGTTTCTCGCGCTCCGAGTTCGTGCTGCGCATGACCCGCGAGGAGATCGGCAGCTACCTCGGACTCACCCTCGAAACCGTGAGCCGAACGCTCTCCAAGTTCATGGAGGATGGGATCGTCGAGGTGGAGAAGCGCAATCTTCGCATCGTCGACGCCGAGGCGCTCCGGCGCATCGTCAATCCTCCCGGCTGTTGATCTCGGAGGCCGGCCTGGTCAAAAGCAGCGTCAGCGCGCTCGACCCTATCGCCAGCAGCCAGAAGACGAAGAAGCCGGCCGCATAGACTGTCTGGCGGGACAGGCCGACGGCCTCGCCGCGCCAGTGGAGGTCGCCGGGGTCGACCAGTGCAAACACCAGCAGTTCGGCCGCGCTCGCCAGCAGAAAGGCGGGCCAGAGAATCGACATCCAGTTGCGCGTCTTCATGACCATCAGCGCCTGGGTGCGGGCAGGTCGGCATCAGGCGTTGCCGCATGATTGCGGCCCGCCAGCGCGGGCATCAGTTTCTTTTCGATCAGATGCTTGTTGATCTCGATGCCCTGGCGGTAGTAGTCTGGCGCCACCACCGGATCGGGCGTGCGCAGGGCGAGCCAGAGCGTCACGAAGCTGGCGACGACGACCACCGCGGGCCCGGCCATCACCATCCACAGCAGCGGGAACTGCCACCAGGGTTCGCTCTTCGGGGAAGTCATCGCATGATCGTCCATCTTGTCTCCTCTTTGCCAACTCAACGAGGCACCAGGAAGGTCGCCTTCTCCGACACCTGCGCGCTGCCGTCGGCCGAGCGCACGTCGAAGTGCACGACGTGGGAACCCGCGGTGGCGCTGCCGTAGGGGAGCTGCAGGCGCACCGCGACCCAGCGCGACTGCGCAGAACCGACCTCGACCGGATCAGGCGGCGACACGCTCAAGCCTTCCAGCCCCCTGGCTTCGATGCGGTAGCGCTGTACCTGCTCGGTCGCGTTCATGATCTGCAGGCGATAGACGTTCTCGAGTTGGCCGCCCTCGACGATGCGCGCGAGCGAAGCCCGGTCGCGCACCACGTCGACCTTCAGCGGCATGCGCACGACCAGGCTCGCCAGCACCCCCATCGTCAGCGCAGCGAGCAAGCCCGTGTAGATCAGCACCCGTGGGCGCAGCACGCGGCGCAGCACCTGCCTCGGCGTCCAATGGCCGGCCATGCCGTTCTGGGTCGCGTAGCGGATCAGACCTCGCGGTGTGGCCATCTTGTCCATCACGGTGTTGCAGGCGTCCACACAGAGCCCGCAGCCGATGCACTCGTACTGCAGCCCCTTGCGGATGTCGATGCCGGTCGGGCAGACCTGCACGCACAACGAACAGTCGATGCAGTCGCCAAGTCCCTGAGCGCGGGCATTGCTGCTCTTGGAACGCACCCCGCGGGGCTCGCCACGCTCGCTGTCGTAGCTCACGATCAGCGTGTCGCGATCGAACATGGCGCTCTGGAAGCGCGCATAGGGACACATGTACATGCAGACCTGCTCGCGCATGAAACCCGCATTGCCGTAGGTCGCAAAGCCGTAGAAGAAGACCCAGAACACCTCCCACGAACCCATGCGCGTCTGCAGGAACTCCAGGCCCAACTCGCGGATCGGCGTGAAGTAGCCGACGAAGGTGAAGCCGGTCCACAGCGCGATGCCGAGCCACACGATGTGCTTGAACCACTTCTTGACCAGCTTCTCGAGCGAGAAGTCGCCTTCGTCCAGGCGCATGCGCGCGATGCGGTTGCCTTCGATCTTTTGCTCGACCCACATGAAGATCTCGGTGTAGACGGTTTGCGGACAGGCATAGCCGCACCACAACCGCCCGGCCACCGCGGTGAAGAGGAAGAGCGACAGCGCCGAGATCACCAGCAGCCCGGTCAGGTAGATCAGGTCCTGCGGATACAGCACCAGCCCGAGGATGTAGAAGCGCCGCGCGCCCAGGTCGAACAGCACCGCCTGGCGCTGCCCCCACTCGAGCCAGGGCAGGCCATAGAACACGAGCTGCGTCAGGAACACCATGGCCCAGCGCCAGCGCGCGAAGACGCCGCGCACCGTGCGGGGATAGACCTTCTGGTGCGCGGCGAACAGGCCGCCACCTTCCTTAACGGCGGCGATCGGGATCACCCGGCGCCTCACCGGGGTCGACGCGGAAGCGGCATCCTTCATGACAGCCCTAGGGCGCAGCGGCAGGCTTGTTCGACAAGCCCCAGACATAGGAGGCCAGCACATGGATCTGGGCCTCGGTCAGGCGGCCCTGCTGGGCCGGCATCTGATTGGTCCTGCCGGTGTTGATGATCGAGATGATCGCCTCCTGCCCGTAGCCGTGCAGCCAGACCTTGTCGGCCAGGTTCGGCGCGCCCATGGCGGGGTTGCCGACGCCGCCGATGCCATGGCAGGCCGCGCAGGCGCTGAACTTGCTCTTGCCCAGGCCGGCGCGGACCGAATCGTGCGGGCTGCCCGACAGGCTCAGCACATAGTTGGCGACGTTCTTGACATCCTCGGGGGTGCCGACCGCCTCGGCCATCGGCGGCATCACGCCGGTGCGCCCCCGGGTGATCGATTCCTTGATCTTCTCCGGTGCGCCGCCGTGCAACCAGTCGCGGTCGGCCAGGTTCGGAAAGCCCTTGCTGCCGCGCGCGTCCGAGCCGTGGCACTGCGCGCAGTTGTTGAGGAACAGGCGCTCGCCGATCGCCGCCGCCGCGGGTTCGCCCGCCACGCGCTCGATCGGCATGGCCGCATAGGCGGCGTAGACGGGTTCGAGGTCACGCTTGGCCTTGGCAAGGTCCTTCGCATACTCGTTCTCGGTACTCCATGCGAGCTGGCCCTGGTAGCTGCCGAGCCCCGGATACGCGACCAGGTAGGCCAGGCCGAAGATGATGGTGAGCACGAAGAGGCCGACCCACCAGCGCGGCATCGGATTGTTGGCTTCGCGCAGGTCTTCGTCCCAGACATGTCCGGTCGTTTCATCGGTCCCGCCCGGAACCTTCGCGCGGGCAACGAGCCACAGCAGCAATGCACACAGCAGGATGCTGCCCAGCGAGGCAATGGCGACATAGTTCGACCAGAAGACACTGAAGAAATCGCTCATGTTGCTCTCTCAGTCCTGTTCGAACGGCAGTTGGGCGGCGCCCTCGAACCGTTTCGCGTTGCGGCGCGAGTAAGCCCATACGAAGATGCCGATGAATGTGGCGAAGGAAGCCAGCGTGGCCACGATCCGCAAGGTGGTGATGTCCATGAGGCGCTCCTTACTTGACCGCGAGCCCGAGCGACTGGAGATAGGCCACCAGCGCATCCATCTCGGTCTTTCCCTTCACCTCGGCCGGCGCCGCGGCGAGCTGCTCATCGGTGAAAGGCACGCCCACGCGGCGCAGGGCACGCATGTGGGTCGCAGCCTCGGCTCCGTCGAGCGGCGCCTTCTCGAGCCAGGCGTAGCCCGGCATGTTCGACTCGGGCACCACATCGCGCGGGTTGATCAGGTGGATGCGATGCCACTCGTCGCTGTACTTGCCGCCGACGCGCTGCAGATCAGGGCCGGTGCGCTTGCTGCCCCACTGGAACGGGTGGTCATAGACGAACTCGCCGGCGACCGAGTAGTGGCCGTAGCGCAGCGTCTCGGCACGGAAGGGCCGGATCATCTGCGAGTGGCAGTTGTAGCAGCCCTCGCGCACGTAGACGTCGCGGCCCAGCACCTGCAGCGAACTCGGCGGCTGCATGCCCGCCACGGCCTGCGTGGTCGATTTCTGGAAGAACAGCGGCACGATCTCGACCAGGCCGCCGATGGCGACGACCAGCAGGATCAGCACGATCATCAGGAAGTTGTTGGTCTCGATCTTCTCGTGCGAGAAGCCGGACTTGGGCGTGTTCGAGCTCATGTTCTTCTTTCCTCAGGCGGCTGCGGCTGCGGGCAGCGGGATGGCTGCGCGCACCGAGCTCCCCGAAATGACGGTCATGACGACGTTCCATGCCATGACCAGCATCCCGCCCAGGTAGAGCAGACCGCCGATCAGGCGCACCACGTAGTAGGGATAGGTGGCCTTCACGCTCTCCACGAAGGTGTAGGTGAGCGTGCCGTCCGGGTTGATGGAGCGCCACATCAGGCCCTGCATGACGCCGGCGATCCACATGGCGGCGATGTAGAGCACGATGCCGATGGTGGACATCCAGAAATGCAGCTCGATCGCCTTGACGCTGTGCATCTCGCTACGGCTGTACATCCTCGGGATCAGGTAGTAAAGCGAGCCCATCGAGATCAGTCCCACCCAGCCGAGCGCGCCGGCATGCACGTGGCCGACGGTCCAGTCGGTGTAGTGGGAGAGCGCGTTCACCGTCTTGATCGACATCATCGGCCCCTCGAAGGTCGCCATGCCGTAGAACGAGAGCGCCACGATCAGGAAACGCAGGATCGGGTCGGTGCGCAGCTTGTGCCAGGCGCCCGAGAGGGTCATGACGCCGTTGATCATTCCGCCCCAACTCGGCGCCAGCAGGATCAGCGAGAACACCATGCCGATCGACTGGGTCCAGTCGGGCAGCGCCGTGTAGTGCAGGTGGTGCGGCCCCGCCCACATGTAGGTGAAGATCAGCGCCCAGAAGTGCACGATCGAGAGCCGGTACGAATACACCGGCCGGCCGGCCTGCTTGGGGATGTAGTAGTACATCATCCCGAGGAAGCCGGCCGTGAGGAAGAAGCCGACCGCATTGTGGCCGTACCACCACTGCACCATCGCGTCCTGCACGCCGGCGTAGGCCGAGTAGCTCTTCATCAAGCCGGCGGGGATCGCCACGCTGTTGACGATGTGCAGCAGGGCGACCGCGATGATGAAGGCGCCGTAGAACCAGTTGGCCACGTAGATGTGCCGGACCTTGCGCGTGCCGATGGTTCCAAAGAACACGACCGCATAGGCCACCCAGACCAGGGCGATCAGGATGTCGATCGGCCATTCGAGCTCCGCATATTCCTTGCCGCTCGTGTAGCCCATCGGCAGGCTGATGGCGGCAGCCACGATCACGGCCTGCCAGCCCCAGAAGACGAAGGACGCGAGCGCCGGCGCGAACAGGCGTACCTGGCAGGTGCGCTGCACCACGTGAAAGCTGGTGGCCATCAGCGCGCAGCCGCCGAAGGCGAAGATCACTGCGTTGGTGTGCAGCGGCCGCAGCCGGCCGTAGCTGAGCCAGGGAATGCCGAGATTGAGCTCGGGCCAGGCCAGCTGCGAGGCGATGATCACGCCGACGAGCATGCCGACCACCCCCCACACGACCGACATCAGGGCGAGTTGCCGCACGACGGTGTCGCTGTAGACCGCTGCGGGAGGATTGGATACTTGCATCTTCTGGCCTTCTCGTGGATTGCGGTCAGTGTCCCGGCGCGGCATGCGAGGCGGTTTGATGCAGATCAATCGTTGCGCAGAATGCGCTCGCCCTCGCCTTCGACGTCGTCGAATTGGCCACGCTCGACGGCCCACCAGAGCCCGCCCAGGATCACCAGCACGAGCACGACCGAGAAGGGGATCAGGAGAAACAGGATGTCCATCAGCGTCCTGCCTCAGCGGGCCTGGCCAGGCGCGCCGCGTTGAGCACCACGAGCAGCGAGCTCGCCGCCATCCCCAGCCCGGCGAGCCAGGCCGGCAGCCAGCCGGCGACGGCCAGCGGCACGCACAGCGCGTTGTAGCCGGCGGCCCACCGGAGGTTCTGCCGCACCACCCGCAGCGTGCGGCGTGCCTGCGCGACCGCTTGCGCGACGACGGCGAGCGAGCCGCCCAGCACGACGAAGTCGGCGCGCGCCTGGGCCAGCGGAACGGCGTTGCCAAAGGCGAAAGAGACATGCGCGTGCGCCAGGATGGGGCCGTCATTGAGGCCATCGCCGACCATCGCGACGCGCCGACCGCCCGCTTGAAGCGCCTGCAGGACGCGCAGCTTCTCCTCGGGCGCACAGTCGCCCCTGGCCTGCTTGATGCCGCAGCGGGCGGCGACTTGGCGCGCGGCTGCGTCGCGGTCGCCCGAGAGAAGCTGCACTGACAGGCCCTGCCCTTGCAGCGCAGCCACCGCGACGCCCGCATCGGGGCGAAGATCCTCGGCCAGTACGAAGCTCGCCAGCCAGCCCTGCGCATCGCTCAGATGCACCTGCACCGCCTCGACCTCCAGCGGGGGCACCCCGCAAAAGGCTGCCGAGCCGAGGCGCACGCAACGCGCGGTGTCGTCCATCGCCGCATTTCGGCGAACACGTGCTTCGAGTCCGAGCCCACCGTATTCCGTCAGTTGAAGGATCTCCCACGCTGGCGCGGTGCGGAACTGGGCACTCCAGGCCGCGACGAGGGCACGGCCTGCGGGATGCAGCGACTGCGCAGCGATCGCCGCGGCGAGTTCCACCGCGTCGCCAGGCCGCATGCCGTGCCGGCAGTAGACGCGGTCGAGTCGGGGCACATCGCGCGTGAGCGTGCCGGTCTTGTCGAAGACCACGGTGTCGACCGAGGCGAGCGCCTCGAGCGCCTGCAGATTGCGCACCACGACGCCGCGGCGGGCCAGGAAGCCGGCACTCGCGAGCATCGCCGCCGGCGTGGCGAGCGACAACGCGCAGGGGCAAGTGACGATCAGCACCGCCACCGCGACCATCAACGCCCTGCCCGAATCGACCGGCCACCAGAACGCCCCGGCAAGGAAGGCTGCGGCCAGAACAGCCACCAGGAAGGGCCGCGCCGCGCGATCCGCGAGCCGAGCGAGCCGCGGCTTCTGCAGCGACGCGCTCTCCATCAGCGCCATGATCTGCGCGAAGCGCGAGTTCTGGCCCAGCGATTCGACCTGGATCTGCACCGCCGACGACAGGTTGTGACTGCCGGCCAAGACGCGCGTGCCGCAGGGACGCGGCACCGGGCGCGATTCGCCAGTCAACAAGGCCTCATCCGCCGTGGTGTCGCCGGCAGTCAGGATGCCGTCTGCTGGAAAAGCCTCGCCCGGCAGCACGCGGACAATATCGCCAGGCGCGAGGCGCCTCACGGCCACGCGAGTGAACATGCCGTCGGCGCCGAGCCGCTCGACGCTGTCGGGCAGCCGGTTCATCAAAGCTTCGAGCGCGCCCGCCGTGCGGTCGCGCAAGCGCGTCTCGAGCCAGCGGCCGGTGAGCAGGAAGAACACGAACATCGTGAGCGAGTCGAAGTACACCTCGCCGCCCAGCGGGCCAGAGGCATCGAAGGTGGCCGCCGTGCTGACGACGAAGGTGATCGCAATGCCGAGTGCGACCGGCAGATCCATGCCGATGCGGCGGTGGCGTAGGTCAAGAAGCGCGCTGCGAAAGAACGGGCCGCACGAGAACAGGATCACCGGCAGGGTGAGCACCCAGGAGGCCCAGCGCAGCAGCTGCGCGGCATCGGGCGTCATGTCGCCGGGCTTGGCGATGTACGCTGGGTAGGCATACATCATCACCTGCATCATGCAGAAGCCCGCGACCAGCCAGCGCCACAGCGCGAGCCGCGCCTCACGCGCACGCCGAGCACGCACGAACATGTCGCCGGCCGGCACGAGCCGGTAGCCGGCGGCCGCGCAGGCCGCGAACCAGCGCGAGGGCGTCACGGCCGCGGCCGACCACACGATACGTGCGCGCCGGGTTGCGGCATTGACTTCGGCCTTCTCGACGCCCGGCACCTGTGCCAGCGTCGCCTCGACCGTGAAGGCGCAGGCTGCGCAATGCATGCCCTCGACCACAACCTGCGATTCCCAGCGCCCCGCCGCAGGCTGGTCGTCGAGCGAACGCCCAAATGCCGGCCACTCGGTCGCATCGTCCAGCAGCGAGCAGTCCGCCTGTGCCGCGAGATCGGCGGACGTGGGGTCGTGGCGGGCGGGCGGGCTGAACGCAGCTGCGGCTTGCATTGTGCAAGGCTATTGGCACGCATGCAGGGCGGCCTTGATCTGCATCAAACCCCCATCACACCCCGTTCCGTACGCTTGCGACATTCACCGCATAGGGGAAAGATCATGTTCAAACGCATCCTGGTCGCCACGGATGGCTCCGCGCTCTCGAAGAAGGCCGTGAAAAGCGCCGTCGCCCTTGCGGCTCAGAACAATGCCGACCTCGTGGCAGTCACGGTAGTGCCTCGCTATCCGAAGACCTATTTCGACGGCGCGATGGTCTTCTCGCACGACGAGGTCGCGCGCATTGAGCGGCAGTGGGCCGAGACCGCGCAGGGCACGTTGGACGAAGCCACTACGCTGGCAGAGGCAGCGGGTGTCAGGAGCAAGACGGCAACCATCAACTCGGACCTCGTGGGGGACGCAGTGATCGCCGCCGCAAAGAAGCACAAGAGCGACTTGATCGTCATGGCATCGCACGGCCGCAAGGGCATCAAGCGGCTGTTGCTCGGGAGCGAGACACAGCACGTGCTGACCCATTCGGCGTTGCCGGTATTGGTGCTTCGTTGAATGAGGAGTTGACCCCATGATCTCGAGGCACACCCGAACGCTGAAGGCGCTGGCCTTCGTTCTTGCAACCCTTGGAGCGACAGCCCTGCTGGTGGCCGCAGGTCTTGCCGAAGAGCCGCAGCCGGCGGCCGCGACGAGCGCTTGCATCATCTGTCTGCCGGTCAATGCCCGTTGAGGGGCGATCCACACGAGCCATCTAGCTGCCGACGAATGGGTGTTGTTGGCCTCTTCAAGCACCGTCAGAAGCCCGATCTATCTCTCGCAGCCGGATCCGCGAGAGGCAAGCCCATGGAAGGGGCGTCGGATCGATCCGAGGCTGACATCTGATCCGCGTATTCAAGCTCATTGACCTGGCGCACCATCCAGCAGGTTCTCGATGAATCCAAAGTGTTGGGATGCCCAGCACTTGAGCTCGTCGATGGAAGGACCATGAAATTCCCCAGAACGCGGCCCCATGGCGCCGCGCGTGAGACAACGAGCGCCCACGGCGCCATTGAATGAGAGTTCCCCCTCAAGGGGCTCGCAGTCGCCCGGGGGTCTTGCCGGCGCTTGAGCCGGGCCGCTTGCGCCGAGTTGATCTTTCTTTCGTTTGAGCCGTGATGGCGTCGTCATCGCGCGATCGTCCGCCGGCGCCAAACGACGAGACCTCGCGCTCACCGTCTCGAAGCGCTTGCAGCAGAGAAGCCGCAGCCAATCTGAATTTCAATGATGGTCGTGTCATGACTTCTCCGTGGACAATGGCTGAGACTAGCGAGCAGCCGGGACATGGCACTTGCGCTCGATCAAGCTTTGCCACGCCGGCCGAAAACGCTGCGTTGATTCAGCGCAAGCCACAGCGCAAGCGCGAAACCTAGGCTACGTGGGTTCTTGTCCGCTCTCACCCGTACCAGCCATCAGGCCGATTGCAAAGGAGATCCTCATTCAAGCCCTCGTGTACAACGGCCCAGGTCGCCAGACGCTGGAAGTCCGCTCCAAGCCGATCATCAGCAGGCCCACCGACGCGATCATCAGGAATCACGAAGATGACCATCTGCGGCACCGACCTGCACATCCTCAAGGGTGACGCGCCGAGCTGCCAACCCGCAACCGTACCGCGCCATGAAGGCGTGGGCATCGGCGACGCCGTGGGTCCGGGTGTTTCCGCGTTCAAGCCTGGAGACAGGGTCCAGACCTCCGGCATGACCATGCTGCTGCAGTTCGTGGTGAGCTTCGGCTTCATCCTGCCGGTGAATGCGCCGCAGAACATGCTGGCGGCGACCGTTCTGCTGGGGATCTTCGCGCTGACGTACTGGTCATGGATGGGATATATGACCCAGGCGGCCTGACGCCATGGCAAAGGCAGCCCGCCTCGACGAGCCGGCCACGAAGGACATCGACGAAGTCGCGCGTGCGCTCGGGGCGGACGTCGACAAAGGGCTCACTTCGCAGGAGGCGTCACGCCGACTTTCGGAAAGCGGTCCGAACGAACTTCGCGCCAGCCCGCAGACGCCGACCTGGCGCCGCATCCTGTCGCAGTTCCAGGATCCGCTGATCTACCTGCTGCTGGCCGCCATCGCCATCGCGCTCATTGCCTGGGCGATCGAAGGTCGGGATGGCTGGCCCGTGGATGCGATCGTCATCGCGACGATCGTCCTGCTCAACGCCGTGTTGGGCTACCTGCAGCAGGCCAAGGCGGCGAACGCCGTGGCCGCGCTGGCCCGGATGACCGCCGCGACTTCGGCCGTCGTGCGCGACGGGCAGTCGCTGCGCGTTCCCAGCGCCGAACTGGTGTGCGGGGACCTGCTCGTCCTCGGCGAGGGTGACGCCGTTGGGGCGGACGCGCGCCTGATTCAGGCCACATCGCTGCGCGTGCAGGAAGCCTCTCTCACCGGCGAGAGCGAAGCGGTGCTCAAGGACGCCGCCACGCTTCAGGATTGCGCTGCACTCGGCGACCGCCTCGACATGGTTTTCAAGGGAACGGCCGTCGCGCAGGGAACCGGCCGCGCCGTCGTCACGGCGACCGGGATGGACACCGAGATGGGCGCGATCGCCGAAATGCTCGAGGCCACCGCCCAGGAGCCGACGCCGCTCGAGAAGGAAGTCGGGCGCATCGGGCGCATGCTGGGCATCGCAGTCGTCATCATCGCCGTCTTGGTGGTGGGGACCATCCTGCTGATCTCCGACATCCGCAGCGCCGCAGATGTCATCACCGTCCTGCTGCTCGGCGTCTCGCTGGCGGTGGCGGCCGTGCCCGAAGGGCTGCCGGCGATCCTGTCGGTGGTGCTCGCCCTGGGAGTGCAGCGGATGGCAAAGCACAACGCGATTGTCAAGAACCTGTCGTCCGTGGAGACGCTCGGGTCGGCGTCGGTCATCTGCTCGGACAAGACAGGAACGTTGACCCGGGCGGAGATGACCGTTGAGCGGGTGATCACTGCCTCGGGCAGTTCCCGCGTCACCGGGGTGGGGTACGCGCCGCAGGGACGGGTCGAGCACGAAGGCGTCGAACTTGAGCCCGGGGCGCTGCGCGAGGAGCACATCGTGGTGCTCAGCGGCGGCAGCCTGGCCGGCAATGCCGACCTGCGCCAAGGACCGGATGGCCAATGGGAGATCCAGGGCGATCCCACGGAGGCGGCCTTTCTGGTAGCCGAGCGCAAGCTGGGCGTCAGCGGGCGGCGCGAGCGGCGTTTCGAGCGCATCGGGGAAATCCCGTTCACGTCCGAGCGCAAGATGATGTCGACGATCGAGCGCGACCACGAGCACGGCGACGAAGTCGTGCTGATCACCAAGGGAGCCCCGGACGTCCTGCTCGATCGGTGCACCCGGGCGCGGGTGGGAATGGACGCGGTGGTTCTCGATGACACCCTTCGGGCGCGGATCCTGGCCGACGTCGAAACGCTGTCCGACGCGGCGCTGCGCACGCTGGCCGTGGCCTACCGCCCGCTCGGGCCCGAAGAAGACCCGCTGATCACGGACGCGCTCGAACGCGATCTCGTGTTCGTCGGCACCGTGGGCATCATCGACCCGCCGCGCGAGGAAGCGGCCGTGGCCATCCACGAGGCCCGGCGCGCCGGCATCCGGGTGATCATGATCACCGGTGACCATCCCCGCACGGCTGTGCGCATCGCCACGGATCTCGGGATTGTGGAATCCGGCGCGAGCGCGCTGACCGGCATCGAGATCGATGGGCTGGACGATGCGGCCTTCGCCGAGGCAGTGCGCAAGACCTCGGTCTACGCCCGGGTGGCGCCCGCGCACAAGCTGCGCATCGTCGATGCGCTGCAAGCCGACGGCAACGTCGTCGCGATGACGGGTGACGGCGTCAACGACGCCCCGGCGCTGAAGTCGGCGGACATCGGTATTGCAATGGGCGTGACCGGGACCGAGGTCACGAAGGAAGCCGCCAAGATGATCCTGGTCGACGACAACTTCGCCACGATCGTCGAGGCCGTGCGCGAAGGGCGCGCCATCTTCGACGGTATTCGCAAGTTCCTGCGCTACCTGCTGTCCTCGAACATGGGCGAAGTACTGACCGTCTTCCTGGGTGTCGTGGGAGCCGGCGTGATCGGGCTCACGGGTTCCGGCGAGGCGGTGGTGCTGCCGCTGCTGGCGACGCAAATTCTCTGGATCAATCTGATCACCGACTCGGGGCCCGCACTGGCGATGGGTGTCGACCCGCCCACCGACGATGTCATGGCCCGAAGGCCGAGGCGGCTCACCGAACGGGTGATCGACGCGCGAATGTGGGCAGGGGTGATCCAGATCGGCGCCGTGATGGCCGCGATGACGCTGCTGACAATCGACATCCACCTGCCCGGCGGGCTGATCGAGGGCACGCACGACCTCGCCACTGCGCGCACCGCGGGCTTCACGGTGCTCGTCTTCGCCCAGCTGTTCAACTGCTTCAATGCGCGCTCCGAAACCACGAGTGCCTTCTCGCATCTGTTCGTCAATCCTTGGCTCTGGGGGGCGATTGCGCTTTCGGTTCTGCTGCAGGTGGCGGTTGTCAATCTCGACTTCCTCAACCTCGCCTTTGGCACGGTGCCGCTGGCTGTCGATCAATGGCTGGTGTGCGCTGCGATGGCCAGCGTGGTGCTGTGGTTCAGCGAGCTTCGCAAGCTGGTGAAACGCGCACAGGGCCGATGAGAACCGGATCGCCACTCGCTCGTACAAGACGGCTTGGGACAGGGTCGCGGAAGTGGCGATCAATCTGTACTCTGCCGAGACATTTCTCTTCGACATGAGGCTGCGGCCGCATGACGCGTCCGGCCGGGTTTGCAGTGCGGCTTCAACCGGTCGATGCGACTGCTGCTAACTTCGGCAGTCGGGCCAGACCGGACATCGCAAATGCCAAAGACCCCTAGCCCATGAATTCACCGGCGTGCGATAGTGAACCCCCTTGCACTCATGCGAACCGGAATGCGCTTGCAACGGAAGACGGCAATCGCCATCGCCCTCGCCGCGCTGACGACTGGGGCGGTCACCATCGTCTGGTGGCAGTGGCCCGCGCGCGTGGAAACCGCGCTGCCCACGCGCGGTCCGGCGATCGAGGCGGTGTACGCCACGGGCACGGTCGAACCCACGGTGATGGTGCCGGTGGCGCCGCGCGCCGGCGGACGGCTGGTGGCGATCGAGGCCGAGGAAGGCGCGCCGGTAAAGCGCGGCCAGGTGCTCGCGCGCATCGAGTCGATCGACCTCGATCAGACCGTGCTGGAGATGCGCGCGCGCGAACAGTTGGCGCGCGCCCAGTTCGAGCGCACCCGCAACCTGGTGGAGAAGCGCTTCGTCGCGCCGGCCGAGCTCGACCGCACGCGCAGCGAGCTACAGGTCGCGCAGGCTGCTGCGAAGCGGGCCCAAGCCCAACGCGACTACAACCAACTCGTGGCCCCGGCCGACGGCATGGTGCTGCGCCGCGATGGCGAAGCCGGTCAGTTCGTGCCTGCCGGCCAGGCGGTGTTCACGCTGGCCTGCTGCGCGCCGCTGCGTGTGACGGCTGAGGTCGACGAAGAGGACATCGCCCGTGTCGCGGTCGGCCAGAAGGTCACGATGCGCAGCGATGCCTTGCCCAAGCGCCTGTTCGACGGCGAGGTGGCCGAGATCACGCCCAAGGGCGATCCGGTGTCGCGCAGCTACCGGGTGCGCGTCCGCCTCGCCGACGCGCCCGCCGTCGATGCCGGCCCGCTGCGCAGCGGCATGACGATGGACGCCAACCTGATCGTGTCGCGCCGCGAAGGGGCGCTACTGATACCGAACCGCGCGCTGAAGGGCGACGCCGTGTGGGTGATGGCGCAGGGTCGAGTGAAGCGGCGCACGGTGAACAAGGGCGTGGTCGGCGGCGAGCGCACCGAGATCGTCACCGGACTCGCGGATGGCGAAGAAGTGGTGCTGTCGCCGCCCGACGCGTTGCGCGACGGGCAGCGCGCGCGCAGCGCGCCCGCCTCGGCTGCCTCGGCACCATCGACCCAACGGTGACGCCATGGCGATCGCACTCGACGTCGCGCTGGCTCACCTGACTAGTCGCAAGCGGCAGACCCTGGTCTCGCTCACCGGCGTCGTGCTCGGCGTGGCCTTCTTCCTCGCTGTGTCGGGGCTGATGCGCGGCTCGGAGGCAGACTTTCTCAAGCGTCTGGTCGACAACAGCCCGCACATCACCGTCTACGACGAGATGCGCCACGGCCGCGCGCAGCCGGCCGCGATGCGCTGGCCCGATGGCGCAGTCAGCGTGCACAACGTGCGGCCGCCGCGTGAGACGCGCGGCATACGCGGCTGGTCGCAGCGGCTGGCCGTCATCGAGGCTTTGCCGGGTGTGCGCGCCGCGCCGGTGCTCGCCGACGCAGCCGTGCTCACCTTCGCTGGGCGCCAGCAGGGCGTCACCTTGTCCGGCGTGGTGCCAGAGAAGATGAAGCATGTGACGACCATCGAAGAGAAGATGCTCGAGGGCTCGCTCGAAGCGCTTGCTGCCGACCCCAACGGGGTTGTCGTCGGCCGCGGCCTGGTCGACAAGTTCAGCCTGCGCCTGGGAAGTACGCTGATCGTGCTGGCCGCCGACGGCACCAGCCGATCCTTGCGCGTGGTCGGCATCTTTCGCACCGGCAACGCCACGTACGACGAGGCCCAGGCCTTTGTGCTGCTCAAGCGCGCGCAGTCGTTGCTGGGGCGCGAGAACCGCGTCAACCGCTTTGTCATCCAAGTCGCCGACCCGTATGCGGCGCAGAGCGTGGCGCAGACCATCGAGGCCGCCACGGGCTACAAGTCGGTGTCGTGGATCGAGGCCTCGGAAGACCTGCTGAGCCTGCTTCTGGTGCGCAACATCATCATGTACAGCGTGGTCTCGGCGATCCTGGTGGTGGCCGCGTTCGGCATCTACAACACGATCTCGACCATCGTGATGGAAAAGACGCGCGACATCGCGATCATGAAGTCGATGGGCTTCCACGCGCGCGACCTGCGCCGCATTTTCCTACTCGAAGGGCTGATCGTCGGACTCATCGGCAGCGCCTTAGGCGAACTGCTCGGCCTGTCTCTGATGCGGCTGCTGGAGCAGATCGAGATCCGTCCGCCCGGCGTGACCGAGGTCGTGCACCTGCCGATGTTCTGGGGCGCCGAACAGTACGCGCTGGCGGCGGCGTTTGCGATGCTTTCGTGCCTGGCGGCCTCGTATCTTCCGGCGCGGCGTGCCGGACGCGTAAATCCGGTGGACATCCTGCGGGGTGCGGCATGAGTGGCGGTGAATCGGCGTCTGGCCCGGCGATTCGCGTCGAACACGTGACCCGCACGCTCCAAGGCGAGGTGCCGGTTACGCTGGTGAGCGACGTGAGCCTGCAGATCGAGCGCGGCGAGTTTGTCTGCGTGATGGGGCCTTCGGGCTCGGGCAAGTCCTCCCTGCTATACCTGCTGGGGCTGCTCGACGTGCCCACGCGTGGACGCGTCTGGATCGACGGCGAAGATACGAGCAGCTTCGACGACGACCGGCTCACGGATTTTCGGCTGTTGCGGCTGGGCTATGTGTTCCAGTTCCATTTCTTGCTAGCCGAGTTCAGCACGCTCGACAACGTGTCGCTGCCCATGCGAAAGCTGGGCCGCGTGTCCGACGAAGCGGCCCGGGCGCGCGCCGCCGAGCTATTGGATCGATTCGGCCTAGCGGGCCAGCACCACAAGCGGCCGAGCCAGTTGTCGGGTGGCCAGCGCCAGCGCGTCGCGATCGCCCGTGCGCTGGCGAACGACCCGCTCGTGATCCTCGCCGACGAGCCGACCGGCAACCTCGATTCGGTCGCCAGCACCAACGTGCGCGACATCCTGCGCAACCTGACCCACGAGTTCGATAAGACCGTGGTTGCCGTCACGCACGACGCCAACTTTGCCTCTGTGGCAGACCGGCGCATCGGCATCGTCGATGGCCGCATCGACATGGCATGGCGGCCGGATTGACGCCAGCCGCTTGGCCGCTGTTCCACGGTTCGCGCGCACATGTTGAGTTTGCTTCCATGGCGCGCCTTGTCCCTGCGCGCGAGGCTCGACACCGTGCGCACGACGAACCGGACGCCATCGCTGTCGAGGAGGATGGTCTGAGTCTCGATCGGCTTCAGTGCACCGTCTGCCAGGGCGCGCCGCATTGCGTTTTGGACGATGACGCTTCCTAGATGAGCAATCGGCCTCGCCCTCGTTGTGGCTGCGGATCACGGTCTCGATCGAAGGGTTGAGCGCGCCGTCTGGATCGCTGGCCCCACACCGCGATGAATGGCAACTCTGCCCCATAAACGCAGCTGCGAAGCGGGTGTACGAGGCGTAGAGACCAAGAGCCAAAGACCATGCCGCGATCACTCACCAGCGTTCTTGGGCCTTGGCGGCGTTGGGGGCCGTCCGTGGTGACACGACGCTGGTCGCGTTGGCCCAGCAGCACGACGTGCCTCCCAACCAGATCACGGACAGGAAGGCGCAATTGCTCGAGCGGCCGCCATACGGGGCATGCCGCTGGTGTGAGTGAGCGAATCGCGGCTGCCATGGGGGTCGCGCTTGCACGCCGGCACGTTTCCCAAGAAACAGGCCGATAGCGACGATGGTGCAAGAATAAGGTGTGCAGCAGTCCGTGGCCGGCACGCAAAGCCCGCGTGGCAGGCAGCCCTGACTAGCGCAGTACCAGAACGGGCGTGTGCGAGTGGGTCAGGACGTGCAGCGTCTCGCTACCCATCAGCAGCCGCGTGAGGCCCCGGCGCCCGTGCGAAGCCATCACGATCAAGTCGCACTCGTGGGTTTTGGCGACGTCGACGATGGACTCGGCCACCAGGTTCGACTTCATGACCACGGCCTCCGCACTGCGAACCCCCTTGGCGTGCGCGGCGCTTTTGACGGCGTCGACCAACTTCTGGGCGGCAGCGACCGAACGATGACGCGACTCTTCGATCTCCCGGTCGTTCAACAACACGGTCGAGCCGTCAAAGTAGCTGTGCGGTTCGAGGTGAGCCACAGTGACTGCAAACAGCTCGGCCCCGGTCAGCAAGCTCAGGTCGATCGCCTTGGCGACGGCCTGTTCGGACAGCGCGGAACCATCGGTAGCGACAAGAATGCGTTTGAACATGGCGATTCTCCAAGAATAGCGAAGATTACTCCCGATTGACCCAGATCTTGCGTGCCGGCGGGCGCCGGGCAAATCCCCTCCGCAGTGGAGTGTGAAGATTGAGTTCGACGCGGACGCGAAGCGGACAAGTACGTCGTGTCGCTCCAGAATGCTGGGATGCTGGCCGAAAGCCCTTATCGCTTGTGACCCTTCCACCATGGACCATGTCAAATTCGCCCTGAGGCTGCTGGTCGCCCTGTTTTTCATCACGCTGATCTTCTTCTGGCTGGAAGCCGCATGGGATTTGTCGCACGCGATTGACCCAGCCACCGGGGAGGCCGTGCGGCTGTCGCAACTTCGAGCGACGCCGGCGATGGTGCGCGCACTCTCTTCGTCCTTCGCCGGCGCCTACAACACACTGATCGCCCTGCTGTTGACCTTCATCTCCCTGGCCATCCCGATCACAGCCAATCTCTACACGCCAAAGCTGATCGAAATCTTCATCCGCGACCGTATCAACCTGTTCGTGCTCTGCACCTGCGCGATTCTCGCCGCCCACAACCTGTTCGCCTTCAGCCTTTCGTTCGACCAATGGACCGGACAACTGCCGTTCGCGATTGCGGTTGCCGGTGCGATCTTCGGCTGGCTCTTGCTACTGCCGTACTACTTCTATGTCGTCAGCTTCATTGACCCGCTGACGATCATCAAGCGGGTGCGCAACAGCCTGATGCACGAACTCGACGACGCTGCCGCCGGCAAGTATTCGGTGGCTGTGTCCCAGCATCGCGTCAACCAGAAGATCGCCAACCTCGGCAGCGTGCTGCTGCGCGCGGCGGATCGAGCTGATCGCGACGTGACGTTCGACGCAATCCAGACACACATGCTGGAACTGGCTCGCCTGCGCGATGTGAAGACGCGGCTGCCCGAGAAGTTCTTCCAGGTCAGCAACGACCTGCTCGTCGGCCTGTCCGGCGACGCCACCGACATGCTCAGCGAGGCCCGCATCTGGATGGAGCACCGCATTGCCATTCAGTTGGTCCTGGCCTTCAAGAGCGTGCTGGGGAAGATGCCGGACGGCGTGAGCGCCATGGCCCAGGCGGTCAAGAACGCCGCGCACGAAGAGGCGTGCCGGCGCAACGATGCTGTCTTCGACCTGCTCGTGCGCATGCTGAATTGTTTCACGCGCGAGGCGATCAAGAAGAAAGAGAACGCCTCCGTCTTCAATGTCGTCTACTCGTACAAGGCCCTGATCCGTCGCCTCCTCAGCGACCGTCCCGAGCAGGTTCCTCGACTGGTACGCTACCTGCGCTTTTACGCCGAGTACGCGCGCATGCAGGGGCTGCCTTTCATCTATGAACTGGTCAGTTACGAGTTGAGCGAACTGACCGAGCGCGCCTACGAGCGCAAGGCTGCGCCAGCGCGGGAGCTGCTCGATGCCGTGCTCGCCTTCGACGGCGCCGCGCAGAGCGTAGGCTTGGTCAAGTCGCGTGCAATTCTCGCGGCCTATTTCCTCGAGTGCGGGTTGACGCAGGAGTTGGAGCTCGTGGAGGCCTCGTTGCGGGGCGTGACGCCGGCTGTCATCGAGAAAGCGAAGCACGGCATCCTTTCCGTGCAGGACCGAGTGTTCTGGGAACTGAATGACCGCGGCCTCAACTTCGACTTCGTCGAACCGCAGCGCCGGACGCGGGTGACCGAAGTCTTCGAACGGCTGAAGGCCAACACAAGCTGACTGCCGGGACCGCGTCATCGAACAAACGATGCGCGCCCGCCATTCGACCAAGAGCCGATGATCGGCAACGCCGCCTACGCCCAGGCTGACGCGCTGCAGCAAGCCCTTGACGTCGCGCGGGGTGTGGCATTCCATGCGGTGGCCGACGTTGGCGAGGTACTCCCCGTATTTCACCTTCTTGCTGGTGGCCGGTGCCTTCACGCTCTTGACGACCGGGCCGTAACTGGTCGGCAGACGGATGTTGTATTTCGACTTGGGTACTTCATTCCTGACGCGGGCTGCACCCTCAGGTAGGCGATGATGGCGGCAAGTTTGGCGAACGACCGAATTTCAGGCCGACAGAACCGCGTTCAGATTGCAGGCGCAGTTTGGCCCCGAAGCGCAGTCGCCCGAGATTGAAGTGGCCCTTTCGGATGAGACGCAACAGCTCAATGCCTGGTCGCGGGCGACAGAGCGGTTCTAGGTTCTATTTGGCCAGCTCCCTGATCCGGTCGACGACCTCTGGATTGGCGAGGGTGGACACGTCGCCTGGATCCTGACGGTTCGAAATCGCTGCGAGCACGCGCCGCATGATCTTTCCCGAGCGCGTCTTGGGCATGTCGGGAACGACGATCACCCGGCGCGGACGCGCAATGGCGCCGATTTCGGACACCACCGATGCCGAGACACGGTCGGCAATCTCCGCGGAAGGTGCCAGCCCCAGCTTCAACGCGACATACAGGTCGGGCACCTTGCCCTTGACCGGGTCGGCCACCGGAACCACGGCCGCCTCGACGACCTCTGGCACGAGCAGCGCAGCCGATTCGATTTCCTTGGTGCCCAGGCGGTGGCCGGCAACGTTGATCACGTCGTCGATGCGGCCGAGGATGCGGTAGTACCCGTCGGCCGCTTGCACCGCGCCGTCGCCCGCCAGGTAGGGCCAGTCGCGCCAGTCCTTGCTCTTTGGGTCCTTGCAGTAGCGCGAGTAGTACTGGCGCACATAACGCTCGGGATCCTTCCAGATCGTCTGGAAGCCGCCCGGCCAGGGATTGCGGATGCAGATGTTGCCGGCCTTGCCCGAACCGCTGGCGAGCTCCTTGCCCTGATCGTCGTAGATCACCGGATGAATGCCGGGAATCGCGGGCCCGGCGCTGCCGGGTTTCATCTGGTGGATGCCCGGCACCGTGCTGCAGAGGAAGCCGCCGGTTTCGGTCTGCCACCAGGTGTCCACGATGACGGCTTCGCCCTTGCCGACCATGCGGTGGTACCACTTCCACACCTCTGGCTCGATCGGCTCGCCAACGGTCGTCATGTGCTTGAATTGGTGGCTGTATTTCGCTGGCTCGTCGGGTCCGTCGCGCCGCAGCGCGCGGATTGCCGTGGGCGAGGTATGGAAGATATTGACATCGAGTTGTTCAGCGATGCGCCATGGCCGGCCGGCATCCGGATGGGTCGGAACGCCTTCATACACGACCGTTGAAGCAGCGAGCGCCAACGGGCCGTAGACGATGTAGGAATGGCCCGTGATCCAGCCGATGTCGGCCATGCACCAATACACGTCCTCGGGGTGGATGTCCTGGATGTATTTGGATGTCCAGGTGACGTAGGCGAGGTAGCCGCCGATCGAATGTTGGCAACCTTTCGGCCGCCCGGTGGTGCCGCTCGTGTACATCAGGAACAGCGGCGCCTCGGCCGGCATCGGCACGGGCTCGACACGATGGCCGCGGAACTTACCGAGCAGGTCGTTGACGATGACGTCGCGCCCCTCGACCAGCTGCTTGGCGCTCGAGGTTTTGCCCGGGTAGCGCTGCCAGACCAGGACCTTGTCGACCTGCTGGCCGAGGCTGGCGGCCTCCTTCACCGCGATGTCAGCCTTTTCCTTGTGATCGAGCAGATGGCCGGCACGGTAGTACGCGTCCATCGTGATCAGCACGCGGCTCTCGGAATCCCAGATGCGGTCGGCACAAGCCTTGCCGCTGAAGCCGCTGAACACCTGCGAGTGGATCACGCCGAGCCGCGCGCAGGCGAGCATGGTGATCGGTAGTTCCGCCACCATCGGCATATGCAAGGTCACGCGGTCGCCTGCCTTGAGTCCGCAGAAGTCGCGCAACAGCGCCGCGAACTCGTTGACGCGGACGAACAGCTCTTGATAGGTCAGGTGCTGTACCGGCTCGTTCTCCGGTTCGGGCACGAAATGGATCGCGGTCTTGTTCTTGTGTTTGACGAGGTGGCGATCGACGCAGTTGTGGCAGGCGTTGATCCTGCCGCCGACGAACCAGCGCCAGAACGGCGGGTTGCTGGCGTCGAACGTCGTCTGCCAGTGCTGGTACCAGTCGAGAAGGTCCGCGAACTCCTTAAAGCACTCGGGGAATTTGTCAAGGGCAAAGCGCTGGAAGATGCCGGTGTCGGTCAAGTTGGCCTGCGCGATGAATCCGCCGGGCGGCGCGACGTAGTCCTCTTCCGGCCAATGCACCGCGATCTGTGCCTCGGAGACATCGACAGTCTGCTGCTCCGCGGCATGGCGAGGCGACCTGTGTTCAGTCATGACGATCACTCCTTTTTTCGGGCAGATCGAATTCCAAACAGAAACAACTACACCACTCTACCCATGCTTGTCAACCCGGAGGTTTTGGCCTAGCCTCTGGTTGGACGCGTCACCAGCAGAAAAGGAGGATCAATCATGGATCTTCTCGTGGAACGTACGGATGTATGGGCAGCGGACATCCAGGACCGGCCCGGCGGCCTTGCCGAGGTGCTGGATACGCTGCGCGAAGCGGGGGCAGACCTGCAATTCATCGTTGCGAGGCGTAGGCCGGACAAGCCCGCGACGGGGGTCGTCTATGTCACGCCGCTGCAGAACGACCGTGAAATCCGTGCGGCGGCACAGGTAGGCTTCAACGTGACGCAAAGCCTTCACTCGGTTCGAGTCATGGGCCCGGATCGCCCGGGCATCGCTGCGGAGTTGACGCAAAAGCTTGCCGCCGGGGAAATCAATCTTCGCGGCTTCTCGGCCTCCGTGATCGGCAAACAGTTCGTGGCCTATATCGCGGTCGACTCCCTGGGCGACGCCAACAAGGCGATGGAAATCCTGTCGAAGGTCTGAGATCGCGACGAGGGGATCTGGCGCACGAAATGCGGTGGTTGCGTGCGGGCACGGCTGTACAGCTGCCGCGCGTTTGCTCCCGCTGGTTCGGCATTGAGCCGGTTGAGGTCAAGCTGTAAGTCGAGCCTGCGACGCGAAACGCGTGCCGGAAAAAGGCAGGCTCGGGGTGTTTACAGAAATGAGGCGGGACAGAGCGGGTGGATAGCGATTCGGTACTGTCGGATTACGCATCAAACTGATGCTTCACCAGAACTTCCACCATGGCCGCGGTTCGGGGCTGCTCGGTTGCTCGGGCGTCGCGAGAGGCGAGACCTGGCTGTCCCGCACGCGGCGACGAAGTTCGGCCTCGAAAGCATGCGCGAGGCCAAAGGCGAGCTCATCCCCGCGTGCGGCCCGACTGCGCCATTCCCGGGCCAACTCGGCCAATTGATCGTCGTCGAGTTCATGCGGCGGCACGCGGTCATTCACGTCTGCTCGTTTCTCTATTTCGTTGGGAGAAGACATTCAGTGCCTGATGAGGCGGCTACGCAAAATACCGCCCGCCGCGTTGTCATGGCCGCCGCTGGGCTTGACACTTTCAATCGTCGAGTTGCGCACAAGGCCGAGGATCGCCATGTGGCTCGGCGACTCTCGTGCTGACCGGGGGCCGCCGCGAGCGGCCCTCGAAGTTTCGCAGTCCCCGTCACCGACAGCACGTATCGACCAGAGCCATTGGGACCAGATCGCGCTTCGCAGACCGTCCCCGAGAAAAATGCATGCGCCCAGCATCCGAACTGGGCAAAGATTTTCGGGCCGCCGACACCAACCACTGTACCGTCCGACAGTTTTCTCAAATGCTCTCGCTCGCGTCAGCGTCGATCAGGGCTTCGCAGCCATTTCCTCGTCTTGCTCCATTCCGCTTGGGACGAAGGTGACGCCGTGGTGCGCCAAGTAGTCGCGAATCAGACGTCGAACGACCTGCGAAGGCGTGACATCCTGGCGGGCGCAAAGTGCCTCGAAGGCCTTTTTCTTCGAGGGATCGATCAGCACCGTCAGGCGCGCTGTCTTGAGTTCCATGAGCTATCCCTATGTCAGTTTCATGATAATAACAGTATCATCCAGCGCAATCGAATTGCAAGCCAGGCCAAGGCGTTTCTGATGCCCGCTTTGGCCGAGATGCCGGAGCTGTTCATTGCATTGTCTCGTTGATTCCTGCGCACCGCACGCGGCTTGGCCGTCCGGTTCGCTGAAGCGCGCAACCGGACGAGTTCGAGACGGCTTCGCGGCGCCCAAGGCTCTGGAACACCAATGACGGCCCTCAGCGCCGCCGTATTCGTCTTGGTGCTGGGCGCCGCAGCCTGTTGCTGCCCGTGCGCAGCGCCACGCATGCTGGCATCGGGATATTGTCGCAAGTGGTCGCAACGGCCTTGATCTGTGCAACGGTGACACCTATTCTGGCCGGTGGAGCACCCGTGGTCGGCGAACTGGCCTGGGCCTAGCCGGCGGGCGCGCTGCGGGTACGGTTGGACGCACTCGGCGCCTTCTTCCTGGCCTGGTCACTCCCGATGACCTTGCTGGGCAGCGTCTATGCGGTCGGCTACCTGGGGCCGCACTTCACATCGAAGCGGCATCTGGGGGTGCACTACGCACTGCTGAACCTGATGGCCTTGTCGTTCGTGCTCGTCTACACCGCGGATCATGCACTGATCTTCCTGCGTGGCTGGGAGACCGCAGCTCCGGCCGCATGGCTTCTCGTCCGCCTCATCCGCTCACTTTCGTATGCGGGGTGCTCGACCTGCTTGGTATTGCGAGCTGAGATATTTGAACCACGATTCACCCGCATCCGCCCGGCTCGGTCTCGTGAGCTGTCCTGGAAGCTCTCGCAGCCGACAGTCTGCCGAGCATGACCACTAAAACAGCGCCTACCGCGCCGCAGACGTACCTTGCAATGGCATTCTGCGGGACCATCCACGCGATCCCGACATCGGTGGCCAGCATGACACCGCTGATCCAGCCAAGAAGTAATCCACCTGCGGTCCCGACGATCGGGTAGCGATCCATCAGCCGCAATGCCAAGCGGCTGCCGACAACGATGATGGGGATGCTTACCAGCAGCCCGAACACTACGATCGGCATCTTGTGCCGGATGGCGGTGCTTTCAGCTGCCGCGGCAATCGCCAACACGTTGTCGATACTCATCACCAAGTCGGCGGTGATCACGGTCCGTATGACTCTGCCGAGTTGCTCGGTGCTCCCGATATGCGCATGCCTACTGCCTTTATCTTGCGGGAGCACCAATCTGACCCCGATCCATATGAGTTGCTCCACCGCGCCTGGCGCGACCCACGACGCATGAAACCTTGTTGTAATTGAGGGGCGGCGTCCGGCAAAGAGGTCGGTTTGTCCTTGGTGCCTCGAACCCTTATATCAGTTGGACCCGCGGCTCCACGAGCACCCCCTACTGTCGCCTGGGGCGTTTCGCCCCTGAGCACGCATCTCAGACTTCGATGACGTGGGCCGCACGCCGATGTCGCCGCACATTGGAGGCGATCATGGAAGTCATCTATCCGCGCTGCGCGGGCCTGGACGTTCACAAGCAAACCGTGGTGGCGTGCGTTCGCATCGCCGGCGACGGCCCCCCGTTGCAGGAGGTGCGCACCTTTGCCACCAGCACCTCGGGTCTGTTGGCCCTGGCTGACTGGGTCGACTCGTTCGGCGTCGAGCAGGTGGGTATGGAGGCCACGGGCGTCTATTGGAAGCCGGTGTGGCACGTGCTCGAAGGCCACTTCGAACTGGTGCTGGCCAACGCTGCGCACGTGAAGAACGTGCCTGGGCGCAAGACCGATGTCAACGACGCAATGTGGCTGGCCGATCTGCTGGCCCACGGCTTGATCCGCGCCAGCTTCGTGCCGCCGGTGGCCGTGCAGGAGCTGCGCACCCTCACGCGCACGCGCAAGCAGTTCGTGCGCGAGAGGAGCGCTCATGCTCAGCGCATCGAGAAGGTGCTCGAAGACGCCAACCTCAAGCTCAGCGTCGTGCTCAGCGACATCCTGGGCAAGAGCGGGCGCGCGGTGCTGCAGGCCATCATCGACGGCCACGACGACCCCGAGCGCCTGATCTCCTGCATTGGCCGCGTCAAGGCCAGCCGCGCCGAGTTGCTGGAGGCGCTGCGCGGGCGCGTCAGTACGCACCACCGCTTCATGCTCAAGCTGCACCTGGGGCACATCGACG
Source organism: Variovorax sp. LjRoot290 (assembly GCF_964253985.1). Classification (NCBI taxonomy): domain Bacteria; kingdom Pseudomonadati; phylum Pseudomonadota; class Betaproteobacteria; order Burkholderiales; family Comamonadaceae; genus Variovorax; species Variovorax sp. LjRoot290. The sequence goes on along the minus strand of NZ_CAXURW020000002.1, from coordinate 1,602,268 downwards.
CGCTGGACAAGGCCATCGCCGACATCGAAAAGGAGGTGGGGCTGGGGCTCCAACCGTTTCGACAAGCCGCCAGGCTCCTGAGCACCATGCCGGGCCTGAGCGCTGTCAGCGCCCATGTCATCGTGGCCGAGATCGGCATCGACATGTCGCGCTTCGCCACACCCGGCCATTTGCTGTCCTGGGCCTGCCTGTGCCCGCGCAACGACGAGAGCGCCGGCAAGCGCCGCAGCACCCGGCTGCGCCGCGGCGGCAAATGGCTCAAGACCACGCTGGTGCAGGCCGCATGGTCCGCCGTGAGGGTCAAAGGTGGCTACCTGCAAGCGCAGTTCCACCGTCTGCGTGCCCGCCGCGGCGCCAAGAAGGCCATCATCGGCGTGGCCGCCTCGATGCTCACAGCCGCCTGGCACATGTTGCGCGACGGTACCGAATGGCACGACCTCGGCGCCGCACACTTCGACCACGCAGACGCCCATAAAACCGCCAACCGCCTCATCCGACGGCTCCAACAAATCGGCTACGCCGTGCAGGTCACACCTGTTTGAAGAAGGTCGTTTCATCTCCTGTCTCGTCGACTTCATCGCAGGGGTGCGGACTTTGTGGGAGAGACAAGGCCGCTCTCGCAAGCCGTTGGAGGGGTGCGTTGACGGAACAGCTGTTGCTTCGGTCTCCCAGGTTCTAGTTGACGATGCCCGAAACGTCGATGTTGTGGTGATCGAGCCGATCCATCAAGGCCTTGAACATTCCGGCGCCTTCTCGTTGTTGTTGTCGGCCGTACGGGCGGCGACGGGTAACGCCTCTGCTGCATCGCCGCATCACGGTTGGCCACGCCTGCAGCGATCCGGCCTCCGTGCCCACCAAACATGGTAATATCATTACCATTGCAATTACACATTCAACGCATTACATTTGCCTTGAAGCTTATGCCTCCTTGAGCGCGTTGGCTAGCCCAGCGCCGAGAAACCGCGTCGCTGGCCACACTTGCCGTGCGGAGGCTCGATGACGTGGGGTTCGTTCGTCTGACTCTTGTTGTTGTTCTGGCAGCGACGGCAATTGCAGTTCGAGTTGGCCGGCGGTGCTCACCGAGACGACGGTTGATCAACGTCGTTCGAGGGGCCTGAGGCGACACCATGCCCCAACAGCATTTCAACAAGCCCGCCGCGGCCGGCGGATCACATCTCAACCACAACCTGATGCTGGTGCAGTTTCTGCCGCCCGGCGGGGAACCACGAGTTTGTGCAGCACTCTGGCGCGAGGGTGACCGTGTACACCTCGCAGCGCCGCTCATGCGCGCACGCAACGGTGTTCGGGACCCGAAGTCCTATGCACGACAGTTTCCCAATGCCTTGGCGTCGATCGATGCCTTCGAAGAAGCCATGACCTGGCTGGATGCAGCGTGCTATGGCGCTGCCGACCCGCGCGAGGTTGATACCGCATGTCAACAGCACCCCGAGTGGCGATTGCGATGCGTGCGGTACGACGGAGGCGATGCCAACCTGTTGGGGCTGGCAGGCCTGATTCGGGCTGCGGAGACAGCCGGCGCATTCCCGGAGGCGATCATGCGCGATTGCCTGCTGGAAATGATCAGGCAAATCCTGAAGAACGACCCTGAGCTGGTGGCAGGTCAGATCGAATCGACCTCTCAAAAGGGGGACGACGTCGCAACGCTGGACCTCGGGCTGGATCGAGTGGTGATTGTCACCTTGCTCGCGGACATCGCCTCGACGGACGTCGTACGTCAAGGGGTGCTGGCCCACCACAGGATGACTGCCCCGAACAATGCACGGACCCAATGTCTGCTCGTAGTGCCCAATCTCCAAATCAACCAGCCGACGTTCCTCACCCCGCGCGTGGTGATCACCAACATGGACACTGATCACGTTCGTGCCTCGCTGGTACATATGGCCACGCGCTGAAACCAGAGCTCCCCAATCAAGAAACAGTAGACCAACCTTGCCCATGTCCGACAGTTCCGCATCTGCGCAGCACATCAAACCCTTCATTTACGAGACCGTCAGCTCCAAGGCTCTCCACTTCTGTATCAGTCACACTCAAAGCCGCATGCGACTCAACGACCCGTACGCGCTCGCTCTCGAGTACACACGCACGATGATGGGGTTCCTGCTTTTCAAGCCGGAGCCGCGCAGCATTGGGATGGTCGGCTTGGGCGGCGGGTCGCTGGCCAAATTCTGCTACCGCCATTTGAGCCGCGCTCGAATCCAGATCGCCGAGATCAATCCGATGGTGATCGCGTTGCGCGAGGAGTTCCACATACCGCGCGATGACGCGCGGTTCATCGTTTTTCAAGCCGATGGGGCGGACTTTGTACGCCGTGGTCCAAATCGTTTCGACGTATTGATCGTCGACGGCTATGACCTTGAGGGACTGCCCGCGCAGCTGTCTTCTCGAAGCTTCTACGACGACTGCCGCGAGTCGCTCCAGCCCGACGGAATCATGGTGGTCAATTTGCAGTACGGTGACCCTGAAACCGACGAGCACCTGGCTCACATCCGTCGCAGTTTCAATGGCTCGGTCCTGGTGGTCGATGACGGCGAGGAGAGCCATAGCATCGTGTTTGCCTGCAAAGGTGATGCCCTCGAGACGTACCGCTTGGGAGCGATTCGCAGGCCGCCAAACCTCGACCCAGGCGCCGCCAGCCAGTTGCTCGCAGGGTTTGCACTGATCGCATCGGTGCTGAGAGACCAGCGAAGCTAGACCTCTCCAATTGCATGGCGTTCATATACTATGTGTCGCGGGTACCTGTTGCATTGCCATGCTGAGGATCCATGGAGCTCAAAACTGCGCGCCTGACTCTGCTCATTGATCCTCATAAGAAGGAAGCCTTCGAGCGGCTTTGTGCGCCGCAGGATCGGACGGCGTCGCAGATGGTGCGACAGCTGACCCGTGACTATCTCGCGCAGCACGGTGTCCAATACATGGCGCGCGGCGTGAGCGCGCGTGAGTTCGCCGCCCGCTTTGACTTACCGGCGCTGTGGCCGAAATCGGGCTCGCCGGACGCCGCTCCTTCGGCCGTGAGGCGTCGAGCCGTGCGCCCCAAGGCCTGAGTCATGAGCAGCCTGCCTCCCGTCGCGCAATGGCTCCATCTCGACTGGATACTCGTTGTGACGGTGGCCTGGTTGATCGTGGGGGCCACTGGGATCTTCGCCCTGCATCGATTCAGCCTGGTGTCCCAAGTGCTCTTCCCTATCGGGGCACTGCTCGGATTGGCGCTCTTCGGCCTGGCCCTGGACGCACTGCTTGGCCCCCCCGAGGTCGCCGTGCTGCCCATCGGGCTGCCGGCATTGCCGTTCCATCTCCGCCTGGACAGCCTGTCGGCCTATTTCCTGATGGTGGTCGGTGGCGCGTCAGCCGGCATCTCCACATTTGCGGCCGGATACTTCCGCAAGGGCGAAGGCACGCCACCCGGCCTGCTGTGCCTGGAGTACCACGTATTTCTGGTCAGCATGGTGGGGGTGATCCTCGCCGACGACGCGTATTCATTCATGGTGATGTGGGAGACGATGGCGCTGTCGTCGTTCTTCCTGGTGACCGCGAACCACCGCATGGCCGAGGTGCGCAGCGCCGGTTATCTCTACATCACGATGGCGAGAATCGGTGCGATCGCTGTCCTGCTGTGCTTCGGTGTGCTGCAGGCCAACACGGGCGACTACACCTTCGCCAACATGCGCGCCCAGGCACTGTCGCCGTTCTGGGCCTCGGCCGGCTTCCTGCTCGCCGTGTTGGGATTCGGCGCCAAGGCCGGCATCCTGCCCTTGCATGTGTGGCTGCCCGAAGCCCACCCCGCCGCGCCATCTCCGGTCTCGGCCATGATGAGTGGGGTGATGCTCAATACGGCCATCTACGGTCTGTTGCGCGTGTCTTTCGACCTGCTGCACACGCACTTGTGGTGGTGGGGTGGGCTGCTGCTGGCAGTCGGGTTGGCGACCGCCCTGTTCGGTGTGATCTTCGCGGCGGTGCAGACCGACATGAAGCGGCTGCTGGCCTATTCGTCGATCGAGAACATGGGCCTGCTGTTCGTCGGCATGGGCCTGACCTTGATTTTCTCGGCCTACGGCATGAAGCCGATGGCCGCGCTCGCGCTGACCGCGAGCCTCTATCACGTCGCGAGCCACGCCTTTTTCAAAAGCTTGCTCTTCCTCGGCACCGGCAGCGTGCTTCATGCCACTTCCGAGAGAAGCCTCGGCAAGCTGGGAGGCCTGATCCGAAGCATGCCCTGGGTAGCCTGGCTCACGCTGTTGGGCGTGCTGACCAGCGCGGGTCTGCCGCCGCTGGGAGGCTTCGTGTCGGAATGGCTGCTGCTGCAGAGCTTCCTCTTCACGCCGGGGCTGCCGGTGCCGTTGCTGACCATGCTCATCCCGGTGGTCGCCGCGCTCATCGCTCTGGTGGCCGCGCTGGCCGGCTACACGATGGTCAAGTTCTTCGGCGTGATCTTCCTCGGGCAGCCGCGCGAGGACAAGCTCACCCACGCCCACGATGGCGGCCGCTGGGAGCGCATGGGTATGGTGTGGCTGGCGCTCGGCTGCATCGCGCTCGGACTGCTGCCGACACAATTCATTCAGCTGATAGACCCCGTGACGCAGCAGCTTGTCGAGTCGGGCCTCGGCGCCAAGGTAGCAGCCAATGGCTGGCTGTTGGCGCCGAACAGTCTAGCGCAGGCCAGCTACGGCCCCGTGATCTTCCTGCTCGGCATCCTGGGGAGCTTTGCGCTCGCCTTCCTGCTCGTGCGGAAGCTCTACCACGGCCGCGTGCGTCGCGGCCTGCCCTGGGCCTGCGGCTTCCCGTGGAGCACAGCACGCATGCAGGACACCGCCGAAGGATTCGGCCAGCCGATCCGCCAGATCTTCGAACCTTTCTTCCTGATGCGGCGTGATCTGCCCACGCCCTTCGACGCGAAACCGCGCTACCGCGTGACGGTGGAGGATCACTTCTGGCGCTGGCTCTATGTGCCCATCGCCGATCTGGCGGCGTACCTCGCGCGACTGATCGGCCTCATGCAGCAAGGGCGGATCTCGGTGTACCTGCTGTACAGCTTCCTGACGCTGGTGGCCACGTTGCTCGTGGTGATGCGATGAGGTCGCCATGAGCTTCGCCGGCTTCATGTCGCAGTTGCTGGAGATCGTCATCGCGATCGGGCTGGCGCCCCTGCTGACCGGCTGGGTCAACCTGTGGCGCGCGTGGCTCCAGAACAAGTCCGCGCCCAGCCTCTGGCAGCCCTACCGGATGCTGCACAAGCTGTTCAACAAGGAGTCGATGGTCGCCGACCATGCATCGCGACTGTTTCGCGTCGCGCCCTATGTGATGTTCGGCTGCATGGTGCTGGCTTGCGCCATTATCCCCACGCTGTCGACCGATCTGCCGTTGGCGCCAGCGGCCGATGCGATCGCGTTGGTCGGCCTGTTCGCCCTGGCGCGAGTGTTCATCTCGTTGGCCGCCATGGACATCGGCACCGCGTTCGGCACCATGGGTGCGCGGCGCGAGATGCTGGTTGGTTTTCTTGCCGAACCCGCCCTGTTGATGGTGCTGTTCTCGGCTTCGCTGATTTCCCAGTCGACCTCGCTCACCACGATAGTCGAGACGCTGGCGCACCGCGAACTGGCGATCTATCCCGGTATGGCCTTTGCCGGGGTTGCATTCACGATGGTGTCGCTGGCCGAGAACGCGCGCGTCCCGGTCGATAACCCGGCCACGCACCTCGAGCTGACGATGATCCACGAGGCGCTCATCCTCGAGTACTCGGGCCGCCACCTGGCGCTGATCGAATGGGCGGCCAGCCTGAAGCTGTTCGCCTATTCGTGCATCGGCCTGGCCCTGTTCTTCCCTTGGGGCGTTGCCGAGGCCCAGGCGCCGCTGGAGATGTTGCTGGCGCTGCCCGTGCTGGTGATCAAGCTCGCCGTGGGCGGCTTTCTGCTTGCTGCGCTGGAGACGGCAAGCGCCAAGATGCGCATCTTCCGCGTGCCCGAGTTCCTGGCCACCGCCTTTCTGCTTGCGGTGATCGGCATGCTGGTGCACCTGCTGCTCAACCAGTGACATGAGCAGCAGCATCCTGACCCAACTTGTCAACCTGCTCGGTGCGGTGCTGCTGATGCTCGCATTCGCGATGATCTCGCAGCGGCGCATCCTCACCCTGATTCACCTGTTCACGATGCAGGGTGCTGCGCTGGCGCTCGCGACCGCCGTGGTCGGCTTTGCGACCGACCAGCACCACCTGTACCTGTCGGCCGGGCTGACCTTGGTGCTCAAGGTGCTGTTGATCCCGTACCTGCTGCACCGGGTCATCGACCGTCTCAACATCCGCTGGGACGTCGAGACACTGATCAATATCCCGACGACGATGCTGATCGGCATTGGGGTCGTGATCTTCGCGTTCAATCTGGCGATACCGATCTCCCAGCTGTCGTCAGCGCTGGCCAGCGGCACACTGGGCATCGCGCTGGCCTGCGTGCTGCTGTCGTTCCTGATGATGATCACGCGTGCGAAGGCGGTTCCGCAGGTGATCGGCTTCCTCGCGATGGAGAACGGCCTGTTCTTTGCCGCCACGTCGGCAACCTACGGCATGCCGATGGTGGTCGAGTTCGGCATCGCGCTGGACGTGCTGATCGGCGTGCTGATCCTGGGCGTGTTCATGTTCCAGATTCGCGAGCAATTCGACAGCCTGGACATCCGCCACCTCGAAAATCTGAAGGACGACTGAGGTGCTCGCATTGGCCTTCCTCCTCGCAACTCCGCTGGCCGGCGGACTGGTGCTGGCGCTGGTCGGCCATCGCGACAACGCGCGCGACGTCAACGTCGCCTTCAGCCTGGGCACCTTCGTCGCCGCCTGCGTGCTCACGGCGCAGATCGTCAAGAGCGGGCCGATGCTGGTGTGGGACCGCGAGTTCTACATCGACCCGCTGAACGTCTTTCTCGTCACGCTGACCGCATTCGTCGGCCTGACCACTTCCATCTTCTCGCGCCCCTACATGCGCGTGGAGCGCGATCACGGCAAGATGACGCCGCCGCGCCTGCGCCTGTACCACAGCATGTACCAGCTGTTCAGCTTCACGATGCTGCTGGCATTGACGACCAACAACATGGGCATCATCTGGGTCGCGATGGAAGCCGCCACGCTGACCACCGTGCTGCTGGTCAGCGTCTATCGCACCGCGGCCAGTCTCGAGGCCGCATGGAAATACTTCATCCTGTGCGGCGTGGGCATCGCCCAGGCGTTGTTCGGAACGGTGTTGCTCTACATGGCGGCCGAAAAGGTGATCGGCCCCGAGGGCGGCGCCTTGCTCTGGACCAACCTCGATGCAGTGAAGGACCAGCTCGACCCGAACATCATCACGCTGGCGTTCGCGTTCCTGTTCATCGGCTACGGTACCAAGGTCGGGCTGGTGCCGGTCCACAACTGGCTGCCGGACGCGCATGCCGAGGGTCCGACGCCGGTGTCGGCCGTGCTGTCGGGCCTGCTGCTGAACGTCGCACTCTACGCAATCCTGCGCTGCAAGGTGCTGACCGATGGTGCGCTGCACTATCCTCTGGCCGGCCGGTTGATGATGGGCTTCGGCCTGCTGTCGGTGGTGGCGGCAGTGTTCTTCCTGATCCGGCAGAAGGATGTGAAGCGCATGTTCGCCTACTCGTCGATCGAGCACATGGGGATGATGACCTTCGCTTTCGGCATGGGCGGCCCGATCGCCAACTACGCCGGGCTGCTGCACATGACGGTGCATTCGCTGATCAAGTCCGCGATCTTCTTTGCCGTCGGCCATGCCACGCAGAAGGCGGGCACCCAGATCATGGAAGACATCCGCGGGCTCATCAAGGTCAGCCCGACGGTCGCCTGGGGACTGATGCTCGGATCGCTCGCCATCCTCGGCATGCCGCCGTTCGGGGTCTTCGCCAGCGAGTTCCTGATCGTCACGACCGCAATGCGCGAGCAGCCCTGGGCGACTCCGTTCCTGCTGATCGCCCTGGGCCTGGCGTTTGCATCCGTCTTCAGCCGGGTCCAGCCGATGGTCTTCGGCGAGACCAACGTCAAGCCCCTGGCGCATCCGCCGGCCCTGGTTCCGGTGTTCGTGCATCTGGCGCTTGGCCTGATGCTCGGCGTCTACATCCCACCCTATCTCAACGCCTGGTACGTCCAGGCGGCGGCGATGCTGGGGAACTGAGCAAATGGCACGGCCGGAACTCGGACTCGATCTGCGGCGCCTGTCGGCGCCGACGCCCATTTGGCATGGGCGGGTGGGTCGGGACGCATGGAGCGCAATGGCGCGCAGCATCGCGGACACGGGTGGACGCCTGATCTCAGTCTGGGGCGTCGATCGCAGCGCATCCGGCGAGGCCATGGCGGCGTGTGCAGCCTATGCCGTTTCCGAGGGGCTGGTCTGGCTCGAACTGAAGCTGGACGATGCAGCGCAAGAGTTCCCCGATCTGGCAATCGCATTCCCGTGCGCGGCGCGCATGCAACGCGCCGTGGCCGACCTGTCAGGCATCCGGGCCGAGGGTAGCCGTGACGATCGCCCCTGGCTCGACCACGGGGTGTGGCCGCCCGGATCATCGCCACTGCAACACAAACCCCAGCCCGAAGCAGCTGCTACCGCCGGTGCGCTACCTGCCGACTACCCCTTCGTGCGCGTCGACGGCGACGGCGTGCACGAGATCGCCGTCGGGCCCGTGCATGCCGGCATCATCGAGCCCGGCCACTTTCGGTTCTCCGTCGTGGGCGAGAAGGTGCTCAGGCTCGAACAGCACCTCGGGTACACGCACAAGGGCATCGAGCGCCGGTTCACGGAACTGATGCCGCTCGAGGGGCACCGCCTCGCGGGACGCATCTCGGGCGACACGACGGTGGCCTACGCCTGGGCCTACAGCATGGCGCTCGAGTCGGCCTGGGGCGGCGAGGTCCCGGACCGCACCACCTGGCTGCGTGCGCTGATGCTGGAGCGCGAGCGTGTGGCCAATCACCTGGGCGACCTCGGCGCTCTTGGGAACGATGCGGCCCTGGCTTTCGGCCTGGCGCAGTTCTCGCGCCTGCGCGAAGACTGGTTGCGCCTGTCCAAGGAGATCTTCGGCCACCGCCTGATGATGGACGCCATCGTGCCCGGCGGCGTGGCGATCGATCTGACGCCAATGAAGCGGGATCGCCTTTGCATGCAGTGCGATGTGATCGAGCGAGAGGTGCGCGCGCTGCGACGTGTGTACGACGAACATGCGGGCCTGCAGGACCGCTTTGTCGGCACCGGGCGGGTGACGCCCCAACTGGCCGCGCGACTCGGCCTCTCGGGCCTTGCGGGACGCGCCAGCGGGCAGACGGCCGATCTGCGCTGCAGCTTCCCATGGCCGCCTTACGATCGGCTCAAGGTTGCGATGGCCACCTCCAGCGACGGCGATGTCGCTGCGCGCGTGACGATGCGGTTCGAAGAGGCCTTCGAGTCATTGCGGCTCATCCGCGCCATCTGCGCTGGCTTGCCGGACGGCGCTGCTCGCGCCGAGCTTCAGCCTCCGGCCTCGGCATCGCTGGGTGCGGGCTGGGTGGAAGGCTGGCGGGGCGAGGTTTTCGTCGCACTGGAGATCGGGGGCGATGGTCGCATCGTGCGCTGCCATTGCCATGATCCGTCCTGGCAGAACTGGCCAGTGCTCGAGCACGCCATCATCGGCAACATCGTTCCGGACTTCCCGCTGATCAACAAGTCCTTCAACCTCAGCTATTCGGGGCACGACCTCTGATGTGGCACATCCTCAAGCAGATCGTCCGCACCGGCATCGTCACCGAGCCGGCGCCGCAGGTTGACGATGCCGAACACGCCGCGGTCGATCGCATCCAGCGCGACATCCTCGCCATCCTTGGCCAGGCGCTCACGATCCGCGAGGTCGATGCCGGCTCATGCAACGGCTGTGAACTCGAGATCCACGCACTCAACAACCCCTACTACAACATCGAGGGACTCGGCATCAAGTTCGTCGCCAGTCCGCGCCATGCCGACATGCTGCTGGTCACCGGGCCGGTGTCGCGCAACATGGAAGAGGCATTGCGGCGCACCTACGACGCCACGCCGGAACCGAAGCTGGTGGTCGCCGTCGGTGATTGCGGCTGCACCGGCGGCATCTTCGGCGAGAGCTATGCCAGTTGTGGCAAGGTGGCGAACGTGATTCCTGTCGATGTGGCGGTACCGGGCTGTCCTCCACCGCCGATCGACATCCTGCGCGGGATCCTCAGCGCCGTCCGACAACGTCAGGCGCAGCCCGGCAAGCGTTAGCCATGAAGATTGCAGAAGCGTTCCTGCTTGAGGCGAAAGGCGCCGAGGTTGGCGCCACGCCTGCGTCCACCGCCCGCCCGCTCCTCATCGAACCCTGGATTTCGGCGCCCGCGGACATCGTGGTCTACGAGTTCGGTGCTCGCCTGGACCAGCACTGCGAAGCCGCCGCATCCGAACAGATCCTCAAGGCCCGGCGCCTCTACGACGCCGTGGTCGGTGCATCCGCGCTGTCCACAGCGAGATGAACGTCTGGGTGCTGGAGCGCGCAGGCCCCCGTGCCAAGGCCTTGCAGGATCGGCTGTCGGCCTGCGAACTCGAGATCGCAGCCGCGAAGGCCATGGCGGATGTCAAGCGGCTGCACATCCTCGCGCCCCAACGGATCGCGCTGGGCACGGCACTATCACGCGCTCGACAGACGCAGCGGTAGCAGCAGAACACACGCGCAGAATATGGCATCACCTGTCTGCTAGATTCGCTGCAGACGGGATTGAAGCGAATGAGCGACCCTGACCAACACTGCCCAGACGCCCGCGCCGCGCTGTTTTGTGATGAACTCGAACGCGGCCGTGAATGCTTCCGCCGACGAGCCTGGGCGGGTGCTTGCGAATCGCTCGCTGCCGCTGACCAGACTGCGCCGCTGGGACCCGAGGATCTCGAGTCGTTGGCGATCTCGGCATACCTGGTCGGACGGGATGAAGACTACTTGAAGGCGCTGGCTCGCGCACACCAGGCTCATTTGAACGCAGGCGAAGGCGCGCGCGCTGTTCGCTGCGCGTTTTGGCTGGGCCTGCGTCTTCTGTTTCGAGGCGAGACGGGCAGCGCGACCGGATGGCTCGCGCGCGCCCAGCGGCTGCTCGAACGCGAGGGACGGGAGTGCGTCGAGCAGGGCTACCTGATGCTGCCGGTCGCGCGGCAACAGCTCAATGCGGGCGATAGCCGCGCTGCCTACGCGAGCGCGGCCGATGCCGCCGGAATCGGAGAGCGCTTCGGCGAAGTCGATCTGGTCGCGTGTGCACGGCACCTGCAGGGCCTGGTCCTGATCCACGAAGGGAAGGTCGAGGCGGGCCTCGCGCTGCTGGACGAGGCCATGGTCGCCGTGACCGCAGGCGAGCTGTCGCCTCTGGTCACCGGCTTGATCTACTGCAGCGTGATCGAAGGCTGTCAGCAGGTCTACGCCTTGGACCGTGCCCGCGAGTGGACCACTGCACTGGCGCAGTGGTGCGAGGCGCAACCCGAGATGCTCGCTTTCTCGGGCGTTTGCCGGGTGCATCGCTCGGAGATCATGCAGTTGCGCGGCGCCTGGCCGGAGGCGATCGAGGAGGCGCGCCGCGCCCGCAGCCGTTGCTCTCAGGCTGGAAACGCGCAGGCGGTAGGCGCCGCGTTTTATCAGCAGGCCGAAGTGCATCGGCTTCGCGGGGAGTTTGCGGCGGCGGAGGAGGCGTATCGCAGCGCGAGCGAGTCAGGGCAGGAACCGCAGCCTGGACTTGCGCTGTTGCGGCTCGCCCAGGGACGCGCGAACACGGCAGCCGCAGCGATCCGCCGTGTCGTGGGCGCGACCACGGGGCGCCAGCGCATGCGCCTGCTGCCCGCTTGCGTTGACATCATGCTGGCCGTGGGCGACATCGAACAGGCGCGCAGCGCCTGCCGCGAGCTGCAGGAGGTCGCCCGGAGCTTCGACACGGGCGTGCTCGATGCGATGGCCGCGCACGCCCGAGGGGCCCTCGAGCTGGCCGACGGCGACGCGCAGGCCGCGCTCGGCTCGCTGCGTCGCGCAGCGGCGGTGTGGCAGGAAGTCGAGGCTCCGTACATGACCGCCCGCGTCCGTGTGATGGTGGGGCTGGCCTGTCGCGCACTCGGCGACGACGAAGGATGCAGGCTCGAGCTCGAAGCGGCCCGTGCCGTGTTCGATCAACTGGGCGCCGCGCCCGACCTTGCCGGCATCGACGCACAGATGTGCCGCGCGGCGAAGGCGCAGGCGCATGGCCTGACCCCGCGTGAGCTGCAGGTGCTGCGCCTGATCGCCACCGGCAGGACCAACAAGACCATTGCGAACGAGCTGTTCGTGAGCGAAAAGACGATCGACCGGCATGTGAGCAACATCTTCGACAAGATCGCCGTCGCTTCGCGCAGCGCCGCCACCGCTTACGCCTACCAGCACCAGCTCGCCTGACCCGCCGGGTCTACTGGGTGAGACTACCCATGCCGCCGCGTGGCCGAAATTGGGTGATCCGCCCGACGCGCCGTCTTGCACCTGTTTGTATGGTGAAGCCATCGACAAGGAGCAAGCCGTGACTACCCGCGAAGAAACTCAGCAACGCATCCGTCCCCCGGCCGACGCGGACGCCCGCGAGCAGTTGCTGGCGGGGTTACCGGTCACACAGCGGCAACTTCGGCTGGCCGGCGTCTCGACGGCGATGCTCGAGGGTGGGGACGGCCCGTCGATGGTGCTGCTGCATGGTCCGGGCGGCAACGCGGCTCACTGGTTGCAGGTCATCCCGGACCTCGCGAGAACCCATCGCGTCGTGGCCCCCGACCTGCCCGGCCAGGGCGCCTCGGAGGTGGACGAGGGCCCCTTGGACGCCGATCGCGTGTTCGCCTGGCTCGGCGAGTTGATCGCGCGCACCTGCCCGTCGCCACCCGTGCTGGTGGGCTACGCACTTGGCGGCGCCATCGCAGCCCGCTTTGCCAGCCAGCACGGCGATCGGCTCGACCGGCTCGTGCTCGTCGACACCCTGGGCCTGAGCCCGTTCCAGCCTGCGCAGGTCTTCGGGCTCGCGTTGAACGATTTCATTGCGCAACCGACCGAGCATACGCACGATCGCTTGTGGCAGTACTGCGCACTCGACCTGGACGACGTGCGACAACGCATGGGTGAGCTCTTGGAGCCGTTCAAGGCCTATAACCTCGATCGTGCCCGGACACCGGGAGTACAGGCTGCTCTGGGCGCATTGATGGATTTGTTCGGACTGCCGGCGATCCCGTCGGCGGATCTCGCGCGAATCGCCGTCCCCACGACCCTGATCTGGGGGCGGTACGACCGTGTGACGGGGCTACCCGTTGCCGAGGCGTCGAGCGCGCGCTACGGATGGCCGTTGCATGTGATCGAGGACGCCGACGACGATCCTGCGATCGAACAGCCGGAAGCGTTTGTGCGTGCGGTGCGCGCCGCGCTCGCCGACTCTCTGAACACCCCGGAATCAACGCGGGATGCCTGGGACAGGATCGCGAAGGGATACGACCGCACGAACACGCCCACGCAGATGTGGGTAGGCAACGAAGGCCTGCGCCGCGCCGGCGTGCTCGCCGGCATGAGTTTCCTGGACGTGGCGGCAGGCAGCGGCGCGCTCAGCATTCCCGCAGCGCGCTTCGGCGCGCAGGTCCTGGCGACGGACCAATCGCCGGCCATGCTCGAGCACCTCGATGCGCGCGCACGCAAGGAAGGGCTCGCCATCGAGACGCGCGTCATGGACGGCCATGCCCTTGCGCTGGAGGACAGCAGCTTCGACGTCGCCGGATCGCAGTTCGGCGTCATGCTGTTTCCGGACATGCCGCGCGGAATCCGTGAAATGGCGCGCGTCGTCAAGCCGACGGGGCGGGTGCTGATGACCGTGTACGGCGATCCGCACGAGATCGAATTCTTTGGCTTCTTCGTGGCCGCCATACGGTCCGTGGTCCCGTCCTTCGAAGGTCCGACGATGGATCCTCTTCCGCTGCCTTTTCAGCTGAAGGATCCCGAAAGGCTGCGCCAGGAGCTCACGAAAGCCGGACTTCAACAGGTCAGCGTGGAGACGGTCACCGAGAAAACGGCGTTCGAGTCCGGCGAGCACATGTGGGACTGGTTGGTGCACAGCAATCCTATCGTCGGGGAGGTTCTAGGACACCTGCACCTGACGCAGGATCAGCTCGTTGGGGTCCAGCAGACGCTGGACGACATGGTCCGAGAGCGCGCGGTCGGCGCGGGCCCGGCCGTGTTGACAGCGCCGATCCATATCGGCGTCGGCACCAAGTCATTCGACTCGACCACGGTGGAGACGAATTGAAGCTGCTGATCGTCGGGGGCGGCCTCGCCGGCCTGGCGCTTGCGATCGCCCTGCGCGAGCAGCGGTTGTCGGTGACCATCGTCGAGTGCGCAAGCAACTGGGCAATCCCCGGCGCCGGGCTGTACCTCGTCGGCAATGCAACGCGTGCCTTGCAGGCTCCGGGTTTGTGCGTCCGTCGACAGGAGCCTATGTCATCTGGACGGGCGGCCCCACCACGCGTCGCAGCCGCGGTGCCAGACAGGAGTCGGCCGGCCATTCCCGCTCATTGATACTCCATGCCGATTGGCAAGCCGCGCTCTATCGACGGGACCGTCCTATTTGGGTCGAACCGAACTTGGCGAGACCATGGCAGGCGGCTCGATGCATGCAGGCAACCTCGAGGGAGCCTTGATTCGCAGTTGCTTGTTGACGTTCTTGCGCCCGAACACAACCTCGATGGCGCAGCGCGATACGCCAAACTCGCCGGCCAGGAAACGCACCATGTGGTCCGTTGCACGGCCCACGCGCGGCGCCTCGGTGACGCTGACTTTCAACTGATTGCCCTTGACCTTGCCGATGGCGTCCTTTGCTGCGCCGGGTGTCCCGAGAATGTTGAGGACCAAGATGTCCCCCTCCCACCTGTAGAACGAGCTCTTTTTCAATGGGGGGCCACGCGCCGGGTCAGGCGGCACGCGCGGCATCGAAACATCACGCGATGACCACACGCGTGCACAGCAACTCGGCCTCAACGGCGAGTTGACCGTCTACAAAGCCACTCCCCTTGAACTTGAAGACCCCCGCTTTCCTGCGCAGCAGTCGAACGTCCATCATCAACTGATCCCCAGGTTCGACCGGCCTCTTGAACCGCGCTGCATCGATTCCACCGAAGTAGTACATCTTCGTGTCATCAGGTGTTTCACCGAAAGTCTCGAATGCGAGCAATGCAGCCGCCTGCGCCAGCGCTTCCAGCAGCAGTACGCCGGGCACCACGGGACGGTGAGGAAAGTGACCTTGGAACAACGCTTCGTTGATCGTGACATTCTTCAGCGCCTCGATCCGCATGCCCTTCTCGAGATTCACGACGCGGTCCACCAAAAGGAACGGATAGCGGTGGGGAAGCCTCTTCAGAATTTCGTAGATGTCCAACTTCACACAAACCCCTTGCCAAACGCGGCGCTCTCGGCATAGCCGGTAACGAACAGCACCTTGAGGCTGGGTCGTATCGCCCAGCTCCTCTCGGCCAAATCTCGGCCGTTCATCCCGCCACGCAGACCGAAATCCGCAGAAAAAACTCCGTCAGCTCCCTTAAGGACTGCTGAATAGCTGGCGCTCGGCTGCGAGGAGTGTGACGCCGCGGCGCTGAACAGGCCATTCGAGCACTCGCATCTATTGAGCCTCAGGCGAAAGCGTCGCAGATGCGGTGTTTCGACGGGCGTACCTGTCGCGCTGAGGTGATCGCAAAATATGTTAATCAAATGGTAATTGCAATGATACACAATGAAAACTATATTCGCGCTTCCGCCGTGAAGCCCGATGAGCTCGCGACGCCCCCACCGTCCATGCGAGCGAACATTCTTCAAGAACTCATCCAGTTGGTTCGGACCCAACGAACAAACCGACAGCTGGGAGGCGTGCTCGCGTCGTCGCCTGGGCGTTTGCCGGAGTCGCGTTGCTCATTTCATTTATTTGCGGAGCGGCAACCACCGGAGCGCTGGCCACTCGTGCGCGCCGCCGGCGGTTACAGGGCGAGTTCGCGCACCCCCTTGTGCTCGAGGCGGTCTTGCTGTTGCTGTTTGGTTTGTTGGGCGCCAATCTCGAGCTGCTTGGCGAATGGTTCGTTCCGTCCACCGTTTTGCTCCTTTGTTTCATCATGGGGCTGCAGAACGCGATCGTCAGCAAGATCTCGAAGACCGAGATCAGGACGACACACATGACTGGCGTTATCACGGACCTGGGCGTTGAGCTGGGTCGATGGATCCACGGTGACGATCCTCGAGGAGTCGATGGCCAACGCATGGTGAAGGCCGACTCCGAGAAGGTGGCTCTCTATACGACGATCCTCGGGTTGTTTGTGGGCGGAGGCGTTGTCGGCGTCATCGCCTTCACGGTTGTGGGCTTTGCGGCGGCGGTGCTCTTTGCCGCCGTGCTGGTGACGTTGGCTGCACCGCCGATGCTGCAAGACTTGAGGTCGATGGGTGACAGATCTACGGGGGATGTTTCGTGAAAGCCGCTGCGGGAACGAACCGCACCGTCAGCCGACACATCAAGCTGCTGCGTTACCAGCCTCCATCGGGAGGTGCAAGCCGCACCTTCGGTGCGGTTTGGCAACTGGGCAACGAAGTCCGGTGGACGTCACCGATCACACGAAGACTCAATGACGTGTTGGACCCGAAGCTCTTCGTTGACCGGTTTCCAGAAGCCACATACGAATTTGATCACTTCGCTGCCGCTATCACCTGGCTGCAGTCAGTTTGCAGCGCTGCGCGCGAGCTACTGGACGTTGCACAGGCCTGCCAGACAGAACCGGGCCTGGGGTTGAGCTGCGTTCGGTACGAAGGACCGGATCGTGGCGGGGATCTCGCCAGCCTGCTGGAAGGAGAGAACCAAGCGCAGTTGCTGGATGTCGAGATGCTTCGGACCGTTGTGAACCTGACCTTGGAGCACCTCGTCAAGGAGCATGCCGTTCTCAAGGGCCTTCCATTAGAGCTGATATCTGAGGAGGGTTCGAGCGAGTGCGCGCGACTTCTCCTCCCTGACGACCGGCTCGTACGCATCTACTTTGATCGCGATACGCGTCCGAGTCGCGTGGTCCCCCAGTTGCTTGTGGAGAGTGATCGGCTTTTTCGCCTGCGCTCGGACTCGGAAGTCTCGTTCTTTGTATTCGCTCAGTTGAAGGGCGCGCTACCTCTCCGGCTGACAACCAGCGTGCTCGCGACGGGGATGCGGCTGCCACACATCGCCAACGGGTTGGTTCGGCTGGTGTGGGCTACGCCACTGTCGTCATGAAGTTGCCCCACCGACCTCGACGACCAGCGCGTTCAGCTGGCGGGGAGCGTATCTCGGCTCCGTATGAAGCGCCAGAACAGGAACCTTATGACCAACCCCACTGATCCGTTTCGCCTTGCCGCGCTTGAATATCACGGGCATCCGGTCCCGGGCAAGATCGCGATCGCGGCGACCAAGCAAATGCTCAACCAGCGCGACCTGGCGCTGGCCTACTCGCCCGGCGTGGCGGCACCTTGCGAGGAAATCGTCAAGGACCCGGTCAACGCCTTCAAGTACACCGCGCGCGGCAACCTCGTCGCGGTCATCACCAACGGCACCGCCGTGCTGGGCCTCGGCGACATCGGGCCGCTGGCCGCCAAGCCGGTGATGGAAGGCAAGGGCGTCCTGTTCAAGAAGTTCGCCGGCGTCGACGTGTTCGACATCGAGATCGACGAGAAGGACCCGGCCAGGCTGGTGGAGGTCATCGCCGCGCTGGAGCCGACCTTCGGCGCCATCAACCTCGAAGACATCAAGGCACCGGACTGCTTCTACGTCGAGCGCGAGCTGCGCAAGCGCATGAAGATCCCGGTCTTCCACGACGACCAGCACGGCACGGCGATCACGGTGGCGGCCGCCATGCTCAACGGCCTGAAGGTGGTGGGCAAGGACATCTCGCAGGTCAAGCTCGTCACCTCGGGCGCCGGCGCCGCGGCGCTGGCCTGCCTGAACCTGCTGCTGAAGGTCGGCCTGAAGCGCGAGAACGTGTTCGTGACCGATCTCGCCGGCGTGGTCTACGAAGGCCGCACCGAGCTGATGGACGACGACAAGCGCCAGTACATGCAAAAGACCTCGGCGCGCTCGCTGGCCGAGGTGATCGAAGGCGCCGACGTGTTCCTCGGCCTCTCGGCCGGCGGCGTGCTCAAGCCCGCGATGGTGGCGAAGATGGCGGCCAAGCCGGTGATCTTCGCGCTGGCCAATCCCAACCCCGAGATCTCGCCCGAGGACGCGCATGCCGTGCGCAGCGACGTGGTCATGGCCACCGGGCGCACCGACTACCCGAACCAGGTCAACAACGTCCTGTGCTTCCCCTACATCTTCCGCGGCGCGCTCGACTGCGGCGCGACCACCATCACCGACGAGATGGAAGTCGCAGCGGTGCATGCCATCGCCGAACTCGCGCAGGCCGAGCAGAGCGAGCGCGTGGCTGCCGCCTATGTCGGCGAAAAGCTCAGCTTCGGTCCCGAGTACCTGATTCCGAAGCCCTTCGACCCGCGGCTCATGATAAAGGTCGCGCCCGCGGTCGCCAAGGCCGCTGCGGAGAGCGGCGTCGCGCTGCGGCCGATCGCGGACCTGGATGCCTACCGCGACAAGCTGCAGAGCTTCGTCTACGCCTCGGGCCCCGCGATGAAGCCGATCTTCGACGCCGCCAAGCGCGCGCCGAAGAAGCGCGTCGCCTACTGCGAGGGCGAGGAAGAGCGCGTGCTGCGGGCGGCACAGATCGTGGTGGACGAAGGCATCGCCCGTCCCACGCTGATCGGCCGGCCGGCGATCATCGCCCAGCGCATCGAGAAGTTCGGCCTGCGCCTCAAGGAAGAGCTGGACTACGACATCGTCAACGTCGAGCACGACCATCGCTACCGCGACTTCTGGCAGACCTACCACCGCATGACCGAGCGCAAGGGCACGACGGTGCAGACCGCCAAGATCGAGATGCGCCGCCGCCTGACGCTGATCGGCGCCATGCTGCTGCACAAGGGCGACGTGGACGGCATGATCTGCGGCACCTGGGGCACCACCGCCTTGCACCTGCACTACATCGACCAGGTGATCGGCAGGCGCGCCGGCGTCTCCACCTACGCCTGCATGAACGGCCTGCTGCTACCTGACCGCCAGGTGTTCCTGGTCGACACGCACGTCAACTACGACCCGACGCCCGAGGAGCTCGCCGAGATCACCACCATGGCGGCCGAGGAGATGATGCGCTTCGGCCTCAAGCCGAAGGCGGCGCTGCTGTCGCATTCCAACTTCGGCAGCAGCAACCAGCCGAGCGCTATCAAGATGCGTCAGACGCTCGACGCCCTTCTGATCCAGGCGCCTTGGCTGCAAGTCGACGGCGAGATGCAGGGCGATGTGGCGCTCGACGGCAAGCAGCGCGCCGCCGTCATGCCGCACAGTGCGCTGGCCGGCGACGCCAACCTGCTGGTATTCCCGAACATCGACGCCGCCAACATTTCCTACGGCCTGATGAAGACTGCCATGGGGGGTGGAATCACCATCGGTCCCATCTTGCTCGGCGCAGCACGGCCTATCCATGTCTTGACACCGTCGGCAACGGTGCGCGGCATCTTCAACATGACTGCCCTGACTGTCGCCGAGATCCCAAGCGACAAGTAGTCCTTCCAAGCGCGCGCCCGCTCCGCCCACCCTTCTTTTTCATCTCATTGAATCATTGATGTCAGACCGCCTCGAGTACAACCGGCACCCGCGACCTCTTGTTGACAAATCGCTGAACTCAAAGACCATGCATTTCTCGATCTGCGACGTTCAAAGCCGGATGCAGATCGACCGGCCCAACAACCTCATGCTGGCTTACACGCGCCTCATGATGGGCTTCCTGCTGTTTGCGCCCAACCCCCGCCACATCGCCATGGTGGGTCTGGGTGGCGGGTCACTGGCGAAGTTCTGCTACTGGTATCTGCCAGATTCGCGCATTCAGGTGATCGAAATCAATCCCTATGTCATCGCGCTTCGCGATGAGTTTGAGGTGCCCAGAGACGATCACCGGTTTCATGTCCGCAAGGAGGACGCTGCTGACTATGTTCGTACTGCCCAGTATCGCTACGATGTGATCGTGGCCGACGGCTTCGATGCCAACGGGGTGCCTGCGAGTCTTTGCTCGCGCTCTTTCTACGACAACTGCTTTGACATGCTGGAGCCCAACGGGGTTTTGGTGGCAAACCTCCACTCCCATCATGAGCACTTCCCGGTCTACCTTGAGCGGATTAAAGAAAGCTTTGCTGGACGTGTCGTCACCGTGAATGACTTTGATCATGGCAACACCATTGCCTTCGCATTCAAGGAAACGCCCACGCCGCCGCTGCTTGCAAACCTGCAACGCTGCGCATCGACGCTGGCGCCTGAAGCATGGGCGCAACTGGCGCCCAGCTTTTCCATGATCAAGCGGTTCGGCAGATGGCATAGCCAGGGGATGCCTTAAGGACACGGGAGGCCCGCAACGGACGATATTTCGCATCTCCCACCTGGAAAGGCGGACGGAGGCCGGACTGGGGCATTGCGATGCTGAGCATCGCGCTCGGGTGCGCACGGTTCGCGGCCGTCATGCGTCGAATGCAAGAGTCGCGACGCGAGGTGCGCCGTTACCCCGATCCTGACACCGGCACTTGCCGCCGCTTACACGCAAACTTTTGCCCGAACATTTTTCAATCACCCGGAGTCATTCCATGAACAGCAGCAATCGTCGGAGCTTCATGCTTCAAGTCGTCGCCACAGGTTCAGCACTCGCGGCAACTGGCGTCTACGCCCAATCTACGGGGCCCAAGCTGGAAGAAAGCGATCCCCAGGCAACGGCGCTCGGCTACAAGCAAGACACTACCAAGGTGGACCCCAAGAAATACCCCAAGCACGTGGTCTCGCAAACCTGCGCGAACTGCCAGTTATTCCAGGGCAAGCCGAAAGAAGCGACAGGTGGCTGCCCCTTGTTTCCGGGCAAGCTGGTGGCAGCCAACGGTTGGTGCAGTGCATGGGTCAAGAAGGCGAGTTGACTGCCGTGCGCCCTGATGCTGCGCTTCGGGAAACGCGCATGCAACATCAGCCAGCATTGCGCCTCTCTGACACGTACCCTGGAACTTTATGAACCATACAGAAGATCTGCAAATTGTCCTGGCGCGCACCACTCGTGGCCAGCGTGAGGTGTTGTTCCGCGCGTCTGCGCTGGGCTTGGACGAACGCTCGCTGCTGTTGCGAGTCAACGGCCATACTGCTTTGCAGCACCTTCATCAACTCTCTCCGCTGAAAGATCCGGTCGCCGCGTCGCGGGCGCTCCTGAACCTGGGCCTGATCGAAATCTTGAAGCGGCCAAAGCTCGAGGCGGCCAACGATCGAATCGCCTTTGCGTATACGGAGCCTCTTTGAGCGCCTGCGCTCACTGCTCAGACAAATCATCGGAGATCAACGAAAACGAAATCTGACCAATCAACAGTCTCACGGCATAATGGTCTGATGGCATGAGGGCCAGGAGCCATGTGGAAACTTGCCGGGCCTATCGTCATCGCCGGCTACACCCTCTCGCCGGCAGAAGCAGGGCTGCGCGGCTTCACGCAGGAGTTTTCCAGGCTTTCCAATGGAGTAGCCCCACTGGAGCTACTCGCGTACTGGGCCATCGAGATCTACCCTTCAAAAGCCGACCGTGACCCCACTGAGGTTGCACACGAGGAGTTTGAGAACGCGGCACGGTGGTTCGGCAACTCGCGGCCGAGCGCCAGTCCGTAGTCGGTCTGATGCCCGTGCGTGCAACGCACCCCGAGGGCCTGCCGGCGCCAAGCGAGAGCGCGCTCCCGCAGATCAGCGTCGGAGAGTTCACCGGGCTCAGTCATTGGGTGATTTTGCCGTGGCACGCGGTCTCAATCGCGTGAACGGTCGCGCGCATCGGTCGCTTTCTGAGCCGCGCGCTGCGCACCGGCAACGCCCCACCCTCTCGCCCTGCTTGGCCGCTGCGTTGCGACTCTATTGGCCTGTTTGCGACTTCAATGGCCGTGAAAAAAAGCGGTCCTGGAGCAAGGTAAAGGTGATCGATCCGCACGGCGGCGGCGCCGCGAATGTCATCGGCGCGTCACCGAGTGAACCCCAAGATGCGCCCCGGCGATCCCGCCGGCCCGTTGAAGGAGAACACCCGATGACCCGCTCGCTGCTTCGACGCCTGCACAGCTCCGCCACGCGGCTGGGCGCAGGACTGATCACCCTCGGCCTGGTCGCCTGCGTCCCGCTGCCGGCCCACGCCGACCAGGGGGAGGCGAACGCAGCATATGCGATCGGACTCTGGGGCGACCTTCCCTACTCCCCCGTCCAGGAAGCCGTCGGGTTGCCCAACCTGCTGGCCGACATGAACGCGCAGAAGCTGACGTTCACCGTGCACAACGGCGACCTCAAGCAGGGCTCGGGAAGCCTGTGCGACGACGCCCTCTTCCACCGGGCGGTGGGCTGGTTCAATACGCTGCAGGGCGCGGCCATGTTCACGCCAGGCGACAACGACTGGACCGATTGCGACCGGACGGCCAACGGCGGCTTCAACTCCCGCGAACGGCTCGACCGCGAACGCCAGGTGTTCTTCTCCACGCCGCTCTCAATGGGCCGCGATCCGATCGTGCAGGAAGTCCAGACCGAAGCCCTGTGCCTCGGCCAGGCCGGGGCCGTGCCCTGCGTCGAGAATCGACGCTGGAAAGTGGGCAGGGTCACCTACGTCACGCTGAACATTCCAGGCTCCTGCAACAACCTGTGCGACACGGCCCCGGACCCTGCGGAGTTCCAGGCGCGCAATGCAGCGAACATCCGGTGGCTGCGCGAGTCCTTCGCGGCGGCGGCGCAAACGGGCTCGGTGGCGCTCATGATCATTGCCCAGGCCAACCCCGGCTGGGACAAGAGCGACCCCACGCGCGCGCCGGTGCGGGACCCGCTGACGCTGGAGCAGACCGACGGTGCGCCCGACGGCTACAAGGAATACCTTCTGGCCCTGCGCGAACAGGTGATCGCGTTCCGGCGCCCGGTGGCGTACGTGCACGGCGATTCGCACTACTTCCGCATCGACAAGCCGTTCCTCGACGTCCGCGGCCGCCGGCTCGAGAACTTCACCCGCGTCGAGACTTTCGGCGACAACGCGGCCAACGGCAACAACGACGTCCAGTGGCTGAAGGTCGTCGTGGACCCGAAGAGCCGCGATGTCTTCTCGTACCAGCCGATGATCGTGCCCGGCAACCGCGAGGCCGTGCCGGCGCCCTGAGCCGCGGGGCGCGGAACGGCTGCGCCATCGCCTGCAGGGCAGTCGTAGCGCGCCGCCACGGTTGACGCGCAAAGGAGCGAGGTGAAACGAATCGTCTCTTGATTTGCCAAGCGCCGAGGACATGACCTAAGCTTCGTCCCCCGAGGAGAACGCAATGTCTATGCCTTCTACGTCCCGGCACCTTCACGACTTGGTCACGCTCGTCGGCGATCTCCGGGCTCGCTACGGTTCGGACGATGACCTGGTCACGCAAATCGACTCTGAAGTCGCGACCTGTGAGGCTTGCGAGTTGGAACGGCAGGCTTGGCTCGCTACGCATGGCACGCCCGCTTCGCGTTTCGAGCGCCGATCACAAGAAAATCTTCCAGCCTGAGCGCGCCGGTTCCCGGCTTTGCGGAGCCGCCGAGCGGCTCAGCGGGGCCCGCCGACAAGGAAGCGCGAAATCCAACTGCGGTTGCAAGAGGCGTTGGGTCTTGCAATCGTTGCTTCACCGTCGCACTTCACAATTCATCCTGACAGTCGGCAGGCGCTGGTAGAGGTTGCTTCGGCGCTCGCCCGGACCGGGTGGGGGTCGAAAGAAAAAACGGGCCGCGAAGACTCGTTTTCCTTGTATGTTTGTGAACGCACTCGATGTTGACCTTCTTGCCAACCGCGAGCTTGTCGTTGATCGGGAAATCCAGGGGCGTCGCCGGCCAATTCACCCTCCGAACCAGAACCTGAACCACAGGGCGAGTGCTGCGAGAACGATGCACAGAATCACGTTGTCGCTTCTGACTTGGATCCAGCCGATCGTGCGCCTGAGCCAATGATCCCCTTGGGCGCAACTGGCATCCCAGACGTTTGCAGGGACCAGGTGGATTGCCACCCAGGACAAGCCGGCCAGCATCGCCAAATCGTCCAGATAGCTCGGTAGCGGCAGGAACTCTGGGATCAGGTCGACCGGTAGCGTGGCATAGAGGACGACGAAGATCGCGATGGTCTTGGCCGATCGCGGTGTCCCTCGATGAAATCCTGCCGGCCACAGCGCAATGAGATTGCGTGCCGAGCGGAAGGCCCATGTTCTGATGCGCTCGATGTTCATCGCCGCCGCATTTTGCGCGTTACCGCAGCCACTGCCAAAGGGCCACTGCGAAGCCGATCCAGATCGCGACGATGAGCACGGCGCCCCATACGCTGCGCGGTTTGCCGTTGTCCCGGCTCATCCACGCCGCCGCTTGTGCGCGGCAATCCTCGACAACGTCCGGGGGCAGCATGCGGATCGCCACCCAGATCAACGCGGGCAGCAACAGCGCATCGTCCACATAGCCGAGGATGGGGATGAAGTCCGGGATCAGGTCGATGGGAATCAAGGCGTAGGCGACGACGAACGCACCAAGGGCCTTTGCGGCCCAGGGCGTGCGTTGATGTCTGCAAGCGAACCAGAGCATCACGGCGTCACGCTTGAGGCGTGTGGCCCAGGCACCTAGCTAGAACCTGAAACAGGCTCGGGTTGTCTTTCTCGCGCGCCTGAACGCGTCCGTCCTCACGGTTCATGCATCACCTTCGTCGAAATCACAGATTCGATTCTAATCTGCTACAGTTGTGATGTAACCACCGCTACATTAGCAATGAATCCGAACAAGTACTCGTCCTGGCTTCTCCTGACCTACAAGGTGCCCGCCGAGCCGAGCAAATTGCGGGTCGGCATCTGGAGGCGCATCCGCGGCATGGGCGCCGTCTACCTGCAGAACAGCATCTGTGTACTGCCCACCAGCAGCGAGCACCAGCGTCAGCTGCGCACGGTGCAAAGCGATATCGAGCAAGCGGGCGGCGAAGCGGTGATCTTCGAAACGCACGCGCTCGACGCCAAGCAGGAGGAGCGTGTCGTGGCCTATTTCAAGCGCGACCGCGAGCAGGACTACGAGGAGTTTCTCGAAAAGTGTGACGACTACAAGAAGGAGATCGAGAAGGAGGTCAAGGCTGGCCACTACAGCTTCGCCGAGATCAAGGAGAACGACGAAGACCTGAAGAAGCTCAAGAACTGGCTCGAGCGAATCAAGGTCGTCGATTTCTATGGCGCGCCGGCGCGCGCGACGGCCGAACAGCAGCTGGTCGAGTGCGAGGCCTTGCTGGAGAGCTATGCCAATGAGGTTTTCGAGCGGGAGCAGAACACGAAAACCGCACCGACGAGACGGCCCGCAACGGCAAAGAAAGCGACCGCAAAGCGGCCTGCCAAACGAGATGCCAAGCCCTGAGTGGGTCCAACCCCCATCACGCCTGACATGCTCTTTGACAGCAATGCTGCGCCGGAACCCATGACCACAAGAAGCAGCAGCACCCTGCATCAAATTCCGGCCGGCATTTGGGTGCTCGGCTTTGTCAGCATGCTGATGGACATCTCGTCGGAAATGATCCACAGCCTGCTGCCGATGTTCATGGTCTCGACCTTGGGCGCCAGCGCTTCGGCGGTCGGTCTGATCGAAGGGCTGGCCGAGTCCACGGCGCTGATCGTCAAGGTCTTCTCGGGGGCGCTTAGCGACTATCTCGGCAAGCGAAAAGGGCTGGCCGTGTTTGGCTACGCCTTGGGGGCACTGTCCAAACCGCTGTTCGCGCTGGCCCCTACGATCGGCATTGTGCTGACGGCCCGGCTGCTGGATCGGGTCGGCAAGGGGGTACGCGGTGCACCCCGTGATGCCTTGGTCGCCGACATTGCGCCGCCGCACTTGCGCGGCGCCGCCTTCGGGCTGCGCCAGTCGATCGACACCGTGGGGGCCTTCCTCGGTCCGCTGCTGGCGGTGGGCTTGATGCTGCTCTGGGCCAATGATTTCCGGGCCGTCTTCGGGGTGGCAGTGGTCCCGGGCTTGATGGCTGTCGCACTGCTCTTGTTCGGCCTTCGGGAGCCGAAACATCATCAGGTTGAGAAGCGGACCAATCCAATCCGCCGAGAAAACCTGAAGCGGCTTGGCCCGCCGTATTGGTGGGTGGTGGGAATCGGTGCCGTGTTCACGCTGGCGCGGTTCAGCGAGGCATTCCTGGTGCTGCGAGCACAGCAAGGCGGCATTGCGGTCGCTCTGGTGCCCCTCGTGATGGTAGCGATGAACCTGATCTACGCGCTGTCGGCCTATCCTTTTGGCAAGCTCTCCGACCGCATGAGCCACACCAAACTGCTGGCGCTCGGCCTGGCCGTGTTGATCGCGGCCGACGTCGTGCTCGCCACCAGCGATCATTGGTGGGTCGTGTTGGCAGGCGTCGCCCTGTGGGGTGTGCACATGGGCATCACGCAAGGCTTGCTAGCCACCATGGTGGCGGATACCACGCCCGCAGATCTGCGCGGCACCGCCTACGGGTTCTTCAACTTGGTGAGCGGAGCGGCGATGCTGGTCGCCAGCGTGGTTGCCGGGCTGTTGTGGGATCGGCTCGGGGCGTCTGCCACCTTCTATGCCGGGGCGGCCTTCTGCCTGATTGCACTCTGCGGACTGTTGTGGCGTCCATGCCAGCGTCCTTTGGGCGCTTGAGTCAATGCGCCGAGCCGGCCCGCGAAGTGTCTGGTAGCCGGCTCACACCACAAAAACCCCCTGTGCGAGGCCCTACCTGGAGCACGCGCACTACCGCACTACTGCTGATCGGCGGGTACAGCTGAATGAACAAGACCCGCAAGAGTCGCCCAGATGTGGCCATAGCAGCGCCTTCTTTCCGGCGCAATGGGTGCATCCGAGCGTGCTGACGGTTGACACGCTCTATGCGAAGCTCCTCTCATTGCGCGGCGAAACCTCGCGCCCAGCGTGCCTTTTACATTGCGCGCCAAGCGATCAACAATCGTTCCATGAAGCGCCTATCAGGTAATTCTTGGACCGGTCGCCCAATGGCAAGCAGTGCATTTCGACGCATTGAGGGCAGAGCTGCTTCAGTGCTCCTGGCCATCGGCGCTGCGGCGTTGATCGGCTGGCTGGTGGTGGAACTGTACGTCGCAGTGGTGACGCTCGACTGAGCCGCAGGCCTCGATGCACCCGCTTGCTGGTCAACCAGATCAGACAAACGTGTGACCAGCTTGTTCCTATTCGCCGTCAATGCTCGTGCCGATGGTGCGCATCCGGCACATGCGGATGCGCATGGCTCATCGGTTCGTGCACGTGTCGATGGCTGTGCGGGCCCGCCGGCATCACCTCGTGCGCGTGGTTATGGTGCCCGTCGTCATGCCGGTGCGCATGCTCGTGTTCCAACGCCTCGTGCGCGTGCGCATGCCCATGCGATTCCGCCAAGTGCAGCGCCACCCCCAGCACCATTAGCAGACCGCCCACCGCCATGATCCAACTACCGCTGCGGTCCCCCAACGCCATCGCGAGCGCGGCGCCTATGAATGGCGCGAACGCAAACACAGAACCCGTGCGCGCCGCGCCGAAGGCCCGCTGGGCCAGCAGATAAAAACGCAGGCTCAGTCCGTAGCCGGTCGCGCCTACTACCAGCAGCCCGATCGCCGCGCCGAGCGTGGGCAGCGGATCACCGAACAGCATCGCCAGCGCTGTCGTGGCGGCAGCCCCGAGGACCGCCTTGCCAAGCACCACCTGTGCCGGGTCGCGCTCGGCCAGCGCACGCGAGAGCGTGTTGTCTGCGCCCCAGGCCACGGTGGCCAGCAGCACCGCCAGCACTCCCCAGAGCTGATTTCCGCCCTGGCGGCCCTGGTCCAGCACCAGCGCGATGCCGCCGGCGAGCAGGAGCAGCATGGCGGCCCAGACGCGTCGATCCATGGTCTCGCCGTACAAGCCGCGCGCCAGCAAGGCGGTGAACAAGGCTTCGAGGGTGAGCATCAGCGAAGCACCGGTACCGCTGGTGTGTTGCAGGCCCCATGCCAACGCGACGGGCCCCAGCACGGCGCCGAAGGCCGCCATCGACAGCAGGCGTGGAAGGTCGCCACGCTTGAGCCGAGCTTCCTTTTCAACATGCTGTCGCGAAAACGCTCCCACGACAGCAGCACCCGCATAGAGCAAAGCCGCTGTCGTGAATGCCCCGAGACCTGCCCCGAATCGCTGAACCAGCGGGGTGCTGATGCCGAACAGCGCCGCCGCCACCAGAGCCAGGAGGCCTCCGCGCAATGCGGGTAGATGAGCATGGGGTTGCTTCATGCGCCGACCACCTTCGAAAGATTATTTCCCTCAGCCACCGATCATTGCCAGCGGAGCATGACAGTGCTGAATGTTGACTTGAACCCGATCACCAACTTCGATCGTTTCAGCGCCGGACAACGGTGCGACTCGATACGCACAGCGGCTGGGCGTCTCGGAGTAGCGAACCAGCACGTAGCGATCTCGCGCCGCGGCGTCGGGCGCCACCATCTTGCGGCAATCCTTGGCGATCCGCACGTGGATGGCGGCCCCTTGATCGATCTGCACGACCCTGCCCGGCCGCCAGCCTTCCAGGAAGCGGGCACGCTCGTCCAGCAGACCGGCGCAGCCTTGCAACAGGCCGTTGAGCACGACGAGTGCCAACGCCACGCCGCCTTCTGGAGGGCGCCGCCGCGTGCTGCTGATCACTTCAGCGTGAATCGCAGGGTGATGGTCTTCTTGTCCGCCGTCTTCAGCGCGGCCACCACCTTGGACCCCTTGCCCAGCTTGACACCCTTCGCTTCGAGCTTGTTGCCGCCCGCCGGCTTCAGAGCGGCTTCCGATTTTTCTGCGCCGTTGAGCACCGTGAGTTTGCCGCTCGTACCGGCCGTATCGAACTCGTCTTCGTGGTCGAGGACGTAGATCGTGGCGCCGTCGCCGGCTGCGACCAGTTCGAAAGACAGGTCGCTCGCGCTTTGCACGATGCCGCCGTACTGCGGCTTCGCAGCACCGTGCGCAAACGCGTTGTTCACGCTCAGCGTCGATGCCGTCAGCACCACAGCGGCGGCGAGAAGGCGCAAGGGAGAGTTTTTCAGGATCATCGGATCGTCCTTTGGTCAGGGGATGGCGCGCTTTGACAAGGCGGCGCCGCAAAGCCTTGGGGAATGGAAACAAGAATCGTGCAGCTCACCTCAGTACGACTCCTGCGGGACCGGCCGGAGGCCAGGTCCGGGCACCTCCACTTCGAGCAAACGCTCGGCGGCGCGGCGGCCAAGCAGCCAGAACAGGACCGGCGTGAGCAGCGTGTCGAGAACGGTCGAGCTGACCAGGCCGCCGAAGATCACCACGGCGACCGGGTGCAGGATTTCCTTGCCCGGCGCATCGGCGGCCAGCAGCAGCGGCGTCAGCGCGAAGGCGGCCACCAGCGCGGTCATCAGCACCGGCGTCAGACGCTCAAGCGAGCCGCGCACGATCATCGGAATGCCGAAGCTCTCGCCTTCGAAGCGGCACAGGTTGATGTAGTGGCTGACCTTCAAGATGCCGTTGCGCGTCGCGATGCCCGCCAGCGTGATGAAACCCACCATCGAGGCCACCGACAGGCTCACACCGGCGAGCCACATGGCCACCACGCTGCCAATGAGGGCGAGTGGAATGTTGGCCATGATGATTCCGGCCAGCACCGCGGACTTGTAGCGCGCATAGAGCACCAGGAAGATCATCGCCAGCGAGACCAGCGACAGACCCACGATCAGCTTCATCGCCTGCTCCTGGGCCTGGAACTGCCCCTCCAGGCTCACGAAGGTGCCCGGCGGCAATGGCGTCTTGGCGATCACATTGCGGATATCTTGGATCACCCGTCCCATGTCCGAGCCGTCGGTGTTGGCGTAGACCACGATGCGCCGGCGCCCGTTCTCGCGTCCGATCTGGTTCGGGCCATCGGTTTCCTCCACCGTGGCGATCGCCGAGACCGGCAAGCGGCCGGCCGGGGTGTCGATCAACGTGGCGGCAAGGTCCTGCGGGCTGCGCCGACCGTCCGGCAGGCGCAGCACCAGGTCATAGCGACGCTGGCCGTCCACGATCTGGGCGCCGTGTGCCCCGTCCGTCAAGGCCTGCAGCACCCGCACAGCTTCGCCCGGCGACAAGCCCGTCTGCGCCAGCTTGCGCTGATCGAGGCGCACCGTGATCTGGGGAATCAGCACCTGCTTCTCCACCGTCAGGTCGACCAGGCCGGGTACGCCTGACAGCCCTTGGCGCATCTGCTCGCCGAGGCCGCGCAACGTATCGGTGTCGTCGCCGAAGATCTTCAGCGCAATTTGCGCGCGTACACCCGACAGCAGGTGGTCCAGGCGGTGCGAGATGGGCTGGCCGATTGCCACCTGTGCCGGCAGCACCGACAACCGCGCCCGGATATCCGCCATCACGGTCTCGCGGTCGCGCGCGGATCGCTTCAGGTCCACGTCGATCTCGGCGGCGTGCACGCCTTCGGCATGCTCGTCGAGCTCGGCGCGCCCGGTTCGACGCCCGACCTGGGTGACTTCGGGCACCTCGGCGATCAGCGTTTCCGCGAGCGATCCCATGCGGTTGGCCTCGGCCAGCGCAGTGCCGGGATTGAAGACCATCCCAAGCACCAACGACCCTTCGTTGAAGGCCGGCAAGAAGGCGCGCGGGAAGAACGGCACGCTGGTCGCCGCAGCGGCTACCGCCACGGCGGCGATGGCGATCAGCAGCTTGGCGCGCTCGAAAGACCAGCCCAATACCTTCTCGTCCCAGCGCTTGAGGCGGATGACCAGCGGGCTGTCGCCGTGATCCAGGCGCTTCATTGTTGGCAGCAGGTAGAGGCACAGCACTGGAGTCACCGTCATCGACACCAGCATGGAAGCCAGGATGGAGACAATGTAGGCGATGCCCAGCGGCGAGAACAGCCGTCCCTCGATGCCCGGCAGCGCGAACAAGGGCACGAACACCAGCACGACGATGGCGGTCGCATAGACGATGCCGGAACGAACCTCCACGCTGGCCCTTCGCACGACCTCCATCGTGGACAGGGGATTGCCGGCCGCACGGTTCTGCTTGAGTCGGCGCAGGATGTTTTCCACATCCACCACGGCGTCGTCGACCAGCTCGCCGATTGCGATCGCCAGGCCACCCAGCGTCATCACGTTGATGGACTGGCCCAGCAGCTTGAACACCAGCGCGGTGACCGCCAGCGACAACGGGATCGCCACCAGGGAAATCAGAGTTGTGCGCGCCGAGAGCAGGAAGGCAAACAGCACGATCGCAACCATGATGGCCCCATCTCGCAATGCCTCGCTGACGTTGCTGATCGATGCCTGGATGAAGTCGGCCTGGCGGAACAGCACCTTGGGTGCCGCCAGGCCCGGCGGCAAGCCTTGCTGGAGCTCGCCCAGGGCGGTCTCGATGGCGCCCGTCAGCTTCACGGTGTCCGCGGCGGGCTGCTTTTGCACGCTGACGATCACCGCCGGCAGGCCGTTGTAGCCGGCGTCGCCCCGTTTCATGCTGGCTGCGAAACGCACATTGGCCACCTGGTCCAGCAGGACGGGACGGCCCTCCTTCCAGGCAACCGCAATTCCGCGCAGATCCTCTACCCGGTTGGTGCGGCCGAGATGGCGGATGAGGAACTCGCGGCTGTTGAGGTCGATGAAGCCGCCGCCCGCGTTGCTCGCGAAGCCGCGCAGCGCCTGCTCGACCTGGGTCAGCGAGACACCGTACTGGGCCATGCGGGCCGTGTCGGGTTCGACGCGCAGTTGCCGCACGTCACCGCCAATCGGAATGACCTGGGAAACGCCGGCGATGGACAGCAAGCGCGGGCGCAGGACGAAGTCGGCGTACTCACGCGCGCGCATCGGGTCCGCGGCCGTCTTGCCGTTTCCTTCCGCCAGGGGCAGCGCGATCAGCATCACCTCGCCCATGATCGAGGACACCGGCCCCATGGCGGGCGTGATGCCACCTGGCAGTTGCTCGCGCACCAGCGCCAAGCGCTCGGCCACGAGCTGGCGGTTGCGATAGATGTCGGTGTCCCAGTCGAACTCGGCATAGAGGATGGACAGGCCGACCCCGGAGGTCGAACGCACGCGCGTCACGCCCGGCATGCCATTGAGCGCCGTCTCCAAGGGAAAGGTGACAAGCTGCTCGACCTCTTCGGGCGCCATGCCGCCGGCTTCCGTGAGCACGGTGACCAGCGGCTTGTTGAGGTCCGGAAAGACGTCGACCGGCGTGCGCCACGCGGTGATGGCGCCATAGACCAGCAGCAGCGCCGCGACGGCCAGCACGAAGAGACGCCCGCGCAGGCTGTGGTGAACGATCCAGTTGAACATGCAGAGGCTCCGTTCAGCGGATCTGCGCGATCAGCGGAGCACCTTGCACCACCACGCGATTGTCGGCACCCAGTCCCTGGGTGATGATCACGGTCGATGCGTCCAGCGGACGGTACTGCACCGGCTGCGGGATGTAGCGCTCGGCGCCGGATTTGATCCAGACGATGGGCTCGTTGGCGCTGTTGCGCACCACCGCCTGCGCCGGCAGCACGAAGCCCTTGATGCGTTCCGTGAGCGTCGCCACGACGGTGACCGGCTGGCCGATGGCCAAGGGCATGGCTGCGCCAGGCTTGTCCGGCTGCGCCCGGAACGTGAGTGGAAGCACGCCGTCGCGCAGGCTGCGTGCGGCACCCAGCAGCTTCAGCTTCACGCCAGGAGTGGCTTGCAGGTAAGCGTCTCCGAGACGAGCAGGCAAGCCAGGATCGGCGGTCGTGGCCTCGAC
Source organism: Variovorax sp. LjRoot290 (assembly GCF_964253985.1). Classification (NCBI taxonomy): domain Bacteria; kingdom Pseudomonadati; phylum Pseudomonadota; class Betaproteobacteria; order Burkholderiales; family Comamonadaceae; genus Variovorax; species Variovorax sp. LjRoot290. The sequence continues at coordinate 1,569,423 of NZ_CAXURW020000002.1, read as the reverse complement.
CAGCACCCGGCTCGGGTCGACTACCTCGAACAGCACGTCGCGCGCTTCCACGATCTGGCCGGAGACTGCATCGGCCCTCGCGATCACACCGGCCACGGGCGCCACGAGCGCTTCGCGCGCGCCGAGGCTCGCACCGATGCTCTTCTCACGCGCCGAAAGACTTTGCAGTTCCGCGCGCGCGGCTTCGATGTCTTTGCGAGGCACCGTGCCTTCCAGCGACTGCAGGCGCTGCACCCGCTGCGCCGCCAGTTCCCGGCTGCTTCGCAGCTCGGCCAGCTGCGATTGCTGGTTCGCCAGCGCATAGGGCTCGGCATGGTGCTTCACATAGGCCAACAGCTCGCCTTGGCGTACCGATTGGCCGGCCACCGGCAAGCCGCGCGGGCCCGGCTCGATACGCCCGCCGTGCACAGCTTGCACGCGGCCGCCGGCGTTGGGATCCATCACGATCCGCCCCGGCAGCTCCAAGGTGGCGGCCGCCTCGCCCTCGGTGGCCACAAGGGTCCTGATGGCCATGCGGCGCTGGGCCAGCATTGGCACCTGAACGCTGCCGTCCGGCAGGCGAGCAAGGCCCGATGTATTGTTGCTGCTCGGTGCGTCAAGGTGCTCTCCGTTAGGTCCGTGCGCGCCGGCCGCTGCAAGCGTTGCACTGGGTGCGACGAGGCTTAGCAGCACCGCGAGCGCGGCGATCACCGCCATGCGATACGGCGCCGGTTTGCAGGATGCAAGTTGAAGTCGCTGCGTCATTGGGCACCTCCGGTCGGAAGGCCGGGGCGGCTGCCGGCATGGCGATTGAGGAAATAGATGACGGCACCGGCAGCCAGCAGCGCCAGTGCGAGCCAGACGGTCAAGGGGACGCCGTGGCCGTGTTCGTCGTCATGGGAGTGCCCGTGGGAGCCCGCGGCGGCTCCTTCGCTTTTGATGGTTGCGTCCAGCAGGTCCGTGTCTGCACCGGCCAGCACGGTGATCACGACCGCATGCTCGCCGGGCGCTTTCAGGGCCTTGAGGAAGGCGGCATCGTCGACGGCGTAGTCGCCCAGATCGGAATGGAATTTGGCGATTGCCTTGAGCGCGCCGGACTCGACTTCCACCTTCGCATCGAGGACCGGCTCATTGGTTTCGAACCGGTTGATGAGCATCGAAAGCTCGTCCTCGCGCAGGTGGCCGACCAGTTCGAACGTTTCCGACTTGGCCTCCATGCGCGGAGCGCTGTTGCCGCCGCTGACGGTCTGGCCGGGGGCATCGAGGTGCTCACCGTTCGGGCCATGGGCCCCCGGGCTGGCCCAGGCGCGGGCGCCCAGCAGCAGCATCAGCGAAAGGGCGACGGCCAGCAGCAGGCAGCAGCGGTGCCTGAGGCTGGAGGTGTGTGTGAGATGAATCATGGAAACAGTCCAAGTGCTTGTTGGAGTTGGGCATGGGCCAGGCCCAGCGCCGCTTGCTGGCGCGCGAGCGCGGCGTCGGCCTGTGCGGCGGCATTTGCTGCGCGCAGCAGGTCTGGCAGAGAGGTTTCACCTGCCTTGAACGAGGCGTCGACGAGTTGCGCACGTTCGCGCAGCAGACCGGCGCGGGTGCGTGTGCTGTCGACTTGCAGCGCGGCGCTTTGCACGGCCGCACGCGCCACCGCGAGTTCGGTGTCTTGCCGCTCGCGCAGGCGTTGCTCGGTCGTCTCCGCCACATCGAGGTCGCCGAAGGCAGCGGCCTGCAGAGGCGCATTGCGGCCGTCGGTGCCGAACGGTATCCGCAGGCCGATGCCGATGCCACGTAGTGTCGCCTCACCCATGCCGGGTGCCTCCTCGCGGTACCGAAGCGATAGTTCCGGCGGGTCGCGCCGCGATACGTTGACGGCGTCCAGGCGTTTGCGCGCCCGCTCGACGGCCTGCGTGGCGAGCCGCAGTTCGGGATGCTCGCCGGTCGTCGACGGCTGCTCTCCAGCAGCCGGCGCCGGCGGGCTCGGCATTTGCGACATCGCGTCGATGCCGGTGAGTGTTCGCCACTGCGCGCGAGCCGCCTGCAATCGCTGATCGGCTTCGCTCTGGACAGCCTTGGCCTCCAGGAACTCGGCACGGGCCGCCAAGGCATCAGCCCGTGCCAGGTCGCCTGCCTGGACACGACGCTGCACGTCGTCGACGATGCCTTGCAGATAGCGCGTCTGAGCTGCGACCGACATTGCTTCGGCCTGGGCTGCCGACAGCTTCCAGGCGGCTTCGCGGACCTGTCCGGCCACGCGCAATCGCGCCGCCTCGAGGCCAAGGTCCGAGAGCTTCAGTTCGGCATCGGCGGCTGCAGCGCGCGCGTCGCGCTGGCCCGGCAACCAGAGTGGCCACACGAGGCCCACCTCCGTCTCGCGACGCCCGGCGTTCGAATGCCAACGGTCGTTGATGTGGTTGAGCTCGGCGGCAGGCGGCGCCGCCCAGAGGCTGGACGCCGCCGTCTGCTCTGCGCGTGCGCGCCGAGTCTGGGATTCAGTCTCTCGCGATTGGACGGCGCGCTGCCAGGCCGCTTCGAAGGCCTGGGCGATGCTCACGCTGGCCGACACTGCGCTGACGGATGAAGTGGATGGTTGCGCGGCTGCGGGCGCTGTGACCCCAAGGAGCACGCTTCCTGCGATCGTGCAGGACACAAGCCATGGAACGGATTTCACAAGACTCCTGACTGACGGGACGGCGACATCGGCGAGCCGGCCGCGCACGCGCGATGCGGATCAGCCTGCGAGGGTCGCCAACATGAAAACGGCCCACGCGCGCGAACGCGGGGTGAGCAGTGGCGTTTTCAGGTCGTCAGTCTTGGAGGTCGTCGAGGACCGTCGAGATGCGGCCAGGGTCCGGCCGCCTCGTTGACCATCATCGGTCGGGGCGCTTCGGCAGGTGCAAAGGAAAAGGAAGCCGTGAGCCAGACCGCGGACGCGCCCAGGCAGCCATCGGCAACGACGTGTTGGACAGACTCGTCCGAGTCGTCCTGCGCCACGGACCCGTCATCGTGATGGTGATGCGCCTCGTCCTGCCAGTGCAGGACGGCGTGGGCCATTTCCTCTACTTCTGCGAACGCGGTGGCCTGCCCGCCGATGGCGATGGCCTGCCAGAACGCAGAAAGTAGGAGGAGGACGAGGGCTAGCCTGCGGCGCATCGCGCAAGTCTAGCCGAGGGTCGTCGCCGCCCAGATGCATGCCCGCAATTTTGGCGGGCATACGCGCCGATCTATCTCAATGGCAGTGGTATCCGCCGCTCTTCCGATCGTGGTGGCAGCCATTCTTGTCCGTGCCGCCGGAGTGCGCCCAAACCCCAACGCTCATCATCAGCGCGACGAGGGCGACCATCAGTTTCTTCATATCGATCTCCTTGCCCAAAAGCAGGCGAGATGAAGCATCCCCGAATGTCACCAATTGTTTCTTGAGGGTTTGCCCATGCCGTCGTGACATTAGTTCGCTCCTGCCGTTCCCAAGCCCGCAAGCTTGACCTCGTTGCATGAACGCGCCATCGACTCGGAACGGTTCGCCTATCCGGAGTGGCAGGTGATCGATCGCAAGAGAGGGGCGACGCGATACGGGCGCTTGCGCAGGCGCGAATCCGAACCTTCGCAATCTCGCGGTGCCAGCGATGACCACAGCTTTCGATGTGGCAGAGAAGAAGGCGCTTGACCAACTGGTCGGTGTGACGCGATCCTGCCTCGTCGACATGACCGCATCGGCGCGGCGCTTCAAGCCGGTGACGACACCGCCGCCGGGCTCCTATTGAGTGGGTTTGCATCAGTTTTTACACCCGGCTCCGTTGCGCATACACAGGAGGAAGAATGCACTTGAGTCTGCTGCCGTCGTCGGTCCGCGAAGCTGCCTACCGGCGCAAGTTCCTGGACAACCGCGAAGAAAACCTGTTCATGGGTTCCTTCGAGAGCTTCGCCGCTGCCGAAGCCGGCGCGCCGCCCTCCAAGGCCATCGGATACGACAACGCCCCGGCGGACGCCTTCTACAGTCACCAGGTCGCTTTCTACGACTACCCGGGCCTGTTCTGGCTCGGCCGCGCGCTCGACGACGGCATGCGCAGCATCTTCGACCTGGGCGGCCATGTCGGCATCAAGTACTACGCCTTCCGCCGCATGCTCAACTACCCTGCCGACCTGCGTTGGACCGTCTGCGACGTGCCTAACGTGGTGGCGAGCGGCCGGGAGCTCGCGGTGCAGCGCGAGGCCAGCGCGCAGCTCAGCTTCACCACCGATTGGCGCGACGCGAGCGGCTGCGACGTGCTCTACGCCTCGGGCAGCCTGCAGTACCTGCCGACGCGCATGTCCGAGATCATTGCCGCGCTGCCCGTGAAGCCACGGCGCATCGTGCTCAACACGACGGCGGTGCATCCCGAGCGCACGCTCTACACGCTCAACAGCATCGGCTTTGCCGTCTGTCCCTACCGGATCCAGCACCACGACGAGCTCCTCGCCGAGCTCGCCGAATCCGGCTACAAGCGGCGCGACGCCTGGCGCAACGAGGGCAAGCCGATCGAGGTGCCCTTCGTCGACGGCGGCGACAAAGCGTACTACGCGGGTTGCTGCTTTGACCTGTCCTAGGGGGCAACGCGGGCCCAAGATGTACGCTACCGTTGCTCAGCCCGCTTTGGACGCCGCTCCGCTTCACAACGACTAGACAGTGTGCCGGTTGCCGAACCGCTTGGGCGGCACGCGCCACCCTTAACCGTCGATGCGGGAGGCCGCCGGCGTGGCGTCGAGTCACTCATGGGTCGTTCCGCCCTTCGCGATCTGCGTCCAGGTCCGACCCTGGTCCTTGCTGAGAAACACGCTTCGCTTGAAGGTGGCGATCGCGATCTCTTCGCGCCGAACAGGGTTCTGCGCGATGTACGCCACAGCATCGTCTGTCGGCGCTGGGATCGGCACCTCTTCGGCCTTGGCCCTGGCCTTCAATACGATCCTCGCCAGCACCGCCTTGTCGGCATAGGTACTGAACCACAAGTGCTGCCCATCCAGATCGAAGCTTTCGGCAGTCACCATGCCGCCGACCAGCCGCTCGAAGCTCTCCGCCGAATTCCGGGACAGATAGAGTCCCTCGTCCGTGCCCGCGGCGGCGACGGCAGCGTTGGTGGGATGCACGGCCAGGCTATGGAGCCAGCGCCCCAGTCCCTTGGCCGCGGCGCGTCGCCACCTGAGGCCGTCGGTCCGCGTGTGGTAGATGCCGACTTGGCTCATGCGGGTGTTTGCCTCTTTGTTGGCCACGTACACGGCGTTGGTCGCGAAGCTGGTTGCCAGTATGTGGAAGTCCGACTCGCCCGTGAGCCCGAGCTGCTGCCAGGTTTTGCCGCCGTCGCTGCTCTTGATCAGGCCAAAGGGATCGGTCAGCTCGGAACCCGGCGCCGGGTGCCCGCTGCTGTACAGCGCATCGCGCGTGGCGGAGAAGCCCATGTAGTCGTGCGCCGGCCCCTCCGCCTTGGACCAATGCCCGTCCGCGTACACGGCAAGGCCATGGTGGCTGGGGATCAGGAGCTGCTTTCCGTCAGCGCTATAGGACAGCCCGTGGACGTGAGTCAGGGTCACCGGTTGGCCGGCGCGAACCGGCGGCGCCGCGAGGACGCCAAGTGCGCATGCGAGCATCCAGGCGTGGAGAGTCTGTCGTTGGGCGAGGCTCGCACGAATCATCTGAGGCCTCCGGTCCTCGTCATGATGATTTGTGTATCGGCAGGTAGAACAGTTCCTCGCCACGCAAACCAGCTTCGTGCCGTCGCGCGCGGCTACAAGCCATCGTTGAGGTGTTGCGACGGCGCACAGATTCGACGTTTGCAAAACTTTCGAGCTGGAGGTGCTACGGAACTACAAGCAGGCGGTGGCCGAACGACGATGGGAGGTCGCCGACGAACGGCCCCTATGAAGGCGATCGTGAACTTGGGCGGGCGCTGGATTCCGTTGGGAGCTCGCTAGAGATGCCCGTGCGGGCGCTTCCCTCAAGCCGTCAATATCGGGCAGCTTTCTTGCGGTTGAGACGGAGTCCATATGGGAACGGCTATGCCTCACAGCCACCGGCGAACCCTCTTCTTGTATGCGGCGTACTGTGGACCAAAGAGCGAGGACAACGCGCGCTCCTCGGGCTTGATTTGGAACTTGTTGACGTAGAGCACGAACACCGGCAGAAGCAAAGCCAGCAGTTTGACAAGTACGCGACCCACGCAAGCAGGTAGAGCAGAAGGCTGAGGTACATGGGATTGCGTGTGAGGCGAAAGGCACCGCTGGTGACCAGAGACGATGTAGCCATAGGCTTGATTGGGTTCATCGTGGTTCTTGCTCGCCAGAAGGAGACCATGCCCGAGACGCCGAAAACCAGGCCAACCGAAGCAAGAAAAAGGGCAACCGATATGCGAAGGCCGGACGGCACTTCAGCCGGCGCGACCAGCGAGGACACGAGCCACATGAGGACGCCGAAAAGCAGCGCCGCGGCAGGAGGGACCTTCAGCTCAAGCGAGTTCATGGCAGCGAAGGTGGGGCACAACGCCAAAGCTCACCGGCGCGCTGGTGCGCAGCGGAATTGCCGTCCGGTGCAGCGCCTTGTTAGCCATGGGCGCCTGGGCCATGGCCGCCGCCAAGCAACATGACACCAACCATCAGGATCAGGACGATGACAATTCCGCCAAAGACTTTCACCCAGAGTGGCGTGCTCGTGGTCGACCCGAGGTCGGACCCTGCCCTGGCGTTGCCCTGTTCGCGCTGCTTTCGCACACGTACCGAGTCATGCCCCGCGGCTTGTATACCGCCAGCGTGACGGCCGCGAGCAACACCAATAGCCCACCTCCGGTGTGGACCACGAGGGAGGTTCGCAGCCCAATGAGGTCGGCGCTGGAAAATGTCGCCTCTGCCGCCACGTCGGCCAGGTAGCTAATTGGCTGCAGCTTCAACAGCAACACGCCGGTGGCAACGGCGGTTAGTAGGAGTTTGAAAAGAATCCAATAGTGCCGAAACAAGCCCCACGCAGTACCCAGTGCTTGAATCAGCCCAGTTGTCAGCGAGGCGAGACTCAGCGGCAGGATCACGAACCAGGCGGTTAGATCCATCGCGAGAGATGCCGCACGCACCATCTGCTCGTCTTGGCTGATCATACTGGCGAGCGCAGGTAAGTCGATGGGTTCTCGATCAGGATCTGGCGCTGCAGACAGGTCTGGGCCTGGTCGACATGGCGGCAGACGAGGTCGAGCGCTTCGTCGGTCATCGGCAGCGGCAACAGGTCGGCCAGATAGGTACCGCCGACGACGCTCCATGACAGGTGTTCGGACACGAGCCCCGGCTCGATCCGGCGCACGACATCCCGAATGCGTTCGAGGTGCGCGGCGTCCAACCCGTCCGCGCTGCCCAGCGACAGGCCGACGCCGTGCAGGGACACCGGATAGTCGCACCGGATGGCCTCGAGCGTGCGGATCGGCGCGCCGCCGCCCATGTAGTTCTCGGTATGCGCCTCCAGCCAGGCGACGGCGGGCCGTGTCTCGAGCACGGCCTCGTGGTGCTGGAAGCGCAGCCCGATCCCCGCGGCGGCCGGCACCGCGCCGCGTTCGTCGCGCATGGCCGCCACCGCGCTCAACTCGACTTCATGCTTCCGCCCTGGATCTTGGCGCAGTCACCCGCCGGCAGCAGCACGAAGGACTTGGGGTCGCGCGCCTGCGTGGACTGGCCGGCACAGGAGTGCTTGCCCTCGGCGCAGTCGTTCTTGGCGGCGGCATTGATGCCGTAGCACTTCTCCAGTTTGTTCTTCTCCATGCGCGCCATGTTGTCCTTGACGGCCTGTGGCGCCTTGCTCATGTCCATGCCTTGCGCCTGGGCCGCCATCCCCGATGCGGCCAACACCAGTCCGAGCGCGGTAGACAGCGCTGAACCTGCGAACACTTGATGAGTCATGGTTTCACCTCTCGCGTTAAGGCCTCGGGTCGAGACCGACACTCAAAGGTTCGTCCGAGGGCGGCGAAAGGTTACGCACCGCGAAAGAAAAATAGTCGCCCCGGCGGACCGCGTTGAGGGCTATCGTGCGTTGCGTGAGCAGCAACCGTGATCGAAACCCTGCGTTGAGGCTCGTCCCTCACACAACGTCGCCGAGCGAAATGCCCGTCGTGGTGCGCGAGTTCGACTGGTCCATCTTGATGGCGCGCGCCCAGGCGGGTGATCGAGAGGCCTATCGACGCCTGCTCGACGAGATCACGCCGTATTTGCGCTCGCTGGCGGTGAAGGCGCATCGCGATCGCAGCGATGTCGAAGACACGGTGCAGGATGTCCTGCTCACCGTTCATTCCATCCGTCATACCTACGATCCGGGCCGCCCCTTCGGCCCATGGCTGGTGGCGATTGCGCATCGGCGCATGGTCGACCGGCTGCGCCGCCAGGGCCGCGCCACACAGCACGAGACACCGCTGGCCCCCGGACATGAAACCTTGGTGGTCACCGAAGCGAACTACCCTGAGGAAAGTGCCGACTTGGTGGCCGTTCGCGAGGCGGTGGAGCGCCTGCCGCCGGGGCAACGTGAGGCAATCAAGTTGTTGAAACTGCAGGAGATGTCGTTGCGCCAGGCCGCCACGGTCAGCGGAATGTCGATCGCCGCCTTGAAGGTGGCGGCTCACCGCGGGATCAAGAACCTGCACAAGCTACTCAACGGACCCGGCAGCGGATCATGATCAAGACGAGCGATCTCATCGAAGCGCTGGTGGCCGATGCGCGGCCGGTGCGCCGTCTGCGGCCGCCGTTGTTGCGGGCGGCGCTGTGGCTGCTGCTGCCGGCGCTGATCTTCGGATTGCTGGCGGTGGGCCACGGCGTGCGCCCCGACCTTGCGCAGCGACTGGAGCAGCCGGACTTCATCGTCGGCACCGCTGCCGCGCTGCTGACGGGCGTGCTGGCGGCCATCGCATCGTTCAAGCTGAACCTGCCCGACCGATCGCGCGGCTGGGCCCTGCTGCCGGTGCCCGCGCTGCTCGCGTGGGTGGGCACCGTCGGGTACGGATGTCTGGTGAACTGGGTCAGCATCGGCCCCGATGGTGTCCAGTTCGGCGAGACGGCGCGATGTTTCGCTACCCTGCTGATGATCAGTCTGCCGCTGTCGCTCGCCATGTTCGCCATGCTGCGCCACGGGGCGGTGCTGTCGGCGAGCACAGTCTCGCTGACGGGAAGCCTGGCCGTGGGCGCGATGAGCGCCACGGCGATGTCGATTTTTCACAGCTTGGACGCAACCGTGATGATCCTGGTCTGGAACCTGGGCACCGCGGCGCTCATCGTCGCACTGGGCCGCTTGTTGGCTTCTCGGCTGGTCGTCCCCGCGGCCTACGTGTGAGTCCACCGGCTCCTGTAGATCGTCTTCCAGCGGGCTGCTCCCGCTGGCAAATGCTCATGTCACTTCGCCGTTGCCGGCATTGCTTGCAGTGGGTTCGTCGTCATGCGGGTGATTCCCGGCCGCACGGCGCGGCATGGTAGAGCCCCCGTGGAACAATCTTCGCCACCACCCATGCTGCACCCGCCCCGTCACTTCGTCTACCTCGATGCCGTCGCGCGCGCGGGATCGATCCGCAAGGCGGCGGAGAAGCTGCACGTGGCCTCGACCGCGCTCAACCGCAAGATCCTCGAGATCGAGTCCGACATCGGCACGCCGCTGTTCGAGCGCCTGCCACGCGGCGTGCGCCTCACGGCAGCGGGCGAGGTGCTGATCACCGCGGTGCGTCGCAGCATGGCCGACATGCGCTCGGCCGAGTCGCAGATCGAGCAGTTGCGCGGACTGGTGCGCGGCACGGTGCGCATCGGCTGCGCCGAATCGGTCGCAACCGACCTGATCCCCGGCACCATCGCGCACTACCAGCAGACGCACCCGGGCGTGCAGTTCCAGATCGTCTCGGGCGTGACGGGCAACCTGGTCGCGGCGCTGATGGCGGATGATGTCGAATTGATCCTGGTGCACGACCCCCAGCCGTCGGAGACGCTGCGCGTGATCAGCGCGATCGCGCAGCCGCTGTGCGCGATGCTGCGGCCCGATCACCCACTTGCGAAGCACGCCACGCTGCGACTGGCCGATTGCCAGAAGTACACCGTGGCGCTGGGCGACCGGTCCTTCGGTAGCCGACGGCTGCTCGACGACGTGATGGCGCGCTCGCGCATCGCCCTGCAGATCGCGCTGGAGGCCAGCACCGTGCAGACACTCAAGGAGTTCACGCGGCAGACGGGCGCGATCAGCTTCCAGTTCCAGATCGGAACGCTCAACGAGGTGCGGCGCGGCGAACTGGTGTCGATCCCGCTGTCGGACCGGGCGCTGGCGCACAGCCAGCTGGTGCTGGCGGCGCGCGCCGGCCGCATGCTGCCGATCGCCACGCTCTCGTTCATGGAAACGCTGGTCAACCGGCTGGCGGCGCTGCCGGGCTGAGCAGCCGCGCATGCGGCGAACCACGCACTGCACACAATTTACGCTCGGTCCGAGCGAAACATTGCGCTGGAAGTTTGCACCCCCGCTGCCCATACTGCGTTCATCTGTTGCACCGCAGCATCCATGGACGCCAACACCCTCCTCCCCCCAGTCATCGCGCCGACGCAGGCCGCCACGCGGCCCCGCCTCGCCGTGCACCGGCTGTCGATGGCGCATCCGGGTGACCTCTCGGCGCTCGCCGCGCTGTTCGACCAGGGCGTGCTCGAGCCCGGACAACTGGTCGCCGTGATCGGCAAGACTGAAGGCAATGGCGGCGTCAACGACTTCACGCGCGGCTACTTCATGCAGACGCTGATGAACCTGCTGGCCACGCGACTGGGCCGCCCGGCCGCCGAACTGCTGTGCGAGCTGCCCTGCATCCTGTCGGGCGGCACCGAGGGTGTACTGAGCCCGCACTACGTGGTGTTCGCCCGCACCGGACGGCCCGCAGCGGACGCGGCCGCCGGGCCCGGCCCGGGTGCGCTGGCGATCGGCACGGCCGTCAGCGCGCCGCTGCCCGCGCAGCATGTCGGGCGCTGGGCGCAGGTGGCGTCAGTCACCGGCGCTGTGCGCGAGGCGATGCGCGACGCCGGCATCGCTCGCGTCGAGGACGTGGCTTTCGTGCAGGTCAAATGCCCCTGCGTGACGGCCGCGCGCGCGCAGGCCGCCGCCGCGGCCGGACACACGGTGCTGACCACCGACTCGGGCCGCTCGATGGCGGCGGCGCGCGCAGCCGGCGCTTTCGGCGTGGCGATCGCATTGGGCGAACTGCCCGATGACCCGGCGCTGGAGACCGCGATGTTCCGCGACTTCGAACGCTTCTCCGGCCGCGCGAGCATTTCGTCGGGCGTCGAGGTCGAGGCCAACGAGGTGATCGTGCTCGGCCACAGCGCGGCATGGGAAGGCACGCTGCGCATGGCCTGCGCACCGATGCGCGACGCGCTGGACATCGGTGCCGTGGCCGAGGCCCTGCGGCCGCTGGGCATGGATGCGGCGCCCCAGCTGAGTCCGGCCGACGCGGCGCGCGTGGCGGCGGTGTTCGTCAAGTGCGAGCCCGACCGCCGCGGCCGCGTGCGCGGCGCACGCCACACCATGCTCGACGACACCGACATCAACGCCCAACGCCACATCCGCGGCGCGGTCGGCGGCATGGTGGCCGGCGTGCTGGGCGACGCGCGCATCTTCGTTTCGGGCGGTGCCGAGCACCAGGGGCCGGATGGCGGCGGACTGATCGCGGTGATCGCGCACACAGCATGAAAGAGCTTTGGCAACTCGATGCCGGCGCATTGGCCGAGGCTTATCGCGACGGCACGCTATCGCCAGTCGAAGCGATGCGCAGCGTGCTGCAGCGGCTGGACGCGGTGAACCCGCGGATCCATGCGGTGGTCGCCCGGGACGATGGCGTGGCACTGGGCGCGGCGCGGGAAAGCGAGGCGCGGTGGCGACGCGGCACGCCGCTGTCCGTGCTCGATGGCGTGCCGGTGAGCGTGAAAGACAACATCCCGGTGCGAGGCTTTCCCTGCTGCTGGGGCAGCCGTCTTTTTGCCGACCACCGGCCGGAGCGCGACGAAGCGCCGGTGGCGCGCCTGCGCGCGGCCGGCGCCATTCTGTTCGCCAAGACCAACATCCCCGAGTTCACGCTACAGGGCTACACCGCCAACGCGCTCTCCGGCACCACCCGCAACCCGTGGAACCTGGATCTCACCCCCGGCGGTTCGAGCGGCGGGGCGGTGGCGGCCGTGGCTGCGGGCATCGGGCCGCTGGCACTCGCCACCGATGGCGGCGGCTCGATTCGTCGGCCCTGCGCCTACACCGGGCTCATCGGCCTGAAGCCGACGTGGGATGCGGTGCCGCGTGCCGACGGCTTGCCCGAAATGCTGCCGGGCCTGGAAGTGATCGGCCCGATCGCGCGCACCACGGCGGACTTGGTACGCATCCTGCAGGTGCTCGCACCCGCCATGCACACCATCGACCTTGCCGCTCCGTCGCCGCGCCCGCAACGCATCGCGTACTGGCGCGCCATCGCCGGCAGTCCGGTGGACGCGGCCATCGCCGACCAGGTCGATGCGGTGGCCGTCCGGCTGCGCGCGATGGGCCATGTGATGCTCGAAGCCGAAGCGCCCGATGCCGTCGCCCGCTTCAACCGCGAAGCCTGGCCGGTGCTGAGCGCGACCGGGCTGGCCGCCGTGCTGCGGGATCGCGCGGGCGACGAAGGCCTGCTGTCGCCCGCCATGGCCGAGCTGCTCGCGGCCGGCCGCCGCCTTTCGGCCGTCGACCTGTTCGCCGCGCAGGCGCTGCAGCGCGAGGTGCGCACCGCGATGGCGCGGGTGTTCGAATCGTGGGACCTGATCCTCACGCCGAGCTGCGCCGCGATGCCCTGGGCGGCGCCGCGCAGCCATCCCTCGCAGATTGCCGGCTGCGCGGTCGGTGCGCGCGGACATGCGGTCTTCACTGCCTTCGTCAACGCTGCCGGCCTGCCGGCACTGAACCTGCCGGCACTGAACCTGCCGGCCGAGCCTGGCGTGGACGGCTTGCCCATCGGCTTCCAGCTCGTCGGGCCGCAGGGCAGCGATGCGCTGCTCTGCACCATCGGCCATGCCTTCGAACAACGCCATCCCTGGCAACACCGGCGTCCCGCGCTTGCCGCGGTGGCGCCTCTCAGCGAGATCCTATCCGCATGAAGATCGTGATCATCGGTGCCGGCGTGGCCGGTGCCATCCTGGCGCGCCGGCTCGCCGGACTGCCCGGCGTCGAGCTGCATTGTCTGGAGCGCGTCGGCCCCGACGACCATTCCGAGGCCGGCACGGGCCTCAACGTGGGCCCCAACGCGGTCAAGGCGCTGCACCTTTGCGACGCGGCGCTGGCCGCCGAGGTCGAGGCCGCGAGCCTGCCGTGGAAGCACTGGCAGATCGCGCTGACCGACGGCACGGTGCTGTTCGACCTGCTGCTGTCCGAGGTGGCGGACAACCCCGGCATCCGCATCCGCTGGTCGGAGCTCTACCGCGTGCTGCGCGAAGGCGCGGGCGCGGCGATCCGGTACGGCTGCGAGATCGCATCGATCGCCGCAGCCGCGGGCGGCGGCGGACGCACCGCCGTGCGCTACACGCAGGGCGGTTGCGAGCACCGCATCGATGACATCGATCTGCTGGTCGGCGCGGACGGCCGCTATTCCGCTACCCGCGCCGTGTTCTCGGGCCTGCCCGAGCCGCGCCACGTGGGCGTGGCGATCCTGCGCACGCTGGTGCCCGACACCAGCGGCGGCCTGATCGACGACTACGGCCAGTGGTTCAATGGCCCGCACCGGCTGTTGGCCTTCTGCGTGCCGCCAGGGCATGTCTACATCGCGGCGACCTACCCGGTCGAACCCGGTGCGCCGCTGCGCGACGAATGGAAGACCGAAGCCACGATGCGCGCCACGTACCAGCCGGCGCAGGGTGTGCCGAGCGCGCAGGTGCAATGGCTGATGGACGCCATGTGCGCGAACCTGCCGCACAGCCACTGGGCGCGCATGCAGGAGTCCGACGTGCTGTTCGGCGAAGCCGATTTCAACGTGATGTACCTGGGCGACAGCGCCCATGGCATGGCGCCCACGCTGGGCCAGGGCGCGACCCAGGCGATGGAGGATGCCTGCGCCGCGGCGCTGATCCTCGAGCGCGAGATCCGCGCGGGCCGCCTGGCGCCGCGCGACTGGCTGGCGCTGGTCGACGCCGCGCGGCGCGAGCGCATCCGCTTCGCGATGGCACTGTCGATCACGGCCACCGACACCATGCTGGCCGGCGCCGACCCGGTGGCCGGTACGCGCTGGAAAACCGGGCCCGGGTTTCTCGGCGATCTTTCCACGCTGTTCCGCGATGTATCGCTGGGCGAACGCGAAACGGTGCCTGCGCCATGACGAGCGCCGCCATCACCCACGGGCTGTTTCATCTCGCGATCAAGACCGCCGATCTCGATCGCACCCGCGCCTTCTGGACCGGCGTGATTGGCCTGCGCGAGATCGCGCGGCCCGACTTCGGCTACCCCGGCGCGTGGCTTGCCTGCGGGCAACCGGGCGGCCAGGCCATCATCCACCTCTATGCCGGCGGCCCGGCGCTGGGCGGGAGCGGCCACGTGCCGCACGGCAGCGGCGCCATCGACCACGTGTCGCTGGCCTGCTCGGGCTACCACGCCTACGTCGCGCGCTTTCGCGCCGCGTGGCTGGACTGGCGCGAATTCCTCGTGCCCGGCACCACGCTGTGGCAACTGTTCGTCTACGACCCGAGCGGCGTGCAGCTCGAACTCACCTTCGAAGGCGCGGTGGAAGACGGCGCGCCGCCCGACATGTCGGCCGCGCGCGTATACCGCGCCGGCAGTTCCTTCTTCGATCCGCTTTCCTATCCCGCCCTGACCCAGCCACCTCGTTCCGGAGAACCCCACGATGTCACGCCCTGAGTTTCCTTTCGCTGCGCCCCTTCGTGCCAGCGCCCTTCTCGCCGGCGCCATGGCGTTCGTCCTCGCCGCGTTGGCCCTGCCGGCCCAGGCGGCCGACAGGATCAAGGTCGGCGTGTTCCCCTCGAGCGCGGCGCTGCCGTTCTACGTGGCCGTGAACCGCGGTTACTTCAAGGAGGCCGACCTCGAGATCGAGGAGGTGCCCATGACCAGCCATCCGTTGACCGTGCAGGCGCTGGTATCGAACGGCATCGACGCGGCGGCGAACCTGGTGACGCTCGAAGGCGCCAATATGGAATCGCGCCGGCCCAACACGCTGAAGTACATCTCGCTCAACGGCCAGAACGCGCAGCACATGATCGAGCAGTTCGTCGTCAAGGCCGACAGCCCGGCCCGGACGCTGAAGGATTTCAAGAACGGCTTCAAGCTCTTCTCGGCGCCTGGCCCGGCCAACATCGGCGCGGCACGCGCGGTGCTCAAGAAGGTGGGCCTAGTCGAAGGCAAGGACTTCACGATCCAGGAGCAGCAGATCGGCGTGCACCTGGGCGCACTGCAGTCGGGCAACTTCGACGGCGGCTACACCCTCGAGCCGTCGGCCACCATCATGGTGGCGCAGAAGATCGGCAAGCGCATCGAGGCCGGCGTGATCTCCACCCATCTGCTGGGCAACAAGAGCGCTTCGGCTTTCGCGGCCGGTGCCGTGATGTCGGGCAAGTTCATGATCGACAAGCCTGATGTGGCCAGGCGCTTCGCCGCCGCATGGGCTCGCGGCGTGAAGGACGCGCAGGCCGACAGCAGCGCGCGCGGCTACCTGGTGCAGGGCATGAAGGTGCCGCCCGAGCTGGCCGCCACGGTGCCGCTCCCGCGCATCGTGATGGCGAAGGACATGACGCCCGCGGACGTCGGGGACTTCCAGAAGTTCCTCGACATCGGCACCGAGCTGGGCGTGGTCAAGGACAAGATCGACGGCAAGGCGTTGGTGCGGGCCTTCTGATGCGCGCCATGAGTCCCCACCTGCCGATCGGCACCGCCGCGCCCCAGGCTGCGGACGCCGACGCCTCGCACCGCTGGTACCCGAGGGGCACGCACATCACGATCCGAGGGCTGACCAAGCGCTTCCAGGACGCGACCATCTACGACCACTTCGACCTCGACATTCCAAAGGGAAAGATCGTGTCGGTGTTCGGCCCCAACGGCTGCGGCAAGAGCACGCTGATCAACATGATCGCGGGGATCCTGCCCTGCGACAGTGGACAGATCCTGTTCGAGGGCAAGGAGGCGCGCGAGACGCGCATCGGCTACGTGTTCCAGAACTACCGCGAGGCGGTGTTCCCGTGGCTGCGCGCGATCGACAACATCCGCTATCCGCTGCAGTACCTGAACCTGTCGAAGGTGGAGCAGCAGGCGCGTATGGACAGGCTGATGGAGAGCTTCGACGTCAAGCTCGACCTGCAGCGCTATCCCTACCAGATGTCGGGCGGCCAGCAGCAGCTGGTGTCGATCATGCGGGCGCTGGTGGTCGACCCCGAGGTGCTGTTTCTCGACGAGCCTTTCTCCGCGCTCGACTACGAGATGGTGATGTTCCTGCGCGAGCGTCTGCAGAAGGTGCTGACCGAACGCCGGACCACCACGCTGCTGGTCTCGCACGACCTCGACGAGGCCGTGCTGCTGGCCGACGAGGTGCTGCTCCTGACCAAGCGGCCCACGCGCGTGGCCGAGAAACTGCCTTTCGACGTGCCGCGCCCGCGCACGGCCGACACCACGATCACGCCGGCCTTCATCGCCACCAAGACCCGCGCGCTGGACGTGTTCCAGCGGGAGGTGCGTAAGCCATGAGCCTCGCCCATCGCGCCAACACCTTCGGCGCGCGTTTGCGCCCGCTGTTCGGCATCGCCGCGCTGATCGGCCTCTGGGCCTTCGTGCATGCAACGCGTGCGGTCGACCCGGTGCTGCTGCCCTCGCCACTCGAAGCGCTCGCCGCCTTCTGGAACGGCCTCGCCCATGGCACGCTGTGGGGCGACTTTTTCAAGACGATCGTGCGCACCGTCACGTCCTTCGGCCTCGCGCTCGTGATCGCGGTGCCGCTCGGCATCGTGCTGGGGTCGAGCGAGAAGATCTACGAATCGATCGAATTCGCGATCGACTTCTTCCGCTCGACGCCGGCCTCGGCCATGTTCCCGCTGTTCCTGGTGCTGTTCGGCGTCGGCGAGGCCACCAAGATCGCGGTCGCGGCCTTCGGCGCGGCGCTGGCCATCCTGTTCAACGTCGCCTACGGCGTGATGAGCGCGCGCAAGCAGCGCCAGCTCGCGGCCAAGGTGATGGGTGCACCGCGCTGGCGCGTGCTGACCGACGTGATCCTGCTCGAATCGATGCCGCAGGTGTTCGTCGGCATGCGCTCGGGCGTGTCGATCGCGCTGGTAATTGTGATCGTGGCCGAGATGTTCATCGGCTCCACCGACGGCCTCGGCCAGCGCATCATGAATGCGCAAACCATTTTCGACATGCCTGACATGTACGCCTCGATCTTCGCGGCGGGCCTGCTCGGCTATGTGATGAACCTCGTGTTCCTGGTGGTGGAGCGGCGCTTCGTTCACTGGGGCGGAAAGTAGACCAGCCCATGACCGTTCCCATGACCGACATCAACCTGCCCGCCGTGCTCGCCGAAGTCGAAGCCGTGTTCGCCGAGTACGAGCGTGCGCTCGTCACCAACGACGTACCGGTGCTTGACAGGCTCTTCTGGGATTCGCCGCACACGCTGCGCTACGGCGCGGGTGAGAACCTCTATGGCTACGACGCGATACGCGCGTTCCGCCAGGGCCGCCCGGCGGTCAACCTCGAGCGCGAGATCACGGCGACGTCGATTACCACCTTCGGGCAGGACTTCGCGGTCGCAAACGTCGAGTTCAAGCGCACAGGCAGCGACCGCACGGGCCGCCAGAGCCAGACCTGGACGCGCCTGCCGGAGGGCTGGCGCGTGGTGTCCGCGCACGTGAGCCTGGTGGGCTAGGGCCGGGCGCGTGCCGGCTGCGTGGCGAAAGCCTGAGGGCTATTTCTTCGTCTGACTTTTTATCATCTCGAGCACGTTTATCTTCCGGCCACCCGGCATGATCAGGTCGCCGGGCTTCTGGCAGGCCTTGACGGGCCGACCCAATTCGCCTCCATGACGAATGCCACGGTGGTTCGGCCCATCATCGGCGGCTTGTAGGTCGAGGTGCTTTCTCTCCGGTAGCTGGAGCCGAAGTCGCCGGTGGCCCCCGCGTGGCTGGTGGCGGTGGTCGCGCCCATGCCATGTGGTCGTCGGCGGCCCAGATGGCGTCGATCTCCTTGAAGCGCGTGAGGTAGTCCTGGGAGACCTTGAAGGCGTCGTCGTGGTTCCAGTCGTCTTTGCTTCGGAATGGTTTCAAAAACAGAGCTGCAAAGCGGTGCATTACGTCGTAAGGAGGCGAGTGTGCCGAGCCTCGTAGGGCCCTGGCAAACGTCGAGCGGACGCTTGTCAATCATGCAACTTTGGATCCGCGACTAGCGTGTGCGGCCAGAAGATCAGCCGCGTCTGCCGATGTGCTTGCGGCGGTCTGCAAAACGCAAGGGCCGCGCAAGCCCTCCCCCATGCGCTGCAAGTCTGGTTCGCAACGGTCACGCAGCGGATCGATGCGAGAAAGACCCCCGGGGCTTGCACCCCCGGATTAATTCCACCAAGAGGTTGGAGGAGATAATCAGTTCGGTTTGATGCGCTCGCCAAGGTGGCAACCCGAATGCACATGGTACGCAAGCTGTGTGTCACTTGCTTCGATGGCCATGCAGACCAGGCCTGACAATCGAGTCGGTCTTGGGTTGCGCATGCATCGCGCGTCGGCGGTTCTCGGAAGCCCGATGCGAAGCCGCAGCAGAACTCTTGCCAGAATCTCGCGAGGTCGCACGATTCACCGCTGATATGAGGAGTGCTCGGAAGTTGTGAACCGTCGTCGAACGAATCCGTCTTACTCGCGGTTCGCATTCGAAGTCTTCCAGGCCGCGGACGTCCCACTACGCGCCTACCACCGGCCACACACTGAAGAGGCAGCCGAATTCGGGTTGCTCGGTGGCTGGAAGCGGTGGATCCAGATCGCCCTAGAGCACAAGGTTTTGATTTCGCATTCGAAGGAAGTTGCATGCCCAAAAAGAAGGCGGCAGAACAGATCAAGGTTGTTGACCAGGTCGGGAAGCGGCACGTTGTGTTGCGGTACACCGTCCACTTGGACCCTGAAGCTGACGACAGCCAAGCAGCGCCCGGAGACGAGGTTGGTTCCGAGTACCGTCTCACGACAGGACGCATCGTTCAGCGGACTGGCGAGGACACGTATCAGACCGCTGACGGAACTCTGCGGCTGAAGGCGATGTAGAGGACGCACGTGGCCTCGCGATTTGCATTGAGCCCCTTGATGTCGAACTGCTGTCGCTCGTCCCACTGTTCCTCGACGACCCTGCAGTCGCGGACCACAACCCGCTCACCGTCCGTCCACGGCTGGACGGACGTGGCCTCGGGCAAGGTCCGCAGCAATGGCGTGGTCGGCGGCATCGAAGGCCGCGAGTCCTTGTTCGAGATCGGCTTCTACGAACTGCGCCTGCACGTGGCCGAGTACTACCGCGCAAGAGGCGTCAAGCTGCCCGAGCCCGCGTTCATGGGCGTGCAGGTATTTCGCTTCGGCCTGGCCGATATGTCGCAGCACTACCACCTGCCCGTGAAGCTGACGCCGTGGGGCTCGTCCTGCTTCCGCGGCGGCGCATAGGTCCGGCTTTCTGTCCCGCGGACCGATCAGCGGGCGTGCAATGCCTTGCTGGCCGTGGTGTTGGGCTCTGACAGTGCAACCACGCTGCCCGAAGCCGATGTCCGAGACCTACGAAGCCTCTGAGCCCGCAGCGAGGGTGGGCCAGGACTGCGCCCTGACGGCCTCGCCCATCTCGGTCCTCCGGTGACGACCCTCGCCAACGGCACGGCGACGTCGACACCAGTCACGGGTGACATGGGCAATCGACAGCAGGCCATCGCGCGCGCCCGTCTGCTGGCGCCGATGGGCATCGCGCAGCGCTAAGCTCAGGCCGCATCCCAGGCAACATTCGGCAGCATGGCTATGCCAGGACGTGCAAATAGGTAGCCCTGGAACAACTTCACGCCGAGGCTTCGGAGCGAATCGACCTCTTGCCGGGTCTCCACCCCTTCCGCGATCACCTTGATCTGGAGTTCGTCGCACGTCGCGACGAACCCCTTCACGATCGTGAAGCGCACGGCGCTGAGGTGGATGTCCCGAATGAAGCTCATGTCAATCTTGACGATATCCGGCTGAAAAGCGGCCAGCAGTTCGAAGCCTGCATAGGCCGCACCGAAATCGTCGATGGCCGAGGTGAACCCGAAGCGCTCGAAGGTTTCGAACGTCGCGGCCAGTTCGCGCAGGTCCTTGAACGGCTCGCCCTCCGTGATCTCGAACATCAGGCGATCGACGGGAAAGCCCACTCGCTCGGCCGTGCGGATGGCAGTATGGAAACATTCCGCTGGCCTTGCAATGTCGTTGGGCATGACATTGAGACTGAGCCTCGATTGCATGCCGAGCACCGATGCCATCTCGATCGACCTCACGCGGCACGTCTCGTGGAAAGCAAAACGATGACGCGCCTGCACCTTGCCGAGCACCTCGAAGGCCCCTTCCCCGTGAATGCCTCGAACAAGCGCCTCATGCGCGAAGATGTCTCGCTGCTCGAGGTCCACGATGGGCTGGAACGCGATGGTGAAGTCCGGCCCGATGCGAGAACCGGCGGCCTCGGTGATGTTCTCGGTTTTCATTGGACCAACTGCTCCCGCCTCGCAAATGAGGATCCGTACCGGGCTTGCTGCGTTTCGGACCTCGACGCGGCCATCATGAATCGGTTTCTTCCCTCCTTCTTGGCCGCGTACAGCGCCGAGTCGGCGCATGCCAGCAGCGCAGGAAAGTCCTCATCCCCCTCCGAGATCGCGACACCGATGCTGGTCGTCACCTGCAAGGTGCGGCTCGGAAGGTGGAATACCGGCTGCATCGCACTGATCACCTTGCCGGCAACCAGCCGCGCTTCGTCGGCATCGGTGACACCTTCGAGCAGGACCACGAATTCGTCGCCGGCGTAGCGCGCCGCCATGTCCGTCTCACGCACGCTCTCCTTGAGCCGACGGCCGAATTCCTTGAGCACCGCGTCGCCCGCTGCATGGCCCAGCGAATCGTTGATTGACTTGAAGTAGTCGATGTCCAGGAACATGAGACAGACCGGAAGGCGGGACCGCCGGGATCTGGCGAATGCCTCGCGCACGTGCTCTTCGAAGGACCGGCGGTTCGGCAGGCCCGTGAGCGCGTCTTCACGCGCGAGGGTGTCCAGCTGCATCTGCTTCTGCTTCAGGTCGCTGACGTCGTTCGCCAGGATGTACAGGCCGACGACCTCGCCCTCTGCATTCCTCTGCGGCAGGTAGGTCGTCTGCAGGGTTCGCTCGCCGACCAGCAGCTTGGCCGTCTGCTCGAAGGAGACCTCCTCGCCGGCAAACGCGCGCGCCAGCAGCGGCTTGCGCATCTCGTAGTGCGCGTCACCAACGGCCTCCCGAATGGGCCGGTTCATCATCGAAGATGGCGGGATGCCGAGCCAGGTCAGGTACCTGCCGTTGCAGAATACCACCCGCTCGTCGAGGTCCAGCTCGGTCAGGAGCGCCGGCACGTTGTCGGTGAGCCCGCGCAGGCGTTTCTCGCTCTCGGCACTGCGGATCTCGGCCAGCTTGCGCTCGGTCACATCGAAAGTCATTGCATAGAAGCCTTGCACAACGCCTTCCGCATTGCGATCGGGAATGTAGTGGGACTGAAACCACTTCTGGCCGACCCCGCGCGCAGGGTCTCCTTTCTTCTCGAACGTCACTGCTTCCCCGGCGAGCACGCGGCGGACATAGGGTTCGACCGTCCTGAAGTCTTCGATTCCACGCACATCGGCCATGCTCTGGCCCACCAGCTCCGCGTTGTCGTGCAGCGCCCGCACATGTGCGTTGACAAAGGTGTAGCGCAACGATGCATCCACGTGCGAGACCAGTGCCGGGAGGTTATCGGTGATGGTGCGAATGCGAGCCTCGCCCGCAGCCCGCTCGCGTTCGGCCACCTTCTGGCGCGTGACGTCGAAGGTCATCACGTAGTAGCCGAACACCTCGCCGGCGTGGCGTATGTCGGGCACCAGATGGCACTCGAAGAAACCCTCCTTGCCATTGCGATCGTAGGTGCCCACGTAGCGCGTCGCCGTCCCCGCCAGCACTTTGGCAATCTCCGGCTCCAGTTGCTTGTAGACCGCCTCCGGCAGCGACTCCTTCATCGTCAGGGTGCCGATGTCGGCCTTCGTCTTGCCGCGCATGGCGAGTCCCGCCTTGTTGCCGAAGAGGCAGACCTGGTGGCGATCGAAGTAGGCGACGACGGCCGGCAGGTTGTCGGTCACATCGCGCAAGAACCGTTCGCTCGACCGCAGCCGCTCGTGGGCGATCTGGCGCTCCAGCATGAGCGAATCGAAGGTGCGCGAAAGATCGCCGATCTCGTCCTTGGGGCCGACCTGCTCCAAGGGGGCGTAGTTCGAGACGGCGCGCGAAACCTGCATGTGTTCATGCAGCTGTGACAAGGGCATGAGCTGGGAGCGCATGACCACGAAGGCGAGGCCTCCCACCAGCACGGTCAGGAGCAGCGCGCCCGCCCAGGTGTACCGTTCGATCTCTTCGATCCGGGCAAAGGCCTCGCTTCGCGGATAAATGCCCCCGAGCACCCAGTTGGTCTGGCTGCTGCGCTTGAATGCATAGAGCCCGTACACGCCAACGCGATTCATGGCTTCGGCCGTACCCTCAAATCCGGCGATGGCGCGGTCCAGCGCAGGATTGCGGCCTCCCTCAGCATTCACACTTTGCAGAATCAGGTCCTTGCGAGGGTGGTCGATAACAATGCCATCCGTATTGGCGATGAACATGTATCCGCTCTTGCCAAATTTGATGTTGGCAAGTTCACCCAGGAAGTTCTGCTCCTTGAGACTGATGGCGCCGGAGATGACATAGACCACTTCACCCTGGCTGTTCAATACCGGCTCCGTCATCGCGATCTGCGCCAGACCGTTGAGTCGATTCCGGTAGGGCTGCGAGATGACGCCCGCCTTGGCAGCGACCGTCCGCAGGAAGTATTCACGGTCTTTGATATTGACCTTGCCGATTTTGTCCGCGCCGTTGAGGTTGGCCACAAGGTCGCCGTTCCTGTCGACAAAGGCGACGTTGTCAAAGGCCTCCTTCAGCGACTTGTGCTGCATAACAAAGTCCTGCAGCAGCTTGCTGTCGGCAATGTGTTGTGCCTCGACGCTGTTGCCGAAGGTCTTGAGCAAGGTGCGCCGGCTTAAGAACTTCTGATCCACTGCATCGGCGATGGCCGAAATCCGCTCGAACTGTTCGTTGGCGATGTCCTCCTGCATGTGGCGCTTGACAAAGTAGAGCGCGGCGGTGGCGACGCCCAGCGTCGTCAGCAGGACAACGGCAACCACGCCCACGGTCAACCGGGCGCGGAGGCCGAGGCGAGAGAGGCGAAGGACAGGGAGGCGCATCATGTGAGTTCAGGTCAGAACAGCCGCAGCTCGATGCCGCAGACCCGGAAGCGTCGCTTCGCTCTGGTCATCGGGTCAACGCCTCGGCCAGCATACTCATAAAAGCCCGCCCGGCACGCGTGCGTGAGCGACCAGAGATCGCACGAGCGTGAATGAAGTTGCGTTGTCACGACGCAATTGCTTCGAGGGGCGGCGTTTTGTCGGCCAGTGCCGTTCAACCCCCGGCTGCACTTCTCGGCCAGCCAATCCTTCAGCGTTTACTAAAGCATTCATTGCAAGATCGAAAGCGCTGCATGAATCCACCGGAAGGAGGGGGAGCAGGCTGGTCCCAACGGTTAGCAGAGGGGAACACCTTTTCAGAGCCTATGGCGCGGGAAGTTTTCCTACCCATTGTTCGGCTGAATAGACTGCGGTGATGGACCACCCAATTGAGATCTATGTACGTCATAGCGGCGGCCGTGCACTGCTGAACTGCCGCTTCCCGCTGCGATGCGTGACCGGTTCCTAGAAGGGGTGTCCAAGGGACGCTTCGACTCGGAAGACTCCCGGGTCACTCGGAGCTGGTTGTACTTCCCGAGTGGAACGCCGGCTCCGGCGAGCCGGGACACGCCAGAATTCCGATCGCGGCCATCAACGTGAACTACTCGAGCGGCGACGAAGAGAGTCATGATGTCGCGCCCAGCCGCCGCTCCCATGGCGGCCCCCTTCCAAGCTCAGGTGTGCGAAGTAGTCTTCCTTCGATGCAGGGACCACCCGAGGGTCATTCCGGCAGCGGCGATCAGGATGGCAACCGAGCCGACGAACTGCAACAGCTTGAGCCTATGGTCGAAGGCGACGAAGTCCACGACCATGGCGAAGATGGGATAGAGGAAGGACAGTGCACCTACGGAGTGCGTCGGCAGCTTCTGGATCGCGCCGTACAGAAGCGCGAAGACCAGACCTGTGTATACGGCGCCCATCACCACGAAATCGCGCCAGGCCCGATAGTCGGTCGGAAGAGACGTCAGGTCCGCGAAGGGCGCGATCATGACGGTGCCGACGCAGACATGGATCAACGCGATGAGATGCGGCGGCGTATCGCCCAGTTTCTTGGTCACGATCACCGCGATGGCGTAGAAGAATGCAGCGCCGAGCGCCATCAGGACTCCGGCGATATACGCGCTTGGGGGCCCGGCGTAGGCTGCCGCTGAAGGTCTGGCATAGACGATGAGCAGTACGCCCGCGAATGCGATGCCAAGCCACGCGAGCTTGGTGCCGGTGATGCGCTCCGAGAAGAAGATCGCGCCGAGGCCGACCAGGATGAAAGGCTGTGTGTTGTAGACCGCGATCGCGACGGAAATCGACGCGCGCGAGAACGAGGCAAAGATCAGCAGCCAGTTGAGGACGATGGCCACACCGCCGAGGGCGGCCCAACCGACTTGCTTGAGCGTCAGCGGGCCGACCAACGTTCTCGTGAGGAAACATGCGATCAGCAGCGTCACGGCACCGAAGACACAGCGCCAAAACAGCAACTGGATCACGGGCTGCCCGAAGAAAACGACGAACCACCCGATCGTCCCCGAAATCAGCATGGCGGCAACCATCTCGACGGTGCCGCGAATCCTTTTGCTCTTGTTGCTCTTGTTGCTCATTGCTCAGACTTGCACTCGGCCCGGGGGTGCCGTCTTGCGAGAGCGGCAGGAACGACCAACACCAGCCGCTGGTCGCCCGCAATGTTAGTGTGCTTTGTCCCGCGCGGCCCCAGACCTGGCCGTGCGCCAGGTGATGGCCTTGTAGGGTGTGTCAATCGCGCGATCCGCGATGATGGCGGCCTATCACCAAAAGGACACCTGTGAGGACGTGGGAATAAGCCGCCCTATTGGACTGACGTTCGAGCGCTGCTCAGGAACCTGCCGCTCGACGGGCTGCCATCGCACTTGGTCCCCATTTCGGACGATGGGGGCGACTTCAAGTTCCATCTTTCATGTGCCGCCGGGCCGGACCTAGGAAGCGTTCGCGTCTACGGCCCCGGTGCTGACGGTAAGCGGGTGTCGGGGGGGTCTTCGAATTCGTCGAGCGAGCTGCGCGCGGCAGCGTTTCCGACGCTTATACCAGCTCAGCAATTCGACAATGTGCGACCGCGCGTGGAGGTAGCCGTGAATGACCAAACCGGACTGTCTGCGGGACAGCAGGCGCATGCCATTGGCAGAAAAGACCTGCACGACTTTCGAGTGGCAGCAGCGCCGCGGCCTCGATCCAGGAACCCAGGATGTTGGCCGCAGCAGAAACTACGGCCACTTTCATTGCGTCAATGCGAGCACGACGATGGAAACTGAATGCCAGGTCGCCAAGCGACTCGCAAGGATGATTGAGGCGTGTGCGCGCGTTGAGCACGGGGCCGTCGAACGCTTCGGCGAGCGAGCGCATCAGCGCGACAGGTCTGGAGCGCGTTGCCCTGCAGTGTCGGCCCACATCTCCGCTGTCGCATCGCGCTCCAACTGCCGCGCGTCTACTTCATGTCCGCCCTCCTGCATGAGAGTTTCCCGCCTGGCTTGCCGCAGCATGTGCCGCGGAACGTCTGGGTAGGTCATCTGCAGCAGATCCAGTTCGCGCTCGGCCAGGGCGGCTTCTTCGGCCTTCCGCTGGATCAGTTCGTACGCCAACAGGAACGGCAGCGACAGCAGCACCAGCACGGCGTAGATCTGGCCCATGGCCAAGCCCGCAATCGCGACCAAGGGTGTCAGCACGATGATCACGATCACCCTGGCCATTAACCACAGATGTCTCATGATTCATCTTGCTGCAGCGCGACCGGCCGAGGGTGTCGGGAGTTGCCAGTGCTGGCGTAGGACTGTCGCACACTCGGGGAAGTCCCGAAGTCGAAAGACTGACATCTCCCCCGTCCTGCGGGGCAGCGCCGGGTCCGCTCCTCAGGCGCGCCCGCTGACCTTTCGCGCCAGCAGCCAGACCACAGGGGGCGTCAGCATGCGGGCCAGCGCCTTGACGCGGTCGACGCGGTGCGTCTTCATGAAGACCGAGGCCGATTCGTCCCCGTGCTGCTTGCCGGCGAGCGGGCTGGTGTAGTAGTAGGCGGCGACCGAACGGCGCGGCCGGCCGTCCGGCGCCTGCAGCGGCTTGGTGTGGCCGTGGTAGCTCGCGGGGCCGTGCGGCAGCACGATGGTGCGGCCGAACTCGGGCTGCACGGTGGTCACGCAGCGGTCCTGCTTCTTGTCCCAGAGTTCGAGCCCGGAACCCCAGGCCGGGTCCCATCCCTTGCCCCGCAATTAATACACTAACGGCGCACCAACTTAGCGACCAGCAAGCACGCGCACATTCCATTGCACAGTGACAAAACCCACCCAGCTAGGCAAAATCACTCCCCTCGCCGTTAGCGTAATTTCAATGTCTTCTCTCTCCCTCTTCGAAGAGTCGCCCCTCGCCGTTCATCGCCTGGCGTTTGAGCGATGGTTGCAGGACCAGCGCGCCGTTGGATCCCTGCGTCAGGCGTCGTCCATCGAGGTCTACCGAGACATGTGGGGCAGCTTCACGGCCTGGTGCCTCGGACAATCCCCGGCCGTGTCGCTGGCGTCTCTCGATGTCCGCGATCTGCAGGCGTTCCAGGCGGCGCGCTTCGGCATGAAAAGCGCCGACCTGTCGCTCACCCCGCGTCACGCGCTTCGCCTGCTGCGCCTGATCGACCGGGTGCTGCGCCACCATGCCGCCGAGACCGGCGAGCCCGTGAACACGGCGGCGAGCGACTGGATCGACGCCCATCCGGAGATCCGGTACGCCGAAGCCGCGCAGGCCGACCCCTTGCCTGAGTTCTTGTCGGTGGCCGAGGCGCGGCACCTGATCACGTTCTTGTCGGATGCGCGACCTCGCCCGGGTCTGTCGGGCTCACGCCGCGACAGTCATCTGGCTTTCACCTGGCAGCAGCTGCGCAATCGAGTGGCCGTTGCGCTGCAATTGGGCGGGGGCCTGGCACCGGGCGATGTTCGCGCGCTGACCCTCGATGCGCCGACATCGCGCGGTGGCCGCGTGCGCGAACGCCCATGGAAAGTCGCGGTGCCGGGCAACGGCAATTCGCCTGCACGCGAAACGCCGATCGCCCCCTGGGCGGGCGAGTTGCTGCAGCACTGGCTCCAAGTCCGCACGGAAGCTCGCATTCTGGGCAATTTCCTTTTTCCGTCGACCCGCAGCGGCAAGCCCTGGAGTAAGGACGCGCAGTACAAGGCCGCCAGGCAGGTCTTGGAGGAAGCAGGTCTGGATGCCAGCGATGGCGGCTCGTTCCGGTTGCGGCATACCTTTGCATTGCGGCAGCTGCGCCGCGGGACAGATTCCGATCAGGTCGCACGGTGGCTTGGGGTCGAGCCAGAGGCCATGGGCAAATACCGCAGAGTCGTGAGCAGTCCCGAAGATGTGGTCTAGCATCTGATTCACACTGTCGAACGGGCACCCATCAATCAGACGCATTGGTGGACTGGCGAATGGAGTTAATCAGCTTCCAATTGGCAACCGAGTAAAGTCGGCCCTCTATTCATTCAATGGAAGTATCCATGGCGCAAACGTACAAGCAGATCCAGAAGCAGATCGAACAGCTTCAACGACAGGCAGAAGCTCTGCGCAACAGTGAGGTCAAAGGTGTCATCGACCGCATCAAGGTGGCGATTGCGCACTACGGCCTGACGGCTGCACAACTGGGACTTGGCACGAACAAGACAGTTGCTCAGCCGAAGAAGGCCACGAACGCTTCGGGCAAGTCCGGTGCGAAGTTCAGTGACGGCAACGGCAACGTCTGGGCAGGCCGTGGACCGCGTCCTCAATGGCTTCGTGACGCGCTGACGGCGGGTCGGTCGATCGACGAATTCCGAGTGGGATCGCGCAAGAAGTCGAAGCCTGTCTCCGTGGAGACCGTGTCCGGCGAGACTGTTGCGCCAGCTGCCCGCCCTGCCCGCAAGAAGGCGAAGCGTGCCGCGTCGAAGATCTACAAGGATGATGCCGGCAATTCCTGGAGCGGGATGGGGCCCAAGCCCGGATGGCTGAAGGCCGCACTGGCCGCCGGAAAGACTCTGGAAGACCTCCGGGGTTAACCACGCGACCAGGACGCTGGCACTCCATGGGCAGCGCAGGGGCGTCAACAGTCGATCTCGCGACTACCGATGCCCTCGCGGTCGCCGATCCATCGACTACTTGTTCGCTTCCGCTGCCAGCTCGGTCATCTGCTCACGCCGTACTCGGCCGACAACTTCTTGACCGGTTCCTTCTCGATGAAATGCCGCCAGGCAATCTCCAATGTCCGCGGATCGAAGCGCCGCTCGCGCGCGACGCGTTCGAGCAGGTGGCTGTCAATGACGGTCATGGCTGGGCGGCAAGGTCATGAAGAGGCTCATCAGGCCCAGGAATAGCCAGTAGAGCATCAGCGCCCCCACCGAGAACGCAAGCATGCCCCAGCGCGGAAATCGGGGGTCGCCGATCAGGAAGCCGAAGACCAGGGTTACCAGGAACCCCAGGAATGCGATCGGCATGAACGTCGCGCGCAGAAGCGGCTCCATCAGCACGAGCAAGGCGCAGCATGCGAGGCGCACCACCTGCCAACCGACGAAAAGCGAGATCTCCAGCAACCGAAGCGCGATGGGAATGCGGTGCGCGGGGCACGGTCAC
This sequence comes from Variovorax sp. LjRoot290, assembly GCF_964253985.1. Taxonomy (NCBI): domain Bacteria; kingdom Pseudomonadati; phylum Pseudomonadota; class Betaproteobacteria; order Burkholderiales; family Comamonadaceae; genus Variovorax; species Variovorax sp. LjRoot290. The sequence goes on along the minus strand of NZ_CAXURW020000002.1, from coordinate 1,540,358 downwards.
AGATCGAGATCGGCCGATATTGAAGTGGTCCATGGTTCATTCCTCCGTCGCCCAGCAGACGAGCCGGAGCTCTTTCAAATTGATGAGGTCGCGAGAGCCATCGCCGAAGCGAATCTCTGCCAGGTCGTTGTCGTGCGCCTTGAGTCGCAACGAACCGCGGCGGGCGCCGCAGTCGCTGCTGCGCCCGACTCAGCTGGCGGTGGTCGACCAAGAATCGCATCGACGTTGCCGCGCGTGATGGCTGCGCTGCCCTCCAGCAACGCCACGGTCTGGGCCGGTCGTTTCTTCATCGCCGCTGCGAGTTGGTAGAGCACCCGGGTATCGCAACCCACACGTCCTGTCTCGAATGCAGACCGCACCTGCGCCGGCGCGTCGATCAGGCCCGCGGCCTCGGTGATGAATGATCGAGGCTTGTTGAGCCTGCGGGCAATCTCCGCGCGCGAATACCCCTCCCTCTCGCGCTCCGCGATGAACAGCGCCAGGTCGACGGCGACATGTTTTCGCGGTGGAGGTTTTCTGCGGCCTGGGCGAACGGATCCACCCGGTCGTCCAGGAAGGCCGGCACCGTTTCGAGTCCCGCGCGCCTGGCCGCGGCGAACGCGACGTTCCCCCCGGTTCACGATGTCGCGTCCCGCTGCCTCCGGATGCCGGCGCAGCGACACGGGCTCCAGCACCCCGTGCGTCTGAATCGACTCCGCCAGTTCCGCGATGGTCCTTTCATCGACCGAACGCCGCGGCTGCGATGGATCGAAGTCGATCAACGACAACGCCACCTGCATGGGCACGCCATCGGCGATCGATGCGTCGGACCTGTTCAGCAGATCGCTCGCCCTGAATTGCGCTCGCCGACCTCGTTCGATCTCTCCTTCGTGAAGGGCTACGAGTCTAGAGAGACAACTCCGCGAGCTACTGGACCCGCCCGATCATCGATGCTTGTGGCCGCAAGCAGGGCGAGTCTATGAGCACGCCATTCTGCCGCCAGATCCATTTGGCTCACGGCTGCCACAAGCGCCCGCGTGAGAAGAACAAGATCGCGGTAGCCGCCAATGCCATGGGCACGAACGCGATGGCATGCCGGCAAACGCCACGCGTTGCCAAGGCCGCAGAGGTGCTCTGAAAATTCGGCACACCTGTGCGTAGGCGGTGCTCCCTACCAAACCCGGCCCGCCGGGCGTGGACACATGCAGGATCTCGTACTTCTCGGTGACAACCTGGTCAATCGGAACTGCGTGCTCCCACGCTACAAGCTTCATCCATTGCCAATTGCGGGCATCGATTGCGAGTGCGGCGGTGTGCACCCCCTCACGCTGCGCGAGACCAGAGAGCTGTTCGATCTCTTTCTCAATACGGGCGGCACACGACGTCCAGATCGAGCGATCGGTCTTCAGAAGTCGGTACCGGCCGTTGCCGCGTGGGGGCGTTGTGCCCTGTCCCTACTGGCCTTTTCAGCGATCCGCCCAAAAAAGCATTGACAACGAACGCAAGCAAAGTACATTTAACACTGTTTATTTAACGGTGTAAATGAAATGCGACCTGTACTGACCGACGAAGAGGTAGCTCAGTTCCGTGCCGATGTCTGCCGCGTTGCCGAGGTGCTGTTCGCGCGTCATGGCGTCGAGGGCGTCACGATGCGGCAGATTGCCGCGGAGCTTGCCTGGAGTCCTACCACCGCCTACCGCTACTTCAAGAACAAGGAAGAAATCCTTGCGGCTGTGCGAGCCGCTGCATTCAACCGGTTCTGCGAAGTCATCGAAGAAGCGACGCGCTCGAGCCCGGACCCGCGCAAGAGCGCACGCAACGTCGGCCAGGCCTACCTGGGTTTTGCCCTGGAGAACCCGGACGCCTACCGAATGATGTTCGACGTCAGCCAAGCCGCCGTGACCGGCAATGCGGAGCTGACAGAGGCTTTGGCGCGGGCGCGCCGCAGCATGGTGGCATACGTGGCCCCACTGATCGACAAGGGCATCCTGCGCGGCGAAACGCAAGCCCTGGGGCAGATGCTGTGGGCGTCCGCACACGGCCTCGTGATGCTGAGGCTCTCGGGCATCGTGGCCGACGACACCGAACTGCGGCAACTCCACGAAAGGACCATGTCGGCCCTGGTGCGCGGTGCCCTCCAACAGGGGATGGCCGGCAGCCGCGGCACAAGCGCCCTGGAACGCATCAGCCCCGCCCCCGCTCGCAAAGCGGCAAGAAAAATCCCCTGAACCCCAACCCCAACCCCAATCCCACCTCGCAAGGACCATCATGCAGAACCCATCGAAACCGCATCGCGCCGTTGCCGTCGCGGTTGCTCTCATCCTCAGTGCCTCGGCCTCCCTGGCGCAGGCTCCGCAGCCTCCACCGCCAGAGGCCACCGATCCCGTGAAGCTGGAACTCATGAAAGGATTCCCGCCGGCGCCCGACAAAACCGTCAGGCTGTCCACGGTCCTGAAATTCCCCAATGGCCGCTGGGCGTTCCACCACATGCGAGAACTCGGTCCGACGGTGCAGGTCTGGCGTGGCGACGAGAAGCCGTCCATCGTGCGTGAGGCCCAACAGGATATCGGCGCGCTGAAGTTCGAGGACGACAAGGGCGGCAAGACCACCCTGGCCGACTGGCAGCGCAGCACCTACACCGATGGCCTTCTCGTGCTGCACAAGGGCGCGATCGTCTACCAGAAGCACTACTCCGGCATGGCCGCCCACCAGCCGCATTCGCTCTGGTCCATGAGCAAGTCGTTTACCGGCTTGCTCTCAACGATGCTGATCAAGGAGGGGGTGATCGATCCCAACGCCCTGGTCACGAAGTACCTGCCCGAGCTGAAAGACAGCGCGTGGGCGGATGCCACCGTACAGCAGACGCTCGACATGACCACTGGCGTTGCGTACCAGGAAAACTTCCGCGACCCGAGCTCCGGCATCTTCCAGTACCTGCATGCCGCCGGACTGTTGCCTGTGCCTCTCGCTTACAGCGGGCCCCGCACCATCCCCGACCTGCTGGTGACCCTCAAGAAGGATGGTGAGCATGGCGCGGGATTCAAATACAAGACCGTCGACACCGAGGTCATGGGCTGGCTCCTGCAGCGCGTCACGGGCAAGAGCTATTCCGCGCTCCTGTCCGAGCGCCTCTGGTCGCGCATCGGCGCCCAGGATGACGCGTACGTCTGGGTCGACCCGATCGGCACGCAGATCACCAGCGTGGGCTTCAGCGCAACGCTGCGAGACCTTGGGCGGGTGGGCGAGACGCTGCGCACGGCGGGCCGTTCCGACGGGCAGCAGGTCATCGCGGAAAGCGTCATCGCGGAAATCCGCAAGGGCGCCGACATCGAGAAGTTCAAGGCCAGCGGCCAGGCGACGCGCTTCGGCTACTCGTACCACAACCAGTGGTGGATTCCCCACGACCGCGACGGCACCTTCGAGATGAAGGGATTGAACGGGCAGCACATGCACATCAACCCGGCGGCCGAGCTGGTCATCGTCAAGCTCTCTTCCCACCCCAATGGGGATACCGGCTTCACGCACAACCTCGACCGGCGGGCGTTCGCCGCCATCGCTGCCGCGCTGCGCGCGCAGTGAGAGGAACGCCATGAGCACCCACCACACCTTCCAACCCGGCCTCCTGCGCAACAAGGCCGTGTTCATCACGGGCGGCGGCAGCGGCATCAACCGCCAGATCGCGATCACCTACGCGCTTGCCGGTGCGTCAGTGACGATCGTTGGCCGCAGCGAGGAAAAGGCGCGCGATGCCGCTGCCGAGATCGGGGCTGTCGGCGGGCATGCGATCGGGCTGTCCGCGGATGTGCGCAGCTATGAGGCGTTACGAAACGCCGTCGAGCAGGCGCACGCGGCGTTTGGCCCGATCGACATCGTGGTCGCCGGCGCCGCCGGAAATTTCGTCGCGCCGGCGACGGGGATGAGTTCCAACGGCTTTCGTGCCGTCATTGACACCGATCTGGTCGGGACTTTCAATACGCTACGCGCCGCCTACGATTTCCTTCGCAAGCCATCCGCCCTGGTGCTGGCCATTTCCGCCGTCCAGTCCAGCATGCCCACCTACGCCCAGGCCCATGTGTGCGCCGCCAAGGCCGGCATCGACATGTTGATTCGCTCACTGGCGGTGGAGTGGGCCGAGGATGGAATCCGATGCGTGGGCATAGCGCCGGGCCCGGTGGCCGATACCGAAGGCATGGTCCGGCTCGCGCCGCAGGGCCAGGAAAGCTGGGCCAGGCTGCTGCAGTCCATTCCGTCCGGACGTGGCGCATCCAAGCAGGAGATCGCCGACATGGCGCTGTACCTGGCCAGCGAATCCGGGCGCTACATCAATGGCGTGGTGATTCCGATCGATGGCGGCTTCTCCGCTGTCGGCTCCCTGGAGTTCGGACGGATGCTGAAGGATTCAGTCGCGCAGGCCGGCCGCGCCGCCGCCTGAAATCTGCACAAGAAAGGAGACCAGCATGAACAGCACCTCCGGCGTCGCCTTGCCGACCATCGATACACCCGGCTCTGGAACGCGCTTCGAAGACTGGATTCAGGCTACGAACGCGTTCGATGCGATCGAGCGCACGCAAAAGCGCTGCTGCGTCGACAAGACAGCCATCACCTTCCTCGGCACGGAACCTGAAGCCCTGCCGCGAAAGGTCAGTTATACGGAACTGGTGGAGGGGATCGCGCGGACGGCGAATGCCTTCCGGTCTCTCGGCTTGCGGCGGGGCGACGTGGTGGCCTATATGCTGCCGTCGCTGGTCGAAACGCAGTTCGTGCTGTGGGGCGCGGCGACGGCTGCGTCGGCCTTGCCGCTCAACCCGCTGCTGAAGGCCGAGGAGATCGCCAGCCTTTGCCGGGCAGCCGGTGTCAAGGCGCTGGTGGCACTGGGACCTCTGCCGGGCACCGAGATCTGGGACAAGGCCGAGCGGGTAAGAGCGCTGGTGCCGGCGATCGGCGCCCTGATCCAGGTGGGAGGTGAGAAAGCCGCCGGCGGCGCCGACGTTCATCTGCTGGCGGATCTGCTGCGGTCGAACTCGCGGCAACTGGCATTTTCTGACCTGCCCGAGCCAGACGATGTCGCCGCCTATTTCCATACGGGCGGAACGACCGGCGCACCGAAGCTGGTCATTCATACCCATCGCAACCAGCTTGCCGCTGCCTACGGAGGCGCCTGGGCGGTAGGCGCTTGCACCGACGACGTGATCGTCAATGGCTTGCCGATGTTCCATGTGGCATCCGCGATCTTTTGCAGCCTGGCCATGTTCGTTGCCGGCGCGGAGATGGTGATCCTCTCGCCAGCCGGATTTCGCAACCCCCAGATCGTCGCCAACTTCTGGCGCATCGTGGAGCGCACCGGAACGACCATCGTCGGCGGTGTACCCACAGCGCTCTCGGCCGTGGTGAAGGTCGATCCGAAAGGCGCGGACTTGAGCCGCGTGCGCATCAACATCTGCGGTGCCTCCTTGCTTCCTCGCAGTGTCGCCGAGCAGATGGAGCTGCTCACGGGCAAGCCCATGCGTGAGGTCTATGGCATGACCGAAGCCGGTGGCGTGATCTGCGTCGACCCGGTGTCCCGCGCGCGGGTCATGGGGTCCGCGGGGTGCCCCATACCGTTCTGCGAAGTCGAGGCGCGCGCGCTGGCTGGAACAAGCGCCTCGAGCCGCTCCTGCATGCCGGGTGAGGCGGGCATGCTCGTGGTTCGCGGGCCCAACGTGACGCCCGGCTACAAGGACGCCGGGCAATCCGCCAGCCTCTTTACCGAGGACGGCTGGCTCATCACCGGAGACGTGGGGTACGTCGACGCCACCGGTCGTGTGTTCATCACGGGACGGGCTAAGGATCTGATCATCCGCGGCGGCCACAACATCGACCCGGCTGTCATCGAAGAGTGCCTGATGCGGCACCCCGCAGTGGCCGATGCGGGCGCGGTGGGCATGCTGGACGCCTACGCGGGCGAAGTGCCGGTGGCCTATGTCACCCTGCGGCAAGGGACTGTCGTCACCGAGGACGAACTGCTGGCTTTCGCCAAGGCCACCATCAATGAACCGCCCGCGCTCCCGCGGCGGCTCTTCGTCCTGGAGCAACTGCCCATGACCGCCGTGGGAAAGATCTACAAGCCCGCACTGCGGCAGGACTGCACACGGCAGCACTTGCTGGAGGTGCTCCAGGGTGAATCGATCGCAGCCCTGACGGTGCGCGAGGAACCCGGCCGCGGCCTGGTCGTGTGCATCGAGTTGGCAGCCGCCGAGGAGGACTCCTCCCACGAAACCCGTCAGCGCATCGCTGCCGACTTGAAGGGCTATCTGCTCACCCTCGAGTGGGCAAGCTCCCAGGCAAGCCCGTCCTGATCGCAACCAGGAGATCACCTTGAAACCCGTCAACAGGCGGACCGCCGCAGCGGCCGTCGCAGCTACGCTTTTGCCTTTCGGAAGCGTTCGGGCCCAGAGCCCGGCGTTTCCCTCGCGCACCATTTCCGTCGTGGTCGGCTTTCCCGCCGGCGGCGCGACGGACGTCACCGCCCGGGTCGCGATACCGCACCTTCAGAAGTCGTGGCGACAGACCGTCATCGTCGAGAACGTGCCGGGTGCCGGTGGTTCCATCGGCGTGCAGAAGATGCCGAATGCGGCGCCTGAAGGGCACGTCCTGTTCCTCGGTACCGCGAGCGACACGGTGCTGGCACCGCTTGCCATCCAGTCGGCGCGATACAAGCCTGAAGACCTGCGCCTGCTGGGCTACATGGGCCAAGCCGAATTCGTCATCGTGGGGCGCCCGGGGTTGGCCTTGAACAGCCTGGATGACCTCGTGGCGCACATGCGCGCCGCATCCAGCATGGAATTGAGCTACGCCTCCTTCGGGGACGGGTCGATCTACCACCTGATCGGAGAGGACCTGAAGGATCGCAGCGGCGGGAAACTGCTGCACGTCCCCTACCGGGGTATGGGACCCGTCGTCACCGATCTGATCGGCAATCAGGTCGACCTCGCCTTTTTGCCCGTGGCCGGACAGACCGTGGGCCTCATCAATTCAGGCCGGGTGAAGCCCATCGCGCTGACGGGCCCCAAGCGAAATCCCCAGCTCCCACAAGTCGCGTCGGTGGACGAGTCCCGGCAGATGAAGGGCTTGCACCACACCGTCTGGTTGGGCCTGTTCGGCCCTGCCACGTTGCCCGCCGAGGCGGCAAAGAAGGTGAACGCCGCCGTCAATGATGCGATTCGCACCCCGGAGTACCTCAAGTTCTCGGCTGAGAACGGCACCAGCGTTCCCGAGCCCGGCCTGACGCTGCAGCAAGCAGCGAAGTTCTATGGCGACGACACCGAGAAGCTCCGGCGACTCGCCAGATCGATCAAGCTGGAAGCTAAATGACGGCGCGAACCGCAACGCCGATCCAGTTCTACTTCGACTTCATTTCCCCCTTCGGCTACTTCGCAAGCCTTCGAATCGACGATCTGGCCCGACGTTATGGCCGCGAGGTGGAGTGGACATCGATGCTGGTGGGCGTGAGTGTGCTCAAGGTGATGGGTCTGCCGCCCATCGTCGAGCTTCCGCTGAAGGGTCCATATGTCATCAACGATGCCAAACGCTATGCCAGGCAGCATCAAGTTGCATTCGAACGCCCCAGCACGTCTCCAACGTCCCGCCCTGTGGAGGCTGGACGCGCCTTCGCCTGGGCAAAGGGAATCGATCCGGCAGCTGCCAAACGGCTCGCCGGATTCATCTTTAGCAGCTACTTCGTGCGCTGTCTCGACATCTCGGAGGACAGCGTGCTGAGCGTGTGTGTAAGAAAGGCCGGGCTGTCGTGGCCCGCCTTCGAGGCGGCTCGCGCCGAGGGAACTCCGGCTGAGCTCCTTCGGCGCAATGTCGATGACTCGATCCAACGCGGCGTGTTTGGTTCGCCCTACTTCATCGTGGATGGAGAGCCGTTCTTCGGTTTGGAAAAATTGCCGGTTGTCGAAGAGTGGCTCGCCGCTGGCGGATGGTGATCAAGCAGACTCACGGTCGCGGGCGTTCGCAAACCTGACCCGCTGGCCTGTTGTCGACGAGCAGCGCAGAATCTAGCTCCTCTAGCAGGCTGCTGAAATACCTCATTCGAAAGTCCCCCGAAAGTGGGCCTGGGGCGTTGTCCTTGCAGACCCACGAAACCCCCTGCGATGCGCGGCCCTGACACATTCACCGAAGGTTTGTTCACGATGAGACGGCTGGACGACTTCGTTCCCGCCGACCATCCGCTGCGCCGCATCCGGGTGATGGTCAATGAGGCGCTGGCCAAGATGGACGAGTTGTTCTCTCGGATGTACGAGGCCGACATCAAGGGCGGCCGCCCGAGCATCGCGCCGGAGAAGCTGCTTCGCGCGATGCTGTTGCAGATTCTGTTCAGCATCCGCTCGGAGCGCCAGCTCATGGAGCAGACGCAATACAACATGCTGTTTCGCTGGTTCATCGGCCTGGCGATGGACGACGCGGTGTGGGTGCCGACGGTGTTCAGCAAGAACCGCCAGCGCCTGATTGAGCACGACGCGGTGGTCGCCTTCTTCAACGAAGTGCTGGAGACGGCGGAGAACAAGGATTGGTTGTCGGGAGAGCACTTCAGCGTCGATGGCACGCTGATCCAGGCCTGGGCAGGACACAAGAGCTTCGTTAGCAAGGGCGGTGACGACGATGCCGGCAGCGGCGGGGACTTCAAGGGGCAGCGACGCAGCAACGAAACGCACGAGTCGAAGACCGATCCCGATTCGAGGCTGTACCGCAAGGGCAAGACTGCCAGCGAGTTGCGCTACATGGGGCACACGCTCACCGACAACCGTCACGGCCTGGTCGTCAACGCCATGGTCACGCAGGCCGACGGCTTTGCCGAACGTGAAGCGGCCAAGGTCATGATCAGGGACGCACGTCAAGCCACCGCGAGAGCGGATACCGAGGTCACGCTTGGTGCCGACAAGGGCTATGACGCGGCCGAGTTCATCGAGGCGCTGCATCGCATGAACGTCACGCCGCATGTGGCGCAGAACAAAGCGGGGCGTCGTTCGGCGGTGGCCGACGAGATCGCCCGGAGCGAGGGCTATGCGATCTCGCAGCGCAAGCGAAAGCTCATCGAGCAGGGCTTCGGCTGGGCCAAGTTCGTCGGCCCCATCCGGCAGGTGATGGTGCGCGGCATCAAGAAAGTCGACCAGTTGTTCGTGCTGACGATGGCCGCCTACAACTTGGTGCGCATGCGGACCTTGGCAGAAGTCCGTCCGTTGGCCGCGTAGCGGGCCAGTGAGAGCCCCAAACGCGCCTCAAAACGGGGGAAACAGGGATGGCAGCGGACTTGGGACGCCGAAATCACAAGAATGCCGTCTTCAGTGCGCTGGGCGCCTTCGGCGTGCCTGGTACTTCAGCAGCCTGCTAGGAGGGCGCCATGGGCAATCAGCAAACCACCGTGTCTGTGAAGACCGAACTCGACCGTCTGACTTCCGAGTTCTTCGGCGCTGTGTCGTTTGAACCCGCCAGCAGCCCACCAGCCTATGAGCGCATCCGGTCGCTCTTCATCAAGTCCGGTTTGCTCATCAAGAACGTGGGAGCCACGCCTGAAATCTCTACTGTTCAGGAATTCATCGAGCCAAGGGAGACCATGATCCGCAAGGGCGAACTGACGAGGTTCCTAGAAGAAGAGCTTTCCGAGGTAACGCAAATCTTTGGCAATATCGCGCACCGCTTCAGCGCGTACTCGAAGTCTGGAACCATGAATGGACGCTCTTTCACGGCGCGTGGGATGATTTCGACCCAGTTCATTCTGACGCCCACAGGGTGGAAGATGAGCGCAATGGCCTGGGACGATGAGAGGCCCGGCCTGTCATTGGCAATTGCCTGAGTTTCTCTGTACGGGGTTGACCGGTAAGCTCACAGAGCCTCTGGCTCGTGCTCGGGATGCATCAACCGGGCTCGGTCGCTGGCCCGCGTGTGCCGCCTTACCGACTCACCCGTTTGCGGTATATGTATATATTCGTTAAACCCTCTACTTCGCCTACAGCCGAGTTCCCAGACCGAAAAGGAGCACCCGTGAAGAAAGCTGTCGTATTTTCGCTTTTGGCCGCGGGCGCCGTGCTTGCAGGATGCGCCTCAAATCCACCGGGTTCCACATCTACGCGAACCGAAGTCTGCAAGGCAACCAGCGAGCGGGAAGTTGCCGCGCTGTTTGACCGCTGGAACCAGTCTTTGCAAACTGGCGACGCGCACAAGGTGGTTGCAAATTATGCGGAGAAATCTGTCCTGCTTCCCACCGTTTCCAACACACCGCGTCTCAATGCGGCGCAAAAGGAAGACTACTTTGAACACTTTCTTGAAAACAAGCCGTTCGGCCGCATTGACTTCAGAACAATAGAGATAGGTTGCACCACGGCAGTGGATGCTGGCCTATATACCTTCACGTTCGCCAAGACGGGAGCTGTCGTCAAGGCGCGGTACACGTACACCTACAAGTGGGACGGTAGTCAATGGCTAATCACCAGCCACCATTCTTCGGCCATGCCGGAGAAGTAAATTACCACCACCGGTGGGGTCTATCCATCGAGCGGACATGCCCTGGCCAAGCCGGCGTTGAATCGCGAAGCGATTGACCCCGGAAGGTCCTGCCTGTCTTCATCACCGGATTTTGGTTCCAGCCACTTCGCTTTGGGCGCATGCCGTCATGGAGCGTAGTCCTCGCGTCTGACCGCTTAGGGCCCGCTGGCGACCGTCCGAATTTGGCACATTTCGTGTGACAACTCGGTTCCGCACCTGTTGACCGACGACGACCTGCTACTTGCGTTTCGGCAGTTCGTCGCGTGTTTGCGCCCTGGCGGCGGATGCATCATCAGTGTCAGGGACTATGACGAGGAAGCGCGCGGCACGAACCTAGTCAAGCACTACGGAGCGCGGGTCGAAGACGACAAGCGCTACGTGCTGTTCCAAGTCTGGGATTTCGATGGCGACCACTACGACCTGTCCTTCTTCGTTGTTGAAGATGGACTGGCCACCGGCCAGGTGAAGACCCACGCGATGCGTTCAAGGTACTACGCAGTTTCGGTCGCACGGCTTTGCGAGTTGATGCGCAAGGCTGGCTTCGAGAGCGTGAAGCGGCTTGACGACGCGTTCTATCAGCCCATCCTGGTCAGCCCCAAGCCTGCGATTGGGTAGCCGACTGCCAAGGCAGAATGCGGCCGCAAAGGCGACGCTCTAGGGCGACCTCTCGATGTGGCTTGCTCCTTCTTCCAGAGTAGCCATCACCAGCTTCGCGTTTTTTTCGTCCAGACGGCCCGAAGCAGGTGAGTTGCCGCTCGCATCTCGCTGTGGAAAAGATGGCAGGCGACGCACCAACATGGCGTGCTGCACTGCATGGGCCCGACGCACATAAAACGTGCTGCTTCCAATGTGGAAAGGGCATTGTGCACTGCACCAAAACACGAAAGTCAAGAACTTGTTTTCCCCTTGGCCGGTGCATGACCCTGTGGATAACCGACTGAGCATCTCGCCGGAGCCGCATTCTGCTTGGCTTTCATTGCGGTGCTCATCGAACGAGCAATCCCATTCACAGTTCAAGTTTTATTTAGGACCCGAGCCGGCGCATGAAGTGGTACGTCAGGCAAGAATTTTCACGGAGGATCTCGGCGCCAAACGGGTGCTGGTGATGCCTTTGTCCTGGGGGCGACGATGAGCGGCCTGGGGCACGCCGTCGTTGCCGCCTTCAGGATACCGGTGAGCCCGTTTGGGTCGCGAACGAAGTTGCGGACCTTGCGGCCGCTTGATGCCAGCGGCGTTGCGACAGAATGCGGGCCAATACCGGCCGGTCAATGAGACGCGGCACATTCATGAGAATTCCCGACAGTCTTTGGCAACAGTTTCTTGAGGACGCTGGCGCTCACAAGCCCGCAAGCCGCCCTTTCAAGGTTTTCATGGCCGTTCTAGCCGGACTCGTCGCGTACGGGGCCGTTCTATTTCACAAAATAGTGCAGGCCGCTTGTCGTCGCAGTCGGAAGCTTCATCGGGTACATGTGGTTCGTGTCCGAGCCGACGGGCAGAATGCGGCCATCAGCGGTCGGTCACCACCGGCAGCTACCTGGCCGGCTAACCATTCATGATCCCCACGGAATCACCGCCCGGGGCGGATCCTCACCCCGCTAACAGCCATCAGTCAAGACCACGCGACGCGCCAAACGGTGGAGCTTGGATTGCCAAGGCTGCTAGAGGTCGGCGCCAACACGCCTTGCATCGCCAGTGGCGCACCGTGGACCCTGATCAGCTCGACGACGCAGCGGCGGAACTGTGTCTCGACGAGCGCTTGCGGGCGATGCCACCCGTGAAGGCGGTCTCTGAGTGGCTGAAGCCCTTGAGCAGTTTGAAGTCCCTGGCGGATATGCGAGTGGGGGCGCATCGCGCGCCGAGCGACGAACGTCCCTAGAGCGCGCACACTGGTCGCTCTCGGCCTTGCCGGGAATGGAACGTCGGATGACGGAACTGAACATGGCGCGGCGGCGCGGGATCGTGATGTGGGAGGCCGCTTGCGAGCGCCTTAAGAACGCACTGCACGCGGCCCCGCACATGTCGCCGGCGACGCCCGAACAGGTCGTGGAAGCGCTGCGCCTCGCCCGCAAGGCCCTCGACGAGCTTGAGCTGGCGTTTGCACCGGAAGACGCCGATTGATCACAGACACCGGCCCCGTCGGGGGATCTGGCTCAGGGACCAGCGAAGGCGCTCTCCGCTGAGGCCTTGGTCGCCGACTATCTAAGCGGACGCAGCGTGGTGGAGGTTGTTCACAAGGCCGCAGTGCAAGCGGCCCGAACGCGGCTACTCAATGGGCAGGTGCCCATCCTTGATGAGACGCTGTGCAGCGATATTGACAGCTGACAGCGAGGCGAGTGAACCGGTCCGCGATGAGCTACAAGGATCCGAGGGGCGTCTGAATAGCCCAAGGTCGCTCAATTCCCCCGTACCCCTTTGCGGCCGCCACAGGCGTAGGACCAGGTCAATCCGGACTGCGCACATGACCCTCAATCTCGTCACGGGCGTCCCAAAGCGTCTGGTAGGCGCGAATCAGCGCCACTCGAATGACGTCTTGGTGAGTGGGCGCATCAAAGCTCCGATCGCTGCTCAGCGAATTGGCGGACACGGCTGCGGCAACGAGCTGCACGGCTTGCGAAAAGCGTGCTTCGTCGATTGCGGATCTTTCGCTCATGGGCACACTCCGGTGAAAGCATTGGTGCATACCGCGATGGGCGGGGTAACGCCGCCATCAGTAGCCAAGACACGCACCGAATCGACATGCTTATACGCAACTGTACGCCTGCGCGACGCGCTTCCCTGCATCCGGCTGAGTTCGTTCATAGTTAGACCGAGATCCCATCAAGATTAAGGCTCAACTTTGACGGCGGCGCGCGCAAGTGGTTGATTCGATGAGAAAAACGGGCATCGTGATCGCGCCCTGTTGGGAGACCACCACCAAGGTTGGGCAGGGCGCGTCCCGCAATCGAAACGGACGATGGTCGCCAGGATCGGGCATCGGCACGCTATCCAAGAGGCGGACGCGACACTCGACGTTGAGCGTTGTGCCTTCCTTCGACAGGTGATACGGTCGAAATCCGTCGTTCAACTCGACGACAACAACACCCAAAGGAGGTATTCCATGGGAGACCAGAGACGCCCGCTGCGACCGGGAGAACTTGCGCCGGCGTTCGCGCTTCCGGCGGCCAACCTCGAAGGAATGGTCTCCCTCGACAGCTTGCGTGGTCGCCCGTTCCTGATTGGCTTCTATCGCGGGCTGCATTGCCCGTTCTGCCGGCGCCAGGTGCTTCAGCTTGCAGGCGTACAGCCGGCCTTGCATGCGGCCGGCGTAGAGACCGTGGCAGTGATCAACACGCCCCTGGACAACGCCCGCCTGTATTTCCGCCACCGGCCGACGCCGGTCACGCTTCTGTGCGACCCGGAATGCGTCACGCACCGGGCCTTCGGCGTGCCGCGTGGCGAGTTCCTGCCGGATGGCAGCCTTGAGCAGCCCGAATGGCCCTATCAGGCAAGCATGGCGGAATTCGTCGCGTCGCGCATCAACCCTACCGGTGAGCTGCCGGAGCCGTTACAGCCGTTGGAAGCCCTCGCCGCACTCAACACCAAGGACGGCTTCGAGCTTGAAGAAGCCGACAAGGCGATCGTCGCGAACCACGGCACTCAGCTCGTCGGACACTTCCTGGTCGATGCGGCCGGCGTCGTCGGCTGGGTGCAGATCGAGGCGCCCGACGGGCCGAACAGCCTCTCCATCTTCCCGAATGCGGCGGAGATCATTGCCGCCGCTGGCAGCCTTGGATGTTGACCTACGGCGGATCACCCGCCGCCGTTTTGCTGCCAGGAAGCAGCCTCTGGCCATATGCAGCAACCGTTGCTTGCTGCATATGCCGTCGAGCGATCGAGGGCGATGGACCGCAAGGGAGCCCGGTGCTGTACGTGACATGCGAGCGCCGAATACCGGTGTCGGCCAAGAGCAGCCCTTCGCTGGATAGGCAGAATTCGAGGTTGCCACTGCCAAGTCCAAGCCACTCAAATGCCTGAAGTACATCCTCGCGGCCAAATGTTGGCCTTCGACCAATCTTTGAATACATTCGTCGCACAGCCGGGATTGATGTTGCCCTGCACCACTATCGCTGAAATGCTTGAGCAGGTTGAAGCGAGAACAGGCGCCTACGTTGTGCCGCACGACCCATCGAAATACTTCCGGTACCACCTGTCGCGCGATGACCCCACTTTTGTGCTTGTGGACATTCATGTCACCCGCGATGGAGAGGAGATATGTATCAGACAAGATATGTCGTATCCGCTGCTTCCGAGCGACAAGGTGATATTTGGCCATCTTGCCTGCTGAGCAGTCGACGTGACGTCATCGCCTTTTGGACTGTGGCCGTTCCGGCGTGACAACGTCGTGGCTCTCGGAAGCGCAGCCTAGACTTCCGTTGCCGGCCAACAGCGGCCGGTCGTTTCGGGTCTGCTAGTTAGGCAAGCGCACGTGCTCGTCCGTGTGGTCGCCTGCAGCTGGACTTAGGATCGCCGTGAGCGCTCGCCGCTGCAGGAGGTAGAGCCGGCCGCCGGCGAACGCCCACTCGATGTCGTGGCTCCCGCCAAACACCTCGTCGCAGCGGAGCGCGAGCGCATGAAGCGCGGCGAGCTGTGCATCGTCGAGGCAGAGCACGCGGGTGAGCCCCTCGGAAACGTGTGTGCTGCTTGTGCCGCCTTCCGGGTCGGTGCGTATGGCGACGTCCTTCAGTCCCGCGATTCGCTCGGCGACGGCACCGTCACGCCTCAAGCGGAACCGATCTGGGATGACGAGACCGGCAACGACCGACTCCCCGAGCCCCCAGGCCGCCTCGATCACGATCTCGTCCGACCCGTTGACGGGGTTACGGCTGAAGAGCACGCCGGCGGAGTCCGCATCGACGAGTTCCTGTACGACGACGGCCATTCTCGGCTCGCGGGGCAGCCGAAGGCGCTCGCGGTACGCGAACGCTGAAGGCGAGCGCGCCGAGCGCCAGATGGCGGACACGGCGTCAACGAGTTCGGGCTCGGAGCGCAGGTTCAGCTGCGTCAGGTGCTGTCCTGCGAAGCTCGCCTGCTCGGAGTCCTCGCCCACTGCGGACGAGCGCGCCACGAGCGGGGCGCCGAGCGTGCGAAAGACTGCAGCCAGCCGCTGCCTCGCGTCGCGTTCGTCAGCAGCGAGTGCATCCACGAACCCGTACGGAAGCGCGACACCCGCGGGAACGGGCAGGCCCGCACGCGTGGCCGCGGCTAGCTGCGCGGCCTTGCCGCCAAACAGGCTTTCCTCGAGCTCCTCGGTAAGTGCTGCCGGTTTCATCGTCGCCTGCTTCCGTCATGCGACGAGCTCGACCTCGCCCGCGGTGCCATCGACGATGATCCTCGCACCGTCCAGGAGCACGGAGGTCGCATCGGTGCACCCGACGACTGCTGGCAGCCCGTACTCGCGCGCGACGATCGCGGCATGCGAGAGCAGCCCGCCCCGGTCGGTCACGATCGCGCCGAGGAGCGGCAGCACGATGTTGAATGCCGTCGTCGTGGAGTTCGTGACGAGGATGTCGCCCCGCTCGATGCGACCAAACTCCTCGGTGCCGCGAATCACCCGTGCGGTGCCCTCGTACACGCCCGGGCTGACGCCGAGACCGTGAACCTTTCGCTCCTCGGTGCGTGGCTTCGGCGCGGCGAAGATCGCCTGCACGGCTGCACCGATCGCGCGCTCCAGCCTTGCCGCCGAGGGCGGCAGCCACTCGGGCGGCAGCGGATCGCCCGGCTCGCCGCCGAGAAACGCCGGCGCATCCGCGTAGCGCGCCTTGAGCCGGTAGCGCGCACGCTCGGCCAGTTCCTCGCCCGATGGGCCATCGCCGGACTCGACGAGGCTTCGCAGCTCCGCGTAGCCGGCCTCGACGAGATGGCCCGGATCGGCGAGCCGCCCCGCCGCCGTAAGCCGGCGGCCGGCCGCGAGGATCGCGCGCCGCATGATCCCGATAGCCCAGAGGTCGGCGTAGATGCCCCGCTCGTCGCGTAGCCGGTAGGTCGCCCGAGCCTCCTCGAGCAGCGCGTCGAAGGCGTCGCGATGCCGAGCGGGCACTGCTTCCCGCAACTCAGAGGTCTTCCGGTCCAGGTCGTTCGCCGGTGGAGTCTCGAGGCGATCGAATGCTGTGTGGATCGCTCCGACGATCAGCTCGGGAAGCTCGTGCACCGACGGGTCGCCCACGTCCTCGCCGTTTACCGGCCGGTAGGCGACACGATCGACGTATGCCGAAGCGAGCCGGCCCGTGTCGCCGGACAGCGAGCGAAGCGCGGCGACCACCTCGCCCGGCTCTCCGGCCGACGTGAGCAAGGTCGTCGCCGTCGTATCCAGTCGGAGCGCGCCGACCAGTCGCTCGAGGTCCTCGTCTGCACCGAGCGGGTCGGGGTTCGCGCCCTGGAGAAGACCGAGTAACTGGGCCGGCGAGCGGCCTGTCCACTCTTGCGCGTGCACGAGGAAGTCGCCCACAGGCAGGAGCGCCGGCACGTTGAAGAGGTGATGGATGTACGCGCCATGGATCTGGTTCTCGCGGCAGCGATCGATGTATGCGAGGAGCGCAGGCGTGTCGAGCGCCGCCGGGTCAACCGCGAGCAGCGCGAGGTGAGCTCGGATCGCCGCGGGCTTCACCTCCCGGTCCCAGTGCTCGAGGTCCTCACGCCAGAGCTTGCGCTCGAACACGGTCGCGCTCGTCTCGAGCCGGCGCCGAATCATTGGGTGACTGCCCGCGAGCTCGTCCCACACCTCTTTCGGAGGGTGACCGACCGCCTCCCTCGGCGCGCCGACGGGACGTGCGCAGTAGTACGGGAACCCGTTGACGAAGCCCGCCTCCAGGTACTCGAGCAACGATCCGTAGCGGCGGAGGCTCTCGCCGAAGCCGCGCTGGAACGCGTCGGGAAAGATCTCCGCGTGGAAGCGGGTCACCGGCCGCGTCCAGTGAGTCGGGTCGAGGAACCACGATCCCGGACCGGGTGGGGCGAAGGTTTGCTCAGCGACGAGTGTCATCATTACCAACCTCCTTCATGCTTGCCGGATTGCGGCGAAGTTCGTCCGTCAGCACGCGTACGGCCCAGGCGGCGGCCTTGCCGGCCTCCTGGCCCTCGAGGCCCCACTGGTCGCGCATCGCCTGCCAGGCGGGCGCGCTCACGAGCAGGTAGATCACCGCAAGGGCGCGTTGGCGCTCGGCCGGCCCGAGCCCGTCGGTGACCTCCCGCATCGCCTTCTCGAACGTCGCCAGTCGCCGGCGCCGCGTGCGGGCCCGGATCTCCTGTCCGCGCTTGGATAGGAGGGCGCGGATCAGCGGCGCTCGCTCGTCGTACATGCGATAGAGCGCAGGCGCCATCTCGCGGACGCCCTCAAGCGTGTCTGGGTAGGAAAGGAGGACGACCCGGAGGTGCTCCTCCGCCCATTCACCGAACTCGTCGAAGAGCGCCTCCTTGGTCGGAAAGTGCCGGTAGACGGTACGGACCGACACGCGGGCGCGCACGGCGACAAGCGGAACGGTGACCTCGTTGACCTCCTCGTCCGCCAGCACATCTGCCGTCGCCTCCAGTATCCGAAGGCGTGTCTGCTCCATCTGTTCTGCGCGGAGCGGGCTTTCGTACGTGGTCGTGCTCATGACAGCAGAATAATCATGTCACGTTGTCGTGTCAAGAAGGCATGCTGGCATGTCCTCAATTGCCGCACCCCATGATGCCGTGGCAAAGCCGATTGAAAATCGTGAATCTCTACGCTGCATCGCGACTAATCCCGCGGCCCTGCGCCGTGCGCGTGCCAGCCCGTTAGCCGCGACATGGACCGCAAGGGGCTCGGAGCCGCGGGCCGGCGACAGGCTACAGTCGGCCAGAACCGGTCTTTCGACTAACGAGTCCAATCCTGATCGCATGAGCGCACAGCCCTTTCCTGCAGAGCGATGATCCGCGGCGAACGAAAGGACACTCACGATGACCATCACCATCACCGCCTTTGAACGGTCGCCCGACGGCGGCAAGGGTCTGGCGCGCGACACGCGCGTCCGCTGGGCGCTGGAGGAAGCCGGCCTGCCCTACGAGGTGCGCCTGGTGTCCTTCCGCGCGATGAAGGAGGCCGCGCATCTGGCGCTGCATCCCTTCGGCCAGATCCCCACCTACGAGGAAGGCGACCTCGCGCTGTTCGAGACCGGCTCCATCGTGCTGCACATCGCCGAGCGCCACTCGGGCCTGTTCCCCGCCGATGCCAACGCAAGGGCGCGCGCCATCACGTGGATCTTCGCGGCGCTCAATACGGTCGAGCCTCCCATCCTCGAACTCGTCACCGTCAAGCTGGTGGAAGGCGACAGGCCCTGGAAGGCCGAGCGCCTGCCCCTCGTCGAGGACCGGGTGCGCGCCCGACTGAACCAGCTGGCCGCCCGCCTGGGCGACGGCGACTGGCTGGACGGCGGCTTCAGCGCGGGCGACCTGCTGATGGTGTCGGTGCTGCTCCGGCTGAGACCGTCCGGCCTGCTGAACGAGTTTCCCAGCCTGGCCGCCTATGTCGCTCGGGGCGAAGCGCGGCCGGCTTACCAGCGGGCGTTCGCCGCGCAACTGGCGATCAACGCCGCCCCCTTACCGGCGGGCTGACGGGGCGCCGCTGCCGGCGCGGACGAAGCGATGCACAGCCGTCGCCCTGGGCATCCGCGGAACTTCCGGGGCGACTCAGAGCCCAGCGGAAGCGGTCATTGGTAGGGGTCAATCGACGACTGGGAAAACACGGCAACCGAACGGCCACACTCGAAAGTTGCGAACTCGCACTCTCGACCCCAGAGCCGAAACACGGCGCTTCCGAAACAGAACATTCGCGACTTCGTCGAGCGCGGTTTCCGCTTCGAGGATGCGCGCTCGACGCTTGGTGTTCCCCTGATTCAGACGTCGAATCGCTCGCAACGGCCATGCGCCGCCGACCTGGCAGGCTCCTGTGCGAAGATGTGCCCTGACGCGGCTACCGCGCGGTGGTCTCGATCGAGGGACCCCTGCATGCCCACTCCCGCACCCGGCCCATCCTCCCCCGCGATCCGCGCGCTGCTGTTGTGCGACCTGGTCGCCAGCACCCACCTCGTCGAGCGCCTGGGCGACGCCGCTGCGGCCGAGTTGATGGCACGCCACGACCGCATCGCGCGTGACCTGCTTGCTGCCCACGGCGGCCGCGAGATCGACAAGAGCGACGGGTTCCTGCTGCTGTTCGAGCGGCCGGTCGAGGCGGTGCGCTTCGCGCTTGCCTACCAGGCGCAGCTGCTCGAACTCGGCGCCCAGTCGAAGACTTCCCTCGCCTCGCGCGTGGGCATTCATCTCGGCGAGGTGGTGCTGCGCGAGAACGCGGCCGCCGACGTCGCGCGAGGCGCCAAGCCGTTGGAGGTCGAGGGCCTGGCCAAGGCCATCGCCGCGCGCGTCATGTCGCTCGCCGGCCAGGGGCGCATTCTGATGACACGCACGGCCTACGACTTCGCGCGCCGGGGTGCGGTGGGCCATGCCGACGAGGCCGCGCTGCGCTGGGCCGTGCACGGGCCGTACCGGATGGCCGGCGTTGACGATCCGGTGGAGGTCTGCGAAGTGGCCACCGCCGGCGCTGACGCGCTGACGCCGCCTCCAAGCGCGGAAAAGGCGCAGCGCGTGGCCCAGGCCACCACATCGCCGACGTCCGCAGCGCCGGCCGCCGGACCGCTGC
Source organism: Variovorax sp. LjRoot290 (assembly GCF_964253985.1). NCBI lineage: Bacteria > Pseudomonadati > Pseudomonadota > Betaproteobacteria > Burkholderiales > Comamonadaceae > Variovorax > Variovorax sp. LjRoot290. The sequence continues at coordinate 1,520,164 of NZ_CAXURW020000002.1, read as the reverse complement.
TCGCCGTGCTCGCGTTCGACAACCTGTCCAACGACCCCGAGATGCAGTTCTTCTCCGACGGCGTCAGCGAGGAAATCATTCAGCGCGTATCGCGTGGCAGCCAGCTCAGGGTGATCGGACGCACGTCGAGCTTCCAGTTCCGCGGCGATCGCAAGGCCGAGGCGGCGAACGCCTTGCATTGCACCCACGTGCTCGACGGCTCGATCCGCCGCGCAGCAGCCCGCGTGCGGGTCAGCGCGCACCTGATGGAGGCCGCCTCGCAGACCACGCTGTGGTCGGAACGCTTCGAGCGCGGGCTGGAAGACATCTTCGCCGTGCAGGACGAGATCTCCGAGAACATCGCCCGCGCACTCGATCAGGCCTTCGCCAGCGCACCGGCCCCGACGGTGGAGCCGGCGGTATATGACCTCTACCTCCGATCGAGGCCGAAGGGCTACGCGCCCGACGAACTGCGCACCCACGTTGGCGTGCTGGAGCTGGTGACCACGCGCGCACCGCAGTTCGCCGCGGCATGGGGGCGGCTGGCCTATCTGCGTGCCTTCTTGCGCTTCTACCAGCCGTTCGCCGAGCGCGCGGCCAGCGCGGCGCAGGTGAACCGCGAAGCCGAGCGCGCGCTGTCGCTCGATGCACAGAACCTCGACGCGATGGCAGGGCAGTACTTCGTGATCGCGCCGTTCGGGCGTTTCGTCGAGGCCGATGTCGCGCTCGTTCGTCTGCGCCGCGCACCCGGCACGGGCGACGGGCAGCGCTACACCGGCTGGGCCCTGCGCCACTTCGGCTGGATGCGCGAGGCGCTGACTGCCACCGAGCAGGCCTACCAGCTCGATGTGCTGGATCCGATGTCGGCCAACCTCCTCGCCCTCGCGCGCATGGCGGCAGGCCATATCGCCGACGCCATTCCCGTGTTTGAGGAACTGGTGGAGCGCATGCCCACGATGAGCTTTCCGGTGTCCAGCCTGCTGCGCGCCCACGCATTCCAGCAGGACTGGGCCGCGGTGGACCGGCTGCTCGCCCTGGCCGAGCAACGCCAGTTGCGCGAGTTCCAGGACGGGCTGCCCTTCATCCGCGCCAAGCGCGACCCCTCGCCCGCGCACATCGGTGCGTGGCGCGAGGAGCTCGCGGCGCATGTTCGCAAGACGGGCCGGATCGACGTGTCACGCCTCGTGTACGCGGCCCACCTGGGCCTGGTGGACGAGGCTTACGCCGCCGCCGACGCCGCACGCCTGGGGCCGGCCGGCCATGCCGACGACATCATGGGGCCCGACGGCTACCGCACCGCGCTGCTGTTCCAGGCCAGCATGCCCGAGCTGCGCAACGATCGGCGTTTCGCGCCGTTGTGCGCGCGGCTCGGACTCGTCGAGTTCTGGCTGGCCAGCGGCAAGTGGCCCGACTGCGCGAGCGAAGTGCCCTACGACTTCCAGCGCGCATGCGAGCAGGCACGGGCCGTGCCGAAAGAAGACTTCGGCTTCTGAGCGCCCGCGCCCCGGCGCTTCACACGGTCACGAACGACTCGCCCTTGTGCGCGGCGGTGACCCCGTCGAGCGTGGCGTTCACCGACTTCCAGCTCTTCAGCGCCTTGATGCGCGCCAGCCAGCCCTGCACGTAGGGATAGGCCGTGAAATCGCAACCGATCACTTCGCCCAAGGTGAGCAGTCCGGCGCCGAAATGGTCCGCGATGCTGATCGCATCCCCGCACACGTAGTTGTGCCCGGGGCCGAGGATGTGGTCGTTGAGGACTTGCAGCCACACCTTCGAGCGCTCCTGGCCCCACTGCACCGTGCCGGCCTGCGCCTCGTCGCTGCGCCGCTTGTGGTGCGGCAGCAGCTGGGCGAACACCAGGCCGAAGCAGTAGTCGCGGCTCAGTTGGGTGTTGAACCAGTCCATGCGCTCGTTGACGCGGGCCCGCTGCTGCAGGCCCTTGGGGTACAGCGGCGAGTCGATCTTGTCGGCCAGGTATTTCAGGATCGCCGAGCTCTCGGTGAGGCGGAAATCACCGTCCTCCAGCATCGGCACCAGCGCATTCGGGTTGAGCGCACGATAGGCCGGCTGCAGGTGCTCGCCCTTGAAGATGTCGACCACCTTCAGGTCGAGATCGATACCGCTCTCCGCAGCGAAGAGCAGTACGGGCCTGCTCGCGGTGGAAGCGGGGTGGTAGTAGAGCTTCATCTCAGGTCTCCTAGCTCATTGCGCGCTCTGCACGCGCTCGTTGGGATCGATCACGCCGAGGTTCTCAATGACCTTCATCTGCCCGGCCTGCACCTGGCCGACGTACATGGTAAGCCGCAGGTGATGCTGGCCGGGCACCATTTCGGCGGCCCCGCCCGGTCCTTCGGCGATGCGCGCGTGGTCGAGTGCGCGGATCACCGCCGCCTGATCAAGCGTGCCGGCCTCCCGCACGGCCGCCTCCCAGAGCTTCAGCCCGCGATACAGCCCCGTGCTGGCGCTGCCGGCGGTGAACTTGGCGCTGCCCGGAAATCGCGCGTCGTAGCGGCGCAGCAGCGCCGTGCTGAATGGGTCGCTGACGGCCTGGTAGTAGTCGAGGCAGCTGTAGAGCCCCTCGACATGCTCGGCCGGCAGCAGGCTCGCAAGATTCTCCTCGAAGTAGGGGCAGACGATCCGGCCGCCGCGCTTCGTGAAGCCGGCCTCGTACAGCTGCCGCAGGAACGGCGTCACGCCGGGCGGCACCGTGGTGTTGAAGACCACCTGCGCGCCGCTGGACATGATCTTGTCGACCGTGCCGCGGTAGTCCGCGTGATCGACGGGGAAATACTCCTCGCCGACGATCGAGCCGCCGTGCGCGGTGACCGCGGCACGCACCCGCTTGTTCATCACGTGCGGCCAGATGTAGTCAGCCGACGGGAGGTAGAACCGGCGCGCATCGGTGTGCTTCATCAACCAGGGGATCAGCGAATCGACCTGTTGTGCCGGCACGGGGCCGGTGCAGAAGATGAGCGGGTCGCTCTCCTCGCCTTCGTACTGCTCCGGGTAGATGTAGAGCTTCTTGCCCTGCACGACGGCCGGGCCCTTGATCGCCTGCCGGGTGGAGCTGTAGATGCCGCCGAAGATCACGTCCACGCGATCGCCCTGAACCAGCTTGGCGGCCTTGGCGGCGGCCACCTTGTCGTCGGTGGCGCTGTCTTCGATGATCAGCTCGATGCGCCGCCCGAGCAGACCGCCGCCGGCGTTGATCTCGTCGACCACCAGGCGGGCGAGGTTGGCGTTGGCAATGCCGAGGAAGGACAGTGGGCCGGTCTGGTCGGTGACGAGGCCGATCTTGATGGATGCTTGGCTCACGATGGGATCTCCTAGCGGATGGTGGATGGGTACGGCCCTGTCGCGGGGTGTAGGCACTGTGCGCGCCGGGGGGCGGCCGCGTCTTTAAGCGATGTGAAACGTTGCTAAAGCCCGCCGCGTGGCCCGACAATCGGGGCCGACAAGCAAGAGAGGCGCTCAGGTCTTGGTCTTCAAGGCGAAGGGGTTCGAAGTGCGGCCGGCCGAGCGCCGCCTGCTGTCCCATGGCCAGCCGGTCTCGCTCGGTGGACGCGCGTTCGACTTGCTGCTGGCGCTGATCGAGCTGCGCGACCGCGTGGTCGCCAAGGACGAGCTGCTGGCGCGGGTCTGGCCTGGCACGGTGGTCGAGGAGAACAACCTCACCGTGCAGATCTCGTCGCTGCGCAAGGTTCTCGGGCCGGACGCCATCGCCACCGTGGCGGGGCGCGGCTACCGGTTCACGCTGCCCTTGCTGGACGACGACGCTCCCGCCTCACCGGCCGAGCCGTCATCGCCGCGCGAGCGCCCCGTGATCGCCGTGCTCGCCTTCGACAACCTGTCGAACGAGCCCGAGATGCAGTTCTTCTCCGACGGCGTCAGCGAGGAGATCATCCAACGCCTCGCGCGTGGCACCCAGCTGCGGGTGATCAGCCGCACCACGAGCTTCCAGTTCCGTGGCGAACGAAAGGCCGAGGCGGCGCAACGCCTGAACTGCGCCTACGTGCTCGACGGCTCGATCCGCCGCGCGGCCGGCCAGGTACGCATCAGCGCCCACCTGATAGAGGCCGCGTCCGGCACGACGCTGTGGTCCGACCACTATGACCGTGCGCTGGAAGGCATCTTCGAGGTCCAGGACGACATCGCCGAAAGCATCGCGCGCGCGCTCGACCACGGTTTCTTCGGTGTTGCGACGCGCGCAGTCGATCCTGCGGTCTATGACCTCTACCTGCGATCCAGCCCTAAGTCCTATGCCCCGGACGAGCTGCGCACCAGCGTCGGCGTGCTCGAGGTGGTGACGCAGCGCGCACCGCATTTCGCCGAGGCCTGGGGGAGGCTCGCCTACGTGCGCAGCTTCCTGCACATGTACCTGCCATTTGCCGAGCGTGCAGCCAGCGCCGGGCACGTGGTTCGCGAGGCCTCGCACGCGCTGGCGCTCGACGCGCAGAACAACGACGCCCTCGTCGCGCGATGCTTCGTGATGCCGCCCTTCGGCCGGTTCGTCGAAGCCGAGGAGTTCCTCGAGCGTCTGCGCCAGGCGCCCGGCTCGGGCGCCGGCCGGCGCTACATCAGCTGGCTGCTGCGCCTGACCGGCCGCCTGCGTGCGAGCCTCGACGAGGCCGAACGCATCTACCGCCTGGACATGCTCGATCCGATGTCGGCCAACCTGGTGGCGCTGGCCCGCATGGCCACGGGGCAGGTCGCCGAGGCGGTGCCCGTGTACGAAGACCTCGTGGCGCGCATCCCCGACATGAGCTTTCCGATCTCGAGCTTGCTGCGGGCCCATGCCTTCCTGCAGGATTGGGCGGCGGTCGATCGCCTGCTCGCGCTCGCGGCCACGCGCCCGCTGCGCGAGTTCCAGGACACCATCCCTTTCGTCCGCGCCAAGCGCGACCCGACGCCTGAGCACATCGGCGCCTGGCGCAGCGAGTTCGAGGCGCACGTGATGATCACCGGCGGTGTGGATGTGGCGCGCCTGGTCTATGCCGCGCACCTGGGCCTGGTCGACGAGGCCTTCCGTGCTGCCGAGGGCGCCCGCCTGGGCCCTGTGGGGGCCAGCATCGACATCATGGGCCCCGACGGCTACCGCACCGCGCTGCTGTTCCAGGCCAGCATGCCCGAGCTGCGCAACGACCCACGCTTCCCGCGGCTGTGCGCGCGTCTGGGACTGGTGGAGTTTTGGCTCGCCAGCGGTCAGTGGCCCGATTGCGCGGACGAGGTACCCTACGATTTTCGGCAAGAGTGTGAATGGGCGAAGGGTGTGCCTAGGGAGATCTTCGGGTTTTGACGGCGCAACGACGTGGGTCCGGCGCGCTCTTCTGCTCATTCGCACTGCACTTGTCATGCCGGGCTGAGCAGCCCATCCACTTGCAGCGTGTTCAGATTTGCGCGGCCGGCCCTCTCTGGGGCTGCAGCCCAATCCAATGTCGGCTTGATTCCTGCCGCAAGGCATGGCGATGGAGCGGCAGTCTTGTGGCGTCAGCTGACCAGGTCCAACCATCGGTAGTACGCGCCCACGAATGGCAGGAACCAGGGTGGCCCGAGATGGCCGGGAATGGGAGGCCACTGCAGTCTGCGCAGTGGATTGGCCTCCGGCTCGCCGTTGATGGCCCGAGCCATGTTCTGCCCCATGTACACCGACATCTGGGTTCCGCTGCCGCTGAAGCCCATTGCGTAGTGCAGCCCCTTCACCTCACCTGCCCGCGGCAGGCGGTCGGCGGTCATGTCGACGACGCCGCCCCAGCAATAGTCGATGCGCGTGTCGCGCAACTGGGGAAACAGGACTTTCATGTTGCGTTCGAGCACGGCACCGCTCTTGGCGTCGGATGCCGGGCTTGACAGCGCGAAGCGGGCCCGACCGCCGAAGACCAGCCGGTTGTCGGGCGTCAGCCGGAAATAGTGGCCGACATTCTTCGTTGTCGTCGCATTCCGGCCGCCCGGCATGATTGACGCCACCAGCGTTTCGGACAGCGGCTCGGTTGTCACGACGAAGCTGCCGATCGGAACGATGCGGCGGCGGAAATAACCGAATGGCCCGTGTCGCGACGGACCCGTCGCCACGAGCACTTGGTCAGCCTCAACGGTGTCGTGAGCGGTCTGCACCCGGAATGCATTGCCCGACAGGCGTGCCAGTCCGATGACCGCGGTGTTCTGGAAGATGCGCGCGCCGCTGCGCTGCGCCGCTGCGGCGAGTCCCGCGCCGAAACGGCCCATGTGCATCTGGGCACTCTTGTGCATCACCAGCCCGCCGTAGAAGAGCTCTGACCCGACCTCGCTCGCGATCACTTCCGGGCCCACCAGCGACGTATCCGGGTCGACATGGCGCTGCAGCAGGGCGTATGCCTTCTCCAGCTTGGCAAAATGGTGCGGCTTGGCTGCGAGCTTGATCTTGCCGTTGCGCCGGAAGTCGCATTCGATCCCTTCGTCCCGCACCAACCGCTCGACGCAGTCCACTGCGCTGTCGTAGGCATGGTAGAGCGCGCGCGCCTGCTCCAGCCCAAGTTGCCGCGCCACGACGCTGAAGTCATGGGGCAGTCCGTTGTTGCAGTGGCCGCCGTTGCGCCCTGACGCCTCACCCGCCACGCGCCCGGCCTCGAGGACGACCACCGTCGCCCCCTTGCGTGTCAATGCCAGCGCTGCCGACAGTCCGGTGAAGCCACCGCCGATGATCGCAACATCGGCCCGGGCATCGAGGCCGCGCGGGTCGAGCCCTTCGAATTGCGCTGCCGTGTCGGTCCAGTAGGACGCCAGCTTCATCACGCGGCGTGCGTCCGCCGTGCGGAGCGCTGCTGCGAGGCGTAGGCAAGCGCTGCCAGCAGCACGGTCATCGACACCAAGATCGAACTCACCGCCGCAATAGTGGGATCGACCTGCTCGCGGATCGACAGGAACATCTCACGTGTCAGGGTCGTGGTTTCTCCGCGCGCGATGAACAGCGCAACGACGACTTCATCCAGCGATGACAGGAAACTGAAGACTGCAGCCACGAACATGCTGGTACGGATCTGCGGCAGGGTGACCGTGATGAAGGCTTTCGCCCGGTTGACGCCCAAGCTGCGCGCCGCCATTTCCTGGTTCATGTCGAAAGAGCGCAGTCCGGCACCGGCGGTGAGTAGCACATAGGGGATCGCCAACAGCACGTGGGCGAGGACCAAAGCCCCCATGCTTCCGACCAGCCCCATCTTGCTGAAGACAGCGAACACGCCGACGCCGATGATGATGATCGGGACGATCATCGGCGTCATCAGCAGGACGTAGGCGTAACGCGCTCTGGCCATCCCGCAGGTCATGAGGCCATAGCTGGCCGCGGTTCCGATCGGCACCGCGATCAGCATCGTCAGCGTCGCGATCTCGAAGGAGGTGGAAGCGGCGGCCAGCCACTGGCGCGATCCCAAGAACGCCTGGTACCAGCGCACCGACCAGCCCGGCGGCGGAAAGCGCAACGAAGCGCTGTCTCCGAAGGAGACCGGAAGGATGATCAGCACCGGGATCGTGAGGAACAACAGGATCAGGGCGACCGCCGATGCGATCACGATGCGGTGCGAACGTTCGAGCAGGATCATTGTGTCTCACCGATCCGCCAGGATCTTGCCCAGAGGAACGACCCGGTCGCCCAGCCACAGGATCAGCAGCGTGGCGCCGAGAAGGACGAAAGCCACCGCGCTGGCCGAACCGAACTGGAAGTACAGATCGATATTGCGCTGGACCAGCATCGAGACCATGACGGTTCGCCCGCCGCCGAGCAGCTCCGGCGTGATGTAGAAGCCAAGCGACAGCACGAACACGAACACGCTGCCCGCCACCAGCCCGGGAAGCGACAGCGGAAGGATCACCGTCCGGAACACGCGGCCCGGACGCGCGCCCAGGCTGGCGGCGGCGCGTCCGAAGTCGGGCGGGATCTGCGTCAGGCTGCTGTACAGCGTCAGGACGACGAAGGGAAGCATGATGTGGACCATGCCGATGATGGATCCGGTGAGGTTGTGCACCAGCGCAAGAGGGGACTCCACCACGCCAGCCCACGTGAGGAACTGGTTGACCAGCCCCGTGCGCTGCAGCAGCACCAGCCAGGCGTAGGTTCGCACCAGCACACTGGTCCAGAACGGGATCAGAACCAGCACCATGATGATGGTGGCCGTGCGCGGCCTGCTGACCGCCGCCAGGAATGCAACCGGATATCCCAGCACCACGCAAATCGCGGTGACGGCGAGGCTTGCGACGAAGGTCCGCTGGAACGTTGCAAGCGTCCCTTCTTCCGTGAAGATCCGTACGTAATTCATCAGGGTCAGCGCACCGGCCTGGTCGGTGACCGACTGCCAGAACAGCCAGGCCAGCGGGATGACCATCAACGCGACCACGAACGCCGCGGCCGGCAGCACCAGGGCGAACAATCCCCACTGCTCGCGCCGGCCGGCGCGCGCCAGGTCCGCCGCGTTGTCGGATCGGCAGAGGACCGGTGGAAAGGTGTCGATGGCCGGGCTCATGCGGCAAGCGCCTGCGGGCCGGGAAGCGCGGCGCGGCGCACGAGGATGGTGTCCTGGACGTGAAGCGCCACCGTCACCCGCGCCCCGACCCGCGGCAGCGAGCTCATGTTGCGGTGGTGGCAATGCTGGCGCAGCCCGACCGACGTTCCGTCGTCGAGGCGCACCGAGATCTTCACGCTCTCGCCCTGGTAGATGACGTCATCGACGGATCCGTCGAAGCGGTTCCAATCCTCTCCCCCGACGGAGGCATCGAGGATCAGCTTCTCCGCATGCACCGCCAAGGCCACGGGACCGTCCTGCGGAACAGGCCGCCCCGTGCGCAGCCGCGACATGCCGAGCGACACCGACCCGTCTTCCGAGCGCCGCAACGGCACCAGCGTCGATTCGCCGACGAAGCTCGCCACGAAATCGTTCCGGGGAAAGTTGTACAGCTCCGTGGGCGTGCCCAACTGCTCGATCCTTCCGCTTCGCATCACCGCGATGCGATCGCTCATCGTCAGCGCCTCGCGCTGGTCATGCGTCACGTAGATCATGGTGGCCCCAAGCTTGGCATGCAGCTGCCGCAGTTCGATCTGCATGGTTTCGCGCAGCTGCTTGTCGAGGGCCGAGAGCGGCTCGTCCAGCAGGATCAGCGTGGGATCGAAAACGAGGGCCCGCGCCAGCGCCACGCGCTGCTTCTGCCCTCCTGACAACTGACCGATCTTGCGGCCTTGGTAACCTGCAAGTTCGACCAGGGAGAGCGCATCGGCCACCCGCCGGGCGATCTCGGCAGACCCTGTGTTGCGGGCGCGCAAGGGATATGCGATGTTGCTTTCCACGGTCATGTGGGGGAACAAGGCGTAGTTCTGGAACACCATGCCGATGTTGCGCAGGTGCGGCTGCAGCAGCGTGACGTCTTGTCCTCCGCCGCGGAGATGATCGTCTTCTTCTGCGCGTCGAGCAGCTTTCCACCGTCGGTGGCGTAAACGACGGTCTGCGACAACGCCGCGGCGCCGTGCAGCAGCAGCAGGCAGGCGCCGCCGGCGGCAACTGATTTCGTGAAACGGGACATGGACAATGACTCCTGAAGTACGACTCGGTGGGGCACTGCGGGTCTGCACACAGGCCTCTCCGCGCGGATGACGGTCATCCGTCCGGACAACCATAAGGGCTGTGATCGGTCCGGGTATTGGACGAAATTGCCGAGGTTGCGCCGCGGCAGGTCAGGTCAAGTCCGTCTTGACAACGCCGCGACGGCGGCGCGCAGGTCTCGCGCGTACTCGCGCCCGAATCGTGTCTGCGGCCGCAGCGCACTGCGTGACAGCACGATTTCCAAGAGCACGTCCGGCTGGAAAGGTCGAACCACCAGATCGCCGAAGTCGCGCCACGGAACCAGCCCGTCCACCAATGCAATCCCGAGGCCATGCTGGACCAGCGGGAGGGCGGCGATCGACAGGGACACTTCGATCTGCACCTGTGGCTGCACGCCCGCCTCCCGGAATGCCTGGTCCAGCAACTTGCCCGCAGGCGTTTGCGCGCTGTAGCTGATCAAGGGCTGCCCGACCAAGTCCGCGGGGGTCACGATGCTGAGTCCCGCCAGCGGCGAGTCGGGTCGCATCAGCGCCACGATGCCCGCCTTGCCCAGGGACTCGCACCGTAGCTGCGCCTCGGCCGACCAGCGCATGGTCACGCCAAGGTCGATGTCGCCAAGCATGATGTGTTCGTCGATCGCCTCCGCAGACAGCGTCTGCAGCACGACGCGCAGCCCGGGATTGCGCTGGCGGAAGCGCTCCGTGGCGTAAGGGAGCAAGGCGAAGGTCGGCGGCGCGCTCGCGCCGACCCGCAGCAATCCCAGCTGCTTGTCGCGGATGCGGTCCGACAAGCCCCTGAGGATCTCGATCTCGCGAAAGATCCTGTCGGCGTCGCGGTAGAGCAGCTGGGCCTCCGCGGTCGGCACCAGCCGGCCACCCAGGCGCTCGAACAGGGTGTATCCGATCTGGGTTTCGAAGTGCCGCAGCAGCTTGCTCACCGCCGGCTGGGACACATGCAGCGCTTCGGCGGCGGCGGTCAGGGACCGGTTGCGCATGACGGCGCGAAACACTTCGAGCTGACGGGCGTTCATGCGCAAGCATAACCAAAGGTTTGGTATTTCCAAACACTTGATATTGGCGCGGGCCGAGCCTCCTCTCCAGAATTGCCGGCATGAATCCACTCATGCACCGCTGCGGCGGAATCAGCGAATGACGATCGGCCGCTTCATCCGCCTGGCCGAAACGGCGCGTGCGCCGGTGCGGCTCGAGGCCGACGGAAGACCACTCGTCGCGCTCGAAGGTGACACCCTGCTGGTCGCACTGCTGGGCAGCGTTGGTCACCTGCGGCACTCCGAATTCGGCGACGGCGTGCGCTCCGGCTTCTGCCTGATGGGGGCCTGCCAGGACTGCTGGGTCTTGACCGAAGACGGTGGACGGCTGCGCGCCTGTACCACCGTGGTGCGCGAAGGTCTGCGCATCACCACCGAACCGCCGGAGGCGACATGGCCCAACCACGCGTGATCGTCGTGGGCACCGGCCCGGCTGGCGTGCGCTGCGCACAGACGCTGGTTGCGGCAGGCCTGTCGCCGACCGTCGTCGACGAAGGCCGGCGTGACGGAGGCCAGATCTACCGGCGCCAGCCCGAAGGCTTTACCCGACCCTATGCCAAGCTCTACGGCAGCGAGGCCACCAAGGCGGAAGACCTGCACCGCAGCTTCGAGGCGATTCGCTCCAAGGTGGATTACCGGCCCGAAACGCTGGCCTGGAACGTGACGGCCAACACGCTGCACGTGGTGCACGGTGGCACCCGAACGGCCGCGCTGCCATTCGATGCGCTTGTCGTCTGCAGCGGCGCCACCGACCGGCTGATGCCGGTGGAGGGCTGGAACCTCGCCGGCTGCTACAGCCTGGGCGCATCGCAGATCGCGCTGAAGTCGCAGGCCTGCGCCATCGGAAGACGGGTCGTCTTCATGGGGACCGGACCGCTGCTGTACCTAGTCGCGTCGCAGTATGTCCAGGCCGGTGCCGCGGTGCTTGCCGTGCTCGACACCTCGCGGTTTTCACAGCGGGTTCGTGCCTTGCCTGCACTTGCTGCCCGGCCAGGCTTGCTGCGCAGGGGCGTGGCGCTGGAGCGCGTCCTGCGCAAGGCCGGTGTCGCGGTGCACAGCGGCATCACGCCCTTGTGCATCACCGGTGCGGCGGCAGCCGGTGTCCAGGGTGTCACGGTGCTGGATGCAAACGGCAGCGAACGGCATTTCGATTGCGACGCCGTGGCGTTGGGCTACCACCTGCGCGCGGAAAGCCAGCTTGCCGATCTGGCGCGCTGCGAATTCAGGTTCGACACCGAGTCGCGCCAATGGCTGCCGCAGATCGACGGAGACGGGCGCAGCACCACCGCCGGGGTCTACCTTGCCGGCGATGGTGCCCGCATTCTGGGCGCCGATGGTGCCGAAGCCAGCGGCCGCCTGGCGGCGCTGGCAGTGCTGTCCGATTTGGGCCAACACGTCTCCCCGGACCCGATGCCTGCGCTGCGACGGACGCTGGTGAAGATGGATCGCTTTCGGCGCGGGCTGGTCAAGGCGTTTCCGTGGCCCCACGCGCACGCCGCGGCCCTGCCGGATTCGGCGGTCGTCTGCCGCTGTGAAACGATCACGGCCGGTGAACTGCGCCGCGTGGTCAACGAGATGGGCGGCAGTGAAATGAATCGGGCCAAGGCCTTCAGCCGGGTCGGCATGGGCCGCTGCCAGGGCCGCTTTTGCGGCCACGCGGCGGCCGAGGTCGTGGCGCACGCCGCCGGCGTGCCGATCGAAATGGTCGGCCGACTGCGCGGGCAGGGACCCGTGAAACCGCTGCCGATGGCGGCGCTCGAGAATCCCGGGGCCGTCGATGTCTGAAGTTCTGAAGGCCGATGTCATCGTCGTCGGCGGCGGCCTCATGGGCGCCGCCAGCGCATTCTTCCTGCGCAAGCGCGGCCGCTCGGTGATCCTGCTGGAGCGCGGTCTGGTCGGCCAGCAGGCCAGCGGCGTCAACTTCGGGAACGTGCGCCGGCAGGGCCGCTACCTGCCGCAACTGCCGCTGGCCCATCGCTCACGGGCCATCTGGGGCCAGATGAAGGAACTGCTGGGCGACGACGCCGAATTCCTCGTCACCGGCCATGTGCGGGGCGTCTATGACGAGGCGCAGGCGGCGGTGGTGGAGAAATACGCCAAGGACGCGCGCGGCTGGGGCCTGGACCTCGAGCTGATCGGGGGCAGTGCGTTCCGCCGCCGCTTCCCGTTCTTCGGCACCGAGGTCATCTGCGGCTCCTATTCGCCGAACGACGGCCATGCCAACCCCCGGCTGGCGGCACCCGCGTTCGGCCGTGCCGCGGCACGCGCAGGCGCCCAGGTGATCGAGAACTGCGAGGTGCTGGCGATCGACAAGGACGGCGAGGACTTCCGGGTGCAGGCGGCCGACGGCCGGTGCTTCCGCGCGCCGGCCGCACTGATCTGCGCCGGCGCGTGGGGTGACAAGTTGTCCGCCGCGTTCGGCGAGCCGGTCCCGCTGACGCCGCACGGACCCAGCATGGGTGTCACCGAGCCCTTGCCCTACGGCATCGTCCCGGTCGTCGGCGTCTCCACCAAGGTGGCGCACGAGGTCGTCTACTTCCGCCAGGTCAAGCGCGGAAACATCGTATTCGGCGGCGGGTTGCGGGGACCGGCATACCCGGAGCTCCGACGCGCCTATGTGCTGCCGGAGAACATCCTGCGCCAGCTGCGCGAGCTCCGGCGCCTGGCGCCGGTGCTGGGCAAGCTGCAGGTTCTGCGCACCTGGAGCGGCATCGAGGGGTACATGCGCGACGAGCTGCCGGTCATGGGCCCCAGCGGCCGGGTCAGCGGCCTGTTCTACGCCTTCGGTTTCTGCGGCCATGGCTTCCAGCTCGGCCCCGGGGTCGGCGACGTGATGGCCGAGCTCATCGATACCGGCGCCACCATGACGCCGATCGAACCATTCCACATCCAGCGGTTCGCGGCCTCCCCCGCTACCGCCCCATCCACCCGCCGGGCTGCTGCGTCCGCAACCGCCTGATCCTTACCGACAGTTCCTGGAGACCTCCCATGTCCGTGACCGCCCACCCCGCAGAAGACCTCGTCGTCGATGAGCGCGCCCGCCGCGTCCACCAGAGCAGCCTGGTCTTCGACGGCCTCGCAATCTCCTATGTGCTCGATGAGAAGTTCACGCGTCGCTGCCTCGAAGGCGGCGTCAACGCCGCCAACGTCACCTTCGCGCTGGAGGAGAACTGGGACAAGACCCTGCACAACTTCGAACGCTACCTGACCAAGATCGACAAGAACCCCCTTCTCACGCTGTGCACCACCGCCGACGACGTGGTCGCCGCCAAGGAAAAGGGCAAGCTCGGCATCGTGATCGGCACCCAGGGCGCCAGCATGATCGAGGATCCGGACCAGTTCTGGCGCCTCGAAACCATGACTCGTCTGGGGCTGCGTTTCCTCGGCCTGGCCTACACCACCTCGAACGCGCTTGGAGACGGCTGCGGCGAGAAGCGCGACGCCGGCCTGACCTACCTCGGCGAAGAGCTGATCGCGCTGGCGAACACGCTGCCGCTGATGCTGGACCTGTCGCACTGCGGCCACCGCACCCGTGCCGAGGCGACCGCGCTGTCGCGGGCTCCGGTCTGCACGCACTCGAACAGCGACCAGCTGCGCCCCAATGGCCGCAACACCACCGACGCCACGGTCAAGGCGATGGCCGCCAAGGGCGGCACGGTCGGCGTTTGCGGGCTGCCGCAATCGCTGTCCGACGACACGCCGACGCTGGACGACCTGCTCAACCACATCGACCACTACGTGAAGCTCGTCGGGGTCGACCACGTCGGCATCGGCATGGACTATGTCGAGTCGTTCCAGGAGTCCGCGACCGTCGTCGCCCCGCCCAGCGTCGTGACCTGGCGCACCCGCCGTCCGGACATCTTCGGTCCCCTGTCGGCGTTCGGACGCCAGTCCTACCCGATCGGCGTCGAGTCGGTCCGCAAGCTGCCGAACCTCACCCAGGGTTTGTTCGACCGCGGCTATTCGGAAAGCGACGTCAAGGCGCTTCTCGGCGGCAGCTGGCTGCGCGCCATGCGCAAGTTCTGCGGCTGATCCGCGTCCCCACAATTCACCGGAGCCTTCCATGAGCGTCGCCGCCACACCCGCGCATTCCACGCGCAGAGTTTTTCTGGGCTCCCTGGCCAGCCTGCCGCTGGCGGCAAGCAGCGCGCTTTGGTCCGGACACGCGATGGCGCAAGATCGCTATCCCAGCCGCGCGATCAGGATGATCGTCCCGTTCGCCCCAGGCAGCAGTACGGACATCGCCGCGCGGAGCTGGGGCGAAGTGATCGGCAGGCAGCTAGGCGGCGCTTCGGTCATCGTCGACAACCGCGCGGGGGCGGGAGGCAACATCGGAGCCACGGCGGTCGCACGGTCGACGCCCGATGGGTACACGCTTCTCTACAGCACGGCCACCACCTGGGCGATCGCGCCCTTGATCTACCAGGACCTCGCCTATCAGCCCACTCGCGATTTCCTGCCCGTCGCGGTGACGACCACCGTCCCGACTCTCCTTGTGGTCAGCGGCGACAGCGACATCCGCTCCTTCCAGGACCTCGCCGACCGCGTCAAGGCGGCTCCGGATCGGCACAGCTACGGCTCCAACGGGGTGGGGGCGAACAGCCACATCACATGCAAGCTGATCGCGAACCGCCTGGGCGTCCCCAACCTCCTGCACGTACCGTTCAAACAGGGATCGCAAGGCGTCATGGCGGAGGTCGTGGCGGGCCGGCTCACCTTCGCCGTCGATCCCTGGTCCGTCGTCGGTCCTCTCGTGCGCTCCGGCAGGCTGCGCGCCCTTGCCGCGACCGGCAGCAAGCGCCTCTCGGTCGCATCGGAGATCCCGACCTTGAGCGAGATGCTGCACCAGGAACTGGACACAACCACCTGGAGCGGTCTCTGGGCACCCGCCGGCGCACCTGCGGACATCGTGACCCGTCTGCATGAGGGAATCGCGGCGGGCCGGAAGAATGCCGCCCTGGTGAAGCAGTTCGAGGAACAGGGAACACCCTTGATGCCGGACATGTCGCTCCCGCAGGTGAACATGTTCATGAAGCAGGAAGTCGAACGGTGGAAAGTCATGGTGAAGGAAGCCCAGATCTCCGTCTAGTTCGTTCGGCTCTCCCATGCATCTACTCGAATCGCACGGCAGCGACCTGCCGGATCGCGTCCAATCCGTCCAAGTCAGCGGCGAATCGCTGCCCTATGCAGCCGCCGGTCTGCCCACAGCCGTATCGGCGCCGCTCGCCCAGGTCCTTGCCTACATCGAGCACAACGCCTGCCAGCCGCTGCGCCTTGAACAACTGGCTTCGATCGCCTGCCTCAGCGTCTGCCGATTCATCCGAGTCTTTCATCGCCAGTTCGGCCTGCCGCCGCACCGCTATATCTGTCACGTCAGGATCGAGCGGGTCAAGGCCTTGCTGCGCGCCGGCGTGGCGCCGGCCGTTGTGGCTGGCGAGACAGGGTTCTACGACCAGAGTCATCTGTCGCGTCATTTCAAGAACGTGTGCGGAATGACCCCCGGCCAATACCTGTCGCAACTGCGCGCGCAGAGTGCGCCAACTCAGGGACTCGAGACTCATTGACACAGCCATTCTTGCGGGTGATTGACAATCCTTTGAGCGGTCAATTCGAATCTCTCGACCATCCTGACGCGGACGGCAGAGTCCCTCCGGGATTGTCACACTCGCTTGCCCAACAAAATCAACGGCTTACGAGCTTCGCCTTCAAAGTTGCACCTGTCGCCTTTTCGAAGTTGCGCGGTACAAAGCTGCTGCGGATCCAACGGCCGGTTTCCGGCGGTTTCGGCGTCCGATGTAGGCCCATTTAGGGCCCACAACGCCTGTTCGGATCTTCAGTTAGCAGCCGTTCAAGACGGGGGGCACCGCAGCCTTAACTTCGAAGAACGGGGTCGCGCAACTGTGAAACCTCTGCGCGCAAGCTGTTGATCTTCCTAGCTTTTTAGGTGTGACAATCTCGGAAGAGCTCACCGGCACTTTCGGCGGAGCGATCACGCCTTTCAAGGGGCAGATCGAGAATGCCGGACATTTCTTGCAGCCGACGGCTATGGCAATCGGGCAAAGCGTCATATGGACCTCCTTCACGCGTCGCTGGCCAGCATAGCGAGACGTTCGTCCAGGTACGCGTCGGCCGCGAGGTAGCAGCGCGTCGTGTCGCGCTACACCACGCCTCGCACTCCTCCATCCGGCGCAACTGGTGCAGCACCCGGCTCAACACATCGGCGCTATCACTTCCGTGAACCGACGTAGCACCCGCTGGAAAGACTGTCGTATTGGCTAGGCCATCGGATCCGCCATGGGAGGAGAATCAGGTCATCGGCATCGGCAGGCGAACCGGCGATAGTCAGCGATGGTGGCACGTCGGTTGCGTGCGAACAGAGAAGCAACAGGAGCGAGCATGCAGATCCGCGTTGGTTTCGAGATGGCGTATCAGTTCCCACAGCCGACGCCGATGATCCTGGCATTGAGCGTCCACCATTCGCGTGCGTCCGATCTGGTGCGGCCTGATTACCTCGTGACGAGTCCCTCGGTGCCTATCACCGCATACCGCGATCTGTTCGGCAACTGGTGCAGTCGCATCGTCGCGCCGCAAGGCCGCTTCGTCCTCAGCACTGATGCGCTGGTCAACGACACCGGCGCGCCTGATGTTGTTGCTCCTTGGGCCACGCAGACGCCGGTCGAACAGCTCCCGGAATCGACGCTGGTCTACCTCATCGGCAGCCGCTATTGCGAGACCGACCAGCTCTCCGAGATTGCGTGGCAGCGGTTCGGCTCGAGCCCGACCGGCTGGGCGCGCGTGCAGGCGATCTGCGATTTCGTGCACCGACACATCGAGTTCGGCTACCAGCACGCGCGCCGAACGCGCACCGCCTTGGACGCCTATAAGGAAGGCCACGGCGTGTGCCGTGACTACGCTCACCTGGCGATCGCATTCTGCCGCTGCATGAACATACCGGCGCGCTATTGCACCGGCTATCTTGGCGATGTTGGCACTGAGCCACCATACGGGACAATGGACTTCGCGGGCTGGTTCGAGGCTTATCTCGGCGACCGCTGGTACACCTTCGACGCGCGCAACAACACACCGCGTATCGGCCGCGTGCTGATTGCACGCGGGCGCGACGCCTGCGATGTCGCGCTATCCACAACGTTCGGCCCGAACACGCTCGAGGGCTTCAAGGTCTGGGCCGACGAAGTCGCAGCCGGCCTGCCTGTTGACGCCCAGGCGAAATCGGATCTGCGGTCGACCAATCCTTTATTGGGCGCGAACTGACCCGCGCTTCATCTGCATCATCGCGAAATGGGACGTGCGCGGCAGCATCCAGCCGTCGTCGCCCGGCCAGAGCTGCGATCCCGCGTTGCTGTTCGGTTCGTGCGCCGCCGAACAGCATCATTCGAGAATCGTGAACAGCCAGCTCTTTGGGTCCTATGCGGCCACAGTCGGCCCGACTGCAGCAGTTCGTTCTCTTTGAGCTTCCGGCCCAAAGCCCCACGTAGAGGGCTATCGCGAGGCTCGCGCAACGTTCAAATGTGCATTGCTCCTAGAGCGCCAACGACCAGGCCAACGCCTGCAACTGCGAGCATCCCCCACTCCAACCACTTTCTCCTTGTGAGCAACGCCATGGCAGCCAAAGCGATGGAGACCTGTAGCGCAGTGGTCGCTTGCGCCCAACGATGGTGCTGGTGCATTTGCGCCTCCGATTTTTGGTCCCAATCGGTTGCGTCTGCCTCAAGCTTCTGCGCGACGAGCAATATCTCAGCTTTTTCTTGTTCATACCGCGAAACCTTCGTCTGCCAGCCTTGCTTGCGGTCATCGGGCGACATGTCCCTGGCGAACTCAGCGAGCGACTGCTTCGTGCTCTTCGACTGAAAGTAGTTCCATTGGTTTGAAGCCTCGGTCTTCTTCATGCCAGCGTTGTTCTTGTAGAGGCCCGCGTTGGCTTGAGTTAGACCTCCCATGTACGCAAAGATCGCTCCCACTGTGGCGATGACAGCAGTGCATACGGCGATTTGGCTGGTCATGTTCCTGCGGCCAGGCTTTTCTGTAGAAGTTGATTCAGAGGGGCCATGCGCACTAGCGTGCTCGAGTTCGTGGTCGTGCGGGCCATGCACGTGAAAACCGCCTGCTGACATAAATTTCCTCGTTGTCGTAGGAAGGCGAGTATGACGGCGCCGAGCGACGTCTAGCGCGCGCCGAGAACACGCACGCACTTTTTGTCGCTTTTTATTGAACAAGTACTTCGTCGCAGGACCGCTCGTCGAGAAGCACTTGGGCCGCGTTTTCTCCCTCGACCGCGAAGGTCCGGCGTTGGCGACCTGTCAAAGCCCCGCATCTGAAGCCAATGACGCGTGACCGCTGCTGCGTTGCAAGGCGTCCGTGAATAGCCGCCACTGCGCTCTCCTGCCGAAGCCCCGGGGAGCGGATCGGCGCTGGCTGCTATAACCTGCATCGCTATGGACAGCCGCCTCATCCGTTTCCGCATCAATCGCGACATCGAGGAGAAAGCGCATCGGATGGCGGCTGAGCGCGGCATGGAACTGCCGGATGTCATGCGCATGATGCTAACCAAGGCCGTGCGTATCGGCGATTTCGCTATCGACCAGGATCGAGACGCTGCCTCGGAACCGGCCAACGACCTGCCTTTCCAGGCCTACGAACCCCGATACTGGGATCCGCTGAAGGCGTCTCTGGACGCGGAGGCCGCGCTGGCGCTGCTGAAGCAGGCGATTGCCGACCGGACGGCTGCAGGAGCTCAGTGGCATCCTCGCGCGCCACAAGTTCGCCAACAAGATCGCCGCCTCCGGCCTCACGCTGGAACAACTCGTGCATGGCTACGCCACGCTGGCGAGCCTGGTTCGCCCGGCCACGATCGCGCCCACCATCAAGGATGACCCCGACGACGATGTCGTGCCGGCCGCCGCCTTGGCCGCACGCTCCAGGCTCATCGTCTCGGGCGATCGGCATTTGCTCACGCTCGGGCAGTTTCAGGGCATCGCCATCCTGACCGTGCGCCAGGCCATGGAGCAACTGGCGCAGCAGCCATAGCGCGCACACGATGCACCGCAGTCCCCGCGCTGGCAGCTGTAGCCGTGAGTACCGACGAACGCCCCCAGGAAGCCGGTAACACCTCAGGGTCAAGGCTGCATGCGGCCTTGCGCCCGATCGGTGTGACCTCTTGCCGAGCAAGTAACACCGAACAATCGAGCAACCGTGCGGGTTGCCGGGCACCTGGTAGGTGCGTATGGCGTATGGGGGTTGGGCTGCTTAACAATTAAGCAAACGCATTCGGCGCCGCGCCTTCGAGCACCCCGTTCGAGCGATCGGCACGATCGCTTCGAGAGCGTCACATCACGACGCGCATGCGTCCAGGGGTGTAGCCCAACTGCATCCTTTGTGTACCCTTTCTGTACCTCTGCGGCCGTGCTTCGCACGATCATGAGCGCCCCCAGTCGTCGCGCTCCTGCACGTCATCAAACTAATCGCGCAGAGTGAACACCACCGACAGGTAAGTGACGGGCTGCGTGCCGATCGCCTCGATACCATGCAACGCGGAGGCTTCGAAGAGCAGCGAGTCCCCCGCGCCGAGCTCCACCACCTTCGCCCCATAGCGGTATCGCACCTCGCCCGAGAGCAGGTACAGGAACTTCAGTCCGGGGTGCTGGAAGGTCACGTAAGGCTCGGCCCCCGGCAGCAGCGTCACCAGGTAGGGCTCCACGAACAGGTTGCCCGACAGCAGATGCCCCAGCAACTCGTATCGGTAGTCGGCCACGGCACCGACCCGGTCCACCTGGATCCCGTGCCCCGCCCGCACGTGGCTGAAGTCCGTGCGGCTGGGCTGGTCGCCGAAGAAGCGCGAGATCGGCACGCCCAGGCCGCTGGCGATGCGGTCCAGGGTTTCGACGGAAGCGGAGACCAGCCCGCGCTCGATGCGCGAGAGCATGGAGCGCGAGATGCCGCAGCGCTCGGCGAGCTCGCCCCCCGAGGCGCCTGCGGCCATGCGCAGGGCGCGCACCTGGCTCCCGAGCAGGGAGGCGGGCCTGCTGCGCGCGGGCGGCCCCTCGCGCAGCGGCTGGATGCGCGTCACCGATGCCGGCAGCCGCAGGGGTCGGGCGGTTGGGAACGGCGATGAGATCTGTGCACGGGTCACGTTAATCTCGCTCCTGGAGCGCAGTCGAACTGCGCGCTATCGATCTTGCTGGTGCCACGCAACGTGGACCGCGCCGCACTGGTTGCCTGCTCGCGAATCCCATACGGACAGTCTTATTAACTCGCCATATACTTTGTAGCTCTATCCCATTCTATATGGGGGAATTGGGTGGTGCCAAGTCGCCGTGCTCCCCCTGTTCCGCCTCCGAACTTCCCTCGTGCGTTTCGCGCTGCGCGGGTGGCTGTGGGGATCTCGCAAGAGGCGTTTGACACGGTGTCGTCGCGGACGTATGTCAGCATCTTGGAGAGAGGCGTGAATGTTCCGACGCTCACGAAGATCGATGCCCTGGTTCGTGTGTTGGGTCTGCATCCCTTGACAGTGCTCACGCTGGCCTACGCAAATTCGCCTTCGACCAACGACGTGAGCAAGGTCCTTGAGCTGGTAGCAGACGAAGTTGCAAGCCTTCATCTGGACAAGTTCTCCGAAGCCTCATTGCCGAGAGGAAGAACGCGCACGAAGACCTGAGCGAATCGAGCGAGGACAGCCGGCATCGAGCCGGCCACGCCCCTGGCAGGCGCTGCGGGGTGAATGGCCTTTGGCCATCTCAACATAACGGCCTGTTGCCCTCGTTGCGGCCAGTCGCTCGCAGGGCTCGCTTGGTGGCCTGCACGGCTTCGCGCCCTCGCGGGTGAAGGCAACCGCCGTTATGTCTTGCGCCCCTTCGCGCCTGCAAGTCCATTCCAGCGAGCTCGTGCCAGGCACGAGCTCAAGGTTTCTGGTCAGGCGCTGCGCGCGGATGAAGGGCAGGGCGACGAAGGACCGAGGCCCTCGGGCGTCGCCCTCGCGCTCCTCGTCGATCTCTTCGTCGGCCTCGCGCGCCAGCGCCTCCAGGAACGCGCTGGCGGCGTTGTGCGGGTCGGGTTGAGGCTCGCCCACGTCCAGCGCCATCTGCTGGCCCCTGAGGCGCCGCTTGGCGCCCGGGTGCGTCATCGCATGCACCTGCTGCAGCTTCCGGATCGCCACCTGCGTGTAGATCTGCGTGGTGGAGAGCTCGACGTGCCCGAGCATGGCCTGGATGAAGCGCAGGTCGGCAACACGACACGCGCACAGCTCAAAAACAAGAAAGCCGGCAGCATCGCTGCCGGCGCCTCGGGATCGGCGATGAACTCAGCGCGTCACGGCACGTTCGAAGCGTGCACCGCGAACGGCTTGAACGGCAGGGCCAGCTTGCCAGCGTACTCGCCAGTGGATGCCAGCGTGGGGCAGACACCGGGCGCGGAACAGAAGTTGGTGTCGGGGTAGATCAGGTCACCGAACCGGTAGTTGTCGATGCTCTGGCCGCTGTAGTTCGCCACGCTGACGATATTGCCCCGCGTGGAGTAGTTGTCGGACATCGTCACCATGATCGGGTCGACGCGCGAGTCCTCCATGGTGCGCAGGATGGTGCCGCTGTTGCCGTCGTCGGCAAACTTGAGCCAACCCCACTTGCGATTGGCCCGATCGGTGAAGATCAGCATCGTGTTGATGGCATCGTCCTGGCTCGGGTAGTCCTTGGCCGCGGCGAGGTGCGAGATGTTGCTGCCCAGGCCCGTCACCACGCCGACTTCTGCGATCTCGGCGGGCGTGCCGACCGCCGGCTTGGGGCCCTGCACGTACTGCCCCAGCGAGTACATATGCACCTTGCCGTTCTCGGTGGCGACCCAGGCGCGTGGATAGCGCGGCACGGTCTTCCAGTACGGGCTGTCCGGCGAGATGCGCTCGCGGTCGTCCTTGCTCCAGTAGCTGTAGGTCGAGGTCGTCAGGATGCTTGTGGGCTTGTCGGCCAGCGTGATCGTCTTGACGATCGTAGGCGTGGCCTGTGGGCGATCTGCCAGCAGGTAGGGCCACTGGTTGGCGGCGAGCCCGACGTTCTGCGTTTCCAGGTTGCTCGCAGCGCTGCCCAGGTACATGTCATTCGTGTACTTGAAGAGCGGGCCGAGGTCGAGAAAGGCCAGGGTCTTCTCCGACTTCGAGGCCACCACCGCCACGCCGCCCTTGGCGTACTTCTCGTAGTACTCGCCGCCCGGCAGCAGCTTCGCCCGGTTGTCGGCCATCGGCGAGGCTTCCTTTGCCATGCCCGACAAGCCACCGTTGCCGGTGTACACGACAGCCGCATACGGGTGCATGCCGGTCGTCACCTTGATGGATGTCGGGGCCTTCATGTTGGCGGGCAGATCGACGTAGCCGAGCACCTTCATGAAGATGTAGTTGCCCTGGTTGAAGAAGCCGGGGTGGACCATGTCCATCCAGTCGTGCCACCAGTCGTACTTGGGACCATTGAGCGTACAGCCCTGGCAGCTGCCACCGAGCGAGATCACAGCGACCTGGCCCTTGTGGCCGATGGTGTCCCACACGGTGACGAAGGCGAACTCGCCGCCCCCGGTCACGGAAATGGCGGTCGGCACCTTGCCGATGGCCAGCTTGACGCTGGCACGGTTCTGCGCGGTGAACGTGCCGACGGTGAAGATCGTTGCCGGCTTCGTCGGGCTGCCCTGTGTCGCAATCAGCGAGAGGCGCGTCGAGGGGCTGTCCGCGGCGTTCTCGCCGCGATCTTCGACGATGGGCAGGTCTGCCGGGTCGTTCGGCGACAGCACGCCTGCGGCGTAGTAGTCATCGATCGACGTGGGCAGTATTCGCCGGTCTTGCCACAGCAACTGCGGGCGCTGCATGAAGGTCACCCGGTCGGTCGCCTGCGACTGGAACCACGCCACCGAGTTCGACAACGAGCTCCCACTGGCGGGCGTGCCGATCGCTGCGCCATGGATGCTCACGTACAGGTTGCTCGCGAAGGTGTTTTCCGCACCGAGCTGGTAGTAAAGATCATTGCCTGGGCCGTGGTTGATCGCGGCCACGTCGGCCCGCAGAGGAAGCGTGTTGACGCCGGTCCTGGCCGCCGCCGGCCCGAATCGGTACGCCACGCCCTCGGACTGGCCGAACTTGTAGGCGATGTTGTCGTAGGCATTCGCAACGATGGCGCCGGAACTGTCCACCACGTCGCCGGCGATGGGTAAAGGCGCGGGAGCAGGCGCGGGGGCCGGGGCCGGGGCCGAGGCCGGAGCGGGAGCGGGAGCGGGAGCGGGAGCGGGAGCGGGCGCAGGTGCAGGCGCAGGACCGGCCGACACACATGATTTCGCCGTCATGAACGCGGGATCGCCACCAAAGAACGTGTTCGTGCACGCTGCTGTTCCAGTGACCGACTGGGTGATCCAGCGCGAGTCGGCGCCGTACTTCACCAATGTGGGGGCGGGCACGGTGAATGAGGAACCTTCCTCGGCGAGCCAGGTTCCCGCGGCAGGGGCGGTGGGAGGGGGCGGAGCAGGCGGGGTTTGCACATAGCACGCCTTCGCCACGTACTCCAGCGGGTCGCGGCCGAAGGTTGCGTTGTTGCAGACCACGGTGCCGGCGAGCATCTTGCTCGTCCAGGCCGAATTCGCGCCGTATTGCACCTCCGTCAACGAGGCCAGGTTGAACGCCTGGCCTTCGTTGGCGACCTCGACCCAACTTGAGTCGAGCTTGCTGAGCTCTGCCTCCTTGTCTGCGGCGGGCTCGACTGCCGATGCAGCCGTCGATGCAGGCGGCGAGGCCGTCGACGCATCGGTGCTTTGAGGGAGAGCGAAGCTGCCGCCTGGGCCGCTTCCGCCCCCACCGCAGCCCGCGAGTGCACCTGCTGCAACAAAAAGCAGAAGCGCGCTTTTGTTGATCTTTTTCACACTGAATCTCCTGGTCAACCTGTGGACGAGAAAAAAGAAGTCCCCTGCGCCTCCAAAGGGCGCAAAGAAATGGGTAAAGAAACTGCTGGAACGGGAGGGGCTGATCGCCGCGTGGGCTAGAGGGATGTGGCACGTTGTCCGTGCTCGACCCTGTACGTGGTGTGGGGCCTGAGGCCGCCGGACATCGAACCCAACTGGACCGCGGCGACAGCCTTATCGTTCTTCAAGAGAACGCCCACGTGTCGCCTTTCCTCTTCGCGGTGCCACTGCGATTCGATCGTCAGAGCTGCAACCGATTTGTCATCGGTTCTTTTGAGTACTTAGGTAAGCTGCATGCGCTGCGCGTCGTCGCCGCAGTCCGCTGCGACAGAAGCCTTCATAGTGTTGCTTTCTATTGTTTCAATAGATATCTGGACTGGTGTTATTGTCGGCTCACCGATCTCTTTTGCGCCAAATCAAAGGCTCAAAGACAGGCACAACTTCACGTCGTGGCCGCGCGATATCGAATAGCGGCTCTATGACGCCATTCGAATTAACAACTTAGTTCGAAGACGTTGCGGCTCTTCCACGCGATCAACGAATACTTAATTCAGATTAAGTTGAAAGAACTAGAGTCTTGAAAGAATGCGATCAATTCAAGGTGAACCGCCCAAGGCTGGCCGAGTCGATTCATCGACTTGAATCCTGGAAGACCAGGGAAGCGATGGACGTGGACGCTGGAGCGCCTCCTCTAGAAGGAGGGTTCCCAGTCAACGCGAGTTGAACCACGCTCGCGACCAGTCCGGGGGTGGTCGCGCAAGCCGCTCAACGAGAAGCAATGGCCGAGGAGAAAAAAGATGGGACCCTGCATGTGCCGTTATTGGTGCCGTACGCTCGCCAGGATCCGTGCCGATGACGTGGAGCACGTCCGCCTCGACGATCTGGCCGCGTACTACCGTGCCTGGGGCATCGATCTTTCGTTCCCGCAGGGGCTTGATTTCGACCACGACCCGACGGACGCCCGCCGAAGTGGATGAGCTGCGGCAGTAGTACCAGGCACCCCTCACAAACGCAGGTGTGCCGGCGTTGGTGGTCCTGGCGGCCGACTGCAGCGACGGTGCGCATGTCAATGGCAAGCTGCAGGACACGCAAGGGCGCGGCATCTGCGCAATCTTCACCCAATCGAACCGATATGCACGGCGACGCCCAAGAGCGGTTCGAGATCGTGGCGCACGGATCGGGCACATGCTCAGCCTGATCCCGGTGTGCGCTCGACCAATGGCGACAAGCCCAGGAAAGCCTCGACGCGAGCTCGCAAGCCCAAGATCCGGAACCGCTGGGCGTATGCGAACTACCTCAAGAAGAAACGCGACGCGACGCGTAAAGGGAAATGAATGCAGACCAGTACAAGAGCGAGAACTATGTGAGGGCGGAGAGCAAGTCCGCCGAACGCCAGCCCCACCCACCCCCCTCTCTTCTCTCTCCTCTCTTCGGGCCAGCACGAGGCGAAGCGAGGCGGGCCAGCAGTCTTGAGGCTGCGCCCGCGACCGGCCGCGTGCCGGAGGAAGGATTCGACGCGCTCGGCGCCGGGCGTCCGCGTCCACCTGGTCGGCGATGCGCCGCACCCTGGTGGCGCAGGCCAGCAGGCGCTGCCGTTCCTTATGACTCAGCACCACGCCGTGCCCGAGGTTGCCGGCAGCCACCGCGACCACCATCGCGTCCTCGCGCAGCAGCGCGAGTGCGTCGCGTGCCGGCAGCCCGCAAGGGCGCCGAAGCTCCCGGCACCTCGCATCGGCGCACCGGACGACCACGAGGCACTACATTTCCCGGGTGTCTACCGCCGCTCCCACCTTGTTCGACTACGCTCGCTTCGCCGAGGATCTGAAACGCCGCATCGACGGTGCGCGGCTTTCGGCCGCGCGCGCCGTCAACCGCGAGCTGGTGGCTCTGTACTGGGACATCGGGCAAGCCATCCGCGAACAGCAGGCACGCCGGGGATGGGGCGACGCGGTGGTCGATCGGCTGGCGCGCGATCTCAAGGCGTCCTTCCCCGGGACGACTGGCTTTTCAGCGGCGAGCCTCTGGCGCATGCGCCAGTTTCACGAGACCTACACCGCGTCGGAGTTTCTCGCACAGCTTGTGCGAGAAAGAGAGCGCGCTACCAAACGCATCCAAGGTCCCAAGGCGCTGACGGCCGTCGACCATCGTCAACTCGCACAGGCGGTGCGAGAAATGGTGGAGGCGGTGCCCTGGGGCCACCATGTCAACCTGCTCTCCAAGCTCGACGATGCTGCGCAGCGGCTCTTCTACCTGAAGGCCACCGCGCGCTTCGGCTGGAGCCGCAACGTGCTGCTCAACCAGATCAAGGCGCAGGCCTACGAGCGGTCGTTGGCCCAAGGCAAGGTGCACAACTTCGCGCTGGCGCTACCCGAGCATTTTGCCGAGCAGGCCGAGGAGGCGCTCAAGAGCAGCTACAACCTGGAATTCCTTGGCATCCGGCGCGAGATCAAAGAGCGCGAGCTGGAGGACCACCTGATCGACAAGCTGCGCGACTTTATCCTCGAGCTGGGCTACGGCTTCTGCTTCGTCGGGCGCCAGTATCGACTCTCGCTCGGGCGCAAGGAGTACTTCATCGACCTGCTCTTCTATCACCGCTTCCTCAAGGCGCTGGTGGCGATCGAACTGAAGATCGGGCCCTTCGAGCCGGAGTTCGCCGGCAAGATGGATTTCTATCTCAACCTCCTCAACGAGAAGGAGCGCGCGCCGGACGATGCGCCATCCATCGGGATCATCCTGTGCGCCGAGAAGGACAACCTCGAAGTGGAGTTCGCACTGAAGAGCAAGTCGAACCCGATCGGCGTGGCCGAGTACCACCTCCAGGGCAAGCTGCCGGCCGAGATGAAGGGAAAGCTGCCCTCCGCGCGCCAGCTTCAGGAAGTAGTGCGGGCCGTCTACCCCCGATTGGGTTGAGCCGCAAACGCAACGCAAGCACGCGTGAACCCATTTGGATCGACTGGGGATTCGGGTCCACGATGAATGATGTCGCGGCACACAAGGTCACGGGCAGCGCCGGCCAGTCGAATCGCTAGGCGCCCTTCAATCGTCGCGCCTCCGGAGCAAGAACCTATCGTTCAGCCCGGCCGCGCAGCGGGACGCATCCGCGCAGACTCAGGATCTCTCGCGTTGCCAGCACACCTCCTCTCGAGCGGGCGGCGCAACTGAAGCAGCACGGCGAACACATCGGGCGCTATCGATGAATGCCCCGGCGATGGCAAGAAACTGGGAATCGATCGAAGCGGTGAGAGACGCAGCAGCTCGCGTCCGCATTTGATCTTGGATGGGACAGACCCTGCTGGTAGAGAGATCACCGACCGTACCAAGCGCCAAGGCGCACTCATCCCTGCGGCGCCTTCTCTCGAGTCCCCAGCAAGCTTTCCAACATGGACATCTCGAACGATCCTCCAGTTTGGTCGAGATGCGTCGCTTTCAGCCGGATCGCGTAAAGGCTCGCACGCATCACCCTCCAACTGGGGCTCCCCACGCCTCGCGTGCAATGTCGACAGGATTTCGCGTGCCACGGGTGGCATACAGCTCAAGGGCAAGGTCGGCGGTCTGCTCCAGGTCGGCGCATCCTTCTGCAAGCCGTTGCCACTCGGCGACGAACGCGCGTTGCCATTCCTGGGTATGTTTGGGGCGCGCGGCAGGCCCGCACGTCAGCGGCTCTGATTGCCAGTTCATGTTTCCTCCTTCATTCAGGCGCAGCGGTTTAGAAAGGGCGCCCGCGAGCACGCGCCCTCCGCTTCAATTCATCGTAGTCGCCCATCAGCCGATCGAATGAAGGTGACGGCCTCGGTCGTCACCAGCTGTGAACTTTGTAGCAGCGCACAGAGCCAGCCCCACAGGGACGAGATGCAAGGAGGCAACGCTCGATGGGAGTTTTTCACATCCTTACAGCCTTTGTGGTCCGTGGGCAGCACCCCTGGATGGACAGCTCAGGTCTTCGTCAGGGTTGGGCACTAGTATGGCCAGGCAGTGCCTCCGGGGGCATCGCATCGACCACTGCGCTCAAGCCAGCACTTCAGCTGGCAGCTCCCTCGTAGATGAACAAGAACACACGCGGCACGATCGAGATGACCACTGCCATGGTGATCTCTGGAACCCTCGGCTGGTTCGTTCTGCGCTCTGGACAGCCGATCATCGATCTGCTGTTCTGGCGCTGCGTGTTCGGCGCGGCCGCCCTGCTGGTCGTCTGCACGGCCATGGGCATGCTGCGCGGCAAACTCTCGATTCGCCTGTTCTGCTGGGCAGCGTTGGGAGGGGCGGCCATCGTCCTCAACTGGCTGCTGATCTTCGCTTCGTTCTCACGGGCATCGATCTCGATCGCGACCGCGGTCTACAACACGCAGCCCTTCATGCTGGTCGCGCTGAGCGCGCTCTTCTTTGGCGAACGCCTGACCGCGACCAAACTGACGTGGCTGGGCGTTGCCTTTGTCGGGGTGCTTCTGGTCGTCCAGGCGAAACCCGAGGCCAGCTACACCGGCACCGCGTATGTCTCCGGTGTTCTCATGGCACTCGGCGCGGCCTTCTTCTATGCGGTGGCCGC
This sequence comes from Variovorax sp. LjRoot290, assembly GCF_964253985.1. Taxonomy (NCBI): domain Bacteria; kingdom Pseudomonadati; phylum Pseudomonadota; class Betaproteobacteria; order Burkholderiales; family Comamonadaceae; genus Variovorax; species Variovorax sp. LjRoot290. Next base: position 1,491,099 of record NZ_CAXURW020000002.1, on the reverse strand, counting down.
CATCATCACGAAGAAGCTCAGCGGCACGCCGCCGCACATGATTGCGCTCGCCCAGGTGTGCGTGGGCATCTTGATGATCGCGCCCTTTGCCAATCTCTCGGCGCTCACCGCCGATGGCCGGGTGTGGGGAAGCTATATCGTCATGGGCGTGGTCTACACCGGACTGGTGTTCGTGCTGCTCTACGGCGCGATACAGAAGCTGCCGACGCACGTGGCGGGCGCGCTGTCTTTCGTCTACCCCATCGTCGCGATCGGCGTGGACATGGTGGCCTTCGACCATCGACTGGAGCTGGTGCAAGGGGTCGGCGCCGGCGCGATCCTGACGGCCGCGGCGGGACTGAATCTCGGGTGGTCGCTCAAGAGATCGAAAGCGCCGGCCGTCGAGTGAGGTAGGCCCCGCCGCGGATCTGGGGCCGACGGCAGGAGCGGGGCAACGCATCGTCGATGGCCCGGGAGGCGGCCGTACGCCAGGATGAAGAACCCCCAGCGGTTCGCCAGGCCGCCCCACGGCGATTGCGGCTCACTCTTCTCACGAGGACATCGCAGTCGAGCCGAGGGACGGCATCTCCCTGGCCAGGATGAATTCGAAGGCGGCGCCGGCATGCCGTGCCGCAGTAAAGATCGCCGTGCGATCGTTCTTCAGCACCTGCAGCCAGCTGTCCAGGTAGGCGGCATGCCCTTCGATGGTCGCGTCGACCAGGCCGCAGTGCCCCATCACGAACGCGCAGCCGAGTTCGGCCACCAGTTCCTCGAACGCATAGGCCGCGTCGCCGAACCGTTTCCCGAACTGCCGATTCAGCCGGCTCGGATGTCCGGTCCAGTGAACCAATTCATGCAGCGAGGTGGCGCAGCACGCTTCGGAGCTGGTGAAGCGGCTCGGCCACGGCAGGCGGATCTCGTCGAGCTCCGGCAGGTACATCGCGCGCTCGAAGCCGTGCCGGATCGTCGCATTGCAGCCGCCGAGCAGGCGCAACGCACCCTCCACCGGCCCCCGTGGCGATTTCACGGGATCAACGCAAAGCTCAACGACATCCGACGGCAACCCGTCGATCTGCGCGACGTTGAAGACCCAGAATGGCCTGGCCAGCAGCGCGCCACCGCGCGGCGCTTGCTCCGCCCTGCCCTCTTCCTCGCCGTCCTGAATCGACGCAGCGCCATCTGCATCCGACCCCTTGCGTGCCTTGCGTTCGAAGTGCGCACACATCACCGCGCGCTCGCCCTTGCGAACCTGCGCGCCCATGCTCGATGCCTGCTTGTAGGTCAGCCAGACATTCGACGCATACCCGTGCTCGATCGCCGCGTCCCAGAGCAGCAGCACATTGGCGCCGTGATAGGGCTCGCCGGTCTTGCCGTTGCGCGGCACGCCGCGCGAGGCCGCCCGCGTCCAGCGCGCCCGGAACACATTGCCACCCTTCTCGAGCATGGCCACGATGCGGTCGGTGATGACTTGCCGCACGTCCATGCGTGCGCCGTTGCGACCCGCCGAGTTCCTCTCTTCATCAGCACCTGCTTGGGGTGAGTCCTCGGGGGGTACGGGGGGAACGCCCGTGGCTGTTGGGTTGTCCGCATGGCGCCGACGGGTGGATCGAGTGGCATGCATGGCTGGGCCTTCGCGGGTGTGCCGCGGTGGTTGAACATCTGCTTTCGGAGCCGCCTCAACGCATGAAGAGCGAGCGCAAGGGCCGATGTCCAGGGAGCGCCCGGAGGCCGCAGCCGAGGCGCTGGCCGAGGACCGGGTGAGGACGGTGGCGAAGCCCGAAGCCCTGGACAGCGGCTCGGGCGAGCTATGCGTCGGTCAAGAGGCGGCTTCGAAGGCAGATGCACCGCGGCACACCACGCCGGCACGGCGCATCCACGAGCCCATCGGCGCGCGCGAGCGGCCAGCAGGCCGCACCTCCTGCGCGCAGGCGCAGAGGCACGCGGAAGAGAGACTGAGATTGCCTGCGTGGCAAGTGGCCGCGCTCCAGCGGCGACTCATGTGCAAGGCCTCGAAGCCGCGTCATGCGGCGAGCCAGAAGAAAAAAGGGCCGAAGCCCCTGCCGCTACATCAACCCGCGCTGTGCGAGCGAACTCGCCTGGGTTCCGGCGATGACCAAATGATCGAGCACGCGAACGTCGAGCAGAGCGAGCGAGGCCTCAAGCGCCTTCGTCAGCGCTTCATCCGCACGCGACGGCTCGGCCGCACCGCTTGGATGGTTGTGCGCCACGATCAGGGCGGCCGCGTTGTGATGAAGGGCCCTGCGCGCGATCTCGCGAGGGTACACGCTGGTCTGGGCGATCGTGCCGCGAAAGAGATCTTCGATCGCGATCAGCCGATGCTGCGCGTCGAGGTACATGACCACGAAGCTCTCGTACGGCTGCCCGGCAAAGTGCAGCTTCAGGAAATCGCCCACCGCCGCCGGCGAGTCGAACACCGGCGCGGCCGCCATCTCCTCGGCCAGCAGTTCCTGCGCCAGCGCCAGGCTGGTCGCCAGGCGCCGGCAACCGGGCAGCGACGAGTCGCGCGCGAAGGCGGCCAGCTTGTGCAGCGAACGGCCATGAGCTTCGTACAGCGCCTCGGCCTCTGCGCCAAGAATGGGGCGCAAGGCATCGACGATGCGGCGTTGCTCGGCGGTGAGATCGAGTGATGCGGTCATGGTGAGCTCCTGTGGGTGACACAGGCGGGATTGCCTGCGTGACCCCGCTCCACCCCGCCGCAGCGCAGCGCTCAAGGCCGCCGCAGGCGCGCGGCACGCGCCGAGCACGCGAAGCGCGCGCAGGGCCTTGAACGCGAGAACGGTGGGGTACGCTGAGGGCACACAGGCAAGCCCTCCCCCACCCTCACCAACCCCCGGGACGCAACCGCTCCCAATCCCGCGCCAGGGATGCGCAAGGCGGGCCGAGAGGCACGTCCCCGTAAGGGGATGAGCGCGACCGCGCGAACCTGGAACAGCCCGGCACCGGCGTGCACGGTGGGCGCCCAGCCTTCAACTCAATCGATTCGCGGCATCTCTTTGCGGTCGCGACGACATCGGCCATGGCTGTTCGCCCAAAGCCTCCGGCAGGGAATCTTCACCGCGCACGAATCGACCGATGCGGGGGACTTTCGGGCCTTGGTCAAGGAGAACGGGGCGCATCTCCCGCGCCGGCGACATAGATGTTCGCTGGGCGCTCTACGGCTGTCTGTGGCTATCTGTGTAGGTAGGCTGCAAAAAGACGCCGGTCTTCGAGAGCGCGCTCATTTCCTCTTGACTTTGTACGGTACAATACCGTACAGTGCAGGGGAAAGAGAGGTCTGCCATGTCCCGCGATACCCCCCGAACCGAGCGTGTCGAAGCGCGCATTGCACCTGACGTGCTGGCCGTGGTCCGACGCGCCGCAGAGATCGAAGGACGAAGCATCAGCGACTTTCTCGTCGGGGCCGCGCAAGAAGCCGCGCGCCGTACGATCGAGCAGACGCAGATCATCCGCCTGTCGATGGAAGAACAGCAGCGCTTTGCCTCATTGCTGCTTGATCCCCCTGCGCTTTCTCCTGCGATGGCACGCGCGGCCAAGGCGCACAAGAAACTGATCGCCTCCTCGCGGTGACAGCTCCGTTCCGCATAGAGGCGCTGGCGCCGGAGCATGACCGCGCCGGCTTTGCCTGCGGGAGCGATCCGCTCGACAAGTATTTGAGAGAGCACGCGTCGCAGGACATACGTCGCCGCACCAGTGCCTGCTACGTCGCCATCGACAACCAGACGGATGCGGTCGCGGGGTATTACACCCTGGCCGCAGGCAGCGTTCCTCTCACAGGCCTTTCCGAGGCGATGGCGAAGAAACTGCCGCGCTATCCCCTCGTTCCTGTGGCACGCATTGGCCGTCTCGCAGTGAGTGTGGCGTTTCAGAGGAGGCAGCTTGGAGCAGCACTGCTGTGGGATGCAGGGCTGCGCGCAATGCAGTCGGGCATGGGCGTCTTCGCGTTGGTTGTCGATGCCAAAGATGAGGTTGCAGCCGCGTTTTACGAGCATCACGGATTCACTGCATTCAGCGGCAACCCACTGACCTTCATCCTTCCGATCGCGACCCTCGCAAACAAGCACTGAACACGCCACGCGACTTCCAGGTCAAGCTTGTCGCGCCGTGTCACTGCCTGATTCGCCAAGCTTCGGTCAGAATCATTGCGCTTGCCGCGAATGTTGAGGGGGAACCTATGCCTCGTGAATCCAGTTTGACCGACGAGCTGCGGCTGCTATTGCATTCGCGCCGTACGGCCGCCCTAGGCACTGTGGGTGATGACGGAGCGCCGTTTGTTTCCATGATCCCGTTCGCGGTGGAGCCATCTCTTGGATGCCTGATCATTCATGTCAGCGACTTGGCCGCCCATACGCGCTACCTTCGAGACAGGCCCAAGGTATCTGTGCTTGTCATGCAGCACGAGCAGCCTGGTGAGCCGGTGCACGCGCTTCCACGCGCGACTCTGGGGGGCGACGCCGACGTGCTGGAGAGCAACGGGCCGGAGTGGGAGCTGTGCCGAGCCGCATACTTGGCGCGCTTTCCTGAGGCAGAGCCCATGACGCAGCTGAGCGATTTCCGGTTTGTCGCAGTTCATGTCAATCACGGCCGCCAGATCTCAGGGTTCGCAGCGGCGCGTGACGTTGGCGAGGAAGAGCTCAAACGCGCCTTGCGCGCCGAGGCGTGACGCAATGCATAGGTGCGATCGGCCAGACAGCGGTCAGCGCCCGCCTCTGGCCCGGCTTCGGCAGGTCAGAGCCACATCTGTGCTGAATGTCCGGATGTGGCCATGCGGGTTCGAAGAACATCCGGGTCTTGGCGGACATCAGGGCAGTGAGATTGACGCCATCAGCAAATGATGAGATCCGTATGCCCGAAGCCCTTGGAATAATCGAGCACGGAAATGACCGAGGGCGTGACGCGGAACAGGCGAACCTCGTCCGGGCTCGGCATCTTCATCGGCAGAGGCCCCGCCTCAGGGTATTTCAGAGGTAGCAGGCGCAAGACTTTCTCCGCTTCGGCCCGATCATCCACCGCATGCGCACGTGCAGCCATCGACAAGCCGGTGATCGCCATCAAATCCGCCGTGTCGTGGTCGATCGTCAGCGAGAGTCGATCATCTCGCGCCAGGTTTTTTGCCTTCTGACTGTCCAGCCCGCAGAGAAAGTACAGCGTCAGGCCTTCGTTCACGTAGCCGACAGTCGTTGCCTGCGGCCAGCCATCCGGGCGCAGCGTCGCAACCGTCATGATTCGATGTTGATCCAACAGCGCCAGGACCTTCCGTCTGATCTCGTCGTCCATGAGTCGCCTCCACAATCGTCAAAAGGGACCGTCCCATTCTGGGCTTGTTTGGCGACTCGGCCTTGATCTTGATCAAGGGCTGACCGCATCGGGTTGCGAATGCGCGCCTTGGCGGGGTAACCGTGACTGGCTACCTCTCAGTCGACTTCTCAGTCGAACTCTCAGTCGACTCTTGCCGTCGGTCGCGACTGGCTGCTTCTGGCCGCCCCCGATTGCTGAAGTTGGCAGTATTCGCGTCGGTGATCCGCTCCCGGCTGCAGCGCGGACGATCCAAAAGGCATCGAGCGCCGGACGGTGCGATACGGCACTCAGACCGTCACCGCCTTCATATCGCGCGCCACGCGTCGAGGCAGCGAGCGGCAAGTGCGGTGACCCCGTAAGGTTCGTCTGCATCGAAGGCAAACCCAAACTGGGGGAAATGAGAAAGCCTGCCTTCCCGAACGCAGACGGATCGGTGGTTCGGACGAAGGATGCAAGCGCAGTGAATGGCACGGACAGATTGCCGATATGGACCACCGGAGCTTGCATGGTGATCTCTTCCAGCCTGCCGCAGTCCTGGAAACGAAAGACGACCGAGTCGTAGTCGAGTTCATTGAGCCCGACTTGGTTTCGGTGCGTTCTCGCGGGATTGCCTCGCATCTTCACGATCTGTTCTCACGTGGCCGAGAACGGTACTTCATCGACGCAGACGAACGGATCCAGCTTCATTTGTTCGCCCAGTATGGAGGCGAGAAGTGCCTGAGATCATACGGATGAACGCTCAGGCTTCGGGCCGTCCTCGTCACGGATTCGACCAGACCCCGCGTGGTCGGCCGGTGCGTTGTCGACGCAGTATGTCAAGCGTTGTCGGTCAACAAATCGACGCGCGGCATTTCAGTGGCTGGCATGGGTGATGGATCGTGATCCGAGGTCGGGAATGGCGCCACCACCAGCCTGCCCCATCGCTCCCGCCGATGCTCACGCTCGATTGCAGGTTGTGCAGCCCCCGCAACGAGCCGATACGGTTCCTGGGTGCGGTGCGCTGCGTGTCAGCCGCGCCAGTTCGCGCTGCGTGCGGCGCGCATCTTCGTCCTCATGTGGAGTCACGCATCCCGTGCCTTCAGCGCAGCCCTTCGGGATTCTTGGAGACATCGCTCGACGATCACTTGGTCTGCGAACTCATGCCGAGCGACTCCCGAGTCACGGGGTTCCTCCACCAGGCTTACCTCTTCATCGCGAAGCCATGCAGTAGCAGCAGCAGGCGATTGGGCTTCGGACATATCCCCTTTGTCTGATGCGCCACGGCCCGCGGTACGTCACGATGCGCGTCGGGGAGTTGGAGGTGGCGTGGGCGTCCCTCGGCGGAAATCGCCAAGCTGCGAACTGGAGGAGTGATCATGGTCGGAGACCGGCTGGCCGCTGCGCAGCGGGGTATCGCGCTCGCCGAGGTCATCGAGACTGCGCCCATTGCGCCAGCAAGCGGGAAACGAGTTGCGCGCGCCGCGAAGGCGGTGGGTCGTGTCGGCGCGCCGGCGCCAACACGGGCCGGGCGAGCGCCGTCAAGGGGCGCCGCCGGCGCGTTCACCGGCCCGTTTCTGTCACCGTCCTCTTTGACGAGGGCCGAGCGGCTGAAGCTCGTCGACGGTGTCGAGCGCGTCATCGAAGGTGTGTTCGCGCACCTGCCGCTCAAGCGCGCGCGCTACGGCGTCGACCCGGTGCAGCGGCTGCGCATCCTGCGCACGCAGGTCGACCAGTTGTCGAGCGACGAATTCCACATCGAGCTGGCCGACGTGGTGACGCGACTGCGCGATGCGCACACGCGCTACGCCGGCCCGGCGAGCCTGTCGACCAAGGTCGCGGCCCTGCCTTTCCTGGTCGAGATGTTCGGCCCTGCCGCCTCTCCGACTTACGTCGTCACCCGCGTCGCCGCCGGACTGGACGCGGCCTTCAAGCCAGGTGTGGTGCTGGAGTTCTGGAACGGCGTGCCGATCGACAAGGCCGTGCGCCGACACGCTGACGAGGAGGTCGGCGGACGCACCGACAGCCAGCGCGCCTGGTCGGTCCAGAGCCTGACCCTGCGCTCGCTGCAGTACGGCCCGCCGCCCGACGAATACTGGGTCGTGGTCGGCTACCGCAGCAGCGCGGCCGACGGCGCTGCGACGGGTTCGCCCCGCGAGATCAAGATACCCTGGCGCGTCGTCGACCCGGGCGAGATCGACGAGATGCTGCCGAGCGGACCTACCGGCCGCGCGGCCACGCGCCTGCGGCACACGCGCGCGGTCGATCCGGCGGCAGCGATCGCGCGCCGCGCCAAGATGCTGCTCTTCGCGCCCGGCGCGTTGACCGGCGAGCAGGCCAGTGCGCAGCCGACACCGAAGTCGTCGTCCGGTCGCAAGGCGCCGACCGCCAAGGTCATCGCGACCGAGCTCACGGGCACGCTCAAGGCCACGTCGCTGGCCCAGCCGGACGGAGCCATCGCCTACTTGCGCATCTACGGCTTCGACGTCCCGCCGGAGGACTTCATCCCCGAGCTACAACGGCTCATCCCTCTGCTGCCGGACAACGGGCTCATCATCGACGTGCGCGGCAACCCGGGCGGCTACATCCTGGCGGCGGAATCGGCGCTGCAGCTCTTCACGCCCAAGCCGATCCAGCCGACGCGCTTCTCGATCCTGTGCACCGCCTTCACGCGCACGCTCGCCGCACTGCCGGGCATGGAAGGAGAGCTCGGGCCGTGGAAGGAGTCGCTCGAAGCGGCGGTGCGCAACGGCGAGCTGTATTCGCAGCCGCTGCCCATCACGAGCTTCGCGGAGTGCAACGCGATCGGCCAGCAGTACGGCGGGCCGGTCGTTCTCGTGGCTGACTCAACCACCTACTCCTCCGGCGATCTGTTCAGCGCGGGCTTCGTGGACAACGGCATCGGCCCCTTCGTCTGCGTCGGCGAGGCCACCGGTGCCGGCGGCGCGAACGTCTGGGACTACGAGGATCTGCGCCCGCTGATGGCCGGCACCGACTTCGAGCTGCCGACGCTGCCCGACGGCATCGGCATGTCCTTCGCGTTCCGTCGCGCGACCCGCGCGGGCCCGTCGGAAGGCCTGCCGATCGAGGACGTCGGCATCGGCGGCACGCCGTACGCGATGACGCGCGACGACCTGCTTGCCGGCAACCCGGACCTGCTGGCCCATTGCTTCGAGCTCCTCAAGCAGCAGCGCCGAAGCAGCCTGATCGTCGAGGCGAGCAAGACCGCGCGCGAGATCACCGTGCGGCACGCCGGGCTGACGCGGCTGGACGTGCTCTTCGACGGCCATCCGGGCAGCAGCCTTGCCCTGCGCGCGCGAGCGCCGGTGGTCGTGCCGTACCCGGCCGGCACCAAGGTGGTCGAACTGTTCGGCTTCGGCGGCGAGGAACTGCTGCAGAAGCGGCGCGTGGACGCACGCCGCTGACACGGCTCACACAACAACAAGGAGCACGCTCTTGACTTTCCGCATCTCCTGGGCCGCACTCGTCGCGGTCTCGTCGCTCTGCTGCGCGACAGCGTCGGCCCAGTTTCCCGACGCCCGCGACACGCCGCCGGCGGGCTGGGCCGGGCCGGTCTTCAAGCTGAAGCAGGACTACCCGCAGACGCTGCCCGCCGTCGGCTCGCGCCCGTGGATGAGCTTCGACTTCCGCACCCAGCCCAACGAGTACATCAAGGCGGTGCTCGACTACGCGCTGGAGGGCAACAAGCAGGTCGACTTCGTGGTGCAGAACAACACGACGCGCGGCTGGTACCACGCCCCGTGGATGCACGTCGGCGCGGCCGGCCGCGAGTTCGTGCGCGGACTCACGCGCGAGCGTAGTTCGCGCCCCGGCGAACTGGCCCCGACCCAGACGGGCACTTTCGAGAACTGGGCCGTCAGCGTCTACAACCCGCGCGGTGGCTACACGCTAGGGCGCGTGTGGAAGGACCCGGACGCACCGAACCCGGGTGTCGCGAAGTTCCCGGTGGGCGCCGTCAGCGTCAAGCTGATCTTCACCGAGGCGCCGGTGAGCCAGGTGCCCTACCTCGCGGGCTCGGTGGAATGGCAGGCCGACATCAACCGTAGCCGCAACACCAACCCGCGGCCCACGCTGCGCCTGCTGCAGGTCGACGTGGCGGTGCGCGATAGCCGTGCGGCCTCGACCACGGGCTGGGTCTTCGGCACCTTCGTCTACGACGGCAACGCGCCCGGCGCGACGCCCTGGGACAAGCTGGTGCCCGTCGGCCTCATGTGGGGCAACGACCCAACCCGGGTGGGGAGCGGCCAGGCGCTGCAGCAGACCAAGATCAACGCCGACCTGCAGATCCCGCAGCACCTGGGCTTCGAGAAACGGCTCAACGGGCCGGTGGACAACCCGCGCTCGTCCTGTCTGTCGTGCCATTCGACGGCACAGGTGCAGACCAACCTCTCGCGCCCGACGCGCGCGGCGATACCGCCGGCCGGCGCAACGGCGGCGACGCTGCGCCTGTACTTCCGCAACATCAAGTCGGGCACGCCCTTCGATTCGAACGCGCTCGCGCTCGACTACTCGCTGCAGCTGCAGAACGGCATCGCGAACTGGGCGCAGACCGAAGGCCCGTCGTCGAGCCCGCAGGGCGGCGCGCGCGCCACCATCGGCGCGGCTCCGCTGCGGCTCGACCGCTCGCACGGCATCAACATCCAGCCCGCAGGCAGGGACGACTGAACGATGGCCACCAAGAAGCCCATCGATCCGGCGGACAGCCCGAGGGTCGTGCTCGAAGGTCGCGTCGTCACGATGAACGGCAACGCCAAGGTGATTGCCAACGGCCGCGTCTACACGCACAACGGCGACATCGTCGCGGTGCAGGAGGCGACGGCGCCGGCGCCCGCGGGCTTCGGCAACACGGCGGTGAGCGACACGGGGGGCACGATCTACCCCGGCTTCATCGACCTGCACAACCACATGCCCTACAACGTGCTGCCGCTGTGGCAGGTGCCGAAGAAGTTCAGCAACCGCGGCCAGTGGGGCCGCCACGCCGAGTATCACAGCAAGATCTCCGCGCCGATGCAGACGCTCGCGGCCACGCCCGAGCTGCTGGCGTCCATCTGCCGCTACGTCGAGGCCAAGGCGCTGGTCGGCGGCACCACCACCGGCCAGGGCATCACGCTGGCGAACCAGTCGGGCATCCGGCGCTACTTCCGCGGCGTGGTGCGCAACGTCGAGGCCACCGACGACGAAGCCTCGCTGCCCGCGGCCTCGACGCGCGTGCCCGACGTGGCGGCCAAGGACGCGCAGACTTTTCTCACGCGGCTGAAGAAGGAGAAGAGCTGCTACCTGCTGCACCTCTCCGAAGGCACCGACGCGACCGCGCGCCGCGCCTTCCAGTCGCTGCAGATCGGCGGCGCCAGCTGGGCGATCACGCCCTCGCTCTGCGGCATCCACGCGGCGGCGCTGCAGGCGCCGGACTTCGAGGTCCTCGCAGCCAACGGCGGCAGCATGGTGTGGTCGCCCTTCAGCAACATGCTGCTGTACGGCCGCACCGCCGACATCGCCGCGGCCAAGGCGGCCGGCGTGCCGATCTCGCTCGGCTGCGACTGGGCGCCCTCGGGCAGCCGCAACCTGCTCAACGAGCTCAAGGTCGCGCACATTTTCAGCGAGGCCAATGGCGGGATCTTCACGGCGCGCGAACTGGTCGCGATGGTCACGCGCGAGCCGGCCGGGCTGCTCGGCTGGGACCGCGTGGTCGGCACCATCGAGGTGGGCAAGCGCGCCGATCTCCTCGTGGTCGAGGGCACGGCGGGCGACCCCTACCAACAACTCATCCGCGCCAAGGAGTCGGACCTCGCGCTCGTGATGATCAACGGCGTCGGTCGCATCGGCGACGCGGCGCTGATGCGCAAGCTGGGCTTTGCCGGCGAGACGCTCAAGATCGGCGGCGCCAACCACATGCTGTTCCTCGCGCACCCGGCCGAAGATCCTCTGACGCAGAACCTCACGCTCTCCGCCGCAGGCGATCGCCTGACCCGCGCGCTGCGTGGTCTGCCCGCGCTCGCGCGCAGGGCCGAGCGCCCGCGGCCGATCTCGCCGATGGCGATGGCGCGCGCCGGCGCCAACACCTGGCGGCTGGCGCTCGACGAGATCCTCGACACTGGCGTCGAACTGCGCGCCAACCTGCCGGTGCGCGTGCCGGGCGGCCGCACGCTGCGGTCCGCGGCGATGCGGCCGGTGTTCGCGGAAACGAAGAAGCTCTCGGCCGCCGTCATGCCGCTCGCCATCGATGCGCTGACCGTCGTCGACGATCCCGGCTACCTCGACGCGCTGGACACGCAGAGGAACGTCCCAGACACGATCAAGGAGGGGCTGCGCGACCTCTGGTCGTGAACGCCGCCGCACCATGGCCCTCCTGCGCGACGCATTGAACGACTTCACCATCAACTGGCGCAACGACCTCACGCCCGCCTGGCGCTCGGTGCTCGCCGGCGCCGGCCCCAACCCGACTGCCGTCGGCAGCGCGCTCACCTACGACGACCTGCAGCCCATCTACCCGTCGCGGCGCGACAAGCCTCTGCCCGGCGCGCGCGCCGATGCCCACGTGTTCCGCGCTTTCGACGGCCTCACGCCCGCGAAGGTGCGCTGCGTCCTGATCGGCCAGGACCCCTACCCCGCGCTGAGCCGCGCGACCGGCCGCTCCTTCGAGCAGGGTGACATCGACGCCTGGGGTCTGCCCGCCGCGTCGGTCGCGAACAGCCTGCGAGTGCTGCTGCGCATGATGGTCGCGGCGCGCACCACCGATCCGGCCGTGCTGAAGATGAGCTGGACCACCTTCGTTCGCCACATCGCGACGCCCGCCGTCGCGCTCGAATCGCCGCGCGCCCTCTTCGACAAGCTGCAGCAGACGCAGGGCGTGCTCTTCCTCAATGCCGGGCTCACCATCACGCGCTACCAGTCCGGCGGCGCGCCGGAGCAGACGCGCGGCCACATCCCCTTCTGGCGGCCAGTGGTCGGCCAGGTGCTGCGATCGATGGCGACGCGAACGAGCGGACAGGTGGTTTTCCTCTGCCTCGGCCAACTTGCACAAAAGCTGCTCGCCAACGAAGGCGTAAAGCTGGCTGCCACCCAGGCGGGCACCTGGGAAACGCGGGCCGGCGAGGTCGCGCTGCCGCACCCGGTGGCCCCAGGCTTCATCAACGGGCCGAATCCGTTCGCAGCGGTCAACGCGAAGCTCGTGGCCTTCGGAGCGGCGCCGATCGCCTGGTAGCGCGCCTGGACCAAGAGCCTCGGGCCAGCGTCCTCGAGTTTCGGGGGGTGACAACCGACGTGGCGCACCGTCTTGTTGGAAGGCCGAAAGGTCCGCTGGCCGCAGCCCCTTTGGGCAGCAGGTTCGGGACTTCGGCTACCAGTTGCGCCAGTTTGACGCAATGCTGCGCACGCATGCCGCTCGTCACAAGAGTTGGCGTCGTTGACGATGCGCGTTCCGAGCAGACCATCCGCGCTGACCTGGGCAGACAACCTCACGCGCGGCAGCGACCACGTGATCGTGAACTTTAGGCGTAAGACCGTGGGCCAGAAGGGCGGTGGCCACATCTCGCCGCTCAGCGCCTGTGACGCTGCGTCGGACTCTTTCTCGTGCTCGATGTCACCCCGGCTGTAGCGGGCTGGGTCTGGATGCCGACAGCCACTCTGGTGAAAGGCATGCGGGGTAGTTCGCCATTTCGCCTGCGTTCGTACGCGCGGACCTTCTACCTTGAGTACAGTCCGGAAGTTCCATTGATCGTTGGCCGGGCTCGTGTCTCAACCCTGCCGGATAACGCCCATGAGTTCGCCCAGACCCCCAACCCTGCACGAGTTCGCCGTACTGCGTGTGCTTCGCGCCGAGGCTGAGCACCTGCCGCGCACAGCCGCAAGGATGGCGGCGACCTATCTGCCCACCATCGAGTTGCCCACCACTTGGCGGCCGGTGCTGGCACGAGCGCTCGAGGAGCGAGCCGGTGACGTGACATGTCCGCCGCTTGATGAACTTCAAGCCGAGTACGGCAGATGGGGTGCATGGCTGCCTGCCGCCTATCACGGCGATGCAACGGACGCACGCTACTGGCTGGTGGGTCTGCAAGAGCACGCGGCCGAGTACCTGCCCCGATCACCCCCCGCGCCGTGACCGGGTAGACCAGAGCAAGCGCGACAGCGGCCTGTTTGGCCTCCGGCCCGAGTGCGATGCCTTCGGCGCGCACGATCTTCGCGTCCGTCACGCCGAGCGTCGCCTCGTCGTGCGGAGGCGCGCTTTGCTGCACCAGGCAGCTGTCGCGTTCGCGCAAGATGTTGCAGCGCCAGGCCGCCTCGGCGAGCGTGGCAGTGGCCTTGCGGCGCAGCTCGCCCTGTTGCACGGCCCCGAGATCGCGCTTCTGCTGCTTGGCGGGAAGAAGAGCTAGGAGCCAGTTCCGTGCGACGCCGGCCTTCGTGCGGGAGCTGGGCGAGCGGCTGGCGGCGCGCCGCCCAATGGACACGTGCAGCGGCACGCGTGGGGCACATGTAAAATCAATCGCGCTCCGGGGTGCACGCGACAGTGCTGAGATTCAAACCCGCGAACTTGAACCGGTTAATGCCGGCGGAAGAAGAGCTTTCACCTTGACCCATCGGCGAATCCTGCCTAGGTCAAGGTGGCCCTTCGGAGCATCCGTTCGACGGTCACGAAGGAGTCCTCATGAACAACACCTCTGCAGAGCGGCCCACGCACACGGCGGGTGTTGTGTCCCATGCTTTCCGGTACCCGCGCGTGCTGTCTATCGCCAGCTCCGGCGGACCGTTGAACCATGGGCACGCGCCCGAAGCGATGCGGCTCCAGCCGCTGAATTGAATGTCAAACCATCCAGGACACAACACCGCCGGGGCCACGAGTGCAACCGGCGAAATTGTCGCTGACGTCCTCGCCTTCATCGAGCAGGACGGGTGCACCGACGACGACTTCGATCGGCTGGCGTTACGCCTGTTCGCCCATCAGTACGGCAACAATCAGGCGTACCGACGCTTCTGCCAGCGGCGCGGCGCGACCCTGCGCAATGTGAAGCGCTGGAGCGACATCCCGGCAGTGCCGATCGACGCCTTCAAGGAGCTGGACCTACGGTGCGAGCCGCCGGCCGCAACGGACCGCGTCTTCATGACCAGCGGCACGACCCGCAGCGAGGTGAAGGGCCGTCATCATCATCCGACGCTGGCGGTCTACGACCGGTCGATGATCCGCAACTTCTCGAGTCGGTTCATGCACGGCAGCGGCCGGATGCGCTTGGGGATCCTGTTCCCCACCGAAACCGTGCTGCCCAATTCCTCGCTGGCCCACTACCTTGCGCTCGCTCTGAGTGAATTCGGCACCGAGGAGAGTCGTTACTTCGTGAGCCCGCAGGGACTGGACAGTCCCGGCCTGTGCGATGCGCTGGCGGACGCTGAACGCCACGGCTTGCCCTACGCCCTGCTCGGCGCCAGCTACAGCTTCGTGCACCTGATCGACGAACTCAAGCAGCGTGGAAAATCTTTCCGCCTGCCGGCGGGCAGCCGGGTCCTGGACACGGGTGGCTACAAGGGACAGTCGCGCGAATTGCCACTCGACGCCTTCTATGCGGAGCTGTCCGCCCGGCTCGGCATCGAACGATTGCAGTGCATCAACATGTATGGCATGACCGAGCTGAGCACGCAATTCTACGACGCGGGCAATGCTACCGTGCCGTCGGTGAAGTCGGGGCCGCACTGGATCCGCTCCCGCCTGGTCGACCCGCTCACGAGCCGCGAAGTCGCGCGTGGCGAACGCGGTATCTTGGTCCATTGCGACCTTGCCAACTTCAATTCCGTGACCACCATCCTGACCGAGGACGTGGGCCTGGCAGCCGACGGAGGGTTCCTGCTGCTCGGTCGCGCCGAGGGCGCGCAGGCCAAGGGCTGCTCGCTGGCGGTGGAGGAATTCATCCGGGCGGCAGCGGCATGACGACGCTGCACGCGGCTGCCGGTTACTTGCCTGGCCTGGCGCCGGCGGAAGTGCAGTGGCAGCCTCTGGTCTTCGAATCGGGCGCCACGCGGCTCGAAGTCGCCGTGCCCGTGTTGAGCCCGCAACAGATGACCGCGCTCGCCTTGCGGGTCAAGCAGGCCAGCCGCCTCCATCTGAAGACGATGACCGTGTCGGAGATCGTGGCCGTGGTGGATCGCGCGATCGCCCGCCTGCTCGACCCGGCCGACGCCTACCGCATACAGGCCGACCGGCTGCTGCCGATCGTCAGCGGCTACGACGCCGATATGGTTCGCCTGGGACTCACGGCTTTCTTCAAGACCTTTCGCGAGCCGCAACTGCACCGCTTCGTCGCCGAAGACTTCGCCAATCCCAAATTGCTGGACGAGTTCCAGCCGCGACCCAAGGGCGGCGCGGCCAGGGCGTTCGGGCCGGATCTGCTGGTTCACAGCTGGGCCGGCAACGTTCCGGCCCTGCCGCTGTGGAGCCTGGTCTGCGGATTGCTGGTGAAGGCCGGCAACATCGGCAAGCTGCCAAGCGCGGAGCCGCTGTTCGCGGGCCTGTTCGCTCGGCTGCTGGCCGAGGTCCACCCGCCGCTGGCCGATTGCCTGGCCGTGGTGTGGTGGAAAGGCGGCGAGGAGGAACAGGCGTCGGCCCTCTACGCCGAGGCGGACACGGTGCTCGCCTACGGCGCCAACGATTCGCTGGCAGAGATCCGCCGTCGGCTGCCGGTCACGACGCGCTTTCTGCCGTACGGCCACAAGCTGGGCTTCGGCCTGGTGAGCGCCGCGGCCCTCGACACTCTGCGCGCGCCGGCGACGGCACGACTGGCCGCCTGGGACGTGATGCGCTACGACCAGCAGGGCTGCTATTCGCCCCATGTCTTCTACGTGGAACGCGGCGGCAAGGTGTCGCCGCGCGAATTCGCGCAGTACCTCGCCAGCGAGCTCGCCAACCTGCAGAACCGTTTCCCGCGCCGGGCCCTGGCGCTGGAGGATTCAGCCGCCGTGGCCGGATGGAGGCAAGCCATCGAGCTGCAGTCGATGTCGGCGGGCGGCGAGTTTGTCAGCGAGCTGATCGGCGAGGACGGCGCGGCCTTTGGCGTCGCTTACGCCGATGAAGCACGGGCCTTGGCCCCCACGGCGCTGAACCGGAGTCTCCAAGTCGTCGCGGTCGACTCGCTGGAACAGGTGATCGCGCAAGTGGAAGCGCACCCCCCCTTCCTGCAAACGGCGGGCGTGGCGGCAGCACCGGCTGAACTGTTCCGGCTGTCGGAGTTGCTGGGAGCAGCCGGCGTGACCCGCATCACCGCCATCGGCTCGATGACCTCGCCGGAGGCGGGCTGGCATCACGACGGCCGGTTCAACCTGCTGGACCTGGTGCGGATGGTCGAGATCGAGCAGTCGGCAGAACTTGCGGCCGACAAGCTGGCGCCGTACGCGGACTAGGAGCGCTCGTGAGCTTCCTCGACATCGACAAGGTGGGCTTCACCTACCCCGGCTGGCCGCCGGTGGTGCGCAGCGTCGACTGGCGCATCGCGGAAGGCGAGTTCCATTGCCTGGTCGGGCGCAGCGGCTGCGGCAAGACGACCTTGCTCAAGCTCGCCGCGGGCCTGCTGCATCCCCAAACGGGCAGCATCCGGTTGCAGGGCAGGGAGGTGGTTGCGCCCGGACCGCAGCTCGGCTTCGTGTTCCAGTCGCCCACCCTGCTCGAGTGGCATCGCGTGATCGACAACGTCCTGCTGCCGGTGTCGCTGCAACACAAGCCAACCGCCCGGGAGATCGACAAGGCGCAGCAGTTGCTGGCGCTGCTCGGTCTGTCGGCCCATGCGCAGCACTACCCCCGGCAGTTGTCGGGCGGCCAGCAAAGCCGCGCGGCCCTGGCGCGCGCACTGATCCTGGAGCCGGCGTTGCTGTTGCTGGACGAACCCTTCGCCGCGCTGGACGCGATCACTCGCGGCGAGCTGCAGGACGACCTGCTGCACATGTGTCGCCTGCGCCGCACCACCGTCCTGTTCGTGACGCACGACATCTCCGAGGCGGTGTATCTGGGCGACCGGGTCGCGGTGATGGACAGCGGCCGGATCGTGCAGGACGTCCGCGTCGAGGTGAGCAAACCGCGCGCGCCGGCAATGCGGTACGGCGCAGCCTTCAACCTGCACTGCGCGCAAGTGCGCGACGCGATGGACATGGCGACGGTATGAAGCTGACCTCCGCGCGCACGCAGTTCTGCTCCTGGGCGCTTCTGCTCGCTTTGCTCGCGGGATGGGAGCTGGCGTCGCGCGGCTCCGGCGTTTCGGCCCTGGTCCTGCCGGCGCCTTCGGCGGTGATGAAGTCGCTCTGGATGGGCCTGTCCACCGGCTACCTGTGGCCCCACATCCGCACGACCGGCCTCGAGCTGGTGCTCGGGCTGTTCACCGGCTGCTTGATTGGTTTCATCAGCGGCGTGGCGATGGCCGAGTCGGCGCTGCTGCAACGCGTGCTGAAGCCTTACATCGTGATCAGCCAGGTCATCCCCAAACTGGCGCTGGCGCCGCTCTTCATCGTGTGGTTCGGCTTCGGCATGACGTCGACGGTGGTGATCACGGCGCTGATCTGCTTTTTCCCCCTGATGGAAAACACCGTGACCAGCCTGCAGCAGGTCGACCCGCAACGGCTCGAGCTGTTTCGGATGCTAGGCGCCACGCGGCGTCAGACACTGCTGCGCCTGAAGCTGCCTTCCGGCCTGCCCGGCATCCTGGCGGGCCTGCGGGTGGCGGTGGTGCTCGCGCTGGTCGGGGCGGTCGTCGGGGAGTTCATCGGCGCCAGCCAGGGGCTCGGCGCGCTGATCATCGCCTCGCAGGGAATGATGGACACGCCGCTGATGTTCGCGGTGCTGGTTGTCATCGCCGCGCTCGGCCTGCTGCTGTACCAAGTCACGCTCGCGGTCGAGAAACGACTGCTGCTGCCCTACACCCGAATCTCATGAAGGAAACGTCCATGCACAAACCCATCGCACGCCGTTCCGCGCTGCTGGCAACCGCTGCGCTTTTCACCTTGGTAGCCGCAGGCGGGGCGAACGCTGCCGACACGCTGGAGAAGATCACTGTGGCCGGCTGGAGCAAGCCGATCACCGAGATCACGCACCTGCTGGTCGAGCCCGACAAGGGCATCTTCAAGGCCAACGGGATCGATCTGGCCTACGTGTCGGGCGCCGGCGGGGGCGACGCGATCCGCAACATCCTCACGGGACAGGCGGACGTGGCCTTCACCGATCCGGGTGCGTTCTTTTCGGCCCTCGACAAGGGCGAGAAGCTGCGGGCGATCTACGACATCTACCCACAGAACGTCTTCAACGTGGTCTCGCTCAAGTCCGCCAACATCACCAGCCCGGCCGACCTAAAGGGCAAGAAGATCGGTGTCTACAGCCTGTCCAGCGGCACCCGCCAGAACCTGTTGGTGCTGCTGCACCAGGCCGGTCTGTCCGAATCCGACGTCACCATCGTCGTCACCGGGCTGTTGAACTTCGCGCCGCTGCTGCAAGGCCAGGTCGATGCGACTGCTGCCACCGACACCGGCTTGCTGGTGGGCAAGCGTAAGGGGCTGGGCGACGTCAACGTGATGGAGGTGCGCAACTACTTGAACGTGTCGAGCGACCTGTTCGTGGTGCGGGAACAGGTCTATCAGCAGAAGAAGCCATTGCTGAAGCGGTTCCTGAAAGCCTATCGCGAGAGCGCGGCGTGGATGATCGCCAACCCCGACGAGGCGGCTGGCCTGGCGGTGAAACACGCCATCGACGGTACCGACCGCCCCACCAACCTGGAAGTGATCCGCCTGCGCAATGCCGCCTCCGTGTCGGCCACCACCGGGAAAAACGGTCTTGGTGCCTTCGACCTGGAGTCGCTGCAAAAGGCCGCGGACGCCTACCGCAAGCTGGGCCTGATCGGGCACGACATCAAGGTCTCTGACGTGGTCAGCACGGAACTGCTGCCGGCGCGATGAAGGTTGACACCATGAAGTTCGATGGCAAGGTGGTGCTGGTCACAGGTGCGAGCCGTGGCATCGGCGCCGCCATTGCGCAGGCCTTCGCAAGCGAAGGCGCGACGGTGGTGGTCAACCACCTGAGCAACGACGCCGCAGCCGCCGATGTGGTCGCAAATTGCAAGGCGGCCGGTGGCGACGCCTGGGCTGTGAAGGCCGACGTCAATTCGGGCGCGGCCGTGCAGGCCATGGTGGAACAGGCCCTGGATGCAGCGGGCCGCATCGACGTGGTGGTCAACAACGCCTTCCGGCCGTATTCATTCGACCCGCAGCGCCGCACCTTGTTCGGCGACATGGCGTGGCAGGATTACCAGGCGCAGTTCGATGGCGCCGTCGGCGGCGCATACAACGTCTGCAGGGCCGTGCTGCCGCACTTCAGGCACCGCACTCAGGGCAGCATCGTCAACATCGTCAGCGACCTGGTCGAGCGGCCGGTGATTCCGTACCACGACTACACGACCGCCAAGTCGGCGCTGGTCGGCTTCAGCCGCAACCTGGCCGCCGAACTGGGGCCGCTCGGCATCCGTGTCAACTGCGTCGCCCCTGGCCTGGTCTACCCGACGCAGGCCAGCAGCGCGACCCGGGAAGAATTTCGTGAGTCGCTGATCGCCGCAACCCCGCTGCGACGAATCGCGCGGCCCGAGGACGTTGCCGGCCCGGTGCTGTTTCTCGCTTCCGAATGGAGCCGCTTCATGACGGGCCAGGTGCTGTTCGTCGATGGCGGCCTGGTGATGAAATGAAGAGTTCCATCGGCATCGCCGGCGCCGGCCTGCTGGGTCAGCTGCTCGCGTGGCAGCTGAGTCGGGCCGGTCATCAAGTGAGCGTGTTCGAACTCGACGATCTGCGCGTCGACGCACTGCTCGGCCAACTGGTGGCCGAGGCTCCCGAACGGACGATCGCCGAAGGTCCCGGCGCGTGACGCACGACTTGGCGACCTTCTGACACGCCAATTCGGCCAAGGCAGCGCGCACGTCGGCTCTGCACGACCGGTCCGCTGGCTTCCCACGCGCCGACCGCGACCAAGGTAGCGGACCGTGCTTCCAACTACGTACCACCCAGTCAAAGTCGGACCACCCGCCGGTTTCTCGCCAGCTTGATGAAGCGATTCGTAGTCCAACGCAAGCTCTCCCGCAAGAGCATTTTTGGGGAGCCGCACCGATGCTCAGCGCGTCGTACTGCGGCTCGTCGAAGGAGGTTGCCATGGTCAAGAAGGTTCAGCCCAACGACGAACAGTGGAAAACACTCCAAGCCCTCCGTGAGGCCAATAACAGTCGGTGTCCGACCGATTCAATCAACGTCTCGGGTCGCCTAAGGTCGAACGGATTTGTCGCAGCGGACCGCCAAGGTCGCAATTTCCTGACCGACCAAGGACTTGGCAGATTGAACCAAGGTCGCTAGCCCGAGCCGAACTCGCCGGTCAGCAGTTTCACGAAACGCGTGGCCGCCGGCGACAGGGAACGGCCCTGTTTCGCGATGATGGACGTGTTCCGCTCGACCGTCGGGCACGTCAGGCGGTGCGCCACCAGGGTTGGGTAGCCTTCGCGCGCGAGGATCGACGCAGGGAGCACCGAGACGCCCAGCCCGCTGGCTGTCATCGCCAGCGCGTACCGAGTAGGGACACTGCGTGGGCGAACTGCAACTGCACGCCGGCCGCCGCCGCTGCCTGGTCGATGCTGCGGCGCACGCCGTAGCCCGGTTGGACCGTGACCAGCGGATGGTCCGCCAGTTGCTGCCACGAAACGCTGATGCGTGCCCGAGCCGGGTAGTCCCTTCCTGAGATGCGGCCCAACGGTTCTCATCCTTGCGCGCGCCTGCGCGTGGCGCGTCGTTGCCGTCCAAGCAGCGGCAGCAGGCGAAGATGCAAACACGAGCGAATAACACGGCGTTATGACATTGGGCAAGATTGGTATTCGACCGCATTCAGCGCAAACCTTAGCATTCGATGATGAACGCGGTGCTCCCCTCGACCCATCTGCGAGACGAGCCGCTGCGATCGACCTCCGGCGTGTTGTGCGATGTCGTGATCAACGCGACACCTCTAGGAATGAAGGTGAGCGACGCACTCCCGATCGACCCGGCTTCGCTCGCCCCGGGCACATTGGTGGTCGATGTGATCATGGAGCCGGCCACCACGGAGCTCCTCAGGCGCTCGGTAGAGCGAGGCCTGCCAATCCACCCCGCGACGACCGATGCTCGACCATCAGCTTCCGGCGTACCTCGATTTTTTCCAGCTGCAGAGCGTCGCTGAACTTGCGCGATCGTCGCTGCAGTCCGGCGCCACCGTGCCCATCCTTCCCTAGAAAGAGACAAGACATGAACCAAGTCATCTGCCCCTTGTTGAAAGGCCTTCTCGTTGCCGGCGCCACGCTCCTCCTGTGCACCGCGCACGCGCAAGACTATCCCGCGAAGCCTGTGTCCCTGGTCGTCGGCTTCGCACCCGGCGGCTCGGCCGACATCCTGGCGCGCCTGATGGCGCAAAAGCTGGGCGGCCCGCTGGGCCAGACCGTCATTGTCGACAACAGGCCGGGTGCCGGCGCCACGATCGCAACCGCCGCGGTTGCCGCAGCGAAACCCGACGGCTACACATTGCTGATGGTGACCAGCGGCCATGCCGGCAGCAGCGCCCTGTATCCCAAGCTGAGCTATGACACGCAAAAGAGCTTCGACCCTGTGGCGAAGGTGGGCGCCTCGCCGGTCGTCATCGTCGCTCCGGCGTCGACGCCGTACAAGCAAATGAAAGACGTTGTCGATGCGGCGCGCAAGAGTCCCGGCAAGCTCAACTATGCGGCGGGCGGCGGCGGCGCCACCACCACCAGCCTCGCGGCCGAGTTCCTGAAGAGCGAGACGAAGATCGACATGGTCATGGTGCCGTACAAGGGCTCTGGCCCGGCGCTCACAGCACTGCTGTCGGGCGAGGTCGATGTCGGCTTCGACATCCCTTCGAGCGCGCTGCCGCACATCAAGTCGGGCAAGCTGCGGCCCCTGGCGGTGACAACCAGGACGCGATCGAGCGTGCTGCCCGACGTGCCAACGGTTGCCGAGCAGGGCTTGCCCGGTTTCGAAGTCACTGGCTGGTTCGGCATCCTGGCGCCGGCCGGCACGCCGCCGGCGGTGATTGCGCGGCTGAACAAGGAAGTCAACGCCGTACTGAGCGATCCGGACACCAGGCAGAAACTCGAGAGCCTGGGCGTCGAGGCCGCTTCCGGCAGTCCGGCGGAATTTGGCAAGCTGATCGAAAGCGAAACGAAGCGCTACGGTGACGCGATCCGCAAGCTCGGCATCAAGGCAGAGTAAGCCGCGCATGACCGGCGCTGAACATACAGCAGACGTCGTCGTCATCGGCGGCGGGCTGGGCGGGGTGGCCGCGACGCTGGCGGCCGCGCGGCTCGGCGCGAGCGTCGTGCTGGTCGAGGAGCTCGACTGGCTCGGCGGTCAGTTGACGTCCCAGGCCGTGCCGCCCGACGAGTACCCCTGGATCGAATACCTGACGGCGTCGCAGAGTTACGCCACTTTTCGCGAAACGATCCGCGCGTATTACCGGTATCACATGCCCCTCACGGACGCAGCGCGCGCGCGCGTGCGCCTGAACCCCGGGCAAGGCAACGTCAGTTCGTTGTGCCATGAACCATGGGTCGCGGTGAAGGCGATCGACGAGCTGCTGGCGCCGCACATCGCCGCCGGCCGTGTGTCGGTGCTGCGCAAGCACCGCACGCTGAAGGTGGAAACCGATGGCGACCGCATCTGCGCAGTGCATGTACGCGACCTGGAAGCCGACGTTGGCCGTGTGTTGACCGCACCGCTCTTCATCGACGCCACGGAGATCGGTGATCTGCTCGAGATGGCCGGCGTGGAGCATGTGTTCGGCGCCGAGGCGCAGTCGCAGACGAACGAGCTGCACGCGCTGCCCGAGGCGGACCCATTCGACCAGCAGGCCATCACCTGGTGCCTGGCCGCGGACTACCTGCCGAATGAAGACCACACCATCGACAAACCCGTCGGCTACGAGCGCCTGAAGACCTTGCAGCTCGACTGCTGGCCTGGCCCGCAGCTGAGCTGGACCCTGAGCGACTTCGTGACGCACCAGCCGCGCGAGCGTCCGCTGTTCGTGGGGCCGACCGATACAGATTCCCTCTATGACCTGTGGCACGCACGGCGCATCGCATACCGCCAGCATTTCACGCCAGGCAGCTATGCCAGCGACATCACGCTGGCCAACTGGCCGCAGATGGACTACTGGGAGAAGCCGATCGTCGGCGTCGCGCCGGCCTTGCAGGCGGCTGCACTGGAAGAGGCTCGGCAGCTCAGCCTGGCTTTCTTCTACTGGATGCAGACCGACGCACCACGCCATGACGGCGGCCAGGGATATGCAGGCTTGCGGCTGCGAGGCGACGTGCTCGGCACAACCGACGGACTGGCCAAGCAGGCCTACTACCGAGAAGGGCGGCGCATTCAGGCCGAGTTCACGGTGCTGGAACAGCATATCGGCGTTGCGGCACGGCCGGGAAAGGCGGGCGCCGAGCGCTTTGCCGACAGCGTAGGCATCGGCGCCTATCGCATCGACCTGCATCCAAGCACGCGCGGTCGCAACACGGTCGACATCGATTCGTTCCCGTTCCAGATTCCCCTCGGGGCGCTGCTGCCGGTGCGCGTCGAGAATCTGCTGCCGGCCTGCAAGAACCTCGGCACCACGCGCATCACCAATGGCGCCTATCGCGAGCACGCGACCGAGTGGAGCATTGGCGAAGCTGCGGGCACGCTGGCTGCGTTCTCTCAGGCGCGCAAGGTATCGCCGCGTACTGTGCGCGCCGACGATGTCCTCCTCGACGACTTCCAGCGCACACTGGAACGGCAAGGCGTGCTGCTTGCATGGCCGAGCTTCGGCGCGCTGACGCCGACCCAAAGAGTGGGCTACCAGCACGCCGCGCGCTGACGCTGTCTTCAGTCGCGGCCGACCTGCTTCAACGAGGCAGCAGCCAGTTCGACCATCCGCTTGCCGAGCATCGAAGGCGCGAAGCCCTCGTGCGTGAGCGCGAAGATGCCCAGCGACGGACTACCGACGATGGGCCGGAAGTCCAGTTCGTCGCTGCGGCAGGCGCGCGCCGTCAGGTCGTCCACGATCGCGACGCCGGCGCCGCAGGCCGCCAGCGCGCAGGCCATCTGCCCGGAGCGCACCTCGACCGATGACGCTGCCTCCACCTTGCTGCTGGCGCACCAGTCGGCAATGATGCGGCCCTGCGGCGTGTCTCGGCTGAACGAGATCAGACGCTCGTTCAGCACGTCGCTGGGACGCAGCAAGCGTTTCGACGACAGCGCATGGCCCCTGGGGAACACGCAGACGAGGCGCCACTGTCCTACCGGTTTCGATGTCAGCAGCGCGTTGTCGGTCGGGATGGTCGAGATCGCGACGTCCGCTTCGCGGCTGGTCAGGCGGCTCAACATCTCGCGGGTCGGCAGCGTCTCGAGGTAGATCCTGGCCGCCGGAAATTCTTTCGCCAGCGATGCCACGGCGCGTGGCACGGCGACCAGCGCGGTGCTCGGACTGGCGAGCACGCGCAGCGACAGTCGCGCACCCGACTTGAGCTCCTCGGCGCGTTCAGTCACCCGCCGGATGCCGCCATACACCTCGGACACTTCCGCGTAGAGGGCCTGCGCTTCCGGTGTCGGCAGCAGCCGGCCCTTCGTGCGCTCGAACAGCCGCAGGCCCAGTTGCAGCTCGATGTGCGCCAGCATCCGGCTGATGCCGGGCTGCGAGACGTGGAGCAAGCGCGCGGCGTCTGTGACGGAGCCGGCCAGCATCACGGCGCGAAACACTTCGATCTGTCTCAAGTTCATGTGGCCTCCGGATAACCCGATGTTATGGGAGGTCCATATCTTGGTATTGGCTTCTCGATGTGGCGCTTTCTATGATCGATCGAAGCCATGACATTGGAGACATTCGAAATGAACGACACCCTCCGGACAATGAACCGGCGCACGATGCTTTCCACCATCGCGCTCGCCCTGACCGCCGCGCACAACGGAACTGGCTGGGCCGCGGACGCATGGCCGAGCAAGACGGTGCGCATCATCGTTCCATTTGCGCCGGGCGGTGGCGCCGACAGTTCGGCGCGCGTGCTGGCGGAGGTGCTGGCGCCGAAGCTCGGGCAAAGCGTCATCGTGGAGAACCGGCCGGGTGCCGGCAGCGCTATCGGCGTGATGGCCGCTGCGCAGAGCAAGGACGGCCACACGCTCCTCATGGGAAGCAACAGCATGGTGATCAACCCGGTGCTGAATCCCTCGATCACCTACGACGTGGCCCGCGATTTCGACGCGATCGGCATGGTGTCGGCGCAGCCGCTCGTATTGGTCGTGCCTGCGTCGTCGAAGATCACCAGCTTTGCTGATCTGGTCGCCGAGGCGAAGGCACGGCCGGGCACGGTGACCGCCGGCAACAGCGGCAACGGCACGCTGGCGCACTTGACGGCTGAGTTGTTCGCGGTCCAGACGCAAACCGCGATCACCAGTGTTCCCTACAAAGGTGAAAGCGCACTCCTGCCCGACCTGATCGGCGGGCTGGTGTCGTGCGGCTTTCTCAACCTGCCGAGCGTGATCGCGCACATCCGCGCGGGCCGGCTGCGCGCCTTGGCTGTGTCTTCGCCTGCGCCGGTGGCCGAACTCTCGGGCGTGCCGACACTGCGATCGCTGGGCCAGCCCAGCCTCGAGGTGCAAGGCTGGGCCGCGCTGGTCGCGCCGAAAGGCACGATTCCCAAGGAGGGCCTTGCCCGTCTCGAGACCCTGCTGACTCAGGCGTTGGCGACCGATACCGTGAAGACGCGTTTCGCCGCGTTGAGCGTCGAGCCCGTCGTCAGCGGTCGCGATGCCACAGCGCAGTACCTGAAAGCCGAGGGTGCTCGCTGGCAGCAGGTGATCAAGGCGCGCGGCATCAAGGCGGACTCGTGATGAGCAGCGAAGCCTTCGGCTATCGCATCGCCTCCACGATGAACGCCGATGTGGTTGTCTGCGGTGGTGGCGTTGCGGGAGCGATGGCGGCGGTCGCGGCCGCACGCGCCGGCGCTTCGGTGGTGCTGGTGGAACGCTACGGCTTTCTCGGCGGCAATGCCACGGCCGGCGCCGTCGCGCAATTCAACAGCTGGCAAACCGCCAACGGCCGCCGGGTGGTCGCGGGCTTGGCCGACGAAGTGGTGACGCGGCTTGGGCGGTACGGCGGCGCCGGCGAGCACGCGACGTTCGTGATGTCGACGGGCCACAAGATGGACCGTGTCGAATACGCGCCCGAAGTGCTCAAGCTGGTACTGGACGATATGGTCCAGGAGGCTGGCGTGCGCCCGCTGCTGCACGCCAGCGTGCTCGACGTCGGCGTGACCGGTCGGCGCATCGACTGCGTGCACGCGCTGACCAAGAGTGGCGTGGTCGAGCTGCGTGCGCAAGTGCTGATCGACGCTTCCGGCGATATTGATGCGCTCAAACGCGCTGGCGCCACCTTCCTCCAACTCGACGAAGGCGAGGCGTTGCAGCCGGCCACGATGATGTTTCGCTTCGGACCGATCGACTTTGCGCGATTCGACGCGCTGCCGAAGGCTGAAGTCGCCACCCTGGCGCGCCGTGGCTACGACGACGGTCGGCTGGCGCGAGCCGCTTTGCATTCCAGCCGTGATCCGTTCAGCAACGACGGCTGGTTCAATATCAGCCGCCTCGGCATCGACGCCACGGACGCGATGGCGCTAGGTGCCGCCGAGATCGAAGGCCGACGGCAGGCTTGGAACGCAGCCCAGTACCTGCGGCAATGCGTCCCGGGTTGCGAGGGAGGCCAGTTGCGTGCGTTCGGCACCCAGGTCGGTGTTCGCGAAACACGGCGCATCGTCGGCGACCACGTCTTGACCAGCGAGGAATTGCTGCGTCCGGAACAGTTTCCCGATGCGATTGCCGCCGGCGCGTATCCGATCGACATCCATCCGGCCGCCGGCGGCGAACTGCGCTACGAAGGCCTCGGTGACGACCACGCGTACCAAATCCCGTACCGCAGCCTGATTCCGGTCGGCTTCGACAACGCGCTGGTGGTCGGGCGCGGCGTCTCGGCGACGCACAGCGCGCACGCGGCGATCCGTGTGATGACCATCTCGATGGCCGTAGGCCAGGCAGCCGGCGTGGCGGCTGCGATGGCGGCGCAGTCGAAGCAGCAAGGGAAGGTCCGTGCCGTGTCGATGCCGGCACTGCGCGAACGACTGCTCAGAGACGGGGCAAAGCTGGCTTGACCGGAAGGGCGCTGTACAAAATTGCGCCCGGGATTGCCTGCGGTGAAGCCATCGCCCGCTCGGGCATTCCCATGGCCAACAGCCAGCTTCCCTCGATCGCTTGCGCCTGTCCGCCCGTCAGCCAGGGCAGCGGCGCTGCGTCGGGCGATCGCTGGGCGAGCAGCAAGTCGTGGGTGCGGGATGCGTGTTCATCTGCGCGCAGGCGAGCCGCATCTTCCGCATCGAACGTCCACACGGCCAGGTTGGTTGATGCGAAGCATCCAAGCGCCTCGCGAACATCGCACACCCAACGCGACAGGTTGCACAGATGCGGGCGCATGCGCGCGCTCATCGGTGTAGGCCGGCTCAGCAGAAGGCGATAGGCGTCGCTTTCCAAGACCTGCGCTTCGCGCATGCCATAGATCGTGAGGTAGCGTGGCGCAGCGCTGTTGCACAAGCGTCGATAGCGCCGGCCCCACAGCATGCCTGGGACCGTCAACCGCTCGGGCACGTGCTCGCTTGCATGCCACGTGTTGTACTCGGCATCCACGTCGGGCGTGACGTCGTTCCATAGTGCCAACACGGCGCCCGTGCCGGCTATATCGTCATTCATCGCGTGCTTGCGGCTTCAGGAGCACCTTGCTCGCCGCCTTCGCGTGCGCCAGCGCAAACCCCTCGCGGGCTTGCGACAACGGCAAGACATGACTGACCATCGGGCGCATGACAGCATCCATCTCGCCCATCAGTTCGAGGGCCAGAGGCCAATCGGATTCGGGCGGACGAAACGAGCCACGCATTTGTTGCTGGTTGCGCACCATCGGTGTCAGGTCGAGCAAAAGCGGGCGGGCATGGATGCCGGTGACGACCACGATTCCATTGCGCCGCAACAGCGCCAGGCCTTCCGTGATGGTTTCGGGCACCCCCGTCGCTTCGAATATGACATCAAAGAGCTCGCCGCCCGTGTGCGGCCGGGCGCCTTCGGCCAGCGGCTGAGTTGCCACATCGACCAAGGCATCGAAGCCCATTCGGCGCAGTGCGTCGAATCGGGCTGCGTCGTCGAAGCCGCTGACCACTACCTGCGTGGCACCGGCACGGCGTGCCAGCGCAGCGATCCCCTGGCCGATGGTGCCCGGGCCCATCACCAGCACGCGCTTGCCGGCTACGTCTCCTGCGATGCGAAGCGCCTGCATCGATATGGTGAGCGGCTCCGTGAGCGCTGCGAGCTCGTCGCTCAGGCTGTCGGGCACGGGCACGCAGTTGCGCAACGGGACCCGGACCCAGGGCGCGAAGGCGCCATCGCGCGTCATTCCGATGCCGCGGCGCTTCTCGCAGCCATCGTGGTTGCCCGTGGCGCAAGCGGTGCAGACGCCACAAGTCACGGAGGGACGAACGACCACGCGCTGGCCGGCCAAGGAGCCGGTCTGCGCAACCCCGACGAACTCGTGCCCGATCGTGACAGGAATGCTCTGGGTGATGAAGGCATAGCTGGGCGTCCAGTCGTCTACGTGCAGGTCGCTGCCGCAGATGCCGGTGGCCCTGACTTTCACGAGCACATCGCTGGAATCGGCTTCCAGCACGGGAGCCGGTATGTCCACCAGTTCGAGGCCCGCTTCCGGGCGTGTCTTGCGCAAAGCTTGCATGGTGCTTGATTCCGGTGTCAGTCGATGCTGATGCCGACCTTCTTGATGATGGCGCCCCATTTGAGGCTTTCGGCCGCGATGAAGGTCTTGAACTCGTCGGGCGAGCCTCCGCCGAGGATCAAACCCTGCTTTGCGAAGGCGTCGCGCACGTCCTTGTCCTTCATCACCTCGTTGACGTCGGCATTGATGCGGCGCACCAGTTCCGGCGGCATGCCGGCGGCGCTGAACAGGCCGTTCCACGCCAAGGCTTCGAAGCCGGGATAGCCCGCCTCGGCGACCGTCGGCAGGTCCTTCATGGTCTCGGTGCGCTGGAGGCTGGTGGCTGCCAGCAGGCGAATGCGCCCGCCCTGGATCAGCGGCAGCAGCGCAGGAGCCACGGTGAACAGAGCCTGTGTCTCTTCGGACGCTACCGAAATACCGGCCGGTGGCGAGCCGGCGAACGGCACATGCGTGGCTTCGAAACCCGCCGCACTCTTGAACAGCTCCATGGTCAGGTGCGAAGAACTGCCGGCGCCGACCGAGGCGTAGTTGATCTTCCCGCCCTGCTTCTTTGCCCAGGCGACGAATTCGGGCAAGGTCCTGGCGGGGTTGCTGGCCGCAACCGCCAGCACGTTGGGTTGCGACGAGGTGAGCACGATCGGCAGCAGCTCCTTGGCAGGGTCGTAAGCCATCTTCTTGTACATGTGCGGCCCGAATGCGATCGGACCGTTGAAGCCGACGCCCAGGATGTAGCCGTCGGCCGGAGCCTTGGCAACGGCGGTCATGCCCAGCATGCCGCCTGCACCAGCCTTGTTGTCGACCACGACCGGCTGCTTCCAGCGCTCGCGCAGCTTGTCGCCCAGCGTGCGGGCGATGAAGTCGAGCGAGCTGCCGGCTGGCGCCGGCACGACCAGCTTGACCGGCTTGGTGGGCCAGCTCTGGGCCGACGCGGCCAGGCCAAATGCGCAACCCGCGAGCAGGGCGAGAGCTTTCTTCATGTGTGTCTCCGTTCAGTGGGCGGCGCTCTTGCGCCTGGAATGGACGAATTCTGGTCGCTGACGTTCGATACGCCAAACACCGATACGCTATGGATTTGATATCTCCTGGATATGGAGTTTTCATGACCATGGAACTGAGGCACCTGCGCTACTTCGTGGCCGTGGCCGAAACAGGCAACCTGAGCCGGGCCGCGGAAAAGTTGTTCATCGCACAGCCACCGCTGTCCGTGCAGATCCGGCAGCTCGAAGAAGAAATGGGCACTGCGCTCTTTGTGCGCCACCCCAAAGGCGTACGCCTGACGACAGCAGGCGAGTCCTTGCTGCCGGAAGCGCGGTATCTGCTCGACCGTGCGGCGCGCATGAAGGAGTCTGTGACGGGAAGCGCCAGCAGCGGCCACTTGGCTCTTGGCTTCGTGCCCTCGGCCAGCAGCACGGTGCTGCCGAAGCTCGTCCGGCATCTCAAGAAGGAGCATCCGGCGCTGCATATCGAACTGCGCGAGATGATCAGCAGCGAGCAGGCGGAGGCGGTGGCCGCGGGTCATCTCGATGCCGGGATCGCACGCAGCAAGCCGCACCATCCGCGGCTGACGGTCGCGGCGCAGATGGCCGATCCCTTTTGCCTTGCGCTGACGCCGCAGCAAGCACGCCGTGCCGGCAACCCGGTCGAACTGCGCAGCTTCGCGGACCACGATTTCGTCGCCTTCACCCGGCACCGAGGACCAGCGTACTTCGACCAGTCGATCTACCTCTGCGCAAAGGCCGGCTTCAGCCCGCGCATCCGCTACGAAGCGAGCACGGTGCACGGCGTGCTCGACCTGGTCGGTGCCGGGCTCGGCGTGGCATTGGTGCCGTCTTCGTGCGCGTTGCTTGGAGTGGTGGGCACGAGGTTTTGCAGCCTGCGGGGACCGGCCGCCAGCGAGGTGCTTGTTTTGCTGAGGCGAAAGGCGGATCCGAATCCTCTGTTGCCTACGTTGGCAGATGCAGTGCGCGCGAACTTTGCTGACCTTCAACGCCGCATGGCAGAAATGCTGGGCTGTTGAAATGGCCGAGCAGACCGACGCTTGAGACTGCTTGTCGCCCGGACGCGCCCACGCTGCTTCTGGCTGTCCGTGTAGTAGATCCGAGGCCTTTGCTTCATCTGCAACACTCCTTCTGCCTACGCAGTTTTTAGTGTGTTGCATCGAACGGTTGAATCCGCAGCCGCGTCCCGTCACTGGATGAATCAAGCAAACGCTGCCTCGCTTCCGGCAAGAAGCGCAGACCTCACTCCTCGGCCTGCAACGACGGTGCGACATGGCGGAGCTGCGGAACGCCCCCCCCGTCGAACAGGAAGAGGCTCCCCCTCATTGAGATGAGCCCTGTCTCCTTGGCGCAGGTAGAGTCGTCTCGCTCCAACTGCAATCGCACGTCCGCACCTCGTCCGCTCTCGATCCACTCATGACCTCGATTTTGACGGTGGCAACGAAAAAGCCCCGGCCGTTTCCGGTCAGGGCAAGAGGTCGGCGGTCGACCTTGGAGAAGGGTTCCCACTGAGAGATTTCATCATGGGCGCTTTGGCGGCGCCGTTCAACGCCCCCGCGCACAGGAAGCTACGCGGCAGCCCTCCGGATCGGAACTACTGCACAGTTCGGCCGAAAATTTGACGATCCGCTGCACAAGCAAGCTCAGATATGACAAACCCGCCTCGGTGGGCTTGGGGTTGGCTTAAAGTGTTGACGCTGAAGCCCTAAACGCCAACGATCTCCGAGTCACTTGCTGCCCGGGGATCGTTTATTTTGTGCGCGACCCGTAGGTCCGCAATGGAGCAAGGGCGAACAGCCGCTTCGGGCCCGATGCCGTCCGTCGCCACCGATCGACCTACGGCAGGTATGTAGTGCGAAGCTGCCGTTCGCCGCTGCGCCTCAAGCTCACCATCCCGGCCAGGAGCGATTGTTGAACAGGGTCCGCTTCGGAGACGCTCGCACGTCACAGTGAAGATGGGGATCGGGTTTCATCGGCGCCGCCACAGGTGTACGCTGAGTCCGGCTCGGAAACATCGGCCAACGGAGGAACCCATGGACTCGCCCTACTTCTTTCGACTTGGGGATGCCATTCGTGATATCGCGACGGACCCGGCAACCGCTGCCGATCCCATCAAGCGAACGTTCTTGTGTGACGGTGAGCATCTCTCATGCAACGTCAACGTTCTCGAAGAAAGCAAGGACGTCATCCATATCCAGCCGGACCACGACGAGCTCGTGCTTGTCCTGGAAGGCGAGTGCGCGTTCCGGGTAGGCGACGAGATCAGAAGAGTCACGGCCGGGGACCTCATGTTCATCCCTCGCGATACGGTGCATGGCCCCGTTGTCGACAATGGACGTGTTGCACTTCTGTCGGTTTTCGCTCCATTCTTTGATCGAACGAAGAAGAACATCCGCTGGTCGCGCGATGCGTTCGCATAGCAATTGCGGCGGCCACGACGCGTTCGAAGCGGACGCGATCCGACCGGCGGCGAAAGCCGGCCCACTATGCGAAAAGTGCCCTGCCGGCGATCAGGCCAGCGATGTGCGCGGCGTCCTCCCCGACGCCGGATACCAGCGAGGACTTGAGCTTGTGCATGAAGTGCAGGCCCACGAAGTACAAGCCCGGCACGGAGGTGGCCCCGCGATACTGCAGCGGCCGGCCGCCGGCGTCGAAGATGGGGAACTCGATCCAGCCGAAATCGAGTTCGTAGCCCGTGGCCCAGATCACCGCGGCGATCCCGTCCGCCTCGATGTCCAAGTCCTCGCGACCCGTCAGCGCGCGCACCGCACGCTCGCCCGCGGGCTCGCGTGGCACCAGCCCGTCGCGCTCGCGGGCCAGCGCGTCGCACGCGGCGATGAATTCCCCGTAGGCTGCGTCCGCTTCCTGGAGGCGGCATTCGAGGTCAGGCGCGAAGGCGATTCGCCCGCCCGCAACTCCCGCGATCCGGCCGAGCAGGCACACGCCTCGTGCTGCGGACTGTCGCAGGTCGACGTCGTAGCCGCCGCGCACGCCCGTCAAGAGCGGGGTGGTGCGGCGGCGTTCAGGCGGCGTCGTGTCGACCGTCTGGTCCCATTCACCGAGCTCGCGTCGCCACCAAAACACGTCGCGGCCGCGATAGCGGCGCGGGACACGCCGATGATGTCCGACCGACAGGAAGACCCGCCGCCCGCTTTCCATCAGCTCGTCGGCGATCTGGCAGCCCGATGCCCCGGAACCGACGACCAACACGGCGCCTTCGGGCAAGGCGGTGGGGCTGCGGTACTCGGAGGCATGCAGTTGCAGCAAGCGCGCCGGCAAGTCGCGATGGATATGAGGCAGCCGCGAGAGCTGGTACGGTCCGGTGGCCACGACGACGTTGGTCGCCAGGAGCGGCCCCTCCGACGTGTCCAGTTCGAAGCCTGAGGAATGCGCCCGCAACGCGGAGACCTCAACGCCCAGTCGGACGGGCGCGGCAACGAAAGAGCAATACGACTCGATGAAAAGCACTACCTCGTCCTTGTGCGCGAAGCCCTCGGGTTCGTCCGTCGCGTACGACAGGCCGGGCAGCGCAATCGTCCAGTTTGGGAACTGGAACATCAAAGAATCCCAGCGTTGGGAACGCCAGCGTTCGGCGATACGCCCTCGCTCGAACACGACGTGCTCGCGGCCGAGGCAGCTCAGGTGACGGCTCATCGCTAAGCCGGCCTGCCCGCCCCCGATGATTGCGGTGTACACCTTTTCCATCGCCGCGCTCCTTTGCCGACCGGTATAGCGCGATCGCGGTGCGGCGGCAATCGCGCTTGCGCAGGAGCGCGCTGGTGAACCAAGAGGGGCTGGACGGCGCGAGGTCGTTGCGGTCGGCAGGGCCCACGGCGTGGATTTGCCCGAGAACTACGCTGAGGTGCGCCTCCAGCTTGCGGACGACGTGGCCTATGACATGACCTCCTCGATGCATCACGATCTCGAGCGAGGCAATCCCTTGGAGGTCTGCTGGCTCTCCGGGGGCGTTGTGGAGCTTGGTCAGCGCAAAGGCATGCCGACGCCCCTGAATCGCGCGATCGCCGACATCCTCGCGCTGCACGCTGACGGAACAGCCCACAAAGTGACGCCCGGCAGATCGGCGCACCGGATCCGCCAGCGAGGACATCGCCCGCGCCCGTGGACCGGTGATCCCTGACGTTGAGCGTCGGAATTCGGGCGCCTGGATCGAACTGCACTAAGGCCGCTTTAGGGCCGAAACCGCCAGCTCGGTTCGCGCCGTTGAACGACCGGAGTCGGTCTTGACCCGCCGCACGATTGGCGCGACCCAAGGAACCGTTCATGGCCGTTTCCGGCTGTCGGCCGCATTCTGCCTGTCCTTCCCCCTGCCTTGCTCCGACCCCTCATATGGTCGCCACTGACGGCCGCCCGGGCGTGTTGCCGCTTCCCGTAGATCGTCTTCGGATCAAGCTCGGTCATCTCGAAGACACCGAACGCGGCGCGGCTCTGGTGGGAGAAGCACGTCTCGCTCTCTCGCCACCCTGACCGCCATGCTGCCGGGCGATGAGGCCGAGGGAACCATCGAGGAGATCATTCGCAAATACGAAGGCGACGATCGGCGAGCTGGGGGGAACGTCCGCATTTGGACGACTGTCGCCCTTGATGGCGCGAGCCTCCTCGGTCTACATTGCTGGGCCTCGCATTCGTCGCGCCCGGCGTTCGAGCTGGCAGCGACTACGCTGACGCGTTGACAGCGTCCTTCAATGCTTTGCCTGCCGTGAATTTCGGCGCCTTGCTCGCCTTGATCGTCATTTGCTCGCCGGTCGATGGATTGCGGCCGGTGCGCTCGGCACGGCTCGCCACGGTGAAATTGCCAAACCCGATCAGCTGCACGGGTTCCCCGCGCGCCAGGGCCCGCGTCAGGTTTTCAAGTGTCGAGTCGAGTACGCGGCCAGCATCGGCCTTGCTGAGGCTTGTGTCCGCGGCGATTGCGGCGATGAGTTCGGTCTTGTTCAAACTGAGGTTCCTTTTGAAAACGTGATGAGCAGGGTAGCTTCATCGGAGCTCGACCCACACGAGCTCACGCGTATCCTGAAGGCAGGCAGTGACGGCGTGCCCACGCTGCTCAGTTGGCGGGGAGGCCCTCCGTGAAAACTGTTGCCTGCCGTTCCGCAAGAGGGACTTCGGATCCTACACAAAACTTGAATTGCGAATGGGGTTGCTCGTTCGATGAGCACCGCAATGAAAGCCAAGCAGAATGCGGCTCCGACGAGATGCTCACTGGGTTATCCACAGAGTCGTGCACCGGTCAAGGGGAAAACAAGGCCTTGACATTCGTGTTTTGGTGCAGTGCACAATGCCCTTTCCTCATTGGTAGAAGCACTTTTGTATGCGCTGGGCCAGTGCAGTGCAGCACGCCATGTTGGTGCGACGCCTGCTATCTTTTCCACAGCAAGATGCGAGCGGCAACTCACCTGCCGCGGGCCGTATGGGACAAGAAATCGCAAAAGCTGGTGATGGTTCGGTGCTGACCCCGAGTGGGGCGGGCGAGGTCCGCATCATTCAGGCGCCGCGCAGCGCTTAGCGTTGTGCACTGACCTCTGGTCCGGCAACAATCGGCCAACAGCCATCACCTGCCAGAAGAAGCCGACGTTCTGTGCTGCACCGCCACGATTGAACCACCGTAGAGTCCAGGCGTCGGATAGTGACCCACGAAGAATGCTCATCCATGTCACCGGCGCGTCTGGGTCGGGTACGTCCACACTGGGGAAAGCTCTGGCCGGCGAGCTTGGAGGTGCCTTTCTGGACGCCGACGACTTCTTCTGGGCTCCCTCCGACCCGCCATTTCAAGCCCGGCGTCCGGTCGAGGAGCGGCGCTCTTTACTCCTAACCGAGTTCAGCCGCAGCGATATCGCTGTGCGCTCGGGCTCGGTCACCGCGTGGGGTGTTGGGATAGAGGATGTCTTCGACTTCGTCGTCTTTCTCTACGTCGATACCGCGCTTCGCTTGGAGCGCCTTCGCGAGCCCGCGAGCTTCAGCGCTTCGGAAAGGCGAATCCGGCATTCCTTGAGTGGGCAGCACAGTACGATGAAGGGCCGTCAGAAGGACGAAGCCTCGCGAAGCAGCAGGCTTGGCTGTCTGCTCGTCGCTGTCCGGTGCTCAATCTTGACGGCGACCTCTCCACGCAAGAGCGGCTTGCGCGCATCAGGGCGTGGATGGGAGACCATAGGTTGCAATGCGAGCGACCGTAGCGGGCTTGCCAGTTCTCCGGCCGCAGTGCGACGGAAGAATACGGCCGGGACCGGACCTCCGGGGCGGACCGCCCAAAGCAGGTTCTTCGGAATCTTCGGAGAGCATGCAGTTGGAAGTCCGTCGAACGGTCTGATTCGAAAGTGCGTAGCTGCCGCCGCTGATGAAACTTCTTCCCTTCTGGCTGCGCTCGTCGGCGCCCGGCAATTACCTCCCCGCCAGCTCCGCCAGCCGTCTGCCGGCTTCCTCCGACCTCAGGGACGCTTCGTAAGCAGTCCGGCCTGACACCTCGTCCCATTCGCCCGCGCAAATGGCGTTGATGTGGTGCTTCATCGAGCGGACCGCCTGCGCATCGCAGCGCGCGATGTGGTCCTGGTAGATGTCGACGCGCGACTGAAGCTCACTACGCTCCACCAACTCCGTCAGGAACCCGGTTCGAAGCAGCTCCTCGCTCTCCATGGTCATCCCGGTGAGGAAGATCTTCTTGGCGGCTGAGCAGCCAAGCCGCGCGGCGAAGCGTCGCAGCCCGCCAGGGTAGTAGTGCAATCCGAACCTCGCGGCGGGCATGAACAGCCTGCAACCGCGAACACCGATGCGGAAGTCGCACGCGAGCGCCAGGTCGGTGCCCCCGCCATAGGCGCTGCCGTTGAGCGCACACAGCGTAGGAATCTCCAGTGACTCCAGCGCATCGAGCATGTCCTCGAAGGATCGATCCAGGCGCGCGCCGATCTGCCCGAGCGTGTATCCCGAACAGAACGTCTTCTCGCCTTCGCCGGTGAGAACAAGCAGCCGCACGGAGGGATTGGCCCGGATTTCATCGAGATGGCGCAGGAGGACCGCGGGGTCGTCCGGATCGATGCGGTTGTGCTGCGCGGGACGGCGCAGCGTGATGGTCGCCACCGAGTCCACGATCTCCAGCGTGGGTGCCGAGCCGATGTTCATGCGCTCGCTCCCTGCGCATGCTGCACGACGACGCCTTTGCGAGCGAGCGCTTCCAGGTCACGTTGCGCATATCCGTGTTCGCGAAGCACCTCGAACGTATGTTCCCCCAGGACGGGCGGTGCGCGGCGGATCGATCCGCCCAGGCGGCCGTCGAACGTGACCGGGCTGCCCACCTGCCGGATCGTGCCGAGCTGCGTGTGCTGCATCTCCTCCACGAGCCGCGAATGGACCACCTGCTCATCACCGAAGACGTCGGCCAGGTTGTTGATGGGCCCGGCCGGGATGTCCGCCGCGAGGAGCCGCTCGCTCCATTCCCGGCGGCTGCGCTCCTTCAACTTCGCCTCGATGATGGCCTTGAGTTCGACGCGGCGCTCCATCCGCGCGGCGTTGGTTGCGTAGCGAGGATCGTCGACCAGTTGCTGCAGTTCGAGCACGTCGCAAAGCCGCTTCCACATCTCCGCTGTCGCCGGCGCGATGTTCAAGGGGCCGTCGCCTGTTTCGAAGACACCATACGGGGCGATGACTGGGTGCGTGTTCCCGGCGAGCGCCGGCACCTCGCCGAGGCTCAGGTAGCGCTGCGCCTGGACGCTCAGCAGCCCGACCAGGCCGGCAAGCAGCGAAGTTTCCACGCGCCGGCCGCGACCGGTCGTGTGCCGTTCCGCGATGGCGGCGAGCACGCCGATCGCGCACCACATGCCGGCGGTCTGGTCGCCAATGGCCACCCCCACCCGCACCGGACCGGACTCGGCGCTGCCGGTGACGCTCATCAGGCCTGAATAGCCCTGGGCGATCTGGTCGAAGCCCGGACGGCCGCTGGCCGGTCCCGTGCGGCCGAAGCCGGTCACGCTCGCGTAGATCAGGCGCGGATTCGCGGCCGCCAGCGTTTCGTAGGCGAGGCCCATCGCTTCCATGGCGCCAGCCCGGAAGTTCTCCACGACGACATCGCAGCTTCCCGCCAGCTCTCGCAACAGGTCCAGCGCCGCAGGGTCGCGGAAGTTGACGGCGATGCCGCGCTTGTTGCGGTTTCCGCTCAGGTAGTACGCACTGGTGCCGCGGTCGAATGGCCCCCACTCGCGGATCATGTCGCCGCCGGCTGGCTCGACCTTGATCACATCGGCGCCGAGGTCGCCAAGGATCATCGTGCAGAAAGGCCCGGCCAGCGCGCGGGTGAGATCCAGGACGCGCACGCCGGACAGGGGCAGGGAAATTGGGTCGGTCACGTTTTCTCCACTTGTCACATCGCGGAAGCCAGTCTATATTGCATACAACCGTAATGCAACCGTTGTGCAATTAAGGAGCCCCATGCGCAAACCCAACATCCTCTTCATCATGGCGGACCAACTGTCGGCTCCCGCCCTGCCCTTCCACGGCAACCATGTCGTGAAGGCGCCGCACCTGCAGGCGCTCGCCAAGCGGTCTGCCGTCTTCGACAACGCCTATTGCAATTTCCCGCTCTGCGCGCCGGCGCGCTTCTCGCTCCTCGCGGGCCAGTTCGCGACGCGTATCGGCGCCTTCGACAACGCCTGCGAATTCCAGGCGGACACGCCGACGCTGCCCTACTACCTGGCCCAGCAGGGCTACAAGACCATCCTCAGCGGCAAGATGCACTTCGTGGGGCCCGACCAGAAGCACGGCTTCGATGAGCGGCTCACCACCGACATCTATCCCGCGGACTTCGGCTGGGCGGCCGACTGGGCCGAGGGCGAGTTCAGCTTCTACTCGCCGGGCCACAACCTGAGCACGGTGGACGAAGCCGGACCGTGCTTTCGCAGCCTGCAACTCGACTACGACGAGGAAGTGGAGGCCAAGTCGATCCAGCGCCTGTACGACCTCGCACGCGATGACGAGCAGCCCTTCTTCATGTGCGTCTCGTTCACGCATCCCCACCCGCCGTACCACGTCCCGCCGGAATACCTCGATCGGTACAAGCCGGAAGAGATCAACCTGCCCAATGTCGGCGACATGCCGATGCACGAGCGCGACAAGCTGAGCCAGTGGGTGCAGTATTCCCACGGGCTCGACAAGGAAGGAGCGACCGACGAGCAAGTCAGGCGCGCGCGGCACGCCTACTACGCGATGGTCAGCTACATCGACGACAAGGTCGGGCGCCTGCTGGAAACGCTGAAGCGCGCGGGCTTCGAGGACAACACGATCGTGGTGTTCACCTCGGACCATGGGGACATGCTGGGCGAACGCGGCATGTGGTTCAAGCGCGTGTTCTTCGACTGGTCGGCCAAGGTGCCCCTGCTCGTATTCGATCCCCGGGCACGCAAGCCGCGCCGGATCGCGGACCCGGTCTCGCACGTGGACCTGCTCCCGACGCTTGTGCAGTACGCCACCGAGGGGACCTCTGCGACCTGGGTCGAACCGATCGACGGCCACAGCCTGCTGCCGTTGATCGCCACGGGCGATCGCAGCGGCGACGCGGAAGCCTTCGTCGAATACACGGCCGAAGGGGTGACCGGTCCCTGCTGCATGCTGCGGCGCGGCAAGTACAAGTACGTCTATACGCACGGCCATCCCGACCTGCTGTTCGACATGGAGGCCGATCCGAACGAACTCGTCGACATCGCGCAGCAGCAGCCGCAGGTCCTCGCCGAACTCAAGGAGCGCGTGCTCTCCCATTGGGATCCCGAGGCGATCACGCGGCAGGTGCTCGCCAGCCAGGCGAGGCGCAAGTTCATCAACTCGCTGCCCGACGCGAAGCAGCCGGTCTGGGACTACCAGGCCAGCACCGACGACACGCGCCGCTTCGTGCGCCGCGGCAGCGCCCGGGTGATCAAGGTCAAGAAGCGTTGGCCGCCGCTGGCCGGCACGACGAACTGAAAGGAGACGCAGCATGGCCCCACACAACTTGACGGCGGATACGGATCCGCACCGGCTCGCTCGCGCCATCAGTGGCTACAACCTGATCGGCGGAGAACTGGTCGGCGCACGATCGGGGCGCACGTTCCCGGTCATCAACCCCGCCACCGGACGCGAGATCGGCCACGCCGCCCATAGTGACGCGAGCGACGTCGAGCAGGCCGTGGCCGCCGCGGCCCGGGCCCAGCCTGCGTGGGCGGCCATGGCCGCGCGCAAGCGCGGCACCCTCCTGGCCGAGTGCTCTCGCCTGCTCGCCGAGCACGTGGAAGAACTGGGGCGTCTGGTCGCACTCGAAACCGGCAAGGCCTTGCGCACCGAGAGCCGCGTGGAGGCCTCGGTCGTCGCCGATGCGCTGCAGTTCTACGGCGGCCTCGGCTCGGAGCTCAAGGGCGAGACCGTCCCGTTCAGCCCTGACATGCTGACCTTCACCCAGCGCGAGCCGATCGGCGTGGTGGGAGTCATCATCCCGTGGAACGCACCCATGATGCTGATGGCGCTGAAGATCGCGCCGGCGCTGGTGGCGGGCAACACGGTCGTCGTGAAATCTGCCGAGGAGGCCCCGCTGGCGGTCCTGCGGGTGTGCCAGATCCTCAACCAGAACCTTCCTCCGGGTGTCCTGAACATCGTCTCCGGCTTCGGCCCCGATTGCGGCGCGCCCCTGGTCGCGCATCCGGAGGTCGGGAAGGTGACCTTCACCGGCTCCGTCGAGACCGGCCGCATCGTCGCGCGCACCGCCGGAGAGAAGCTGATTCCCGTCACCCTCGAACTGGGCGGCAAGAGCCCGATGATCGTGATGGACGACGCGGACCTCCCCAAGGCAGTCGCTGGAGCGGTCAGCGGCATGCGCTTCACCCGCCAGGGGCAGAGCTGCACCGCGGCCAGCCGCATCCTCGTGCACGAGAAGATCCACGACGAGTTCGTCGCCATGCTCAAGGCGCGCGTCGATGCGATGAAGATGGGCGACCCGCTGGATGAGGCGACGGACATCGGCACGATCATCTCGCGCTCCCAGCTCGACAAGGTCCTGGGGTACATCGAAAGCGGCCGCTCGGAAGCCGGGGCCAAGGCTCATGAATGTGCCCAACTGCCCACCGACGACGCACTTCGAGGGGGCCTGTTCGTGAGGCCGGTCATCTTCACCGGGCTCGACAACGCCTCCCGCCTCGCACGCGAGGAGATCTTCGGGCCGGTGACCTGCGTGATCCGCTTCTCCAGCTACGAAGAGGCCGTGACCCTGGCGAACGACAGCGACTACGGCCTGGCAGCGACCATCTGGACCCGGGACCTGAAAACGGCCATGGATGCCACCCGGCGCTTGCAAGCCGGGTTCGTGCAGGTGAACCAGAACATCGTCGTCCAGCCTGGCCTGTCCTACGGCGGCGTCAAGCAATCCGGCCTGGGACGCGAGGCTTCGCTGGAAGCCATGCTGGACCACTTCACCCACAAGAAGACCGTGCTCATCAACATGACCTGAGCCTGGTCCTGGTTTTCGAAAAAGGAGACAAGTATGGCTGCAATCGGATTCATCGGGCTGGGCAACATGGGCTTTCCCATGGCGTGCCGCTTGAAGGAAGCAGGGCACGAGGTGCGCTGCTTCGACGTGAACGCGGGCTCCATGGAGCGGGCGCACGACGCAGGGCTGCAGCAGCGCGCATCGGTCGAGGAAGCGGTCGCCGGCGCCGAAGTCGTGATCACGATGCTGCCCAGCGGGCGCCACGTGCTGGAAGTGCTCGATGGCAAGGCGCTGCCGTTCGTACCTGGCGCACTCGTCATCGACTGCTCGACGATCGATGTCGAGTCCTGCGCTGCCTTCCACGCCAACCTGGGCGAGAAAGGCCTCGTCACCCTCGACGCGCCGGTCTCCGGTGGCGTCGGCGGCGCTGCTGCGGGGACGCTCACCTTCATGGTGGGCGGCACGGAGACCGCCTTCGCGCGCGCCCTCGAGCTCCTGCGTGTGATGGGCAAGAACATCATCCACGCCGGTGCGGCTGGCGCAGGACAGGCCGCGAAGATCTGCAACAACATGCTGGCAGGCATTTCCATGCTCGCAGTGTCCGAGGCACTGCACCTGGCCAAGCGCCTGGGCCTCGATCCGAAGAAGTTCTTCGAGATCGCTTCGACCTCGTCGGGACAGTGCTGGGCGCTCACGAGCTATGCACCCGAGCCCGGCCTCGTGCCGGCTGCGCCTGCCAATCGCGGCTACGAGGGTGGCTTCGCATCCGAACTGATGCTGAAGGACTTGCGACTCGCCGAGCAGGCCGCGGTCGCGAG
The DNA here is from genome assembly GCF_964253985.1 of Variovorax sp. LjRoot290. NCBI lineage: Bacteria > Pseudomonadati > Pseudomonadota > Betaproteobacteria > Burkholderiales > Comamonadaceae > Variovorax > Variovorax sp. LjRoot290. Next base: position 1,448,721 of record NZ_CAXURW020000002.1, on the reverse strand, counting down.
CCACTCCCCTGCCCTTCTCGGCGCGGCGGCCGCCTCTGTCTATGCGATGCATTGCGCCGCAGGGAAGGGGCGACTCGACTTTTCTTCCATCATCCAGATGCTCGGCGCTGCACAGCCCGCGCGCAACTGAGCGAACCGGACAAGGAGACGAGCATGACAAACAGCCGCCGCATCTTCAACAGCGGGATCATCGCGCTGCTGCTCACCGGCACGACCGCCTTCGCGCAAAAGGACACCGGCAAGCTGATCGTCGGCTATCCGCCAGGCCAGTCCGTCGATGTCGTCGCCCGCGTCCTCGCCGAGCGCCTGGGACCGGCGATCGGCCGGACCCTGATCGTGGAAAACATGCCCGGCCTTTCCGGCAGTGTCGCTCTCGCGGCCGTCTCGCGCATGCCCGCCGATGGAAGCGTCATGACGCTGTCGGCATCCGCGGCCATCGCCGGAAATCCATTCCTGTACAAGAACGTGCAGTACGACAGCCTGAAGGACTTCGAACCGATCGGGCTGATCTATGACGCTCCGCTCGTGCTGATGGTGAACAGCACCTTGCCGATCCAGTCGCTGAAGGACCTGATCGCGCACGCGAAGGCGAACCCGGGCAAGGTGAATTACTCATCGCCGGGCAACGGCTCCGTATCGCACCTCGCCATGTCGGAGCTCATGCGGCGGGCCGGCATCGAGATGACGCACGTTCCCTACCAAGGCGCAGCCAAGTCGCTCACCGACCTTGCCTCCGGCCAGGTTCAGGTGTCGTTCGACGCGTACGGCGCCGCCCAACCCTTCCTCTCGGGGGGAAAGGTGCGCGCGATCGCAGTCAGTTCGCTCGAACGCATCTCCGTGCTGCCCTCGGTGCCGACGGTCGCGGAGAGCGGCCTGGCCAACTTCGATCTCGTACCGTGGGTCGGCCTGCTGGCACCCGCCGGCACGCCGAAGGCGGTCGTCGACAAGGTCAGCGAGGAACTCGCCAGGATCGTGCGCTCGCCGGACTTCTCGCAACGAATCGTCGCCCTGGGGGGCCGGCCCCGATCCGTCGCTGCGGCGGAATTCAAGAGCTTCGTGCGCGCCGAAGTCGACCGCTGGGCCGCGATCGTCAAGGGCTCCGGGGCCAGGCTGGAGTGATGCAATGATCGCACTCGGATCCGCCGCACTCGCGGGCGAGACCCGGCACCACCGAGTCCTCGACAACGGCTTCTGCTTTCATCGAAGCGAGTGGATGCAAAGCGGTCCAGGCCCCGGCCTGTCGCCTACTGTATTCCTCGTGGAACAGCCGCCCGACTCCGTGCTGATGCCGCACTTCCACATGCAGAACCAGTTCCAGGTCATCAAGGACGGCTGCGGCACGCTGGGCCCTCACGCGGTGGGTCCTGGGTCCGTGCACTACGCCGGCGCTTTCACGGGCTATGGGCCGCTGGTGGCGGGACCCGCGGGTTTGAGCTATTTCACGATCCGTGCGGTCTACGAAACCGGCGCGAATTTCCTGCCGGCGGCACGAGACAGGCTGCAACGGGGACCGAAACGGCATGCACAGGGGCCGGTGCATGAACCCCTGTCGATGGACGCGCTGCGCGGCCTGGCATCGGCACGCCGGGTACAGCTGATCGCACCGCAGGACGATCTCGAAGCCTACGCGCTGCAGCTCCCGCCTTTTGCGCAGGTCGAGACTGGCGAGCCTGGCGGCTCGGGTCAGTTCCAGCTCGTCCTGGCCGGAGCGCTCGAAACCCCGCAGGGTCGACTGCGGGCATGGGAAAGCCGCTACCTGTCGTCGGGTGAAGATGCGGCCGGCTGCACGGCCGGAGAAAGCGCACTGCACCTGCTGGTGCTGCAGATGCCCGCGAACGCGCCCGAATATGCCAACGGGTGAAACGCCCGGAGTCTCCTGTATAAAGATTGCATGACATCAGGGAAGTCCACCACACTTCGAATGCGCAGTCCCCAGCCGCTCTCGGCCGAACAGGTTTGCGAGCGGATTCGCTCGGCGATCCTGAGCGGTGAGCTGAAGCCGGGATCGAAGCTCACGGAACAGGATCTCGCGGCCGAACTCGAAGTGAGCCGCACGCCGGTCCGGGAAGCGATCCGGCAGCTGGAAGTGGAGCGGCTGGTCAGCCGGACGCCTTTCGTGGGCGTCACGGTCGCCCAGCTCAGCCCGGAAGAGGTGATCGAGCTGCTGGACATCCGTGAAGTCCTCGAAGGATTGGTGGCCCGGCTTGCAACGGAAAACATGGACAGCTTCCACCTGCAACGATTGAAGAAATCACTGCAGCAGCTGGCCGCGAGCGCCAGGAAGAGCGACGTCGGCGCGTACCTCGATCAGGCGCTGGCGTTCCGGCGTGCGCTCGTGGAATGCTGCGGCAGTGCCACCTTGTCGGAGCATGTCATGGCGATCGAAAACCGCCTGCGTCTGACGGGCAGCCGCACCGCGCTGTTGCCGGGGCGCATGGAAGCTGCCATCGAGGAGCATGAGAAGTTGCTGGACGCGATCGTGCGCGGCGACGCCAAAGGTGCCGAACGACTCAACCGGGAGCGCATCCGGCACATCCGCGACGCGGTGGCGAAGTCGATTTCCTTCTCCATCCTGTAGCGCCCCGGCGCCGGCGTCGCGCGCCCTTGCTCAAGTCCGGTAGGAGGCCCCGCGCTCGCGCTCCAGCTTGCGCAGCAGTCCCGGCCACTCCAGCTTGCCGACTTCCATGAAGCCGCCGGGCCCCAGCATCTTGCGGCCTTGGGCGCGGGTGTGCCGGATGGTGGCGTCGGACAGCTCGTGGAGCGGCACTCCGCCGGCTTGTCCATCGATCTGGTACTGGCATGCCGTCTCCAGGCGCAGCATCCAGCAGAAGGCCTCTGCTACGCTACGGCCCACCGTCAGGGCGCCGTGGTTGCGCAGGACCAGCACACGGCCTTCGGGGCCGAGGTCACGCACGAGGCGCTCGCGCTCGTCTTCGTCGAGCGCCGTGCCCTCGTAGTCGTGGTAGCCGAGAAAGTCCAGCATGACGCAGGCCTTCTGGCTCAGGGGCCGCAGACCCATGGCCTGCATCGCGATCGCGTTGTTCGCACGGGTGTGGCTGTGCATGACGCACACCAACTCCGTCTGCGCCATGTGGACGGCGCTGTGGATGATGAACCCGGCGGGGTTGAGCAGTGACGGGTCCCCCTGCACCACGCGGCCGTCGAGGTCGACCTTGATCAGGGCCGATGCCGTCATCTCGTCGAACAGGGTGCCCAGCGGATTGACGAGAAAGTGATGTTCGGGCCCCGGCAGCATCACGGAGATGTGGGTCGAGGCCAGGTCCGACATGCCATGGAGATCCGTCAGCTGGTAGCAGGCGGCGAGGTCGCAGCGCAACTGCCACTCGGCGGCATCCATGCCTTCAGGCTTGGCATGCGAAGAAAGTTGCGCGATATCGTTGTTCATTTCGTTGTCTCCTTGCTGTGGGTGGGTTCGGTGCCGAGCGATCGGGACATCGCGATCCAGCGGGCGAGATCCGCCTGCACGAAAGCCTGTGTCTCGGCCGGCGGTGCGGGCTGGATGACCAGCCCCAGGTCTCCGAGGCTGGCCCGGACATCGGGAGCCGCGAGCGCCTCCGACAGGGCACGGGCCAGCGTGGCCACGACCTCCGGCGGCATCCTGGCTGGCCCCATCAGGGCGAACCAATTGGAGATGGCCAGGTCGGGCATGCCCTGTTCGACGACCGTCGGCACGTCCGGCAGCGACGGGACCCGGGTGCTCGAAGTGACGGCGATCGCCTTGATCTTGCCCGATCGAACCTGCTGGACGACCAGGGGCACGGTCATCGCGGTGACACCGATCTCGCCCCGCACCAGGTCCGTCATGACCTCCGGCTGGCCTCGATAGGCCACGTGCGTGAGTTCGATCTTCTGCTGGCTCATGAGCAACTCCATCGTGAAGAAGGGTGTCGTGCCCCCGCCGGCAGAGCCGTAGTTGACCTGGCCCGGCCGCGCCTTGGCGAACTCGACCAGATCAGGCAGTGAGCGGACCGGCAATCCGTTGCTCACGATGATCGCCTGGGGGATCGTGCCGATCATCCCGATCGCGCTGAACGCGGTTTGCGGCTGCCAGGAGGGCGCTGCCGCGCCGGGCGGCGCCATGGTCGTCGGGCCGCTGGCCACGACCAGCGTGTACCCATCGGGCGCCGCACGCGCCACGGCCGAATAGCCGATGCTGCCGGCGGCACCCGCGCGGTTGTCGACGATGAAGCTCTGCTTGAAGCGCTCGGAGAGATGCTGCGCGAGCCGGCGTGCGATGACATCCACGATACCGCCGGCGGGGAACGCCGAGACGATCGTCACCGGACGCTCCGGATAGCCCGCGGCAGCCGCTGGTCCCAGCGGCATCACGCATGCAGCAAGGAACAGGGCCAGAGTGCGTACGCCTGCACGGCGGCGCGTGCATGCGGAAGTCTTGCTGATCGCTCTGCGCATCTTGATCTCCTTCGGTTGAAGGGCGCCCGTGACGCCATCACTCCTCGCTGCGGAATCCCGAGGTTTGCACCACGGGACGCCAGAAGTCGCGCTCCGCGCTCAGCGTGCGTTTCACCGCGGCGCCAGGCAGGCCCGTCGCCTCCAGACCTGCGCGCGCCATCGCGCTGCGGACCTGCGGTTGCTGCATCGCGGCCACGAAGGCCCGCTCCAGGCGCTGCACGACCTCCGCAGGCGTGCCTGCAGGAACGAAGGCGCTGTAGGAGGCGTTCGCGTGGTCGAAGGCATCGATGCCGGCCTCGCGCGCGGTCGGGACATCGGGCAGAGATGCGTTGCGGCGCGTGCCGGAGACCGCCAGGATGCGCACCTTGCCGGCGCGATGGAGTTCCAGCTGGCTGGCCAGGGCGTCCGCGCTCAAGGGAACGTGCCCGCCGATCAGGTCCGCCACGAGCGGTGCGCCACCCTTGTACGCCACGGGCGTCAGCGGAACACCCACGGTCTTGGCCATGCCGAGGACGGCGAAGTGCAGTGTCCCGCCGAGGTTGGTGAGCCCCACGCTCCCCTGCGAAGGGTTGGCGCGCACCCAGCTCAGGTAGTCCTGCAATGTCTTGTACGGCCGGTCCGCACCGGCGGAAATCACCGTGGGAACCTCGGCGAGGTGGCTCACGGGGATGAAATCGCGATCGACGTCGTAGGCAAGCTGCCTGTAGGTCATCGGAAAGATGACCAGCGGCGCGTTGGAAGACAGCAGCACGGTCCTGCCATCGGGCGGGGCGCGCTTCACGTAGTCGATGGAGATCCGCGTGGCGGCGCCGGGCCGGTTGTCCACGATGACCTGTTCCTCGCCGCCAAGGCGCAGCTGCTCGGCGAGCGCCCGCGCCAGCGTGTCGAGCGCACCCCCGGGCGGAAATCCGACGACGAGACGCAGCGGATGGGCGCCTCCGACCGATGCCTGCGCAGGCGCTTGCGCCTGTGCAGGGCCGGCTGCAACGGCAGCGATCGCCGCGATCCACGCGGCGGAAAGGAAAATCCGAATCACGTTCATCACCACACCTCCTCGTTCGGCCAGCGGGACACAATATTCCTGGCAGCCTCGAATACCGCCGCAGCGGCAAGAAGATCCGACTCCCGGCGCAGGCGCCCCACCAACTGCAGGCCGATCGGTAGTCCGTCGCTGCCGAAGCCGCAGGGCAGCGTGATGGCGGGGTGGCCGGTCAGGTTGAACGGCATGGTCCACGGGAACCAGTTGGACCGCACCTCGTCGAAGAGCCGTCCATCGATCTCGAGCTTGCCGAACAGGTCCTGGTCGATCGGAACGGCGGTCCGTGCCAGCGTGGGAACCACGATGAAGTCGTTGTCACGCAGCAAGTCCTGCACATGCCGGAAGAGGCGAGTGCGAGCGAAGTTCGCCTTCTGGTAGTCGACGGCGGTGTAGTCCTTCGCGAGCGCGAGCTGCTGAAGGAGGGAGGGGGTCAGCTGATCCGGCTGCTCCTCGGCCATCTTCCCGAACCGTGCTTTCCAGACCGTGTGATTGATGGTGCGCCAAAGTGGCTCGACGTCGAAGTCTGTCGACGGCCCCATCTCGACCAACTCCGCGCCCAACTCCGCCAGGAGCTGCAGTGCGGATCCAAAGCAGGAAGCAACGTCGGACGCCATAGGCCTGCCGGGCGGCATTCCCGCGAACAGGATGCGCTTGCCCCGCAAGTCAGCCACGGAGCGCATGTCCTTGAGATAGTCCTCCGCCCGGGCGCCGGCAGACCAGGGGTCGCAGGGATGCTCGCCCGCCATGGCCTGCAGCATGAGGGCGGTGTCGGCGACCGTACGCGAGATCGGTGTGACGTAGGTGAGATTGCCGATGGCGTCCTCCGCCTGCGAATGCGGGACCAGCCCGATCGACTGCTTCAGGCCGACGACTCCGTTGCAGGCTGCCGGAATCCGGGTGGAGCCTCCACCGTCCGTTGCGATCCCGATCGGGGCAAGTCCAGTCGCCACCGCCACCGCTGCGCCGCCGCTCGATCCGCCGCTCGTGCGCTCGGGGTGCCATGCGTTGCGCGTGCGTCCGAACAAGGGTGCATCGGTCAGGCATTTGGCGCCAAACTCCGACGTGGTCGTCTTTCCGACGAGGATGGCACCGTGCTGCCGCAGCCGGGAGATGGCTGCCGCGTCCTCGGTCGGGACGTTGTCGGCGAACAGCAGCGAACCGAAGGTGGTCTTCACGCCCTTCGTATTGACCAGGTCCTTGCAGGCGTACGGAATGCCGTGGAGCAGTCCGGTGGGCTCGCCCCGCATGACTGCCTGCTCCGCAGCCTTCGCATCGCGCATGGCTTCGTCGGGGCACAACGTGATGAAGCAGTTGAGCTTCGGCTGCAGCCGTGTCGCGCGATCCAGCACGGCCCGGGTCACTTCGACGGGAGAGACTTCACGGTGCGCGATCGCTTCGCGCAGGCGTACTGCTGTCCAAAAGCAAAACTCTTCGGCCATCCAACCTTCCTCTGTCAGACACCGGCACATCCAGCCGGCATGCGCCGAAGGGTGCCATCCGGCTGCCGCACGGTCCAATACTCGTTCACAATCCGCTCATATCAGAAGCGTATGGGCATGGACCTCAAGAGCCTGCGTTACTTCGTGGCCGTGGCGGAAGCTCGCAGCGTGGGCAAGGCAGCCCAGCGGCTGCACATGGCGCAGCCACCGTTGTCCGTCCAGATCCGCAACCTGGAGGCCCAGGTAGGGACTGCGCTGTTCCTGCGCGAATCGACGGGGATGCGGCTCACCGACGCGGGGAGCGCCCTGTTCGCGCGCGCTCGCGAAGCCCTGGCCCTGGCTTACGACGGCTACGAGGCCGCGCGCGCGATCGGCTCCGGACGACGCGGCCTGCTGGCGGTGGGCTACATGTTTTCGTTGGGTTACGCCGTCCTGCCCAAGCTCGTCCCGCTCTTACGTCGCGCCCTACCCGAAGTCGAACTGCAATTCGTCGAGATGAGTGCCGCCACTTGTGAGGCCCAGATCGTCGATCACAAGGTGTCCGTCGGCTTGTGCATGCCGCCGATGCAGCGCGTGGAAGTGGCCAACACCATCGTCGGCATGCAGCCGCTGCGGCTCGCCATGCCTGCACGCGCGCCGCTCGCGCGTCTCGCTTCGGTCCCCATCGAACGGCTCCAGGGCCAGAAGCTGGTCGCCCTGCCCAAGCTCAAGGAGAACGCGGACACGTCGCTGGTGGCCGCACTGCTTCGCCGGCACCAGGTGACGATGCAGGTGGTCGAACGTGTGGAGACCGTGCACGCCGCACTGGCTCTCGTGCTCGCTGGCGAGGGGTATGCCCTGGTTCCGGCATGCGCTGCGGTTGGCCGTCCTCCGGGTGTCGCCTTCCGGAAGCTGAAGGGCGTCAGCGAAGGCTTCGACGTGGCTGTCTGCCGGCGCCACGATCTGGACAGCCCCTTTGTCGAACCGTTCATCGCTGCTGCGAGGCAGGCTCTGCGATGAGGCCGCCTCCAGGCATCGCTCGGGCGCGATGTCCGACCGCGTCTGCGTGCTGGCCTACGGCATCGCCGGGCGATCGCGGAGTGCGTCTAGCCGCCGACCGCGCAGCGTCACGGTGCGCGCGCCACCGGCCGTCGCTCACGACCACCACGAACAGTTGCCGGCGCTGCGCCGCGGCGCGTACTGCTCCAGGTGCTGCGCCGCCAGAGTTGGTGACCCGGCCGCATCGACCGGTTGAATCCGCAGCCAAAACACGACATTCGCTGACCAAGCCCAACTTGCCCGATAGCCGACGTTCGGCCACGATTGACCACTAAATCTTAGAAGAACATGTCTCTGCGCTCCGTCTTCTCGGCATTCGGCCGGAAACCGCCCTCCGAGCAGTCGAGGACTTCGTCGGTCCACGCAACGTCCGACTGCAAGCGCTACAACCATCCTGAGTTTCAGATTTGCGTCTCGAATAGCGCCGTGCCAGCTGAAGACATCTCCTTGCTTCTGCGGTTCTTCGAGCAACGTGTAGCGCAGGGCGAGAAGTTCCGAAGCGGCGGCTGGATGTTCACGATGCTTGAGGACGGACCGGGAGGGTTTCTGCGAGTTCTGGAGCCTGAAGAATGTTCCGGTGAAGTTTGTCGATTCGGTCGATGGCACGCTGATGCATCTACGAAATCAGCAAGACGTTGTCAGGAGCCTCTCGCCGTCGGTAGAGCCGGACTTTCCGTCGCTTTGTCAAAGCGCTGTCGTGCACGTGAATTACAAAGAAGCAAGACGAGTCCTGCTCACTCGAGGCGTCGCAGTCGACGGGACGGACTCACCAATTGCCACCAGCTCAGATAGGACGTTTTTTGTCTCCTTGCCAATTTTTCACGCTGGGTCTCAGGCATCGAAGTAGAGATAGAACTCCCACGGGTGCGGGCGCAACCTCACGGGATCGACCTCGTGCTTCCACTTGTATTCGAGCCAGGTTTCGATCAGGTCCGTGGTGAACACGTCTCCGCGCATCAAGAAGTCGTGATCCTTCTCCAGCGCGCGCAGTGACTCCTCGAGCGATCCAGGGACCTTCGCGATGTTCTTTGCCTCTTCAGGGGGTAGCTCGTAGATGTTCTTGTCGAGCGGCGGGCCCGGGTCGGTCTTGTTGGCGATCCCGTCGAGGCCGGCCATCAGCATTGCTGCGAACGCGAGGTAGGCATTCGCAGTCGGGTCCGGACAACGGAACTCGACGCGCCTCGCGTTCGGCGAGTCCGAATACATCGGAATACGCGCCGCGGCCGAGCGATTTCGCTGCGACATTACCAGGTTCACCGGCGCCTCGTAGCCCGGTACGAGCCGGCGGTAGGAGTTGGTGGTCGGCGCACAGAACGCCATCAGCGCGTGCGCATGCTTGAGCAGCCCGCCGATGTACCAGCGGCACAGCTCGGAGGTCAGAGCCCAACCCTTGGCGTCGTAGAAAAGATTGCGCTTGTCGTTCCACAGGCTCTGGTGGCAGTGCATGCCGCTCGCGTTGTCAGCGAAGAGCGGCTTCGGCATGAACGTGGCAACCTTGCCGTGCCGGCGCGCGATGTTCTTGACGAAGTATTTGTAGACCATCACGTTGTCGGCCATCCGCACGAGCGGCGCGAACTTCATGTCGATCTCATTCTGGCCCGCGGTCGACACCTCATGGTGGTGGATCTCGACCTGCACACCCGCGTTCATCAGTCCGAGCACGATCTCCGAGCGGATGTCCTGAAGGGTGTCGTGCGGGGGCACCGGGAAATAGCCTTCCTTGTAGCGCGGCTTGTAACCGAGGTTCCCGCCTCCGAACGCGCCTTCGTCCCGGCCCGAGTTCCAGGCGCCCTCGACCGAATCGACGTAGTAGTAGCCGCAATGCGTGTTCTGCTCGAACCGGATCGAGTCGAAGATGAAAAACTCGAGCTCTGGGCCGAAGTAGCAGGTCTGCGCGACCCCGGTGGCTTTCAGATGGCGCTCGGCCTTGCGGGCCACGAATCGCGGATCGCGCGAGTAGGGCCCCTTGAGGACCGGGTCGATCACGTTGCAGATCATCGAAAGTGTCGGGGTCTCGCACATCGGATCGATGAATACGGTGGTCGGGTCCGGCTGCAGAAGCATGTCCGACTCGTGGATCTGCTGGAAACCGCGGATCGAGGAGCCGTCGAACCCGATGCCGTCATCGAACAACTCGTCGTTGAGTTCCGGCAGCCCGATCGAGAAGTGCTGCCACAGTCCAGGCAGATCGGTGAACTTGAGGTCGACGATCTGGATTCCGTGCTCCCGCACGAGGGCAATCACCTCCTTCGCATTCTTTGGCGGATTCACCCGGTAGGAGCCGGGCTCGAACTGGGCGATCGGGCGCCTTTTCTCGGTAGGCATGGTCCTCTCCTCGGGTTGGGGTTACCCAGCGTCGGCGTGCTCAGTCGCGTTGCCTCAATTTGGTCGATCAACGCGTCTGCACACAGCCCCGGTCGCAAGGCGCCTTTCGACGCCGTCACAAACAGACTGAACAGAAGCCCTGTCATCGGCTCCGGCCTCGAGGCGTTCGAACAAGACGGCCGTGTAGCGCCCGAGGAATCCACCACAACTCCCGCTCACGCGGGCGTAACTCTCGGTCCTGCGGGGGAAGGGTCGCGATTCAGCCTCATCCCCGTGCCGGCCAACGTCATCACGCCATCCTTGTCAACGCCGACATGCCGACCATCCGCCAGCTTGTATTCGGTGAGCCCCGTCGGCTCCCATAGCCCTTGCGTGTCGGGAACCGCGTCGAGACGGGCGAGGTGTTCATAGGCCTGGACACGGTAGGTCTGGCCATCGCTTCCTCGGGCGGTAAAAGTCTCGAGCAGGTGAAGCATCTTTTCCATGCGTGCGCTCTCCTTGCAACCGACAGAGCCGGGCGCCTTCGTGCATCCCAATGCGCTTGCGCGCGACCAGAAGGCGCACGTCAAAATGAGTTTGACGGCCCGCTGGGCGGTGAAGTTCCGACAGTTGTGGCTAGCCGTACTGGCAATAGCGCGAGCGCCTGTTTTCTCGGTCAGGTTCCCCCAAGCCAAGTGACTCGGCTGGCGGGAGCGGCATTGGCGGTCAGACCACGAAATCTGTCAGGGTTTCTTGGTTAAATCGACCTACCCTCCACCTCCACCTCCACCTCCCCCTGCCCATTCCTAATAGTTTCAACGACTTACGAGGCGCGCGTTCAGAGTTCGGCTTTAATTCTGACGAAGGTGGACTGGCGCATCGCTGAACTTGCCCACTACGCGGATGACATCCACTGGCTCGACGCCGTAAGGGCGAGAGGCGCATACAAACTCATGCGCCGTTTCGATTCCCGAACACGTCTCGGGCTCAATCAAGCATCCGTTCAGCGTATCGAGCGCCTTGAGTTTGGTGACGATGTGGAAATGGGAACCTCATGGTTGCGGGCCCGCCTCTTGGCCGGAGAATCACAAGCCGCTTCGCTCGAACTTGCACGAAGCCATCGCATAGGCAAGAAGCCACTGCGTAACCGAGAGGCGGCGTTGGACAATCGCCCCATGACATCGATCTCAAGTCGGCTTCTCGTCGACGCCGTGCTCAGCGTCGAGCGCATGACCTTCAAGGAACGCGAGCAACTTGCCGACGAAGTCCACGCCCGACAGCCCAACCTGTTCTTCTCGGTGCTCGTCCTTCAGCGCTATGGCGCCACCCTTGAGCAAATCGAGGTGGTTCTGAACCTGCTACTCGTCTTCTATGAGGCGATGAAGACCAGCGGCAGAGTCTGGCCGGTCATCTCCGAAGTCGTCCAGGAACGTTGCCTGAAGCGCATCTCCGCACGCGTGCGCTTCATCGAGGGCCTGACGCCGCAGCAGCAAGCGCAAGCCACTTCGGACGCCATCGCGGACCATCCCGAGCAGCAGTTACTCGCATACGTCTTCGGCAAGTTCGGGGAGCATGGCCATCTCGGCATCGAAACCGAGGCGGAAAAGATGATGATGCTGGCGGCGCTGAACTTGGTTGAGTGCATTGCGGAGACAGCGCCGAGAACAACGGAGTGAAACCGCTGAGCTCACCGAAAGAGCGTCCCTCTCAGTCGCCCGACCGACACGCCCGCGACGGTCCCAGCGTAGCGATCGCCTCTTACGCTCGTACCCATCACACATCCTTCGCCTCCGCAACGCCGCCGTCGGCTTACCGCTTACGGCGCACACAACAAGGGTCGAACGCTCGGAGGCATAGAAGCGCGTGCCGAGGGCCACACCACCGGCACCAAGCATCAGCGCATGGCGCGATTCCGCCCTCACCCGTCACGTTCACGCCGAACGCGTCCAAAGCCGGCTACAACGCGGCGGTCACAATGATCTCGACCCGCAGGTCCGGCGCCGCGAGCCTGGCCTCGCAGGTCGCACGGGTGGGCATCGCATCGTCAGGTATCCATGCCGCCCAGGCCGCGTTCAGGCCGGTGAAATCGCGCTCGATGTCCTGCAGCCAGATTTGGACCGACAGCAGGCGCGACTTGTTCGTGCCGACGCTCGCGAGGTAGCCGTCGATCTTGGCGAGGATGTCGGCGGTCTGCGCCTGTGCGTCGCCGCTGCGATCGGTCGCGGTGACCCCGGCGACGTAGACCACCGAGTTGTGCACGACGATGCGGGAAAGGCGTGCGTTGGAGTCGTAGCGCTGGATGTCGCTCATGATGAACTTCCTTCTTGGAGTGGTTGAAACGATGCAGCCGCTCGACGCGCGAAGCGGTCGACGGCGAAGGGTTCGATGGGCAGCGTGCTGCGGCCTTCCGTCACGAGCTCGGCGACGATCTGCCCGCCGATCGGCCCGAGCTCGAAGCCGTGTGCGGAGAAGCCGAAGGCATGGACGAGGTTCGGTGCCGCGCGGCTCGGGCCGATCACGGGGATGCCGTCGGGCATGAAGGCCTCGACGCCGGCCCAGGCGCGGTTGACGCCAAGCGGCTTCAGGTGCGGGAACAGGGCGGTCACCGTGCGCGCGCTGCTCGCCAGCTTGGGCATGTCGACGATGCCGTGGCGCGCATCGAGATCGGCGGTGCAGCGCAGGCCGCCGCCGATCAGCACCGTGCCGTTCGCGAATTGCTTGAAGGACAGCGGCCGGCCGGTCGCGCCGAGCACCGGCGTGACGAAGGGCGGCGCGCGATGGGTGATCATGAGCATCAGCCCGCCGGCTTCGAGCGGCACCGCATCGCCGGCCTGCGCGGCGAGCGCGCCGGCCCAGGCGCCCGCGGTGTTGACCAGATGGGTGGCGTCGAAGCTGCCACGCGTGGTCGCCACGTGCCAGCGACCGGCACGATGGTCGATGCGTTCGACGCGCGTCACTTCGTGCACTTCGGCCCTGGCGCGCTGGGCTGCGAGGCGGAATGCGGTGACGGCGCGGTACGGCAGTGCATGGCCGTCGTCGCGAACCCAGATGCCTCCGACGACGTGCGGCGCAATGGCGGGCACGAGTTCGCGGACCTGCTGCGCGTCGACGAGTTCTTCATGATCGAAGCCGAGCGACTGGAGATGCGCGACGGTGTCGCGCAGCATCTGCAGCTCATCGTCGGTTTCGGCAATCTTCAACTGGCCGCTGGGCGCGAAACCCGCGTCGTCGCCGACGAGCTCTGCCAGGTGGTGCCACAGCGTGCGCGACGCCAGCGCAAGCGGGATCTCGGCGACGTGGCGGCCCAGCGTGCGCACGCCGCCCGCGTTCACGCCGGACGCATGGCGGCCGCAGAATTCGGCCTCCAGCACGATGACCTCGAGTCCGCGCCGCGCGAGGTGCAGCGCGCTCGACAGGCCGTGCAGGCCGCCGCCGACGACGATCGCGTCCGCCGATCGCTTCATGCCACGCTTCGATCCGCGCCGGCGAGTTCGCCCAGCGAGATCGGCTTGATGGGCGGTCGGATTCGGTAGTAGCCCACTTCCGCCGGGGTCACCCCGCGCGCCTCCGCGATCAGCTCGGTCACGGTCAGGCCGCATTGGCGCCCCTGGCACGGGCCCATGCCGCAACGCCCGAAGGCCTTCGCCTGGTTCGGTCCATGGCAGCCGAGCTCCACGAAATGCCGGATGTCGCCGGCGGCGACTTCCTCGCAGCGGCACACGATCACGTCGTCGGCCGGAATGCGATTGGCCTTCTTGGGCCGGTACAGGGCATCGAGAAAGGGACGGATGCGCAGCTGGTCGCGCAACGCCGAACGAAGCGGTCCAGCGAGCCCGTCGCGCTCGCCGAGCGTGATTCGGCCGAGCGCATGCATCGCACCGAGCGCCGCGAGCTCGCCCTGCAGCGCCGCTGCCAGCGCGCCGCCGATGCCAAGACCATCGCCGGCAACATGGATGCCGGGCACGTCCAGCGCGCCCCAGGCGTCCGCCTCGGGCTGCCAGCAGAGCTGCGCATCGTCCCATTTGTGTTTGGCCCGTAGCGACCAAGTGAACTGCGTGTTCGGCACGACGCCGTGGTGCAGGAGCAGCGTCGAGGTCTCGATGCGATGGGCCTTGCCGCCGATCGTGAAGCGCAGCGCCTCGACCCCGTCCCGGCCTTGCGCAGCGAGGTTCTCCGCACCGGTATGGAATGGCACACCGGCGCGCTTGAGCACGCGCATGAGCGACAGACCCTTCTTCAGATAACGCCAGCCGGCAAGCGCGCCGCCGAGGTGCGGGAGCGCGCGGCGGTAGTCCTCGATCGATGTCGTGTCGACCAGTGCGCGGATGGGCACGCCGGCGCGCACGTACTGGCAGCCGAGCAGGTAGAGGAGCGGTCCGCAGCCCGCCAGCACGACGGGCTCGACCGGCACCACATCGGCGCTCTTCAGGAGGATCTGCGCGGCACCTGCGGTGAGCACGCCCGGCAGCGTCCAGCCCGGGATCGGGAACGGACGCTCCATGGCGCCGGAGCAGAGCACGACACGTTCGGCCTGGAGTGTCGCGGTCGCACCGTCATGCAGGTAATGCACCGCACCTTCGGGCGTCACCTGCCAGACGGCTGCATTCGTGACGTGCCGGGCACCGCTCGCGGCGAAGGCCTCGGCAAGCGAGCGGCCGGCGGCGTAGTCCGGCCCGAGCAGGTCGACCCGGCGTGCCGGCGCGTCGGTGATGGCGCGGTAGATCTGGCCGCCCACAGCGCGTTGCTCGTCGAGCACCACGACATGGGCGCCGAGCCGCGCGGCGACGATGGCAGCCGACATGCCAGCCGGGCCGGCGCCGACGATGGCGATATCGCAACGCTCACTCGACATGCGCGGCCTCCTCGGAAACGGCGGCCCCGCCGCAATCCAAGGAACGCAGCCCCGCCTGCGTTCTCACCTGCATGCCCTCGGTCACCGCGACGAGGCAGCTCTGCCGGTTCGGCTGCCCGTCGATCTCGACGAGGCAATCGAAGCACGCGCCCATCATGCAATAGGGCGCGCGCGGCGCGCCGCTCACGGGCGTGGTGCGAAAGGTCGAGACGCCGTTGGCAAGCAAGGCCGCCGCCACGCTGCAGCCGACCGGCGCCCGCATGGCGCGGCCATCGAAGTAGAGGCCGACCGTGGGCTCGCCGCGCGGCGAAGCGTCGATCGGAAAGAGGGGGCGAAAGCGGACGTTAATGGGCATGGTGGAAGGTTTCGTTGCCGTTGAGGAAGCGGTCGCCGCCGAAGGACTCGATGCCGACCGGGACGCCGTGCCCGGCACTGCCGGCGATCCATGGCGCGATCGAGAAGACGTGGTTGGCAGCCAGGGTCACGCCGCTGTGGCAGGTCACGACAAAGGCGCCCGGGCATTGCGTCGATGCCTGGTAGATGGGGAAGCCGTCGGGCGTCATCACGCGCAACGCACCCCATGCGCGCACGAGGCGCAGGCTCTCCAGCGCCGGGAAACTGCGCACCCCGCGGCGCGCGATGGTGCTGAGCACGTCGACGGTCGTACCGTCGTCGAGCCCGACGTCCTCCAGCGAGTCGCCGAGCTGGACCGTGCCTTCGTCCGTCTGGCGCACGTAGGTGGTCGGATGGTCGAGGAACCTGGCGACGCGCTCGCCGACCAGCACCTGGCCCCGGTTGGGCCGCACCGGCGCGTGCAGGCCGACCTGCGGCGCCAGCTCGCGGTTGCCGAGGCCGGCCGCGAGCACCACGCGCGGCGCGCGCCATGTGGTCGCCCCCGCCTCGAGCTCGAAGCCGTTCGCCCGCGGCGTGATGCGCGTCGCGCGGCTGCCGTGCGCGAAATGCACGCCGCGATGCCGGCAGGCCGCGTGCAGCGCCCGCAAGAGCTTCAGCGGATTGGCATGACCGTCCATCGGCGTGTAGCTCGCGCCCGCGACTTCAGGTCCGATGCCCGGCAGCCGCGTCCTGAGCGACGCGTGGTCGAGCATCTCGAAGGCGTAGTCGCCATCGAGTGCATCGCGGATGCTGCGCAGCCGCTCTTCACGGCTTTGCAGCTCATCGTCGGAAAAGCAGAAGTGAAAGCCGCCGGGCTGGCGCAGCTGCACGTCGACGCCGCCGTCGTCGGCCAGCGCGCGGGCGAGCTGCGGCCATTGCGCGGCGGACGTCATCGTCCAGCGCGCGTACGGCGCCATGCCGAAGCCCTTGCCCTGGACCCATACGAGTCCGAAGTTGCCGCGCGACGCGCGGAACGCATCGTCGCCCTCGTCGAGGACGGTGACGCGAATGCCGTTGCGTGCCGCGCCGTAGGCCAGCGCGGTGCCGACCAGGCCGCCGCCGACGACGATCAAATCACTTGTGTTCATGGAGTGCAGAAAAAAAGGAAGCGCCCGGATGCGGGCAAACCGCGCTCAGCCCTTGCCGATCAGCACGCGGTCGAGGCCGACGAGCCGGTCGAGCAGCACCATCAGCACCACCGTGCCGGCGATGAGCACGGTCGACACCGATGCAACCAGCGGGTCGATGGTCTGGGCGATCTGGTTGTACATGGCGACCGGCAGCGTCGTGGTGCCGGGCGTGGCGACGAAGACCGTCATGGTGAGTTCGTCGAAGCTCTGGATGAAGGCGAGCATCCAGCCGCCAACCACGCCAGGGAGGATCAGCGGCAGCACGATGCGACGAAACGCGGTCATGCGGCTCGCGCCGAGCGAGAGCCCCGCCTTCTCGGCATCGCGATCGAGGCCCGTGGCCGAGGCCAGCACCAGCCGCAGCGCGTACGGCATCACCACGACGACGTGTGTCAGCGAGAGCCACACGAACGAGCCCGACACGCCGATGGTGGTGAAGAAGCGCAGGAAGGCCACGCCCAGCACGACGTGCGGGATCATCAGCGGCGACATGAAGAAGGCCGCGATCGCGCCGCGCCCGGCAAAACGGTATCGCACGAGCGCGAGCGCCGCCGGCACCGCCAGCACCACGGCGACGGTCGCGCTCGCGAGGCCGAGCCAGAGCGACAGCCAGAACGCGTTGACCAGTTCGGTGGCACCGCCGATGGCGCGGAACCAGCGCAGCGAGAAGCCGTCGGTCGGCAGCGAGATGTAGCCCTTGCCGGTGAACGAGACGAGCACCACCACCACCAGCGGCGCCAGGATGAAGGCGATGAAGATCGTGTGATAGACGAGAGAGAGCAGTCCGTTCTTGCGCATGTCGTGCTCCTTCTCAGCCTTCGAAGACCTGCGCGTAGCGCCGCTCGAGCCAGCGGTTGAAGCCGGCGATGACGATGACGTTGGCGATCAGCAGCAGGATCGCGATCGACGCGCCCAGCGGCCAGTTCAGGGTGCTGAGGAACTCGTCGTACGCGGCGGTGGCGACCACCTTGAGCCGGCGCCCGCCGAGGATGGCCGGCGTCGCGAAGGCCGACGCCGCGAGCGCGAACACGATGATCGCGCCCGACAGGATGCCCGGCACGATTTGCGGCAGGATGATGCGCCGGAACACCGTGAAAGGCGCAGCACCGAAGGAGAGCCCCGCATTCTCGACCTGCGGATCGAGCTTCTGCAGCGAGGCCCATACCGAGATCACCATGAACGGCATCAGCACATGCGTGAGCGCGATGACCACCCCCGTCATCGTGAACAGCAGCCGCACCGGTTCGTCCGTCAGGCCGAGCGCCTGCAGGCCCGCGTTGATGAGCCCGTTGTTGCCCATGAGGATGGCCCAGCCCAGCGTGCGAACCACGACCGATACCAGCAGCGGGCCGAGGATGACGACCAGGAAGATGCCCCGCCACGGCGCCTTCATGCGCGACAGGATGATCGTTTCCGGCACGCCGAACAGCACCGACAGCAGCGTGACCGCCAGCGCCAGGCCGGCCGTGCGCAGGAAGATCTCGTAGTAGTACGGGTCCGAGAAGACCTCGAGGTAGTTGCGCGCGGTGAAGTCCGGCAGCACACCGCGCGTGCCGTCGAACGAGTGCAACGACAGCACCGCGGTGAGCGCAAGCGGAATCACCAGCAGCCCGAGGAACAGCAGCAGCGCGGGTGCGCTCAGGAGCCAGGGCGCGGAGCCGGCGCGCGGCTCGACCGACTTCGACGGCGACGCGGCCCGGGCCGGCGCGCCAGTCACGAGAGCGGTGGCGGCCTCAGCCATGCGCGACCTCCGTGTCGAGCAGGCGCAGGTCGTCGTCCAGCCAATGCACGGCGACCGCCTCGCCTTCGGCCGGCGGCACCGAGCCGATGTTGGGGTGACTCACGCGCATGGGCCCGAGCGCGCTGTCGACCTCGACCAGCCAGTGGTTGCCGAGGAACAGGCGCGTGCGGATCGTGGCCGGGATGCCGTGCGCGGCCGAGGCCGGCGCGAGCCGCACCTTCTCGGGCCGCACGTAGACGTTGACCTCGCGCGCGAGCGGCTTCTCCTGGTGCGGCACGTGCAGCAGCGAATCGCCGACGCGCACCTCGCAGCAGCGCGCATTGCGCGCTTCGACCACGCCCTTGAGCACATTCGTCTTGCCAAGGAAGGACGATGCGAACGCCGATTCGGGCCGCTCGTACGCCTCGTACGGCGTAGCGAGCTGCACGATGCGTCCGCCATGCATGACGGCGATGCGATCGCTCATCGTCATGGCCTCGACCTGGTCGTGCGTGACCAGGATCGTGGTGATGCCGAGATGGCGCTGGATGCTGCGCAACTCGACGTGCATGTCCTCGCGAAGCTTCGCGTCGAGGTTCGACATGGGTTCGTCCAGCAGCAGCACCGCGGGTCGCACCGCCAGCGCACGCGCGATGGCGACCCGCTGCCGCTGCCCGCCAGAGAGTTCCTTCGGGTAACGCTTGCCGAGGCCCGGCAGCCGCACGAGCTCGAGCGTCTCGTCGACGCGTTTGAGCTTTTCCGCGCGCGGGATGCCGCGCATCTCAAGGCCGAAGCCGATGTTCTCGGCCACGGTCATGTGCGGGAAGAGCGCGTAGCTCTGGAACACCACGCCCATGCCGCGCCTCTCCGGCCGCATGCCCGTGATGTCGGCGCCGTCGAGGCGGATGCGCCCGCGCGTCGGCTCGACGAAGCCCGCGACCATCTGCAGGGTGGTGGTCTTGCCGCAGCCCGAAGGGCCGAGCAGCGAGATGAACTCGCCACGCTCAACCTCGAGGCTCAGGCTCTCCACCGCGCGGAAGTCGCCGAAAGCCTTGCCGAGTTGATCGAGTTGAAGGAAGGTCATGAAGGGGGCCCGGGTTCAGCAGCGCGGTTGCAAGCTCAGCGTTCGACGGTGCGGTTCCAGCGGTTGGTCCACTCGGCGCGCTTCTCGTTGACGACGGTCCAGTCGGTGGGCAGCAGCTTGTCGATCTGCTCCTTGCCGTAAGGCACCTTGGCGGCGACGGCCGGCTCGAGCTTGGCCTTGCTGTTGGCCGGGCCCCAGCCCTGCGTGTCAGCGAGGATGGCCTGCACCTCGGGCGTCAGGAGATACTGGACGAAGGCCTGCGAGAGCGCCGGGGCGCTGTTCTGTGCCACCGGGCAGGCGGCCGTCAGCAAGGCCGGCGCGCCTTCCTTCGGAACGACGAACTGCACCGGGAAGCCCGTGTCCTTCAGCGCCTGCACCCGGCCGCTGCCCCACACGGCCAACATGATGTCGTTGTTCTGGAACAGCTCGGTCATCTTGCCCGGCGACGGCTCCCACGCCAGCACGTTGGGTCCGACTTCGCGCGTCATCGCGGTGAAGCCGGGGTCGATGTTCTTGTCGCCGCCCTTGCGCAGCTTGGCGAAGGTCAGCAGCGTCTGCAGGCCGTACGTGTTGCTGATCGGCGGGATCGCGACCTTCTGCTTGAAGCGCTTGTCGGTCAGCACTTCCCATGAATCCGGCGCGGGCAGGTTCGCCTTCTTGAAGGCTTCGGTGTTGTAGGCGATGCCGGTGGCGACGATGCCGATGCCAACCGCGCTGTCGGTCATGCGCGCGACCGGGTACAGGTCCTTCAGCACCGCCGGGTTGCCCAGCTTGTCGCAGAAGCCGAATTGCACCGCCTGGTACATCGGGCCGTCGTCGAGCAGCACGACGTTGAGTTCCTGCTTGCCCTTTTGCGCCTGCAGCTTGGCCAGCGTGTCGGTCGAGTTGCCCGGCACGTAGACGATCTTGGCGTTGTTCTTGGCTTCGAACGCGGGGATCAGCCTCTCCTTGAAGGCCTTCTCGGTCGACCCGCCGTAGGAGCCGACATACAGCGTGGTGGGATCGGCCGACGCGCTGGTCGCTGCGGTCAGGGCGCCGAGTGCCAGCGCTGCGGAGACGGCCACATTCACGGCCGCGGAAACGGGACGAAGCATCATGGGATTTCCTTTGTTGCGCACCAAGAAGTCGGGGTTTTCCCCATCATGATGCGTTTTGCTTATGGCGCACCAGGATGGAATCTGCGGTTGGTTTCACTCGCAGCTCGGAGATTAGTCATTCGATCTCCAACTGAACAATCGTTTTTTTTCGGATACCCATAACATTGGCGTATGGAGTTGCTCATATGAAGATTCGTCAGTTGGAAGCCTTTCGCGCCGTGATGCAGTGGCAAACCGTGACACGTGCGGCCGAGTCGCTGCACGTGTCGCAGCCGGCCGTCACGCGGCTCATTGCGGACCTGGAGGAAAGCGTCGGGTTCGCGCTCTTCCTGCGCGTGCGAGGGCGCCTGCAACCCACGGCGGAAGCCGAGGCGCTGAACGAGGAGGTCGAGCGGTCTTTGCTCGGCATGGAACGCATCGCGCGAACCGCCGACGAGATACGTTCGCTGCAGCGTGGCGCGCTGCGCATCGCTGCAGCCCCGGCGCTGGCGCTGTCGTTCCTGCCGCGCGCCATCGCGACGTTCCTGCGCGAGCACAGCGACATCCGCATATCGCTCGCCAACCATTCGTCACGGACCGTGGTCGACTTGGTGGTGGGCGAGCGCTGCGACGTCGGCTTCGTCGTCCTGCCGATGAGCCACTCCAGCACGCACGGCGAGCAGCTGATCGCGACCCGGATGGTCTGCGTGATGCGGAGCGATCACCGGCTCGCGAGGAAAAAGGTGATCCGCCCCGCAGACCTGGCCGGCGAGCACTTCGTCTCGCATCCGCATGCGATCGAATCGCGGCTGCACATCGACGCGCTCTTCGCGTCCTACGGCATCGAGCGCGAGCTACAGGTAGAGACGCAGGTGTCGGCCGGCATTTGCGCCATGGTGGCTGCCGGCCTCGGCGTGTCGCTGGTCGACCCGATCACCGCGCTGGAGCACCGCGGCAGGGGCCTGACCTTCCTGCCGTTCGAGCCAGTCATGGTCACGGAATTCTCCGTGCTGACGCCGGCGCGGCGCACCTCATCGATGTTGGTGAGCGCCTTCGTCGATCATGTCCGGAGGTTTGCGGTGCAAGAGTTGGATCCGAAGTTCGTGAGCACCTAGTTCAGCAGGCACCGCCGCTGACTTTGCGTCAGCGCTGCATGCCTTATGGGTCGGCCTTGCTGTCCTCACGATTGCGATTCCGACATCTGGTTTCGCGGATCACTGACACCCCGACTGCCTTCTTTCCCGCCTCCGCGTCAGGGATGCGCAAGGCGGCCACGGACCGTCCCGAAGGGATGAGCGCCACAGCGCGAACCTGGAACAGCCCGACCGGCGAAGCCGGTGACGTCCAACTTCCGTCGGGCGGCCGTCGCCTCGCGAGATCACCACAAGGCGTCGGGCGTCACGCGCAGATGTGCTTCCTCGGGCACATCAGCCCAGTCAGCGCAGCGCGCCAGGATCGCAGCTTCTTCGCCACGTCGAAGGCATCGGCCGCAGCGAATTCGTCCGCGGAGGTTCGCCTCCGTCCGGGAAGCCCAACGTAGCCAAGCCATCGCGCTTGAGCAATGCTTCGGCGGCTTGCATCGAGGTGACTCCCACCTTCGCGAAGACAGCCTGCGCTGCGGCGAGACCTCGGGCAATGTCGCCCGGGCTGGCGCCTGGCACGCCCTAGCCCCCTTTGAAGCTGGCGAGCTGGCCAACGATTGTTGGCACGCTTGCGGACGCGCGAAAGCGCGACTACGGCTTCTCCGCAGCAGCAGTGAACAGCTGGACCTGGGCGCGATTCGACGCTAGCGCTGGCGAGTCCATGACCGGCATCATTTCGGAAGTGCTTCGCTTCCTTGAGCCTCTTGTCGCCAAGGGGTACCTGCGCTTCTCAGGCGACAAGTACTTCGTCGTGCGGGATTCGCTGCCACCGCACGGCGGCTGAACCTGTCCAGAGGCTTCACTGCCTGCGGGCCTGTCTTGGCGATAGTTTCTGCCGCCAAAAAACCCATACGAGGGACGCCGTCGGATAGGCAAGACAACGCTGCTGGGTCAGCTTGCAAAGGGCGAGGCTAGCCTGGGGGCGAACCTCGTGCACATGCAAGTGCCCGATTCCGACGAGCGCGATGTCGCAACCACGTTCGCTCGAAGCCTTGGCGAATGCGAGCGCGACGATGCACGGGCGCTTGCGGCAAACGTGACGGATTTTGCGTCAATGGCCGGTGCCATCGGCCAGCTCTGCGATGCGGGCATGGTTGTCGTGCTGGATGAGTTCCAGTACTTCACGCGCGCCAAGCTTCATGCGTTCAATTCGTTCCTTCAGGCGCAGGTGGACCGGCTGCGCAACGCTGGTCTGCGCCGCGGCGGGCTGTTCGTGCTGGGCTCTCTTCAGTCCGAGATGAATGCCCTCCTGGACGACAAGGCAGCACCCCTGTATGGGCGCACAACGGCACAAATCCGGCTGGACCACTGGGACTTCCAGGACCTGATGGCGGTGTTCCGTAGCCAAGGTGTTGAGGAACCGCAGCGATGGCTCACGCTCTGGACCTTCTTCGAAGGGGTCCCAAAGTTCTATCACGATGCATTCGAGCAGGACCTGTTCGCGGCACCCGCGGCGGACCTCGCTCGGGAGCTGCTGACCCGAATGTTCGTGCGCGGCTCCAGCCCGTTGTCTGAAGAGGCCGACACGTGGTTCCTGCGCGAACTGCGCGGCCGAGCCGTTTCCATATTGCACTACCTGGCCGACCACGCAGGTTGCAGCAATGGAGACCTGGTCACGGCGTTGAACGACCCTCACGACAAGACGCCACTAGGCACGCACATCAGCCGGCTCGTCAACGACTACCGCATGGTGGACAAGCTCCATCCTGTGTTCTCGGACAGCAAGAGCCGAAATGCGCGCTACTACCTCGCCGACAATTTCCTGCAGGCGTGGCTTGCAGTGGCGAAGCCCGCTCGTGAAGCCGCGCGGCTCAAACCGTTGGACAAAGCACTGGCGCCGGCTTGAGGTTCTCGAGGGCTTCTCCTTCGAAAAGCTGGTGCGCGGCCTGCATACCGAGATGTCTCGCAAAGGCCTCGGCGACTTCGAGCTGTCTGAGCTCAGGCTCGGTTACTGGAATAGGCCTCGGGACGTGGCCCGTAGCATCGAGATAGACCTTGTCGCGCTGGATGAGGCCAGCAAGCGTATTCGCTTCGGCTCCTGTAAGCGCACCGCTGGCGCGCACGACAACGCGGCCCTCGAGGTCTTCGACCAGCATGTCGCGGGATTCATGGCTGCACGCGAGCACAAACACCTGAGCAACTGGACGCAGGAGAGAGTCGTCTTCTCGCCCGAGTTCACCTCTGAGCAGCGTGCCGCCCTCGTTAGTCGAGGGTATGGATGCAAAGACCTGCATGACTACGCCGCTTTCGTCTGAGAGCCCTGGTGCTCGAAAGTCGCCCGCGCCTCAAACTCGATTCCTGCGCGGCGGGCCGGCCGGGATTGGCTACATTCGGCCAAGCGGACCTACGTCACGGCGGTCCAGTTTCGCGTTGAGCGGTGATTGGGACCGGTCGATCGCCGGCTACAGTCGGCCAGCAATGACGTCGCAAACCGTGCCGCGCCCAACGACAATCCGGTGCCTATGAAGACCACTTCTTATGGGGTGCTCATCCTGAACGAGCAAGGTCAGCTCCTGCTGGCGCACGCCACCGGGCAGAAGCACTGGGACATCCCAAAGGGTGGCGCGGAAGAAGGCGAGTCTCCGCGCGAGGCGGCCATCCGCGAAGTCCGGGAAGAAACGGGCATCGAACTGATTGCGGATTCGATGGAGGAGCTTGGGCGCATGCTTTACCTCTCCCGAAAGGACCTACACCTTTTCCGTGTCGTCCTGCACACGCGCAACTGCGACATCGCGGCATGCAAATGCACGAGCTTCTTTCCTCACCACGCGTCAGGCGTGATGACCCCCGAAGTGGACCAGTTTAGGTGGGTGGACATTGCGGATGTACCGGCGCTTGCTGCAAAGTCGATGACTGCGCTGCTTCGGTCGCTGCCGGGCTTCGAAGCGATGCCGCCGGTCGAAGGCTAGGAACGCAACAAGATGCCAAAGCGCACGAGCAAACGGACTAGCTTCGAAGCTGAGAGCGAGCGAGAGCCGTTCACGCGACGCATGCAGAGGCAACTTAGGCGCCTTGCTCTTGAGCGTGCACCTGTTGCAATCGAGAAGTTGGAAGGCGTAGCGAGTGAAGAAGACCGCTTTTACGCGCTGCCGGGTGCGGCTGTCGCAGCCTTCAATCTTGAGCGCTACGACTTGGCAGAACAGCTCGCCCGGAGCTTGCTTGACCTTGCGACTTCCTTTGAGCGGAACTGGAACCACGGCAATGCCATTCATTTTGCGCACACCGTCCTGGGCCTCCTTGCGGTGCGACAGGACGAACTGCTGCTTGGTATACAGGAGCTCAAAGCGTCCGGCGAAACCAGCGGGTCGCCTCAACTCGGTTCGTTCGGGCCAAGCATGCAGCTCGCAAAAGAGCTGCTGAAGCACGGGGAGTTCGGGTCAGTTCTTAGCTATTTTCAACAGTGCAGAGTCTTCTGGAAGATGGGTGGCGCGTGGTTGGACATTTGGGAGCGAAAGGTCCGAGCAGGCTCCGTGCCCAACTTTGTCATGCACAGCTACCGATAGCCGGCAGAATCCGGCCCAAGAGCGGACGAAGTTGACCAGAAGCTATCGGCACCAACACACAGCACCCAACGTCATGCTTCAAAACACAGTGGCGCACAAACAGGCGGGATGGAAGCGCCCCCGAAGGCTCTCAGTTCTTGCAAGTTCCGCGGCGAGGCAGCATCAGCTCGCAGCAGCGCTGGGCAACGCGCGCCCCGAGAAGAACGCCGAAAGATTGTCCAGCACCCTTCGGCCCATGGCTTCCCGGGTCTGCACCGTCGAACTCGCGATGTGCGGTGCGAGCACCACGTTGTCGAGCGTGAGGAGGTCGACCGGCACACGCGGCTCGTCCTCGAAAACGTCGAGGGCGGCGCCGGCGATCTGCTTTCCCTTCAATGCGTCGACAAGGGCCGCTTCGTCGACCACCGTTCCCCTGGCCACGTTCACCAGATAGCCTTTGGCGCCCAGTGCATCGAGCACCGCGGCATCCACGAGGTGGCGGGTACCCGGACCGCCCGCTGTGATGATCACGAGGAAGTCCGCCCAGCGCGCAAGATCGAGCAACTGAGGTTCATAGGCCCAATCGACGCCTTCCACAGCCCGCCGTGTGTGGTACCGAACTTCCATGTCGAATCCCAGCGCGCGCCGGGCGATCGTCCGGCCGATGCGGCCGAGGCCCACGAGTCCGAGCTTCGCGCCACTCACCTGCCGGCCCAGGGGAAAGGGCGAGTGGCCGCCACCCTGCCAGCCTTTCGCGCGTACGTAGCGGTCCGCCTCCGGCAGCCGCCGCGCCACCGACAGCAGCAGTCCCATGGCCATGTCCGCGACGCAGTCGTTGAGAACATCCGGGGTGTAGCCGACGGGTATTCCGCGCTGCGCCGCGGCGGTGAGGTCCAGGCGATCGAGGCCGACGCCAAAGCTCGAGATGACCCGCAGGTTGGGCAGCAAGCCGATCAAGCCAGCGTCGGCACCGCTGGCCGCCGATGTCACCACCCCTGTGATCTCCGCGCCGCGCTCGGCGAGAAAGGCATCGCGCTCAGGTCCGCGCCCGGGCAGGCGATGCACGATGTAGCTTTCGGCGAGTGCGCGCTCCAGCGAAGGCAGCAGCGCGATGGTCTGGAGGAGGACGGGACGGTCGGTCATCTTCTTCAATCGATCTTGACGTTGCGCACGCGAATGATCTCTGCATAGCGCTTGCGGTCGTTGTCGATCAGCCGCGCAAACTGATCGGGCGTCGTCGCGGCTGGGACGGCGCCGAGCTGAACCAGCTTCTCCCGCACTTCGTCATTCGCCACCGCCTCGCGCAGATCGGCGGAGATCTTCTCGACCACATCGCGCGGGGTCGGCGCCGGCGCCAACAGCCCGATCCACGAGATGCTGTTGAATCCCGGCACCGCCGATTCCGCGAGGGTGGGCACGGCAGGAAGCGCACTCACGCGCTTGTCGCTGGTGACGGCCAGCGCACGCAGCTTTCCCGCGTTGATGTGCCCGCTGGCTTCCAGAACGGTCATGAAGGAAAGCTGGACGTGCCCGGCCAGCAGGTCGGCGATCGCAGGTCCGCCACCGCGGTAGGGCACGTGAAGGATGAAGCTGCCCGTCGCGTCCTTGAACATCTCGGCCGCGAGGTGCGGAGCGCCGCCGGCGCCGGAACTGCTGTAGCTGAGCTTGCCGGGCTGCGCCTTGGCCAGCGCGACGAATTCCTTCGCCGACCTCGCCGGCACGCCGGGATGAACCATCATCGCGAGGGGCAATTCCGCCACCAGAGCGATGGGCGCAAACGCCGTGTCGGGGTTGTACGGCAGCTTCGGATAGAGCACGGGATTGATCGCTTGTGTTCCGATGTTTCCCATGAGGATGGTGTAGCCGTCGGGGCGCGCCTTGGCCACGAACTCGGCGCCGATCTGTCCCGCCGCCCCGCCCTTGTTCTCCACCACGACCGGCTGGCCCCACTTCTTCGAGAGCTGCTGCGCGACGATGCGGGCGCCGGTATCGGTGCCGCCACCCGGGGGAAAGGGAACCACCAGCGTGACGGCGCGCGCCGGCCACGTTTGCGCGAAGGCACCAGCCGCCGAGATGGAGACCAGTACCCCAATCAATGACTTCTTCAAGGCTGCCCCTTCACTGCGTGGCCGTGGCGCCGGAGGCCTTGACCACTTGTCCCCACTTCTGCATCTCCGACTGGATGAAACGTTCGAAGTCATCGGCGCTTCCGCTCGCCGGCTCGGCGCCCGAAGCCTGCAGCCGCTCGCGCACATCCGGCATCTTCAGGATGCGGTTCACCTCCGCGTTGACCTTGGCCACGATGTCCTTCGGCGTGCCGGCGGGCGCGATAAGCCCGCCCCAGGTGCTCGTTTCGTAGCCGCTCACGCCGGACTCGGCGATCGTCGGGACCTCGGGCAATGCGGCGGAGCGCTTCGCCGTGGTCACGCCCAGGGGCCGCACCTTGCCGGCCTTGATCTGAGGTCCGATCGCAACCACGGTGTCGAACATCGCCTGCACCTCGCCGGAGATGAGGTCCGTATGCGCCGCGGTGCTGCCCTTGTAGGGTATGTGCGTCATCGTCGTTGCGGTCAGCGACTTGAACAGCTCCGCGGACAGGTGCGGCGCACCGCCGTTGCCCGAAGACGCATAGCTCACCTTGCCCGGGTTCGCCTTGAGGTAGTTCGCGAAGTCGCGCACGCTCTTCGCCGGCAGGTTGTTGTTCACGACCAGCACCAGCGGCACCACGTGGGTGAGTGCGACGGGCGTGAAGTCCTTCTGCGTGTCGTACGGCAGCTTGCCGTAGAGCGTGGCGTTGATCGCATGGCTGCTCGCGACGAGCGCGAAGGTGTAGCCGTCTGCAGGCGCCTTCGCGACGATGTCCGTGCCGGAGATGCCCGCGGCGCCCGGCTTGTTGTCGACGACGACTGGCTGGCCCCACGCCTGCGCGAGCTTGTCGCCGATGACGCGGGCGGCGAGATCGATCGCGCCGCCCGGTGTCGCGGGCACCACGATGCGAATCGGTTTGGCGGGGAATGATTGGGCAGTGGCCGGCGCGGCGAAGGACGCAGCAGTCGCTGCGGCAAGGATGCCCAGGACGAGTGGACGCATGCAATGTCTCCTGGAGGATTTGAACTGGAGTCTAAGAAGCGGATCGATAAAAGTCCAAGCCAGATCCTGGATCGATCGATGCACAATCTGGATCGATGCTTGACTTCTTCCAACTGCGCTGCTTCGTCGCCGTCGCCAAGGAACTGCATTTCGGCCGCGCCGCGGCGCGGCTTCACATGACGCAGCCTCCGCTGTCGCGCCAGATCCAGCTGCTCGAACATGCCGTGGGCGCCCAGCTGCTGGAACGGACGAGCCGGAGAGTGCGCCTCACAGCCGCCGGCGCAGTCCTGTGTGAAGAAGCCGAGGCGATCCTGCGCCGCACCGAGCTTGCTGCCGACATGGCGCGACGCACTGCCCGCGGCGAGGCCGGCCGCGTTGTGGTCGGCTACACGGCCGTCTGCGGCTATGCGCTCATCCCGGAACTCTTGGCGGCTGTGAGCAAGGCATTGCCCGCCATCCGCATCCTGCTGAAGGAGATGGTCTCGTCAGACCAGCTTCGCGCGCTCGAGTCGGAGACCATCGACCTCGGCTTCGCGCGGCCGACGCAGCCGGCGGCAGGCATTCGCTATCACCGCATCGCGAAAGAGCCCATGGTGCTCGCGCTGCCTGCCCGGCATCCGTTGGCCAGCAAGTCTCGCGTGCGCCGCGAAGATCTGGCCGGCGAGCCGATGATCATGTACTCGGAAAGGGAGGGGAAATACTTCCACGACAAGATCGTCGATCTGTTTCCCGCAACGGACCGCTCGCCGGAGTACGTGCATCACATCGGGCAAACCCATACGATCGTTTCATTGGTGCGCTCGGGCATCGGAATCGCCATCGTCCCCGCCTCGGCGAAGTATCTCGGCTTCGAGAACGTGGTGCTGAGGCCGCTCTGGCGCAAGGACGTCACCGCCGAGATCTATCTGGCATGGCGCGAGGACTCGCGCAACCCGGCGCTGCACTCGCTGCGCGAGTTCGTCATCAGTCATCGTACGAAGGGGCTCGCAGCCTCGCTCCCCTGAGCCGCCTCATTCGCCGCCCGTCATGGCGCCGTCTCTGCACCTTCGTGGTTCCACTACACGAGCGCCTATCGGAACGTCCAGATCAACGAAGAAGGCTTCTCGAACCAGGCTCTCTCCTGAGCGCTCGACCTGGCCGGCGGTGAGCGCAAGCCTGTTGGCCGTGCGCGCCAGCCCCACAACCTGGCGCACCGGAACGTCCGCTGGCAGGCACAGCAAACGCTGCGCAAGCTCGGGCTGCTCGAGCGCGTTCCTAGCCAGCGCGGCAATTGGCGCCTGCCCCCAAGGCGCAGCAGGAAGGCGACCTCACGCCGACGCCCGAGGGGGTGCCACTGGTCGCGTTCAGCACCGATCTGGGCGTGGCCATCTGGACCCGGACCGAGACGCTCGCCGGCAAACTGACGGATCAAATCTCCGCAATCATCACCTCGCCGCCCTACCCGTTACGCCAAGGGCGAGAAACAGGTCGCTTGAAGATGGGCGCCCAGCGCGAAGGCAGAATGCGGCCCAAGAGCAGACGTCCGGAGCTACCGCTCAATCTTGCAAGCCGTGACGAGAAACGCCTCGAGCCATGGCGGTAGCTGCTGGACTTGGCCGGGCCCAAGCGTGAAGGCGGCAAGTTCCCAGCCTCCGGTCTTCTCGTCGCATCGGAGGACGTAAAGATGCCCGTCATCTGCGTCGACCTTGAACCAGCGCTGCGTTGGCGCAAACCAGCGGTCAACGATGCCACGCACGGCAAGCCGGCGCTCGCCGAGCCAGAAGGCGAACGGTTCCGGTTCACCGCGATGGCCGGCGCAGCACTCCACACGAATCGTCATGGCTTTCGATACCGCTGAAGCTTGGTTCAGTTCCCCGACGTGTTCCTGCCCCAATCTGGAAGTCGAAGACTCAGTCGCCGTCGATGAGCACACCTACGCACAGCGCAGCGCCCACGACGTATAGCAACCAAGTCTGTGCAATCGCGTAGGGATAGAGCATCAGGGCGACACCGAGCCATTTGCTTCGCTGGCGACCGGTGCGCTTTCCGTAACGATACGCCACGAACCCGATGAGGCCGAATAACACGGCACCAAGGATATAGGCCGGGCTCGGAAGCGAAATCCCGAGTGACTGCAACGTCTGCAAGTTGCCCATGGAAGGTTGGACCAAGAATGGAGAGGTGCTCCTCTGAAATTTATTGCGCTGCGAGCGGCTTTCGATCCACACCGTTCGTTTTACTCATTTTCTTTTGGTGCGGTTTGACCAAAACGGCGGGTCAAAGCGCCCAAGTGCCCTGCAAGGACGCCCGCTGGCTGAACTTGGCGAACCAGCTAGCCACACCGGCATGGCGGCTGCGCCAATCGAAATTCGCAAACCGTAAATCCAGGTACCAAAGCGCGCAAGCCACGGTCAACGATCCGATGTCGACCCGGCCTTCCAGCATCTCGGGGTGGCTATCCAGGTGGGCAAGCGAAGTTTCCGCCTTGTCGAGTTGCCCCGCACGCCACTCGCTCCAGCGTAGTGCCTCCGGACGCGCCACGTCCTCATAGCGAGCCAGCAACGCGCCGTCGAGGATGCCGTCGCCCAGTGATTGCAACGTGAGCGCAGCCCATCGCGCGGACCCCGTGCGCGGGAACAAGTTGCCGCCGGCCAGATCGTCCAGGTATTCGCAGATCACCCGGCTGTCGTACAGCACCTGGCCGTCGTCGGTGATGAAGGTGGGGACCTTGCCGAGCGGATTCTTGGCAATGAGCTCCTTGTCCCGCTGGATGGGGCCTGCATTGGAGGGCAAGAGCCGAATCCGATCGTTCAGGCCGAGTTCGTGGCCCGCGACCAGGCACTTGCGCACATAGGGCGAAAAGGGGGAGAAGTATATTTTCATGAGAGCGCGCCGGCTGTGGAATGGAGTTCGGGAGAGCTCGCCGCATGGCGTCCGGCGATCCAGCCGAAGGTCAAGGCGGGGCCCAGGGTAATGCCCGGCGCAGGATACTCGCCGCCCATTACCGAATGCATGTCGTTGCCGGCCATGTACAAGCCGACAATGGGCTGGCCCTGCGCATCCAGCGCTTGTGCGTGCTCGTTGCACGCGATGCCGCAGGCCGTTCCGATGTCGCCTGCATACACCTTCACCGCGTAGAAGGGGCCGCGCTGCAACGGCCCGAGGCAGGCATTCGGCTGATGATCCGGGTCGCCGAGATAGCGGTTGTAGGCCGTGCTGCCCTTGCCGAAATCGTCGTCCTTGCCGCTTTCGGCAAACCGGGTGAACCGCGCGGCCGAAGCCTCGAGACGCTCACCGTCGATGCCCAATGCCGCAGCCAGGTCGCGCAGCGACTGCGCCTTGTACAGATAGCCCGCACGCACAAGATGCTCCCGCGGCCGGCCACCAGGCAGCGCCAGGCCAAGGCCCCACCGCTCCATGAAGTCGTGATCGCATACCAGGAACGCGGGCACCGTGGGCACCATCTCGTGCGACCGGTACATGGCGCGCACGAACTCGTGGTACGACGTCGACTCGTTGACGAAGCGTTCCCCCGCTTGATTCACCGCCATCAGCCCCGGCTTGGCGCGATCCCATACCAGATGCGGAAACCGGACCTCGCTGCCGTCGGGCCGCTTGAGGATCGACACCGGCGCCCAGAACGCGGGACTCACGTGTCCGGTGCCGAGCGTGGCGCCGGCCTCCTTGGCCAACGTGATGCCTTCACCCTGGTTGGCCTGCGGTGACATGGACCATGGGCCGCTCGGTTGCGGATAAAGTTCGCTGCGCAGCGTTTCGCTCCAAGGAAATCCACCGGTCGCCACGATCACGCCGCGCCGAGCCCGCACCGCGACCCGCTTGCCCTCGCGCATCAGCGAGACCCCGGTCACCCGACCGTCCACCACATGCAGTTTCTCAAGCGGCGCATTCAGCCAGTATTCGATCCCCCGGTCGAGCACGCTCTTGAACAGCCGCCCCGCAAGTGCGTTTCCCAACACCAGGCGCGTGCCGCGGTGATAGCCGCGCAAGCGGTCGCTGAAATAGCGCAGCACCAGCTTCATGCCCTCGCGCCACGACTCGAACGACCGCGTGACCGCAAGCAGGTGCTTGGCGTCGGTCATGTTGATCATCATGCCGCCGAGCACCTGGAACTCGGGCAGCGGATCCCTCAGCTCCTGGAAATTCCGACCCAGCGACCGCCCGTCGAACATCGCGGGATCCAGCGAGCGGCCCCCGAACGCGGCACCTTCGCGGTCGGGGTAGTAGTCCGGCGAGTTGCTGCGCGCCACCAGCTCGACGAGCGTGTTCTTTTCGAAGTAGTCGACCATGCCCGCGCAGTTGCGCAGGAAGGCTTGCTGCATCGCCGCCGGTGCCGCATCGCCTACCGTCTTCTGCATGTACGTCCAGACCTTCTCGATGGTGTCGGGATGCCCGACCTTCGCGGATTGCGCATTCAACGGCGCCCAGACGGCGCCGCCGGACACCGCGGTCGATCCGCCGACGCGGTCCGTCTTTTCGGTCAGCAGCACGCTGCGGCCTTCGATTTTCGCGGTGAGGGCCGCTGCCATGCCACCGGCGCCTGCGCCGATGACGACCACGTCGTACTCGGCATCCCAGGAGCTGTCATTCATGCGCCCGACCCGCCCAGGGATTTGCCGCCATCGACGAACAGCACCTGCCCGGTGATGAACCCCGTCTGCGCAGACACCAGGAACGACACCGCCTGCGCGATGTCCTCAGGCTTCCCCGCCTTCCCTGTGGGCTGCAGCGCGAGTTGCTGGGCCAGCCGTTCGGGCGTGAGCGCGCGCAGGATGGGTGTATCGATCAGGCCCGGCGCGATGGCGTTCACCAGGATGCCGCGCGGCGCCAGCTCCATCGCACTGGCCCGCGTGTAGCCAACCACTGCGGCCTTGGATGCGACGTAGTGCGGGTGGTTCTTGGCGCCGAGGTACGCACGCGAGGCGATATTGACGAT
Organism: Variovorax sp. LjRoot290; assembly: GCF_964253985.1. Classification (NCBI taxonomy): domain Bacteria; kingdom Pseudomonadati; phylum Pseudomonadota; class Betaproteobacteria; order Burkholderiales; family Comamonadaceae; genus Variovorax; species Variovorax sp. LjRoot290. The sequence continues at coordinate 1,415,565 of NZ_CAXURW020000002.1, read as the reverse complement.
GCGGCCGCCGTCGGGCATCGTCCTCGCGGCCTCCTGCGTCAGCGTCGCCACTGCGACAAGGTTGACTTCGTAGGCGCGGCGGAAGTCGGCGTTGGAGACTTCGAGGAACTTGCGTTCGTCGAAGATGCCGGCGTTGTTGACCAGCGCCTGGATTGGCGGTAGCGACCGGACCAGGCTGCGCACAGCCTCTTCGTCCGTCAAGTCGAGGACGCGGCATTGCACGTCCAGTCCAAGGTCGACCAGGCGCTGCGTTTCGCGTTGTGCGAGCGCTTCGTCGCGATCGACCATCACCACGGCGAAGCCGTCGCGCGCGAGGCGCTCCACCGTGGCGAGTCCCATGCCGCCGGCACCGCCGGTGACCAATGCAATCGGTTTGTTCATGTCGTTCCGGTTCTCATGCTGAAAGAAAGCCGCCGTCCACCGGCAGCACCACGCCATTGACGTAGCTGGCCATGGACGAGCACAGGAAGACGACCGGACCCACGATCTCGTCGACTTCGCCGCCGCGGGCCATCGGCGCTCGCTTCATGTACCAGTCGGTGCCGCCGGGCACCGCCAGTTGCGGCGCCACCATGTCGGTCAGCATCAATCCCGGCGCCACTGCATTGGCCCGCACGCCGAAAGGCGCGAGGTCGCGCGCCAGCACCTGCGTCAGCGATCGCACCGCTCCCTTCGAAGCGACGTAGCCGGCCGAGGAGATGCCACTCACGAAAGCGACGATCGACGACAGGTTCACGATGCAGCCGCGCGATTGCTTCAGCGCCGGCACGAAGGCATGCGTGACGTTGAAGAGGCCCTGCAGGTTGACCGAGATGAGCCGGTCCCATACCGCCGCGGCCTCCGGCTCGTCGATGCGGGCCTTGCCGGAAATGCCGGCGTTGTTGACCAGCACGTCGATCGGACCGAAGCGCTCGGTCAGGTGCGCGGCGCAGTCTTGCGTGGCCGGGCGATCGGTGACGTCGAGCACCACGCTCCATGCCTCGCCGCCCGCGTCGGTGATGGCCTTGGCCACCGCCGCCGCGTTGTCTGCATGGATGTCGGCCACGATGACGCGGGCGCCTTCCCGGACGAAGCCGCGCGCGATGGCCGAGCCGAGACCGCCGCCCGCACCGGTCACGAGCGCCAGCTTGTTCTTCAGCAAATCCATTTGTTTTCTCCTTGTGCCTCGGCGCGTCAAACGCCGAGATACGCGCGCCGCACGGCGGGATCGTTGATCAGTTGCTGCGACGGACCTTCCAGGTTGATCTCGCCGTTCTCGAGGATGTAGGCATAGCTGGCCACCGTCAGCGCCAGCCGGACGTCCTGCTCCACCAGCAGGATGGTCAGGCCCTGCTCGCGGTTGAGTCGCTGGATGGATTCGAAGATCTGTTCGACCAGCACGGGCGACAGGCCCATCGAGGGTTCGTCGAACATGATCATCCGCGGCCGCGACATGAGTGCGCGGCCGATCGCCAGCATCTGTTGCTCGCCGCCGGAGAGGGTCGAGGCGCGCTGCTCCCGACGTTCCTTGAGGCGGGGAAACATGATATAGACCTTGTCGAAGTCTTCCGCCATCTCACGCCGGTTGCGGCGCAGGAACGCGCCGAGCTCGAGGTTCTCGTGGACGCTCATTTCCTTGAACACTTCCCGTCCCTCGGGGACCTGCACCAGCCCGCGCTGGACGATCTCGTCGGACGGCAGCCGGTGGATCGGCTTGCCGTCGAAGATCACCTCGCCATGGGTCGGATCGACCAGGTGCGAAATGGTGTTCAGCGTCGAGCTCTTGCCGGCGCCATTGCTGCCGAGCAAGGCGACGATCCCGCCTTGCGGTACCTTGAGGGACACCTTGGACAAGGCCTGTATCGCGCCGTACGAAGCACTGATGCCGCGCAGTTCGAGAAAAGGTTCAGACACGTGCGGCTCCCTTGCCCAGATAGGCTTCGATGACCTTTGGGTCCTGGCTGATTTGCTGCGGCGTGCCTTCCGAGATCTTTTCGCCGAAGGACATGACGGTGATGCGGTCGGAGATCGACATGACGAGCTGCATGACGTGTTCCACCAGCAGCACGGTGATGCCGTCGCGCTGGGCAAGTTCGGTCAGCAGGCGATCGAGGTTCTCGATGTCGCTGTTGCGCAGGCCGGCGGCCGGTTCGTCGAGCAGCAGCAGCCGCGGCTTGAGCGCCAGGGCGCGCGCGATCTCCAGCAGCTTCTGGTGGCCGAAGTCGAGTTCCTTGGCACGCGTGTTCCGGTCGTGCGTCAGGCCGACCCGTTCGATCAGGCTGTCGACCAGCTCGCGGGTTGCGGCGTTGGGCCGGCGCAGCAGACCGCCTAGCGTGCTGGCGCTGTGCGCATGGCAGCCGAGCAGCACGTTCTCCTGCACGCTCAGATCACCGAACAGTTCGAGGTTCTGGAACGTGCGCGCGACGCCGAGCCCCGCCATGCGCGAGGGGCGGTGGTGCGTCACGTCCAGGCCGTCGATTCGAATGCGACCGGCCGTGGGCTGGTAGTACCGGGAGATGCAGTTGAAGGTGGTCGACTTGCCTGCGCCGTTGGGCCCGATCAGCGCGTGGATGGTGCCGCGCTCGACCTTGAAGGACAGGGCGTTGACTGCCGTCAACCCGCCGAAGCGCACCGTGATGCCCTCGACTTCGACGAAGGGGTTGGCGCTCATTGGAGTACCTTCGCCTTCGGCTGCGGTGCGAGCGCCTTCGGGCGGCCGGGCGGCACTCACGACCGTACCTCCTGCGTAACCTGGGGAACCTGGCGCGCCACGCGCCCGGCCCGGTCGGCGAACAGGCCCTTGGGCTTGAACATCATGAAGCCCATCAGGATCACGCCGTAGATCACCTCCTGGATCGACAGCGCCTGCCGCAGCAACTCGGAGATCAGCCCAAAGGCAATGGCGCCGGCGACAGCGCCTCGCACCGATCCGATGCCGCCCACGACCACCATCGTCAGCACGACGATGGTCGTCTGGAAGCCGAGACTTTCCGGATGGATGAAGGAGGTGAAGAGCGTATACATGCCCCCCGCGATGCCGGCGAACGCCGCCGAGATCGCGAACGCACTCTGCTTCATCGCCTTGACGTTGATTCCCATGGCCATGGCCGCCACGTCGCTCTCGCGCACCGCACGCAGCGACGAGCCGTACTGCGACCTGGACAGCGCGATGGTGAGCCACAGCATCAACGCCATCAGCACCGCCACGAAGGGGTAGGCCTGCAGGTCGTTGGTGAGCTTGTAACCGAACAGCTCGGCGGGCTGCATGCGCATGCCGTTCGAGCCGCCCGTGACGCCTTCCCAGTTGAGGAACACCCATTGCATCGCCTCGCCGAAGGCGAAGGTGGCGAGCGCAAGGTAGATGTCGCGCATGCGCAGCGCCAGCAGGCCGATGACGTAGCCGAGCACCGCCGACAGCAGCCCGCCCGCCAGGATCGACACGATGAAGGGTGGATGCCAGGCTGTGTTGATCAGTCCGGCGGTGTAGATGCCGATGCCGTAGAAGGCGGTGTGCGACAGCGCGAACTGGCCGGCCTCGCCGATGACGACATGCATGCCGAGCGCCAGTACGATGAACACCATCAACAGGTTGACGACGTACAGCACGTAGCCGGAAACCGCGAACGGCAGCGCGAGGAGGACGACCACGGCGAACAGCATCGCCCAGCGGTCGGGAGTCATGTTTTTCATACTTTTTTCACCTGCGGCTTGCCGCCGAGCAGGCCCTGGGGCCGCAGCACCAGGGTGACCAGGATGGCGAGGAAGGGTGCGACCACGATGGCATTGGTCGAGATGAAAAGGCCCACCAGGTTCTCGATCACGCCGATCAGCAGGCCTCCCAGCACGGCGCCGGGCAAGCTGGTGAAGCCGCCGACGATGGCCGCCGCATAGGCCAGGATGGCGATGTGCGCGATGTCGGGAGTGATCAGCACCTTGGGCGTGATCAGCAAGGCGGCGATCGCCGAGATCAGGCCGGACATCGCCCATACGAGCATCCGGATGCGGGACAGCCGGATGCCGACGATCTGCGCGGCGCGCGGATTCATGCCGACCGCGCGCATGGCCTTGCCGATGCGCGTGCGGCTGAACATGAAGTACAGCAGCAGCATGACGATCATCGACACGATGAAGATGACGACGTCGAGCCGCGTGAGCGCCGCGTCTCCGATCACCACTGCATCGGCCGAGACCAGCGACGGCAGCGAGCGCGGCGTGTCGCCCAACCCGGTCTGGCGCACCATGCCCTTCAGCGCGTAGGCGAAGCCGAGCGTGGCGATCACGAGCTGGACGCCGACGCCCTTGGAAACCGTCACACGTTCCATCACGACGCGCTGGAAGAGCGCGGTCCCGCCCGCCACGACGACCAGCGTCAAAGGAATGACGATCGCATACGGAAGTTGCGCGACGAGCAGCAGCATGAGCGCCACGTAGCCGGCCATCATGAAGATTTCGCCTTGCGCGAAATTGGGCACATCGGTGGTCTTGAAGACCGCGACGATCGCGATCGCCAGCAGGGCGTAGACGCTGCCCGTCACCAGGCCTGACAACACGCCCTGCTGCAGGAACAGCCAGATATCACTGAGACCCATGGTTTCACCGGCTGCGGGCGCTGTTCACAGCATCCGCGGCCGCTCCTCGCTGGTTGGTTACTTGCTGGGCTGGTAGGTCCACTGGCTGCGGTATGCGCCAGGCACGAGCGTCTGTTTCTCGCCGTCGAACTTCAGGTAGATGGCCGACTTCTGGCCGGCATGGTCGGTCGCGGTGAGTTCGATCGGACCCGCCATCACGCCGGAGTCGAACTTGGTCTGCGACAGCGCAGTCAGGAATTTCTCGCGCGTCAGGTTCGGGCCGGCCGCCTTGAGCGCGTTGACGACCGTCATCGCAGGCGGGATGCCGTAGGGCATGTAGGTCTGCGGATAGCCCGGCTTGGAAGCGAGTTCGGGGTAGTAGGTCTTGTACATGTCGTACACCCACTTGAGCTTGGGGCCGCCGGGAACGTCGGCCAACACTTCCTGGATGTAGACGTTCTTGAACGCTTCCTTGTTGCCGACGTTCTCGACCAGCTGCTTCAGGTCGGCCGTGCCGTTGACGCCGATGACGATCGGCTTGTTGAAGCCGAGCTCATGAGCCTTCTTCACCAGCAGGCTGACCGGCCGCGCATAGGTTGTGATCAGCAGCACGTCCGGATTGCCCGCGCGGATCTTGAGCATCGGCGCCGTGACGTCGGTGAGATTCGGATTGATGGATTGCACCTGCAGGTCCACCCCGATCTTCTTGGCCTGGAAATCGGCGGCTTCGAGGTTCCAGCCGCCATAGGCGTCATCGTGGTTGATGTAGCCGACCTTCTTGCCCTTCAGGTGCTCCGAGGCAAACTGGACCATCGAACCACCAACGGCGCGCTGGGAGATCGAGAAAGCGCCGTAGATGTACTTGGATGGCGGATAAAGCGCCCCGTCGCCCGAAGCGTTGAGCATGACGTACGGAATCTGCGCGCGCTCGACATATTCCCGTGCGCCGACCACCGCGCTCGAACACGAGCCGCCGTTCAGCGCAAAGACCCTGTCCTGCTCCGTAAGCTTCTTGACCGCGGCCAGCAGGTCGTTGGCATTGCAACGGTCGTCTTCGATCACCAGCTCGATCTTCCTGCCGTTGACGCCGCCTTCCTTGTTGATCTTGTCGTAGTACATCTTGGCGGCGTTCATCACGTCGAAGCCATATGCCATCGAATTGCCGGACAGCGGGCCGAACAAGCCGATCTTGATGGTCTTGTCGGTCAAGCCGGGTTCCTGCTGCGCCTGGAGTGCGCCGACCGCGAGGCTGCAAGCGGCAAGGGCAAAGACGGATCTGAGAAGTTTCATGAATGTCTCCTGTTGGTTGAGCGAATCGGGGGACGCTTCTGCTACTGCATGCGGTAGCCGCCGTTGACGTCGATGACGTCGCCGGTGATATAGGAAGCGGCGGGGGAAACCAGGTAGCACACGGCCGCCGCCACGTCGTCCACGGTGCCGACGCGGCCGAGCGGGATGTTCTGCGCCACCGACGCCAGCGCACCGCTGCTGGTCACCGTGCTGCGGAGCATCTCGGTATCGATCAGGCCGGGCGCGATGACGTTGGATGTGATGCCCAGGTGCGCGGCTTCACGCGCGAAGGCTTTTGCGTAGCCATGAACCGCCGACTTGGCGCCGATGTATGCGGCGCTTGATCGGTAGCCGCCGAGCTGTGCGGCGACCGAGCCGAAGAAGACCACGCGGCCATGCTCGACATTCGCGGCCTCGCGCCGTTGCAGGTATGCCCGGCTGCACAGAAAGGCGCCGCGCGTGTTGACCGCGAAGCTGCGCTCCCATGTATCCAGGGTCATATCCTTGATCATCGGCCGCTCGCCGCCCGGAAGGATCAGCAGGCCGGCGACGCATACCAGCACGGCGACAGGTCCGACGCTCTCTTCGATCTCGTCGAACAACGAATCAACCGCGCGCTCGTCGGCCACATCCACGGTGCGGCCAACATGCGGCGAGCCCAGACTGTCCGCCACGCGTGTGGCGTTGGCGCCGTCGATGTCGGCCACCACCACCCGCAACCCTTGCGCCGCCAATTGGCGGGCGATCGCTTCTCCGATGCCGCGGCCGCCACCCGTGATCACTGCCAACCTGCCGTCCGATGCCTTGTTTGCCATGCGATTCCTGTGAAAAAAATGCGCTTCTCATATCTCGAGAGCAATGCAGTATGTATACATGATGAGTGACGATATAGCGGGTTTACCCTATTTATGGCGTAAATTGGTCTTTCATGTATACTTGCTTGGCAATTCAAGAACCCTTAAGTACTGGAGGCTCGGCGTTGGAAACACTGTCTCACCAAGTCACCGAAGCCCTGCGCGACTGGGTCCTTCACGGCCGCTTCAAGGCCGGTGAACGCATCGAGGAAATTCCGACTGCGCTAGCGATGGGCGTGTCCCGTACCCCCGTGCGCGCAGCGCTGGCGACGCTCGCCAGCGAAGGCCTGATTGACCATCAGCCCAAGCGCGGCTACGTGGTGCGGGAGTTCGAGCTCGATGTCATCGTGGCGGCCTATGAGGTGCGTGCCGTACTTGAAGGACTGGCCTGCAAGAGCGCGGCGCAGCGCGGTCTGGGCGACTTGCAAGCGCAGCGATTGCGCGACTGCCTCGAAATCGGTGATCGCATCCTGGCAAAGGGCTCCCTGCAACCCGAAGACCACGAGCCCTATCAAAAGATGAACATCGATCTTCACAACACGCTGCTGGAAGCTTCCGCGAACCCGTGGGTCGGTCGGTTCGCGGAACAGGCCAACAATATTCCTTATGCGTCCGACCGGATCGTGCTCTGGGATGTCGAGCACACAGTGATTCTTCGATCACATGGCGATCACCATCGCATCATTGAAGCGGTCCTCGAGCGCGACAGCGGCCGTGCGGAGCAGCTCATGCGCGAGCACGTTTACTACGCGGGGATCATATTCAAGAGCAACTTCGAACGCCTGATGAAGGCAGACGCCGAGAGCGCCGCGTAAGAACGTTTGCCTTCCAAGGTCGCGCGGTAGGTGGCATCAAAGTTGCCGGGCCACGCGCTTCAAGTGACGCCTATCCCCTCGTTCCTGCGGATGCCTACGGCAGCTGCCGCTTAAGTCAAAGTGAGCGACTGCTTTGCGGCAGGCAATATTGACCGGCCAATGTCAACAGTGGCCCGTTGCGGTCCTTCACGTCTGTGGAAGCGGAAGTTCGGTGCGATGGTCGACAGAATGCTGCGCAGGGCTAGACAGAATGGCTTGAGCCGTTGAGGTGGCCCGTCTCCAGGACTACCGTGGGTTGCGCACCGTGGGTGCGCCGAGCCACAACGCTGCACCCCGAGGGGCGGACAGCGTGTCAACGAGCAAGGAGACGGGCCATGAGTCAATCTACCACCACTGCGGCCACCGTTTACGTTGGCCTAGACGTCCACAAGGACAGTATCGACATCGCCCTGGCCGAGGCCGGCCGTGACGGCGAAGTGCGCCATTTGGGCGCGGTCGCCGGCGGCGTCGGTGCCGTCACCAAGGCCCTGCGCCGCCTGGTCAGCCGGGGCCATTGCCTACATGTCGTCTACGAAGCGGGCCCCTGCGGCTTCGTGCTGCAGCGCCACCTCGCCGCACTGGGCTACCACTGCGAGGTGGTGGCGCCCTCGTCCATCCCCAAGCGCTCGGGTGATCGGGTGAAGACCGACCGCCGCGACGCCTTGATGCTGGCGCGCCTGGCACGCGCAGGTGAACTCAGTGCCGTGCGCGTGCCAGACGCCGTGGACGAGGCGCTGCGCGATCTGGTGCGCGCCCGCGAGGACGCGGTGCGGGAACAGCGCAACGCGCGCCACCGCCTGAAGGCGCTGCTGTTGCGCAGCGGCGTGGTGTACGCGGGCAAGAGCGCCTGGACGGCGGCGCATCTGCGCTGGCTGGCCAGCATGGCGCTGCCGCACGCCGCGCAGCAGATCGCCTTCCAGGAGTACCTGCACGCGGTGAGCGAGTCGGGGGCGCGCATCGCACGCCTGGAGCAGTCGCTGCGCGATGCGCTGGCGGGCTGGTCGCTGGCGCCGGTGGTGGCCGCGCTGCAGGCGCTGCGCGGTGTGCAGCTCATCGCCGCGATCACGCTGGTGGCCGAGATCCAGGACTTCCACCGCTTCGCCAACCCGCGCCTGTTGATGGCCTACCTGGGCCTGGTGCCCAGCGAGAGTTCCAGCGGCCAGCGCCGCCGACAGGGTGCCATCACCAAGGCCGGCAACTCGGCGGCGCGGCGCATGCTGGTGGAAGTGGCGCACCAGTACCGCTACCCGGCGCGGGTCAGTGCGGTCATCGCCAGGCGCCAGTCGGAGTTGCCCAAGGCCGTGACCGACATCGCCTGGACGGCGCAGTTGCGGCTGTGCGCGCGCTTCAAGCGGCTGGCCGCGCGGCGCATGCCGCACAACAAGATCGTGGTGGCCATCGCGCGCGAACTCTCGGGCTTCGTGTGGGCCATTGCGCGCGAGGTGACGCCGCCTGCCTCGACGTGAACCCGCGATGACATGGCAAGCAACGCGAAGGAGGCGCCTATCGAACAACCTCTTTGAGGCCGGATCGGGAACGCGGCGCAGCCACGGCCACAGGGGAATCCTCGGCGCGGCTATTGCGCAGCCACGCAAGTGACCAACCGCAGACCCTAGAAAGCAGGCAGCCCCGCGACGAATACATGAACTGTCGGTAGCCAATCCACGCATATCAGCATGATCAACCGTCGCTCACGCACCCGGCTCCGTCGCGTTCCCCATCCGGCATTCGCGAACGAATTCTGCAATCCGGAACCCGGAGAGATGGGCTTGCGCTCTTGACAGGATCAAGCCATATCAGCCGCCCGCATGACGACGACAGTTTCTTCACACGGCCCTCGCCAGTCCAGGGAGGCAATCTCGGCCAGCGATTGCCGGGCTGAGATGGCAGCCTCAAACCCAGAGACGCCGTCCGCCTCCACCGGGACCTACTTCGTCGCCGCTGCCACCTTGGCCAGCCGCTCGATCTGCTCCCGTCCCTCCTTCAGCAGCGCATTCCAGCTGTCGGGCGGGTTGCCATCCTTGAGCATCTTTCGGAAGGTCTTGTAGGCATCTGTATCACTCTCGTAGGCACGCCTTGTGTCCTCGTCGTTCACCCAGGCCAGCAGGATCGTCTTGGTCTCGGCGTGGTAGCGGAAGAACAGGCGGTACTGCTGCAGGAACTTGGCACGGAACCAATGCTTGTACTCGTCTCCCAGGGTGTCGCCCTGGCGGAACTGCGGATGCGTAGGGTCTTGAGGGATCAGTTCAAACGCGACCTTCGTTACCGCAGCCAGGCGCTTGGCCGCGTTCTTCTTCATCCAGCCCTTCGAGTCGCGCTTCTTCAGCGCCTCCACCTTTTGCGCGAGTTCCTCGAGTTGGTCCAGGAAGAGCGGGTGCGCGAAGATGTTCCAGCCGTTGATGATCAGAGGCCTCGGTTCAGCGGCCTCAGTCATTCGTCGTCACACGACAGCGCAGCGTCCAGGTCAACATCGACGCCTTCGGTAAGGCCACGCAGGCGCTCCACGAACCCGGCGTCCACGGCCTTCACGCGCTCCGGGTGGGCAGCGATGTCCTTGGCCAGGAAATTCAAGAACTGGCCCATGACAGGATCCGCCTCGGCGGCTGCTTCGGCACGACTGATCACGACGTTACCATCCTTCAGCTCGTAGTGAATCTTGTCGCGCTTGCCCAACCGCAACGCCTGCCGAATTGGCTCGGGCACTGTGGTCTGGTAGCGGTCGGTGAGGGTGCTTTCAGCTTTGAGGGTGGCAGCCATTTCGGCCTCCTGAAAATTTTGCTTCCCCGGATAGTAATGCAATTGCATTGTCTTGGCAATGCACTGCATTGTCAGCAGCGCTGCTCGCCGCTCTCACCGGTCCCGCGGGTTCTGAGGTGCCGTCGCACGCCCGCTTATGGCCGAGGATTACGGTAGGGACGCCCATTGCTGGACGCCCCCCGCACAGATCCGTACGTGCCCGATTCAGGCATACGGCTCCTACCTTGGGTGAGTGACGGCAAAGCGCTGGTCAGGCCACGGATGAAGGATTCGGGGCGGCGGTAGCCACGCATCAGCGAGCTTCGTCATTCGTTGCCACGTCATGTGATCCTTTTGGCTTCGACGCCGAAGCGTTCGTCGCCAGAGATCACTGACATAGTGGCGGAACGCGCCGAGCGCCCGGGCATTCGTCGGCACCGCCGTGGTATGCGAAGAACCCCGTGACCACTGCCCTCAGCCATCGGCCCTGTTCGGGGATGGCGTAGTACATGCGGCTACGCAGTTCCTCCTTGACCTCGCGAAGCTTCGCTCGCATGCGGTCGCCCCGGCTCTTGCGCTGGAGCTGGAAGGCTCCGCGTCGAGACCTGCCGCAAATGAACGTGAACCCCAGGAAGCTGAAGGTTTCCGGCTTACCCAACCCGCTGTGCTTTCGTCGCGCCGCCGCGTGGCGGCCGAACTCCAGCAGCCGGGTCTTTGCCCCGTGAAGCTCGAGCGCGAACTGCTCGAGCCTCTGCCGCATCGCATCCCAGAATCGCCTCGCATCGGCTTCGTGCTCGAAGCCGACAACGATGTCGTCGGCATAGCGCACGACGATCACATTGCCGGTGGCTTCGCGCCGCCGCCATTGCTGAGCCCAGAGATCGAAGACGTGGTGCAGGTAGATGTTGGCCAGCAGCGGCGATGCCACTGCCCCTTGGGGTGTCCCCCTCTCACTGACGCTCCAGTTCCCGTCTTCCAGGACGCCCGCCTTGAGCCACTTGCGCACAAGACGGATGACGCGCTCGTCGCCAATCCGGTGCTCCAGGAATCGGACCAGCCAGTCTTGGCTGACCGAATCGAAGAAGCCTCGAATGTCGGCGTCGAGAATCCAGTTCACCGGGGTGTCGCAGATCGCCACCGACAGTGCGTCCAACGCGTCATGCGGCCTGCGCCCGGGCCGGAACCCGTACGAGAACCCGAGGAAGTCTTCCTCATAGACGGCGTTGAGCACCGCGACGAGCGCACGCTGGACGATCTTGTCTTCCAGCGCGGCGATCCCCAGCGGGCGCTGTCTGCCGTCCGGCTTCGGTATCAACCGCCTCCTGACGGGCAGTGCCCGGTAGCTGCCACTCTGGACCTTCGAATGCAGTTCCTGGAGGTTGCCCTCCAGGTTCGCCTCGTAGTCCCGCCACGTGACGCCGTCCACTCCGGGTGCGGCACGGCGCTTGAGCGCCAGGAACGCGTCCCGCAGCAGTTCGACCGCCACGTGATGCAGCAGCGCAGTGAACTTCTCCTTCTTCCGCTGCCTTGCAGCGTTGCGTACACGGTCCAGCCCCTGTGACACGCTACCGCGGCTCTGAGTCCGTCGCGTGTGCGGTTGGCCCGTGTTCCCCTTGGTCCCCGCCCTTGGCTCCGCCCACTCCGCAGTCGGTCGCCCGACCTTGTTCGCAGGCTTCATCGCTACTATGGCGGAGTCTGACTTCTCGGGTCCGTTCATCATCGGCTACGGCTCCTCGCCTTCCCGATGCGGGCCAACCCAACATCGCGCGGCTGGTCAAACCCGAGATCTCCCGGTTCCCGTGCAAAGAGCGTGCGTGCATGCCAGGTTCTACGACCACGCCGGGTTGCCCGAGTGCTTGCGAGGACGCATTCGGACATGTTGCCTTCCGCTACACAGACAGCGTCGGCACCCGGGAACAGTTTTCTATCGCGGCTCAATGGCTGGCCTGCACGTACCCCTACCGACGCTTCACGTGCATCCTCACGAAAGCACGCGCACGGCTCGGGGCCGATGTGGTTCGCTACTCCTTCATCGCAGTGGACTTGCACCACCTACTCCTTGCCGGTCTCCCGGCGCACCTGTGTGAAAACTCCGTTGAGTCATGTTTTCAGGGGTCCTTGACCCCTTGGCACATCAGAAAAAACGCAACCTGAGTCCATCTGAGAGGTCGACCTTCGGAGCGATGTCGACCGCATTGAGTTTTCACACAGCCTCGGCCGATTTGCGACTTCAAGTATGACGATCGATCCAATCGCGAAGCGCAGCTTTGCGCTGTGGCCCTGCGGGAGGATCGAGAAGAGTTTTCGCTTCGGCATCCGTGACCCGCTCCCGACCAGTTGCGCCATTGGCAACGCAGAACAACGAGGCCCACCGCGCACCGCATGTACCGCAGGATGTCAGGTCCATCTCGAACGAGTTCGCATGGCCCGAGGACCGAATCCGGCTGTCGCTGCTGGCGGTAGACACCCATGGCTACACGAATACGGCGATGGCAATCGCCAAGCTACGACGGCCAGCTACGAGAAGACGAGCTTGCACAAGCTGTAGGCACGGTCTGCAGCGACGAAGAGTTGCGGGCGACTTGGCGCACCTATCAATTGGTCGGCGAGGTGCTGCGGTCGGGCGTCCATCCTGCGTGCAGCGCGCCGGTTCTTTCGCCCGAGGCTTTGCTCGCGGAACCCCGTGACGAGGTGGCGAACGAGCCGGTGTTGCGTGGAAACTGGTGGCAGGCTTCGCATCGCTGGCGGCAGCGGCGGCCATCGGATGGAACTGGGTCAGCGGTGCGGTGCCGACGCTCAACCAGCAGCAGCGCACCAGCAGAGTTCTGGCTCGGTCCTCGCGGCATCGCGTGGGCGGCAGCCGTCCGCCGCGTCCCCGCTCGCTCCGACGCAGGTCGCGGTCGGAACTGGCGCCCCTCAGGTGATGCTGCGTGATCCTCGACTGGATCAGTTGCTCGAGGCGCATCAGCAGGCTGGCGGTGCGTCACAGATGCCCTCCGGTTTCCTGCGCAACGCCACCTTGGAAGGCCCGTGGCGTTGAATTCATGCCGAACTCGAACCTGCCGAGCAGCATCATGAACACCCGTTCGATTACTTCCATCCCAACCAGATCCTGAACCCGCAGCCTTTGATGAACGCCGTGATGCTCGACTCGCTGGTGACCTGTCCCACCGCGGCCACCGCGCCCACGCCAAGCGGCGTGATCGAGCAGAAGATCGCTGTTCTGGCCGCCATGCGGCAATTGCTGGGCGGACTGGTGCAGCAATGCGATGCCGTTGACGGCGGAACTGTCTGCCTGATCATCGACGTGCTGGCGCGGGAGTGAGGTCAGGCCGGGTTCCGTTGCTCCCCAGACCCCAATGCCCTCGGCACTCCCTGTTCAACGTCCGGCAGCAGCCAGCCGGGGCCGAGCAAGCGGCCCAGCGCGACGATGAGCGCCGCGGTGCCCAGGTTCCAGACCAGGATCATCACGGTTGCGTCCAAGCTGTGAAAAATCGACATCGCCGTGGCGCTCATCGCGCCCACGGCCAGGCTTCCCGTCAGCGAGACTGTGCTCGCCGACAGCACCGCCCCGTGGCGCAGCATGGCGAACATGGCGAGCGACAGCGGCAGACTGATCATCAGCAGGGTAGCGAAACATCGCGCCGTCTCGCCGAACTGGACACCATCGGGGCCGATGCTGACCCAGTTCACCAGACATCCGTACCCGACGGTGCCCACCCACGCGAGCAGCGCGGGCACCGGCAGCAGGGCCCAGCCGCGCGATCGGTCGGGCAGGTTCAGCTTGAACGATGCGATGGCCGCCAGCACGCCCGTCAGCAGCGCGGCAGCGGTGCCGACGATGAAGTCCGGCTGCTCCAGTCGCTGCGCAAGGTCGGGGCGCACGCCGTGGCCCACCGCCAGCAATCCGAAGATCAGCGCCGGCAGCAGCAGCCACAGCGCCGCCCGCAACAACGGCGGCCGCAGACGGCGCACCGGCCGCGCATCGGCCACCAGCGCTTCGATGAGATCGCTCGTCTTGATCATGATCCGCTGCCGGGTCCGTTGAGTAGCTTGTGCAGGTTCTTGATCCCGCGGTGAGCCGCCACCTTCAAGGCGGCGATCGACATTCCGCTGACCGTGGCGGCCTGGCGCAACGACATCTCCTGCAGTTTCAACAACTTGATTGCCTCACGTTGCCCCGGCGGCAGGCGCTCCACCGCCTCGCGAACGGCCACCAAGTCGGCACTTTCCCCAGGGTAGTTCGCTTCGGTGACCACCAAGGTTTCATGTCCGGGGGCCAGCGGTGTCTCGTGCTGTGTGGCGCGGCCCTGGCGGCGCAGCCGGTCGACCATGCGCCGATGCGCAATCGCCACCAGCCATGGGCCGAAGGGGCGGCCCGGATCGTAGGTATGACGGATGGAATGAACGGTGAGCAGGACATCCTGCACCGTGTCTTCGACATCGCTGCGATCGCGATGCGCCTTCACCGCCAGCGAGCGCAAATACGGCGTGATCTCGTCGAGCAGGCGTCGATAGGCCTCTCGATCACCCGCCTGGGCGCGCGCCATCAAGATGGACCAGTCGAACTCGCGCACCACGACGGGCATTTCGCTCGGCGACGTTGTGTGAGGGACGAGCCTCAACGCAGGGTTTCGATCACGGTTGCTGCTCACGCAACGCACGATAGCCCTCAACGCGGTCCGCCGGGGCGACTATTTTTCTTTCGCGGTGCGTAACCTTTCGCCGCCCTCGGACGAACCTTTGAGTGTCGGTCTCGACCCGAGGCCTTAACGCGAGAGGTGAAACCATGACTCATCAAGTGTTCGCAGGTTCAGCGCTGTCTACCGCGCTCGGACTGGTGTTGGCCGCATCGGGGATGGCGGCCCAGGCGCAAGGCATGGACATGAGCAAGGCGCCACAGGCCGTCAAGGACAACATGGCGCGCATGGAGAAGAACAAACTGGAGAAGTGCTACGGCATCAATGCCGCCGCCAAGAACGACTGCGCCGAGGGCAAGCACTCCTGTGCCGGCCAGTCCACGCAGGCGCGCGACCCCAAGTCCTTCGTGCTGCTGCCGGCGGGTGACTGCGCCAAGATCCAGGGCGGAAGCATGAAGTCGAGTTGAGCGCGGTGGCGGCCATGCGCGACGAACGCGGCGCGGTGCCGGCCGCCGCGGGGATCGGGCTGCGCTTCCAGCACCACGAGGCCGTGCTCGAGACACGGCCCGCCGTCGCCTGGCTGGAGGCGCATACCGAGAACTACATGGGCGGCGGCGCGCCGATCCGCACGCTCGAGGCCATCCGGTGCGACTATCCGGTGTCCCTGCACGGCGTCGGCCTGTCGCTGGGCAGCGCGGACGGGTTGGACGCCGCGCACCTCGAACGCATTCGGGATGTCGTGCGCCGGATCGAGCCGGGGCTCGTGTCCGAACACCTGTCATGGAGCGTCGTCGGCGGTACCTATCTGGCCGACCTGTTGCCGCTGCCGATGACCGACGAAGCGCTCGACCTCGTCTGCCGCCATGTCGACCAGGCCCAGACCTGTCTGCAGCGCCAGATCCTGATCGAGAACCCATCGACTTACCTGCGCTTCAAGCACTCGACGATTCCCGAGTGGGACTTCATCGCGGCAGTGGCGCAGCGCACCGGCTGCGGAATTTTGTGCGACGTCAACAACATCTACGTCAGCGCGTGCAACCACGGCTGGGACGCCTCGACCTACCTGGCCGCGCTGCCCGCTCACGCCATCGGCGAAATCCATCTCGCCGGCCACACGCTGAGGCAGCTCGAAGGCGGACAGGCCTTGCGGATCGACGACCACGGCTCGCGCGTCGCGCCGGAGGTCTGGGCACTGTATGCGCAGGCGCTGGCTCGGTTCGGCCCAGTGCCGACCCTGGTGGAGTGGGACACGAACATACCGCCCATGGACGTGTTGATGGCCGAGGCGGCCCAAGCCGCGGCGCTGCTCGAGGAGACGGGCCATGCCTTCGCTGCATGATGTTCAGCAGGCGATGCGGCGCAGCATGCTGGAGGATGCGGACGACCATGCGGCGGACCTGATCGTCGGCGCGGGACTGGCGCCCGCGCAGCGGCTGAGCATCTATCGCAACACCATGGTCGCAACGCTCGCCAACGCGCTGCGGCTGTCATTTCCGGCCGTGCATCGGCTGGTCGGTGCGGACTTCTTCGAAGGCGCAGCGCAGATCTTCGCGCGCGAACAAGCGCCGCGCCGCGCCGATCTGAACGCCTACGGCGCCGAGTTTCCGGATTTCCTGCAGCGCTTCGAGCCTGCGGCGACGCTCGCCTACCTGGCCGACGTGGCTCGCCTCGAATGGGCGGTGAACCGTGCGCTGCATGCGTCCGACGCCGACCCGCTCACGGTGGAGCGGCTGGCAACCGTTGCACCCGCCGACCACGGCAAGGTGTGCTTCACGGCGCACCCGTCCGTATCGACGTTGCGCTCGGACTTCCCGGTCGACAGCATGTGGCACGCCGTGCTGCAGCAAGACGGCGAGGCCATCGCCGCGATCGATCCGGGCAGCGGGCCCGTGTGCTTGCTGGTGCAGCGCCTGACGGGCGAGGTCGAAGTCGAGCGCCTCGACGAGGGCGCGTGGCGTTTCACGGCCGCACTGTTCGACGGCAGGCCACTCGAGGCCGCGCTCGAGTCGGCGGCGGGCGTCGATGCGCCCGCACTTCTCGCGCAGCACTTGAGTGCGGGGCGCCTGGTCGCATTCCGGCTCGCCGGTGCGGCCAACAAGCCTTGCCGGCCGGAAGGAACGCCGTGATCCATCTTCTCGCACGCCTGCGCCGCTGGCTCGAGGCGACTCCCTACACTGTCCTTGCGGTCCCGCTGCGGCTCGCGGTGGCGACCGTGTTCTGGAACTCCGGGATGACCAAGCTCGCGAACTGGGACACGGCCGTTGCACTGTTCGCGGACGAATATCGCTTGCCGCTGCTGCCGCCGGAGCTTGCGGCGTACATGGCGGCAAGCATCGAATTGAGCGCACCGGTGTTGCTCGTGCTGGGACTCTTGACCCGGCCCGCCGCCGCCGTGCTGCTGGGCATGACGGCGGTCATCGAGATCCTTGTCTATCCCCAGGCGTGGCCGACGCACATTCAGTGGGCAGCGATGCTCCTCGTTCTGCTGTGCCGGGGGCCCGGAGCCTGGTCGCTCGATCATTGGTTGTGGCGGAGGGTCGGTTCGCACGAGGCTTGACTACGAAGCGCTGCTCAGTTGGGCTGCATCTCCCAGGCGTCTTGCAATCGCCCCTCAACTGCAAACAGGCGAGAAAAACGTCATCATCGTTCTTCACTTTCGGTCCGGCGCTTTGCGCCTCGAACTACCCAACACCCTCGGAGAGATACCCAATGCTTCAGCCTCGGCAACCCGTCCCCGCCCTCCAAGTACCCACGCTCGCGCACGGCGGCTTCACCTTGGCTGAAGACGCACCAGAGCATTTCTCGCTGATCGTCTTCTATCGAGGGCTGCACTGCCCGATCTGCCTCAAATACCTGCTCGAACTGGGTCGTTTGCAACCTGAGTTCGAGAAACGCGGCGTCAAGATCATTGCCATCTCCAGCGACACGCGCGAGCGCGCGCAGGCGATGGCCGACAAGCTCAAGGCCGAGAATTTGCGCATCGGCTACGACCTGCCGCTTTCGAAGGCGCGGGAATGGGGCCTGTACATCAGCACCTCGCGCGGCACGACGTCCATCGGCATCGAAGAGCCTGCGCTTTTCGCTGAACCTGGCGTGTTCATCGTGCGAGCCGACGCGACGCTGTATTACGGCTCGGTTCAGACCATGCCCTTTGCGCGCCCGCATTTCGACGACTTGCTCGGCGCGCTCGACTTCGCGCTCGCGAAGAACTACCCGGCCCGCGGTGAGTACGTCGGTGCCGTTTGACCGCGCAGAAGCATCAAACGCGAGCCTATGGTGTCGTGGCCGCCGCGCCCAGACCCGACAAGGCCTTGGTCAGGCCCTCGACCGACGGGCAGGCATCCACCCCATGCCGTCTGGCGAGCTAGGCAGGGTCGTTGTAGCCGAACCAGGTCTGACGGTTGGCGTCCTGCCAGATCAAGGCCTTGAGCGGTAGGTCGATCCCCACGGTTTGTTGGCATTCCATGAATGGCGTACCTGCCTGGGCGCTGCCGAAGAT
This sequence comes from Variovorax sp. LjRoot290, assembly GCF_964253985.1. NCBI lineage: Bacteria > Pseudomonadati > Pseudomonadota > Betaproteobacteria > Burkholderiales > Comamonadaceae > Variovorax > Variovorax sp. LjRoot290. The sequence goes on along the minus strand of NZ_CAXURW020000002.1, from coordinate 1,397,145 downwards.
GAACACCTCGGTCGGGCGAAGCGTCTTTCCAACCGCTGATGCGCCAGCGGCATGATCGATACGCGCGAACACGGTCAATCCTCGTTGCTTGACCGCAGCCTCGAAGCGCGACGCTGTTTCTGCGGGGGAGTGCGGGCTCTTGATGGCAATCAGGCCCTCTGCAGCAAAGGCCGCGATGGCGCATAGCGCGCATGCTGCAGCGACGGTGATACGAACGAATTTCATGCTTTCCCTTGCTTATCGGCCAATTTCCGGCTCGCCGAGTGCGCGCAAAACGCTGCTCGACAAACCTTCGAACCCATCCTCCACGAAGTCGTAGTCCATGTTCGGATGCGGGTCCGGCGGTCCTTCGGGCCCCCATTCGTCGGGCCGCTTCACGAAAGCGGTTCGATAGCCCGCCGCGTGGGCGGCGTTGAGGTCGAAGTTGTGGCAAGCCACCATGAGGATCTCGGAAGACGGAAGGGCCAGCCATCGCGCCGCCGTTTCGTACGCCTGCGCATGCGGCTTGTAGACGCCGATCATTTCGCACGAGATCACGGCATCCCAGGTCAAGGCGTTCCTGCGAGAAACATCGATCACCAATGACGTGGGCAACATCGTGAACGAGACGACGGGCAGGACCTGACGCAATGTCGCCATGGCAGCGGGAAAGTCGGGCCAGGCGTCCAGTTCGTGCCACGCACGCCAGATCTCGTGTCGCTGCGCCGGTGTCAGTGCCTGCAGACCGAAGTGAGTCAATGACTCGTCGAGGGTCCAGCGATGTACATCGTCCATATCGAAGGTCGGCCGGTTAAGCCCGACGATCGCGGCCATGGTGCGCCTGCGCCAATCGTTGGCGATGGCATGCCAATCGGCTTGCGAAGCCTGTTGTTGGTGAGCGACCCGACGGAGAGCTTGCACGACACCGCTGTGCCAATCGAGCACAGTTCCACCGGTGTCGAAGGTGATGGCGCGAAGTTTCATATTGCCTCGGTGTCCTTGAAGGTTCGCACGGCCGCCGCGATCTTGCTGGTTGGATCCGTAGGCGGGCGGCGCTGTCGAGTTTCTTACTAATAGACCGAGCCACGCACCGGCCACGTGGGTCGATTGCATTCAACGGGCGGCGCTGAGCCGCGGATGCGTCTCCTCGCCCAACAGGTGTAGCGCGAGGCCCGACAGCCCCATCGCCACGGCCACGAACCAGAACGCGCTCTCGATGTGGCCACCCAGCGCCGCGGCGCCGCCGAGCGCCAGGGCACCGATGCCGTAGCCGAGGTCCCGCCAGAAACGGTAGATACCGATCGCCGAGGCGCGCCAGTTCGGTTGCGCGATGTCGGCAACTGCGGCACTCAGGTTCGGGTAGAGCATCGCCATACCCAGGCCCGCGACGGCGGCCGAGAGGCTCCACCAAGCCGAGCCCGTACCCATCGGCAGCAAGGCCACGCCCACGCCGCAGATCCACATGCCCCAGGTGTTGAGCCGATGGCGTCCGACGCGGTCCGACAGGCGGCCGGTGATGAGTTGCGCGCCGCCCCAGGTGAAACCGTAGACGCCGACGATCCAGCCGATGCCGGGCAGGCTCACGCCGTGCTGGTGCAGGTAGACCGGCCAGAACACCCAGACCAGCGCGTCGACGAACTTCTCGACCAGGCCGGCCTGGCAGAGCGCGGCCATGCGGCGGTCGCGCCAGCTCATCAGCGCGAATATCTCGCCGGTGGACGGCGGCGCGCTCAGCGTGATCGGATGGTGCGGGCGCAGGTCCTGCGTAGCTTGTCCTGCGGCGTGGCGCCGGGCCTCGGCATGGGCCCAGGGCAGCGTCTCGGCGACTGCCGCCCACGCCAGCAGCGTCGCAAGCCCGATGACGATGACACCGAACCACAGCAGTCCTGCGCGCGGCCCGGCCAGCGCGGCGGCGTAGCCGGTGATCACCGCGGCGAGTGCGACGCCGACATAGCCGGAGAATTCGTTGAGCCCGATGACCAGACCGCGCTGGTCCGCGCGGGTGATGTCGAGCTTGGCCGTCTGTGTCATCGACCAGGTGAGCCCCTGATTCACGCCCAGCAGCAACGTGGCCAGGACGATCCAGTTCCACGAACTCGCGAAGTGGATCAGCGCCGGGATGGGCAGCGCGACCAGCCAGCCGAGCATCAGCACCCGGCGGCGGCCGACGCGCTCGGCCAGGCGGCCTGCGACGAAGTTGAGCGCGCCCTTGACGAAGCCGAAGGCCACCACGAAAGCCGCCAGCAGCATGAAGGACCCTCGAGGTACGCCGAATTCGCTTTCGGCCAGCGCCGGCACGACATTGCGCATCATGCCCAGGGTCATGCCCACGAGCAGCACCTGCAGCAACTGCTGCAGGACCTGTCCGAGATTGGCGCGAATGCCGTATTCCATGCTGCGCGGCTCAAGCGCGAGCGAGTTCGGGTAGCACACCGCGCAGGTTGGCCTGGATGATGCGGGCCATCTCCTGCGGCTGCGGTGCGATGTCACGCGTCAACGCCGCGACGAACTCCTCGCGCGGCATCGACAGCATGGGATTGCAGCGCTTTTCGAAGCCAAGGGTCGACGCCGGCTTGCCCGACAAGCCCACGCCGCAGGCGCTGCCCGCCTGATGGCCGGGGTAGATCTCGAGGTCGCCGGGCAACGCGAGCAGCTTGCGGTGCAGAGAATCATGCAGCAGTGCCGCCATCTCTTGCTCCCGGCCTGCCAGATCGGGGCGGCCGACCGCACCGACGAACAGCGTATCGCCGGTGATGACGAACCAGGGCTCGTCGCCACGGCGCAGGTCGCGCACCAGCAGGCAGACGCTATCGGGCGTATGGCCCGGCGTGTGTAGCACGTCGACGAGCACGTTGCCCGCCTCGAGCCGTTGACCATCGGTCATCGGCGCGAAGTCGAAGGCCGCTCGCCCTTGATTGCTCTCGTGCAGCCGGTATGCCGCGCCGCTGCGACGTGCCAGCGCTAGGCCGCCGGAGTAGTGGTCGGCATGAACATGGGTGTCGATCACGTGGGCAATCGCCGCGCCCGCTTTCTCGGCCTCGGATAGGAACCAGTCCTCGTCGCCTGCGACGACGTCCACGGCAATGCCCAGGCCGTGCCCCGCGCAGCCGAGGAAGTACGAAAGCGTCGCGGTGTCGGTGGCCCGTTGCTTGAAGAACATCGTTGTCTCCCGGCTCAATTCGTCTGGACGCTAGGCTTCGACCGGCAACCCGCGCGCGCGCCACTCCGCGATACCGTCGCTGAGCTGGAACGCGTTGTAGCCCTTGTCGCGCAGGAGCTCCACGGCGTCCCGGGCCATCAGGCAGAACGGCCCTCGGCAGTAGGCAACCACGGGGGTGCCCTTCGGCAGTTCGGCGAGCTTCTTCCTGAGTTCGTTCAACGGCAGCGAACGCGCGTGGGGCAGGTGGCCGCTGGCGAACTCCTCCGCCGGGCGGACATCGAGAACCACCACCTCACCGGTCTTGGCCCTCTTCAGGATGTCGCGCCGGTCGACGCCTTCGAGGTCACCGCGATGCTCGATGAGCGCCGCCAGCGCGGCTTGCAACTCGACCAGTCGTGCCTCGGCCTCGCTGCGCAGCGCCACCCACAGGTCGGCCACGCTAGGGGCCGCCAGCCGGTACTGCACATATTTGCCGTCCTTGCGGGTCTCGACCAACTTCGCTTGCCTGAGTTCCTTGAGGTGCGCGCTGGCCAGCTTCACGCTGATCTGCGCCTGTGCCGCAAGCGTTTCCACGGCCTTCTCACTCTGGCACAGAAGCTCGATGAGCTCCAGGCGCTTGGGACTGGACAGGGCCTTGCCTAGGCGAGCGACCTGCTCGTACAGATGGTCTTTCAACTCTCTCATTGACTATATTCCAACACTCGTTAGATTGATTGTAAATGGAACTCTGCGCCGCATCCAACGTGGATGCGGGCACGTATACCGGCTGCAGCGCTGCGTCTCGCGACGGCGGGACCACCGGCAGCGAGTTGTTGTTGTCCATGCTGAAAGGAGACACATCATGATGATTGCGCGCTGGCATATCGACGCCCGCTTCGGGCACAAGCAGACCGTCATCGACGCCCTGAAAACGTGGTGTGGCGATATCGGGGAACAGGTCGGCTGGAGCGCTGACAAGCTGCGCCTCACGACCGGTTCGATCGGGGCTTTGGAGTCCACCATCGAGATGGAAGTCAGCGTTCAAGACCTTGCCGAGTTGAATGATTCGTGGACCAAGCTGGGCGCCATTGAAGCCCACAAGCAGTGGAGCAAGGACATGGAGCCCCATGTTGTCTCGGCAACGCCACGCTGGGAGATCCTGAGGGTCGTGTGACGCTGCTGTCTGTTCAATGCTTTCGCGTGACTCGCAGGACTAGAGGTTCGCGGGAGGCCGCAGCCGATCGTTGCCGCTATGGCTTTCCTGCAGCGCGGCGATCAATGGGCAAGACACCCTGCCGCGGCTCGCGCAGCAGTCGTCCACCAACTTGGCCAGGACCGACTCGATGCGATGCAGGTCCGCCAGCTTGGCACGCACATCGGCGAGTTTTTGCTCCGCGAGTTGGCGCGCCTCGTCGCAATGCGCACCATCGTCCAGGGTGAGCAAACCGGCGACCTCGTCGAGGCTGAAGCCCAGGCGCTGGGCAGACTTGACGAATCGGACCCGCGCCACATCGGCCTTGCCGTAGCGCCGGATGCTGCCGTATTCTGCGACAGAGGAAGACCAGACTTAGGGGCTCACTTTCGTGAAGTTTTTCATGGTTGCGCGGCGAGAGGTGCGGAGGTACCAAGGAATCCGAGCGGGGCGGCGCAAGAACGTATCAATGGTGCACCTCAAACAAACGGCGCCGATGAAGCGCCGTTTGAGTGCCTACAGACGACTGCACGCCGGTACATGCCTCACGCCTGATTGTTGGCTCACCCGCAGGTGGTGCAAACGCCCGATTGCGGCGGACGCGCTTGACCATCATAGTCCTCAAATGGCGTACAGAGCGCGCCAGGAAATGACTGGAGGAGCAGTGCAATGGCCACAAGGCTGCGTGCAATCAAGGCGGACATCACGAAGTTGCAGGTTGACGTAATCGTCAACGCTGCGAACTCGAAATTGCTGGGTGGTGGCGGCGTCGACGGCGCCATTCACAGTGCTGCGGGTCCCGAGCTACTCGAGGCGTGCCGTGCACTGGGGGGCTGCGCTGCCGGCAACGCGAAGGTTACGAAGGGGTTTCTGCTGCCAGCGAAGCATGTCGTGCACGCGGTAGGACCGGTGTGGCAGGGTGGCAAGCAGAATGAGCCCGAACTGCTCGCCTCGTGCTATCGCCGTGCCCTCGAGCTTGCGACGCTGGTCGACGCCAAGACCATTGCGTTTCCATGCATCAGCACTGGCGTTTATGGCTATCCCGTCAACCAAGCGGCGCGCATCGCAGTCGCCCAGGTGCGAGCGTACGTCTCAGAAAACGGTGAGCTCGGGGAAGTAGTTTTCTGCTGCTTCTCGGACAAGGACCTCGCTGTGTACGAAGCGTTGTTGTAATCGCCGGCACGGTCCTCTGCGGCGCCTCCTCCGAGCGGCTAACGTCACTTCGTCAACTCGCGCCGTGGCGGCCATCACGGCGAGGGGCCGTCTCTACATGAGTGCAATGCGGTTCGCCTTGGCGTCATCGAGCGGGTGGTGCACGCGCAGCCCGTGCTTTCGGTGCAACCGACGCCCGATGTTGAGGACGCGTCGACGCGCCCTTCCCCAGAATCCGAGAACGCTGACCGAGCAGTTGGCAGGCAACCCATCTGGGAACAAGCGCGAAAGCTGAACCGCGTCGCGCGGGGAGTCGCACACCAACACCGCCGGACCCAAGGCGGAGAGCCAAACATGAAGCGCAGTTCGAAGCTGGTCGAGCGGCACGGCGAAGCGACCGCCCTGGAGCAGCGGAAGCACTTTCGCGCGGCAGAACGGGCTGCAGTCTGCAGCGTCGACGCCCATCACCTCTGCGTAGAAGGTCAGGCGGCCGGTCTCGTCGACTATCCCGATTGACACCAGTTGAGCGTCATCGGTAAGCCCCGTGAACTCGGTATCGAAAAAACCCTCAAGCCCAATGAATCCGGCCTGTGCCTCACGTAGGACCCATGGTGAATGTCGGCCCCTGGCCGAACTCTGCCGTCAGACGGGCTTCCGCGGCTGCAGAAGGTCCCACAAATTGCCGTAGAGGTCCTGGAACACGGCAACGGTGCCATACGGCTCTTCCTTCGGCTCCCGAATGAACGTGACACCCTTGGCCTTGTACGAACGAAAGTCGCGCCAGAAATCGTCCGTGAACAGGAACAGGAAAACCCGTCCTCCGGTCTGGTTGCCAACTCGCGTCGCCTGTTCGCCATTTGCGGCTCGTGCGAGCAACAAGCGTGATTCCGTGGCGCCGGGTGGGGAGATGACAACCCACCGCTTGTCTTGTTCGGGCACATACGTGTCCTCAACAAGAGTGAACCCGAGTATTCCGACGTAAAAGCTGAGCGCTTCGTCGTAGTCGCGCACTACAACCGCGACCTGACCTATTGACTGAGGCATCTACACGTCACTTTCTTTTCGCAACATGGAAGGTCCGGGTTTGGCCGTCGGCGGCGGTTGAGCGGGTTCACTCTGTGACACACGCTCGCAGCCACGAGAAGGCAGGATGCTCGCCCGGCAGCGTAGCTTCTGCCGCCACATCCATCAAGCGAAGGCCGCGGTTACTGTTCGTCAGAAGGACGACTGCTGACTGAGTTCTTGGATTTCCCATTGCGAAGGCCCGGATGCCATCCATCTTTCCCCATTGGAAGAATGTGCCGCCAGTTGCTTCAACTCCCCACCCGAGGCCCCAACCGATTTCTTGCTCGGTCTCGGGGGGGCTGTCTGCTAGGTGGGTGGCGTCCCCTTTCGGCACCCTCATTGTGGGCGTCAACCATTGGCGGCGCGACGCCTCTCTCAACGACGTGCCGTTGAGAACAGCAACCATGAACTTTGCGTAGTCGCCAGCTGTGGTCTGAAGGGAATAGGAGGCATGAGCGGCGGCCGGACGATGCTTCTCAAGCCGCTCTTCACCCTCGTGCGGCAAGGCAACATCCTCGCTGAAGCGGTCGCGCCATTGGAAGCTGGACGATTGCATCCCCAATGGGTCGAACACCAAGCGTTGTGCAAGCGCCTCCAAAGACTCGTTCGTGGCGGCCTCGAGCGCCATTTGAAGATAGGCGAAGCCGACGCTTGAATAGCTGAACCAGCTCCCTGGCGGGAAGTAAGTCTGCAACGGTTCATCACCGCGAAGGTTGGGGAGACCCGAGGTGTGCGTCAAAACATGGCGGGCTGTGATGGGTGATGAGGCGAGTTGGGGCGGCACGCCTTTCTGGACGATTCCGGACAATGGTTGGTCTAGGTCGAGGGTCCCGCCGTCAACGAGCTGAAGCGCAACGTAGGCGACGACCGGCTTGCTCAACGAGGCGACGTCGAACACTGTTGTCTCGCCAACCGGCCGAGCAGCGTCAAGCTCCGTCACGCCCATTGGCATGACCCTCACCTTACCTTCGTCGACCGTGGCCATGGCCACGCCCGGTATGGCGGCCGCGGCCATCAGACGGTGCATCGAGGTTTCGACGGTTCGGAAATCGCTCATGTAGATTGAATGTCAGGCAAAGGCAGCGCGTCGTCTGCTTAAAAATGGCGGGTGCCGGCGAAGGTCCGGAGTTGGCCGGATTTTTGCCGTTCGATTCCGCTGGCGCTCTCGCTAACGCAGGTGTTGACCAACCTTCTGCTGCAGTAGCGTGACGAGCTCAGGCTGCATGAACTGGTAGCGGTCAGGAACATCCAGGCACACGACCTTTTTCCCCTGCAAGGACGCCGTGAACCTCTGCTTGAGCTTCACCCGGTGCTGCTTCTCCATGACGAAAATCAGGTCCGCCCACTCAACCTGTTCGATGCTCAGTACGCAGTCTGCGTCGGGCGCGAGGCCAGCGGAGTCCGTCTCGATGTCGGGCCCCGCGAATACGCTCTCGGCGGTGGGACTGCGAAGCCTGTTCCTACTGCAGATAAAGAGCACGCGGCGCATTGGTGGCGTCTGGACGGGGGTGGGTAGAGCAGGAATTCTGGCAGACCCTTGACCGTCCGGTCCTGGCCGATCTGAGACGTAGGCCGTTTCGGGCGAAGGACCGACCGTGGCGACACGGCGAACGATCCAATCTTTACAGCCCACTAGTTCAACGTGACCACGACGTGAGTTTGCGGTCCGCCGCGCATGACGTAATTGACCGGATGCAGCGCCTCGCCGGGATCGCATGCGACTGCTGAATTCAGCATGGGCGCGAGCGCTCCAGGCAGCTTTTTCTTGAACGGCCCGACAGGCATGCACGCGGTGACGTCAACGACTCCGGAGTTCTTCTCGTTTCTGTCCTTGTAGAACCTGTCGTTGACTGGGAAGGTTTCTGGCCTGTACTGGCCGGCCGCCGTATCCTTGACGAAGATCGACAGATAGGATTCCCATTGATTTCCCACGTCGACGTCCATGCAGACTCCCGGCCTCATGGTGTACCAGCCTTGGAGCGTCACGTAGCACCGCGATCCCTGAAGCTCGCATCTCGAACCCGAATCGTCCGAATTCTCATGGATTACAGCAAAGACGATGTCCGTCTGTCGTCCGTTGCATAGCTTGTTCGTCCCCGTTGCGCCGGCGTGGAACGCCACAGCAGAAAGCAGCAGAACGCCGAACGCGAGATGCACGATCGATTTCATCTTTTCCCCCTACAGAATCTGCGCGGATGACCTTCGAGAAGTCGAACTTCGCTAGCCCCCGGCGAGTGTCCCACCTTCAACCCTATGAGGCCACCAGCCGACAGGCTATCAAACAAGCCGGGCCTTGAAAATGCGATCCGCGCCACTGGCCGGCTTCGCCTTCGCCCTGTTCTTCGGCGCGATTCTTCGCTTATGCGGGTAGCGCGGTCAAGCCTCGGGCGACGCATGGCGCTCGAATCTTGGCAACCTGGCTTCGGAAATTTTTACGCAAGGTCATTGGCGAAGGTGTGGTGTTGGCCGATTGTTGCCTCCCGAGGCTTCACTGCTGCGCGTGCACATCCGAAAGAGTCACCCCCGTGCATGCGGGGATGTTTCTCGACGGCGCCCGGCGGTGCGCTCCGCACGACTCTGTTTCGCACTGCAACCGAACTGGGCGTGAAACCAGCGTGACAACCCGCTGGGTGCAGAGAACCCGAGCAACGTTGCCACCTCAGCGAGCGGTCGATCGCTCTCCAAGACATGACGCGTGGCGAGCTCCTTGCGAATGTCGTTGACCATTGACGAAAAGGTTTGCCCTTCGTCGGCAAGTCGACGCTGGATCGTCCGGCACACCACGCCCACGTATTCCGAAACCTGCTCGATCGTGCAGCGTCCGCTTGGCAGGAGCAACAGGATCGTGCGTCGCACGTCTTCGAGCATGGCTTCCCCAGGTGGCTTGACCGATGCATCCAGCAGTTGCTGCGCGTATCTCGCCATTGCAGGATCTGCCGACGGGTTGCACGCGTCAAGATCTTCCTTCGCGCAGACGATGCAGTTGAAGTCATGATCGAACTCGACGAAGCGTCCCAGCACCCTTTGATGGGTGCGAAGGTCCCGCGGTGCCGGGTGCGCGAAGCAGACACGTCTGGGCTGCCAGTCTGCCCCGAGGAACTGGCGCATCAAACGCACCATCACCCCCAGCGCAAGTTCAATGCGCTGCCGCGTCGGCTCATGCACATGGCCGGGCTTCACTTCCTCGCGGATGACAACCACGTTGGCGAACTCTTCGATCATCAACGACAACGAGCCGTTGAGTAGCGGCTGGTAGCGCATCAGCACGTTGAGCGAGTCGCGCAAGGTCGCCTGGTCGCGGATCAGCATTCCGACGGCGCCGAGATTGGACAGGCGCCGCGACTCCGCCATGCAGAGGCCGAAACTCTCGTTGCCGGAACTGGTCGCCGAAGCCTGAAGCAGCAACGCAACGCTCTCGACCGGGATCATCAGATCGGGTTCACGCAGCACGCTCGGGCTCAGGCCGGCATCCAGAAGCATCCGCGCCGGATCCAGTCCACCTGCGCGAGCGACCTCGCTGTAGTTGGTAAGACTTGCAGCACGGACCAAAGATGACATCGAAGACCTGGGCACTGAGTTGGCATCGGAGGGTAAGTCGCTGGCGCGCATTGTCAACCCGTAGGCCACCACGGCAACCAGAATCCGGAGCATCTTTCCGCCGCTGCGACAAAAGGAGACCCGCTTCATGACCCAAGGCTTCAACGCTGCCACCGGATCCGTGCGATCGATGTCGAACCCCACTGTGCTCATCGTCCCCGGCCTTCGGGACCATGTGGCGGACCATTGGCAAACCTTGCTGGCAGCAAGGCTTCCCTTGGTACGCAGCGTGCCCCCGCTCGAACATGAAAAGCTGAGCTGCAGGGCACGCGTCGATGCGATCGACCGGGCCCTGCAAGGCATCGACGGACCCGTGATCATCGTTGCGCACAGCGCGGGCGCAATCATGGTTGCGCATTGGGCGGCGACGCGTCGCGTGAGTGATATTCGCGGCGCGCTGCTGGCAGCACCGGCGGACCTCGAAACTCCCATGCCGGCGGGCTACCCGACCACCGAAGCACTGAAGGACAACGGCTGGCTGCCGATCCCGCGCGCGGCGCTACCGTTCCCCAGCATCGTCGCGGCGAGCAGCAACGATCCCCTCACACACCTCGATCGTGCCCGCGAACTGGCGCGATCGTGGGGCAGCCGCTTCGTCGAGCTTGGCGAAGTCGGACACCTGAATCCGCACTCCGGCTTCGGTGAATGGCCGCGGGCGGAAGAGTTGATTCGTGAACTCTCCTGAGCGCGTCGCCCTCATGCCGAGACTGGATTCTTTGCGGAGCGGCTATGTCCCAGATGAACAAATCAATGTCCCAGACAAGCAAGAGTTAACCCGCCGGTGCGCCGGATACTGGCGGCATCGACACCTGGGTCGGACATCACAAGAACCGGAGACAAAAGTGAAACTGCTGCAAATCGCACGCGTCGGCGTGGCACTGATCGGATGGTCGCTGGCGCTCAGCGTCTGGGCGCTGGGCGAGCGACCCTTGAGGCTCATCGTTCCGGCGCCCCCGGGCGGAACGATGGACATCGTCGCCCGTGTCCTCGGCCAACAGATGTCCATCGACATCGGTCGACCGGTGATCGTCGAGAACCGCCCGGGCGCAGGTGGCGCGATCGGTCTGCAGGCCATGCTGCAGGCCGCCCCCGACGGCAACACGATCGTGCTTGCGGCGAGCAACGTCCTCGCAGAAACGCCGCAGGTCATGAAGATGCCCTTCGACCCGCTCAAGGACGTGCTCCCCATCGCGTCGGTGGCCAGGTCGGGCGTCGTGCTCGTGACCGCGGCCAGCTACCCAGCCAAGGACTTTCAAGGCCTGATCGCGCAGTTGAAGACGCGCAAAGGCAAATCCAGCTTCGCCAGCTACAGCCCCGGCACGGTGTCGCAGTACGCCGGACTGATCCTCAATGACCGGGTGGGACTCGACATGCAGCACGTGGGCTATCCCGGATCGCCGCCCGCGCTTCAAGACCTGCTCGGCGGCCAGATCGACATCATGTTCGACGGCATGGTGACCTCCATGCCCTTGATCAAGGCCGGGAAGTTGCGCCCCCATGCCTTCACCGGAAAAAGCCGGTCCCGATACCTCCCTGACGTGCCGACCACGACCGAACTCGGCTACCCGGACCTCCAGTTCCGCGGCTGGGTTGGTTTCATCGGCTCCAGCAAGCTGCCGCCCGACGCTCTGGCAAAGCTTCACGCGATCATCGCAAAGGCAGCGCAGGCGCCCGCGGTGCAGCAGAAGCTGATCGACGCGAGCCTCGAGCCTGAGCTGAGTGTCGACACGCCCGCGCTGCTCAGCGAAACGAAGGCGCTGTCCGAGCGCAACGCCGCCATCGTCAAGAAGTTCAACATCCAGGCGAACTGACTGCCGTCAAGCCATCCCACAGGAGACTGAAGAATGAAGTTCAGACCCATCACGCCCTCCATCGGGGCGGAAGTCATGGAAGCCCGCCTTGCGGAGGCGTCACGCGACGCCGAACTCTTTGCGCAGATCAGGTCCGCGCTGCTCAAGTACAAGGTGCTTTTCTTTCGCGGGCAGGACATCACGCGCGCCGAGCACGTGGCCTTCGCGAGCTGCTTCGGGAAGCTGGAGGACCACCCGGTGGTCGGCAGCGACCCCGAGCATCCGGGCCTGGTGCGCATCTATCGCAGCGACAACAAACACAGCTACGAGAACACCTATCACTGCGACGGCCTGTGGCGCGAGAGCCCCGCGATGGGCGCCGTGCTGCGCTGCATCGAGTGCCCGGAGGTCGGCGGCGACACCATCTGGGTCAACATGGTGCAGGCGCACGACGAGTTGCCGCCGGAGATCAGGCAGAAGATCCAGCACTTGCGTGCCAAGGCCAGCATTGAGCATTCGTTCGGTGCCGTCATGACCCCGGAAGCCCGCATCAAGCTGGGCCAGGACCATCCGCCGGTGGAGCACCCCGTCGTGCGAACACATCCGGAAACCGGCGAGAAGGTTCTCTACGTCGGCAGTTTCACCACGCACTTTGCGAACTACAGCACGCCGGAGAACGTGCGACACGGCATCGACAAGGCGCCAGGTGCAGCGCTGCTGCTGAACTACCTGATCAGCCGGGCCACCATTCCCGAGTACCAGGTGCGCTGGTCCTGGCAGCCTGGCGACGTCGTCGTCTGGGACAACCGCAGCACGCAGCACTACGCGCTGAACGACTACTGGCCTGCGCCGCGCAAGATGGAGCGCGCCGGCATCGTCGGCGACGTTCCGTACTGAGTGGCTTGCGTCCATCCCCGACATTTCGCATTGCACCCCGGAGACGCAACGACATGAACTTTCTCGACGGCCACCTGTTTCCCGAAAACCAGCAGCCTCTGATCATCACGGCCGCCCCCTATGCGCCGGGCTGGCTTCCATCCGACTTCCCGGAAGAAATTCCGGTCACGATGGAGGCGCAGGTCCAGAAGGCGGTGGATTGCTACAACGCCGGCGCGACGGTACTGCACCTGCACGTTCGCGAACTCGACGGCAAGGGCAGCAAGCGTCTGTCCAAGTTCAACGAGCTGATCGCCGGCGTGCGTGCGCGGGTGCCCGAGATGATCATCCAGGTAGGTGGATCGATCAGCTTCGCACCGGAATCCGAAGGCGCCGCAGCCAAGTGGTTGTCCGACGACACGCGGCACATGCTCGCCGAGCTCGAACCGAAGCCGGACCAGGTGACCGTGACCGTCAACACCTCGCAGATGAACGTGACGGAGCATGCCGAACTGGCGGACTTCAAGGGCACCTCACGGGAGACGCCCGCCATCTTCGAGGCCTACAGGGAGATGACGGTGCCGGCGCAGCCCGGCTGGGTCGAGGAGCACATCCGCCGCCTCACGGCCGCCGGCATCCAGAGCGCTTTCCAGTGCTACAACATCAACAGCTTCGAGTCGGTCGAGCGGCTGATGCGCCGCGGCGTCTACAAAGGCCCGCTGGTGATGAACTGGGTGGCCATCAGCGGCGGCATGGACGCGCCGAACATCTACAACCTCGCCAACTTCCTGCGCGCGGTTCCTGACGGCGCGGTGCTCACGGTGGAAAGCTCGGTGCGCAACGTGCTGCCCGTCAACATGATGGGCATCGCCATGGGCCTGCACGTGCGCTGCGGCACCGAGGACGTGCTCTGGAACCAGACACGCACGGCCAAGATCGGCACCGCGGCGCAGATCGAGCAGCTGGTGCGCATCTCGCGCGAATTCGGCCGCCCCATCGCCACGGCCCAACAGGCGCGCGAGATCTCGAAGATCGGCGTCTTCTACGAGACGGCGGAAGAATCGCTGCTGGCCAACGGCTTCGCGCCCAATCGCAACGGAGCCAACCAGGGCTTCCTGCGCAAGGCGGCCTGACTCCTCGTGGAGGGCATGTCGCATGCCCTGCGTCTCGAAGACGGATTCGCGCTGGCCTGCCCGGCTCAGGATGCCCCGCCTTCTCCATGAGCGGCCGCGCCCGCTGCCTGCCTGCTCCACTGGGAGGCGCTGCAGCCGAAATTGCTGCGGAACCAATGGCTGAAACTGCTGGGCCCTGAGAAACCCAACAGCTCGGCCACTTCGCCGAGTGGCAGGTCGCTGTCGCGCAGATGGCGCCTGACCAGATCGGAGCGCACGAGATCGAGCAGGTTGCTGAACGTGAGCCCCTCCGCATCGAGTCGACGGTGCAGGGTGCGGCGATCAACGCGCAGAAGTCGAGCCACCTCTTGCGCCGTGCAAGCCCCACCGGGCAGCAGGGCCAGGATCAGTTCTCGACAGGTTTCGCGTGCGCTTTCACCGCGGTCCCTCAGCGCCGCCTCCAGATAGTCACGCGCGAAACGCGCCGCCCCGTGGTCCCCGACCGCGCGGGGCTTCAGCAGTTCGGCCGCCTCGCAGACCAGGCCGTTGAAGTCCTGGTTGAACTTGACGTTGCGACCGAAGAACGCCCGATGCGCCGAGACATCCGCCGGCGGGCGATGCGTGAAACAGACTTGGATCGGCCGCCACTGCGGGTCGATCAGTTCGCCCAGGATGCCGAACATGATGCCGACGGCGAGCTCCATCGACTGGCGCATCGGCAGCCCGGGGCTTGGCAGCAGGTCCTCCCGGATGATGACGACGCTGCCTGCGTCTTCAACGCGGGTGACCAGCGAGGCATTCACCAACTTCAGGTAGCGGCACAGCGTGTCGAGCGCGTCCCTCGGCGTGGGCTCCTCCTTCAGCACGAGGCTGATGGGGCCGAGAGTGGAGAGCTTGCGCCGCGCAGCGAGGCGCAGCGCGAAATCTTCGGTGCGGGTGGCGCGCGCGGTGATCTCGAGCAGCTCGCGCACGGCGTCACCGGGAATCAGCGTCTCGGGGTTGTCCAGCAGCTTGGCCTGCAGCCCCACGGTTCGCATGAACGCATGGGGGTCTCGGCCAAGCGACTCCACGAGTTCCACATAACCGCTCAAGCTGGCGCTGCGCATCAGTCGACCGAGATGTTTCATGGGACGGTTTGTGCGCCCCGTTGCTCATTCGGGGCTGATCTTGAGCTGCAGTTTCTCGATGATGGCCCGATTGTGGGCGGTTGTGGCATCCAGGGATTGCCGCAGTTGCTGCAGCGAAGCGCCTCGCGGTGGATCGAAGTTCTGCGCGAGCAGGGCTTCGCGAAACCTCGGCGCGTTGACGGCCCTTGCCACCTCGCCGTGGATCCTGTCTTGCAGCGCCTTCGGCGTGCTGCTCAGGACGAACACGCCGACGCTCGCGTCCGGCATCACGAAGTCGGCAAGCCCCAGCTCGCCGAAGGTCGGGACGTCGGGCAGGAACTCAGACCGTTTCGACGACGCCACCGCCAGACCCTTGAGCTTGCCGCTTCGCACCAGCGATGTCACGTTGCTCACGACCTCGAAGGTCAGCTGAACCTGGTTGCCCATCAGGTCGACCAGGGCTGGGGCCGAGCCCTTGTACGGCACCACCAGGATGTCGTTGCCGCTTCGCTCCCTGAGCATCTCGCCCAGAAGATTGGAGCGCGTGCCCGCGCTCAGGTTGGCCACGCTGACCGAGCGGGGATGCTGCCCGGCGTGAGCCAGCAGCTCCTTGACCGTATTCGGACGGAAGTTCGCGTTGGCCACCAGGACGTGGATCATGCCGGTCACCTCGCCGACGTAGGTGAACGTCTTCAACGGGTCGAAGGGCGTCTTGACCGTGAGCGGGATGTCGGAGAGCACGCTCGACGGCCCCACCATCAGGGTGTGGCCGTCGGCTGGCGCGTTCATCAATGCCCGTTCAGCGATGACGGCGGAGCCTCCCGGCTTGTTCTCCACCAGGACGGTCTGACCGAGGTGAGTCCGCAGCTGTTCCGCGAGCAATCGCGCGGCGGCGTCGGAGATGCCGCCGGGCGGCGCGGGGACGATCAGCCGGATGGGCTTGTCCGGCCACTGCTGTGCCGATGCAGGTCCTGCGCCGATGCAGCACAAGGCTGCGAAGGAGATCAGGGGAAGCCTCAATAGATGGAGAAACATGGCCATTCATCGCTTTCGTGGTCGAACTAGGCGACGTACTGCGTGAATCCGCGCTGTCCCTCTTTGCGGGTCGGGGCGAATCCGTTCTTCGCCAGCGTCTCTTCCACGCTCTTGTAGGTCACGCCGATCTTGTAGATGCGCCTGGCCTCGTCACCGGTGGCAATTTCACGATGAAGTTCGCGGGAGATTCGTGCCAGCTTCTCGACCTGCTTGACCGACGTGATGCGCTCTCCCTTCTTGTCGAACAGGGTGTCTTCGATGCCGCAACGCACATGCATTCCCAAGCAGATGCCCATGGTGGTCAGGGGCCACGTCTGGCGCGCGGTCCCCTCGATCGTGAGCACCGCCCCGTCCGGCACATGGTTGATGAACTCCAGCATGCTGCGCGGATTGGGGCCGTCCATGCCGCCACCGATGGAGACCCAGTTCAGGACGACGGGGCCCATGTAGACGCCGCGGCGGATCATGCGCCCCAGGGTTTCGAATTGCGCCAGGTCGCCCAGCTGGAAGTGCGGCTGAATGCCGTTGGCTACCAGGCGCTTGATGTGCTCCTCCACGAATGCGGGGCCCGCGGGAATCACCATCTCCCGGTAGGCGCTGTTCTTCAGGTCTACCCACGAAGTACCTTCGACATCCGAAGGCGTCTTCATCTCCGCCGTGTTCATCTGGTTCGTGTTGACGGCAACCGTCACCTGGTCAGGCCGGGGCGTCAGTTCGGCAAGGCCGTGGCGCGTGTCGTCGGAGAGCCACTTCGCGGTGTCTCCTTCATTCTCCGGCGCAAAGGAAATGGATCCACCCACCTGCAACACCATCTTCGGGACGGCGGTGCGCAGGCGATCAAGCATTTCGTTGAACATCGACAGCCGCTTCGATCCCTTGCCGTCGGCTTCGCGGACATGCACGTGCAGCACGGTGGCACCGGCGTTGTAGCAATCCACCGCTTTCTGGACCTGGTCAGCCATCGAGACGGGAATGTCGTCGGAGTCGCCCGGAAGCCATTGAGGTCCGTAGGGTGCGGCCTGGATGACAAGCGGTTCCTGGTTTTCGGGCAGAAGGGAGTCGTCGAGAAAGTGCATGTGGGTCTCCGTGGAAAGATGGACGCCCGCGTTGTGCGGGACGGTTGCATCTTCTGGATTCGCGCCATGGCCCGCTTGACGCTTGGCGTCGCCCACTTGGCTTTTCACGACACTGCCTGCAGCTGCCGGCGTTCAAGGACGCTATGCCGCGCCTCGCCCCGCGTGCGGACGGCGCTGGCGGACGGCACGGCTTGCCGAAGGCGAAGACCGGGTGCGCCACGTTTCCGGCGAACAGCCGAACTGGGTGCCGAACCACCGGGTGAATGCGCTGTGCGTGGTGTAGCCCAGCATCGCCGCCACCTCGCCAAGGCTGTGGTGGGTATTGGCGACATAGCGGCGCGCGAGTTCCTGCCTCACTTCACTGATCAAGGCCTTGAAGGTGAGTCCGCATCCGTCGAGCTCTCGCTGCAGCGTGCGCATGCTGATCCCCAGGCCGGATGCGACGGACTTGCATGTCGCGCGACCCGTCGGCAGCATCAGGTAGATCGCCTTGCGAACCTCCTGGTCAATCGAGCGCTGCCGATCATCGGGCAGCGCCGCAATCATCTTCTTGGCATATTCGGCCAGCACAGGATCGGCCGCCGAATTGGCCACATCCAGATCGGCCGCCCGGCACACCAGCCCATTGAAGGCGCCATTGAACTCGATGCGGCACTTGAAGAAGCGACGATGAAACGCCGGGTTCGCCGGCGGTGGGTGCGTGAAGCTCACGCTCGTCGGTCGCCAGCGCTCCTGAAGAAGTCCCTCGCCCAGCCGGTAGAGAACGCCGATCGCCAGTTCGATGGATTGGCGCGCGGCGACCGGAAGAACCAGCTCCTCGCGCAGCACGACCAGGTTCCCGACGTCCTCGACCTCGATCGCCAATCTCTCGTTGAGCAGGTGCAGGTGATCGATCAGCGTCAGCAGTACCTGCCGCAGCGTGGGTTGGTGCATGAGCAGCAGACTGACGACGCCGAAGTTCGAGAGCTGGCGCCGCGCTGCCATGCGCAGACCGAAGGACTCGCAACCGGTCTCGCGGGCCGCATCCTCAAACAGGCGTGCAACCCGATCCGCTTCGATCAGCTGGTCCGGCTGGCGAATCAGCTCTGCGCGCAGTCCCGCCCTGCGC
Organism: Variovorax sp. LjRoot290; assembly: GCF_964253985.1. NCBI lineage: Bacteria > Pseudomonadati > Pseudomonadota > Betaproteobacteria > Burkholderiales > Comamonadaceae > Variovorax > Variovorax sp. LjRoot290. The sequence continues at coordinate 1,378,918 of NZ_CAXURW020000002.1, read as the reverse complement.
AGTGCCGCGCCCGGATCGAATCCGAGCTCTTGTGCAACTTCGGAGAAGTTCGTCAGCGCGGCTGCGCGCACCAAGGCTGCCATCGTGAAGCGTTCCAGTCGTGCGCCGATTCTGGCATCAAATGTCAAGCGAATGGCATGAACTGCAAAGCGCCAATACAGCGCGACTCCTACAGTCAGTCACCAAGAAGGAGACAAGCATGCAGATCGAACCGCTGACGTGCGCCATCGGCGCACAGCTCAATGGCGTCAGCCTTGCCGACGCAGTTCGCAGCGTCGAACTGTTCTGCGAGATCAAGGCTGCGCTGTTGCGCCACAAGGTGCTGTTCCTGCGCAATCAGACATTCAGTCGCGAGGACCACGTGGCCTTTGCTCGCCGCTTCGGAGAACTGGAAGACCACCCCGTCGCCGGCAGCGATCCCGAGCACCCCGGGCTGGTGCGCATCTACAAGACGCCCGATGCACCCAACGATCGCTACGAGAACAGTTGGCACACGGACGCCACCTGGCGCGAGGTGCCCCCGATGGGCTGCGTGCTGCGCTGTGTCGAGTGCCCGCCGGTCGGTGGGGACACCATGTGGGCGAACATGGCGCTGGCCTACGAAAGGCTGCCCGAGCACATCAAGACACTGATCGCCCCGCTGCGGGCGCGCCACAGCATCGAGGCGACATTCGGCGCGGCCATGCCGATCGAGAAGCGGCTGGCGCTCAAGGCCCAGTACCCGGACGCCGAGCATCCCGTGGTTCGCACCCACCCCGAGACCGGCGAGAAGGTGCTGTTCGTCAACAGTTTCACCACGCACTTCACCAACTTCCATACGCCGGCCAACGTGCGCTATGGACAGGACTTCGTTCAGGGCTCGTCCTCACTGCTGCAGTACCTGCAGAGCCAGGCCGCCATTCCCGAGTACCAGGTGCGCTGGCGTTGGCAGCCTGACAGCGTGGCGATCTGGGACAACCGGGCCACGCAGCACTACGCGGTGATGGACTACCCGCCCTGCCACCGCAAGATGGAACGCGCCGGAATCATCGGCACGCCCACGTCCTGACCCGCGCCTCGTCGCCCCATCCCCACGACATTCCCCGGAGCATTCAATGAACTTCCTCGACGGACACCTGTTTCCCGAGAACCAGCAGCCGCTGGTCATCACGGCGGCCCCCTACGCCCCTTCGTGGGTGCCCTCCGATTTTCCCGGCGAGATCGCCGTGACGATGGAAGAGCAGATCCAGAAGGCGGTGGACTGCTACGAGGCCGGCGCCACCGTGCTGCACCTGCATGTGCGCGAATTGGACGGCAAGGGTTCCAAGCGACTTTCCAAGTTCAACGAGTTGATCGCCGGCGTGCGCGCCCGTGTGCCGGAGATGATCGTTCAAGTGGGCGGCTCCATCAGCTTTGCGCCCGAGACCGATGGCGCCGCCGCCAAGTGGCTGAGCGATGACACGCGCCACATGCTGGCGGAGCTGGACCCCAAGCCCGACCAGGTGACGGTGACGATCAACACCTCGCAGATGAACATCCTGGAGCAGTTCGACGCCCGGGACATCCAGGGCACTTCGATGGAAGATCCGGCCGTCTTCAATGCCTACAAGGAGATGACCGTGCCGGCCCAGCCCGGCTGGGCCGAGGAGCACATCCGTCGCCTGTCGGCTGCGGGCATCCAGAGTGCATTCCAGTGCTACAACATCAACAGCTTCGAGTCGGTCGAGCGGCTGATGCGCCGCGGCGTCTACAAAGGCCCGCTGGTGATGAACTGGGTGGCCATCAGCGGCGGCATGGACGCGCCGAATATCTACAACCTCGCCAACTTCGTGCGCGCCGTGCCCGATGGTGCGATGTTGACGGTGGAGAGCTCGGTGCTCAACGTGTTGCCGATCAACATGATGGGCATCGCCATGGGCCTGCATGTGCGCTGCGGCACCGAAGACAACCTCTGGAACCAGTCGCGCAGCGCAAAGATCGGCACTGTGGCGCAGATCGAGCAGCTGGTGCGCATTGCCGGTGAATTCGGCCGCCCCATCGCGACCGCGCAGGAGGCGCGCGAGATCTGCAAGATCGGCGTGTTCTACGACACGGCGGAAGAGACGCTGCTGGCCAACGGTTTCGCACCCAATCGCAATGGTGGCCAGCAGGGCTTCCTGCGCAAGGCCGCCTGAGCGCGGCACGGGAAAAACCATGAAGCACTTCTTCCGCCTCGCCTTGTGTGCCGCGGTCGCCGTCGCGGGGGTGGTGCCGGCTTCGGCGCTCGCTTTTGCCGACAAGCCGATCAAGATGATCGTGCCCGCGCCGCCAGGAGGCACCATCGACGTGATGGCGCGCATCGTGAGCGATCAGCTCTCGCGCGACATCGGCCAGCCGGTGGTGGTCGAGAACAAGCCCGGCGCCGGCGGCGCCATCGCAGTGAAGTACCTGCTCTCCCAGCCGGCTGACGGCCAGGCACTGATGGTGACGGCCAGCAACGTTCTCACCGAGGTGCCGCACGTGCTCAAGGGCGGCTTCGATCCGCTCAAGGATGTCAAGCCCCTCTCGCTGATGGCGCTCTCCTCGATGCTCTTCATCTGTTCGCCCCAGTTCCCTGCCAGGGACGCGAAGGAGGCCATTGCCTACGTGAAGGCGCATCCCGGCCAGGTGTCCTATGCCTCCTACAGCGCGGGAACGGCATCCCAGTACGCCGGAGCCATCCTGAACAAGGCGGCGGGACTGGACATGCAGCATGTGCCCTACCCGGGGTCGGCGCCCGCGCTGGCGCAGTTGATGGGCGGCCAGGTTCCGTTGATGTTCGACGGGGCCGTCACCTCCAGGAGCCTGATCGCTGCCGGGAAGGTGCGACTGCTGGCGGTCGCGACCAAGACCCGCTTGCCGGAGTTTCCGAACGTGCCCACGCTCGCGGAGCTCGGCTACCCGCAGCTGAACTTCAGCAACTGGACCGGCGTGATCGCCTCGTCCCAGATGCCGGCACCGTTGGCCGAGAAGATTCATGCGGCGCTGCAGAAGGTCGCGGCGAACGCAGCGGTGCGCGAGCGCCTGATCGGTGCCGGCTTCGAGCCGATGCCGGAGCGCTCGCTGGCGCAGGCGCAGAGCGAACTGCGGGAGGAATACGACCGCAACGCCGACATCGTCAAGACCTTCGACATCAAGCTCAACTGAGCACCGAGGCCGCCGCGGGCAGATGTTGCACGCCGGGCTCCCCAACTGAAGAACAGGAGACACGAAATGGTCAAGGCCATCCGCTTTTACGAGACCGGCACGCCCGATGTTTTGAAGCTCGAAGACGTCGAGGTCGGGGATCCCGGCCCCGGCCAGGCGCGAGTGCGCCACAGCTACATCGCGCTGAACTTCATCGACGTCTATTTCCGGACCGGACGCTATCCGCTTGCGCTGCCCAACGGGCTGGGCTCCGATGCAGTGGGCGTGGTCGAAGCCGTGGGCCCGGGCGTGACGGACATCCGGGTCGGCGACCGCGTGGGCTATCTGATCGGCCCGCAGGGCGCGTACTCGCAGGTGCGCGTGATGCCGGCCGAGGTGCTGATCCCGCTGCCCGACGGCGTATCGGACCGCACAGCCGCCACCTTGATGATGAAGGGCATGACGGCGCAGTACCTGTTCCGTCAGGTGTTCCCGCTCCAGGGCGGAGAGACCATCCTCTACCACGCGGCAGCCGGCGGCGTGGGCCTGATCGCCTGCCAATGGGCGCGTGCCATGGGCGTGACCATGATCGGCACGGTCAGCACCGACGAGAAGGCCGAGCTCGCCAAGGCCAACGGCTGCGCCCACACCATCGTGACCTCGCGCGAAAACATCGTCCAGCGCGTCAGGGAGATCACCGGCGGCAAGGGCGTGCCGGTCGTCTACGACTCGGTGGGCAAGGACACGCTCGAGGCGTCGCTGGGCTGCCTGCAGCCCCGGGGCTCGCTGGTCAGCAACGGCACTTCATCGGGCCCGGTGGTGATCGACTCGCAGATGCTGGCCGCCAAGGGCTCGCTCTGGGTCACGCGGCCGGCGATGGTGCACTACATCCAGCCGCGCGCCCATATGCTGGACATGGCCCGCGAACTGTTCGACCACGTGCTCGCCGGGCGCATCGTCAGCGAGCCCAAGCAGGTGTTCCAGCTCGAGGATGCGGCCGAAGCCCATCGCGCGCTGGAGTCGCGCAAGACCACCGGATCGACCGTCCTGGTGCCCTGAACCGCCGGATGGCGATGGCCATCCGGATGCATGCCTTCCTCCCGAGCGACGCCGGCGCCGACGACTGCTTGTCCGGGCCGCGCCGGGCCTGCTTCGCCTCCAACAACCTGAGAGCATTTCCCATGAACGGTTTGATGATGGATCGGCCGCTGCTGATCTCCAGCCTGCTCACGCATGCAGAGAGCCAGCACGGCGACCAGGAGATCGTGTCGCGCCGCGTCGAGGGCGACCTGCACCGCATGACCTACCGTGATCTCGGCCGGCGCGCTCGCCGGCTGGCCAACGCGCTGGCGGCGCATGGCATCGCGCAGGGCGAGCGTGTGGCCACGCTGGCCTGGAACGGCCACCGCCACATGGAACTCTACTACGCCGTATCGGGCACGGGCGCCGTGCTGCATACGATCAATCCACGCCTGCATGCCGATCAGGTGGCGTGGATCGCCGATCACGCCGAAGACCGGATCCTGTTCTTCGACCTCACCTTCCTTCCCCTGGTCGAAGCCATCGCGCCGCACGTGGCGACCATCAGGACCTTCGTCGCGATGACCGACCGCGCGCACATGCCCGTCTCCACGACGGTCCCGAACCTGCTGTGCTACGAGGATCTGCTCGAGGCCCATTCGCCCGCGTTCGACTGGCCCGAGTTCGACGAGCGCAGCGCCTCGTCGCTGTGCTACACGTCCGGCACCACCGGCAAGCCCAAGGGCGTGCTCTACAGCCACCGCTCCACGCTCCTGCACGCCTATGCGGCGGCGCTGCCGGATGCGCTGAGCTACGCCAGCAGCGATACCGTGCTGCCTGTGGTGCCCATGTTCCACGTGAACGCCTGGGGCATTCCGTACATCGCCTGCATGGTGGGGGCCAAGCTGGTGTTTCCCGGCCCGCGGCTCGATGGCAAGTCGCTGCACGAGCTGTTCGAGGCCGAAGGCGTCACTGTGTCTGCCGGTGTGCCTACCGTGTGGCAGGGACTGCTCGCGCACGTGGAAGCCAACGGGCTGAAGTTCAGCACCATGCGCCGCACCATTGTTGGCGGCTCGGCCTGCCCGCCTGCCATGGTGCAGTCCTTCCAGGAACGCCATGGCGTGCAGGTGGTGCACGCCTGGGGCATGACGGAAACCAGCCCCCTGGGCACGGTGTGCAGGCTCAAGCCGCAACATCAGGCACTCGACGCGCCACAGCGCCTGGCCATCCAGTCCAGGCAGGGCCGCGCGGTTTTCGGCGTGGAGATGAAGATCGTCGGCGCCCAGGGCGAGCGGCTGCCGCACGACGGCCGGGCCGCGGGCGAACTGATGGTGCGGGGGCCCTGGATCGCTGCGGGCTATTTCCGCGGCGAGGGGACCGACCCGCTGGTGGACGGCTGGTTTCCGACCGGTGACGTGTCCACCATCGATGCCGACGGCTTCATGCAGATCACCGATCGCAGCAAGGACGTGATCAAGTCCGGGGGCGAGTGGATCGGCTCCATCGACCTGGAGAACATCGCCATGGCGCACCCCGCCGTCGCCATGGCCGCCTGCATCGCCGCGCGCCACGCCAAGTGGGACGAACGGCCGCTGCTGGTGGTCGCGAAAAAATCGGGCCATGCAGTCACGCGCGACGAACTGCTCGGCTTCTACGAGGGCAAGATCGCCAAGTGGTGGACGCCGGACGACGTGGTGTTCGTCGACAGCATCCCCCTGGGCGCGACCGGCAAGGTGCAGAAGAACCTGCTGCGCGATGCCTGGGGCGACCAATTGCTGGCCAAGGCCTGAGGCACCCATGACGAGCCTCTCCCTCGCCAGCTGGCATTCACGCGGGCGCGAGCTCTTCCCCGGCGTGCTCGCATGCGCCGTGGTCGCGGCCGCGGCCACCTTCTTGTCGCAGCACTACGGTGCGCCGGTGATGCTGTTCGCGCTCATGCTGGGCATGGCGATGAACTTCCTCTCCGGCGATGGGCCGTGCAAGCCGGGTATCGAGTTCACCGGGCGCCAGGTGTTGCGCTGGGGCGTGGCGCTGCTGGGACTGCGCATCACGGCGGCGCAGGTCATCGCGCTGGGCTGGTCCCCGGTGCTGGTGGTCGCGTTCTCGCTGGTGTTGACCATCTGCGTGTCGATGATCGTGGCGCGGATGATGGGCTTCAACATCCTGTTCGGCCTGCTCAGCGGCGGCGCCACCGCCATCTGCGGCGCCTCGGCCGCGCTGGCGCTCTCGGCGGCGCTGCCGCCGCACCCGCTCAAGGAGCGCGCCACGCTGTTCACCGTGGTCGGCGTGTCGGCGCTCTCCACCTTCACGATGATCCTCTACCCCATGCTTGCGCGCGCGCTGGGCATGGACACGCAGACCGCGGGCGTGTTCCTCGGCGCCACCATCCACGACGTGGCGCAGGTGGTGGGCGCCGGCTACGGAATGTCGCAGGAGGTCGGCGATACCGCCACCCTGGTCAAGCTGGTGCGCGTGGCGGCGCTGCTGCCGGTGATCCTGCTCGCCGTGGCGTTCACGCGCCGCGGCGGGAAGGCAGGCGACGGCCCCCGGCCACCGCTGCTGCCGTGGTTCGCCGTCGGCTTCGCGGTGCTGGTGGCGCTCAACAGCACCGGTTGGCTGCCGAGGTCGCTCACCCGCATGGGCAGCGACCTCTCCGGCTGGTTGCTGGTGGCGGCGATGGCCGGCATCGGCATGAAGACCCAACTGCGCGAACTGGTCGCCGTCGGCCTCAAGCCGGTGGTGCTGATGGTGGGCGAAACCGTGTTCCTGGCAGTTCTGGCGATCGCCCTGTTGCGCTGGATGCCCTGATGCGGGTGGCTGGCCATGTCGGGACCGCCAAACGTAGCGCAACGGACACGTCCGGTGCAATCCAACTGATCGATGTGAGGAGAACCCATCCATGAAGAAACTCGCACTGGCGCTTTGCGCGCTCGCGGTTGCGGGAGCTGCCGCCGCGCAATCGTCCGTCACCATGTTCGGCGTTGTCGATGCCGGTTTCAGCTACTACCGCGCCACGAGTCGATCCTGGGGGCCGACGCTGCCGCGGCAGGTGACGCAAAGCCAGAAGGTGCTGTCGAGTTCGGGCTACAACTCCAGCAGGTTCGGTTTTCGAGGTACCGAGGATCTGGGCGGCGGGCTGGCGGCCAGCTTCTGGCTGGAGGCGCCAATGGCCAACGACTCGGGTGCCAGCGCCATCTCGAACTTCGGCCGTCGCTCCACCGTCAGCCTGTCCGGCCCCTTCGGCGAGCTTCGACTGGGCCGCGACTACACCGCCTCCTTCTGGAACGACGCCGTGTTCGATCCCTTCGGCGTCAACGGCGTCGGCACCAATCTGATCGCGGTGGTCAACAGCAATCTGGCAGCTTCGCGGGCGCTGGCCACCGGCGGTCTGCTCGGCGGGGGACTGTCTGCCGGCACCGACAGCTATCTGCGCACGAGCAATGCGGTCAGCTACTTCTTGCCTCCGGGACTGGCAGGCCTCTATGGGCAGGTGCAGTACGCGCTTCACGAGAACGTGGAAGTCAGCACCGTGCCCGGTGGTCCGTCCGAGCGCGGGCGCTATGCGGGCGGACGCCTGGGCTGGACCGACGGCAAGGCCGACGTGGCGCTGGGCTATGGTGAAAGCACCTTGGCCAGCACAACCCCCGGCGGCGAGAAGATCAAGAGCTTGAACATCGGCGGCTCCTACGACTTCGGGGTGGTGAAGGTCCTCGGCGAATGGTCGCGCGTGCGCGATGTGCGCGATGGCACCACGGCCCTCCCCGCGCGATCGACGGACCGCTACGACGGCCTCGTCGCCGGCGTGAATGTGCCGGTGGGCCCAGGCATCATTCGCGCATCGTTTGCGCGGGTGAAATTCAGGAACGGCAACGGCCTGCCGGACAGCGATGCCTCGGTCAACAAGCTGGCACTGGGCTACGTGCACAACCTGTCCAAGCGCACGGCGTTGTATGCGTCGGTGGCGCGCATCGGCATCCGAAACGGCCACAACAACCCGACCGTGATGGGCGTCACCCCTCTGGTGCTGAGTCTCCCTGCTATCCTGCCTCAGCCTGCCTACGTCAGCACCAATGGAATGGAGCCTCGCAGGTCCATCGGCTACGACTTCGGCATCAGGCACGCCTTCTGACCTTCGCGCGTGCGGCCACCGCGGGTGTGCTCGTCAGCCTTCTTGTGTTCGCATACATCCCGATGATGTACGCCGGTGGTCCTTTGCTCTGAGCGCCTGTCCCCACAGCAGAACGCTGTGTTCTGGTCACGCGTCCGCATCTAGCCCATCCTGATCGGTAAATGACTCCCATTGAAGGTCGGCCTCTATGAGGACTTGTTTGTCAAGCGATGTCGGTCAGCATCTCGGTGGATGGTATGTCATGGTGGCCTCCGGGGTATCTCTGGGTCTAAGGTCGGGGCGTGAGTGTTGAGGAAGAATAAAGCTCGTCGACAACAATAAAGATGGTCGCGCCGCGTTCACCTGCAGCTCCGCTTCCACCCTAGAGACCCGATCACATCGCGCCAACATACTTGCCGTGCGCCGACCCGTCGTATTGATGTTGGACTGGTGCGGCCGGTGCAGCGTTGCGGTGGTCATATGTCACCTTGCCTACTCCTTCTTGTTGAAGTAATCCCCTGCCAAGCGACCATACTGAGTCGGCCATGCGACCGGCCATCTTGAGACGCTAGAAGTCAGCGCGTGGGAACACTCGAAGCGAGCTGCGATACCGGATCGGCGCCGTTTGCACTCGTTGCTCGCTCCATGCGTGCCGCGAAGGAGAACCGCCATGGCAGAACTTCTGTTGTCCAAGACGACCGATTTCACTTTGGACAATCTGGGGCGCTATCTCTGCAATACTTTGCAAGAGGCAATAGACAGCACGGGTCAAACCGTTGCCGGCAAGCGGCGCGACTTCGACGTGATCGTGATTGGGGGCGGCTCCTTCGGCTCCGTTGTCGCCAACGGTCTTTTCATGCGCGATCCGACGCGTAGCCGACGCATCCTTGTGCTTGAGCAAGGCCCGTTTGTTCTACCTGAACATGTACAGAACCTCCCCTTCATGGGCGGCGAGCCGAGCTACCGCGTGCCGTGGGTCGTTCGGGAAGAAAAGAAAAAGGACTTTGGCTACGCAGGCCTGCTCTATGCATTGGGAGGCCGTTCCCTGACTTGGGGTGGTTGGTCGCCTGAGCTTCTTCACGGCCTTGCGGGCGACGAAATGACGGATTGGCCGCCGTCGGTCGTTGCGGACCTGCAACGCCAATACTTCTTCGAGGCTGGCAACCAGATTGGGGTGAACGCGACAAATGACTTTGTCTACGGCCCCCTCCATCAGGCGCTCCGCCAAATGTTGTTAGCGGGGCTCAACGCTGGTGCAGGAGGCGGCGGGCCATTTTCCGCCCTCACGGTTTCTTCACTTCCTGATCACCCTGCAATCCGGGTCTTCTTCGAGCGCGAAGGGCGGCAGCCAACCGCTGCTGAGCTGCGGGACCTTCTCAAGCTCCCGGCGGGCGCTGGCGGATCCGGTGCGGACCTTCGGGATCTGCTGAAGATAGAGGCCCCTCTTGCCGTTGAAACCGTGGCGCAACCCGGACTGTTTCCCGTCAACAAGTTCAGTGCGGTTCCTCTTTTGGTGCAGGCGGCCCGCTCCGCCTCTTCCGAGTCGGGCGGCGTCGGCCTCGAAGCCGATGCACGTAGGCGCTTGATGGTCGTTCCTCAATGTCAGGTTCTGGAACTGATCACTGAGACGCAAGCCGACAACTGGGTTCGGACGACGGGGGTGCGCGTCAGGGACAATACCGGCTCAGAGCGGATCGTTCAACTGGCACCGCCCACAGCCGAGGGCCGACAAGGCGTCGCCATCATCGCCCTAGGCACGATTGAGAGTACCCGCCTCGCGCTGACATCGTTTCAATCCTCGCTTGCTGGACGAGCTGCCCAGCGTATGGGTAAGAACCTCATGGTTCATCTGCGATCGAATCTGAACATTCGGGTGCCGCGCGCCTCGGTCCTCGCCGCGCTTCCGCCGAACGCAGTACGGTCGCTACAGGTCTCGGCGCTATTTGTGAAAGGCAAAGCATATATCGCAGGTGTGGACCGTTATTTTCATCTTCAGATCACTGCCTCAGGCCTTGGTAGGTTCGGGAACAACTCCGAGGCGGAACTGTTCAAAAAGGTGCCCAGTCTCGAGCAGCTGAACGCAATGCTGCAGGCTGACGATTCGACGGTCGTCATCACATTGCGCGGCATCGGCGAGATGGTCCCTCACAACCCCGACAGCTACATCGACCTTGCGAAAACCCTGTCCGATTGGGAGAACGGGCGGCCGAAGGCGTTCGTGGATATCGGTGACTCGAAGCTGCCGTCGGGAGGAAGTGCGGAAACGCAATTCGATCGAGACCTATGGGAGGCGATGGACACGTTCACAGACCATGTCGCGTTGATCTTTGCGAATGGCGAGCCTTTCGAGATCATCATGACCTCTGGGGGCAAGACGATCCCCGTGCCATTCGACGCCGCCGCACCGCCGACGGCGGCGACCTTAGCCGCCTTGCACCCGCACAATGCCCGCAGGGATGGGCTCGGCACGACTCACCACGAGGCAGGGACGCTCTGGATGAATGATGACCCTAGCTTGGGCGTGACAAATGATTTCGGTCGCATCCACGACACGACCAACTGCTACGTTGTGGGCCCCGCACTCAACCCCAGGGCTGGCTCTCCCAATCCCATGCTGACGGGCGTGGCGCTTGGTCGACGCGCAGTCACACTACTCGCCGACAGTGTTTTACCGCGGCCACTGTCCTTCGCACCTGAAGCACACTGGCAGCTGCTTTTTGATGGCACCGCAAAGTCGTTCAACACCGACTGGGCGCGTACAAGTCCAGACAAGAGCAACGGGTTCGCGCTGATCGATGGAGAGATCGTCACATTCGGTAGCGGAGATTTCGGACTTCTCTACTATGCGCGCAGCGCATTTGCTGATTTCACGCTCCGCGTGCAGTTTCGAATCTTTGGCCTTACCCAGCACAACTCCGGTGTCTTCGTGCGCTTCCGTGACCCGATGGCCGATCCAACGGCCGTGATTCGGCAACGCATTCGCGACGAAGGAGACCAGCAGCTGTTTCAGGACAATCGAGCCTGGAGCGCCGTGCACTCCGGCTTTGAGGTGCAAATCGACGACACCGGGCAAGGTGATTCGCGCAAGGACTTCTATGGCATCAGGCCGGAGCCGAACGGCCTCCGCAAAAATCGGACAGGTGCGATCTACAAAATTCCTGCCGGTGATGCGATTCCGGGGGGCGGCCTGGATCAGGCACTGCAAACCTACAAACCGGCACCCAATCTCGTGCCTGGCCGATGGTACGAATATGAAATTGACGTGCGCGGTAACAATTACACCGTTCATCTCAGAGACCTCGAGACGCCGGACGTGACCAAAACGAGCATCTTCGTTAACACCGATGCAGATCGAGGCATCGGGATGGAAGGCACGACGCCCGTCGGCTACATAGGCCTGCAGTCGTACAACAGCGCCCCGGTCGCATTCCGCCGGATTGCAATCAAACTGTAGTGCTCATGAGGCTGCGGCGCATGTCTTGTCGCAGAGCGACCCCTGAGCATCACCGTCCCGCACGCGAACCGCGCGACCTGAGAATGCGAGCGATCCCTCCCCGGTGCTGGCGCAGTTCAGGGCTTTCTCGGTGACCCGAAGGTGAAGTCGTCAAATGCCGTGAAGCTGTCGGCCTTTGTCCAGACGCCGAGCGCGCCGGGGCCAGAGAGGTGCGTGTCTTCGAGGTCGATGACAGTCTTACCATCGAGCAGCACCACGATGCGTTTGCCGGTGAACTCCACTCGCAAGGTGTGCCAGGCACCGGCGGCCGCTGGGGCATCAACGTACTTCAGTGTTTTTCGCGCACCACCTTGCGTGTAGTACAGCGAAACGTTGTTCTCCAGCGCATTCGCGCGCGCCACGTAGTAGTTGTTGCCGTCCTTCCAGCGCCAGACCACACCGCCGGCCTGGTCCTCGCGGCCCTTGATCGGCTTGAACTTCACTTGTACGAAGCCATCGACGACGGCCGTGTTGGTGCGAACGCACCAGGGAAAGGTACCCGAGCCGGACTGCAGCAACACGTTGGGCGGGCTCGGTGCGCCGGCGTCCGGTTCCACAATCCATCGAGGATTGCCGCGGCCCGTGACACCGCAAGTCCAACCTGTCGGCGGGCTGCCGGCCGCATCAGTATCGAAGCCGATGGTCTGCGCGAACGGCGCACCGGCCGCGAGAAGGGTCGTCGCCATGATCACAATGCCGCGCTTCATGACGGCCTCACACCTTGGTCGCACCACTGGCTGCGAGCCGCGCGGCAACCTTTTCCCACTGGATGTTCTGGAAGAAGGCGTCGATGTACTTCGCCGCGGCAGCGCCAAAGTCCATCTGGTACGCGTGCTCATACATGTCCATTACCAGGATCGGTACGGTGGCCGCCGGTCCATGCGCGTGGTCGGCCATCCAGTAATTTTCGAGCTGCCTCGTGTGCTGGTTGAAGCCCAAAACCAGCCAGCCTGAACCGCCGCCCAGACCTGCCGCGATGCGACGGAACTCGGTTTCCCAGACGTCGAAGCTGCCGAAGGCCTTCGCGATCGCCTGGCGCTCCCCGGTGCCCGCGCGGCCGCTACCACCAAGGTTGTCGAAATAGTCCTCATGCAACACCACAGACCCGGTGCGCAGCAGATGCTCGCGCTTGAGGTCGTTGTAGACGTAGGGCGGCAGATCCTTGTCCGCCAGCGCGTCCGCGAGGCGCTTCTTCACCACGGCCAAGGCTTTCACGGAGCCACCGTAGTTGTTCTCCCAGTGCGAGCGAATCAGCCGCTCGGACAGACTGTTCAGTTTGGCGGGATCGAACGGCAAGGGCTTCAGGGTGTCGCTGCTCTGGAAGGCGGGTGCGCTGTTCATGGTGGTCTCCTTCGGTGGGTCGGCGGCAAATGCGGTGGTCGAAAGGGCGAGAGATCCCGCACCTGCCGCGGCTGTGGTGACGAAGTCTCGGCGTGTGTGCTTCGGTTCGTGGTTCATGTGGTTCTCCATTCGAGCGGCATGCTCGGTGCCGCGCTCGGTTGAATAACGGTCACGTGCCTGTCTGGGCCTGGCGCGACTTGCACCAGGCGTACAGCGCGTCGTACATCACGAGACCGTTCCGCAGCATCTCGTGATCATTCGCGAAGGTCTGTGACAACCCCAGCGAAATCGCATAAAGCCCTGCCGATTCCGGCTTCAGGTCCAGGCGCGAGGTGTCGGCACCGCGCACGATGTTGGCCAGGCGCCTCAGCGCCGGATCGTCGAGTTCGTACTTCTTGAGGAAGGCGTCGAAGGTAAGGCACTGCACCGGTGGCTGCCGCCGTCTTCAGTACCTCGGTGCCGGACACATAGAGGAACTCGGGATCGTTGTCGATGAACCGTGCGATCAGCCAGGGGCAGGCGATGCGGTCGATCTTCGGACGTTTGCGGGTAACCCATTTCATGGCACATCTCCTGAAAGAACCGGGAACTGTTCAGCGCTCGGTCGTGCCTTCGAACATTCGGGCCGCCGCCCGGCTGCGGACGAACCCTTTGTACACGACCTGTTTGCCGTCGAGATACTGCAATTCACTGCCGTGGCGAACCACTTGGAAACAGACGGGTTCCGTGCTGCTGACCTCGGGCAGTACGAAGCACAGTTCATCGCGTTGCACCATCCACTGGCCGCCTTTCTGACGGCCGTTCTGGAGCCGTACCAACCGACCATCTGGCAAGTAGTGATGCGCCCAGTGCCGGTCATCGCTCACAACCTTGCCTTGCAGGACCGAGCGAATCTGTGCGCCGTTCAACGGTGCAAACGCGGCCTGCTCAGCGGCCAGGCATGGCAGGATCGTCGCGCCGAGCGCCGCCAGCAGCAGACCTACCCGCCGAAATGAGAAGAAGCGAGTCAGCTTCTTGCGCATCGCTGCCGCCAAAGGTGGAGCATCCAGGTCAAGCCTTGTTGCGCGCAGCTTCGCGTTCGAAATGCGCGTACAACGAATCCAGCACGCTGCCGATCTCTGCCAGCAGGGCGTCGTCGTCGGGTAAGCGCTCGCGCGCACCGGCCAGCATTGCTTCGAAGCCGGCGCCCTCGGCGACCGAGCCGGTGCCCATATCCAGCGAGCGCACCATCGCGCCCATGCGCGTCAGTGCCGGGTCATCCTCAAGCCCGAAGCTCGCCATCAAAGTTTCGAAGGTGACCCGTTCTCCGACATGGGTGAAGGCGGCGCCATCGAAGTCGAAGCCGAGTGCCTTGCGCGGGCAGTCGGCCGGCTTGGCCAGCCACTGAAAGCGCGCGGTGGGATCGATGAAGCGACGGATCAACCAGGCGCTCGCGACGCGGTCGACCCATGGGCGACGGCGCGTGGCCCAGAGGCGCCCCTGATAGTCGGCTACGTTCAGGCGCGGAATCTGGCCATCGGTTTCGTGCGGCTCATCCGGTGACAGGACGCCGTCGATTCGCTGGCTGAAGTCTGTCCATGCGGCTTCGGCCTCAAGACTTGCTTCGCCAGGGAAGAAGTCCACGGCGAGGACCGCTTCGTAGTCGCGGCGCAACTTTTTTTGCAGGCGCGTCAGTTCAGTAACACCGAGCGAGGAAAGGGTCGCCGCGGCTTCCTTCCACGTCTTGACGAGCGCTGCATAGTCCGCGCTGCGGTCGAAGAGCTGGGGATATGTGTCGGCATCTGCGGTGTTCGTCGGCGAGATCATCATGAGCCAGGCGCTGCCTCCTTCGCGTACGCATTCGTCCGCCAGTTCTTGCAGGGCCTCTTGATGCATCGCATTGCCGGGCAGGAGATACGCGCCGTCACGCAGTGCGGCACACCCCAGCGCCTTGAGCGCGCGCCAGATGCGCATGCGGGCGGTCGCGCCCTGCGTGGGCAAAGAGACCACCAGCAACAACCATTCGTGCGCTTCGGCGGAGACATCCTGAGAGATCATGTAGCGAATAATACATTGATGTCGCGATCGCTACAAAGCACAATGCTCCTTGTTTCGGAGTTGCGGTGAACACAAATCTCTTGCCTCGCCCGCGGTTCGGGTTCGCGCGCCTGTTGCCGGCCGGCGTCGACCCCGGCGCCTTGCCCCTGCTGGCCGCCAGGGCGCTGCGCGCTTTCGGTGACGGCTACATGGCGGTGCTGTTGCCGGCCTACCTGTTGTCGATTGGGCTGGGCACGCTGGAGGTCGGCATCGTCAGCACGGCGACGATGCTGGGGTCGGCGTTGGCTACTCTTGCGGTAGGGGCGTGGGGATATCGCTTCGCCAGCGGGCGACTGCTGCGCGCAGCCGCCTTGCTGATGGCCGCCACAGGCCTCGGCTTCGCGGGCTTGTCGTCGTTTTGGCCTTTGCTGATCGTGGCACTCGTCGGCACGCTCAATCCCAGCTCGGGCGATGTGAGCGTTTTTCTGCCGCTCGAGCACGCCCGCCTGGCCGCGGCTGCGCAGGGCCATGCCCGGACTGCGCTGTTCGCGCGCTACAGCCTGCTGGGCGCGTTGTGCGCGGCGCTGGGCGCGCTGGCCGCCGCGGTGCCGGAGTGGTTGGTTCGACACAGCGAGCTGGGGCGCCTCGACGCGCTGCGCGGCATGTTCGTCGTGTACGCGGCGATCGGACTGGCGGTTCTCTGGCTGTATCGGGAGCTGCCGTCACGCGGCGGCCCCAACGGTGCAGAGAGTGAGCCTGTTGCGCCGGCACCGCTGGGCCCCTCGCGCGGGGTCGTGGTGCGATTGGCGGCGCTCTTCAGCGTCGACGCGTTCGCCGGCGGGCTGACGGTCAACGCGCTGATGTCCCTGTGGCTGCTGGAGCGCTTCGGCCTCTCGCTGACCCAGGCCGGCGTGTTCTTCTTCTGGACCGGCCTGCTGAGCGCCGCCTCCCAGTTGGCAGCGCCGGTGGTTGCCCGGCGCATCGGTCTGCTCAACACCATGGTCTTCACGCACCTGCCCGCCAACGTGTGTCTCGTGCTGGCCGCGCTGGCGCCGAGCCTGCCGATTGCGCTGGCTTTGTTGTTTGTCCGCAGCGCCTTGTCGTCGATGGATGTTCCCACGCGCACGGCCTACGTGATGGCGGTGGTCACCCCCGCGGAGCGCAGCGCCGCGGCAAGTTTCACGGCCGTGCCGCGCAGTCTGGCGGCGGCGATCAGTCCGACACTGAGCGGCGCCCTGTTCGCGGCGGGGTGGATCTCGATGCCGCTCATCGCCTGCGGCATGCTCAAGATCGCCTATGACTTGACGCTGTGGCGCGCGATGCGGCGGAGCCGGCTTGATAGAGAGTGAGGCGCGGTCGTCTGATGCCAAAAGTCGGGCTTGCACGAAAAGCCCACCAAGGGAACATTCCATTAACACCGGCTGTCGCGAGGTCAAAAATATCCGTATGGACCTTTCCTCCCGTGATCGACCACCTGGCAATACGTCGATGGCCTCAGCGCGTCGGTACTTGGCAGGCAAAGCCGTTTCGTCGGTCATCCTGCTGATTGGTGCTGCCGCGTTGATCGGCTGGCTCGCCGTCGAGCTCTACGTCGCAATGGTGACGATCGACTGATCAATGTTCGTGCCGGTGGTGCGCGTCAGGGACATGGGCGTGGTTGTGCCGCAAGGGCTCGTGTGTGTGCCGATGGCTGTGTGGTCCACCGGGCATCACATCATGGGTATGCGTGTGATGTCCGTCGTCATGCGAGTGAGCGTGCTCATGGTCCAGCGGATCGTGTTCATGCTCGTGCCCGTGCGACTCCGCAAGGTGAAGGGTCACGCCCAGCATCATGAGTACGCCGCCCACGGCCATCACCCATGTTCCGCTTCGGTCGCCAAGCGCGATCGCAAGCGCTGCGCCGATGAACGGCGCGAACGCAAAAACGGATCCGGTGCGTGCCGCGCCGAATGCGCGCTGCGCGAGTAAGTAGAAGCGCAAGCTCAACCCGTAGCCGGTCGCGCCGACGAGAAAGAGCGCGACAGTCGCGCCCGGCGTGGGTAGCGGGTCGCCGAAGAGCAGCGCCAGCACAGTCGTTGCCAACGCACCCATCACGGCCTTGCCGAGGACGACCTGGCCCGGATCACGCTCAGCGAGTCCGCGGGAAAGCGTGTTGTCCGCGCCCCATGCCGCGGTGGCCAGCAGAACCGCCAGCAGGCCCCAGAGCTGCGTGCCTCCGCTGCGCCCCTGGTCGAGTACCAGCGCCACGCCGCCCGCGAGAAGCAGCAGCATCGCGGCCCAGACGCGGCGATCCATCGTCTCCTGATAGAGGTATCGCGCCAGCACCGCCGTGAACAGCGCCTCCAGCGTCAGCATGAGCGATGCGCTGGTGCCGCTGGTGTGCTGAAGGCCCCAGGCCATCGCCACGGGGCCGAGCACGGCACCGAATGCGGCCATGGCCATGAGGCGAGGCAGATCGCCTCGAACCATCCGTGCCTCGCGCTCCACCCGCTGGCGTGACAGCGCTCCGACCGCCGCCGCACCCGCATACAGAAGCGCCGCGGTCGTGAACGCTCCGAGGCCTGAGCCGAAGCGCTGTACGAGGGGCGTGCTGATCCCGAAAAGGACGGCCGCCAGCAGCGCCAAAAGACCACCGCGCAGCGCCGGAAGATACGTCAGGCGGCTTGGCATGTGCTGATCATCATGCAAGCGGTCCTCAGCAGGCAATGCCTTCAATTCATCATATTGCTGGCGATGACCACTTGAACTGAATTCTGTGAAGAACTCGCTTTTGGTGATCACGGAATTAAAATCTCCCAAGAGCACTGGACGGATTGCCGGGGGTGGCTGTTCACCCCTTTAAGCGCCCTTCCAATGATGTGAACACTCACATCATTTGGATGCGATTGCAGTAGCTGAATCGTTGGTCAAGCCGGGACCATGGCGCCGGATCCTGAGGTCAGTGGGAATGGGCCTATTTGCCGGCCGGCGCATCGAACAGCTGCCGATCGACCTTCCAGTCCGGGCCGTAGGTCGCATCCGCATAGGCGTAGACCACTGCTGATCCGAGGAGCCCGTGAAGAACGTCTCCCTGCGCAGCTCTGCGACTGATGACCGCGTTCAGCGCGCCTTTGCGCGCCAGATCCTGAAGGGCCCGATTGACCCAGCCGTTGAGCTTGGCCGGCTCCAGGGCGGCGACCTCTTTCTTCATGGCTTCGATCTGCTCGCGCAACCAGGTCGACCCGTCGGAGGCTGCGGGCTGCGCGGGCACGGCCTGTGCGGGCGCAGCCACGGGCAGCGAAGGGGTGGCGGGCGCCGGCCCCGTTGGCGCATCGGGCTCCGTCTCGTTGCGCAGCAGCGAGCGCAGATAGGAGAAAGCGTTGTCGACGGCGCGCAGGCTCTTGTTGCCGGCGCGTCGTTCCAGCACAGCGATCTGATCGCGGACACGGTCGTCACCGAACTCCTTGATCAGGCCTTCGAGCTTGATCTCCCGGATGCCGAGTGTTTCGGCCCGCAGGATCAGGTTGGCATCCACGGGTTGATTCGAGGCCGCCCGTGGCAGCGACGCCTGGCGCTTCTTCCTGACGGCGAATTGGACCTCGTGGATCAGCCTGCCCTGCTTGTGTTCGATGAGCTCGATCTCGAGGTCCGTGTCGCTGTTGATCTCGGCCACCGCATCCTTCACGCGCTCGTTCTTGAACTTGCGCCACTCGCGCCGCTCGGGGCCCGGGCCGTTGCTCAAGGCGTCGACCCACCACGCCACGGGCTTGCGACTGGTGACCCCGCTCGGATTGTCCCGGTAGCGAATGCAGATCTCGTAGAGCGCCACGGCCGTGTAGGAGCCGAGCTTGCCGAGAACCTCCAGATCGATGGTGGCCCAGCGCTGCGGCTCGCGCAGGGCCGACATGATCGTGGGCGGATACGACCAGCTGACCCAGTTCTCGCCGCGGCGCACTTCCAGCGCGACTTCCGAGAGCATGGAGAAGCCCCGCCACTTCACGCCGTCCCCGGGCGCGGTCGACTCCCAGTCGACTTCCAGGCTGCGCATTTCCAGCAGATAGCGCTTCGCCGCGGTGCGCTCGCTGCCGCTGGAGCCGGTGGTGCGCAGCACAGCCGCCAGGGGTGCCTCGAACATGAAGTCGGCCGAGGGCATGGCCGGCATGGCCACCAGCCGCGTCTGGGAGATCTGCAGCAGCGCCGTGTAGATGCGACGGCCGGTCAGCGTCACCCGCGCCGAGCGCGGCATCATCACGATCATCTCGTGCGGCTTGCGCAACTCGAGCGCTTCGTCGGCATCAGGCGCCGCGACGTTCTTCTGACTGTTCATGAGGACCTGATCGTATGTCCAACTCCGATTGGACACAAGCGGAATCACTGTCCAGTTGGCACCCTCTCTCACGCGCTGGGCGCGAGGGGTCGACAATCAGAACGGGGCCCGATTAAAAGCTGGACACTTGGTGATCTCCCCTGCCTCGGGAGCTTCAGCCGGCCCGATTAAAACCCGGACAGTTCGCCTCGCAGCCTGTTCTGACGGTCTTCATTGAGGCGGTTAGAACCTGGACATTGCCCTCTTGCGAAGGCAAACGGGCAGATTTTGGGGCCTCAGCACCGCTGTGGATAAGCTGCGAGGCATCGCGTCACCGGCTGGACGGTTGCCGATCAGAGTCTGGACAGACGCGATTAGAAGCTGGACGCAAGCGATCAAAACCCGGACGGCGTACGCGAATATTGTCTCGTAAGTTATTGATTTATAAAGAGAAAATTGAATTTTCCAGGGGCTTAATCTCTTTAAGGTATTCAATATCTTTTAATCTCGGGAGAGGTGGATGGAGAACAGAATACAAAGGCCGCCACAGGGCAGCGTCCGCGCAGGATGATTGTTGAAGATTCTTCGTTTTTGCGAAGGTGATGGGCATAATCGCAGCACTCTTCAACTTCCGGGGCAGACTTCGTGGACATCAAGCAAACCATCCGGCGCCAGAATCTCGAGGACATCGAGCACCAGGCGCACAAGGTCGCGGGCATGATGGAGCGCATCCGGGTTGCGATGCTGGCACCGACCGCCACCAAGACCGCGCCGACCCTCAAGGCGGTGCAACTGGCCGAGCTGTGCGGGGTCGACAAGTCCAAGATAGCTTACCGGCTTACGCGCGGCGACCTGCCCAGTGGCGAGATCCATGGCAACAGTCGTGAATGGACGATGGCGGAGGCCCAGGCCTGGGCCCGCGAGTTGCGTGCCGACCACCTGCGCCCGGACGGCGCCGCCGGCATCACGATCACCGTCGCCAACTTCAAGGGCGGCGTGGCGAAGACCACCTCGGCGGTCACGCTGGCCCAGGGGCTCTCGATGCGCGGGCACAAGGTGCTGTTGCTGGACCTGGATCCGCAGGGCTCCGCCACCACCCTGTTCGGGGTGCTGCCGGACGCCGAAGTCGAGACCGAGCACACGGCGATGTCGCTGTTCACCGGGGAGCAGGACAACCTGCAGTATGCGATCCGCCCGACCTACTGGCCGAACATCGACCTGGTCTGCGCGGCGCCGCTTCTCTATGGCGCGGAATTCCACCTGCCGGCGCGCCAGGCGAGGGACGCGGGCTTCGAGTTCTGGCGCGTGCTGGACCGCGGCCTGGACCTGACGCGCGAGGCCTACGACGTGATCGTGATCGACACCCCGCCGTCCCTGAGCTACGTGACGATCAACGCGCTGATGGCGGCCGACGGCGTCATCATGCCCCTGCCCCCTTCCGCGCTCGACTTCGCGAGCTCGGCCCAGTTCTGGGACCTGTTCTCCGACCTGTGCAACCAGCTGGTCCGAAGCCGCGGCAAGGACAAGAGCTTCGAGTTCATCGATGTGCTGTTGTCGCGGGTCGAGGCCTCGGACACGGCCAGCTCGGTGGTGCGCCAGTGGGTGCTCGAGGGCTACGGCGACAAGGTGCTGCCGATCGAGATCCCGAAGACCGCGGTGGCGGCGACCGCCAGCGCGGAGTTCGGAACGGTCTATGACCTGCCACGCGGCTCGGTGAACTCCAAGACATTTTCCCGCGCGCGCGTTGCCTACGATCGGATGTGCGAGCTGATCGAGCAGCAGATCGAAGCGGTGTGGGCGCACCAGGTGGCGGAGCGGCAGGTTCTGGAAACGGTGGTTTGACATGGGACTGAAAGACAAGGCCTCCAAGATCGACTTCGCATCGTTGATGCCGGTGGCGGCACCCACGCCCGACGTCACCAAGCCGAAGACGGCGCCGGGCGCCATGATGGCCCTGGCCAACGACCAGCGTTCCGAACTCCTGCGCGAGAATGACCTGCTGCGCGGGCAAGCCGCGCGCGCGGCGGAACTGGAGGGGCGCCTGAACGACGCCGTGACCGAGCTCCACACCTGGGACGGCGCCAAGGCGACGCGCTTGCTCGATCCGCGCGAGATCAAGCGCAGCGACTATGCCAATCGCCACGAGTCGAGTTTTCGACTCGAGGACTTCGAGGATCTCAAGCGTGAGATCAAGGAGGCCGGGGGCAATATCCAGCCCATCAAGGTGCGCCCGATCGCGAGTCCGGGCGATGGTCCCAAGTACGAGATCGTGTTCGGCCATCGCCGGCACGAGGCGTGTCTGCAGTTGGGCTTGCAGGTTCTGGCGTTCGTGGACAACCTGGACGATCGCGCGCTGTTCGAGGAGATGGAGCGCGAGAATCGGGAGCGTGCCGATCTGTCGGCCTGGGAGCAGGGCGTGATGTACGCGCGTGCGCTGGACCGCGGCCTCTATCCGTCCTTGCGCCAGATGGCCAGCGCGATCGGCGTGGACCCGACCAATCTCTCGAAGGCGCTGGTGCTGGCGCGGCTGCCGCAGGCGGTGCTGCAGGCCTTCGCGTCACCGCTGGATCTTCAGTTTCGCTGGTCGACGGCGTTCAAGGCCGCGGTGGAGAGCGACCCCGCGGGATTGGAAGCTCGGGCGGCCGAGATCGCGGCGGACCGCGGCACCCTGAGTGCGAAGGAAATCTTCGCTCGGCTGACGTCCCCGCAGGCAGCGGCAATGCGGGCCCCGTCGCACCCGTCGATTCAGACTTTCGAGAAGGCGGGTACGACCATCGCGACGATGAAGGTCGACGGACAAGCCAAACCCTCCATCCGCATCCATGTCGGATTGACCGCGGCGCGTCAGTTGGAGCTCGCCCGTTTGCTCAAGCAGTTCGTCGCCGAAGGATAAGAGAGACCCCTGCGGGACAAACAAAAAAGGCGCCTTGGGCGCCTTTTTTGTTGGCCTCGAATATCCGAATCGGGAGGTGTAGTACGGTACTACACCCCGCGATCGAAGCGACCCGGGCGGGGAAGTCGTCGGTACCGAACTGCGTGTAGTACCGTACTACACCCCTCCGAACAGCGACGGCGATTAGGCCGCAACCACCCTCACGCCTCTCATGACTGCGAGCCGCGAGACGCCTCGAGACGCTCGAGCGACGACAGGATCTGATCGATCGTCGACTTCAGAACTCCCATGTCCCTGTCGCGCCGAGCCTCGACGATGGGGTTGCCGCCGCCTCCGTCCGCACGCGCGGTGGCGAGCAAAGTCTCTCTGGAACGCGCCACCACCTCGTCAAGCCTGGTAATCAGGTTGTTTCGCAGCGCAGCGAACTGCGCCATCTCGCGCCGCATTTCTCGCACGTCGTCACCCAGCGTCACGAGCACCTGCTCAATGCGCTGCTGCCACTCTGCAAGTTCCTCCGAGGGCGGCGCGGCCGCGGGCGTCGCTTCGTGGAATCGGTGAGCGGGCGCCGCAGGTGCCACCTGGTCGTGCATCAGCGGGCGCAGCACCGCAGACAGCTGGCGGGCCGTGCGCGCCACGGCTTCCTCGAAAACGGCTTTCGGATTCGAGTCCGCAAGCTGCGGCCACAACTCGTAGACCCGTGCGATCGCCTTGTCGGTGGCCAGGCGCAGTCCTGGCCGGCCCGGTTTGCCAGGCAGCACGGTGCCCTTGGCGTTCGCGCCATCCTGACCGCCTGGGTCGGCCTCCCCGCGCGACGCGATGAGACATTCCCTGAATTCGCCGCTTGCACTCCACTTTTTCAGCATTGCTTCTGACGGTGCGCTGGCGCCGTGCAGGATGACCAGGATGCGCCCGAGGTCCGCGACACTGCTGATTTCCGGCCATGCGGCATCACGGAATTCTCCGAGATCCACAACCTGTTCTGAAGCACGATCGGTGGGTAAGGAGGACAAATGCACCACGCCTGAATGATTTGGTTACTGAATAACCGAATTATCAGCCCGCTATTGCCAAAGAGCTTTTCCGGCCCCGATTTCCGTGAAACAATTTTTTGCCCAAGGCACAGCGCGCAAGCTAAGTTGTTGTCGCACTTCAGAAAAAGTCTTGCGGATTCTTGCTCCAATTGGGAGGCGCAATGTTTCACGGAATCCGAGATGCGCTGATTCTTGCCCCAACTTCTGTCATGCGACACAGTAGTTGAGCCGATGCGACACTAATCTTTGACAGTTCCCGCATCCTGAAATAGGCCAACGGACGGCCCGGCGGCACGGAGAGACTCGTGATGTCTTCGACGACGGACACCTCATTGGGCTCAACCGCCGCAACCGGAATGGTCAGGACCGGACCGGCCGTTCGGCTCAGGGTGCGGAATCCGTTCAAAACGCCCAAAGCATGGGCATGCTGTCACCAAGAATGCTGAGCATTGCTGCGGCCGCCATCATCCTTGGCCCACTCGGCGTCATGCCATTGGCCAAGGGCAGCAGGGGCCGTGCGGTTCTTTCACACGTCTTGCCGCCAAGGCGGAAGTGTCCAGCTTTTGATCGAGCAACTTCAACAAGCCATGACCTCCTTTCCGACGTTGCCGCAGCTCGCCCATGTCGATGACGCCGAGTTCGCAGGGCGCGGCCGCGCGGCGGGAATAGAAATTCAGACCGCACGGCTGATCCTGCTCGACCCGGATCGATTCGCCGCGGCGCCGGCGCTGCAGGGCTTGGCCGATCGCGTAAGCGCAGCGCATGGAGAATTTCCCGCAGGCCGAGCAGTTCGAGGCCAGTGAAGACGCCCGCCCGGTGGGGTTGAAGGGGAGAGCGCGGGAGGACGTTCAACCCTACCGACGCGTGGCACACGTGTGTGACATGGGCTCGAGGCGCCGCCTCAATTCGCTCTCTGCGTCGCACGCCCTGCTGTCTGTTTGTGGGAAGCTTGCCTTGTGTCCGCAATTCCGACTTCGTTCTATTTGACGGGCGTTCGCCTTCGCAGACTCACCGGGCAGATAGGAGAAGGAGCAGGGGCAGAGGCTGCTCAGTTTCACTCCCACGCCTGACCTCCAACTGTCCAGCTTTTAATCGGCTCAGTTCAGCGCCATGGATCGCCCGCTCCGAGGTTGCCGCAGCTCTCCCACTCGATGCCGTGGGGCGCGACACTCATCTTGTCCGGTCGAACGACAACCATGATGGCCGGTGGTGAGGAGTCGAAGGCGGCGTAGCGCCGGAAGTAGAGCGCGCCGGCGCGCCGGCGGGCCAGCCAGGTGGAATTGTGAGCGCTCGGGCACAGGTGACGGCGCTGTTCGCCTGAGCGCCAGATCGAGCGCATAGCTACCAGTTGGCGGCTCCGGTCCGTGGCACAGCTGGACGTCGGGCAGCTGACCGCGCTAAACTGTACAGGTTAGCTATTTTAATCGGGATTGAACCATGATTACTGTCACGTCCGTTGATGCGCAAAACAGATTCGGACAGCTTCTTGACAAGGCACAGCGTGAGCCAATCATCATCACGCGCCATGGGCGACCAGCTGCATACATGATCTCCCCTCAAGACATGAAAGAGCTTCAGGAGGCGCGAGCGCGCGGTGACACCCAACAGAAGGCTCAACGCGACTGGGCAACAGCCAGCGCGGAGGCCTGGAACGAATTCGACAACAAGTTCGGTTCGTTCGCTGACGAACACTCGACGCTCTAACCCGCCCATGGCGCAATTCGACGTCCATCGCAACAAGGGCAGCCAGAAGGACAGCATTCCTTACGTCGTGGTCATCCAGTCCGCGCGATTCGATGCCTATCGTCGCCGCGTTGTAGTCCCGCTGGTTCTCCGCCAGAACGCCCCGAGCGGCGCGTCCATATCCGGGTCTCGAATGAACCCGATCTTCAGTGTCGGTGGCGTCGAGGTGGTACTCAATCCACTTCAAACCGTCTCTGTGGCCCTTGACCAGCTGGGTGCTGTCGTCGAATCGCTCGCGGATCACGGGCAACAGATCACCGATGCCATGGGCGAATTGATAACCCGCGCCTGGGGCTAGAAGGAGAAATTCTTGCCGCGCTTCCCAACTCAAAGTGCCGTGACAGATGCCACGTCATAATTACTAATTATGTAGATAATGGTCGTGCCGGATGCCACAGCGTTCGGGGGTGCCTTGCGCCCGTCCAAGATTCACTCGGTTCACTTCAAGAGGACATGACTGCCGTTCCAACGCCATCTCAACTGGCCCAGCTCGAAGATGCCGAGCTTGACGAGTTGGCGCACGCCTGGCGGGCTCGCGCTGCGCGTGGTGAGTCTGGCGCGTTCGGAGTCGCCCACGTGCTCGAAGTCGAAAGGCGAGGGCGCATTCGCGCGAGCCAGATGATCACCCTGCGTGCCCCGCTGGTTCCGACCCCCAGGCGACCCTGGTGGAAGTTCTGGCAATCCGACTCAAGCGATGGACCGATGACTCCGACATGAAGAAGCCTCGGCGAGATGCCATAGCCGACATTGCGTTGTGCGCGTCAACTCAGGGTCTGAGCGATCGTGTCGCAATGGGGTTGTAGCTTGCGTCCGGAAGGCGAGCGCACTGACCTTCGCTGAGCGGGAAGCTCGGGCTACTACCATCGATGCGGCTTTTTGGAAGGCCCAAGCGGTTCCACGCCAACACAAGGGATGCCGCTTTACGGCGCATCCATCGGCTTCAAAGTATGGAGAGGTTGATAAATCAAATTGAATCGCTATGATTCACTAATGACTCAAACCGCTACTCCTCCGTCTACCAAGGTGATGACGGCTCATGTACCTACCGAGCTCGCCGACCAGGTCGACCACTTCGCTGCGAAGCTCGATCGCTCGCGCGCGTGGGTCATCAAGCAGGCCCTCACCGCATGGGTTGAGCAGGAAGCCGAGCGAATGCGGCTCACGCTGGAAGGGCTCGAAGATGTGAAGGCCGGCCGCACCGTCGACCATGCCTCCGTCCACGCATGGGCCCAGAGCCTCGGTACTGACAAGCCGCTGCCGGTGCCGGTGCCGCGCTGATGGAGATCCGTTGGACCTCCAAGGCTCTGTCTGACCTCGCGCGCCTCTACGAATTCCTCGAGCCAGTCGATACGACAGCTGCAGCTCGGACGGTACAGATGTTGACTGCCGCCCCGGTGACTCTGCAGGCCAACCCCCGCATTGGACGCCGAGTGGAGGCCCCCGAGCCTCATGAGGTTCGGCGACTTCTCGTGGGTGCCTACGAACTGCGCTACGAGATCGACGGCAGCACGATCTTCATCGTGCGCATGTTTCACACTCGCGAGGATCGCTGATCATGGGGCGTATAAGCACAACGCGCGGCTGGCTCCTGCTCCGGTTGAACGCAAGGGGCGCTGCCGTCTTGTCGGTCCAGGACGCCGCGGCCTACCGGACCTCCTCGCCGATCCGCCATCGACCTGATGCGGCTACCCATGCGCCGTTTCAACGTGCCTGCGGGTGTGGGTCTGGATCTGCCGGTACTGCTGTGGCGAGAGCTGCAGGCTGCGTATGAACGCGCGGCGCATGGCCTCCGAGGAGGCGAAGCCGCATCGGGAGGCGATCGCCTTGACCGAGAGATGGCTGCCCCCAAGCAGCCGACACGCGGCGTCCACGCGGATTTGCTGCACGACTGCCGCAGGCGTCGAGCCGGTCGCGCCGCGGTAGAACCGCGCGAAGGTGCGCTCGGACATCGCGAGGTGCTCGGCGAGCTGCGTCACGCTATAGGACCTGCGCAGGTTCATCGAGATCCACAGATGCGGCTCGCCAATGCGTGGATCGCGCTGCACCTCGGTGGCGCTCTCGCCCCTGCGGCTGCCAAAGGCCAACGCCGTAGGAGCGTTGGAAGGGAGCGGCCATGCGGCTCGAGATCGCCGTCGCGATCACGCCTCCGAGGTCGGCGGCCACGAGGCTCATCGCGAGGTCGACGCCACGTGTCACGCTCACCGCGCTCCAGTGCACGGGAGCAGTTGCGGTGCGTGCCGATGCCATGGCGCGGGCAGCGCGGGATGCCTCCTGGACGAGCGTGCGGGCGTCCTGCCCGATCGTCGCGCCGCTGCCGATATGCGGGGCCATGCGGGCGAGCCAGGATTCGACCACCGCCCGGCCCGCATCGGAGTGTCCGGTCGTGCGCAGCCACGGGCCCGCCGCCACGATGAGCATGGCGATGCTGCCCTGGATGCGCGCCGGCAGCGGCTCCGCGGCGAGCGCGACGCCGCTGGAGGCCAGCACGGCACCTGCCTCGGCGCCGATCACGAGCACGCGGTAGAACGGCTTCTTCCTGAGCTCGCCGAGCACGGCATTGGCGATCTCCAGAACCGAGATCGCACCCGTCACGTCGACCACGGGAAAGCCGGGCAGCAGCAGAAACCAGACACGTTGCATGCTCGAGAGCGCTTGTTCCGATGTGCGAACCCGCGCGCACTTTAGCGACTTGTGACACGCGCATGACTTCGACCAACGGAGGGGGCGTTGGCGGGATTTAGGGGCAGTTTGTCACCCCGCGAGGGGCAGCCACTTCTAGACTTGCCTTCTGGCTGCTGGAGGAAGTGCTCGAGCCTTCAGGCAGCGGGGGGTGCCTTGCCCCCGACCAGGATGCGAGTGCCTCGCGTCCCGTACTTCGAGAGAGGCCATCTTCGATGGCACTGTGGACCCATGACGTATTGCGGCGGCTCACGGGCGCACGCAGCCTGGAGGACGCGTTCGCGCAGATCGCGCTCGGCGCACGCGAGCTCGGCTTCGAGTACTGTGCCTATGGCCTGCGCCTTCCGCTGTCGTTCACCAATCCGAAGACGCTGATCCTCTCGAGTTACGAGCGCGGCTGGCGCGAGCGCTACCTCGAGGCGGGTTACCCGCGCACAGACCCCACCGTCGCGCACGGTACGCGCAGTGCGCACCCGGTGGTGTGGAGCAACAAGCTTTTCGAGCGTGCACCGCAGATGTGGGAGGAGGCGCGCTCCTTCGGCCTGCGTGTGGGCTGGGCCCAATCCTGTTTCGATGCCGATGGCCGCATGGGCATGCTCACGCTTGCGCGTTCGAACGAGCGGTTCTTGCCGTTGATCAGCAATGCGGCAGGGCGACTGGTGCGGTCCCGTCCGACCGTGAGGTCGGCCTGGCCGACCAGGAACCAGTCGTTGGCTGGCAGTCGGAATCGCGCCGGAACACGCGCGTCTCGCCGGCCGCGTCGGTCACGGCAATCTCGCCGGTCTGCATGCGCCGCGGCACCAATTGCTGGAACACGAAGCGGTGTTGCCGTCCACCGGCGCGGCGAAGCGAGCGCTCGCACCGACTCGGCGGCGCAGCCGCTGGCCGTCACGTAGCA
This sequence comes from Variovorax sp. LjRoot290, assembly GCF_964253985.1. NCBI lineage: Bacteria > Pseudomonadati > Pseudomonadota > Betaproteobacteria > Burkholderiales > Comamonadaceae > Variovorax > Variovorax sp. LjRoot290. Next base: position 1,350,288 of record NZ_CAXURW020000002.1, on the reverse strand, counting down.
GCAAAGGGCCAGCGGGGACCAACCACAAGGCAGGTCCAATGATCTCCGCCCGGGGGCGGGCGCCCTTTGACCCACGCCGTCACGAACGCGTTCGTTTGCCGAGATTGACGATTGATGATAGTATGTCGGCAAGATCGGAATCCAAAGGAGCCCGCCATGCCCAACGAAGCGATGCACTTTCAAATGCCTGCCGGGCCGGCCGGCGGGCTGCGTGTGCCGGTCAACATGCCGGACGATACCGATCCGGCAGCGGTGTCGTCGGTGGTCGAAGCTATCGAGAAGGCGCTGGTGGTGTTGATGCACGCCGGCCAGGGTCAGGTGATCGTGCGTGCCGACCATTTGGCGGAGATCGCCACAGGCCTGCTGGAGCCGAGCACCGAACTGCTCGAGGACCGCGTGCATCGGATGCGGACGCTGCGGCAGGTGTTCGCCGAGGGCGACTGGTTGACCGCCGAGCAGTTGAACGTGCTGCAGGCAGCGGCGCCCAAGAGCAAGTCGCAGCCGGCGAGCGACTGGAAGCGGCGTGGGCGTATCTACGGCGTGAGCCACGGCGGGAGGGAGTACTTCGCCCGCTACCAGTTCGATGCGATGTACGAGCCCCTGCCTGTCATCCGCGAGATCTTGAAAGCCTTCGGAGAAGTCGCCGACCCGTGGGTGTTGGCGGCGTGGTTCCACTACCCGAATGCCTGGATCGTCGGAGCCGACGGCACGCCGGTCGCGCCAAAGGAGGCGCTGGACCGGCATGACGCCGTGCTCCATGCGGCGCAGCGGCGGCGCACTAGCTACGTCGCATGAGCGGCGGTCCGCCGCACGGCGCGGCCTGCGACCTTCCCGACCCCGGCGCGGCCGAGGACTTCGAGGTCCGGGAAGTAACGCACGAAGAGGTGCCCGTTTGGTACCACGTGTACTGCACGCGCAGTCATCCCAGCACCACGGCACAGACGTTCACCGAAGGCTGGGGCGACACCCGCTTTGCGCCCATTGACCAGGCGGATGACACGCCGGTGCACACCTACTATGTTGCGAGCAGCCCGGAAGCCGCTTACATGGAGTCCGTGCTCCACGACGTCTCACTCTCGCCGCCCGGCTTGTTCGAGGTGGCCTCGCTGGCGCATTTCCACTTGGTCAAGCTGAAGCTGCCGCCGGTGCTGCGGTATGTCAGCTTCCATACGCCGTATCTGCCGAGGCTGCAGAAGATCTCGCGGGCGCAGTTGATCGACAGCCTGCCGGGGTGCTATCCGCAGACCAGGCGCTGGTCCCAGGCGGCTTACCTGCAGCGACCGGCGGCCCAGGCGATCGGCTACGGCTCGAAGCGCCACGATGCGGCCCGCTGTCTGATGCTGTTCGGGCAACGCCTTCCCGAGCCGCCGTTCGAGGTGCTGAATGAAGAACCCTTGGCCGTCGGGGCGCGGCGCGCGGAGTTGTTGGCGCTGGTGCGGTCCCTGAAGCTGCACGAAGTGTGAGCCGGGGATCGGGCGACGCACTCGCGCCGGCCACCGGGCACAGCGCGGCACCTTGTCCGGCGCGGCGAGCGGCATCAGCTGTGCGCGGGCCGGTCGGCTGCTGGGGTCACTTCTAGACTTCTCTTGTGGCTGCTGGAGGAAGTGCTCGAGCCTTCAGGCAGCGGGGGGTGCCTTGCCCCCGACCAGGATGTGAGTGCCTCGCGTCCCGTACTTCGAGAGGGGCTCTTCGATGGCACTGTGGACCCATGACGTATTGCGGCGGCTCACGGGCGCACGCAGCCTGGAGGACGCGTTCGCGCAGATCGCGCTCGGCGCACGCGAGCTCGGCTTCGAGTACTGTGCCTATGGCCTGCGCCTTCCGCTGTCGTTCACCAATCCGAAAACGCTGATCCTCTCGAGTTACGAGCGCGGCTGGCGCGAGCGCCACCTTAAGGCCGGCTACCTGCGCACGGATCCGACCGTCGCGCACGGTACGCGCAGTGCGCAGCCGGTGGTGTGGAGCAACAAGCTTTTCGAGCGTGCACCGCAGATGTGGGAGGAGGCGCGCTCCTTCGGCCTGCGTGTGGGCCGGGCCCAATCCTGTTTCGATGCCGATGGCCGCATCGGCATGCTCACGCTTGCGCGTTCGAACGACCGGTTAACGCGCAAAGAGCTTCTCGCGCACGATCCTATGATGCGCTGGCTCGCGAACAACGCGCACCTGACGCTCGCCGGCGATCTTGGCGGCGCCCAGGCGGCCCTCCACGAGCCGCTCACGCGTGGGCAGGCCGAAGTTCTCCGATGGACGGCCGACGGCAAGACCAGCGAGGAGATCGCTTCGATCCTCTCGATCTCGGCGAACACCGTGAACTTCCACATCAAGAACGCCATTGCGAAGCTGCGCGTGGCCAACAAGAGTGCCGCGGTCGCGCGCTCCTCGAAGCTCGGCCTGCTCGACTGAGGGTGAACTGCGGAACAGGTCGCCGAGTTCGCGCTCCTCGGTGTCTACGCTGGCGGCGAACTGCCAGCGATCGCTGGGCCGCGGCGCCACGAGCCAGGCGCGGTCCGGAAACCAGGTCTTGAGCCACATCGCCTGCGCGAACAACGATTCGACAGTGGCGTCGGGTTCAGGCAAGAGCAGCGCCAGGCAGCCGGGCATGCCGGCCAAGTGCGGCGCCTGGATGTTCTTGCCCTCGACGTCCGTCACCAAGGCGCTATAGCTGCCCTTGGCGGCTCTCCGGCGCGCGAGCGTGATGCATTCGCAGAGGTTGCCCCACCCGCTTTCGTCTGGGCCAGGAAAACGATCCTGGCGTGTCTGTGTCCGCTCTGCGTGGTGAGTTGGATCTCGCTGCCGCAGATGAAATGGATGTTGGCCTCGCGCGCCGCCAGATGGCCGCGCACCACGCCCGAGACCGAGCATTCATCTGTCAGGGCCAGGGCCGAGTACAGCTTGGCCGCGGCACGCTCCACCATCTCCTCGGGCTGGGAGGCGCCCACGAGGAAGGTGAAGTTCGACCGGCAGTGGAGCTCTGCGAAGGGCGGCGGCTCGATACTGCACATAAAACCAGTATCGCAGAGAGTCCTTGTCGCGTTCTTTGACCCGCACGCCGTCCTGACTATGCTGCTGTCGTGTTTCGGTACATTGCAGGCCACGCGTTAAATCAGGATAATGCCTCCTATGGCAAGTACTCCAACCTCAGATCCCGATGCGGTCGTGGATCGAGTCCAGCGACTCGGTCAGCGAATCCGTGCGGCCCGCACGCGCCGGCGGCTGCGGCGCGAAGACTTCGCGCAGCGTGCGGGCGTTTCCCGATCGACGATGGAAGCCATCGAGCGCGGAGAGGTGAGCACGGGAATCGGCGCGTACGTCAAAGCGCTCTGGGCGCTCGGTCTCGACGAAGAGGTTGATCTCCTCGCGGATCCGGGATTGGACCGCGACGGCCTGGCGCTGGAACTCTCGACCCAGACCAAGCGGGTGCGCGTGGGAACGAAGGTCGACAATGACTTCTAAGCGCAACGAGCCTCCGGCCAACCAGGCATACGTTTGGGTGTACCTCCCAGGCGACGTCCATCCAACCTTGTGCGGGCGATTCAACAATGAAAAGACCGCCGCCGGCGGCGTGGGTAAGTTCGTTTACGCCAAGTCCTATCTGGCCCTGACCCATGCGCGTCCGATCGATCCCGTGATGCTTCCGCTGCGGGCCGGCGAGCATCCGACGACAGCGCAGCTCGGGTTCTTCGGCGTGTTCGTCGACGCATCGCCCGACGATTGGGGCCGTGGGGTGATCGACCTGATGTACGGCAAGCCCGAATCGCCGGTTGGGTACCTACTGCGCAGTCAGGGTGACCGGGTGGGGAATCTCGATTTCAGCGAAGCGCCAGAAGTGCCGCCCGTGCAACGCGCCCTTCCGGGGCGCGACGTGCTCAAGGCCGCGGTCGGTGTTCTTGCCGGGATCGAACGTGGACGTAAGGAAGACCCCTCTCTCGAGAATTGGGTCCGACCGAACACGGCGATGGGCGGAGCCAGACCAAAGCTGACGATCGCGGACGAAGCCTTCCAGTGGCTCGCGAAGTTTCCATCTCGCCACGATGACCCGGAAGTTCCGGTGGCACGCCTCGAGCATGCCATGCACGCGCTCGCTCGGCGCTGCGGTATCGATACGGTGGATTCGGAGATCGTCACGATCGACGGGGCCGAGCTCCTGCTCGTGAAGCGATTCGACCGGACCGCCGTGAAGAACGAGGACGGCGCCACAGCGTGGAGCCGCGACGCATTCGTGAGCGCGCGGACGGTCCTCAGGTCCTCGGGTGTCAACGAGAACTCCTATACCGGCAGCTATCCCGGCCTGGCGCGCGATCTGACGCGGTGGAGCGCCAAGCCGCTTGCGGACAAGCACGAACTGTTCGGACGCATGGTGTTCAACTGCGTCGTGTCCAACACGGACGACCACGATCGCAACCACGGCTTCGTCGCCGATGAAATGGGCGACGGATTCCGTTTGTCCGGTGCTTACGACATGGTCCCTCGGATTCCGACAACGCAGAGGCGCGTTCAGGCGATGCGCGTGGGCGACGACGCGGAACCGACGCGCGACAACATCCTCAGCGAGTGCGCAAGCTTCGATCTGTCGCACGCGCAGGCAGCCGAAATTCACGACAGTATTCAGGCCACCGTGCGCCAGAACTGGCGACAGTGCTTCGCCCAAAGCGGCCTGAGCGAGGCGGCGATCGAGAAGTTTTCCAGTTGCTTTCCACCTACGTTGAAACAGGTCATCAGCCGAGTGGCTCGCTCTGGACTGGCGGATGCCGAAGAGGCCGAAGGTAGTCAACGAGAGGGACGCACGAGCGGCGGGTGAGTACTTGAACGACCATTCGCGTGAATTCTGCACGCTCAACCTAGCGCGATCAGCATCGGAGGCGACAGACTCGTCGGATCAAAACTCTGAATCTTGATCGATGAGCTCGAAGTCTCTCGTGTTGGTTGCTGCGGCCTCCATTCTGTTCACCGGCTGCACCTTTCAACCCCGAGCCGCGGCGCCAGCTCCCGCAGCACCGGTGGCGACTGCACCCTCCCCCGGCCCAGCTCCCGCGCTCGCACCCACATCGAAGGCCGATGCCTCGAAGAACGCTCGCCAGAAGGGATCAGCCTCTGCCGGCGCTCCCGGCACGCTGGACTATCAGGCGATCAAACTGGCGATCAAGAAGGAGAAGGGGGATGGAGGCTCGGACTGGCTCCATGGGAAGGTAGCCAAGCTCGATGCCAAGAACCTGGGCAGGGTTCTTTCACATCAACAAGCGCGACAAGATCTACTTCACCTGCACCACTCGCGCTCCTGGCTTCAAGGCCGGCATGATGACTGGCACGATCCTTGGCCCCGAGATCTATGACGACGGCTCGAACGCGGTCGTGGTTTCTCTTCAGAACTGCGCCGCGGCCTGATTCACTATTTGACACTCGCCGGCCATCTTGGCGGCGCCCAGGCGGCGCTCCACGAGCCGCTCACGCGTCGGCAGGTCGAGGTTCTCCGATGGACGGCCGACGGCAAGCCTGCGCTGACGCGTTTCGTCGCGATCAGGCGGCGATGCGCTCGGCTGGACGCTATCGACGGCCGGTGAGAGGTGTCCCAAAACCTTCGCACACCCCACCGCGACCCGTCGTAGGTCTCGCGAGCTGTTGCCCGGCATTCGATGGATTCAGGCCTTGATGTGCTTGGCAACCACGCGGCCATGGGCGCGCTGAGGTGCCTTCTTTGCGGAATGGACAGCTGCGCGCTGCACGGCCTCAAATGCGTTGTTTGCCGCCTCGACTGCGCTACGCATGACGGCAACCGCACGGGCACTGGCAACGCGCGCGGCGGGCGCCTTGAAATTCGGATCGACTGCCTTGAGTGCTTCCGGCATCTTTGCGGCGATCGTTATCAGCGTCTTCGCTGCGCCCGTGGGCTCGCGACGGCCCTGTTCCCACTGCTGCAAGGTGCGCACAGAGACACCGAGCAGTTCGGCAAACGCGGCTTGCGACAGGCCCGCATTTTCGCGAGCTGCCACGACAGGGGTGTACACCTTGCGCGTCTTCCCGGCGCCCATCTCGCGCGCCGATTGAACGAGCAAGGCTTCGAAGTCCTGGCCGGCTTCAAAGGCAGCCAGCTCGGCATCACTCAGAGGCTTTTTCTGCGGCATCACGCAACTCCTTCAACGTTTCGCCGGAGATCGAATCAAGGTTCGCTTTGGCGTAGATCAACAACAGAACGACTTCGCCGGCCTTCTTGCGGTTGAAGTAGACAATCCGCACGCCGCCACTCTTGCCCGATCCAGCCCGGCTCCATCGCACCTTCCGCACACCTCCCGATCTCTTTACCGGGTCTCCATCGTCTGGGTTCGCTGCGATGTAGGCTGCGAACTCGCCGCGCTCTTCCTCCGTCCAATAGTTCGGCCAAAGCTTCTGGAACGTCGGCGTTTCAACGACCGTCAGGATGTTCGAAGTGTACGCCAATGGCGTAGTTCCTGCCGATATACTCAGGCGGCGACGCGCTCGCCTGGCGTGACCGAGGTGGGTGCCGGCGCGCGCCAGGTCGGATCGACCTGGAGGAGGCAGGCAATGAGCATCTCGCCGTCGAATTCCATCGGGGGTCCGGCGCGTTGTGCGCGCAGGCCGGCGGCGCGCAGGATGCGTTCAACCGCCGGGGGCGAAACGCTGATCAGCTGGGTCGCGCCGCAGCGGGCCGCCAGGCCCATGGCCGCCTCCAGGACCTGCAGCGCGAGCGGGGAGGCGAGCGAACGGTGGAAGTCCCGTTTCGCCGACTCGAGATCCACCGCCGCGAAGCGCGAGAGCTCCCACATCTGCGGTGAATGCGGAAACCGCGCGCCGCCCAACAGATCGGGGAACACTTCCTTGAGCAGGTAGGGCCTCGGTCGACAGCAGTCGGGTCGTGCCGACGATCCTGCGCTGGGTGTCCAGTGCCACCACGTACCGCGTATCGCGCCGGTCGAACTCGTCGAGTTCAATGCGCTGTCGCGCAGGAAGCTTCCAGCCCAGACCTTGCACGAAGACGCGATGGCGGTAGTGCGCCAGATCGAACAGCATGCCTGGCGGGACATCGGCGGTGCCCGTGATGAATTCCATGTGCGACCCTTCTTGTCCGAAGTGATCGAATTACAGCGAGGCAGCGGGCAGGGCGGCACTACCGGAATTGGTAGGGGCTGAACACACGATCGTCCCGTCCGACACCACGGATGCGCTGCCGCTCACCACAGGCTGACCGGATCGCGCGCGCTCTCGGAGGTCACGAGGACGGCCAGGTCGCTTGATGGCCGCACGTGAATGCACTCCGAAATGCTCGCGGGCGACGAACGCAAGCTGCGCCCTTTGCACGTGCACCGCGTCACGCATGACCAGTCCCAAGTCACTCGAAAAGCCCACCAGCCTGCGCGCCATGAAAGCGCCTTGAGGGACTGCCGCAATGACCGCAGCTGACGCGAAGACGCAGCAAGAATCTTCGTGCGCGCGTGCCGCGACACGCCCGCAGCGCACCAGCGCGCCGCCGACGCTCGACAACGATCTTGCACACCAAGCAAGTGCGACGAGGTCCTCACCGCGCCCGCTCCTCGGCGAGTCGGGCCTGTGTGTCGCTGAGCAAGTGTGGAGGCTTTTTGCGCACCAAGCAGGAGTTGATTCGGCGCGTTGTCGAAGAAAGACTTGGCTTCCGATTTCCAACTTCTCTTGCCATGTCCTTCCTCCTTTTTCGATCATTTGCCGCGCGCCTGTTGTGCGTTTTCGGCGCGCTCGCCTGCGCCGGCGCCGCCTTCGCGCAATCGTCTGGTGCGAGTCGCACCGATCCCAGCCCACCGGGCACCTCGAGCAACCAGCCGGCGGATCTGAACTGGCCGACGCGACCGCTGCGCCTCATCGTCGGCTTTGGCGGCGGTTCGTCGCCGGACTTCGTTGCGCGCACCCTGGCCATCCCCATGGCGAGGGCGCTGGGCCAGCCGGTGGTCGTCGAGAACCATCCGGGCGCGAGCGGCAACATCGCGGCGGACATCGTCGCGAAGTCCACCGACAGGCACACGGTGGGCATCCTCATCAACGGCAACATGACCATTGCCAAGGTCCTCAATCCGGCGACCCCCTACGACCCGCAAAAGGACCTGGTGCCGCTCAGCATCATCTGCACGGCGCCCTTGGTGCTCGCCACGACGTCGGAGGTCTCGAAGGCCGACGCCCGCGGCTTCCTCGACGCCGCGCGCGCTGCCGGCAGCACCTGGAGCTATGGGACGCCCGGCATCGGCACGATCGGCCACCTTGGCATGGAGCTCCTCAAGGCCCGCACCGGGATCGGCGCCGTGCACGTGCCCTACCAGGGCAATCCGCAGGTCATCACCGGCCTGGCCAGCGCCCAGTTGCAACTGGCGCTCCTTCCGCCGGGCCTTGCCGAAGTGCAGGTCAAGGCCGGAAAGCTCCGCGCGATCGGCGTGACCTCGGCGCGCCGCTCCGCACTCGTGCCCGACTATCCGAGCTTGCAGGAAGCAGGACTCAAGGATTTCGAGCTCGAGATCTGGACTGCTGCGGCAGCCCCCGCCAGCCTGCCCACCCCGATCGTCCAGCGCCTGACCCAGGTCCTCTCGGAAGTCATCCGCTCCCCCGAGGTGCGGCAGAAGCTCTTCCAGCATGGCTACGAGGCGGCCGGCATATCGGGCGAGGCGCTGGTCCGCCGGGTGAGGGCGGACACGGCAGAGCTCACCCAGATCATCGCGAGCCAGGGCATCAAGCTCGAGTAGGGAGACCCCCATGAACCCTGAACAACCGCGCCCGAGCGGGCGCCAGCAAACCACGGCCGCGGCCAATGACGCAGCGTCTGCCATGCAGAACGGGAGCGCAGCCCCTGCCGACAGCAGCAACGAGGAAGCCCAACAGATCCTGCAGGCGCTGCGCGACGAGCTCGACGCTCTGGACAGGACGCTGCTCGAGACCCTGCGGCAGCGGCTTGACTGCTGCTGCCGGATCGGCCTGCACAAGCGCGACCATGCGATCCCGATGATGCAGCCCCACCGCATCGGGGTGGTGCAGGAACGGGCGGCTGCCTTTGCCGCCGAGCACGGCATGAGCCCGACGTTCCTGCGTGCGCTCTACGAGCTGATCATCACGGAGACCTGCCGCCTGGAGGATGCGATCATCGGTGTGCCCGCAGCGCCTGCATGAAGCCGCCCATCTTTCATTCAGACCAGAGCCGGTCGCGGCATCGCCGGCAGCTCGCGAAGGCCGCGAACCCCGCAATGGCAGCCGTCGAGGACGACCAACTGTCACCAGTCATGCTCTACTGTTAAAGCACATGCTCACTTTCTCGACCTTGGGCCTCGAGGGCAGCAACCACCACTTCGTTCTCCAGCAGTACCTTGCCGCGCATGGCATCGCGGAAGTCTCTCGCATCGTGCTGTTCAACGACTTCCATGCCGGCGCACGTGCGCTGATTGCCGGCGAGGCGGACTATCTGCTTCAATGCGCCGTTCATCCCGCGGCCGCCGAGATCACGGGCACCTATCGCGCAGCCATGGTGGTGGTCGACGCCTTCATTTCCCCCAGCCGTCCCATGGCGCTGGTAAGGGCCATGGGAAGCGGGGAGGGCACCGGCAAGGTGGGCGTGCAGCCCGCCACGCAGTCCTATGCCGACCTTTCCGCCTGGCCGACCGTCGTCCATGAGCCCACGGTGCTCGCGGTCCAAGCCGGCCTCGCCGAAGGACGCTACGAAGCGGGCGTCGTCTTCGCGTCCTTCGCGGCGGCACACGCTGAGCGCTTTGAGGTGATCGAGCCCATCGGCGCCATCTGCGACGCATGGATCGTCTACGGGCGCGAAGCCGTGGATGAAGGCAGGGCCGTTGTCTGGAAGGACAGCCCGGTCGCACGGCAGTTCCGGACACGAGGTGGGCCTGGCGACTGTTGAAGCCAAATGAAGACCTGGGTCTTCTAAGGCACGCGATCGGCGTCAGGGCAAAGCACGTGCTCGCGAGGCTGAGCCTGGGTCGGGGCTTCGTTAAAAGGCGCCGCGGTTCGGCTGACGGTCAACCCGAACGCTTCGAAATCTTTGAATAGCGCTGATCCACTCGCTTCGCTAAGTCGCCCGGCGCAATTTGCAACGCACCCGCGAGCTTCCAAAAAACGCTGACAGTGGGCTGTTTGCGCGCAACCTCGATCAGCGTCACGAATGGGCGATCGATCTCAGCTTCCCCCGCTACGTCTTCTTGAGTAAGGCCGAGTTCAAGCCTCCGCTCCTTGAGCACAAGGCCAAGAGCTTCAAGGAGGAGCGCATTGCGGCTGGGTCGCATTGCGCGTGACTTTGGCGTGGCTGTTGACAAAAGACACGTGTCTATAGATAACATAGCCTGTGCCAACCTCAAGCCTCTTTTGCTTATCCAGGCCCGCGCTTCGGCCTCATAGGGACAAGTTCATTCGGCGGGTGGGCGTCTTCGAGCTTTGGCGCCGCGGAGCAGGGCGGAGCCTCGCCACTGCAAGGGTCGGTTGGTTGTTCGTGACTCTGCGATCGCGGACTGGAACACTGGTATGAGTCTTAGAGAGGTCGCTTCTCCCTTCCCGACGGCGCGCCCGCTAAAGCTGCCGGTCTTGCCGTCACACGGCCGGCCTGCCCACGGAAATGAATCAACGCGCAGCGCCGCTACATGCGAAGTCGGCGCTCAGGTGCGGACCCTGCGACTCGCGGCGGGGGTCTCGGGTGGCAAGGTTGCAGCCGCCTCGGGCATTTCTTCATCCATGCTGTCTCGCATCGAGCGGGGCTTGGTGTCTCCATCGGTTGAGACCCTTTACCGCATAGCCCGTGGACTGAACGTTCCGATCTCGCGGTTCTTCGGCGATCAGCCAAGCCGAACCGACTTTTCACATGTGCCGGCCGGTAGGGGAGTGCAGGTGGACCGCGTCGGAGCCGTTGCTGACTACCGCTATGAACTGATCGGCCACATCCTTTCGGGAAACCTCTTCGTCGAACCCTACCTTGTGACCCTTCTGCCTGGCGCCGAGCCCTATGTCACTTTCCAGCACCCGGGTCTAAAGTTCTTGTACCTGTTGTCGGGCGAAGTGAGCTATCGGTATGGGACAAGGGTGGTCCAACTCAAGGTGGGAGATTCACTTCTCTTTGATGCCACGGCCTTGCATGGGATCGAGGCCGTTGAGGCGCAGCCCGTGTCGTACCTGTCTGTCGTGTTCACGCTGCGCGGATAGTTCCAGAGTCTGTTGCCGCTTCAAGTGTCCTTACCTAGCCCGTCGACTGACATGGGTTGTTTAGAGCTCACGGCGCGCAGCGATCGGGGCTTATCGACGATGGCGATCGTCCTGCGTTTCGCGACAAGGCCCGACTACCGCTTTAGACTGATTGCGCCCACTCGCGCGGCGTCGGTCGAACGACGGTTCGAGCGGAAACCAGTCGTTGAGACGTACCGGGTGAGAGCGTCTTCCGCCAACAGTCTCCCCTGCGCTGCTCAGCCAGCTGGATCGAACACCCTGAGGAACTCGCGTCGCGTCTTTGGCCCGTAGGTCCTGAAGTGAGGATCGGGTTTCTCCAGGTAGGCCATGCGCTTTCGGGCGACCGAGTCGCGGGCGGTGTATCGCTTCACTTCCGTCGGCGTCAAGCCGTACACGTTCGCGGCGTTGAGACCGAATATCTTGGCCCGCAGCGCAGGCGTCATCTCCGGATAGCCATGCCGTTCGCGCAGTTCCGCCGAGATCTGGAACGTCCGGAAGGCTTGGATCTGGTCCTGCGGTGAGCCGTACCAGATCGAATCCGTGCCCCACAGCACGTTGTTCTCGCCGCACGCGACGATCAGTTTTCCCAGGGCGTGAGCCGCCTGTTCGGGGTCACGCATTAGGAAGCGCCACGTGCTGCCCAGCTCCGCATAGACGTTGCTGTTCGGCTTGACCTGGTGTTTGCGCAAGGACGTAATCAGCGTGTCGATGCCGTCGCTCTTGCCGCTCGCGTCGTAGGCCTTTTCGGTCACCGTGCTGACGAAGCCCGAGTGATAGATCAGGAAGTTCACGTCCGGGTAACGCCTGGCGACGACGCCGATGTCGCTGCACTGGCTGTGCTCGTAGGAGCGTGGTCCGAACGGCAGGCCCTTGTGGATGCAGATGTTCTTGACGCCCAGTGCGCGAGCCTTCTCGATGAACCGGATGCCGACGTCGTCGTGCAGGAAGTAGCCCTTGCCGTTCGGTCCATACTGCGTGTAGGTCTTCCAGGCGCTGATGCCCCACTTCTCGTGCAACTCGTCCATGCCCTCGAGGTCTCCGGGCTGGTTCGGGTTGACGCGTCCATGCAGCAGCAGCCGGTGCGTTCCCTCGAGCTTGTCGACCAGCCGGCGGACCTCGTCGGCGGCCTGGATCGTGACCGGTTCGGCGTCGCGAGCGGAGGGTACGAAGGACAGCACCATCACGTCGGTGTCGCTGTCCATGAACACGTCCTTGAGGAAGACCTCCGCGCCCTTTGAATTGCCTTTCGGCGTGTCGATGAAGTGGCCCTGGACGTCGAGGATGAACTCCTGCCTGGCGGGGCCGACCTGCGCGCGCGCGAGCTGCATATCCAGCACCGCGTCGCTGGGCAGCTCGAAGAAGCCGCCGGTCCTTCCGGCCGCGGCATTGGCCGCGTTGAAGGCCAGCAGCGTGCTGGCTGCGCCACAGGACGAGGTCAGGAACGCTCGCTTCGAGCATCCCAGTCGCTTCGCGTTGGTTGCCGCGGCCTCGTGTGCGAGGCGGTTAGCTTCGATGTTCGCCGGCCACAGCGACACCGGTGCGAACTCGCCATTCGAGGTGCTGTCGAGCTTGATGGGAAGGCGCTTGCCCTCAGGGTCGCTGTCATGCATGGTGGTCCCCCGGTTTGATCAAGAAGACCCGCCGGCCCGCCAACGGCGCCATGAGCCCCTTGGTTTCGACGAGACCTCCCGATTCTGCTCCGCGCCGCGGGGGCTCGGCCCTAGAACACAAGCTAGGTACTCCCGCGGGCGGGCTGTGCTGTGTGTAGAACGCCTCGAGAGTGGCAAGAAGACTGAAGGCGGACGTTCCGGGTCCGGGGAGCGGAAGATTGCTACGGCCTGAAGCGGGCCTCGATCTCGTACGGGGGGTGATGGGCCAACCTGGATCGTGGTCAGCTATTCACCGCGCGTCGTCCGCGCCTTCTCGAGTTGCTTGAACCCGCCACTCCCTCTTGTCGGCGACCTTACGACGCAAGCCCCAACGTCCTGATCAGGTTCGACTCGTATCGCGCGCACGCGGGCAAGCTGAACCCATTTGACCCGGACTCAAGGTCAGCAAGCAGCTACTGAGCCGTCAGTGGAAGCCCGCGAGCCAAGGACAGCAACCGCTGCAGAGCAGCCGGCCGCTTGGTCGTTGTCCAGAGCCGCTACCGCGGCAGATCCGAAAGCGAGGTAAGCATCTGGAAAGCCGCCACTGCCAAATGGCGGCCCCGTTGGTGATCTTGGCAGAGAGACCCGATGAGCTTCTCCGAGCCAACTATCCGCCAGTCACAGACATGTGGCGGACCAGCCTGACCGGCAAGGCGCGCCCTTGAAGCGAGAAGTCGTGGCCCTTGGGCTTGTGTGCGATGGCATTGCCAATGGCCTGGTGCAGCTCTGCTTCCGCCATGGGGCCGCGCAGCAACTCTCTGAGGTCGACACCGTCTTCGTGCCCGAGGCAGGTATAGAGCGTGCCCACGGCCGTCACCCGCACGCGATTGCAGTCGCCGCAGAAGTGCTCTGTGAGAGGCGTGATGAAGCCGATGAGCCCGCCGGTTTGCTCAAGCCTTGCGTAGCGCGCGGGGCCGCCGCTGCGGTTGGGCACGTCGGTGAGCGTCCACCGCTTGCCGATCTCGCGGCGAAGCACGTCGAGCCCCAGGAACTGGCTCCCCCGGTCAAGACCCGTCTCGCCCAGGGGCATGGTCTCGATCAGGGTCAGGGTCATGCCCCGGCCGTGCGCAAATTCGATGAGCGTGTGGATTTCCTCGTCGGTGATGCCACGCAAGGCGACAGCGTTGAGCTTGACCGCCATGCCGGCCGCTTGCGCAGCTTCGATGCCCTCGAGCACCTCGCCGAGCAATCCGCCACGGGTGAGCTGCGCGAAGCGCTGCGCATCGAGCGTGTCCAGCGAGACATTGACTCGCCGCACGCCGGCCGCGGCAAGGTCGTGCGCAAAGTGCGCCAGCCGAAGGCCGTTGGTGGTCAGGGTGAGTTCGTGCAAGGAGCCGTCATGCAGGCAGTCCGACAGAGAACGGAACAGATCGATGACGCCCTTGCGTACCAAGGGCTCTCCGCCCGTGATGCGCAGCTTTTTCACGCCACGCGCAATGAAGAGTCGGGCGATTCGATCCAGCTCCTCGATCGTCAGCAGCTCCGGGCTCGGATGAAACCGCATGTTTTCGGACATGCAGTAGACGCAGCGCAGATTGCAGCGGTCGGTCACGGAGAGGCGCAGGTAGCTGATTCGCCGCTCGTAGGTATCGACCAGCGGCATCAGCGAGACTTGGCGTTGATCGATCAGCATGGGTGTTCCTCGCGGGCGGCGGCGTAGAGATGCTCCAGCGACACGAACTTTTCCCTGGGCTTGCCGATGGCCGCGCCACGCGCAACCTCGGCCTTGTCGATCCGCGCCCAGTCCCGGAAATCCAGGTACTTCCCCAGGTATTGGGCCGGCCTGCCGGCATGCAGTTGGTGCCCGGCTGTGAGGGCGCGATGCGCCAGCGCGGGCAGATCGGCCAGCACGGCCTGCGCCGTTTCGTAGCTGCAGGCGCGGTTGGTGCCGATGGTGCCTTGGGGCCCGCGCTTGCACCAGCCGCAAACATAGAGGCCTTCCACCACTTGGCCGGCACTCACGACCCGTCCCTGGAAATTCGCATGTGTCCCCCGGCTTTCGTCGTAGGGCACGCCGCCGATCGAGCAGGACCGCCGGCCGATGCTGGAGAACACCAGGCCGCATTCGATGCCGACGGACGCCGGCTCCAGGCTCGCCGCCCAGCCTCGCGGCCTGTTGAAACGAATGCAGTCAACGGAGGTGGAGCCTTCAATGCCCTGCGGCTCCAGGTGAAAGCGGAAGACGCAGCGCTTGTCCTTCGCAGGGTGTACACCGGCAAGGCGCTCCAGCATGGCGATGGCCGCCACCTTCTCGGCATCCGTTCCCGCAGGAGCGGCAAAACTGCCGGCACGAATGTCGGCGGCATCCACCAGCGCGTCGCACGAAGGAAGTTCGCCGATCTCGTGCAATTCCTTGGGCGAAAAGCGAATGTCCGTGGGCCCACGGCGCCCGACGATGTGCACCTCGCGCACGCGGCTTTGGGCCAGGGCATCCAGCGCATGGGCGGCGATGTCGGTGCGGCGCAGTTCGTTCACGCCCTTGAGCAGGATGCGCGCCACGTCGAGCGAGACATTGCCCTGGCCGACGATCACCGCGCGTTCGCAGGACAGATCGAAATGGCAGTCCTTCTGGTCCGGATGACCGTTGTACCAGCCGACGAAATCGCTCGCCATGTGGCTGCCGGGCAGGCCCTCGCCAGCGATATTCATGCGCCGGCCCAGCGGTGCGCCCGTGGCCAGAACGACCGCGTGGTAGCTCGCGAGCAGATCGTCGACCGACACGTCAGTGCCGACTTCCACGCCGCCGACAAAGCGAAACCCGGGCATGGCCGCGATGCGGTCGAACACGGCGGTCACCTGCTTGAGCTTGGGGTGGTCGGGCGCCACACCATAGCGGACGAGTCCATGGGGCACGGGCAGCCGCTCCAGCAGGTCCACGCGCATGGGCAGCGCCGAGCGCAGCAGCGCCTCGGCCGCGTAGAAGCCGCTGGGGCCCGCGCCCACGACGGCCACCCTGAACGACGCAGACAACGTAGCGGCGCCGGCATCGCTCATAGGCCCAGCTCCGCGCGCCGCGCTTCGGCGGTGGGCAAGGGTGGCAGGCGATCGGCGATGACCGGCGTTTCTGCTGACCGAACCCGGTTGATCTCGATCCATTGCGCCTTGTCGACGGGAAGAAGGAAGGAGGCCTGGATGGCGCCCACCGGGCAGGCGGTGGCGCAGCCTCCGCAGTCGATGCAGTTCTCCGGATCGATGTAGGTCATCCGGTCGTCCATGTGAAAGCACGTGACGGGGCAGACGGTGACGCACTCGGTGTAGCGGCATCCGGTGCAAAGGTCGGTGACAACGTAGGTCATATGCGATGTGGGAGCGGTTGGGAAACGAGCGCGGGCTCAGATGGCAACAACTTGCACCAGCGCGTCGGAGAAGGTGGGCGCGCGGCCCAGGTCCGCGAAGGCGATGGGCGTCAGCGCGTGCACCGTGGCGCCGGCCCGGTTCGACCGATGCCAGTAGCCCGAGGGCGCCATGACAAGGCCCGGCGACACGTCCGCCGACAGCGTGGCCTTCGCCTCGAAGGCGCCCCGGTCGTTGAAGATGCGGATCGGCGCTCCGGCAGCAATGCCCCGCGCGCTCGCGTCATCCGGGTGCAGGAGCACCAGTTGTTCCTCGCCGGCCTGGGCCTGCTGGGCCGGCAGATTGCCGTAGTTGGAGTTGAGAAAGGCGTGGCTCTTGGGCGAAATCAGACTGAGCGGATAGCGCCGCGCCAAGTCCGCCGCCGTTGCCGGGCTCTCGTTGGGCGCGATGTAGTGCGGCAGCGGGTCCACCGGTTCACCCGACTGCTGGCCGCCATAGCCCTGCCTGAAAAGCGGCACCACGAAGTTGCCGCCCTCCGCCATGGAGGACTTGAATTCACACTTGCCGGACGGGGTCGGAAAATTCCCTTCACGGTGCGGCGCCCAGTCGCCAGGTGCGGGCATGTTCAGGCGCATGAAGCCTTTCTGCTTGAGCTCCGCCAGGGTGATTCCCTCGAGCACCGGGCTGCTCCAGTCCAGCGACGCCTCGATCATCTCGTCGTCTGTCCGATGGAAGAACGGGTCGTCGATGCCCATGGCCATGGCCAGGCGCCTGAAAAGCTCGGTGTTGGACACCGCTTCGCCCAGCGGCTCGATGGCAGGGTTGTTGTAGGACAGGTAGAGGTGGCCCCACGAGAACATGATGTCCTTCTGCTCGAGCTGGGTCGTGGCCGGCAGCAGGATGTCCGCGTAGCGCGCGGTATCGGTCATGAAGTGCTCGCTGACCACGGTAAAGAGGTCTTCCCGCGCCAAGCCTCGTTCGATCTTGTCCTGGTCGCTGACCATAGCCATGGGGTTGGCGTTGTAGACGAACAGCGAACGGATCGCTGGGGCCAGCTGCAGCTCGCCGGTCAGCGCCGCACCGAGCCGCCATGAGTTGATCACGCGCATCGACTCGGGCTGGAGGTCCGGCCGCATCAGGCCCGGCCAGTTCACCGGAAAGGCCCAGATCGGCAACTGCAGCAAGCCGCCGCCCACGTGCTTCCATGCGCCGATGAGTGCGGGCAGGCAGGAGATGGCGCGAACGGTCTGCCCGCCGCCGGCGTGGCGTTCCACCGCAACGCCGATGCGCACCACCGCGGGCGGCGTGGAAGCATATTCCCTCGTCAACTTGAGGATGTCCTCCACGGGGATGCCGGTCTGTTCGGCAGCGAACTCCGGCGTGTACGCCTGAACCCTCTCGGCCAGCTCATCGAAGCCCAGCGTGTGCTGGTCGATGTAGTCACGGTCGATCAAGCCTTCCTTGATAAGGATGTGCGCCATCGCCAGCGCCAGCGCGCCGTCGGTGCCCGGCCGGATGGGGATGTGCCAGTCGGCCAGGCGGGCGGTGCGCGTGCGCACCGGATCGATCACGACCAGCTTGGCGCCGTTCTTTCTTGCCTGCTCGATGAAGGGCCAGTGGTGCGAGTTGGTGCTCAGCGTGTTGCAGGCCCACAGGACGATGTACTTGGAATGCACGAAGCTCTCGGGGTCCGCGCCGGGCGTGTGGCCGATGGTCATCATGTAGGCGGTGCACGAGGCCGAGTCGCAGAAGGTCCGCTCGCACACCGTGGCGCCCAGCTTGTTGAACAAGGGGTCGCCCACGTTCAGGCCGTTGAGGATTCCCTGCGTTCCCAGGTAGCTGTAGGGCAGGATCGACTGCGGGCCGTCCGTGGCAATGAGCGCCTTCCAGCGGCTGCCGATCTCGGCCAGCGCCTCGTGCCATGAAATTCGCTCGAACTGGCCGCTGCCCTTGGGCCCGCTGCGGCGCATGGGATGGAGCAGCCGCTGGTCGCTGTAGACCCGGTCCTGGTAGTTGTTGACCTTCACGCAAAGCCGGCCGCGAGTGAAGGGGTGATTCGGATTGCCGCGCACCGCCACCGCCTTGCCGTCGTCGACGGTGGTCAGGATCGAGCAGGTATCGGGGCAATCGTGTGGGCAGGCGCCCACGACAACATGTCGGGCCATAGGGGTCCTTTCTCTCCAGTGCTTCACGTGGGGTAGTGGTGGAGCAAAGTCTGGCGAGCAAGGGGGCCAAAGTCCTTATCCCATTGCGCTATTTACTTTTCCTGGTGTGCGGATGAAGATTCGGCACGATTCCTGCTGACTTTTCTCCCCACGATCAATTTCCAGACCCGGTCGAGCACCATGTTCGGGCACTCGTTGGACAAGTACGTCAACAGCACGATGCACCAGACCTCCAATGCGTTGGGCTGGTCGAACATCCTGGCCGAGCGGTGGACGCACGCGCCTGGTGAACTGCCCCGGCTCGTGCCGCGCGCAACCGAAGTGGCGATTCAACTGAGCGGGCAGACGCTGGTCGACCGCGCCGGCGGTGGCCGGCGCGAGCACACACGGGGCCACCGGGGGACCATCTGGCTGTGCCCCGCAGGCGTCGAGGAGGAATACATCAACGTGGTCGAGCCCATCGCCGACTGCCTGCACCTCTTCCTGCCCGGCAACCCCTTCGCCGAGACGGTCCAGCGCGAGTTCGACATCGACCCGGCCAGGGCCGGCCTGCGCTACCAAGCCGTGGACCACGACCCGTTCGTGACCATGATCGCGGACCAGATCGTTTGCGAGTTGTCCAACGAAACGGGAGTCGGGAGGCTGTTCGTCGAAAGCCTCTCGGTGGCGCTCAGCGCCCACCTGCTCAAGAACTATTCGGAGTTGGGCCTGGCCCGGCCGCTGGTAGACAAGGCGCCCAAGCCGCTGGACAGCCGGCGCCTGTCGCGCGTGGTCGACTTCATCGACGGCAATCTGGACCAGGACTTCACGGTGGCCGAGCTGGCGGGCATCGCCTGCATGAGCGTGGGCCACTTCACGCGCAGCTTCAGGGCGGCGACGGGTCGGGCGCCGCATGCCTTCGTTGCCGAGCGGCGGCTTATGCTGGCCAAGCGCCGCCTGCGCGAGGAGCGCTGCTCGATCGAGGACATTGCGCTCTCGGCCGGCTTCTCGTCGCTGGCCAACTTCTCCAAGGCGTTTCGCCACTCGACCGGGTTGTCGCCCAGCCAGTTCAGGGCCCGCACAAGCGTTTGAGCCTGCATCCGAAGAGGCGGCAGGCGGGTCCTGCTCCACCAAGGCTCACCACCGAGAAGGGCGCGCGGCCGGTGCCGTCAGTGCAGGAAAGTGCGGAAGCACTTCTTCCGCGAGTTCCTGGAGCAGCTCGCGCACCGGCCGCTGGGCGAACTGAATGCCGAGGGCGGCGTGGTTGACGCCGGCCGCACGCCATTCTTCAAGCAGGTCGAGCAGCCCCTTGCGGCCCGTGCGGAGCACGAATCCTCCCGAGCCACACGAGATCTTTCCGATTGGATGGACACGCAAAGAAGAGCTCGATCCAAGACCACCTTTTCCAAGGACGAGCTTGAACTGGCGATCGAGCAAGGGTTCGCTCAACGACGCCGAGCACGGAAGGGTGATGAAAACGGCTGGAGGGGCATGACGGTTCATGGCGCAAAGAACCGAGAGTTCGACGATGTGATCGTGCTATGGCCGGCGGCGATTGGAGGCAGCGACGACCAGAAACGTCGACTTCTATACAACGCTGTAACACGCGCGAAGGAGCGGTGCCTTGTACTCGTGCAGGCCCAGTCAAGCCGCGGCCAAGCTCCTTTCGCGTGACCTACTGACCGTCCAGAATGTCAATGGGGCACGTATGACGATCGCGCATCCCCATTTGCTTTCCTTCTACGTTTCGAAATGCGACTACAAGCGCGATGGGCGCGGGTACCGTCGTGCCTATAGAGGACGGCCATAGAGACAAGCACTGCGTAGGATGCAGCGGGCGACGCGTTAACCGCGGCGGGCCGAGCTAGGGCAGAATGCGCGCGGCTCAGACTGGAGCGAGGATGAACGATTCCGATCTGCAAGAACTACAGGCGATAGTCCACCGGAAGCTTGGACGCTTCCTGCTTCGCGTGCAGCGCTATGAGATGCTACTGAAGGCCCTGGTCATCGATAGCGTCGCTTTCGGAACCGTTGAGACGGCGCCCCTGAATCAGCAGCGCCGGAAGGAGCTGTTCGGCTCCAAACCGATGGGGTACCTCTTCGACGAGATCAAACGCACGTACCTTCGAGAGTTGGGTGCCCCGGCCCCTGAAGAAGCCGAGGAGCCGCACGTCGATCCGGACAAACCGGTCTTTCGCACGCGCTTTGCCCTGGAGTTGCCCGCCGAGGAGCTGGAGCAAACGAGGGCGAGGCTCGACGAGTTCAAGGAGCTTCGCAATCGCATCGTCCATCATTTCCTTGAGGACCACGACCTGCTCACTCAAGTCGGATGCCAAAAGGCTATCACTGTGCTTGAGGAAGGCCTTGCGACTGCGCAATCGTCATATGAGGACATCCTTCAGTGGGCGAAGACGGCGATAGAGGCCCAGAAGCACTTTGCGGCGTTCGTGCAGAGCCCAGAGTTCGACCAACTCTTTCACGGCATCTTGCCGGACGGTACGGTCGACTGGCCGAACAGCACTGCCGTCGTGCTGCTGCGCCGGCAAGAGCAGAACACCGCTCCAGGGGAGATGACTCGCCTTGACACCGCGCTCGAGGCGATTCGGGCCACTCACCCAGAGCATCGGCCGCCCAAGTACTTCTGTCAAAACTGGAGCGAGCTCCTCAGAAAGTCCGGCCAGTTTCATGTTCGAAAGGAGAGAGGAAGTGTGGAACGGCAGGGCATTACCTGGTATCGGAGCCTCGGGCCTACTGAACTTCGATAGATGGTGGGCAGGTGAGCCGAGGCCGACCTTCTCCAACATCTGCCGAGGTATTTGCAGCCGCAGCGCTCGGCATCTGGCGCTGACAGCACAGCAGGAACTATGAAGGTCCCCAGAGCGCCAGCTTGCAGACGTCCGTGCTTGTCAACTTGGAAGACCGCTTACGCTGCAGACTTGCCTTCCGACGGTCGCTTGCGAAGGGCAGGGTAGGGGACCGGAGCAGTCCCCGCAGACAGCGAACCGGTTCAGTTACTCGAATGCGATGGCCCGTACAGGCCTGTTCGGATTCACCGGCCGTGTCGCGCATCGGGCGTCGCGTCGATCGAACTCAGCTGAGTCGCTTCGCCACTTCCTTGCTTCCTTGCGCGCCGCCTCGTTCTTCGCCATCTCGTTGGTCTTGTCGATCACCTTCCCGATCCAATCCTCGAGAGGGGGAGATGGGTGCTCCGTTGGCCTGGCGTAGCAGGCTTCGGAGATTCTTCCTTCGTCGCGATGGCGGTCGAGCTCGGTGCGGAGGCGTTGTGCGATGCGTATCGACGGATGTGTCCTGCCATTGTTGGAAACATCGCAATGGCGCGTTCGGGCTTGTAGGCCATCGTGTCGGCGGCACAGGCCATTGCGATGGGCGACTGCGACATTGCCATTGGCGCGGGCTCCAAATCGATGAGCCGCAGCGCGCCATGATGGGCAACGCACACCTGATCGACTACATGGTCGACATCCTGCACGATCCGTGAGAGAAGATGCATATGGCATCACCACCGAGAACGACCAGCCATTCTCAGAGTGGCTGACGGCGCATAGAACGGAATCCGCGGCGCGCTGCGCAATCGATGTTCGCGTCAGGCCATGTGCGGATGCCTCGCCGCCTCGTAGAGCCTTCGCGCCAATGACCGGTGCTGCGCCAGCATCGGCGCCAGGTCCATGTCGACCAGCTTGCCGTCACGTACGCGCACGCGCCCGTTGATGACGTTGAGCGCCGCATTCACCGCGTGACAGAACACGAGTGAGGCGACCTGATCATGGCTTGCGCCTGCATGCGTCACGCCACGCAGGTCGAATGCCACTAGATCAGCCGCCATCCCCGGTGCCAATGCGCCGATGTCGTCGCGGCCGAGAACCGCGGCGCCGCCCAGCGTGGCGATCTCCAGCGCCTCGCGCGCAGTCAGCGCGGCCGGCCCGAAGCCGACGCGCTGCAGCAGCAGCGCCTGGCGCGCCTCGCCCAGCATGTGCGCTCCATCGTTCGATGCACTGCCGTCGACGCCCAGTCCGACGGACACGCCCGCGCTGCGCATCGAGCGGACGGGGGCGATGCCCGACCCGAGCCGCATGTTGGAGCACGGGCAATGCGCGACGCCCGTCCCCGTTCGGGCGAACAGGGCGATGCCGGCAGGGTCCAGCTTGACGCAGTGGGCGTGCCACACGTCGTGGCCGACCCAGCCCAAGTCTTCGGCGTACTCGGCGGGCGTCATGCCGAACTTCTCTCGTGAATAAGCGATGTCGTTGTCGTTCTCGGCCAGGTGGGTGTGCAGTGACACGCCGTACTCGCGCGCCAGCAAGGCCGACTGGCGCATGAGGTCGCGCGATACCGAGAACGGGGAACACGGAGCGAGCACGACCCGCCGCATGCTGTGGCGCGAGGGGTCGTGCCAGCGCCTGATGAGACGCTCGCTGTCGGCCAGGATGGCGGCCTCGTCTTCGACCACCGAATCCGGCGGCAGGCCGCCGTGGCTGCGGCCAACGCTCATGCTGCCGCGGGCGGCGTGAAATCGCATGCCCATGCGCTCGGCCGCCTCGATGGAATCGTCGAGTCGCGCTCCGTTGGGAAAGATGTAAAGGTGATCGCTGGTGGTCGTGCAGCCCGACAGCATGAGCTCGGCCATGGCGGTCTGCGTGGAGACACGGATCATCTCGGGCGTCAGGTGGCCCCACAGCAGGTAGAGGTTCTCGAGCCAGCCGAAGAGTTCGGCATCTTGCGCGTCCGGAACCACGCGCGTGAGGCTCTGGTACATGTGGTGATGCGTGTTGACCAGGCCCGGCATCAGCACATGGCCGTGCAGGTCGACGACCTCCATCGAGCCGCTGCCGGCTGCATCGCGCCAGGCCGCGGGCAACTCGCTGGTCGCGCCGACCCAGGCAATGGCGGGACCTTCGACGACCACCGCGCCGTCGGCGATCTCGCGACGCTGGGCGTCCATGGTGACGAGCACATCGGCGTGGCGAAGCAGCAGGGGGCGGGAGTTCTCGGAAAGCTGAAACATGTCATTCACTGCCATGGGAGGTGCTGGCGGCCAGCGCGAATGCGCGGTCCTTCGACAGCACGCCGTGATAGAAGAGATTCAAGAGCACGGCTGCACACGTGCCGAGCACGATGCCGCTGTGCGTCAGCGGATGCGTCCATGCGGGAAGATGCTGGAAGAAGTTGGGCGACAGCGTGGGGATCAGGCCGAGACTGATCGAGATCGCAATCACGTACAGCGCGTGACGATTCTTCGCAAAGTCGACGGCGCCCAGGATCCGCACGCCGGTTGCCGCCACCATGCCGAACATCACAATGCCTGCACCTCCGAGCACGAAGGACGGGACCGACGCCACGAGGTGCGCCACCTTGGGCAGCAGTGCCAGCAGGATCAGGAACAGGCCACCCATGGCTGCGACGTAGCGCGAGCGGACGCCGGTCACCGTGACCAACCCGACATTCTGCGAGAAGGAGGTGTACGGGAAGGTGTTGAACACGCCGCCCAGCACGGTGCCGAGGCCATCCGCACGCAGGCCGCGCGTCAGCAGCTCCGGCGTCATGCGACGGCCGGTGATGGCACTGAGCGCAAGGAACATGCCGGTCGACTCCACCAGCGTGATCAGCATGACGATGCACATGGAGACGATGGCCGTGAACTCGAAGCGCGGCATGCCGAAGTGCAGCGGGGTGGTCAGGGCGACCCAGTTCGCCTCCGCAAGGCCGTCGAACTGCATGAGGCCGAACGCCAGCGACACGCAGACCCCGGCGACGATGCCCAGCAGGATCGCGATGTTGGCGATCAGGCCCTTGCCGAAGCGCGTGATCGCAAGCACAACCAGCAGCACGAAGGCGGCGATGGCAAGCTTCGCCGGATCGCCGTAGTCCGGGTTGGCTGTCGCATGGCTCATCCCGTCGATCACGCGGCCGACAGTCGGCTGGCCTCCCGCGGCCCAGTTGATCGCCACGCCCATGAGCGAGATGCCGATCAAGGTGATGACGGTGCCGGTGACGAGCGGCGGGAACACCCCCAGCAGGCGCCCCATCAGGGGCGCGACCAGCATGCCGAAGATGCCCGCCGCGATGGTCGCGCCGTAGATCGCGGGCAGTCCGAGCGACGGGTTGATGCCGATCGCGATCATCGGCCCGACGGCGGCGAAGGTCACGCCCATCATCACCGGCATGCGGACGCCGAAGCCCCAAAGGCCCAGGGCCTGGATCAGCGTCGCGATGCCGGCGGCAAGCAGGTCGGCGTTGATGAGGAACGCGATGTCCGCCTTGGACAGGCCGAGCGCCCCGCCGACGATGAGCGGCACGGCGACGGTGCCGGCGTACATGACCAGCACGTGCTGCAGGCCCAGGGCCGCGCAGCGCGGAAGCGGGATCTTCTGGTCGACCGCGTCGCTGCTCGGGTTGTCTCCGGCATCGGTCGTGTGAGTGGTAAGCATCTGGATGACCTTTCCGCCGCATGGCGCCATGGCGGCGCTTCGATCGGCGGACGGAGTCTAGAAGCGCACCCCCGAGCAGCGCAAAGTCAATAAATGGCCTCTTGCGTCCACGAAAAGTGGACACCGGCTGTCATCATCCCCGCCTCAGCGGACCAAGGCTTCCTCGAGACAGTCGATGACCTGGGCGGCAAGCAACCCTGCAGCAGGACTCGGCCCATTGCCGGAGCGCGCCACCAGCGACAGACGCTGTGGCTGCAATCCGGCATCGCGCAGCGGAACGAACACGAGCGTGCCGGCGCGAAGATCCTCTTCGATGTCCAGGCGATTGAGCAGCGCGACGCCCTGGCGCTGCGCAACCAGCTTGCGCATCAGCGCGGTCGAGGTGGTCTCGACGATGGGAGACACTCCGATGGCGCAACGCCCGAATGCGCCATCGAGGATGGTCCTGAGCGAAAGAGCGGCAGCCGGCAGGATCAGTGCAAAGCCCACGCAGTCCGCGAGCGTGGTCGTGGCTCGCGCCGTCAGCGGATGGTCCGGCGCAACGACGGCGCCGATCGGCCATTCGCTCGAGAACAGCGTTCGCAGCACGGTGGTGTCGGGCACGTCGTAGGCCAGCGCCAGATCGGTATCGCCGTCGGCCACTGCCCGGATGACGGCCGCGATCGGCATGTCGAGCAACTTGAGTTGAAGGCCGGGATGGGCCGCCCTGCAACGTTGCGCCACTGCGGGAAGGAACGCGCTGGCAAGCCCTGTAGTCGTCGCGAGCGACGCCTCGCCTTGCCGCAGCCCCCGCACCGCGTCGATGTGTTCTCGCACCGACTCGAACTCCTGCAGCGTGGTGCGCGCATGCGCGAGCACGATCTCGCCGACGGGTGTGAGCTTGAGCTTGTTGTGGATGCGCTCGAAGAGCGGAGTCCCCAGTTCTGCTTCGAGATTGAGGATCTGCCGATTGATCGCCGTCGGAACCACATGCAACTGCTCGGCCGCCTTGCGGATCGATCCTGTTCGGACGACTTCCACAAAATAGCGGACTACCTTGGCGTGCATTGGAAGATGAGATCGAAAGTGAATGAATCCAGGTGCAGCCGCGCGAACTGCGCCTGGGGCGGATCCCAGGAGGCAAGATGCGCGTTGAGTCTACGAGATCGCCGCACTGGGCTGCGGAGATGGCGCCAAGTATTGCGCCAGCGTCTGCCCTGGTGCCCCAAGGAGGATTTTTCTACTGTCCGCGATGAACGTCCGGTCTCAGCCCGACTGCCGAACCTCCTTCGTCGCTACAGCCCCCTTGCGCGGGTTGACGATCTCAAGACCGCGAAGAGAGTACCTTGTGCGCAGGTGCTAGGCTCTCCGAACCTCCAGCGCGGCGAGGGTGGCTTTCACGTTCTTCGAGAGCTCGAGCAGCGGGCCTCCAAGCATCGATTCGGTCTCCGCAATGCTGCCCTTCGTCGTGACGCTCACGTTGAGCACGTAGACAGGTCGGCCTTCCACCACAAGCGGCGTCGCGAGGGCGATCACCTCCGGTTGCCAGGAAGCCGTGCAAAAGCCGCGCTCCGTCACGCTCCGGATTGCGCTCTTGATTTCGTCACGAATCTGGTTCCAGCCGTTCCCGCGTCGTTCGCGGAACTGCGCCATGAGAGTGCGCCGGGTGGGCTCATCGGCGACCGCGAGGTAGGCCCGGCCAAGCGACGTGAGTTCCATCGGCACTCGCTGTCCGGCGACGACGTTGCGCAGCGACACCCGGCGGTTGTAGCGGACCGATTCAAGGTAGACCATTTCGTCTCGATCCGAAACCGCCAAGCCGACATTGATACGAAGTTTCTCCGCCAATGTCCGCATCAGGGGCGCGACCACGCTCAACACAGGGGAGCCGCCGCGCATGGCGTGGGCAAAGCTCAGTACGGGCGCGGCAAGTCGGTAGGCCCGTAGGTTCCGATCGTGCTCGAGCATCCCGACCTCAACCAGCGTCTGGGTCAGGCGACTGACGGTAGCGCGCGAAATCCCGGTGCGTTCCGAGATCTCGCCGTTTCCCAGCAAGTCGGCACCCGGCCTGAAGGCCCGAAGGATCTCGATCCCCCGCTCCAGGGATCGGTTCAGCGTGGGCTCTTCGAAATGTTGACGTCTGGTTGACATAAACAAGGGATTCCGAGCAGATGCGAAGCCAGAAGTGTAATTCCAAGGAATGGAAATCGGGGGGTGCGCAAAGCGTTTCGCAGACCTAAGCTAGTGGCACTCGATGAGAAGACCCGAACCGCCATCGATCTCAGCTCTTCGCTTATCCCACTTCCACTTGGAGACAACCATGCAAAAGCGCTTGCCCTTGGCACGCCTCAGGATCGGCTTGGTCCTTTTTTTGATCGCAGCGGCGGCCGCCGCCATCACGACGCCGGCACTTGCAGCCTTCCCCGACAGGCCCGTCAAGATAGTCGTGCCGTTCGCACCCGGCGGCGGCACTGATCTGGTCGCCCGAACCATGGGCATCGCCATGGGCCAGGAACTGGGTCAGCCGGTCATCATCGACAACAAGCCCGGTGCGGGCACGATCATCGGGACGGACGCAGTGGCAAAGTCCGCACCCGATGGCTACACGATGGTGATGGCCACCGTGGCCCACGTGGTGAACCCCAGCATCCAGAGCAAGCTCCCCTACAACTACGAGAAAGCCTTCGCGCCGGTCATGCTGATCGGGGTTTCTCCGAACGTGCTGGTGGTGCGGGCGGAGAGCCCTCTCAAATCGGTCAAGGACCTCATCGACGCAGCCAAGGCGAACCCGGGCAAGCTGTCGTTCGCGTCACAAGGCGCGGGCACGTCGGCGCACCTCGCGGGTGAACTCTTCAAGAACCTGACGAAGACGAACATCACCCACATCCCCTACCGGGGCGCTGGTCCCGCGATCACCGATCTGCTGGGTGGCCAGGTGGATGTCATGTTCGCGACTGCGGCTGCAGTGGGGACTTTCGTCGAAAGCGGCAAGCTGCGTGCGCTGGCAGTGACCACGGCCACGCGATCGTCCTCCCACGCTCTGGCCAAGGTTCCCACGATCGCGGAAAGCGGTGTGCCCGGCTACGTGGCCGACAGCTGGTACGGCCTGTATGTGCCTGCAGGCACTCCGGCCGATGTCATCGCCCGCCTGAACGCAGCCGCCAAAAAGGCAGTCCAGACGGAGGCCTTTCGCAAGCGCGTGGAAGGGGAGGGCCTCGTGATCAATGGCGGCTCGCCGGCGGACTTCGACAAGTACGCCAAGGGTGAGGAAGCGCGTTGGCGCAAGGTGGTCAAGGAAAACAACATTACCAACGAATGACGGAGACGTTGAAATGACCGAACGACTGATCGAGCTCGAGGTCGCAGACGGCATCGCCACGCTGTGGCTGAACCGTCCCGACAAACGCAACGCCATGAGCGACGACATGCGCACGCAGTTCATCGCGGCGCTGGAGCATGTGGCGTACGACAAGGCAATCCGTGCCTTGGTGCTCACCGGACGCGGCAAGGGCTTCTGCGCCGGCGGGGATGTCGCCGGCATGGAGCGGCGGATGCAGGCGCCTGCAGGCGAGGTGGGATTCAACGGGTGGAGCCGCCAGCAACGTGTGCACCATACCCAATCGCTGCTACACACCATGCCCAAGCCGACGATCGCTGCCGTTAACGGGGCTGCTTCCGGCCTGGGGGCCGACACGGCGCTGGCATGCGACTTCATCATCGCTTCGGATGCGGCGAGCTTCACCTGGTCGTACATCAATCGCGGCATCGTTCCCGATGGCGGCGGCATGTACTTCCTGCCGCGCCGGGTAGGCCTGTCGAAGGCCAAGGAACTGATCTTCAGCGGCCGGAAAGTCGAGCTTGAAGAAGCCCTGCGCCTTGGCATCGCCGATCGCCGGTCGGATGCCGAGACCCTCGTTCCCGACGCGCAGCGCTGGGCAGCCGAGATGAGCAAGGGCTCGGCCACCGCATTGGCATTGGGCAAGACGATCCTCAACCAGAGCTTCGAGATGTCCGCGCATCAGGTGTTCGCCCAGGGCAGCCAGGCGCAGGGCATTTGCTACACCAGTACCGAGCATCGCGAATCGGTGATGGCCTTCCTGGCCAAGAGCAACGCAAAAAGGGAGACGACGAAATGACCGAACTGAACTCCGTCACCAGGCTTCTCAAGCCTCGCAGCGTCGCAGTGATCGGCGCTTCGGCGGATGCCGCCAAGACCGCCGGCCGGCCAGTGGCCTATCTGCGCAAGCACGGCTTTACCGGCGAGATCTTTCCGGTCAATCCGCGTGTCAGCTCGATCGATGGCCTGACCTGCTATCCCGATATCGCCTCGATTCCAGGCACGCCCGATGTCGCCATCGTGCTGCTGGGTGCCGAGCGGGCGCACCAGGCTGTCCGGGAACTCGCGGCGAAAGGAACTGCCGCCGCGATCGTTCTCGCCAGCGGGTATACCGAGACCGGCGAGGAAGGTGCGCGCCGCCAGCAGCAGCTCATCGAGGCGGCTGGCAGCATGCGCATCCTCGGCCCCAACACGATCGGACTGGTTAACCTGACCGACAACATCGTGCTCTCCGCCAGTGGCGCGCTCGAGATGGATCATTTCCCGGTCGGCGGGATCGGCGTGGTTTCGCAAAGCGGGGGCATCCTCGGCGCGCTGCTGTCGCGTGCCGCGGCACGTGGAATCGGCCTGTCGAAGTTGATCTCGACCAGCAACGAGGTGGATCTGGACCTGGCGGATTTTGTCGATCATCTGGCTGACGACGCGGACACCAAGGTCATCGCCCTCTATGTGGAGAGCGTGCGCAATCCCGAGAAGTTTCGCGCCGCTGCTCTGAAGGCGGCTCGCGCGGGCAAGCCTGTCGTCGCGTTCAAGATCGGTCGCTCCGAAGCCGGTGCGAAGGCTGCCGTGTCGCACACCGGTGCGTTGGCGGGCGCCGACAGCATGTACGACGCGTTGTTTAAGCAAGTCGGCGTGATCCGTGCCGAGACCTTTGGTGATCTTCTCGACATTCCGGTCGCATTGGCCACGGGTCGCAAGCTACGCGGCAAGCGCGTGGCCATCCTGACCTCGACGGGTGGCGCCGGAACGTTGGTATCGGACGATCTTGGCATGCACGGATTTGAGACGCCGGTGCCGGATGCTGCAACGGCCGAGGCGTTGCGCGCGCTGCAGAGCGGCGATCACGCGGTGCTCGACCGCAACCCCATCGACGTGACCTTGGCCGGTCTGCAGCCGGACCTGCTGCGCGGCGCCATCGACATCCTGCTCAAGAGCCCCAGCTACGACGCGCTGACGATCATCGTCGGCTCGTCCAGCCTGGCCATGCCGGAGCTGATGGCAGGCGCCATCCAGGATTGCCTGCCCAATTCGGACAAGCCGGTGATCGCCTATGTGAGCCCGCACGCGCCCGAAGTCGCTGCGTTGCTGACGCAGCGCGGGGTACCCGCCTTTGCCGCAGCCGAAAGCTGCACCACCGCGCTGGGCGCGATGCTGAACGTCGGCAGCTGGCAGGAGCCGAAGTCATCCAGCGCGCCCGAGGCCGATGTGGTCATCGACGAACTGCCGGCAGGCTCCCTGGATGAAGCCCAGGCCAAGCAGCTGTTCACCCACTTCGGCGTGCCCTGCGCGCGAGAGGTGGTGGTGACCACGCCGGCCCAGGCCGAAGCTGCGGCGCGCGAGCTGGGCGATCGGGTCGTGCTCAAGATTCTTTCGGCTGAGATCACACACAAGAGCGATGTCGGCGGCGTTGCCGTGAACCTGACGGCTGAGACGGTGGGGGCGCGCCTGCAGGCGATGGCCGCCGAGGTCGAGAGCAAGGCAGGCGTGCGGCCGCAGCGCTTCCTGGTGCAGGAAATGGTGGGCGGCGGCACCGAGCTGATCCTGGGCATGCACCACGACGTGCTGGGCACTGCCATCCTGCTGGGTATGGGCGGCATCACTGCCGAGCTGTTCAAGGACACCACGTTGCGGCTGTTGCCCTCCCAAGGTGGTCTGAGCCGCGAGGATGCGCTCTCCATGGCGCGCGAGCTGAAGACCTGGCCGTTGCTGGACGGCTTCCGTGGCCGCCCCAAGGCCGATGTCGAGGCGCTGGTCAATGCCATCGTTGCCTTCTCCAAGATGGCGGCCCAGCTCGGTGAGCGCTTGCTCGAGGCCGAGATCAACCCGGTGTTCGTGCTGCCGCAGGGGCAGGGTGTGCGTGCCGCTGACGGCGTGGTCGTGCTGGCCTGAGCTGGAAGTTGAAATGCACGCTACGGAAGTCTTCGCCCGTTACTCTGCCGAGTTTCATCGACAGCCGCTGCCACCCGAGGTCATTCATCACGCCAAACGCGCCGTGATCGATTGGTATGCCTCGCTGTTTCCCGGTCTGAGTGCCGCGCCCGTGCGGCAACTCGAAGAAGCCTTGGCCGATGACCTCGACCGAGGTCGAGCTTCGCTGGCCCGGGGTCGCTCGGCGACAGCGCGCGCGGCAGCGCTCATCAACGGAACAGCCGCTCACGCCGCAGAAGTGGATGACAGTTTCCGGGACGCCATGTATCACCCGGGTGCCGCGACCGTGGCGGCGGCGTTGGCCGCGGGGCAGAACGTTGGCGCCAACGGGCTCGAGTTCCTGCGGGGTGTCGTTCTGGGATACGAAGTGTCGACGCGCATCGGTGTGGTCATGGGCCGACCGCACTACAAGTACTGGCACAGCACGGGCACGGTCGGCAGTTTCGGTGCTGCGGCCGCAGCTGCCTGCTTGATGTCGCTGGACGAACCGGCCTTCGCGCATGCCTTGGCGACGGCGGCCACCTTCACGGCCGGCCTGCAGCAGGCATTCCGCATGGACTCGATGTCCAAGCCGCTGCATGCAGGCCGCGCCGCAGAAGCAGGCGTTCTCGCGGCCCAGCTCGCGGGGCGCGGCGTCACCGGCTCGCTTGACGTGCTGGACGGCGAGATCGGTTTGGGCCAAGCCATGAGCAACGGCCCGGACTGGTCACAGGCAGGTGCGACATTAGGGCAGGACTTCCACATCACCAGGCTGACCTTCAAGAATCACATCGGCTGCGGTCACACCTTCGCCGCCATCGACGCTGCGCTCGAGCTGAAGCAGCGTTACGGTCTCGAAGCCGGCAACATCGCGCGCGTGCACGTGGCGACATACCGGCCTGCGCTCGACATCGCCTGCTACACACATCCGACCACGGCCAACGAAGCGCGGTTCAGCCTGACTTACGTGGTGGCAACGGCATTGGCGCACGGCAGCGTGCGCCTGGCGGCCTACGAGCCAGCTCGGCTGGAGGATCAGGTCACGCGCGCGCTGATGGAGCGCATCGAAGTCGCGGTCGATCCGGCACTGGATGCGGCCTTTCCAGGGCAGCGCGCCGCACGCGTCGTCATCGAGACCCGCGACGGGCGTCGTCTTGACCACCTGCAGCCCAACCGCAAGGGTGATCCCGAGCAGGCTCTGACAGATGACGAGCTCGAAGGAAAGTATATGGAGTTGGCGTCGCCCGTGATTGGAAGCGACCGTTCTCAGGCGCTGCTGGCGCAGATATGGGCATTGGACGCGAGCGCGACACTGCCTCACGCTTGACGGCCTTTAACTCGAAAAGCTAACGATAACTATCCCAGGTCGAATTTGAAGCGACGCTCCATGTCACTTTCTGGATCAATTCGCGCGTTCTTCCCTTGGCAGGGAGTGGGCATGGATCCTGGCGCCAAACGCAGCATCGTGGCCAGCTTGAAATGGACCTCTGAAGCTCCGGCATTCGCCTCGCACATTTGTGACTATCTCCTGTTGAAAAGGCCCTCCGATCCCCAACGATCTGCCGCCGCAGCGCCCACAACGGCACCAGTCACTGCGGACCTGCGTCTATTCTTGTCAACGAGAAAACTCTACGGAGAGACATCATGGCATCCCAGCATCACACTGTGAACGCAGCGCCTTGCATGAGCTTCAGTCGTGAGTTGCGCTTCCTTCCAATCACCGAAAGCGTGCAGTGCCTGGCCTTTCCCTGCGACGCCGCTGGGCGCGTGGATCTCGATGCACTCGGCGACCGCGCGCGAAACACCTACCTGTTTGCCCGGGCTCTGATGGGGCGCGACTACGCATTCCCGGTCATCTGTCCGCGCGACCCCACACGAGCCGCTCAGTAACTGCTCCGCAGCGCAGCTCGACTCCCCGCGGTCGAAAGAAGTTGCGCCGCGAACGAGCGACGAAGCCCACATCGAGTATCCCGTTTGAAGGACGTGTCTCAAGCGATCCTAATAGCCCAGCAGTGCGTCCCATACGTCCAATTGGGCAGGCTTGGGAGCCGAGCCCACTGTCAGAGTACTGCCCTCCTTGGTCCGATCGATATCGCCGAGTCTGTCCCTTCAGCGAAACGCGGCCAATCCTCGCCGGACGACAGTCGAGCATCGCCAATGCTTGCGAAGGACAATAAGGCAATACCAGTCATTCGCAGGTGGTGCTCAGTTCGCCCAGGACCTGACGTTCGTGACCACCTTAAGCTACCGTCCTCATGGATGAACTGTCGAAGCTGTTCCAAGACCTGATGGCATTCGCTGCTGTCGTGGACGCCGGGGGATTCAATGCTGCAGGCGCCAGGTTCGGGGTTCCACCCTCGCGGCTAAGCCGCTCGGTCGCGGCGCTCGAAAACAACCTGGGCGTCCATCTTCTCGTGCGCACCTCGCGGCGTTTCACGGTGACCGATGTCGGCTGGCGAACCTACGAAGACGCGGTGAGCGTTCGTACGCAGTTGCAAGGCGCTGCGGCCGCAGCAAGCGATTCGCGCGGCGAACCCTCGGGCATGTTGCGTGTGTTGTGCCCGATGGCGCTGGCTTCGGCCTTGGTCGGCCGCATCGCAATCGCGTTCATGGCACGGTATCCCCGCGTGAAAATCGTGATCGAGTCGACCGATGGCAGGAGCCGTCCCTTCATGGCGCCGGCAGACCTCGCCATACAGCCGAGTCTTCAGCCACTTCGTGATTCGAGCCTGGTCGCACGTTGCCTCGTGCATGCGCACTACGTGATCGTGAGCGCACCGGGTCTGGCGCACGAAATCCCGGAGAATCCGGGACCGACGGACTTTCCTTGCTTTCCGGCGGTGGGATGGACGTTCTTCCCCGATCCTGCGCAATGGTCTCTGCAGCATTCCCGTCATGGCCAGCATGAGATCGCCGTGGACGTGCGCTTCAGCACCGACAACCTGCTGCTCATTCGCGAAGCGGCATTGGCAGGGGTGGGTGTCGCACAGCTACCGCATGCGCTGTGCCGCCAGGACATCGAAGAAGGCCGCCTGCGCGTGATCGCGCCTGACTGGGCTGCGCCTCAGGTGGGCATCTACGTGCTGTATCCCTCGCGGCGCGCCCTCACGCTGGCGGGTCGCCGGTTCATCGATGCGCTGGCAGAAGGCATGGCCTCGCTCGAACGCGGTATGCGCTGACCACCCTGCATCATTGCACCTCTGGAACGCTGCATTGCGGTGGCGGCCTTATGCGAAGTACGCGCGATACCTAGCATTCTCCCTAGCCGTTCACCCCCGGGCGGTGCATCCGACAGGAGACATATGCAAATAGACGCTCTTCGCGCAGCGGCCACACGCCGGCGCTTCCTGCTCTCAAGTGCCGCACTGGCAGCCGCGCCCCTGGTGGGCTGCGGCGGTGGCGGTGACAGCGTCGGCGGCGGCATCGGCGACATCGGTGTCGGCGGCGATGACAATCTCGTGGCCGCAACCGCGTCCGGCAGTTTTCGCGGCCGACAGCAAGATGGCGTCACTTCGTGGTTGGGGATTTCCTATGCCCAGCCACCTGTAGGGCCACTGCGCTTCCAGACGCCGCGACCAGTCCAGCCTGCAACCGGAATCGTCGACGCCGCTGCTTTCGGGGCAGCCAGCCTGCAGACCGTCGGAGGCACGGTGTCCTGGATCTATCCATCGCCAGACCTTCAAAGCGAAGACTGCTTGACGCTCAACGTCTGGAGCCCATCAGGAGCTCAGCGCCTGCCGGTGATCGTCTGGTTCCACGGTGGTGGCTTCCGCACCGGCGCAACCGGCATGCCGCTCATGAACGGCAAGTTGCTTGCGCAGCGCGGCGTCGTCGTGGTCACGGCCAACTATCGGTTGGGCGCTCTCGGCTTGCTGTCCCATCCGGACTTCGTCGATGCGAGCAATGGCTCAACGGCGAATTGGCAGTTGCAGGACATGGACGCGGCGCTGCGATGGGTGCGCGACAACATTGCCGCGTTCGGCGGCGATCCCGGGCGCGTCTGCGTCGTGGGCCAATCGGGCGGCGCCATGCACACGGCGATGCTGGCCCAGAACCCTGCGTACCGCAGCACCTTCCACAAGGCCGTGCTGCTCAGCCCGCCGAACGTGACACCGCCTGCCTCATTGACCGTGTCGGATGCGGCGGCCTACACCGAGTTGCTCGCGACCAAGCTCGGTACCACGCCACGCGGGCTGCGGGACGTGCCGGCAAAGGCATTGCACGATGCGGAGCTGGCTCAGAATGCGGCGCCGCTGCCGGCAGGATTCACCTCGGGCGCGTCGCCCTACAAGCTCGCGCCCGTCGCCGACGGCAAGACCTACCTGGGCGACTGGACCCGGCGCGACTGGCCGTCGGACCTGCCTGTCGTCATCGACTACACGCTCGACGAAGGCGCGTTCTGGTGGGACCTCTACGATCCGGCGACCAACACCATGCTCACGCCGACACCTCCCGCCACGCTGCCAGCCCTGGGCGCCGCACTGGCGGCCCAGCTCGGTGGGCGAACCGACGCCGCCAATACAGTCATCGACGTGTATGTTCAAGCCGCGGTTGCGGAAGAGCGGCCGACGACGCCATCGCTGCTGTGGATGGACATCTTCGGCGACCAGTTGCTGCGCAATTTCGGGACGCGCTATGCAGCCCGTCTTTCCACGGCCGGCGTGCCGGTTCGCTTCGGCACCTACATGCATGCGGTCAAGGCGCCCGGGCGTGGCGTGCCGCACTGCGCTGAGGTTCCCATGCTGTTCGGAACCTACGGACTGAACTACCACCGCGACAAGCTGGGTGCCGCACCGCAGGAGGCGCAGTTGTCCAACCAATTCATGGCGGCCATGGTGTCGTTCGCCAGCGAGGCGCAGCCCAGGCTCGGCACCGGTGAAGCCTGGCCGCTGTACCGGCCCGGGACTGCGACTGCGGTGCGCTGGGGCGAAGGCGCAACAGGCGACACCGTGCTGGGTGCGGTGCCGAAGCTGAATCAATTGACGGTCTGGGATGCTGTGCTGGGCTATTGAGGGTTTCGCGCCACGCGCACCGTCCGAGGCGGGGGAATGGACGCGGAGTCAGGTGATTTTTCGGGAGAACTTGCCTTGAGGGGGTGGGGCCAACCTCCTGCGGCGCTGGGTGACCGAGCGCCGCGGAGACATGGGTGTCGGCTGTCCGACTTTGGCGAGGCCGAACATCCGGCGGCGATTGCAGGGTACAGGTTAGGCTGCACGAGCAGGTCCAGCGCGGCGGACCAAGCGTCTAAAGCTTGCCTTGAGCTCGTGTGCTGCGCTGCGGTGTGGCTCTCCAGCTTGGCTGAGCGTTTCAAGCGAATGCGGCGTCTTGTAAGGTGAAGTTCGTATCTCCTCAGCTTCATGGATCCCGGCGCGCCGCTAAAGCGCATCGGAGTGTGACATTTTTCGCTTGATCGAGCGTCTCGCATGACGCTGGTTGTCAGGTGCCGGACACGGATCCTCTGCGCGGACCCGTTCGGGTGCTGCGCCGCGAACGACGGGCATGCATGTTGCTGAATCGCTCCTTCAACAGGACTACGCCAGGTCGACAGTGAATCCATCAGGGAACGACAACAACACCATCTCGATGGATCGCCGCCTTTTCTGCATGGGCGCAGTGAGCTTCGCGGCCCTGGGAACCGCGGCCTGCGGAGACGGTGGAAGCAGCGGCTTTGGCGGCGCCGGCGCGCTCGGGACCGCGCAACAGAATGCGGCGACTTCGACGGCCACGTCCACCGAAGTCGCTGCGACCGAGCCTGCCGCGAACTCGACCCCGGCCTCGCAAGCGCGAAAGTTCACGCATCCCGGCCTGCTGCACACCGAAGCCGATTTCGAGCGCATGCGCCTGAAGGTCGCGGCCGGTGCAGAGCCCTGGCTGAGCGGCTGGAACGCGTTGACCTCCAACGGCCGCTCCCAGCTCGGCGCCAGCCCGCGTCCGCTGGCCATCGTCATCCGCGGCGGCGAAGATTCGAACTTCGCCCAGATGTTCATCGACATCGCGCGCGCCTATCAGCTCGCATTGCGCTGGAAGGTCTCCGGGGACGTGCGCTACGCCGATCGCGCGGTGGTGTTCCTGAACGCATGGTCGTCCACGCTGACCGCGATCCACGGCAACGCCGACCGCTTCCTGGCCGCCGGCATCTATGGCTACCAGTTCGCGAATGCGGCCGAGATCATGCGCTCCTACGCGGGCTGGGCGGCGAGCGACCTGGCGCGCTTCCAGAACATGATGCTCACGGTGTTCTATCCGCTCAACCACAACTTCCTGGTCAACCACAACGGTGCCGTCATCACCAACTACTGGGCCAACTGGGACCAGTGCGCGCTGGCATCGATGCTGGCCATCGGCGTGCTGTGCGACCGGCAGGACATCTACGACGAGGCCCTCGGCTACTACAAGACCGGTCAAGGCAACGGGGCGGGCCTGCAGGCGGTCTACCACGTGCATCCGGGCTATCTGGGCCAATGGCAGGAGAGCGGCCGCGACCAGGGCCACTGCACGCTGGGCATCGGCCTCGCAGGCGCGTTCTGCGAGATGGCGTGGAACCAGGGCGACGACATCTACGGCTATGAGAACAACCGCTTCCTCGCCGGCGTCGAATACGTGGCGAAGTCCAATCTGCGCGATGCGGCCAGCGCCTTCTACACGGTGCCCTTCCTCACCAACATCAACAGGCAAGGCACGCAGTCCGTGCTGTCGACGGGCGCGCAAGGGCACCAGCGCGTGGTCTGGGAGAGCGTGCACAACCACTACGCCAACCGCCTCGGCATCGCGACGCCCTATGCGGCGCTGCAGGCGGCCCAGCTGCGCCCCGAGCGGGACGGCAGCAACGGCGATCAACTCGGTTTCGGAACCCTGACTTTCACGCGTGACCCGATCGCGACGCGCGGTCGCCCGAGCGGCCTCACGGCGCGGGTGCGCGGGCCGCAGGTGCTGCTGTCGTGGTGGGGCTGCACCGACGCGCAGAGCTACACGGTCAAGCGCGCGGGCAGCGCGGGCGGCCCCTACACCACGATCACCTCGGGCATCACCGACACGCTGACATTCACGGACAACACCGTCATCCCCGGCGCCGTGTACCACTACGCAATCGTTGCCGTGAATGCGGCAGGGGAGAGCGCGGCATCGAACGAGGTGCAGGCGGCGATCAAGTCCGAGCTGCTGCTGCAGAAGAAGACCGACGACGGTGCCAACGGCCACGCCACGCTCGCCGCGGGCCTGGTGAAGGACCTCGCCGACTTCACGATTGCGGCGAAGGTGTACCTGGACAGCGCCGCCACATGGTCGCGCGTCTTCGACTTCGGCTCCGGCCCGCGCCGCTACATGATGCTGACGCCGCGCAGCAATGTCGGCACGGTGCGCTTTGCGATCTCCACGGTTCACGGCTACAACGAGCAGCTGATCGAGGGCGTTGCGGCGCTGCCGACCGGCCGCTGGGTGCATGTGGCGGTGACCCTGTCCGGCACGCTCGGCACGCTGTACGTCGACGGCATCGCAGTGGGCACCAACACGCAGATGACGCTGGCGCCCTTCGACCTCGGGGAGACCACGCAGAACTGGCTCGGGCGCTCCCAGTTCACCGCAGATCCGACGCTGCCGGGGCGCGTGGACGATTTCCGGGTCTACCACGGGGCCTTGAGCGCGGCTGAGATCGCAGCGTTGGTTTAGGTTTGAAGCGACGGATCCCCAGAATCGAAGTTCGGGACGTGTGCGGCGGCTGGTCTTCTTTCAATCTCAAAAGCGCCTTTTTCATGATGATGTTTTCCCAACGATGCGTTTCTGCACTGATGCTTTCGGTGCTCCTGTTTGCCTGCGGTGGCGGCAGTGGCGGAGGCGGCGGTACTCAAGGCGGTGGCTTGGCCGGCAGCAGTGGCAGCCAGGGCGGTAATGGCGTCAGCCAGGGTGGCGATAGCCAAAGCGGCGGTGGCACAAGTGGCACCGGTGGCACAGGTGAAGGCGCTTCGCCCGTCGCGGCGACCGCCGCGTTGGTGGCCAAGCTCGGCAAGCCCGCTCGGGTGCTGGTCGGACTCGGCGCGGGCAATACCCTCGCGCAGATGCAAAGCCAGGGCATTCGTCCGGACATCGTGGACACCTACCTCGTGGGCGTTGGCGCAGGCGCCTGGCCCAGCTGGAACAGTCCCGACGGGGCGTACGTCACGTACACCGCGCAGGCCATCCAGGCTTACGGCGCGATTCCGATGTTCACGCTGTACCAGATGACTGCGAACGGCGAGGGCAATTTGAGCGGCATCGCCAACGCGACTTTCATGAACAACTACTGGGCGCAGGTCCGGCTGATGTACCAGCGCATTGCAGCCCTCGGTACGCCCGTTCTGATCAATCTGGAGCCGGACTTCTGGGGGTTCGTTGCGGCGCAAGCGCCGAATCGCGATGCGACGCAAATGGCGGCCGTCGTGAACAGCCAGCCCGAATGCGGCGGCTTGCCGAACACCGCCGGGGGCCTCGGCCAATGCCTGGTGCAGATGGGCAGGCAGATCGCGCCCAAGGCGCTGGTGGGGTTCCCGCCCGCATTCTGGAGCGGCACCGCTGCCGCGGTCGGCGCGCAGATGCGGGCGGTCGGGGCACATCAGGCAGACTTCATCGTCGCCCAGACGAGCGACCGCGACGCGGGCTGCAGGGAAGTCCCATCGCCTCCCGCGGAATGCACGGGACGAAGCGGCCCGTTCTATTGGGACGAAAGCAACATCACCAGCCCGAACTTCCACGAGTCCCAGAGGCAGATTTCGGACTATCGCGCAGCCCTGGGCAATGGACTGCCGATCCTGTGGTGGCAGACGCCGATGGGCGTGCCGTCCGCCACGCCCGGTGGCACCGACCTGCACTATCGCAACAACCATGTCGACTACATGCTGCGCAACGCCCAGGAGTACGGTGACACCCATACTTTCGCGATCGTCTTCAGCTCAGGGGGGGCCCATCAAACCTCGATCAGCACCGATGGTGGCCAATTTGCCCGCCTGTCGGGTCAGTACCTCGCACGAGGCGGCGCCACCTTGAAGTAGCGCACCGCCAGCAACCTCTGTTCCCTCCCACATTGATCACCTGAAGATGATCGGATTGCCCCAGTTGGCGGAAGCGGCAACACCGCGCTGGTGAAAGCTCTAGCGCCAGGCGCGTAGTTTCGCCCGTGGGACGGGGACGGGCTTCCACGGTATTGGGCTTCGCTGTTTCTGGACCTTCTCCACGTCACTCCACCCGCATCTCTTGATCGAGCGGCAGGTTCATGGCGGCATGACAACCGCCTCCTTGATGAAGTGAAGCGCCTGAGAGCTGCTGCACGGCATGGTCATCGATGAGCCCCCTTCTTATGGCTCCAACGCAAGTACTGGCAGTTTTCGGATAGCGAGCGCACGAAGGGGCTAGTTCAAACGGGCTGCGCGGGCGAACATCAATGCACGCAAAAGGAGATCGCCATGAAACGCTTCATCTGATGCCGCAACCCCGCGTTTCGACTACGAGCTTCGCTTCCAGTCACTATTCCATGCCAAACGCGCGTACGCATTTCCACGCGATGCCGCCGGACGCGTCGATATGGATGCTCTCGGGGTGTGGATCACGCAGCGCGTTCCGGCATCGAAGCGCGTGGCTGCGGCATGGATGCGCGCATGCAGCGCGATGGTCTTGCTGGCGCGATCGCCGGCGGTCTGGTTCAGGCCGGCATCGAGGCGCGCGAGCTTCGCCGGGTCGAGAAATCCGAGGCAGGCATCGGTGGGCGTGATCAGGAAGCCGTCGTCATCGAGCCGCACGCTGATGTTGCCGGCGGTGGCATGCACATAGCCGCGCTCGAACAGGCTGCGGCCGATCCGGCAGATCTCTTCGCGCGATTCGCTCTCTTTCATCCGATGACTGTAAAGGCTTTCGAAAAGAAATCGTCAGTGCCGAAGTTGCCGGACTTGAGCGCGATATGCAGACTCGCGCCGCCGGCCGCCGCGGCCGGCGCATGGCACCACGGCACGCCGGGGTCGATCTGCGCGCCGATCTGCAGTTGCGCGATGCCGAGCGCCTGCACGCAGGCGCCGGACGTTTCACCGCCCGCCACCACCAGCTGGCGCACGCCTTGCGCGACCAGCCCGCGCGCGATCGCGGCGATGGTGCGCTCCACCATCGCGCCGGCCTCCTCGACGCCGAGCCGGCCCTGCACCGATTTCACGGCGCCGGACTCGGCCGTCGAATAGACCAGCACCGGGCCGGATTCGACGAGCGGTGCAGCCCAGTCCAGCGCCTCGGTCGCCACGTCGACGCCTGCCGCGATGCGCAAGGGATCGATCGCCAGCGCCGGCCGTCCCGATGCGATGAAGTGCTGCACCTGCCGGTTGGTGGCAAGCGAGCAGCTGCCCGACACCACGGCCCTGAGCCCCGAAGCCGCAGGCAGCGCGCTCGCGGCGGACGAAGGCGCGATGCCGAAGTTGCCCGGCAACCCGATCGCGACGCCCGAGCCGGCCGTGACCAGCGGCATCTGCGCCAGCGCCGGGCCGAGGCGCAGCAGGTCGTCGTTCGAGACCGCATCGACGATCGCGATGCCCACGCCCTGCGCGCGCAACTGTGCGATGCGCTCGCCGATCGCGGCCGGTCCCTGCGCCATGGCCACATGATCGATCAGCCCCACCTTGCGCCGCGTCTGCGCCTGCAGCACGCGCACCAGGTTGGCATCGGTCATCGGCGTGAGCGGATGGTTCTGCATGCCGCTCTCGTTGAGCAGCACCTCGCCGGCGAACAGGTAGCCCTTGAAGACGGTGCGCTTGTTGTCGGGGAAGGCCGGCGTGGCGATGGTGAAATCGCAGTTCAGCGCATCCATCAGCGCCTCGGTCACCGGCCCGATATTGCCCTCGGGCGTGCTGTCGAAAGTGGAGCAGTACTTGAAATAGATCTGCTGCGCGCCCTCGGCCTGCAGCCAGCGCAGCGCGGCCAGCGAGTGCGCCACCGCCTCGGCCGGCGCGATGGTGCGCGACTTGAGCGCCACCACCACCGCATCGACTTCGGCGGCCAGCGGCTCTTGCGGCACGCCGATGGTCTGCACCACGCGCATGCCGGCGCGCACCAGGTTGTTGGCGAGATCGGTCGCGCCGGTGAAGTCGTCGGCGATGCAGCCGAGCAGGATGGTCATGGCTATTCCTTGTTGCGAGCGAAGGACAGTTTGCTGCCCGAGAAGGATCGCAGCCAGGCGATGACTATCGTGCCGTTCGCCGCGTGCCGCGCCGAGTCCTGGATTCCTCTTCCATGACCAGGCCTACGGCCAGGCCATGGCATAAGGCCAACGACACCGCCACCGTGCGGAAGCCGGCGAGCTCCGCGTCGCGCACCTTCAAGGATGACCTGCGTGTGGCGGGCAGATGGCGACAGGACGCTGTCCGTGAGCGCAAGGACTGAAACTCCCTGGGCGCGCGCGCTCTCTGCCGCCGCCTTCAAGACCTCGAGCGTGAGGGGGCGGCGGCTTCGGTCATGGCGGGCAAGCATCAGGCCGAATCCCGTACTCGGGCGACCACCTCCTGCACCAACAGTTCCGGGCTCGCGAAGACCGGCAGCCCCAGTTGGTCGGCGAGCGGTTCGCCCAGGTGCGCCAACGAGGCCTGCGCCAGGACGATGCGATCGACGCGTGGCGCCAACTCTGCCGCAGCCTCGCACACGAGGCGATCGTGCAGGTCACGCCGGTTAGTGGCCAAGGCGTCGAATGCCGCCGCGCACAGGACGCTCTCCGCCGGGATATCCAGGCCCGCGCTCTGGGCGTGCGCAGTCAGCAGTGCCCGGCTCGGTGCGACCGTCGACGAGGTCGTGCAGATCAGGCCGACGCGGCCTGGCGCGCTTGCCACGCGGGCGTAGAGGGGATCGTCGATCTTGAGGATCGGCACACTCACCGTCTGGCGCGCGGTATCGATGGCCGGTGAGGTCGACGAGCACGTGAAAACGATCAGCTCGGCACCCGCATCGGCCGCCACTTGTGAGAGTGTGACGATGCGGCGCGTGATGCCGCTTGAAGGACCTTGCCGGATCAGATCCTGCAGGACACTTTCGTCCAGCATGTGAAAGCAGTCTGTTTCTGGCAGTTCCGACTGGAAGCGCGGACGGAAACGCTCGACCAGCATCGCGACCGTATGGATGAAGGCAATGCGCCGGATCATGGAAGCCCTTCGGGTGGTCAACGACTCAGACAGCGGAGGTGACCAGAATCTCCACCAGCAAGTCGGGGTGTGCCAGCTTGGACTCGCCGGTGGCGCGTGCCGGACCGGCGCCTTTGGGCACCCACGCGTCCCACACCTCGTTCATGCCCGCGAAATCGCGCTCGATGTCCTTCAACCAGATCTGCACCGACAGCATGCGCGTCTTGTCGATGCCGGCCTTGGCGAGGTGGCCGTCGATCTTCTCGAGCACCTGGCGGGTCTGGCCCTGGATGTCCAACGTGCCGTCCTGCGCGGTGACGCCTGTCATGTAGGCGACGCCGTTGTGCACGACCAGGCGGCTGAGGCGATGGGTGGGTTCGATGCGGGTGATGTCGGTCATTGGTGCGATCTCCAGGCGTTGAGAAAAAATGGAATCAAAGTGCGGCCAGCTGTTCGAGCGTGATCGGCTTGATGGGAGCGCGGATCCGGTAGTGGCCGACCTCGGCCGGAGAGACGCCG
The DNA here is from genome assembly GCF_964253985.1 of Variovorax sp. LjRoot290. NCBI lineage: Bacteria > Pseudomonadati > Pseudomonadota > Betaproteobacteria > Burkholderiales > Comamonadaceae > Variovorax > Variovorax sp. LjRoot290. Next base: position 1,306,716 of record NZ_CAXURW020000002.1, on the reverse strand, counting down.
CGCTCATGCGCGATGACCTCGGTGACCGTCAGGCCGCAAAGGCGGCCCTGGCAGGGGCCCATGCCGCAGCGCGTGAAGGCTTTGGCCTGGCTCGGCCCCTGGCAGCCGAGGGCAACCGATCGGCGCAGTTCGCCGGCCGAGACTTCCTCGCAGCGGCAGGCGATCACGTCGTCGGCCGGCACGCGATGCTGCATCTTGGGGTGGTAAAGCGTGTCGAGGAAAGGCCGGATGTGCAGCTGGCGACGAAGCGCCGACCGCAGCGGCTCGGCCTGGCGGTCGCGTTCGAGTTCGGACACGCGCCCGGCGTCGTGCGCCGCGGCCACGCCGGCGAGCTGCCCTTGCAAGGCCGCTGCCAACCCGCCGGCAATGCCACGCCCGTCGCCGGCGATCAGGAAGCCGTCCAGCTCGAGGCGGCCCCAGGCATCGGCCGCCGGCACCCAGCACAGCTGCTGGTCGTCCCAACGGTGCGCCAGGCGCAGCGACGCCGTGATCTGGTTGTTCGGCACCACGCCCTGGTGCAGCAGGACCAGGTCGGTCTGCACCCGGTGCGACGTGGCTCCGATACGAAAGCGCAGGGCCTCCGCCCGTGCGCTCCCTTCCACGGCGAGATCGGTGGCAGCGCGGTGGTAGGGGATGCCCGCGTCGCGGATGCTACGGATCAGGCCCAGCCCTTTCCTCACGTCGCGCCATCCCGCGATGGCGCCGCCGAGATGGCGCAGGGCCCGCAGGTAGTCGCCGCGCTGCGTGGTGTCGACGATCGCGCCGATGCGCACACCGGCCCGCAAGTACTGCCAAGCCAGCAGGTACAGCAACGGTCCGCAGCCCGCAAGCACGACCGGCTGCGATGGCGCCACGCCGGCGCTCTTGAGAAGGATTTGCGCCGCCCCGGCCGTCATCACGCCGGGCAGCGTCCAGCCCGGAATCGGAAATGGCCGCTCCATCGCACCGGTGCACAGGATGACCTGGCCGGCTGTCATGGATTGGGATCGCCCATCCTTCAAGTAGTGAATGACGCGGTCACGGGTGATGTTCCAGATGGACGCGCCGCCCACGTGCCGCGCCGTCGATTGCGTGAAGCGCTCCACCAGCGCTCGGCCTGCGGCGTAGTCGTTCCCGAGCACCTGCAGCCGATCGGCCCGAACGCGAGTGACGTCGCGGTAGATCTGTCCGCCGGGATGCGACTGCTCGTCGAGCAATGCGACCGACAGCCCCAGTTCGGCCACGCTGGCAGCCGCTGCGAGACCCGCCGGGCCCGCGCCGATCACCGCCACGTCTACCGCGTCAAGCTGCATGGCGGGCGCCTTCCTGCGAGCGGATCTTCATGCCCGGTTGCACTGTCACGAGGCACGCCTGGCGATTGGCCACGCCATCGATTTCCAGCAGACATTCGAAACAAACGCCCATCATGCAGTAGGGAGCACGTGGCGCACCCGACACGGGCGTGGAGCGAAAGCGCGACACACCGGCCGCCAGCAAGGCGGCAGCCACCGAGCGCTGGCCCAGCACCGCAAGGCGGCGACCGTCGAACTCGACATCGATGGAGGGCTCGGTGGCCGCCGAGATTGGGTGAAAGAGCGGTTCAGTGGGCATGGTGGTAATCCAGGGCCTGTGTCGGATGGTCTGCGGCGGGAAAGCGATCGCCTCGAAAGGCGTCCAGCTCCTCGGGCGCGGCTGCGCCGTCGATCCACGGGGCGATGCGAAAGGCGTGGGCCGCGGCCAGGGTCACGCCGCTGTGGCAAGTGACGACGTAGGCGCCCGGGCAAGATGTCGACTCCTGGTAGATCGGATAGCCGTCGGGCGTCATCACCCGCAACGCGCCCCATACCCGGACCACATTGAGCTGGCCGAGCATGGGAAAACTGGCGACGGCGCGGCGCGCGAGCTCGGCCAAGGTGCTGGTCGTTGTGCTGTCGTCGAAGCCCGCGTCTTCCATGGACTCCCCGATCTGGATGCCGCCCTCGTCGGTCTGCCGGATATGCCCCGTGGGATAGTCGAAGAGCTTTTCGGTGCGCTCGGTGACGATCAATTGCCCGCGATTCGGCCGCACCGGCGCGTGGAGGCCGACTTGACCGGCCAGGCGCGCGTTGCCGAGTCCCGCGGCCAGTACGAGCTTGGGCGCGCGAAACTGCTGCCCCCGGATGTGCGCCGTGAACAGGCCGTCTGCGTGCGTGATGCACTCCACCCCATGGCCTGTCTTCAGCATCACGCCCCGCTGGATGCACGCGGTGTGCAGGGCGCGCAGCAGCTTGAGCGGATTGACATGGCCGTCCATCGGCGAGTAGCTGGCGCCGACCACCTTCGGTCCGACGTGGGGCAATCGCTGCAGCAGGGCCGCGCGGTCGAGGATCTCGTAGGGATATTCGCCGCCTACTTCATCGCGCACGGCGGCAAGCCGCTCGCTGCGCGAGGCGAGTTCGGCCTCGGAAAAGCACAGGTTGAAGGCGCCGGTCTGCCTGGCCTGGACATCGATGCCGGTTTCGCCGTGAAGTTGCGCGGCGAGCGCGGGCCACAGCCGCGCGGACTCCCTGGTCCAGCGGGCATAGTCGGGAACGCCGCGGCCCTTGCCGTGAACCCAGATCAAGCCGAAGTTTCCGCGGGAAGCGCGAAACACATCGTCGCCTTCATCCAGGACCGTGATGTTCTTGCCGAGCTGGCCCAGCCCGTAGGCCACTGCCGTGCCGACCAAGCCGCCGCCAATCACGATCACATCGCTCGAAGACATGTATGCCTTTGGTGCCCGTTACCGCGATGCTGTGCGCGGCCTAGAAATCAGCGACCTTGCCCCATGCTGAGCCGCTGAACCGCTCGGGCCGGTACGGTACGGGATCCACGATCGGTTCGGCACCGCTGGCCAGGTCCGCGATCAGGTGGCCGGCGCCAGGACCGATGCCGAAGCCGTGTCCCGAAAAGCCCGCAGCCAGGATGAAGCCCGGGATGGACGGCACTTCGCCGATGCCGGGAACACCATCCGGCGTGCTATCGACAAAGCCGGCCCAGGCGTCCGTGATCCTTGCTTCGCGCAGTTCAGGCAGGAGTTCGACAGCGCGGCGGTGGGTCTCCCTGACCGTGGACAAACAGGGCTTCGGATCGAGGATGCGCACCCGCTCCATCGGGGTCGGCGCATCGAGCCGCCACCGCTTCAGCGTTTCGTGGCCGCCGCGAACGCCTTCCAGGCCTCCCGGAAGAAGGCTGCGCCAGCGCTTGGCGAACATGGGCACGAACTGCGGGGCGAATCGCATGAACTGTGGCGTCACGTCCACGCGTGCGCGGCCGCTGATGGCCAGTGCGTAGCGTCCGTCGTTGCGGCGCGTGACGGACACGCCCGCCGTAAACAGGGCATCCGGCAAGCGATGCTCCACAGGCGACACGCTCAGGATGGATTGGCGGATCGAGGCCTGGGGAAAACGGATGCCGAGCTGCCGGCAGAACGAGGAGGCCCAGGCGCCACCGGCGAGCACGGCGGTCCTGGTCTTGATGACCCCGGCTTCCGTGATGACGCCGCTGACCCGTCCGCCTTCCGTCTCGATGCCGCGGGCCGCGCAATTCTGATGAACGCTGCCTCCGAGCTTGATGAGCGCGGCTGCCACGGCCGGCGCAGCCTTGGCAGGATCGGCGGTGCCATCGGTGGGCGAGAAGACGCCGCCTTTCCAGGCGCGGCCAGTCGCTTGCCCGCGCTGCGCGGCCTGCCGGCTGTTGAGCATGTAGGTCGTCACGCCGGCGGTCTTCGCAAAATCACGCCAGCTGGACCAACGAGACAGCTCGGCCTCGTCGTTGCTGAGATACAAGAGCCCGCAGCGATGAAAACCCGTGTCTTCACCGCTTTCGGCGGCAAATCGTTCCCAGAGATCGAGGCTCTTGCTCGCCATGGGCAGTTCGCGCGCGTCGCGGTTCTGCTGCCGGCACCAGCCCCAGTTGCGGCTCGACTGCTCGGCGCCGATCCTGCCCTTTTCGACCAAGGCGACTGAAACGCCGCGCTTGGCCAGGTAGTAGGCGGTAAAGACACCGATGATGCCGCCGCCGATCACGACGACGTCAGCGGAGGCCGGCAGCTTGGGGGAAGTGTTGATATGGTGCAGCGGAGGGGACATGATGAATCTCGCTCGTCGATTCAAGCCTGGACGCTTTGGACCACGTAGAACTTCGCCACGCGATCACTGCTTTCCCATCCGATCGGTGCGCCCTGGGGTACGAACAGCGCATCGCCCGTTCCCACCGACAGGACGCTTCCATCAGGGGCTGCGAACCGCACGCTGCCGGCGCGCAGCGGCGTGATGCCGGGGTTGTTCGGCCCCTCTGCCGCTGCGGCGCAGAACACGAACAGCGTGCGCGATCGGGCCAGTATGCGAACTGCCGTGCCGCGGGCGATGACGGCCCCTTCACCGGGGCGGAGCACGAGCGGTGTCGCGCCGGCCGCCGTCAGGCTGAGCTCTCCGGCCATGACGACGATGGTCTCGGTGTGGGGAAAGCTCGGGACTTCGAGCTCACCGATGAAGCTGATTCGGCCTGCGCTCATCGAACCCGGTCCTTCCCACGCGATCTCCCGATGCCGCGGAAAGGGGTCGTCCTTGCCGAACGCCGTCCTGCGGAAGGAGGTTGAAACGGGTGCGCCGTCGGCGCGATGCAGCACTAAGGCCACGGTCATGATTGCTCCTGCGCGATGCGCGATGTTTTCACTGAAAGTCTGTCAAATGGCACTGGGTGCCGAGGCATCCTGGAAGCCAAGAACGGCCTTGGTTTCCAGGTACTCCTCGAAACCTTCTATGCCGTATTCGCGGCCATTTCCCGAGCGCTTGTAGCCACCGAAGGGGGCATGGGGGTTCCAGGCCGGATAATTGATGTGCACCTGCCCGGAGCGGATGCGCGCCGCGACGGCGCGCGCTGCGGCAAGGTCTTTGCCTTGCACATGGGCGCCCAGGCCATAGACGGTGTCGTTGGCAATGTCCACAGCTTCGTCCACGCTGTCGTAGGGGATCAACGCGAGCACCGGCCCGAAGATCTCCTCCTGCGCGATCTGCATCCGAGGCTGCACCGCGGAGAAGATGGTCGGACGGCAGTAGAAGCCGCGGCTTAAAGCCTCTGGCCGCCCGAGGCCGCCACAAATGAGCCGCGCGCCTTCGGCGATTCCGATGCCGATCATTTCCTGCACCCGATTGAACTGCGCGCGATTCGCCACCGGGCCGTGCGTGGTTTGCTGCGAACGCGGATCGCCCACGACGATGCTGGATGCCGCTTCGAGCGCGATCCGTTCGACCTCCTGGAGGCGGGCGCGGGGCACGATCATGCGAGTCGGCGCGCTGCAGGATTGGCCGACGTTGCGGAAGCCGGCCGCCACGCCTGCCGGTACGGCACGCGTGAGGTCCGCATCCGGCAGGATCACGTTGGGAGATTTCCCGCCGAGTTCCTGGGCCACGCGCTTCACTGTCGGGGCCGCCGCTTGGGCTACCAGGACGCCGGCCCTCGTCGAACCGGTGATCGAGATCATGTCCACGTCGGGATGCTCCGCCAAGGCAGCGCCCACCTCCGGTCCGCTGCCATTCACCAGATTGAACACACCCGGCGGGATGCCGGCATCGTGCATCACCTCGGCAAAGAGCAAGGCGCTCAGGGGCGACAGCTCGCTGGGCTTCAAAACGACCGTGCAGCCCGCTGCCAGGGCGGGGCCGACTTTGGCGGTGATTTGGTAGAGCGGCCAGTTCCAGGGTGTGATCAGGCCGCACACGCCGATGGCCTCGCGCATGATGGCCATGTCCCCGCGATGGGTGACAAACGCATAACTGCGCGCATTGTCGCGGGCCACGCGGATGTGCTCGGCCGCAGACGGCACCTGTGTGCTGCGCGCAAAGCCGATGGCAGCGCCCATCTCCAACGAGATCGCCTGAGCGAACAGTTCTGCGCGCTCGAGGATCAGGGAGTGGACGCGATCGAGAAGCAAGGCCCTGCTCTGGGCAGAACTCACGGACCAGGTCGCGAAGGCGCCCCGCGCCGCAGCCACGGCTGCAGCGACATCTCTTGCACTGCCCAGCGCGATCTCTGCGACAGGCTCCTCCGTCGACGGATCGATGACAGAGGTTTGAGCTTGCCCCTGAGGCACGACCCACTCGCCGCCAATGAACATGCGATCCAGGCGGCCAGCGCTCCTGAGGTGCTCGATGATGGAGGAGTTCATGGAGTCGGCCTTTTGGAAAAGACGTGAGGGTTGTTCATTGCCATCCGTAAAGGCGTGGCCACGGAGGCTTGTTAATGCGGTGGGGTGCGTCATGATGGGGCTGAGGTCGGGCCTTTGGATGTCCAAAAGTTTAGGCTGCACACCCCTCGCGCCGGTGCTTCAATGAGGGTCTTGCACAACGCAGACTGCGGTTGTGCGACTCGCCAAAGCAGATGCTGCCGTCGTGCATACGTCAGAGGCCTTCACATCGGACGCACTCGACCGGTTGCGCCCCCAGCACCAAGCCAGTACGCAATCAGCACCAGTCCCAGCGCTTGACCCGCAGGTGTCTCCGCCGACCGGGTGGACCGGCTGAAGCGTTCGGCTGGCGAAGTCGCCGGGACCGAAGCGCATTTCTTTGAACAAGTACGTGTGGTAGTCGCCCGTCAACCGCGGCTGCGCCAGTCGCCCGTCAGCGCAGTGGCGGGTATGGACGGAACGAAGGCGCGCCTCTCAGCGCGGGTGGGGAAACAGCCGTCCGATCGGACAATGCGTCTTGATGAAGGGCGACTTGATCACGATGTAGCTGAAGTACTTCGCGATGCCGATGTTGCGTTCGAGCAGTTCCTCGATCACTTCCTGGTAGTGGTTCACACCTCGCGTCAGGAAGCGCAGCAGGTAGTCGTAGCCGCCGCTCATCAGGTGGCACTCGAGCACCTCGTCGACCTCGCGGATCGCGGCCTCGAAAGGTGCGAAGTCCTCGCGGTGGTGGTCCTGCAGCGTGACCTCGGTGAACACGGTCAGCGTGTCGCCGAGCTTTTCCAGCCGCAGGTGCGCGCCGTAGCCGGCGATGTAGCCTGCCTGCTCCAGCCGCTTCACGCGCATCAGGCAGGGGCTGGACGACAGGCCCACTGCATCGGCCAGGTCCACGTTGGTCATGCGCCCGTTCTTTTGCAGCTGCGCCAGGATGCGCAGATCGAGTCGGTCGATCTTGAAAGCTTCTGACATGGCGGCGCCGGGTAGGAGAGATGCCCCGATTCTGCGTGCGTCGGTCCTGGTTTGCGCAGGCGCGCTCAGCCGGCCAATGCGGCGCGCACGTCGGGCGCGGCCAGCACCTCGTCCAGCGTCTTCTTCAAGCGCGTGAACATCTGGGCGAACTCGTCTTCGGTGAAGGTGAGTGCAGGCGCAAAACCGAGGATGTGGTCGCCGAAGGAGCGGAACACCAGGCCGTTGCGGTAGCCCGCGGCGAAGATGCGGTCGGACAAGCCCAGTGCGGCATCGAAGCCGCGCTTGCTCGCCTTGTCGCTCACCAGCTCCAACGCACCCAGCAGACCGCGGTGGCGCGCATCGCCCACCAGCGGGTGCGCGCAGAGCGCGTCGAGCCCGGCCCCGAAATGGGCCGCGCCGCGCTGGCCGTTGGCGAGCACGCCGCCTTCCTCGTAGAGGCGCAACACCTCCAGCGCGACCGCGGCGCTGACCGGGTGCGCGGAGTACGTGGCGCCGTGGCCGACCGACGCGCCCGCCGGCACGCCGTCGGCAATGCCCGCATAGACCTGCTCCGACATCATCGTCGCGCCCATCGGCGCGTAGCCGGCGGTCAGGCCCTTGGCCATGGTCATCAGGTCGGGCTCCACGCCCTCGGCCTCGCACGCGAACATGGGGCCGGTGCGGCCGAAGCCGGTGATGACCTCGTCGACGACGAAGAGAATGCCGAGCTCGCGCGTGGCCTCGCGCATGGCTTTCAACCAGCCCTTGGGCGGCACGATGACGCCGCCCGAGCCCTGGATCGGCTCGCAAAAGAAGGCGGCTACGTTATCCGCGCCCAGCTCGGCCACCTTGGCGCGCAATGCGGCAACCGATGCTGCGATCAGCGCCTGCGGGTCGGCGCCGTCCGCATGGCGATACGCGTAGGGCGACGGGATGTAGTGCTGCGTGGGCAGCGGAAGGTCGAAGCCGCGGTGGAAGGCCGGCAGTGCGGTCAGGCCGGCGCCGGTGGACGAGGAGCCGTGGTAGCCGCGCTCCAGCGCGATGAACTGCTTCTTCGACGGCTTGCCGATCGCGTTGTGGTACTGCACGATGAAGCGCACCGCGGCATCGATCGCCTCGGAGCCGCCGAGCGTCAGGTACACGCGGGTCAGCGATGCCGGCGTGATCTGCACCAGCTTCTCTGCCAGGCGAATGGCCGGCTCGCTGCTGAAGTGGAAGTAGCCCGTCGCATAGGGAAGGCGGCGCATCTGCTCGGCCGCGGCCTGCACCACGCTCTCCTGTCCGTAGCCCACGTTCACGCACCAGAGGCCGGCGAAGGCGTCGAGCAGTTCGTGGCCGCTGGCATCGGTGAGCCACGCGCCGCGTCCCGAGGCGAGCACGGTGGGGCCGCGCTGCTCGTGCACGCGCCAGGGCGAGACGGGATGGATCAGATGCGCGCGGTCGATCGCGTCGAGCGCGGCTTGGTGGGGTAATGCGGTGGGGTGTGTCATGGTGGGGCTGAGGTCGGGCCTTTGGATGTCCAAAAGCTTAGGCCGCGTGCCCCTCGCGCGGGTGCTGCATTGAGGGCCTTGCGCAAAGCAGGCTGCGGTTGTGCGAGTCGCTACAGCAGATCGTGCCGTCGCGCGTACGTCACGGGCGTTCACATCGGTCGCACTCGACCGGTGGCGGCCACGCCCAGCACCAAGGCCCATATGCCCATCAGCACGAGTCCCGGCAATTGACCCGCAGGTGTCTCCGCGGACCTGGCCGAAGGGCTGAAGCGCGGCTGGGCGGCGAAGTCGCGGAGACCGAAGCGCACGTCGTCGAACAAGTACGGGTAGTAGTAGGTCCGCAACCGCGCGTGGAAATCTGCGATGCGATCCTGATACGCGAGCTGCGCCTGCAGATCGGTATCGGCCTGGCGATGCAGCGCGGCCTGCACACCGACGCCCGGCAGCAGCCAACCCAGGCGTGCGGTCCAGCGCTGGCGCGCGAGCAAGCCTTCGCGATAAGCCGCCACCTGCGGCGCCACGCTCTCGTCGCCGAGCTGCTGAAAGGCGTAGTACCACTTCCAGTGAAAGCCCGAAGGCAGCGGCGCGGTGTGCTTCCATTCGGGATGCGTGCGGAAGAATTTCTCCATCGTGGCCTCTGGTGGCAGGTCCCACGCGCCATGCACGGCCTGGCGCTGCGCCAGCATCAGCTCCACGCCCTGGTGCACCGGGACGGCGCGCGCAAGCGCGGCGTTGGCGATGGTGGGCAGGACCAAGGTCAACACCGCCCAGCAGCCCATGAGCGCCGTTGCGTTGGCGGCAGAGCTTCCGCTTCGTGTCGCCACGATCAGCGCCAAGCCGCCCCAGAACGCCAGGTAGGCCGCCGTGACCAGGAGTGCCGTGGCCAGGGCTGTCGTTGCGGTGCCGCTGCTCAGCCCTGCGCCCAGCACCGGCAGCACGAGGCAAGCGAATACCAGCGCCACGCGCAGCCCTGCACGGCGCAGCCACAGGCGCCGACCGGCGCCGGACATCGCCAGTAGCGTACCCAGCCGGCCCGACCGGCGTTCGCCCGAAACGAGGTCGTACAACAAGGCGATCACGAACAGAGGCGCCAGGTACACCAGCACGAAACCGAAGTCGAAGCGTCCGGCCAGTGCCAGCTCGGGATTGAAACTCTCTCCTTCGTGCAGTTGAGCCTGCAGCGCCAGTGCGCGCACGCGCAGCACATAGGGTGCGGCATCGCGCAGCCCGAGCGCAAGGAAGGCCGTGGCAGACGGTGCATCCCAGGTGCCATGGAAGCTGTAATAGGCGGCGGAGCCGGGATCGCCGCCGTGGGTGTACTTGCGCGCATGCGCAGCCAGATCATGTTGCTGTAGCTCGGCCAGACGCGCAATCGTCTGCTGCTGGCGCGCGACTTCGCGGGCGCCGCAAATGACGGCCACGGCCGACAGAACCAGCAGCAATGCCAGCGCAGTCACAGCGAGTCTCGAGCGCGCCAGGAGGCGCCATTCATGGGCGAGCCAGCTCATCGCTTGATCCTTCCCAGGCGTTGCGCTGCCAGTCCCAACAGACCCGCGAGCATCGCCAGCCAGAGCAGCAGCACACCTGCGGCTGACGCCGCACGGCGCAGCGCGTCGATGGGCGGTGCGGCTTCGTAGCGAAACTCGGCAAAGTCGTGCCAGTGCGCGTGGCTGATGCGGCTGTCGCGGCTGGACCGGTCGCCAGCGAAGCTGAGCTTCTCGGCCTGCAGCCGGTTGAGTTCCTGCACCAGTCGATAGCGATGGTGCTCGGCCTGCTCGACGAAGCTGCGGTAGCTCTGCAGGTCGGTGCCTGCGGCGGCCATGGAGAGGCGCCGCAGCGCGATCACCGGGCTCAACCATGCGAAGGCGTCGATCCGGCGCAACTGTGCGTCCTGGCGCTCGAAGCCGGCGTTGGCGTAATGCTCGAAGAGCGCACTGGTCAGCCGCTCGCCCTCCATGCCCAGCAGGCCTTTGTAGTTGACGGGAAGATCTTGGACTTTCGAGACGCCGTACTGCGCAAGCACCTTCTTCTTGAAGTCCGCGAAGTAGGGATCATCGGGGTCGTGGCTGTCGCCTAGTTCCGCCAGGTCGCGCGCCACCGCGATGTCAGTCTCGAAGCGCGTGGGCAGTGCCAGGGATGAGGCCACGAGTTCGGGCGCCAGGCGCGGCACGAGCACGACGCTGACCGCCCAGACCGCCAGCAATGCCACCAGCGCATCGCGCCCGCGCGCGAACCACGTCGACAAGCCGGCGATGCCGACGGCCCAGATCAGCAGCCACAGCCCGTAGCCCGCCGCCAACGCGACGACCAAGCTCCCTGGGGCCGATGTCGCCGCGCCGATCCAGGTCAGCGCCAGCAGCGCCGGCAGCAGGGCCAGCGCGGCCACGCCGCAGAGGGCCAGCAGCTTGCCCGCCGCGATCTGGCGCGGTCTTGCGCCCTGGGCCAGCAGGATGCGCAGCGTGCCCGACTCGCGCTCGCGCGCCAGGACCGCATGGCCCACGAAGACGAGCAGCAGTGGTGCCAGCACCTGCAGCACGAAGGCCGGCGTGAGCTGGCCGAAGCGCAGCAGGAGCGAAGATTGCCGCACGTCGCCGAAGTTGGCGCTGTTCTGCCGATGTCCTTCGAGGAAGAGCGTGTGGCCCGTGTAGGCATCCACCCCGGAATCGAAAGCCGCCAGCGGATTCAGCGGCCGGAACACGAAGTGCCCGTAGTGCACCATGCGGTGCGGGTGCCGGTCGGGCTGGGCCTCGAACTCGTGGTCCACCTGCGTCTGGTGACGCGCGCGCTCGGCGTCCGTGGTGCGGCGCTGTTCCCAAGCAGTGAATGCGGCCACGGCCGTCAGCAGCAGCAGCAAGGTCAACCCGAGCACGGCAACGCGGTCGCGCCGCAGCAGGCGCCACTCCTCGCGCGCGATGCGCAGCACGGCGCTCATTGCTGCGCCTCCTGGCCGGCGTAGCGCCGGTGCAGTGCGCGCACATCGAAACGCTCCGGGCCCGACGCTGCGACTTCTTCGACCAGCCGTCCACCGTCGATGAAGCCGATGCGATCCGCCACGTCGGCGGCACTGAGCAGGTCGTGCGTGACCATGAGGATGGCCACCCCCTGTGCACGCAGCAGCCCCAGCAGGCGGTTGAATTCGGCCGTGGCCTGCGGGTCGAGGCCGGAGGTGGGCTCGTCGAGCAGCAGCGCCGGCACCTTGCGCGCCAGCGCCAGCGCGATCGACACCTTCTGGCGCATGCCCTTGGAAAACCCCGATACGCGCCGCCCGTGCGCCGCAGCTTCCAGGCCGGCGCATGCGAGGGCCTCGTCGATCGCCTGCACACTGGCGCGCTGTCCCGCGAGGTCGAGCAGGTAGGCCACGTTCTCGCGCGCGCTCAGATGCTCGTAGAGCGCCACGTTCTCGGGGATGTATGCGAGCTGGCGCCGCGCAGACGTCGGGTCGGCCACAGGGTCGGTGCCGTTCACGCGCACGCGACCACGCCCGGGCTGCACGAAGCCCAGGAACAGGCTCAGCGTGGTGGTCTTGCCGGCGCCGTTGGCACCCAGCAGCGCATAGATTTCACCGGCTTCGACCCTGAGGTCCAACCCGTGCAGGATGGTGTGGGCACCGTAGCCGGCGACCACACCGGCGGCTTCGAGGGCAGGATGGGGCGCGGTCACAGCGCGCGGCGGTGGAAGGTCGGTCAAGGGCATGGTCTGCATTCGCTCGCGTTCAGAACTTGGCTTGCAAGCCGATGGTGATGGTGCGCGCCGTGCCCGGCGTCACCCAGAGGCGGCTGTAAGAGCTGCTGTAGTAGGTGGTGTCGAACAGGTTGTCGACGTCCAGCGTCGCGCGCAGGCTGGGGTTGATGCGCCAGTAGGCGACCAGCTTGGCGGTGGTGTAGCTCGGCAGATCGAAGGCGGGCGTCGCGGCATCGGCTTCGGCCTGCGTGCGGGCCTGGCCCAGCCGCTTGCCCACGTGCGTGACGCCGCCGCCGATGCCATAGCGCTGCCCGTTGGCAAGCGCGTTCTCGTAGACCGCGAGCAAGCTGCCGTTGACACGGGGGACGTTGAGCAGTCGACCGCCGACTTCCAGCGTGTTGTCCTTCGCGATCTCCACGTCGTTGAGCACCAGGCTGGCATTGAGGCGCCAGTTCGTCGTCAGCTGGCCCGCGAAGTCGAATTCGAGGCCGCGGCTGCGGATCTCGCCGGCGGCCATCGAGTAGCCGGTGTTGACGGGGTCGGCAGTCAGCACGTTGCGCTTGCGGATGTCGAACAGCGCGGCGGTCGCACCCATGCGCTTGTCCGCGCTTTCCCACTTGGTACCGAGCTCGAGCGCGCGGCCGGTTTCCGGCTCGAAGCCCTGGGCCGCGAAGTCGGAACCGACGTTGGGGCGGAACGAGCGGCCGGCGTTCGCGTAGACGGTCCATTGCGGCGCCGGCAGCCAGGCGAAGCCGATGCGCGGCGAGGTCGACGACGGATCCTGGCGGGCGGTGGTGCCGGTGATGCGGTTCTCGAGCGACTGGCGGTAGTTGTCCACGCGCGCGCCGGCGACCAGGCGCCATTCGGGCGCGAGCTTGATCGCGTCCTGCACGTAGAGCGCGGTGTTGCGCTGGTGTTCCAGCGTGTCGGTGTTGCGCCCCGGCACCGGTTGGGCTTGGCCATAGACCGGGTTGTAGATGTTGATTGCATAGGGCCGAGCCGTCGTCGGATTGGCCCGCAGCATGAGCGAGTCCATGCTGAAGCGGAAGCTCTCCAGGCCGAACAGCAGCTCGTGCTCGATGGCGCCGGTCTTCACGTTGCCCTGCAGCTCGGCCTGCAAGGTGATGTCGTCCGAGTCGAAGTCGCGGAAGCGTCGCTGGCGCGTGAGCGTGGCGTTGTCTGCGCGCAGAGCCGAAGCCTCTGTCGAGAAGCCGTTCACCGAAGTCTCGCGGTAAGACAGGCCCAGCCGGCTGCGCCACGCCGAGTTCCATTCGTGCGTCAGGATGAACTGGTGGGTCTGGTTCTCCACCGTCACGTCGCCGTCCGCGGGCTCGCCCAGAAAGCGACTGCGCGGGATCGCGCCGAGGCGGTTGTTGATGGCGACCACGCCGCGGTCCAGCGGCGTGGCGTGCCGCAGGAACTCCCCCGAATACTCCAGCACAGTGTCGCGGCCGAGCTTCCACGTGAAAGCCGGCGCGATCACGCCTCGCTCGGCGCTCACGTGGTCGCGAAAGCTGTCGCGGTCTTCCACTGCGACGTTGAGCCGGTAGGCGAAGTTCTCGCCGATCGGGCCGGTGCTGTCGAACGCGCCGCGCTTGAGGCCGTAGCTGCCGAGATAGCCTTCGACGGAATGGGCCGCCTTCCAGAGCGGCCGCTTGGACACGATGTTGAGCGTTCCGCCAGGCTCGCTGCTGCCGTAGAGAGCGGCCGCCGTCCCTTTGAGGAACTCGATGCGTTCGACGCCTGCCAGATCGCGCGGGGCGTTGAAGCCGCGGTTCGAGGAGAAGCCGTTCAGCAGCGTCGCCATGCCGGTGTTCTCGTTGCCGGGCAGGCCGCGGATGGCGATGTTGTCCCAGAGGCCGCCGAAATTGTTCTGGCGCGAGACGCCGCCGACGTAGTCGAGCACGTCGTCGAGCTTGGTCGCGCCGAGATCGTCGATGGCCTGGCGCGTGACGATGCGTACCGACTGGGGCAGCTCGCGTAGCGGCAAGTCGGTCTTGGCGCCGGCCGCTTCGTCGGCGTGATAGGCGCCGGACTCGGTGCGGCCGACCACTTCGACCGTGGACAACTGGCTGGTCTCCGCGGGGGAGTCGGAAGATTGAGCGATCGCAGGGTGGGTGAACAATGCTGCGACCGCGAGGGCGAGAGGAAAGGGCGCACTCGCCCCAGGGCGTTGCATGGAAATCATGAGGAGTCTCGGCAGGACAGAAAGGACCGCGCAGGGTCTTGCCCGGCAGCGGCCGGGGCGCACGCCGCCCAGACGTGAACTCACGCCGGGCGACGGGACTGCGGAGCGGGCGAAGTTGCCGCCGTAACGGCGGGCTTCAGGCGACGGGGCGAGGCGGGTCGCGCGAGGCGAAAGGCCAATGGCCGGGGCTGGGGACGAAGGCCAGCAGTGCTCGCGGTGGTGGAACACCGGCGTTCACCGGCAGCGCACGCGCGGCCGATGGCGAGCTCAGCGCCGTGCCCAGATGTGCGTAGGCCAGGCACCACGCGCACGCGCCATCCGCTTCCTGGTCATGCTCCGCGGCATCGTCGCTCGCCTGCGGGGCCGGCAGTGCCGCCGCCGCTGCCGCGGCGTTCTGCAGATGCACTGCTTCGTGCGCAGGCATGCCCATGGCCGTGTTGAAAAACACGGCCAGGAGCAGGAATCGGATCAATACGTGGCGCAGGAGCATGGATGGGGCTGGAGGGCCGGAATCATACGTCCGCAAACGCCGGCGTCGCCGCACGCGCCAAGGTGTCGAGATTGCTACGCCGGATAGCACGCACGCTCTTGCTCCCAGCGCTGCTCGTTGTCGCGTTGAGGTCCCTGCATCTCCTCAGTATCCCCGCGCGCGATCGACCAGGCCGAGCATCGGTTCGCCGTCCTCGAAGCGGCGCAGGTTGTCCAGCACCACCTCGGCCGCGCTCAAGGGCTGGGTCACGCTCGCGATGTGCGGCGTGAGCTGGATGTTCGGATGGCGCCAGAAGGCATGCGCCGGCGGCAGCGGCTCGGGGTCGGTCACGTCGAGCACGGCATCGCCGATGCGGCCGCTCGCCAGCGCGGCCAGCAGATCCGCTTCGACGAGTTGCGGCCCGCGCCCGACATGCACCAGGTCCGCGCCTTCGGGCAGCATCGAGAACAGCCGCGCATCGAGAAAGCCGCGCGTCGAATCGGTCAGCGGGAGCAGGCACACGAGGATCTCGGTGCGCGCGAGGAAGGCCGGCAGCTCATCGGCGCCCGCATGGCATTGCACGCCGTCGACTGCGTGCCGCGAGCGGCTCCAGCCCGCGCAATCGAATCCCAGGCCGACAAGCTGCGCCAGCACCGCCTGGCCGAGCGAGCCGAGCCCGAGCACGCCGACGCGCCGCTCGCCCGCGGGCCGCACCGGCAGCGGGCGCCACTGGCCCTCCTGCTGCTGGCGCCGGTAGCGCGGCATGTCGCGATGCAGGCCGAGCACCGCATGCGTCACATACTCGACCATGCCCTGCACGATGCCGGGCTCGACCATGCGCACCACCGGCAAGTCCGGCGGCAGCGCCGCGAAGTCGAACTGGTCGACACCGGCGCCGGAAGAGAACAGCACCTCCAGGTTAGGGAAGCGCTCGGCCAGATTCGGCGGCGGCTCCCAGGCCGCTAGGAAACGCACTTGCGCCGGGTCGCCGATGTCGGGCCAGATGCGGAAGTCGATCCCGGGCGCGC
Source organism: Variovorax sp. LjRoot290 (assembly GCF_964253985.1). Classification (NCBI taxonomy): domain Bacteria; kingdom Pseudomonadati; phylum Pseudomonadota; class Betaproteobacteria; order Burkholderiales; family Comamonadaceae; genus Variovorax; species Variovorax sp. LjRoot290. The sequence goes on along the minus strand of NZ_CAXURW020000002.1, from coordinate 1,290,728 downwards.
GGCGTCCGAACACCTCGGCCCACTGGCGGCCGCGCACCGGATCGGACTTGTAGAGAAAGGTGGTCGTGCCCATCGAACTCAGCCCACGGCCTGCGTGACGATCGCGAACAGCGCGGGACCATCCGGCGCCTTGGCGAGCGGCGCGCCGCGCACCATCGTCGTCGGCGCATCCACGCGCAGCAGGCCGATGCTCTCCAGCCATTCGGCCAGACCACTGGCGAAGTCGATGTCGATGCGCGTGAAGTTTCCAGCGTTCATCCCGGCGAGGTGCGCGATCAGCGCCTTCGCGCCTTCGGCATCGGGCGCCACCACCGGACCGATCGCGTGCCCGCGCCCGAAGCGCCGCAGCATCGCAAAGCCGCGCGGCGCGTTGTCGTGGTCGAGCACCACGCAGGCATCGGACGCGGCGAGCAGGTCCGCGATCAGCGCATCGCGCGGCATGCCGCGTGCCGCGGCATCGAGCGCCTGCAGCGATGCCGCCTCGCTCTGGCCGGCGGGCCGCAGGCGCCAGCCCGTGGGCAGCGCGACCAGCGGCGCCGGGTGGGCCACGCCCTGGTGCTGCCGCAGCTCGCCAGTGCGCACGAAGCCCAGGCGCTCGTAAAGACCTCGGCCTTCGGCGGTGGCATGCAGCAGCACCGTGCAATCCTCGAGCTCTTCGAGCAGCGCGCTCATCAGCCGGTGGCCGAGGCGGCGCCCCTGGCAGGCCGGCGACACGATCACGAGGCCGATGCTGGCGTGGCGATCGCCCCACCGCCAGCGTAGGGCGGTGCCGACCAGTTCCCCGTCGCGCTCGGCAACGATGCCCGCGGCATGGGCGAAGACCTGCGCCCAATCCGCGGGGCGGTGCGGCCAGCGCAGCTCGGTAGTCAACGCGTGCGCGAGCGACAGGTCGGCAGCGGTCATCGGTCTCAGCACCACGCCGTCGAGAGCGGGTGCGTTCAGTGTCTGGGCGGGCATCGGCAGGTCTTCGTGCGAGCAAAAGGGCAGCTCATCTTGGACGACATCCTCGCCTTTCGCCAGACCGAATTCGCGCTCTTTCGCAACTCGCAAGCTTCGCCTGCAAAGCGCGCCTGTTTTGCAATTCGCTGCGGCGGCGGGCCTGCTTACGCATACAAATGCTGAGCCAATCTCCTTAGCATCGATCGCCATGCAAAGCTTCGACCCGGACTTGAACATGCTTGATTTCCGGCCCCAACAAGACCTCCTTTCCGAACGGACACTTCATCGGGGGTGTGCTGGTCAATGGCGAGGGTGACGTGCTGGAGGTTCGTCGTCCATCCGATGGGAGGGTCTATGCCGAGGTACCGATCGCTGCTGCAGCCATCATCGATTGCGCGGTGAGCAATGCGCAGGCCGCATTCCAGACTTCGGACCGGGTTACGGGAGCGCCCGTGCACGCCCCCGGATACTGCGGCGCTGGGCTGACCTGATCGAGACCCATAGCGACGAGCTTGCCCGGATCGAAGCCTTGGGCTCAGCACGGCCCTTCAAGGATGTCTTGGCGGTGGACATTCCCTACGCTGCCGACTGCCTGAGATTCATTGCAGAAGCGCAGACAAGCTGGGCGGCGATGTGGAGGCGACCCGCAGCGACCACTTGGGTTTGGTGATCGGCGAGCCCTACGGCGTCGTTGCGACCATCGCGCACTGGAACTTCCCGATCACGCAGGCCGTCACCAAGGTCGGCCCGGCATTGGTGGCAGGCAACGACTTCTCCAACGGATGGCGGCAGTCTCACGCATTGCCCGCGCAAGCAGATTGCGCTTTGCCGCGCAGCCAATCGCGCATTTGTCACCGTTTTCGGCATCGGCTTCGGCACCCACGCGGGAACGCCCAAACATAGCATCTGGGTCGTGTTCCACCCTCCTGAGAGTCCACTTTTCATGTCAAAGAATCTGCTCATCAACTTCAACTTCGACCAACTCGGCGAACCGCGCGAGTACCGGCCGCCGGCCGAACGCGTCATCGAAGGCGACATCGTGTGCCGCAACTGGGACGTCGACAGCGCCAAGGACGACAAGGTGCGCGCTGGCGTGTGGGAGTCGACACCCGGCGTGAACCGCTCCATCAAGGGCGAGACCTGGGAGTTCTGCCTGATCCTGTCCGGCGTGGTCGAGATCACCGAGGACGGACAGCCCCCAGTGACCTACAAGGCCGGGGACTGCTTCATCATGAAGCCCGGCTACACCGGCACCTGGCGCACCCTCGAGACCGTGCGCAAGGTGTGGATCATGGCCTGAGCATGACGCAGCCGCTGCCGCTTCAAAAGCGTGCTTATCGACTTCTGCGCAGCGCACCGAGGTGCGTGGCTGCACACGCGAGGGGCGGACCGCATGGCATGCCGCCGCACCCCCTCCAAACCGCAGCTTTCGTGTGCCGGGCGCCGCATTTCCGTACACCCGCGGCACTGCTGCGTGCTGCAATCGCTTCGTCATGAGCTTGTCGCATTTTCATCTGTCATTCAAGGAATAGAGACCATGAGCTTCCGTCCCAAATTCATCACCTTCGACTGCTACGGCACCCTCACGCGCTTTCGCATGGGCGAACTTACGCGCGACATCTTTGCTGACCGCATTCCGGCCGAACAGATGGAGCAGTTCATCGCCGACTTCAGCGCCTACCGCTTCGACGAGGTGCTCGGCGACTGGCAGCCCTACGAAGTGGTGCTGAAGAACGCAGTGCGCCGGCTTTGCAAGAAGTGGAAGATCCAGTACTTCGACCACGAAGCGCAGAAGTACTACGACGCGGTGCCGACCTGGACTCCTCATGAGGATGTGCCCGCAGGCCTGGCCAAGATCGCCAAGGAGATTCCGCTGGTGATCCTCTCGAACGCCTCGGACAGCCAGATCCAGAAGAACGTGGCGCTGCTCGGCGCGCCCTTCCACCGCGTCTACACCGCGCAGCAGGCCCAGGCCTACAAGCCGCGGCTGCAGGCCTTCGAATACATGCTCGACTCGCTGGGCTGCAACCCCGAGGACGTGCTGCACGTGTCCTCCAGCCTGCGCTACGACCTGATGTCGGCGGACGACCTGGGCATCGTCAACAAGGTCTTCGTCAACCGCGGCCACGGCCCGGGCAATCCGGCCTACCGCTACGTCGAGATCAAGGACATTGGCGGCCTCCCCGGCGTGGTCGGTCTCTGATCCGTTGCAAGCACCGTACGCGATGAAGCTCGACTCCTACTGGACCGATTCGGCGCCCGCCTTCGTGCCGCGCTCGTGCGAGCTGCCGGCGCAGGTGGATGTCGCGATCGTGGGCGGCGGCTTCACGGGCCTGTCGGCGGCGCTGGCGCTGGCCAAGCGCGGCGCCACCGTGGCGGTGCTGGAGGCCGGCGAGCGCGTGGCGGCCGAAGCCTCGGGCCGCAACGGCGGCCATGTCAACAACGGGCTCGCAGTGGACTATGCCGAGGTGGCCGCAAAGTTCGGCTCCGAACGTGCCCGAGCCTGGTACCGGGCCTATGACGACGCCGTCGACACGGTGGCGCAGCTGGTGCGCGAGGAGGGCATTGCCTGCGACTTCCTGCGCCACGGCAAGCTCAAGCTCGCCACACGTCCGAACCAGATGGCCGCGCTGGAGCGCAGTGCCGAGCGCCTCATCGCCGACGGCGTGGACAGCGAGGTCGAGATCCTCGGCGCGGCGCGCGTGCACGCCGAGGTGCAGAGCGAGCGCTTCCACGGCGGCCTGCTCTACAAACGCAGCGGCCAGATGCACATGGGCCGCTTCGCCCAGGGCCTGGCCGCGGCGGCCGAGCGCAGCGGCGCGCAGATCCACACCGGCACCAGCGTGCGCCGCCTCGAGCGCCTGGGCCAAGGCCATGCGCACCGGCTGCACACCGAGCGCGGCACCGTCAGCGCGCAGCAGGTGCTGCTGGCCACGGGCGCCACGCGCCACGGCGGCTATGGCAGCTTCGGCTGGCTGCGCCGCCGCATCGTGCCGATCGGCAGCTTCATCGTCGTCACCGAGCCGCTCGGCGCCGACCGCGCGCAGGCCCTGCTCTCGGCCCGGCGCACCTACGTGACGGTGGCCAACATCCACCACTACTTCCGGCTCACCGCCGACCACCGGCTGGTGTTCGGCGGGCGCGCGCGCTTCGCGGTCTCGAGCCCGCAGACCGATGCCGCAAGCGGCGAGATCCTGCGCGCGGGACTGGCCGAGACCTTCCCGCAGCTCGGCGCCGTGAGGCTCGACTACTGCTGGGGCGGCCTGGTCGACATGACCCAAGACCGCCTGCCGCACGCCGGCGAACGCAATGGCCTCTACTACGCGATGGGCTACAGCGGCCACGGCACGCAGATGTCGGTCCACATGGGCCAGCGCATGGCGGCCGTGATGGGCGGAGACGCGCTCGCCAACCCCTGGCAGGGCCGCAACTGGCCCGCGATCCCCGGTCACTTCGGCCCGCCGTGGTTCCTGCCGGCGGTGGGCCTCTACTACACGCTCAAGGACAGGCTGGCCTGAGCGCCATTTTTTTATCGACCCACCAAGAGGAGACAACCCCATGAACAGCAGCAGCAACAAGAGCTTCGAGAAGCTCGTCGGTCCCGGCGAAAGCCTTCGCGTGATGGAGTCGCTGAAGCGCGGCGCCTCGCGGCGCGACATCCTCGCGATGCTGATGGCCGGCGGCATGCAGGCCACGCTGGCCGGCGGCATTGCGGGCGCGGCGATGTCCGCGCATGCGCAGACGCCCAGGAAGGGCGGCCGCATCCGCGTGGCCGGCGCGACTGCTGCTGCCACTGACACGCTCGACCCGGCCAAGCAGTCGAACCAGACCGACTACTCGCGCTGCAACATGATCTACAACGGCCTCACCTCGCTGGACGGCAGCCTGACGCCGCAGCCCGCGCTGGCCGAATCGTTCGCCACCAAGGATGCCAAGACCTGGGTCTTCACGCTGCGCAAGGGCGTGACCTTCCACGATGGCAAGCCGCTCTCGCCGGCCGACGTGGTGTTCTCGGTCATGCGCCACAAGGACCCGGCCACGGCGTCGAAGGCCAAGGTGCTCGCCGACCAGATCGACAGCGCCAAGGCCACCGGCCCGAACGAAGTGACCTTCGTGCTGAGCGCGCCGAACGCCGACCTGCCGGTGATCCTGGGCACATTCCACTTCCAGATCGTCAAGGAAGGCACCACCGACTTCAACGCCGGCATCGGCACCGGCCCCTACAAGCTCAAGGAGTTCAAGCCCGGCGTGCGTTCGCTGGTGGTGCGCAACGACGCCTACTGGAAGCCCGGAAAGCCTTATCTGGACGAGATCGAGTTCGTTGGCATCGGCGACGAGAGCGCGCGCGTCAACGCGCTGCTGTCGGGCGGCATGGACCTTGTGGGCTCAGTCAATCCGCGCTCGGTCGAGCGCGTGAAGGGCACGCCCGGCTTCGGCATCTTCGTCACCCAGTCCGGCCAGTACTCCGATCTCGTGATGCGCAAGGACGTGGGTCCCGGCACCAATGCGGACTTCGTGCTTGGGATGAAGCACCTGTTCGACCGCGAGCAAATGAAGAAGACCATTGCGCTCGACTACGCGGTGGTTGCCAACGACCAGCCGATCGACCCGACCAACCGGTTCCATTTTGCCGGCCTGCCGCAGCGTCCTTTCGATCTTGACAAGGCCAAGTTCCATTTCAAGAAGGCTGGCGTCACGGGCAAGGTGCCGGTAGTGGCATCGCCGGCAGCGCTTTATTCGGTGGAGATCGCGCTGATGCTGCAGCAAACCGCACAACGCGCCGGGCTGGAACTCGAGCTTAAGCGCATGCCGGCCGACGGTTACTGGTCGAACCACTGGCTCAACAGCCATGTCGGATTCGGCAACGTCAACCCGCGCCCGAGCGCCGATGTGCTGCTGACGCAGTTCTTCCAGTCGGGTGCGGCCTGGAACGAGTCGCGCTGGAAGAGCGAGAAGTTCGACCAGCTGCTGCTCGCCTCGCGCGCCGAAACCGATCTGGCCAAGCGCAAGCAGATGTACGCCGACATGCAGACCATGATCCACCAGGACGCCGGCATCGGCATCCCGATGTTCCTTGCGAGCATTGACGGCCATACGTCCAAGCTCAAGGGCCTGTCGCCGATCCCGGTTGGCGGCCTGATGGGCTACAACTTCGCCGAAAACGTCTGGCTCGAGGCCTGAGCATGAACTCTTCCCCAGGCTTGGCGCACTCCGCGCGCTGTCAATTCTCTCACCGGAGGCAACACCAGCGGCCCATCAACGCCGGTTCCGCGGCGTTTCCCGAACGGGCGGCGTCGGTTCCATCTGTCGCGAACGGCGCAAAGCGCCAAGGAGCACCGAGATGAACCATGTAATCCTGAAGCTTCTCGCCCAGCGCATCGCGCTGGCGCTGCTGTCGCTGCTGGCGGTGTCGGTGATCGTCTTCTCGATCACCGCGGTGCTGCCCGGCGATGCCGCGCAGGAGCAGCTCGGCCAGGACGCCACGCCCGAGGCGGTCGCCGCGCTGCGCGCGCAGATGGGCCTGGACGTGCCGGCGCCCCAACGCTACGCGAAGTGGCTTCTCGGTATGGTGACGGGCGACCCCGGCCGCTCGGCCACGACGCAGATGCCGGTGGCCGAGCTGGTCGCCAGCCGGCTGCCCAATTCGCTGCTGCTCGCGGCGGTGACGGCCCTGTTCTCGGTGCCGATCGCGCTCGCGCTCGGCATCGCCTCGGCGGTGTGGCGCGGCTCCTGGTTCGACCGCGCCGCCTCGACGACGGCGGTGGGCGTGGTGTCGGTGCCGGAGTTCCTGGTCGCAACCCTCGCGGTGCTGGTCTTCGCGGTCCAGCTGCGCTGGCTGCCGGCGCTCTCCTTCGTCAACGACATCGAGTCGCTGGGCCAGTTGCTGCGCGCCTTCGCCATGCCGGTGCTGGTGCTGTGCTGCGTGATCGTCGCGCAGATGATGCGCATGACCCGCGCCGCGGTGATCGACCAGCTCGAGGCGCCCTACATCGAGATGGTGCGGCTCAAGGGCGCCTCGCCGATGCGCATGGTGCTGGCGCATGCGCTGCCCAATGCGGTAGGGCCGATCGCCAACGCCGTGGCGCTGAGCCTGTCTTACCTGCTCGGCGGCGTGATCATCGTCGAGACCATCTTCAACTACCCGGGCATCGCCAAGCTGATGGTCGACGGCGTCTCGCAGCGCGACATGCCGCTGGTGCAGACCTGCGCCATGATCTTCTGCTGCGCCTACCTGATCCTGGTGACGACGGCCGACATCTGCGGCATCCTCGCCAACCCGCGGCTGCGGCACCGTTGAGGCCAGTTCCATGGAAACCTCCACCTCCACCTCCACCTCCACCTCCACCTCGGCCGTGAACGCCATGGCTTCCGTCGCGGCCCCGCCACCCGAGCGTCGAAGCAACCCGCTGCGCCGGCTCGGCGGCTTCGGCCCCTCCGGCCTGCTCGGCCTCGCGGTACTGCTGTTCTGGCTGCTCGCAGCGCTGCTCGGCCCCTGGCTGCTCTCGCACAGCACGGCGGCCATGGGCACCTCGAACGTCTTCGCGCCGATCAGCGCGAAGCACTGGCTGGGCACCGACTACCTGGGCCGCGACATGCTGGCACTCATCATCGAGGGGGCGCGCTACACGATCGGCGTCGCGCTGTTTGCCACGCTGCTGGCCAGCGGCACCGGCACCACGCTGGCGCTGCTGGCCGCCGCCAGCGGCCGCTGGATCGACGCGGTGCTCAGCCGCGGCCTGGACACGCTGACCGCGATCCCGAGCAAGATGTTCGCGCTCATCATGGTGGCGGGCTTCGGCTCCTCGGTGCCGATGCTGGTGGTCACGGCGGGCATCATCTACGTGCCGGGCGCCTACCGCATGGCGCGCTCGCTGGCCGTCAACATCAATGCGCTCGACTACGTGACCGTGGCGCGCACGCGCGGCGAGGGCACGCTCTACATCATGCTGCGCGAGATCCTGCCCAACATCGTCGGCCCGATGCTGGCCGACCTGGGCCTGCGCTTCGTCTACGTCGTGCTGCTGCTGGCGAGCCTGAGCTTCCTCGGCCTGGGCATCCAGCCGCCGGCGGCCGACTGGGGCTCGCTGGTGCGCGAGAACATCGGCGCGCTGGCCATGGGCGGCGCCTCGGTGATCGTGCCGGCGCTGGCCATCGCGAGCCTGACCATCGCGGTCAACCTCGTCATCGACAACCTGCCGGGGCGCACCGCCCGCGAAAGAGGAGCACGCTGATGGGCGCACCACTCACCGTCCAGGGCTTGAGCATCTGCGCCGGCGCGAACACGCTGGTCGACAGCCTGAGCTTCTCCGTGCAGCCCGGCGAGGTGCTGGCGCTGATCGGCGAGTCGGGCTCCGGCAAGACCACCACCGCGCTGGCGCTGATGGGCTATGCGCGCCACGGCTGCCGCATCTCGGCCGGCCGGGTGCAGATCGGCGACACCGACGTGCTGGCGCTCGATGCGGCGCAGCAGCGCGCGCTGCGCGGGCGCACGGTCTCCTACATCGCGCAGAGCGCGGCCGCCTCCTTCAATCCCTCGCGCACGATCATGGACCAGGTGGTCGAGCCGACCGTCATCCACGGCCTGTGCAAGCGGGCCGAGGCCGAGGCGAAGGCGGTGCAGCTCTTCCGCGAGCTGGCGCTGCCCGATCCGGAAACCATCGGCGCGCGCTACCCGCACCAGGTCTCCGGCGGCCAGCTGCAGCGGCTGATGGCCGCGATGGCGCTGATCGGCGACCCCGAGCTCGTGATCCTCGACGAGCCGACCACCGCGCTCGACGTGACCACGCAGATCGAGGTGCTGCGCGCCTTCCGCCGCGTGGTGCGCGAGCGCCGCGCCACCGCGGTGTACGTGAGCCACGATCTCGCTGTGGTGGCGCAGATGGCGGACCACATCCTGGTGCTGCGCAACGGCCACATGCGCGAGCTGAATGCGACCGGAGCCATCCTCACGGCGCCGGCCGACGAGTACACGAAGTGCCTGCTGGCCGCGGCGCGGCCGGCAACGCGCGAATCGGGCAAGGCGGCGAACGACGACCCCGAGCTGCTGCTCCATGTGCAGCAGCTCTCGGCCGGCTACGGCCCGGTGGATGCGCAGGGGCGTCCGGCCATGCCGATCCTGCAGGACATCGACCTCAAGCTCCACCGCGGCCAGGCGATCGGCGTGATCGGCGAGTCGGGCTCGGGCAAAACCACGCTGGCGCGGGCCGTCGCCGGCCTCTTGAAGCCCAGCCATGGCAGCGTGCTGTTCCGCGGCCGCGAGCTCAAGCCGACGCTGCAGCAGCGCGACCGCGACGAGCTGCGCCGCATCCAGATCGTGTTCCAGATGGCCGACACGGCGCTCAACCCGTCGCAGACCATCGAGCGCATCCTGGCGCGCCCGCTCGAGTTCTACAAGGGCATGCGCGGCGAGCCGCTGAAACGCCGCATCCGCGAACTGCTGGAGCTCGTGCAGCTGCCGCACTCGGTGGCCGGCCGCCTGCCGGGCGGCCTCTCGGGCGGGCAGAAGCAGCGCGTCAACCTCGCACGCGCGCTCGCGGCCGAGCCGGACCTGATCCTGTGCGACGAGGTGACCTCCGCGCTCGACACGGTGGTCGCCGCGGCGGTGCTCGACCTGATGGCGGAGCTCAGGCGCGAGCTCGGCGTGTCCTACCTGTTCATCAGCCACGACCTGCACACGGTGCGCGCGGTGTGCGACGAGATCGTCGTGATGCAGCACGGCCGCAAGCTCGCGCAGGTGGCGCGCTGCGACTACGAGCGCGGGCCGCACCACCCCTACTACGAACTGCTGGCCCGTTCGGTGCCCGAGCTGCGCCAGGGCTGGCTGGACGACATGGACCGCAAGACGGCCCTCGCAACATGAAAGAGACAGACATGACACCCACATTCCGCATCGCACTGATCGCCGGCGACGGCATCGGCAAGGAAGTGATGCCCGAAGGCCTGCGCGTGGTGCAGGCCGCGGCGGAGCGCTTCGGCTTCGAGCTCGACTGCCGCACCATCGACTGGGCCAGCTGCGACTACTACGCCGCGCACGGCCAGATGATGCCGGACGACTGGAAGGAGCAACTGAAGGGCGTCGACGCGCTGTACTTCGGCGCCGTCGGCTGGCCCGCCACCGTGCCGGACCACGTCTCGCTGTGGGGGTCGCTTCTGAAGTTCCGCCGCGAATTCGACCAGTACATCAACCTGCGCCCGGTGCGCCTGTTCGAAGGCGTGCCCTGCCCGCTGGCCGGCCGCAAGCCCGGCGACATCGACTACCTCGTGGTGCGCGAGAACACCGAGGGCGAATACACCTCGCTCGGCGGCGTGATGTACGAGGGCACCGAGCGCGAGATCGTGATCCAGGAATCGGTCTTCTCGCGCCACGGCACCGACCGCGTGCTGAGGTACGCCTACGAGCTCGCCCAGGCGCGCAAGAGAAAGCACCTGACGGTGGCCACCAAGAGCAACGGCATCGCGATCAGCATGCCCTGGTGGGACGGCCGCGCCGACGCGATCGGCCGCGACTACCCCGAGGTGACGGTCGACAAGCAGCACATCGACATCCTGTCCGCGCGCTTCGTGCTGCAGCCCACGCGCTTCGACGTGGTGGTGGCGAGCAACCTGTTCGGCGACATCCTCTCCGACCTCGGCCCCGCGACCACCGGCACCATCGGCCTCGCGCCTTCGGCCAACCTCAACCCGGACCGCAGGTTCCCGTCGCTGTTCGAGCCGGTGCACGGCTCGGCGCCCGACATCTACGGCCAGAACATCGCCAACCCGATCGCGATGATCTGGTCGGGGGCGCTGATGCTGGACTTCCTCACCCAAGGGCAGGGCGCGGGCCGCGCCGCCCACGATGCGATCCTCGGCGCCATCGAGGCGGTGCTGCGCGAGGGCCCGCGCACGCGCGACCTCGGCGGCACTGCATCCACCACCGAACTCGGCATCGCGATTGCCGAGCGTGTGAGCGCAGCCTGAAACCCCCATGACAAACACCATGACACTGACCCTCGAACGCCAGGACCTGATGCCCGGCACCCACCTCATCGGCGCCGAATGGCGCGCGGCGAGCGACGAACGCCGCCTCGACGTCACCGACCCTGCCACCGGCGCCGTCTTCGCCAGCGTGCCCGACGGCACGGCCGCCGACGCACGCGCGGCCGTCGATGCCGCGCATGCCGCCTTCCCGGCCTGGCGCGCCGTGCCCGCCAAGCAGCGCGCCCGCATCCTCAAGCGCTGGAACGACCTGGTGATGGCGCACCAGGAGGACCTGGGCCGGCTGATCTCGCGCGAGCAGGGCAAGCCGCTGGCCGAGGGCCGGGGCGAGGTGGCCTATGCCGCCAGCTACATCGAGTGGTTTGCCGAGGAAGCCACGCGCGCCAATGGCGAGGTGATCCCCGCGCCGGTGCCGGGACGGCGCATGTTCGCGCTGAAGGAGCCGGTGGGCGTGGTCGCCACCATCACGCCGTGGAACTTCCCGGCCGCCATGATCGCGCGCAAGATCGCGCCGGCGCTCGCGGCCGGATGCACCGTGGTGTGCAAGCCGGCCGAGGACACGCCGCTGACATCGCTGGCCCTGGTCAAGCTGGCCCAGGAGGCCGGGGTGCCGGCGGGGGTCATCAACATCGTCACTGCCTCGCGCGAACGCACGCCCGAGGTGGTGGACGTGTGGCTGGACGATGCGCGCGTGCGCAAGATCAGCTTCACCGGCTCCACGCCGGTGGGCCAGCACCTGGCGCGCCGCTCGGCCGACACGCTGAAGAAGCTCTCGCTCGAGCTCGGCGGCAATGCGCCCTTCATCGTCTTCGACGATGCCGACCTCGACGCCGCGGTGGAAGGCCTGATGGCTGCCAAGTTCCGCAACGGCGGGCAGACCTGCGTCTCCCCGAACCGCGTGTTCGTGCACGAGCGCCTGCATGACGCCTTCGCCGACAAGCTGGCCGGGCGCGTCGGTGCGCTCCAGGTGGGCCCGGCGAGCGAGCCGGGCTCGCAGATCGGTCCGATGATCAATGCGCGCGCGGTCGAGAAGATCGAGCGCCATGTGCAGGACGCGGTCGCCAAGGGCGCCAAAGTGCTCACCGGCGGAAGGCGTCTTGTAGATCTGGGCCCGAACTATTACGCGCCCACGGTGCTGGTGAACGCCGATGCCACCATGGCCTGCAGCTGCGAGGAGACCTTTGGGCCGGTGGTGCCGATCACGCGCTTCGACAGCGAAGCCGAGGTGATCGCGGCGGCCAACGACACGCCCTTCGGCTTGGCGGCCTACTTCTACTCGACCGATGTCCGCCGGATCTGGCGCGTGGCCGAGGCGCTGGAGACAGGCATCGTCGGTATCAACGAAGGCGCGCTCGCCGCGGAGGCCGCCCCTTTCGGCGGCGTCAAGGCCTCAGGTTACGGACGCGAAGGCTCAGTGCACGGGCTCGACGACTACCTGCACATCAAGTACGTGTGCCAGGGGCAGCTGTAGCAGCGCTGGGCCTCGGCCTGGAATGCTGGCGCGCCTCCACAAGGTGGCCGTGCCCGGCGAACCGATCGGTCATCGTGGCCCGGCCGCATTGAAGTGCCCCCGCGCCTGTACGAGCAGTCAACCATGAACAGCCCTTTGTCCAAGCACCGAGTCGTCATCGTGGGCGGCGGTGCCGGCGGTCTGGAGCTGGCCACTCGCCTCGGCGATACGCTGGGCAAGCGCGGCATGGCGGACATCACGCTGATCGACATGCACCGCACCCACATCTGGAAGCCCAAGCTGCACGAGATCGCGTCGGGCAGCATGGACATGAGTGCGCACGAGGTCGACTATCTCGCGCAGGCGCACTGGCACCGCTTCCGCTTCCGGCTCGGCGAGCTCACCGGCATCGACCGCGAGCGGCGCGAGGTGCATGTCGCGCCCTACATGGACGACGAGGGCCGGCTGGTCACGCCGGCGCGCGCGTTCGGCTACGACACGCTGGTCGTCGCCATCGGCAGCCTCAGCAACGACTTCGGCACGCCCGGCGTGCGCGAGCATGCGCTCAGGCTCGAGTCGAAGGCCGACGCGCAGCGCTTTCACATGCGCATGGTCAATGCCTGCATCCGAGCGCACGCGCAGACCACGCCGCTGCGCCCCGAGCAGCTGCACGTGGCCATCATCGGCGCCGGCGCCACCGGCGTGGAGCTGGCGGCCGAGCTGCATCGCACCACGCGCGAGGTCGTGGCCTACGGGCTCGATCGCGTGGATGCCGAGAAGGACATCCAGGTCAGCGTGATCGAGGCCGCCGATCGCGTGCTGCCGGCGCTGCCGCCGCGCTTGTCCAAGGCCACCGAGGATCTGCTGCGCGAGCTCGGCGTGGACGTGCACACCTCGGCCAAGGTGGCCGAGGTGCTGCCCGAGGGCGTGCGCCTGGCCGACGGCCGCACGCTGCCGGCCGAGCTGGTGGTATGGGCCGCGGGCGTGAAGGCGCCCGACTTCCTGAAGGACATTGCGGGCCTGGAAACCAACCGCAGCAACCAGCTCGCGGTGCGCCCGACGCTGCAGACCACGCGCGACGACGACATCTTCGCGATCGGCGACTGCGCGGCCTGCGCCTGGCCTGAGGCCAACGGCGGCAAGGGCGGCTTCGTGCCGCCGCGCGCACAGGCCGCGCACCAGCAGGCTTCGCACGTCGCCGCGCAGATTCGTCGCCGCCTGGCCGGCACGCCGCTGAAGGATTACCGCTACCGCGACTTCGGCTCGCTGGTCTCGCTCGGCGAGTACAGCACGGTGGGCAACATGATGGGCGGCCTGATCGGCGGCAGCCTGATGATCGAAGGCGCCTTCGCACGGCTGATGTACGTGTCGCTCTACAAGATGCACGAGCTCGCGCTGCACGGCGTGGTCAAGGTCTCGCTCGACACGCTGGCCCGGCTCATCACGCGGCGCACCGAGCCCCACGTCAAGCTGCATTGAGGCGTTGCATGAGAGAACCGAAGACGCAGCTTGTCAATCGTTGGCGGCTCGTGCGACTCCGCGAGCGGTGGTCAGGGGATCAACGTAAGAGATCACCATGAAAATTCTTGTCGCGGACGGCGATCAGGTGCTGGCCGACTCGATCCTGCGCACCCTGCGTGCGTCGGGCGCCGTGGTTGATCACGTGACCAACGGCTCGGAGGCCGATACGAGCCTCATCACCCATGGCGAGTTCGACCTGCTGATCCTCGATCTCGGCCTTCCCGCCATGGACGGCCTCGAGATCCTCAGGCGCCTGCGTGCCCGCGGGTCGCACCTACCGGTGCTTGTACTCACCGGGGCAGACAGCGTGGAGGAGCGCGTCAGGAGCCTGGACAACGGCGCCGACGACTGCATGGCCAAGCCCTTTAGCCTGGAGGAGCTCAAGGCGCGCGTACGCGCGCTCTCGCGACGCGGCATGGGCATCTCCGGCAACGCGATCAGGCATGGCCCGCTGGTCTACGATCAGGCCAGCCGATTGACAACGCTCGACGGCAAGATGGTGGACTTGTCGGGCCGGGAGCTGAGCCTGCTCGAGATGCTCCTGCAGCGCGCAGGGCGGCCGGTCAGCAAGGACCAGTTGGTGGAGCGCCTGTGCGAATGGGGCGAGGAGGTGAGCCTCAATGCGATTGAGGTGTACATCCATCGCCTGCGCAAGAAGATAGAGAAGGGGCCGGTGCGCGTCGCAACGGTTCGCGGGCTAGGCTGCTATTACCTGGAGAAGATTTCGGTCTGAGTTGCCCGGCGCAGGTCGGAGTTCATCGCATCGGTTGCGCCCGAAAACCGAGTGCGAGGGAAATACCTCATTTCCAGATAGGTACGTCAGCTTCAATCGAGCTTGATGCCGGCGGCCTTGATGACTGCGCCCAGCTTGGTGGCGTCGTCCTTGATGGTCTGCTTGAACTGCTCGGGGCTGCCGGCCACCACGTCCATTCCCATAGCGCCCAGCTTCTCCCTGGTTTCCGGCTGCTTGAGGATGCGCGTGATCTCGGCGTTGAGCTTGGCAACGATCGTGCGGTCAGTTCCCGCAGGCGCCACGAAGCCGATCCAGGTGACCAGGTCCACGCCGGGCAGACCCGACTCTGCCAAGGTGGGTACGTCCGGGAGCGACGGCGAACGCTTGGCGCTAGTGACTGCGAGAGGTCTGACCTTGCCGGCCTTCACGAAGGCGATCGCCGGACCCAGCGCATCGAAGATCACCGGCACTTGTCCGCCCACCACGTCCGCCATCGCCGGGCCGCTGCCCTTGTACGGGACAGCCACCATGTCGACCTTGGCCACCGACTTGAAAGCCTCGCCTGCCACCTGCGCCGGCAGGGCGCCGTGAGCGTACGCCAGCTTGCCATCGCGCGACTTCGCCAGGCCGGTCAGTTCCTTCACGCTGCACGCCTCCACCGAGGGATGCACCGCCAGCACCATGGGCATGGTGATCGCCAGCGACACCGGCGCGAAGCCGTTGATCGGGTCGTACGGCAGCTTCGCATAGAGACTCTGGTTCATCGCGAGCGTGGAGTCGATCGGCAGGAACAGCGTGTAGCCGTCCGGCGCTGCTCGCGCGGCCATCTCCGCACCGATCAACGTGTTGCCACCGGGGCGGTTGTCCACCGTGACGGGCACGTTCCAGCTTTCGGACAGCTTGGCCGCAACGCTGCGCGCCACCGTGTCCGTGCCGCCGCCCGGCGGGAACGGCACGATGATACGAATGGGACGCTCGGGGAACGTGTCGGCGGCGGTGCCCGCAGCCGCAGACAAGGGAAGGGCGAGCAGGCAGAGCAAGAGGTTTTGAATCAGTTTCATGGATGCGCTCCTCGCCGGCTCAATCCGGATCGACGCAGCTGAAGCTCGCCGCGGAATCGACGTCGCCCGTTCCCTTGTACTTGCTCACTTTCGGCCACGCGCACAGCGGCATCGTGCGTTCCACTGCGCCGGTGGGTTGGTTGCCCGCGTACTTGGTAGCGATAATTTCGTTTGGCACGCGCCCGTTCTCGACCCACTGCTCCATGGCGGCGAGCAGGTCCTCGGTCGGATCCGTCGCTTTCTGGGGGAACGGAACGGCAGGGCCGCCAGACCAGTTGCCGAAGTAGTTGGGGCCAACGCCGCCACGGCAGTGACCCATGCCCGGTACGTTAAACAACTTGACGAACTGGTTCGATTGACCGGGCAGAGTCTTCTCTACCGTTTGCAGATAGTTCAGCGATTCTTCAGGGGCAGCGACCGGATCGGCCAGGCCCTGGAACAGGATCATCTTGCCGCCTCGGCCCTTGAACGCGGAGAGGTCGCCGCTGGTGTTGTCCACGGCGAAGTTGAGCGCGTTGCGCATCACGTCCACGTCGGTGCCGAAGTCAAAGGTCCGCCAGTTCCAGTTCGTGCCCCAGATCCATTGAAACGGGAAGTTGCCGCCTTCCGAAATTGACGTGGGTGAAGGGACTGCCGTCGAGAAGCTGAGCTCGGTGCCTCGCAGGAAGCCGGGATAGATTTTTTCACCGGTCACCGAGTGGCTCGGCCCCGCATAGATCTTGCGCAACGCACCGACCTGGCCTGCAGACAGGCAGTCCGGGCCGTCGCCAGACGTGCATTGCAGGACGGCGGGGTCGACCGTGCACTTGTCAGGTCGTCCGATCACCCCGTCCGTGAGGCCATCGACGGCATCGCAGCTGGCCATCACCTTGTCCGCCCACAACTTGCGCTTCTCCGGCGTGAAGTAGGTCGTCATGTCCTGTTGGGTGACTGCATAAGCCCAGAGGCCAGCGACGTGGGCAGGTACACGATTGTGGCCCATCGCGCCGACGACGATGCCGTCGTAGTCCTTTGGATACCTGATCGCCTCGGCCACCCCTTGGGCGCCTCCCGTCGAGCAGCCCATGAAATATGAGCGCGACGGGGCTGCCGCATAGAACTGCTTTAACAAGGCCTTCGACAAGGTGGTCACCAGGTGCGTCGACCGATGCCCATAGTCGACGACTTTCTCCATCTTGCCGACCATGGTGCTCACACCGTCGGGGCCGGTGCCCATGTCCGTGTTGGCCACGGCATAGCCGCGACGCAGGCCGACTGCCAGGTCGTTGTAGCGGATGGCTCCGCCGGCGCCGCCGTTGCCCGTCCCGAGGAACTTGCCGTTCCAGTTGGCCGGCATCCAGAGCTCCACCTTGATGTTGGACTCCGCTATCGGCTTCATCGTCGCGGCCAGGCGGCAGAAGGCCGGCACGTCATTGAGGGTCGCACCCGTCGGGGTAACGAACTTGCCTGCAGGGACGTCCTCCGCGGTGGTGAACGTGGTATCCGCCAGCGTCGTGCCTGCCAGCGAGGCGCAGCTCGGGGACGCGGGCTGCGCCGGCGCTGGCTGCCCACCCACGGGCGGCAGGGCCACGAAATTCCCATCCGAGCCCCCTCCGCACGCGGCGACAAGGACGGCAGAAGAGGCTGCAATCAGCAACCGCGAAGGAAAAGACGGCAAGACTCTGCCCTCTCGATTCATGAGCATTTCGATTCTCCGACGGGTATGGCTCGGTGGCGGCAAGCGCCGATCGCGAACCGGCGCAGGGTGGCTTCATCGCGTCGGTAGAGCTTGGACCCGGCGCGATGGGAATACATTACTTTTCAACTATTCAGGTGTCAACCTTAGGAATTACCCTCGGCTGGTGGTGCTGACACTGCCTGCCCGCCGCCCTGCGCCAAGACGTCCCCGACGCGCCGCTTCGATTGGGCGGGCGGCTTGCGGCCGCAAACCCTCGAGTCGATCGAGGCTCAATTGATGTGTCCGTTCAAGGAACTCGCCGCGGGGGGAATAGGCCGACGCTTGAACGAAATCGCTTGTTCCATGACTTCGCCTGCCGCAACGGAGAATCCCGGTGTGTCGCTTGCTGTCAGTACGTTCGTCTTCTTGATGTCGAACACCGCCAGATTGGCGCCCAGGCGCTGATCCCGCGTTTGCAGCTTCAAGCCGGCCTCGAGCGCAGTGGAGTACTACGGATCGACTGCCTGGCCGTTCTTGTCAATGCCGATATTGCCGCGGACCGATCCTGCGCGAGCATATCGTTTATGCGCCCGATGCATCAATCGTTCTGAATCTTGCAATTCACTTTGTCCTGCCAAGGCGCGAGACTCGTTCGCAAGGTTCCTCAGATACAGGAGCCGCAACTGGAGACAAGTGAGTGACTCTTCAAGCTGAAGAACTTCGTGCCTGGATCGGACGCAGCGAGACCATTCAGGACGCTGTTAACCCGACGCCGGTCATCGCGCTGACCGCCACGCTGGATCACCCTTCGGTGCCCGTCGAGACCGGCACCACTTTGCCGTACCTTTGGCATTGGTTGTATTTCCTGCCGATGCATCGACAGTCGGAAATCGGCGCCGATGGGCACGCCAAGCGCGGCGGCTTCCTTCCTCCGGTGCCACTGCCTCGCCGCATGTGGGCCGGCAGCCAGTTCGAGTTTCGCTCGCCCATACGAGTCGGTGACCGGGTCGCGCGAACCTCGACCATCGACGACGTGACCGTCAAAGAGGGCCGCACCGGCACGCTTGTCTTCGTCAAGGTCAGGCACGAGGTGCGCTGCAACGACAGCAGCGAACCAGCGCTCGTCGAATTCCACGACATCGTCTACCGCGAGGCTCAGGGTCCGAACGACGTCGCCCCACCGCCACAAGCCGCGCCTGCGGAAGCCCAATGGAGGCGCTCCATCGTGCCGGATGACGTGCTGCTGTTTCGCTACTCGGCACTCACCTTCAACGGCCATCGCATTCACTATGACAGGCAGTACGTCACCAAGGTCGAGGGCTATCCCGGCCTGATCGTGCATGGACCGCTGATTGCAACGCTGCTTATGGATCTCCTTCGGCGCCAGATGCCGCAAGCCGATGTGGCCAGCTTTCGATTCAAGGCGGTGCGCCCGACATTCGACCTGCATCCGTTCCATCTCCAGGGACAACCTGAAGCCGACGGAAAGACCATCCGGCTCTGGGCCTCCGATCACGAAGGCTGGCTCACGATGGACGCGACTGCGGTCCTGCGCTGATCTCCATCAACCCACCTACCTTCGGATAGAGCAACACATGCAGCCACTCAAGGGCCTCACGGTCGTCACGCTGGAGCACGCGATCGCGGCGCCTTTCGCCACGCGCCAACTCGCTGACCTCGGCGCACGCGTCATCAAGATCGAACGGCCGGGATCGGGCGATTTCGCCCGAGGCTATGACGAGCGCGTGCACGGACTGGCGTCGCACTTTGTCTGGACCAACCGCTCCAAGGAGAGCCTGACGCTCGACGTCAAGCATCCCGAGGCGGCCACGATTCTGGAACGCCTGGTGCTGGAGAAGGCAGATGTCGTCGTACAGAACCTCGCGCCCGGTGCCGCTGCGCGCCTCGGCCTCGGGTATGAAATGCTGTCCGCCGCAAAGCCGGGGTTGATCGTGTGCGACATCTCAGGCTATGGCGACGACCCGATCAACCCCGGTCCGTACCGTGACAAGAAGGCCTACGATCTTCTTATTCAGAGCGAAGCGGGGTTCGTCTCGGTCACCGGCACGCCCGATGAGCCGTGCAAGGCCGGTCCATCGATCGCCGACATCGCCGCGGGCATGTACGCGTACAGCAGCATTCTCGCGGCGCTGTTGCAACGCGGCCAGACCGGCAAGGGGCAGCGCATCGACATCTCCATGCTGGAGTCGCTCGCCGAATGGACCAGCTATCCGCTCTACTACGCCTTCGAAGGCGCCGCACCACCACCGCGAACCGGCGCCAGTCATGCAACGATCTACCCCTATGGCCCGTTCCCCACGGGTGACGGCAACATGGTGATGCTGGGCCTTCAGAATGAACGCGAGTGGGCCAGTTTCTGCGAGACGGTGCTGCAGCGACCGGCGCTGACTGCCGATCCTCGCTTCACAGCCAACTTCAAGAGGGTGGCCGAGCGCGACGCGCTGCGCAGAATCATTGTGGAAGCCTTCTCATCCCTGACCAGGGCACAGGTGGTCGAACGGCTCGAACTCGCGCAAATCGCCAATGCCCAGGTCAACACCATGAATGATGTCTGGGCCCACCCGCAACTGAAGGCGCGCGGGCGTTGGACCGAAGTCGGCTCGCCGAAGGGCCCGCTCCCCGCCATGCTGCCGCCCGGCACCTGGGACGTGGGGCCGCGCATGGACCCCGTGCCGGCACTCGGTCAGCACACCGACGCAATCCTTGCCGAGCTGGGCTACGGCGCGGCCGAGATCGAGGCGCTGCGCGCGGCCAAGGCTGTCTGAGGTGGGCATCATGTCCGTTGCTTCCAATATCCCTCGCACCTACCTCTTCGTTCCGGGCACGCGGCCGGAACGCTTCGGCAAGGCGCTGGCAAGCGGCGCGGATGCCGTCATCCTGGACCTTGAGGACGCGGTCGCAGCCGACGACAAGGCGCTTGCCCGCCAGGCGATCGCAGACTGGTTCCGTTCCGCATCCGCGGGCGACCGGACGCGCACGGTGGTGCGCATCAACGATGCCGCGTCGCCGTGGTTCGATGACGACTTGGCGGCGTTGCGCAAGGCCGGGGCCTGCAGCGTTCTGCTGCCCAAGGCCGAGTCTGCACAGCAGGTCGCGGCGACGCTCGCCGTGCTGCCCGGAGCCAGCGTTCTCGCGCTGATCGAAAGTGCGCGCGGGGTGGCCGGAGTCGACACCGTCGCCGCCGCGGGCGTGTCGCGTCTGGTGTTCGGCACGTTGGACTTCGCATTGGACCTGGACATCGAGATTGATAACGACGCTTCGGGTCTCGCCTACGCGGCCAGCCGCATCGCGATTGCCTCGCGCGTGGCAGGCCTGCCGGCGCCGGTCGCCGGGGTCACGCCACAGCTGGACGATCGCAAGCGCCTTCTGGCCGATCTGGCTTCGGCGCGTGCTCTTGGCTTTGGCGCCAAACTGTGCATTCATCCGAGCCAGGTCGAGCCCATTCACACCGCGCTAAGACCCCCCGCAGAAGCACTGGCGTGGGCGCAGCGAGTGTTGGCAGCCGATGCAGCGTCCCCGGGCACTGCGCGGCTCGACGGCCGCATGGTCGATCGACCTGTGGTCCTGCAGGCGCAACGCACGCTGGCCCTGGCCCGCGACTGAATCTACCCTCAACATCCAGCCCAGAAAGATCCAACACCATGGCCTCCACCATCATCGACTCGCGCATCTTTGGCGACATGTTCAGCGACGCGCGCATGCGCGACGTGTGGTCTGACGAGAACCGGACCGCCAAGTACCTCGACATCGAACGCGCGCTGGCCAAGGTGCAGGGCGAGCTCGGCATCATCCCCAAGGATGCGGCGGACGAGATCGTTCGCAACTGCGAGCTATCCCAGATCGACTGGGCGAAGCTCAAGGCCAAGACCGAGCAGATCGGCTACCCGATCATTGCGGTCGTCAACCAGATCAACGCCAACTGCCGCGACAAGCTGGGCGAGTATTGCCACTGGGGCGCTACCACGCAGGACATCACCGATACGGCCGCGGTGCTGCAGATGCGCGAAGGCCTCGCATTGGTCGAGCAGGATCTGGACCAGATCGGAGAAGCACTGGCTGCGCTGGCAAAGAAGTACCGCGACACGCCGGTGATCGGTCGCTCCAATCTGCAGCAGGCCACACCGATCACCTTTGGCTACAAGATGGCAAGCATCCTGGCCGGTATCGACCGTCACCGCGAGCGTCTGCAGCAGCTCAAGCCACGGGTGCTGATGGGCGAGTTCGGCGGCGCGTCGGGCACGCTGTCGTCGCTGGAGAAGGGCGCGATGGAAACACAGGCCGGCCTGATGAAGGAACTCGGCCTTGCCCAGCCACTGATCTCCTGGCACACGGTGCGCGACACCATCGCGGAGGTGGGAGCCTTCCTTGGACTGGTGGGTGGCTCGCTCGGCAAGATCGCGATGGACGTCAAGCTGATGATGCAGACCGAAGTGGCCGAGGTGTTCGAGCCTTTCGCACCCGGCCGCGGCTCGTCGTCGACCATGCCGCAGAAGCGCAACCCGATCTCCTGCCTGTACATCCATGCCAATATCTCTGTGGCGCGTCAGCATGTCGCTGCGCTGATGGATGCGATGGTGGCCGACCACGAGCGCTCGACGGGCCCTTGGGAGATCGAGTGGGTGTCCTTGCCGGAGATTTTCTGCCTGATGTCCGGGGCGCTGAAGCAGACCAAATTCATCCTCAAGGGCCTGGAAGTCGACGCCACGCGCATGCGCGCCAACATCGACATCACGAATGGACTCGTGATGTCGGAGGCCGTGATGATGGGACTGGGCCCCTACATCGGCCGCGAGTACGCGCACGACCTGGTCTATGACCTGTGCCGCCAGGCACTGGCCGACAACCGACCGCTGGTCGAAATCCTGGTCGCCCATCCAGAGATCAACAAGCACGTCACGCGAGCCCAACTCGACGCGATGTGCGACCCGGCCAACAACCTCGGCCAAGCCGGCGTCATGGTCGATCGCGTGCTCAGCGCGCGCCGCTGAGTCCGTCTTCGCTACCGACCGAACCGGCGCAGACCGGTACGCATTTGTGCGCCTCTCATACCGGAGACAACGTCGTGAACATCCGCAAACTCCTAAAGCTGCTCTATGTACAGGTCCTGATCGGCCTGATCCTCGGCATCACCGTGGGCCACTACTGGCCCGAGTTCGGCGCCGCCCTCAAGCCGCTTGGCGACGGCTTCGTCAAGCTGGTCAAGATGATGATCGCGCCGGTGGTGTTCTGCACCATCGTGAGCGGCATCACTTCGCTTGGCGACTCCAAGGAGATCGGCAAGACCCTGCTCAAGGCAATGGGCCTCTTCTACGCCCTGACAATTCTCGCGCTCATCACGGGCTTGGTCACCGTTTTGCTGATTCAGCCGGGCGCCGGTATGCACATCGATCCGAGGAACCTCGATGCCTCCGTGGCGACGCGCTTTGCGAACCAGGTGCATATCCATGGCTTTACCGACTTCGTCATGCACATCATCCCGAACGCGTTCGTCGGCGCTTTCGCCGAAGGCGAGGTGCTGCCTGTGCTGCTGCTCGCGGTGCTCTGCGGATTCGGGCTGACGAAGATCGGGGTGGCCGCCAAGCCGGTGCTTGAGGGCATCGAAGGCTTTTCGCACATGCTCTTCGCGGCCTTCGGCATCATCATGCGGCTGGCGCCGATCGGCGCATTCGGCGCGATGGCGTTCACTGTAGGGCGTTACGGCATCAAGTCGATCGGTTCACTCGGACTGCTGATCGGGACCTTCTATGTGGCCTGCATCTTCTTTGTCGTCGTGGTGCTCGGCGTGTTGTCGCGTCTGCACGGGTTCAAGCTGTGGCAGGTGATGCGCTACATCAAGGAAGAACTGCTCGTGGTGCTCGGTACGTCGTCCAGCGAACCAGTGCTCCCCCGTCTCCTGCTCAAGCTCGAACGGCTGGGTTGCAAAAAGGGCGTGGTCGGGCTGGTGCTTCCGACCGGCTATTCGTTCAATCTCGACGGCACGGCCATCTACCTCACGCTGGCGTCGATGTTCATCGCCCAGGCCTGCGACATCCATCTCACGTGGCTGCAGATCGGCTCGATGCTGGGCATCATGCTGCTGACCTCCAAAGGCGCGGCGGGTGTGACAGGCAGTGGCTTCGTCGCCTTGGTTGCCACGCTCACGGTCATGCCTGATTTGCCAGTGGCCGGCGTCGCGCTGATCGTCGGGATCGATCGCTTCATGTCCGAGGCGCGGGCGCTTACCAGCACCATCAGCAACGCTGTGGCTTGCATCGTGGTCTCGATCTGGGAGAACGCTTGCGACCGGGACGTGCTGCGGCGCGAACTGGCCGCGAACTACGCCAACACCGAGCACGAACTCGAAGAGGGGTCCGCAGACCCGCAGCTGCCGCTCGGCCACGCTGGCCCGGCACACTGATGCCAAGCGCCAAGCGCCAAGCGCCAAGCTTCGAGCTTCGAGTTCGGCCGCCTCAGAAGACTCAACTCACCGCGCGGCGGCCTTCTGGCTTGCGCGCTTTGTCTTCATCTCAGAGAAGAACTCGAAAAACTGCAGGGCGGCCGGCGAGAGGGTGCGGCCCTTGCGCCGAATCAGGCCCACCTTGCGACTGACGACCGGTTCGACCAACGGGACGCTGACCAACAGCGGGTGATCGGCGCCCGGCATGGCGATCGAGGGGACTGCCGCGACGCCGAGCCCGGCTTCGACCAGCCCCAGCATCGTCGTGACATGCTGCGCCTCGTAGATCGCTTGCGGGCGCCCCGGCAGACCTGATAGCGCCTGGTCCAGCAGCAGGCGGTTTCCAGACGCCTTGCTCACCGAGATGTAGTCGTACTGCGCCAGGTCCGTCCAGCTCACCTTCCGCTTGCCCGCGAGCGGATGGTCGCGCCGGCAAGCGGCAACGAAGCGCTCCTCCATCAGCGGCTTGAACTCGATGTCGGGTTCCTGGCCTCCAATGAAGTTGAGCCCAAAATCCGCCTCGCCACGCGACACGGCGGCGAGCACCTCATTGGCGCTCGCATCGAAGACCTTGACCCGGACCTTCGGGTATCGCTCGTGATAGCGCGAGATCACCTGCGACACGAAGTAGTAGACCGTCGACGGCACGCAAGCGATGGTGACCTCGCCCATGCGCGTTGCCGCCACCCCGCGGATGCCCAGCAGCGTGAGGTCCAGATCGTCAAGCAGCTGCTGCACCTTCCGGTCGAAGTCGCGCCCGACCGCCGTCAGGCTCACCCGCCGCGTGGTCCGCTCCAGCAGCCGTACTCCGAGCGCTTCTTCCAGCTTCTCGATGCGCCTGCTGAACGCGGGCTGCGATACGTGCAGCGCTTCGGCCGCCTTGCGAAAGCTGTTCAGTTCGGCGACGGCGCGGAACGCCTGCAGGTCGTTGAGGTTGAAATTGATCGCCATGGTCAGGTACCGCAGGCATGTTTGACTGATCGACAGTGTGCATCAATCGATCCTAAACATGCAATTCACAGCAAGCATCGAACCGAAGACCATAGGTCCACGGTCAAGGAAGCGACCTGGATGCCAATCTTTCAACCATCGGAGACATCAATGCAACTTCACAACGCACCCGTCCTGTGTGCCTTGGCCTCGGCGGCTGTGCTCTTCTGCAGCGGCGCGCTCGCCGCCTATCCCGAAAAATCGATCACCATCGTCGTGCCGACCGCCGCCGGGGGCGCCAACGACGCGATGGCGCGAGTCATCGGCCAGGCGATGTCGGCCGCCCTCAAGCAACCGGTCGTCGTCGACAACAAGGCGGGCGCCAACGGCGCGATTGCCAGCGAGTTCGTCATGCGCGCCGCGCCGGATGGCTACACGCTGATGCTCGGCTATGTGGCCACGCATGCGATGAATCCCGCACTGCAGAAGCTGCGCTACGACCCGGTGAAGGACTTCGAGCCCGTGGCCATGGTCGGCACGTCCGCGACGCTGATGGTCGTGACCCCTTCGGTCAAAGCGAACAATGCGAAGGAACTCGTCGCCGCGCTCAAGACCGCCCCGGACAAGACGAGCTACGCGTCTGCTGGCAACGGAACGGCACCGCATTTCGCCGCTGAGATGTTCAAGCTGTCGACGGGCACCAGCATGCTTCACGTACCGTACAAGGGATCGGCGCCTGCGATCACCGACACGATCGGCGGCCAGACACAGGTGATGTTCCCGAGCCTCTTCACTGCCATGCCCTACGTCAAAGCCGGCAAGCTCAAGGCGATCGGCGTAGCCGGTACCAAGCGTTCGCCGCAGATGCCGGACGTGCCGACGCTCAAGGAGCAGGGCGTCGACAACGTGGATGTTTCGCAGTGGTACGGTATCTTCGCGCCAGCCAAGACTCCGAAGCCCGTGATCGAGCAACTCAACAAGGTGCTCAATGCGGCCTTGGCCGACAAGGGCGTCATCAAGAAGCTGGAGGACCACGGCGCCGAGGTTGAAACCATGACTTCCGAGCAGATGCGCACCTATGTGCAGCAGGAGCAGGTCAAGTGGAAGAAGGTGGTCCAGGCGGCAAAGCTTTCGGCCGACTGAGATGAGCAGGACCATTCCCTGCGTGCTGATGCGTGCGGGTACCTCGCGCGGCCCTTTCTTCCTGAGGGAGTGGCTGCCTGAAAGCGACGAGGAGCGCGACCAGGCGCTGATCGGCGCGATCGGTGCCTCCGATCCGCTGCAGCTCGACGGCTTGGGCGGCGGCAGCACCCTCAACAGCAAGGTCGCCATCGTTTCCCGTTCAAAGGAACCGGGCTGCGATCTGGACTACCTGTTCGCGCAGGTGGGAGTCGGACACCGTTCCGTCGACACGCGGCCGAACTGCGGCAACATGCTGTCGGGCGTCGCGCCCTTCGCAATCGAGCAGGGGCTGGTCAAGGCGCAGGACGGGGTGACGCGGGTACGCGTCTTCAATGTCAACACGCGATCGCGCATCGACGTCACGGTCAGGACGCCCGGCAAGCGCGTCACCTACGAGGGAGATGCGCGCATCGATGGCGTGGCCGGTACGGCTGCACCAATCCTCCTGAACTTCCTGGACGCGTGGGGTGCCGTGACGGGCAAGGTCTTTCCGACCGGTCGGCGGATCGACACGATCGACGATATCGAGGTGACGTGCATCGATGCGGCGATGCCGCTGATGATCGTGCGCGCGCGTGACCTGGGCGTCACCGGCGGCGAAAAGCCCTCGGCGCTCGATTCGAATACGGTACTGCTGGAGCGGCTCGAGAAGCTGCGTCTTCAGGCCGGCCTGTTGATGGGACTCGGGGATGTTTCGGGCAGCGTCATTCCCAAGCCGGTGCTGGTCAGCGCAGGAGACTCGCCGGACAGCATCACCTCGCGCTACTTCACCCCACGCCGCTGCCATGCTTCGCATGCGGTGACTGGTGCGATCGGCGTTCTCAGCGCCTTCGCACTCCCGGGCACCGTCGCCAGTGCCTCTGCTCGCGAGCCAGGCCGTCACAACCTGGTTCTCCTGCACCCGGCAGGGCAGATCGACGTGGAAGTCGAGCTTGCGGGTCGGGCGGACGATGCGACCGTGAAAGCGGCGGCGCTGGTGCGTACCGCCAGAAAGATCATGCAGGGCGAGATGCAGTTGCCCGACTATGTCTTTACGCGCCCTGAGGCCGTTGCGCGTCAGTCGGCCACGTTCCCGCGCAAACCGATCACCATCATCGTGCCGACCCGTGCGGGCGGCGGCAACGACACGATGGCCAGGATCATCGCGGCCGAACTGAAGCCGCTGCTCGGCCAAGAAGTTCTCGTGGACAACCGGGCCGGCGCAAATGGTGCTATCGCGAGCGAGTATGTGGCCAGGGCAGAACCGGACGGCCACACCCTCATGTTCGGCTACGTGGGCACCCACGCCATGAACCCCGCACTCCAGAAGCTGGGCTACCACCCTGTCAAAGACTTTGAGCCGGTCGGGTTGATCGGATCGTCGCCGACCCTGATGGTGGCCAACCGGCACGCCGGCTTCGACGACGTTCGCGGCCTCCTGCAGCGTTTGCGCAGCGGGCCGGGCAGCATCAGATACGCGTCGGCCGGTGACGGTACGCCGCCACACTTCGCGGCGGAGCTGTTCCAACTCAACACGGGCACGAGGATGGAAGGTAGAACCCATGAGGGTGCAGCGCCTGCGATCGTGGACACACTCGATGGTCGCTCGCAGGTCATGTTTCCGAGCCTGTTCACCGCGCATCCCTTCATCCTCGACGGCCGGCTGCGCGCCCTCGCCGTTGCGGCCCCGGCGCGTCTCGAAGCGTTACCTGCGGTGCCTACGCTCTCGGAATCAGGCATCGAAGGGGTCGATGTCTCGCAGTGGTATGGGCTGTTTGCCCCTGCACGCACCTCGCCCGCGGTGGTCGCGCAGATCAACCGCGCCCTCAACGAGGTTCTCGCCAATCCGCAAGTGGTTGCCCGATTCGAACGCCAAGGCGCCAGGGTCGAGGCCGGTCCGCCCTCTGCACTGCGAGAACGCGTTCGGCACGAGTTCGGTCGTTGGCAGGACGTGGTGGACGAGGGCGGCCTCGCGCCGCAAGACATCCGTCTGCTTGCGGCGGATTGATCGGCCGAATCACCCAGACCCGGCACTCGTTGCCGAACCATCTTGCGGCACGTTGCCGCATCCACCGCCGGCGTTGCGAGGCGCCGGTAATCCCTGTCCGTCCCTTGGAGACACTTGCTATGCGTAAGTCCTTGATCACCTTTGCGGCGCTGGCTGCTTCGGGCGCTGCTTCGGCGCAGTCGTCCTTGACGCTTTTCGGCGTCGCTGATTCGGCGGTCAGTCACTACAGCGTGAAGAGTTCCTTCTACAACAACACGGGGACGCTCCCGCCGCTGTCGGCTCTCGCCGTGGCAGAAGCGACGCGTTCTCAAACCGTGCTGTCGAGTGGCGCCAATTCGTCGAGCCGTGTCGGCTTCCGTGGCACCGAAGACCTGGGCGGCGGACTGGCGGCAGGGTTCTGGCTTGAGTCAGGCATCACCCAGGACAGCGGCGCAACCGCTTTGGCCTCCTTCAGCCGTCGCTCAACGGTGAGCCTGTCCGGCGGATTCGGTGAACTCAGGCTCGGCCGGGACTATGTTCCGACCTACTGGAACGAGAGCGTGTTCGATCCGATGGGTGCAGTCGGCGTCGGCGAAAACCTCATCAAGAGCATCAGCGGCAACATCGCCACGGCGCGCGGCCCGGGCTCCGCCATTGCCGCGAATGACAACGCGATTCGGGCGTCCAACAGCGTGGGTTACTTCCTGCCTCGCGATCTCGGCGGTTTCTACGGTCAGGTCATGTACGCCCTTCCTGAGAACGTGAAATACAGCTACCTGTCCGACAGCCCGTCCCAACGTGGCCGCTACTACGGCGGGCGGTTCGGCTATGCAAGCGGCCCGCTCGATGTGGCGGTTGCCTACGGACAAAGCACGGCAGCCGACACCTTGTTGATCAGCGAGGCCGGGGTCGTGGCCGGCACCCGGCTTTCCGAGAAACTGCGCACGATCAACTTGGGCGCGTCCTACGATTTTGGTGTCCTCAAGCTGATGGGCGAGTTGTCGCAGGTCAAGGACAAGGCTGAGACCACCACCGCTCCCTTGAGTGCCGGCAGACTCACCTTCAAAGACAATGACGAGTACAACGGCGCCATGATCGGCATGACGGTCCCCGTCGGTGCTGGCGTTCTGAAGGCGTCGTACGCTCGCGTCAAGTTCAAGAACGACCCGGGTTCCGCCGCGCCGACGTTGTCGGCACTGGACCGCGACGCGTCGGTGAACAAGCTCGCGCTCGGCTACGTCCACAACCTGTCGAAGCGCACCGCGCTCTACGCCACGGTGGCTCGCGCTCGGATCAAGAACGGGCAGAACAACCCTGCAATCATGGCCGTCGGGCTTGGGGGCCCTGCCTTCTTGTCTACGGGTTCGGGCGTGGCGGGTTTGGCGCCGCGCAGCGCTACGGGCTACGACTTCGGGCTGCGCCACGCATTCTGACGTCAAGTGTGGCAGCGTGTATGGGGCTCTGGCTTGAGCCCCATCGTGCTGATCAATCGCGGAAGAATGACGTTGGCATGCACCTTGAAGATGTCTGCAATACAACCCTAAGCGGGCATTGAAGGAAGAACAGCGACCAGCAGCATTTAGTCCCGGCGTCATCGCACAGTCCTTCGCCTCCAAGGTGGCGGCGCAAGAGATTGGCGCAGCATCGCCAGAAAGGCCGTTGCCCGCGCACTTCGCCCGAAGCGGGTGCCCAGCATGGCGACGACGTCGGCGGCAGGAACATCCCAGCTCGCAAGCACCCGCTTGAGCCGACCGGCTGCCAGATCGGCAGCGACGTTCCACTCCGACCGCATCGCGACACCCTGCCCTGTGACCGCCCAGTCGCGCACCACCGCGCCGTCATTGCTGCACATGGTGGGACGGATCCGGACCGTCTCCGGCTCGCGGGAAGCGTGCACGAAGCGCCACAGTGTGACGTCCTCGTCGTTCTCTCTCACCACCAGGCATCGATGCCGCAGCAAGTCTGAAGGCGACTGAATCGGCGAAGCACTGGCGAGATAGTCCGGGCTGGCGCAGAGGATGCGTCGGTTCGGTGCCAGCGTCGTGACGATCTGGTTTTGGGCGCCAGGCGGTCCGATGTGGACGATGACGTCGCTGCTCTCGACCAGGTGCGCGCCGGGATGGTCGGCAAGGTCCAGGGTGACCGTCACGCCAGGGTGCGCTTTTGCAAACGCATCGACCACGGGTGCGACATGCAGCCGGCCGAAGCCATGCGGGGCGGCTATGCGTAGATGCCCGCTGACGGCCTTCTTGCGATTGGCCAATGCCTCGGACAGCGCCTCCATCGCATCGGCCACGATCGTCCCGTGCGATGCGACCAGATCGCCTTCATCGGTGAGGACCATCCTGCGGCCGGAACGGTCGATCAGCCGGATGCCAATCCGTGCTTCCAGCGCTTGCAGGCGCTGGGTGACGGCCGGCGGCGTGACATCCATCTTCCGGGCAGCTTCAGCGAGCGACGCGGACTGGGCCAGCATGTTGAAGAAGCGCAGATCCTCAGAGCTGATCATTTAGTGGGACCTTAACTCGCTATGCAGGTTCGATAAATTGTAGGTTGAATCGATCAGGCGCAACATCCGGTCATCTCACTTGGTCGGTGCCGGCCCGCATCCAGCAGGCCGCATCGGACAAGCACAACTCGGAGCACGACATTGGGCCAGCCCATAGCCATGAAGCAGGCGCAAGCCGAACAGACCGCAACGACGCTGGGGGAACTGGCGACGCCTTGCCTCGTCCTCGACGCTGAGCGGATGGAGCGGAACATCGCACGCCTGAAAGCCAGGCTGGACGGCCTGGGCGTCACGCTGCGTCCCCACCTCAAGACGTCCAAGTCGGTGGACGTCGCGCGCCGCGTCATGACGTCGCCGTCGGGTCCGGCAACCGTTTCGACGCTTCTTGAAGCCGAGCAGTTCGCGGCGGCCGGCGTGCGGGACATCGTCTACGCCGTCGGCATCGCGCCATCGAAACTGCCACAGGTGCTGGCGCTGCGCGCCGGGGGCGCCGACGTGACCGTGGTGCTGGACACCGTGGAGCAGGCGCAAGCGGTTGCCCGGGCCTCGCGCCAGGCCGGCACGCGCATTCCGGCGCTGATCGAGATCGACTGCGACGGCCACCGCTCCGGCGTGCTGCCGACCGACCGGCAGCTGCTGCTGGACATCGGCCACGCCCTCGAAGACGGCGCGGAACTGCGGGGCGTGATCACGCACGCCGGCGCAAGTTATTCGGCCCGTGGGGCCGAGGCCTTGCGTCAATGTGCCGAGGTCGAGCGCCGCAGCGTGGTCGATGCCGCCACCGTCCTGCGCGAGGCGGGCTTGCCCTGTCCGGTGGTCAGCGTCGGCTCCACACCGACCGCGCACAACGCGGCCGACCTCACCGGCGTCACCGAAGTCCGGGCCGGCGTGTTCGTGTTCTTCGATCTCGTGATGGCCGGTATCGGTGTCTGCCAGGTCGACGACATCGCGCTGTCGGTACTCGCGACGGTGATCGGCCACCAGCGCGACAAGGGATGGATCGTGATCGACGCCGGCTGGATGGCACTATCGCAGGACCGCGGCACCCGCAGGCAGGCGATCGACCAAGGTTATGGGCAGGTGTGCGACACCGCCGGCGTGCCCTATCCGGACCTGCTCGTTGCCGACGCCAACCAGGAGCACGGGATCATCACGGTGCGTCCCGGCTCGGGGGGCAAGCTGCCCGATCTCGCGATCGGTGATCGTGTGCGGATCCTGCCGAACCACGCCTGCGCCACAGGCGCCCAGCACCGGGCTTATCACGTCGTTCGCGGCGCTTCCGACCGGGTCGAAGCCGAGTGGTCGCGTTTCGGGGGCTGGCGATGAGCGGCGAACAGTTCGTGACCGGCATCCTGACGGACCGGGCGCCGAAGCCGGCAGGTCACTACACGCAGGCCATTGTCTCGGGCGCCCACGTCTTCGTCTCCGGCCAGTTGCCGATCCGCCCGGATGGACGTGCGCTGGACGACGACGGATTCGAGGCGCAGGCCAGGCAGGCGATCCAGAACATGCTGGAGATCGTGCACGCCGCGGGCAGCTCGCCGCAACAGATCGTCAAGGTGACGGCCTACATCGTCGGCATCGCCAACTGGGCCCGCTTCAACGCGGTCTATGCGTCCATGCTGCCGGATGCGCGCCCCGCGCGCAGCGTGGTTCCGGTATCGGAATTGCACTACGGGTACCTGGTCGAGATCGACGCCATCGCGGTGCGCGAACCATGACCGCCATGGCGACCCGGCCCGGCCACCACGACCACGAAGACGTGGTGCTGGTCCCGTTTGCCACGGAACACCTGGAAAGCGCCCTCCGGCTTTCGCAGGAGATGTCCTGGCCCTATCGGCTCGAGGACTGGGCCTTCGCGCTCGAGCTCGGCCAGGGCTTCGTGCTCCGCAACGGCGCCGGTACGGTGATCGCGACTGCAGCCTGGTGGGCCTACGGCGAGGACCATGCTTCAGCCGGGATGATCATCGTCGCCAACGCGGCCCAAGGCCGTGGCCACGGTGCCCGGCTGATGGATGCGCTGCTGGCAGCGGCGCACCCGCGGACCATCACGCTGAACTCGACGGCCGAAGGTCTGGCGCTTTATGAAAGGCGCGGCTTTGTCCGCATCGGCGTCATCCAACAGCATCAAGGCGTTCCCGACGAGCGCCACCAGGCGCCACCGGCCAGCCTGGTCAGGGCGATTACTCCCTTGGATGTCGAGGCGGTCGCGCATCTGGACCGTCAGGCCACGGGCTGGGCCAGGCGGCAGATGCTGGATCGGCTCATCCGGGCCGGTGACGGCCACGTGCTGGTGCGTGACGGCGAGCCGCGCGGCTTTGCCATTTCACGCCTGTTCGGCCGCGGGCACGTCATCGGTCCCGTGGTTGCCGAAAGTGCGGCCGATGCGCGCGCCTTGATCGAAGCCGCGCTCGCACGACTTGGCCAGGTTTTCGTCCGCGTCGACACCGATGCCACCTCGCAGCTCGGGGACTGGCTCGAAAGCATCGGCCTGCGCCAGGTCGGTGACGCCACCACCATGGTCAAGGGGCCGCACATCCCGCCGGCGGGGCCAGCACGCATGTTCGCGCTGGCCAACCAGTCGTTCAATTAGGAGACATCACGATGCCGCGCTCGAAGACCCCGGAAAGGCCGCTATGAAGCTGACCTCGTATTGGCTGGACACCTCGGAGCCCTTCCGTAGTGCCACCGCAGGACCCGTGCAGGGCAGCTGCGACGTGGCGGTGATCGGCGGCGGCCTGACCGGCTGTTCGGCTGCGCTGGCGCTTGCCAAGAAGGGTGCACGCGTGGTGCTCCTTGAAGCTGAGACCATCGGGCACGCCGCCTCCGGTCGCAACGGCGGCATGTGCAACAACGGCTTTGCCCAGGACTACGGCACGATGTCGGCCAAACTCGGCAAGGAAGTCGCCGACCGGCTCTATCGGGCCTTCGACGCCGGAGTCGATACGGTCGAGCGCCTGGTGGCGGAAGAGAATATCGACTGCAGCTTCGCGCGCGTTGGCAAGATCAAGCTAGCGGCCAAGCCCGAGCACTACGACAAGCTGGCGCGCAGTCAGGAACTGCTGGCGGCCAACGTCGACCCCGACACGGAGATGGTCAGTCGCGCCGACCTGGCCGGCGAGGTGGGGTCGGAGCGCTATCACGGCGGGCTGATCTACCGCAAGAGCGCCGGCATGCATGTCGGGCGCTTCGTTCGCGGCTTGGGCGTAGCGGTGGCGCGGCGTGGCGTGGAGATCCACGAGCATGCGCCGATGACGGGCCTGCGACCCGCGCCCGGCGGAGGGCACCAGATCGAAACGCCGAAGGGCCGGCTCTACGCCAAGCAGGTTCTGCTGGCGAGCGGGACCTCGCAGACGGGGCCGCTGGGTTGGATTCGACGCCGCATCGTGCCGGTCGGCGCGTTCTTGATCGTCACCGAGCCCCTGCCGACAGAGACGCTCGACCGGCTATTGCCGCGGCGCCGGATGGCGGTCGATACCAAGAATCTCGTCAACTACTTCCGAACGACGCCCGACAACCGGCTGCTCTTCGGTGGACGCGCCCGCTTCGCCGTCTCCAACCCGACCTCCGACGAGAAGAGTGGCGCGATCCTGCAGGCGGCATTGCACGAGGTCTTTCCCGACCTTCGCCAAGCGCGCATCGACTATTGCTGGGGCGGCATGGTCGACATGACGCGTGACCGCCTGCCACGCGCCGGCGAGCGCAATGGCATCTACTACTCGATGGGCTACAGCGGCCATGGCACCCAGATGTCGACCCTGATGGGGACGATCATGGCGGAAGTCATGGACGGGCGTGCCGAACTCAATCCCTGGAAAGACTTCGACTGGCCCGCGATCCCGGGGCATGTCGGACCACTGTGGTTCCTGCCGCTGGTAGGGGCCTATTACCGGCTCAAGGACAAGCTCGCCTGAAGCCGATCTCGCCACTCATCGATCGAGGAGACAACCATGAACGAGCACAATCCTGGAAGCCATGCAGGTGGCGTTCGGCGAGGATGTGCCGTACAGGGGTGCATTCCTCCACACCGTGAACTCGCGCCTGTTCCCCAGCGCCAGCCCGCAGCAACTGGATGAGGTGGAAGCAGCCATTGCCGGACGGATGTCTGCAAGCGTGGCCGCCGCATACACCACCCTGTCTTTGGAGTGCGATGTCAGTGAGCATGCCCGACGCGTGACCTGTCCCACGCTGCAGTTTCACGCGCGTGCAGACTTGGCGGTTCCGTTCGAGGAGGGCTGCCACCTCGCCTCGCTGATCCCGCAGGCACGGTTCGTTCCGCTCGACGACGACAGCAACATTCCACTTGCGGGCAATCCGCACTGGCCCCGCGTGGCGACCGAGTTGCGCGGATTTCTCGGCATGGAGGACCCAATGCCGAAGGCAACGCCGGCCGATGTCATCGCGGCACCATCCACGCCCAGCCTGACGTCGAGACAGATCGAGGTGCTGCTCCTGATCAGCCAAGGCAACACCGATAAGGAGATCGCCCGCGCCTTGGGGTTGAGCCCGAGAACGGTGGAGATGCACGCGGGCGACGCCCTCCGGGCGCTGAAGTGCCGCACCCGCGCCGAGGGCGTTCACCTCGCCGCGCACCTTGGGCTTCTGCGATAGGTGCATCGAGTACGGTAGATCTACGGGAGTGCGCACCTTCCCCGTACCGTGCTCGGCACACTGGTGGCGAGGCTCACTGGCGACCAGACTCTAGTCGTCAAGAACGATTGCGGAGTCCATCATGAACCTCACACTGCCTGCCGTCTTCGGACACTGGAGTTCTCCGCGGGAGCTGTTCGGCCGCGCAATCGCCTGGATTGCACGCAGCCATGTGTCCGGCCGCGCCGCTACAAGGCCGATCAGTCCTACCCGCCTCACGTGGACTCTTCACAAGGCCGCGACCCAATCGATCCTTCATCCCAGGGGCATGCGCATCGAGTGTCTGGCCGGGTGCGTGTGGCTGACGCATGACAGTGATCCGAGGGACATCGTGCTGCAAGCGCCGGCGACGTACTTGGCCGACCGGGATTCGAGGCTGCTGATCCACGCACTCGATGACGCCAAGGTTCGCGTCAGGGCTCGCTGACCTCGAACGTCAGCTCACGCTGCGAAGCGAAGTTCAGGTCTGGAAGTCGAAGGGCGCGAAGGGGCCCCAACCGTACGTTTCCCAAGCCTAGAACGCGTGGCGAATTCCCAGGTCGTAGCCCGTCGAGGCCCTGGGGGTGAAGGGCGAAGTGCTGATGAATGCGGGCCCTCCGGTCGTCAGCGCTGAGCCATTCTTGTTGCTTACTCTGGCCAGCGTCGCGTAGAGGGCGGTTCGCTTGGACAGGTTGTGGACGTAGCCCAGCGCGACCTTGCTGGCGCGTGGGTCACCGGGAGATGTGTGCGTCGCGCCGAAGGCCTGGTCGTACCTGACCCTGGCATAGGAGGCCCGGATCAGACCCACGCCAATCGGAACGGTGATGCCCAGCAGATAGCCGCGCAGCTTCGTGTCATTGAACGGCACCAGTGGAGGCACTTCGACATCGCGCTGGAAACTGGAACGCGAAACTTCGCCAAACAGCTTCGCGGGTCCGAAGTCGTACGAGGCGCCAAGGCTGAGCGTCTTGACCGAATCGGTGGTGCCGGCGAAGAACTGGTCGCCTGTGTTGGCGTTGCCGTAGGCCAATGCGACATCGACGGGTCCCGACGCGTAGCCGAATCGCGCGCCGACATAGCGGCCCGTGCGCGAATTGTTCGCGGCGGCCGGCGTCAGGGTGCTCGGCGCGTATTTCGTCTGCTCGTGAAAGGCGTAGATGGCCTGCCCGTAGAACCCGCCCAGCTTCGGCGGAAGAAAGTAACCGATGCTGTTGCTGGCGCGGTTGTAGCTCGTGCTGTTCCCGAATCCGCCTGCACCGCCCGTTGGGTTCGTGGTGTTCGCCGTGAAGAGGAGGTTGGTTCCTGTACCCACCGCGCCGAACGGGTCGAACGCTGCGTCGTTGAAGAAGATGGGCGTGTAGTCGCGACCCAGCCTGATTTCGCCGAAGCCGCCCGACAAGCTCAGGGTCGAACGCCGCGAGAACAATGCAACGCCGGTCTGCCCGTCGTCGTTGGTGATGGGAGCCTCGAGCCAGAATCCGGCCGCCAATCCACCGCCAAGATCTTCGGTTCCCCGGAAACCGAGCCGGCTGCTGTTGTAGGCGCCGTTCGTGAGGGCGGTTCGGCTGACCTTGACGCTGCCTCTGGCGCCACGCGCGTCTTCGGAGCGGTTCGAGAAACCGCTGACCGCCGCATCGACGAGCCCGAACACGGTGACCGAGGATTGCGCCGATGCGGCGCCGGCGACGGCCATGGCAGCGAGCGAGACGAATTCTTTTCTCATTCAGGTAGCTCCGGAGTTGCAGAGCCGGCTAGTCGGCGGTCAGGCCGATGCGCTTGGAGATCTCGGCGAATCGATCGATGTCGCTGTTCACGATCTTCTGGAATGCCTCGGGCCCATCGCTTGCCGGCGTGTAGCCCAGGTCGCGCAGAACCTTTTGTACGTCGTTGCGCATCAGGATCTTTGCGAATCCCTCGTAGAGACGTTTCTGAACGTCGACCGGCGTGCCCTTGGGCGCGAGCAGGCCGTGCCATTGGCTGAGTTCGTAGCCCGGCAGGCCTTGTTCGGCGACCGTCGGAACATCGGGCAGTTGGCTGAATCGTTCCTTCGACGAAATGGCGAGTGCTCTCAGCTTGCCGCCCTTGACCAACGGCATGGCGCTGGATGCGGTGACGAGAGCGATGGGAATCTGGCCGCCGACGATGTCGTTCAGCGCCGGTCCGCAGCCCTTGTAAGGGACGTGCAGCATGTGGACGCCGGCTCGCAGGTTGATGAGTTCGCCTGCGAGATGCTGCGGCGTGCCGCTCCCGCACGAGCCGAAGGACACCGTGTTTTCTTTCGGCCTGGCCGCCGCCATGACGTCGGCGAAGGTCTTGTAGGGCGAATCCGCCGGCACGACCATCACGGTGGCGACGTAGGCCACGTTGATGATGGCGACGAAGTCGGTCTTCGGATTGAAGGGCAGCGTCCTGAACACGCCGGGATTGATCGCAAACGAACTGTTCACCATCAGCAGGGAACCCCCGTCCGCCGGCCGCCCGGCGACATAGCGAGCACCCAGGTTGCCGCTCGCACCGGGACGGTTCTCGACGACCGAGGCCCGGCCCAGGCTGTCGGCTGTGTGGTTGCCGATCAGCCGTGCGAGCACGTCCGTGCCGCCGCCCGGCGGAAAGGTCACGGTGACTTCGATCGGTTTCCCCGCAGCGTCGCCGCTCTCGCCAGCCATCGCGAAAGGCACCTGAAGGCAGACCACGACGAACGCGGCCAGCCCGACCAGCCGATTGCATTGCTTCATGCTCGATTCCCTTCGTTGATCCACATGGACGCCGCTGCCGACCGGACGCCATGCAAGGCCTGAGCCTGCGGCCGCTGGGCGGTATTTTCGATGGCCCTCGCGGACTCACCGTCCGGGTGCGCACCCTGCACCAGCGCTACGCAGGCAGCCAGGCTGTCGGAGGTCGCAGCATGGATGCGATACAGCGGATCGCCGGCCCGGACGGCATCGCCAACCTGGCACAGCAGGTCGATGCCGCTGCCCTTGTCGACCGGCGCGCCGGCCAGCCTCGCGATGCCGGCAATGGTCCACCCGTCGAGCCCGCTCACCACGCCGTCATACTCCGCTCGCACGACATGGGTCAGCGCGCTCGGGCGCGCCGGCTCGTCATGCGCTCCCTGCACCTCGACGATCCGGGCAAAGGCGCGCCGCGCCGCGCCCGATTGCAGCAGCGCCTGCGCCGCCGCGCGTCCCTTCTCGGCCGAGCCCACCGACGGATCCCAGGCCAGGATCTGGCCGGCAAAGCGCAAGGCCTTTTCGCGCAGGTCGTTGGGCGCGTCCGCGTGGTTGTCGAGCACGAGCAGCACGTCGCGCAACTCCAGCGCCGGACCGATGCCCCGGCCGATGGGCCGGCTGCCGTCGGTTGCCAGCGCGCGCACGTGCAGGCCGATTCCAGCGCCCGTGGCTTCGAACAATGCCGCCAGCTCGAGCGCTGCGTGCTCGGTGCGCAGCTTCGCGTACGGACCGTAGGGCAGGTCGACTATGACGTGGGTCGCGCCCGCCGCCTTCTTCTTCGACAGGATCGACGCCACCGACCAGCGGGTCGAATCGAGGCCCAGCGGCCGGGTCACGGCGTTCATCACTTCGTCCAGCACTGAATGATTGAGGCGGCCATTCCAGGCGATGCAGGCGCGTGCCTCTGCGACGCAGCGCCGCACCTCCTCGACCGTGAGATCGACCCGCGCCACGGCTTCCATGACGTCGGCCGTTCCGGCAGCGGATGTGATGGCGCGCGACGAGGTCTTCGGCATTGTGAGGCCGTGCGCCGCCACCAACGAGACCACGATCGGAGTGATGCGGCTGCCGGGCACGCCACCCATCGAATGCTTGTCGACGACGATGCGCTCGTTCCACGTCAAGCGATGCGCCAGGCTTGTCCTCACGCGGGCCAGGCTCAGGACCTCCGCGTCCGACAGGTGCTGCGTCGCGGCGACGAGGAACGCCGTCAGCTCGCGATCGGCGTACCGTCCCTCCACGATGTCGCGCAGAAGCCTCCGGTATTGCGTTTCGCCCAGCGCTTCGCCGCGTATCTTGCGCACCAGCAGGTCGTGGCTTCGAGCTGCAGGAATCACGCGCACTGCGATTTGGCTGCCTTGTGGTGCACCGAGCGCTTCGAAGGTCTCGCGCGACAAGCCGGCTTCGCCTGCCGCCAGCGCCGTGCCGGCGCCGCCGACATGGACACGGGCCCACACGCGCGAGATGCCGCGACCGCCAACGGCCGACAGTTCCACCTGCTCGCCGCCGTGCCATGCGGGCAGGACGGATGAAAAATGAACCACCCGATCCGCGCCGCTGCGCATCTCCAGGCACCGGATCGTCGCCCAGCCGCAAAACGATTCGAGCGCTTCAACGAAGCGGTCGATGCCTTCGGCCAGGCTTGCGTCGTTGTCCACCCCGAGCGAGCGCACCGATGCCGGAATCGGCTCGCCGCGCCGGGCCAGCCGCAGGTGCGTTTCTTCCTCACGCTCGCGCCCCCGGGCGGCAATGCGCCTCGCCAGCACTTCCGGCGCGGCCGTTACGTCGATCACGACCAAGCGTGCCAGGCACTGCGACAGCTGCGCGATGACGCTGCGCGAAC
Organism: Variovorax sp. LjRoot290; assembly: GCF_964253985.1. Classification (NCBI taxonomy): domain Bacteria; kingdom Pseudomonadati; phylum Pseudomonadota; class Betaproteobacteria; order Burkholderiales; family Comamonadaceae; genus Variovorax; species Variovorax sp. LjRoot290. Next base: position 1,251,144 of record NZ_CAXURW020000002.1, on the reverse strand, counting down.
CGTTGGCGATCACGTGCTGCCCAGCCTCCAACGCAGTCCGCAACGACGCGGGTAAGCCGTAACACAGACCGTGCGCGCGCCACGTCACCAGAAAGTCCCCGGCGCTTTCGCGTCGATCGAATTCCGCAGCCGAGACGCTTTCATGGTCTTCGCCCGGCGCCGCCGCCGGACGCGTGATCGTGCGCTTGGCGAAGACATGGCGCGCCTGTGCCGACAGCCGCTGTCGCGCGCCGTCGATCAGCGAGTCCTTCCCCGCGCCGCTCGGGCCGACGACGAGGAAGAAGGTGCCGCTTTCCATTTCGGCTACCGGGCTTCGTCGAGGCCGATGTCGACGGCAATCGCAGCCTGCGTGATGCGGCTCGTCGAGATGTAGTCGACGCCGGTTTCTGCGATCGGGCGAATCGTCTCCAGGCGAATTCCGCCCGAGGCCTCGACCTTGGTGCGGCCCTCCACCATGCGCACGGCCTGTCGCATGTCGCCCACCGACATGTTGTCCAGCATGATCACGTCCACGCCCGCCTTCAGCGCCTGCGCGACCTGGTCCAAGCGGTCGCATTCGACTTCCAGTTTGGTCAGCACCGGCAGCGAGCGGCGCGCGCGGGCGACTGCCGCCTCGATGCTGCCGCAGACCGCGATGTGGTTGTCCTTGATCATCACGCCGCCGTCCAGGCCCAGGCGGTGATTCAGGCCGCCGCCGCAGAGCACGGCGTGCTTCTCCAGCATGCGCAGGCCCGGCGTGGTCTTGCGGCTGTCGATCAGCCTGGCCTGGGTGCCCGCGATGGCGTCCACGTATTTCGCCGTCTCGTTGGCGATGCCGCACAGCCGCTGCATGATGTTCAGCGCGGTGCGCTCGGCCGTCAGTACGCTGCGCGCCGAGCCTTTCACCGCAATCAGTATCGCGCCGCGTTCTACGCGTTCTCCATCGGACACGAGGACGTCCACCTCCAGCGAAGGGTCGTAGCGCTTGAACACGTGCGCCGCTACGTCGACGCCCGCCACGATCGCGGCTTCCCGCGCATTCATGCAGAACGCACCGCGCTCGTCCTTGTCGATCATGGTCTGAACCGTCAAGTCACAGCCTCCGACGTCCTCTGCTAGCCATTGATCGATCAGGCGATCGGTCAAGAACGGGTCGTACATATCGCGCTCCTGGATGCGGCCTCGGCGGCCTTTCGGGTTGGAATCAACTTCAATAAACTTAGCTATCGAAGTTAATTAGTCTAGATCAGACGCCGAGGTTGTCAACATAATATTTGAGCTCTAATATTATTATGCTGCCGTGGCGGGAGACAGTTCGGGTGCAGCAACGAAGCGATGGGGAGCAGCATCTATCATGTGCGCAGCGTTCCCCCGGGGACGTGCGCCGCCGCCATCCCACTGCCTTCCAGAACCCTCGTCCTGCATGCCATGAGAGACAGACAGCCCCCACCGCTTGCCGATTCACCCGAGGACACTCAAGAGCGGCTGGCGCATGTGGTCAAGGATGCGGCGCGGGCTTACGTGCGCGCATTGCAGATGCGACTGGTGTCGCACGCGGTTTCTTACGGCCACTGGTCTGTTCTCCGCGTGCTCTGGCTGCGCGACGGCCTGTCGCAGCGAGAACTCAGCGTTCGCGCCGGCATCACCGAACCGACCACCTTCACCGCCGTCAAGGCGCTCGAAACGCTCGGCTATGTCGAGCGCATGCACCTGCCGGGCAACGACCGCAAGGTCCATGTCTATCTGACGAAACTGGGGAAGCAGTTGCAGCGCAAGCTCGTCCCCCTGGCAGAGGAGGTCAACGAGATCAGCGTGCGTGGCATCCCGGCAGAGGATGTGGAAACCACCCGGCGGGTCTTGCTGGCCATCACCGCCGCGTTGGCGGAGGACGAAGCTGCCGCCGAAGGCACGAAGCGGCGCGTGCCTTCGACGCGCGAGCTGGGCAACCGGCTCACGCGCATCGAGCCCACGGCCACTTAGCCACGCCAATGCGCCGTTCGCGGGGCGTGTGCGGCAACAACGGAATGGACAAACGATGGAAGTCAGAAAGTTGTCGAAGTGGAACGAGTTCGTCGAACTGACGGAGGCTCAGACGGGCTGGGCATTTCGCGGGGAAGTTTCGGCGCAGTGGCCTCTGGTGAGTTCGCTCACTCGGCGACTGCAGGTCTACGCACCTGATTCTTCGCTTTGGCCGCTGCGCGAGGAGCGTTCGTTGCGCGTGTTCCGCCGCAAGGCGCACATCTATCGCACCTCTCCCGCCGCGTTGCAAGACGACCTTCGCTGCCTGGCGCTCATGCAGCACCATGGTGCGCCCACGCGATTGCTCGATTTCACCAAGTCGCCTTACGTCGCAGCATTCTTCGCGCTCGAAGATGCGGTCACCGACGCGGCGGTCTATGCCCTCAACACGCCCGCTCTGTGGTCGGCATCGCCGACATTCGATCCAGAGCTGACGCGTGAAGTGATCGATCCGCGCGTCGCGGGCAACTTCGAGAAGTATTTCATGGTGAACCAGTTGCCCATCGTCTGGTTCGGGGAACCGCTGGAGATGGATCAGAGACTGGTCGCGCAGTCGGGATTGTTCGTCTTGCCAGGCATATTGGATCAGCCACTTCACCGCATTCTCGACGGTTATGTGGCAGACGAGCCGGTCATCGTCAAATACGTGCTGCCCCTTGAGATGCGCGCACAGGCGATGCAGTCCCTCTATCGCATGAACGTCACGAACTCGACGCTCTTTCCGGATCTCGATGGTTTGGCCCGTTCCATGGCCTACGAATTGGAAGTCGTCTGGGAACGGCTGATCGCGGAATACCACGAGCGCGCTAACGTTCAGAAGCCGTAGCTGGCCCATGTTGGTGTTGATGCCCAATCGGGCCTTGTGCACAAGGTGGTCGCCACGGCAGCCAACGTCAACGACGTGACGCAAGCCGGCGCGCTGCTTCACGGCGAGGAGACGGTGGCCTTCGGCGATGCTGGCTATCGGGGTGTCGACAAACGCGAAGAAGCGCGGGGGCCCGAAGTGGAACGTGGCGATGCAGCCGGGCAAGCGTCGGCAATTGGACCCGACGCGCAAGTGGGCGCGCCTGCTGGAGAAGGCCGAGCAGCTGAAGGCGAGCGTGCGGGCCAAGGCCACTGCCATCATGCAGGACGTGTGCCGAGCCGTGAGGCAACAGCACGATGTCACCGGCACCGAGCTGCAGTGGGTCGCCCCCGGCCGGGTCTTCAAGAATCGCCGTGCCGCCGAGCACCACGTGGAATGGGATCTCCCCCGTTTTCGAGGGCTCGTACGCTACGCGCCAAGGGATGCCGTAGAGGCAGCGAACTTCCAGCTGCCCGGTTACTGGGATCATGTCGAGAAGATGGCTTAGCCAGTCCATGGCAGTGAGAGGGTGGTCCGGCAAGTGGGCGCGCGTTGCGGCTGATTCCAAGGTGCTGGATGGCCGAGTTGTTGGTCGAGACGGGTTCTTCGCAACGTCAGCGGCGAGCGGCTCCGGTCACAGCCCAAATCAGGCCGGTCATGACGACGACGAGGCCTGCGGTTTCCGCGACGGTGGGGCTGTGGCCGAGCAGGGGCCAGGCCGATGGCGCCCAGTAACATCCCTATGATGCTCATTGCCGCGAACGGAAACACGGCCGAGTGGCTCGCAGGCGCCAATTGCAGCGCGCCAAAGGTCAGAAGGCCGAAGGGCGTGCCAGCGAGCAAGGAAATGAGCAGCCACAGCTTCCAGCGGAGGATCAGCACCTGCCGATCCTTGCGCCAGGCCATTACCAGAATCGGCAGGGTCACCAAGCCCGCCACGCCGAAGCGCAGTGCGGTCAGATCGGGCGACTCCAGGCCTCGGGCGATGCCCCAGCGAGCATAGACAGTGTAGAGGGCGCCGATACCCGCCGCCAGCAATCCGACCGCCGCGCCGTGGGCAAGCCGTTTGAAATCTTCCTTGACCACGAGGGGCAAAGCCGGATTGTGCAGAGTCATGGCGCTCTCCTTGTTTGCCCCGCGCTTATTGTCGGTCTCGTTGATGGCATGGGTCATCCTGCCTCGGTTGACCCGTTTGCTGACGCCTTGGTTGTATAGGTCATAGCCCAGCGCCAGCCACGACCTGCTGTCCACTTTCCGCCAGGCTATGGCGAACTCCTGAATCCAGTGACGGAGCAATTCCGTAACGGACTATTGATGCAAACTAAACGGCCGTTGGTGTTTCGCTTACCAACGTTGCACCATATCGGCAAGGGATGGGCAAGTAGCCAATTGGCGCGAGGGACGCTGCACGAGAAAAGGCGCCTGCCGGCGATCAAGGCAACTTTGCCCGGAAGCTTTGTTGAGGTTGACCGGTCTATGGCGCAGGTCAACTACTGGGTGCCGGTGACCCACGCCCGGCTGCGTATTGTCAAGGCACCCCTGGCGCCAGCACCTGCTGCATCGCCAGGCGGATCTGCGGCAGACGCTCCAGCGCCGTGCGCCGGCCACAGTCGACCATGGCCTCGGCCGCCGCAAAGTTGAAGCCTTCGCCGACCGGGATCGGAACGGTCAGCGACAGGTCGGCGCGATCGGCCTGGGCGGCGGCGTCCCACCAGCCCTGCAAGCGCCAGGCACCGCCCATCGCGGCGCGCAGGCCGAACGGGCGACGCAGTCGCTGTTCGAAGCGATCGGCGGCGCGCGCAGCATCGGGGGGCGCCTCGGGATAGGTGGGTCGGACCAGCGCGGCGAGCCTGAAGCCGCAGCCGCGCGCGGCGAGCAGGTCGACCGGCAGGCGCGACACGACCGCACCGTCGACGAGTACCGAGTCGCCGAGCCGGACCGCGGCGAACACCCCCGGGATCGCCGCCGTGGCCCGTGCCGCCGGCGCCACGGCGCCGCTGTCGAGCACGGCACGCTTGCCCATCGTCAGGTCGGCCGCGACGACCGCGACCGGCAACCGCAACTGCGCAAACGTGGCATCGCCATACAGCTCGCGGGTGAGCGTCGTCATGCGCGATGCGGAGATGAGCGAGGCGCGTGGCAGCCATTGCATGCCCCTGGCGCGCGCGAAGTCCGCGACCACGCGCAGGACGTTCTCGGTCGCCGCGCGCGCGCTGCCGAATCGGGCAAAGGCCAGTGCCACGGCACCCCCCATGCTCGAGCCGCAAAGGAAGTCGATCGGCAGCCCGTCGCTTTCCAGGACCTCGAGCACCCCCAGGTGCGCCAGCCCGGCAGCCGCGCCCACGCTCATGGCCACGCCCACCTCCCGGCCGCAAAGCCGCCGCACGAGGTGATCGAGCGCCGGCTGGCGCGCCCGCGACCAGTCGCCGCCCGATGCCGCAGCGTCGATCTCGTCGCGCGGCACCGCGTGGCACCAGCGCTGCAGTGCCGCCGCCCCGGAGAGCGCACCCGGGCGCCAGACGACGGGGGCGGCGTGCGTATCCGGGAGGCGGCGCAGATCGTCTGCGGTGACCAGCAACGCGTCATCGGCGTCGAGCTCCGCCAGCAACGCCGCGCTGCCGGCCTGGCCGGTACCGAGCAGCAGCACTGCGTCGCTCGGCCCAACGTCCCGCCAGCGGCGAATGCGCTGCGCGCCGCTTGCCGCGTCGTCGCGCGACTCGTCGTGCTCGGAGCCGGGCGCGTAGTGCTGCAAACCGCGGGCAAGCGCCGCCAGCAGGATCGGGTCGCCTTCCTCCCCCGTCGGCACCAGCACGACGCGCGGCCGCGCCGCCGGCGCACGGCGCGTCCGCTCGCGAAGGCGCAGCCCCAGCAAGGTCGCGACGTTGCGGAAGAACGCGACCTCCTGCGCCATCGCCTCTAAGAGAACGGGGGCCGAGAGGACCCAGGTTCGCACATCGCGCTGGGCGACGACGTTGGCCGAGACCGGATCGCCGGTCAGCGCCGACAGCTCGCCGAAGCACTGGGGCGGCAACAGCAGCAGCCGCCGGCCACCCCCGGCCAGCTCGACGCGCACAGCGCCGTCGATCAGCCCGAACAGCTCGGCCGACGGCACGCCGGCGCGCAGGATGATGTCGCCCGCTTCGAAGCGACGCGTTTGCAGGTATCGTTCAAGGGAGGCGAGCGCCTCGGACGAAATGCCGGCGAACAGCGGGTGCAGGGCGAGCGCAGGCGTCATCGCGCCGGGCCGGGCACCAGGGCGTCCCGGCGCGCGACGTTCTCGATCGGCAGGGCAATCGGCGCGGCGAGCACGCCGAGCAGCAGGAACCCGCAACCTTCGGCGAGGACTGCGAGCGCCTCGGCCGGAAGCGTCCGGCGGCTGCAAAGGGGCGGCGGTTCGGCGAGCATGGCCGCCAGTATGCCGCGGCGCGAGGGCGCCTCGGTGATCGGGTCGGGCGTGCCGTGGGGCAAAATCGTTCGTCCCATCCGCCACGCGTGCAACCCGCCGGCCTTCGGATTTCCGGCGGTTCGACGGGTGGTCCGCAGCGCACCCGACACCCATGCCGAAGATCGCCAAATCCGCCATCGTCGTCCCGAGCAAGCTCGACCTCGCCGCGCGGCAAGAGTTCATCGATGCGCTCTACAAGGTCCATTGCGAGGTGTTTGACGGCGTCAGCCGCGACTCGTTCGCGAAGTACGTGGTCGAGTCCCCGGCCGAGCACACCTGGATCAACGTGCACCGCGACCACGCAGGCGAGATCGTCGGCTACTTCGCGCTGCACATCTTCGAGCGTGAACTGGCCGGCAAGGCGAGCGCCATCTTTCGTGCCGAGGCCGGTATGCTGCGCGCTTACCGGGGTGGCAATACCAACACACGCTTCGGCCTCAAGCTCGGCGTGCCTTACCTGCTGCGCTACCCCGGGCGGCGCGTCTACTACCTCGGCTCGCTGGTGCACCCTTCGAGCTATTGCCTGTTTGCCAAGCACTTCGACGTGATCTGGCCGAGCACCCGGCATCCGCCGCCGCCGGCCGTGGTCGACGTCATGGACGAGTTGGCGAACTCGTTCGGCCTCGAGCGCGTGACCTCCGACAACCCGCTTACTCGCCAGGTGCACTGGATCACGCGCGACTCCGAGGTCGAGCGCTACTACTGGCGCCAATGCGACAAGCCCGCGGCGCGCTTCTTCATCGAGGCCAACCCCGGCTACGGCAAAGGCGACGGACTCGTCACCCTCGTCAGGATCGACCCGCACAACCTCTGGCACATGATCTCGACCTTCTTCGCCGAGCGCTACGCGCGGCGCAGGGAGGGATTGACGGCGATGCTGTACCGCCTGCCCATCGGCGGCCAGTTGCTGCGCCCGGCCGAGGTCGTCCGGCGCCTCGAGGCGACCGCACTGTTCGGCTCATTCGACGCACCCAGCCTGGCCACGCTGGCACGCAGCGCGCAAATCGTTGCGCTTCCCGCGGGAAGGACCGTCTTTCGTGCCGGCGACCCCGGCGACGAGCTCTACGTGATTGCGCGCGGCGCCGTCTATGTGCTGGCCGATCGCGAGGGCGCAGGCGAAGGCGAAGACGCCATCATCGACGAGCTGGCCAGCGGCGACATGTTCGGCGAGATCGCCATGCTCAGCGGCGAACGGCGCAGTGCCTCGCTGCGCACCGCCACCGCCACGCTGCTCATCCAGATTTCGCGCGCGGCGTTGTTCTCCATCCTCGAAGCGCACCCGAAACTGAGCGAGATCCTCTGGAAGAACTTCGCGGCGCGGCGCTTCGACGACTGCGTGCGTGGCCTGCCGACGTGGAAGACGATGGAGCGCGCGGCGCGGCTGGCGGTCGTCGACGCGGGGCAGCACCGGCCGCTGGCCGCCGGCGAGCGCGCCGAGGTGAGCGCCGGCGAGCTCTTGCTCGTGCTGCTGGGCACCGTGCAGGTCGAGCAGGTTGGCACATCGACCGTCGTGCGCGCGCCCGCCTTCTTCGATACGAAGCAGGCGATGGCAGTGACGGCCATTGGCGCGGCGCGCATCGTGCGCATCGCGCGTTGATGAACCTCGGATTCAAGGGACCCTGGCCGGGGCCGGCTACAAGTCGTTCTCGGACACGAACAACGATTGCAGCCACAGCGAAATGCCTTGCCATAGGCTCGCGTGCGGCTCGTCGTGCCGCACCTGCGTCTTGCCGCTGTCGTCGCGCAGATGCCATTCGACCGTCTGGCCGTCTTCACCAAGCTGGAGCCGGTACATGCTGGCGAAGGCATCGGCGCGCAGCAGGCCGAGCGCCTGACGCGTGAGCGCCGCGCAGTCGATGGTGACGCCCAACTCGGTGTTCAGCACCGCCGAGCGAAGATCGAGGTTGACCGAGCCCACCACCATCCAGCGCCGGTCCACGCCCACCACCTTGGCGTGCAGGCGCGGCGTGGATTTGCCGAAGACCCCGAAGGTGTTCGACCGCCGCACTAGGTCGGGACCGAACTCGTACACCTGCACGCCCAGCCGCAGCATGTCGGCGCGGTAGCGTGAGTAGGCGCGGTACACCAGAGGTTCGTCGGTGGAGCCGAGCGAGTTGGTGACGATCAACACACGCGTGCCGCGCTTCTGGGCCTCGCCCATCATGCGCAGGCCCACCGGGCCAGGCAGGAAGTAAGGATTGACGATGACCACTTCCTCGCGCGCGGCGGCGATCACGTCGAGCTTGGCGCGCATCGCCGGGCTGGCCTTGTTCGGGTCCACGGGTTGGAGCACCTTGTCGGGCGGGTCGTCGTGTACGCGGGCACTGCCGGCCAGCAGTCGCACCCGGCCCTGCGCGATCTGCACGCGAACCGTGCTCTGGCCCAGGTAGTCCAGCGGTGGCACGTCCGGCGGTGGGCCGGCGATTCTTTTCAGCTGCACGTCGAAGTCGGCGCGCCGCTCGGCGGGTTTGGAGGCGCGTTCCAAAGCGTGCAGCCTCTGCTCCAGCGCCCACACCTGTTCGCTGTTCCAGTAGCGGTCGAAGCTTGCCGACAGCTCGCGCACGACGGTGCCGGCGGAGAGGACGTCGAGGTCGATGAAGTTGGCCTCGCCGTGGCGCGTGAAATATTCGTCGGCGATATTGCGCCCGCCGTAAACGGCGAACTGGTTGTCGGCGACGAAGAGCTTGTTGTGCATGCGACGGTTGACGCGCGTGAATTCGTGCAGCGACAGCAGCAAGCGACGGATCGGCGTGCCGTAGCGCTCGGGCAGCGGGTTGAACAGGCGCACTTCGGCGTTCGGAAACGCGGCCAGGCCCCGCAGCATGGGGTACAGATCGCCGGCGTGGTAGTCGTCCACCAGCAGCCGCACACGCACGCCGCGCACCGCGGCATCGCGCAGCGCCCCCAGGAAGGCTGCGCCGGCGGTATCGTCATGGATGTGGTAGTACTGCGCGTCGATCGAGCGTGTGGCGGCCTCGGCCAGCGCGAGGCGCGCATCGAAGGCCATTTCGCCGCTCGGCAACAGCATGAAGCCCGAATTGCCACCGGGTGCCTCAGCCAGACTCGCCGCAGCAATGCGCCCGAGAGGCGTGTCGCCGGTATCGGCGATGGCGCTGCTGGCAGGCGGCGCGATGCGCGGCGGCAGCGTGGTGCAGCCGGCGAGCAGCAGTACGAAGAGGGCGGTCAACCAGCGTCTCATGGCTTCGGTTCCGAACCGCATCGCCTGGAAGCGAGCGTTCGCCGCAATTCTGACGCCATCCACAGGGCAGCGGAAGGTCCTGCTTGTCCAAGCAGCCGGCACGCACCCCATGCCGCCGGCGATCTCGAACCCGCGCGCGTCGATTGCCGCACCTATCCTGCGCCTGGCAGCGGCCGCAGAATTGCCGCGGCGCCAAACCGGTGCCGGATCCGCCAAACCATGTTCTCCTCAACCTTGACCCGCGGTGCCCGCATTCGGAGCTTCGCCGTGCTCGGCACGTTCGTTGCCGCGATCGTCTTCTTTGGCAGCGAACGCCTGATGCGCGACGAACTGCCGCGCCTGATTCCAGGAGGCGAACTGAGCGCTGTGCGCGCGCCGCGGATGCGTGTGCGCACGCGCATGCTCGTGGCATTCCTGCTGCTCGGGTTGCTGCCGCTGGCGGTGCTGTCGATGGCAGCGCTGACGCGCGCCGACGCGCTACGGACCGCCGACGCGGCGACAGCGGCGGCGATCATTCACAACCTCAATCTTGTGATCATCGTGCTCGCACTTGGCGGGGTCGTGGTTTCGGTCGCCTTGGCCCTGCTGGTCGCGGCAAGCGTGGCACGACCGCTGAGCGAGGTGCAGGCAGCCATGGCGCAAGTGCAGCGCGGTGGGCTGGACGCGCGCTGCGAGGTGGTCTCAAACGACGAGATCGGCGCCGTTGCCGAAGGTTTCAACGCCATGGTCCGGGGCCTGCGCGAACGCGAGGCGATCCGCGAGACATTTGGCAGGTACGTCAGCCCCGAAGTGCGCGACGAGATCCTCGCCGGCCGGGTGAGCGGAGCCGGCGTGCAGCGCGACGTGACGATCCTCTTCGCCGACCTGCGCGACTTCACGCCCTGGGTCGAGGCCAGCCCGCCGGCCGAGGTGGTGGCCGATCTGAACGCTTATTTCAGTGAGATGGACGCCGCGATTCGCGCGCACGGCGGCTTGGTGCTGCAGTTCATTGGCGATGAGATCGAGGCCGTGTTCGGAGCGCCCATCGAAGACGTACGCCATGCCGATGCCGCCGTGGCCGCGGCACGCGAGATGGGACAGCGCCTCGACGCCTGGAACAGCGTGCGGCGCTCGGCATGCAAGACCGAGTTGCGCCACGGCATAGGCATCCACACCGGCACCGTGATCGCCGGCAACATCGGCAGCACTGAACGCATGTCCTACGCACTGGTCGGTGACGCGGTGAACCTCGCGTCGCGCATCCAGGCGCTGAACAAGGATTTCGGCACTCACATGCTGGTCAGTGGAGCGACGCGTGCCAGGCTATCGTGACTGTCGGACTCGAAGCGCTTCCAGCGGTGCGCGTCAAGGGGCGCAGCGCGGAGGTGGCGGTGTTCGCGATGAGGTGACACGGCGAATGAAGTCTTCACGACCATCACCCTGGCAGCGGCGGGACCGCACATCGGCGTCAGCTCGATCGGCATCGGGCCGGCGTCGACGGTCAGCGTTGCGACGCGGGTCTTCGCGGTGCGTACTTCTGCTACGGGTCGGCTCCGTGATTTCGTCGCCGTGAGCAGCAGACGTTCGATCAGCCGTCTCGCCGATTGCGCGCTGCCGGCGTCTAGCTACGGCAGCAGTACCTTGAAAACAGCCATTGGGCCCGATAGGTCGCGGGAGCCTGGATGACAGCTATGCGCCCGAGACCGTGAGTTCAAGTCCCAGATGCGACAGACAGCACACGCTGCACAGCTGCCATACGGAAGGCCGAATTCGGCTCAGAGGCGGATCGCAGCGACGCCCTTTGACTTGACGTTATAGAGCGGCGTGGCGTGGCGCAACGCTGACGGAAAGTTCAACCGGCGCGCAGCGTTTGATGACCCAGGCGCTTGGAAACCTCGACGCCACATGCTTTTGCTGCGATCGCCTGACTGCCAGCCCAGTCGGTGTCGAATGATCGTGAACGCCCCATGAGCGTGACCCCGAGCACGATGTTCCCGGAATAGTCGAAAACTGGCGCCGCGAACGAGCAGACCCCTGGAGTGGGGTTGTTGACCGAGCGAGACACGCCGTGTTTTCGTACCTCGTTCAACATGCCTTGGAAATCGACGCGCTCGGTAGGTTTGGCGATGTCCGGTCCGAGCCGCCGCTCGTCCTCAAGCAGAGATTCCTCGATCAGCTTCGCGGGCAGGTAGGCGGCGAACAAGCGGCCCGTCGCTGTGCCCGCCAACGACATGACTGTCCCCGTTCGGATATTGGTGTGTAGCGGATAGATCGCATCAAAGAGATACACGATCGTCGGCCCTTGGTTGCCCCACACGGAAAGGGCAACGCTGTGTCCGGTTTCCCTGGCCAACTGCTCCGCGAAGGGCGTGGCCTCGCGAACCGGATTGAGCATCCGGAGAGTCACGAGGCCAAGCTGCATTGCGGTCGGTCCGAGCCAGTAGTAGCCCGTCGAAGCCTCCTGGGTGACCAACCCCAGTTTGGAGAAGCTCACCAGGTACGGGTGGGCCTTCCCGGGCGCCATGTCAGCGGCCTTGGCGAGTTCCCTCAAGGGCATAGGTCGGCCCTGGGCGCCCAGCGCCAGAAGCAATTGGCCGCCTGCCTCGATGGACTGGATGCCTCTGCGTTCCTTTTCCGAATTCGACTCGCTGCTGTCGCCTTCAAGTGCGCCCATGGGTGTCTCCTAACGTTTTGATTCTAACAACGTCATTAGCTCAGGGTAAACCATTAGTATAGGAAAGATGCGTTAGCAGCATACTAACGCCATCGGGTCAGCAATGCGGCCCCTACCTCTAGGAGTGATGGTCAATGAGCAAGCAGGAAACCGAGTACGACGTTCTGGTGGTCGGCACTGGCGCGTCTGGCATGTCGGCGGCGGTTACCGCGGCTTATCAGGGCCTCAAGGTGCTGGTCGTCGACAAGGCGCCGGTCTATGGAGGCACTACAGCCCGCTCGGGTGGATGGCTCTGGATCCCTGGCACCAAGCTCGCGAAAGAGCAGGGCATCAACGAACCGCCGGGAGCGGCCCGCGCCTATCTGCAGCACGAGGCGACCACGCATTTCGATGCCGCGCGCGTCGACGCCTTCATCGAGAACGGACCGAAAGCCTTCGACTTCTTCACTGAGAACACCTGCGTGCAGTTCGACATGCCGCCGGTGTTTCCCGACTATCACGCCGAGGCGCCTGGCGGCCAAGCGGGCGGCCGGTCCATGGTGACCCGTCCGTTCGACGGGCGAGAGCTCGGCGGCCGCATCGCCCAGCTGGCGCCGCCCGTGCCCGAGCTGACCGTGTTCGGCATGATGCTCGGCTCCGGCAAGGAGCTGTGGCACTTCCTGCGTGCCTTCAAATCGCTCGAGTCCTTCTGGTACGTCGCCAAGCGCTTCGGCGGCCACCTGCTCGATGTCGTGAGGTATGGCCGCGGGATGACGCTGACTAACGGCAACGCCTTGGCTGGCCGACTCGCCAAGGCCGCGATGGACCTCAACGTCCCGGTGTGGCTGAACTCGCCGGTCAAGTCGCTCATCGTGGAAGGCGATGCCGTCGTCGGCGCGAGCGTCTTGCAGGACGGCAAGCCGCTCGAGATCCGCGTGCGCCGTGGGGTGGTCCTCGCATGCGGTGGCTTCCCCTACGACGTGGAGCGTCGCAAGCAGTTGTTCCCGCATGCCCCGACTGGCAACGAACACTTCACTCCCTCTCCGGCACTCAACACCGGCGATGGTCTGCGGCTCGGCGAATCCGTCGGTGGCTGGGTCGACCCCACCATTCCGAACGCCGCCGCCTGGTGCCCGACCTCGGTGACGAAGCGCAAAGATGGCTCCGAGGGCGTCATGCCTCACTTCATCGATCGGGCGAAGCCGGGTGTGATCGCCGTCACGCCGGGGGGGCGCCGCTTCACCAACGAAGCGCTCTCGTACCACGACTTCGTTCAGGACCTCGTGAAGGCGTGCGCGGGCAACTCCGAAGTGACCTGCTGGCTGATCTGCGACCACAAGCACCTGCGCGAATACGGGATGGGCTGCGTTGCACCGTTCCCCCTGCCGATCGGCAGGCACCTGCAAACTGGTTACCTCAAGCGCGGCAACAGCCTGCAAGAACTGGCCAAGGTGATCGGCGTGCCTGCCGGCGTACTGCAGGAGGAGGTCGAATCCTTCAACCGCGATGCCGCCAAGGGCATCGACACGAAATTCGCCAAGGGCAGCACGGCCTACAACCGTTTCCAGGGCGACTCTTTGGTGACTCCGAACCCGTGCATGGCGCCCATCCGCCAGGGCCCTTACTACGCGATCAAGATCGTTGTCGGCGAGATCGGCACATTCGCCGGACTGCTGACAGATGACTCATGCCAGGTCCTCACGCAGGACCGGCAACCGATCAAGGGCCTCTATGCCGTCGGCAACGACGCGGCCAGCATCATGGGTGGCAATTACCCCGGAGCGGGCATCACCCTCGGCCCGGCGCTGACCTTCGGCTACGTCGTGGGTCAGACGCTCGCGAATCAAACAACGCGACCTGCGGCCGAAGTTGTCCAGCTGGCCGCTCCGCGCCAACGTGTCCACGCCGCCTGATCTCAAGACACCTATCCGGAAAGACAAATGGAAATCTCTGAACTCATGGCGCCGCAGATCTTGGGCGGGCGCATCGCTCTTGTGACCGGCGCAGGGCAGGGCAATGGCAAAGCCATCGCCAAGGGCCTTGCGAAAGCGGGCGCCCAGGTCGTCGTGACCGACCTGAACGATGAAAACGCCAAGGTAGTTGCTGCCGAAATCAATGCCGCGGGCGGGAAGGCAGTCGCGTACAAGTTGGACGTGACTTCGAGAGATGCCTGCCAGGCACTCGCGCTCACCGTGGCAAGCGAAGTCGGAAACATCGACATCCTGGTGAACAACGCCGGCATCATCATTCGCGAGGGTTTGGACAGCCCGAAGGTCGCGTCGAACCTCGAGCGTACGCTGACGGTGAACGTGATGGGTACCTTCCTTCCAACGCATGCGTGGTTGGATGCGCTGAGGGAAACCAAGGGCGTGATCATCAACGTCGGGTCCATCGCCTCGAGCACCGGAATTCCCAATGTCGTGGGTTACTCCCCGTCTAAGGGCGCGGTCAAGCTCATGACGCAAGCGCTCGCCGTTGAGTTGGCGAAGGACGGTATCCGTGTCAACGCCATTGCGCCTGGCGTCATCGAGACGCCCATGACGTCGTACACGCGGGAGGCGCCGGAGCGCCTCGACAAGTTCATGTTGCGCACGCCGATGGCGCGCGTCGGGCAGCCCGAAGAGCTGGTTGGCCCCGTGGTGTTCCTGGCATCGAGCATGGCCACCTATGTGACGGGCGTGACCCTTCCCGTTGACGGCGGCTTCCTCGCTTCCTGATTTTCCACCTCATTTTTGATCGCAACCCTGAACTCACCGAGTTCGAATAACCGGAGACAGCTATGAGCATTCCCAAGTTCCTGAAGCGAGCCGCTCTTGCCGCGAGCCTTGTTGCTGCCACAGCCGCAAGCGCTCAAGACGTCAAGTTGGGCTACAACGGAGATCTGTCAGCCTCTCCCTCCGCGCAAAGCGGCCAGGCGGCAGTGCTCGGCATGGAGGCGGCGATTGCCGACATCAATGCGGCGGGTGGCGTCCTCGGCAAAAAGCTGGCGCTCGTCACTCGCGATGACACTTCAGCACCCCCGAAGTCGATCCAGAACATGAGCGAGCTAGTCGACAACGAAAAGGTTGCCGCCGTGTTCGGCCCGACCAATTCCGGCAATGCGATGGCCTGGAAGCACATCGCCAACCAGAAAAAGATTCCGGTCATCGGCAACGTGGGTTCGGGCACTGACATCACCAAGCCCATGAGCCCGGGCGCAGACAACTATATGTTCCGCGTCTCGATGGTGGACCGCGAGCAGGTCGCCGCCCTTATGGCATATGTCAAGAAGAACACGGAAAAGGCGAAGGTCGTCGGCTTGATGGCTGAGACCACGGGCTACGGCCAGGGCGGCCTGAAGGACATGGAGGAGATTGCCAAGCTCCAGAACATCAAGATCGCCGCAACCGAGCGTTTCGGTGTCGGCGATACGGACATGACCTCCCAGCTGAGCAAGATGAAGTCTGCCGGCGTCGACACCGTGGTGGTGTGGGCACAGGGTACTCCCATCGCGCAGCTGGTTCGCAGCATGGAGAAGATCAACTACTTCCCGCTGGTACTGACCTCGTGGGCGGCCGACAACATCACGTTCTACGACGCCGCGGGCAAGACGCTTGCTGAAAAGCCGATCTTCATGCGCACGGTCAGCGAGACGCGCACACCTGCCCAGCAGAAACTGTTCGATCGCGTCGGCCCCAAGCTCAAGGCGCCGGGCTCCTTCTCCTTCGCGCTGCACGGCTACGACTCGGTCCTGCTCTATGCCGCCGCCGCGAAGCAAGCCAACAGCTTTGATGGATCGGCCGTTCGCGTCGCACTGGAGGACCTGAAGGCCCCGGTCCAGGGCGTTCTCAAAACTTACGACAAGCCGTTCAGCAAGACCAACCACGAAGCGCTGACCGCCAAGGATTTGGTGTGGATTCGCTGGAAGGACGGCAAGCTGCTGCCCTATACCGACCCGATCGTCGGCGCATTGGCAGGCGCGGACTTCAAGCAGTAACGCGAAACGCGTATCCGGGCCGCATCCCGCGGTCCGGGCAATCATCTCGGAGGCAACTATGGTTGAGGCGCTCTTACAAGCGATTCTCAGCGGCTTGGCCGTGGGCGGTGCCTACGCGTTGGTCGCACTGGGTTTCAGCATCACCTTCACGACGACCAAGACACTGAATTTCTCTCACGGGGAGTTCGTGTCGGCCGGTGCATTCATCGGCATGAGCGCGCTCTTCCTGGTCCTGGGTCTTCCTGTGACCTCGACCACGTTCGGCCAGGCACTTCCCGGCGCCGGCGCTCAACTCCTGGCTCTTGCGGCGGCGCTCGGTGTCATGGGCCTTCTCGGATGGCTCCTCTACGTGATTGGTGTGCGGCCCTTTGCTGGACGACCAGGCATGGCCTGGGTCATGAGCACCCTGGGCTTTGGAGTCATCCTGCAGAGCATTGGCTTGGCCATCTGGGGACCGAAGCCCGTGGTGGTGCCCGGACCGGTGGGCGACACGGTGATCCGACTGCTCGGTATCGGCGTCCGTCCGCAGGAACTTCTGACGCTGGCCGTCGCTGTCGTCATCATGATCGGCTTCGATTTCGTCATGAATCGCACGATGGTGGGCAAGGCCATGCGCGCGGTGGCGGCAAATGGCAACGTAGCCAGCCTCATGGGCATCAACACCAACGCAGTGATGATCGGCGCCTTCGTGATCAGTTCGGCACTCGCCGGCCTCTCCGGCTTTCTTCTCGCGCCGATCGCGCAAGCCTCGCTCTTCATGGGCCTGACGGTCGGCCTCAAAGGCTTCTCCGGCGCCATGATCGGCGGCCTGAGCAATCCGCGAGGCTGCGTCATTGGCGGATTCGTTCTCGGTGTCTTCGAGTCGCTGGTGAACCTGTGGCAGGCGCAGTGGCGCGAGGTCGCTGTCTTCGGTCTCGTGATCCTGGTCCTCGCGTTCCGTCCCACCGGACTGTTCGGCAAGAAGCTGGTGGAGAAGGTATGAAGCGCAGTCAACATCTCTTGGGCGTCGTCCTCGTCGCCGCTGCGCTCGTCGGCGCCACCTCCCTCTTCGGGAACGACTACTACCTGCGCATCGTCTTCATGATGTGCGTCTACTACCTCTGCGCCGCCGGCATGAACGTGTTGGTCGGTTATGCAGGGCAGAAATCGCTCGGCCAGGCGGGTCTCTTCGCCGCAGGAGCCTACGCGGTTGCACTGCTGACGACCCGTACCGAAATGAACCCATGGTTTGCGCTTGTGATTGCCGCCGGTATCTCTGCGGTTTGTGGCGTCCTGATCGCTCTGCCATCGCTGCGAGTCAAGGGGCCGTACCTTGCCATGGTGACGCTGGCGTTCGGCATCGTTGTGGAAAAGCTCGTAGGCGAATGGACCGATGTGTTCGGCGGCGCGCAAGGGATCTACGGGATCAAGGCCTTGACCTGGAACGGGCAGCCATTGACGTCGCAGCAATGGGTCTGGCTCGGCATCGGACTGTGCGCCTTGACCCATCTCTTGTTGCGCAATCTTCTGCACGGTCGATTCGGTCGCGCGCTGCTCTCGCTGCAGGCCGACGAGATCGCATCATCCTCGGTGGGCGTTCGCGTCTATCGCGCCAAGGTCATCGCATTCGTCGTTGCGGCTGTCACCTGTGGCATAGCTGGCGCGCTGGTCGCGCAGCAAAACCAGTACATCAACTCCGACTTCATCACCTTCCACCTGTCGATCTTCATCCTGCTGCTGGTGCTGTTCGGCGGAGCCGGGTCCCAGTACGGGCCGTTGGTCGGCACGGTGATCCTGACGGCGGTCGATGCTGCGTTGGCGCGCTGGCCCTCGGCTCAGCACTTCCTGTACGGCTTCCTGCTGCTGTTTGCGCTCTATGTCATGCCTGGTGGCGTGACCGGCTTGTTCTCCAAGTGGTTCAGACGTTCGACCGCGGCGCCCGAAGCATCGAAGGTGGCCGCGGCTCCCACGCGCATCGGTCCTGAAGGCCAAGGCGAGTTGCTGGTGGTGCAGGGAGTTACCAAGAACTTCGGCGGCGTGAAGCCAGCTCAGAACGTCTCGTTCCGTTTGCAGCGGGGGCATATCCACGCGCTGATCGGGCCGAACGGGGCCGGCAAGAGCACGATGATCAACATGCTCACCGGCCTGATCGATCCGACCGAAGGTTCGATCCAGTTCCTTGGCAAGGAGGTCTCCGGTCAACCGGTGCACTCGATCTGCTGCATGGGCATGGGGCGCACCTTTCAGAACCTGCGTCTCTTCGCTGAACTGTCGGTGCTCGACAATGTCATGCTCGGCCGTCATAGCCGTATGACGAACGGCTTCTTCGCGTCGCTACTTCACCTGCCGAGCGCGATGAAGCAAGAGGCCGCAACGCGGGCCCGCGCCCTGCAGCTCCTGGATTTGGTGGGCCTGCTGCATCTGGCGCATCACCCGGCGGGTAGCCTGCCCTACGGCCTGCAACGCCGTGTCGAACTTGCACGGGCACTGGCGACTGAGCCGCAACTCCTTCTGCTTGACGAGCCTGCTGCGGGTCTCAACCCGCAGGAGACAGGCGAGCTGGGTCAGCTGCTGCTTCGCATCGGCAAGTGCGGTGTGAGCATTTTGATGGTCGAGCATCACATGGATCTCGTCATGTCGATCTCGGACCACGTCATCGTGCTCGACTACGGCATCAAGATCGCCGAGGGCAAGCCCGCCGAGGTGCAGGCCAACCCCCGTGTTGTCGAAGCCTATCTCGGCGTCGACGAGCCCGAAGAAGCGCTCGCCGCAGCCTGAACCGGAAAGTCAAATATGCTGAAACTCGAATCAGTCAAGGTTGCCTACGGTGCGATTCAGGCCGTCAAGGGCGTGAGCATTGAAGTGCGCAAGAGCGAAGTGGTGACCATCATTGGCGCCAATGGAGCCGGGAAAAGCACCTTGCTCAAGAGCATCTGCGGGTTGGAGCCCGTCACCGAAGGTCGAATCCTGCTCGATGGCAAGGACATCACGAACGTTGCATCGCATCAACGTGTGGGCCTTGGGGTCGCGATGTCCCCGGAAGGCCGCGGCGTATTTGCCGATCAGACGGTGCGCGAGAACCTGATGCTCGGTGCCTATTCGCGAAAGAATGACCCCGCAGCGACCGCAGCCGCCATCGAGCGGGAATTCAAGCGATTCCCGCGGCTGCGGGAGCGCCAAGACCAGCTGTCCGGGACCTTGTCCGGCGGTGAGCAGCAGATGCTGGCGATCGCACGCGCCTTGATGAGCGAGCCGCGCTTGCTGCTGCTGGATGAACCCTCACTCGGCTTGGCGCCATTGATCATCAAGGACATCTTCAACGCCATTCGACAACTGCGCGAATCGGGACTGACCATCCTGCTGGTCGAGCAAATGGCCAAGCAGGCGCTGGGCGTGGCCGACCGGGCCTACGTGCTCGAAACAGGACACATCACCTTGGAGGGCACAGGTCGCGCACTCCTCAACGATCCCAAGGTCAAGGCGGCCTATCTCGGCTCGCACTGACCCATTCATCCGCACATACAAAGGAGTACCCCATGACCGAAACCAAAAAGTTCGCGAGCCAGGCCGACCTGGAAGAGAAGAAAGTCACCTTCAGCCAGATCTCCGAGCACGCTTGGGCGTACACGGCCGAAGGCGACCCGAACACGGGGATCATCATCGGCGACGACTGCGTGCTGGTTGCCGACACCCAGGCCACGCCGGCTATGGCGGCCGACGTGGTGCGCCGCATTCGTGAAGTGACCGACAAGCCGATCAAGTACGTCGTGCTGACGCACTACCACGCGGTGCGCGTGCTCGGCGCCAGTGCCTACAAGCCGGAGCAGATCATTGCCAGCCAGGACACGTACGACCTGATCGTCGAGCGCGGCGAGCAGGACAAGGCCAGTGAGATCGGACGCTTCCCGCGACTTTTCAGCAACGTCGAGACGGTGCCACCGGGCATGACCTGGCCGACCATGACCTTCACCGGCAAGATGACGCTGTGGCTCGGCAAGCTCGAGGTGCACCTGCTGCAGCTCGGGCGCGGCCACACCAAGGGCGACACTGTGGTCTGGCTACCGCAAGAGCAGGCGCTGCTGTCGGGCGACCTGGTCGAGTTCGGTGCGACTCCCTACGCCGGAGATGCCTACTTCAAGGACTGGCCGCAGACCTTGAACAACCTGGCTGCGCTGAACCCCAAGGCCCTGGTGCCCGGTCGTGGCGCGGCACTGACGACGCCCGATGACGTGGCCAAGGGCCTGAGCGAGACGCGGGACTTCATTTCCGATGTGTACGCCAACGTGCAGCAGGGCGTAGCCGCCGGCAAGGACCTGAACGCGGTCTACAAGGACACCTTCGCCGCGCTCAAGCCCAAGTACGGCCACTGGGTGATCTTTGACCACTGCATGCCATTCGACGTGACTCGCTGCTACGACGAGGCCACGAAGTACACCGATCCGCGCATATGGACTGCTGAGCGGGACGTCGAGATGTGGAAGACGCTGGAAGGCTGACTGGCCGCCGCGCGTCCCGACAAGGAGCCAAGACACCATGAAGCTGAACGACCTCGCGTCGGTCGGCGGGGAACCGCTCGACTATCAGAAGCTCGCCTTCGACTACGTTCGCCACGCCGACCAGTCGGCTGCCGCGCCTGCGCGCCACCCGGTCGTGGTGGTCGGGGCCGGCCCGGTCGGGTTGGCGCTGGCCATCGACCTGGCGCAGCAGAACGTTCCCGTCGTGCTGCTCGACAACGATAACCGCCTCTCGACCGGCTCGCGCGCCATCTGCTTCGCCAAGCGCTCGCTCGAAGTATTCGACCGGCTCGGCTGCGGCGAGCGCATGGTCGGCAAGGGCGTGTCGTGGAATCTCGGGCGCGTGTTTTTTCGCAACGAGCAGATCTATGAATTCGACCTGCTGCCCGAAGAGGGGCATGAGCGGCCGGCCTTCATCAACCTGCAGCAGTACTACGTCGAAGGCTACCTCGCCGAACGCGCGGCGCAGCTGCCGCTGATCGACATCCGCTGGAACAACAAGGTCATCGGTGTGGCGCAGCACGACGAGCACGCGTTGCTGATGATCGAGACGCCCGATGGCAGCTACCAGTTGGCCGCCGACTATGTCGCCGCCTGCGACGGCTCGCGTTCCTCCGTGCGCGAGCTGATCGGCAAGGAGAGCAAGGGCCGCATCTTCAAGGATCGGTTTCTCATCGCCGACGTGAAGATGAAGCTCGACCGGCCGGCGGAGCGGTGGTTCTGGTTCGACCCCGAGTTCCACCCCAACCAGAGCGTGCTGCTGCACATGCAGCCCGACAACGTCTGGCGCATCGACTTCCAACTCGGATGGGACGCCGACCCCGAGGAAGAGAGAAAGCCCGAGAACATCATCCCTCGCGTCAGGGCGCTGCTCGGCGAAGACGCCCAGTTCGAGCTCGAGTGGGCCAGTGTCTACACCTTCGCCTGCCTGCGCATGGACCGTTTTCGGCATGGCCGCGTGCTGTTTGCCGGCGATTCGGCCCACGGCGTCTCGCCCTTCGGCGCACGAGGCGCGAACTCGGGCGTGCAGGACGCCGAGAACCTGGCGTGGAAGCTGGCGGCCGTGCTGCGCGGCGACGCACCCGACGCGCTGCTCGACAGCTACGCCACCGAGCGCGAGTACGCGGCCGACGAGAACATCCGCAACTCGACCCGCGCCACCGACTTCATCACGCCCAAGAGCGAGGTGAGCCGACTGTTCCGCGATGCGGTGCTGGAGCTGGCCAAGCGCCATGACTTCGCACGCGCGCTGGTGAACAGCGGCCGGCTCTCTGTCCCGGCCACGCTGCACGGCTCGCCGCTCAACACGCCCGATGCGGATGCGTTCAGCGGCCGCATGGTGCCCGGCGCCGTAGCCGCGGACGCGCCCGTCACCCTGGCCGGCGGGCGCAGCGGCTGGCTGCTGCGCGAACTTGGCGGCACCGCGTTCACCGCGCTGGTGTTCGGCGAGGGCGAGCCGGCGGAACGCAGCGCCCGCGCCGTCGCGGAGGCCGACGCCTCGCTGCGCGTGCTGCGCGTGCCGCTCGCCGAGGCGAATGCGCTGGCCGCGCAACGCTACGACGCGCAGCCCGGCACCGTCTACCTGCTGCGGCCCGACCAGCACGTCTGCGCTCGCTGGCGCGCGCCGTCCTCGTTCGCCATCCGCGCTGCGTTGGCGCGCGCCCTCGCCAGAGCCTGAAGGAGAACCGCCATGCCGCAAGCGACGCCACCGCAAGTCTTGATCACTGCCCCCAACCTAGACGCGCCCGACGACTTCTACGAAGCGCTGCTCGAGGCGCACGAAGGCCTGTCGAACGAGGAAAGCCACGCGTTCAATGCGCGACTCGTGCTGGTGCTGGCCAACCACATCGGCTCGCTGGTTGTTCTGCGGCGCGCGCTCGCGGTCGCTGCCCGATCCAACGAAAGCAAGAGCACACCATGACGAACGCATCCACCGCCGAGCGCCGCTACCAGAGCGGCTTCGGCAACGAATACGCGAGCGAGGCCGTGGCCGGCGCCCTGCCGCAGGGCCGCAACAGCCCGCAGCGCGCGCCCTTCGACCTCTACCCCGAGCTGATCTCGGGCACTGCCTTCACCGCGCCGCGCCACGAGAACCGGCGCAGCTGGATGTACCGGCGCCAGCCCTCGGTGGTCTCCGGCCGCTACCAGGCCTATGCGCAGCCGCACTGGCAGACCGGCGCCGACCGCGATATCGCGCTCGCGCCCGAGCCGATGCGCTGGCATCCGCTTCCGCTCGACAACGCCGATGTCGATTTCATCGACGGCATCCATACCTTGGCCGCCAACGGCGACGCCGAGGCGCACAGCGGCGTCGCTGCGCACGTTTACCTCGCGAGCCGTTCGATGGAGCGCCGCGCCTTTGTCAATGCCGACGGCGAGATGCTGCTGGTGCCGCAGCAAGGCCGGCTGGTGATCACCACTGAGATGGGCGTGCTCGAGGTCAAGCCCGGCGAAATTGCGCTCCTGCCGCGCGGCGTGGTGTTCAAGATCGCCGTGCCGGATTCGGATCAGGGTCCCTCGCGCGGCTACGTCTGCGAGAACTACGGCGCCCAGTTCCGCCTGCCCGAGCTGGGCCCGATCGGCTCCAACGGCCTGGCCAATGCGCGCGACTTTCAGGCGCCGGTGGCTGCTTTCGAAAGCGAGGCCGGTGGCTACGAGCTGGTGAAGAAGTTCGGCGGACGTTTCTGGAAGGCGCCCACCAGGCAGTCGCCCTTCAACGTCGTCGCCTGGCACGGCAACCTCGCGCCGGTGAAGTACGACACCGCCAACTTCATGACCATCGGCTCGATCAGCTTCGACCATCCGGACCCGTCGATCTTCACCGTGCTCACCTCGCCCTCGGACACGCCCGGCACCGCCAACTGCGACTTCGTGATCTTCCCGCCGCGCTGGCTGGTGATGGAGAACACCTTCCGTCCGCCCTGGTACCACCGCAACCTCATGAGCGAGTTCATGGGCCTGGTCTACGGCGAGTACGACGCCAAGCCCGGCGGCTTCAAACCCGGCGGCGCCAGCCTGCACAACGCGATGGTGCCGCACGGCCCCGACGAGGAAGCCTTCGAGAAGGCGAGCCGTGCCGATCTCAAGCCGCAGAAGCTGGACAACACGCTGGCCTTCATGTTCGAGAGCCGCTTCCGCTTCATTCCCACGGCCTGGGCGCTGCAGAGCTCGGCGCTGGACACCGACTATGCCGACTGCTGGGCCGGCCTCAAGGACCAATTCAAGCCATGAACAACGAACTGAACGCCACCCACGATCCGAAGCTGCGCAGCTGGGTCGCTTCGGCCAACGAGGCTGGCTGCGATTTTCCGATCCAGAACCTTCCGTTCGGCCGCTTCCGGCCTGCCGGCAGCGGCGAGGCCTTTCGCATCGGGGTTGCGATCGGCGATCAGGTGCTCGACTTGAAGGCGACCGGCCTCGTCCATACGGACGACATGAACGTGTTGATGGCGAAGAGCCCGACGGAGCGCCAGGCGCTGCGTGCCGCGATCTCCGCCGGCCTGGCCGAAGGCAACACGCAGACCGCCGAGTGGGGCCACTTCCTCTTCGCCCAGTCGGCCGTCGAGATGACGGTGCCTTGCCGCATCGGCGACTACACCGACTTCTACACCAGCGTTCACCACGCGACCACCGTCGGCAAACAGTTCCGGCCGGACAACCCGCTGCTTCCGAACTACAAATGGGTGCCCATCGGCTACCATGGCCGCGCCTCGTCGATCGGCGTCAGCGGCCAGCGCTTCAAGCGACCGCAGGGACAGACCAAGGCACCGGACGCCAGCGCGCCGAGCCTCGGCCCCTCGAAGCGACTGGACTACGAGCTCGAGCTCGGCTGGTTCGTCTCCCAAGGAAATGCGCAGGGGGAGTCCATCGGCATGGATGCGGCCGAGGCGCACCTGTTCGGCGTGACGCTCTTCAATGATTGGTCGGCGCGCGACATCCAGGGCTGGGAGTACCAGCCTCTTGGCCCGTTCCTCTCGAAGAACTTCGCCAGCACTGTCTCGCCCTGGCTGGTCACAACCGAGGCGCTGGCGCCGTTTCGCGTGGCCTTCGAACGCCCGGCGGAGGATCCACAACCGCTGCCCTACCTGGACTCGGAGACAAACCGCGCAAAGGGCGCGTTCTCGATCGAGTTGGAGGTCTTGCTACAGACCGCGAGGATGCGCGAAGCTGGTGACGAGCTTGTTCGGCTCTCTCGGACCAATACCACCCGCGCCGCCTACTGGACGCCGGCCCAGTTGATCGCTCACCACACCGTGAACGGCTGCAACCTGCAGCCGGGCGACCTGCTGGGCTCAGGCACCCTGTCCGGCCCGGAGGCCAGCGAAGCCGGCTCGCTGATGGAACTCACCAGCGGCGGCAAGCAGCCGATCACGCTTCCCAACGGCGAGCAGCGCAGCTTCCTGGAGGACGGTGACGCATTGATCATGCGTGGGTGGTGCGAGCGCGAAGGCGCAGCTCGCATTGGTCTGGGCGAAGTGGTCGGCATCGTCGAAGCAAGATGAAAAAAGCCGTCCCGCTTGAGCAGGCCATCGCGATGATCCCGGACGGGGCCTCGCTGATGGTGGGCGGGTTCATGGGTGTGGGCTGCCCACCGCGACTCATCGACGAGCTGATTCGGCAGCGGCGTGGTGGACTCACCCTGATCAGCAACGACACCGCGCGGCCCGGGGTTGGTGTTGGTAGGCTGATAGATGCTGGCCTCGTCCGCAAGGTCATCGCCAGCCACATCGGGACCAATGCCGTGACGCAGCGGCTCATGCTGGACGGCTCTTTGCAGGTTGAGCTCGTGCCTCAGGGGACCTTGGCGGAAAGGATCCGCGCCGGTGGCTTCGGACTTGGCGGCATCCTGACGCCCACAGGTGTCGGAACATTGGTCGCCGAGGGCAAGCGCACCCTCGAGGTCGACGGCCGAAGCTACCTGCTCGAGACAGCCTTAAAGGCTGATTTCTCCCTGATCAGCGCGAAGCGGGCGGACTACTACGGCAACCTTGAGTACACGCTCACGGCACGCAACTTCAATCCGCTCATGGCCTTGGCGGCCACTACGACGATTGCCGAAGCAGAAAGCATCGTGCCTGTCGGAATGATCGCACCGGATGCGGTGATCACGCCTGGCGTGCTCGTCCATGTCCTGGTGGGTAAGGAGCGCGCCTCATGAACGACAAGGAAGTGATTGCCCGACGGGTCGCGCGCGAGCTCAAAGATGGCGACCGCGTCAACCTCGGCATCGGCCTGCCAACACTAGTTGCCCAGTACCTGCCCCCGACGCTTCACGTCTTCTTCCATTCCGAGAACGGCATCATTGGCATGAGCCCGTTGCCCGGAGAGGGATTCGAAGACATCAACCTCACAGACGCAGGGGGACGCCCCGTCGGTGCCTTGCCCGGTGCGTGCGCGTTCGACTCCGCCTTTTCCTTTGGAATGATCCGGGGCGGTCACCTTGATGTGACGGTGCTCGGTGGTCTCGAGGTTGATGAACTTGGACAGCTGGCGAACTGGATGGTGCCTGGTTCCATGATTCCCGGCATGGGCGGCGCGATGGACTTGGTGACAGGGGCCCGCCGGGTCATCGTAGCGATGACACATCGGTCGAAGAATGGTTCCAAGATCGTTCCGCGCTGCAGCCTTCCAATCACTTCGGTGCGCCGCGTCGACCTGGTCGTCACAGAACTCGCAGTGATTCGACCGACCGAGAATGGGCTCGTCCTGCAAGAGATCGCCCCTGGAGTGTCAATTCGTGAGGTGATCGAGGCGACGGAAGCGAGCCTGATCCTTGCACCAGGTCTGGTGGCATGACAGTGAGCGCCGTACCAAGCGATGCAACCATGAGCATCCGCTCCCTTGATACCCGAACGCTCTGGCTACTCGGCATATGCGCATTCGCAAGCATGGCTTCAATGCGGATCTGCGACGCCATGCTTCCGTCGTTGGCAGCGGAATTCTCGGCGACGACGGGCCAGGCTGCGGGGACAATTTCCGGATTCGCATTGGCCTACGGCGTTCTCCAGCTGTTCTATGGGCCGCTCGGGGATCGCTTCGGCAAGGTGCGCGTCATCGGCTTTGCCACGCTGGCTTGCACGATCGGAAGCACCGCAGCAGTTTTCTCGCCGACCTTGGACTGGCTGGTTGTCAGTCGCATTCTGTCGGGAGTTGCAGCCGCTGGAATCATTCCCTTGACGATGGCGCTGATCGGCGACAGCGTCGCGTATGAAGGGCGCCAGGAAGTGCTGGCCAAATTGCTCGGCGCGACCGTTTTTGGAATGATCTGCGGGCAGTGGCTGGGCGGCCTCATCGCTGAGATGTTGAGCTGGCGAGCGGCGTTCGTCATGCTCGCGGTGGTCTTCCTGATCAGCGGAGCGGTGCTTGCCCGGCGTGCTCACGGCCTCACGTTACCGGCGCCGGGAGACATGGGAAGCGTGCGTCGTCGACTTCTGGATGTGCTCGCCCGGCCGTGGGCAAGGACTGTGTTGCTCGTCACTTGCATTGAAGGGGCGTTGGCATTCAGCGCGCTTGCCTTCATTCCCTCACATCTGCACGCCACGTTCAACCTGACGATGCCAACGGCAGGGGCCATCGTCGCGCTCTACGGCGCCGGCGGCCTTCTTTACAGCCGCTGCGCCCGCGTGTTGCTGCGGCGATTCGGCGAAACCGGCCTGGCGACAACTGGAGGTGTCTGCCTGGGCATCGCGTTCGCAACGATCGCATCTGCGCCATCCTGGCAGTGGACGCTTCCCGCCTGCATGCTTGCCGGGTTTGGTTTCTATGCCTTGCACAACACCCTTCAGACCCATGCGACCCAAATGGCCCCGGCCCTGCGCGGTACGGCAGTTTCACTGTTCGCTTGCGTCTTGTTCTTTGGGCAGTCCCTTGGAGTCCTGCTCGCCGCGTGGGTGGTCGACACCTTCTCGTCGACCTTGGTCTTTGCATCGTCAGCTATCGGCCTCCTGCTGCTCGGAGGTGTGTTCGCGTCCTTGATCCGGCAGCGCAACCGCCAACTGCAGGGGGCCTGATCCATGTCTGATGGCCAAGTAAGTCCAGCCGCCGTGCAGGCGACCTTGATCGGGGCGATGGCCATCTGGGGTCTGAACGTGGCCGCAGTGAAGGTCCTGACAGGGGTCTTCGATCCGATCACAGTGGCCGCGCTCCGAATGCTCGTGGCATGCGCCGCTTTGAGCCTGATCGTGCTGTGGAAGCGCTGCGGACTCCCCTTGTTGTCGTGGCGGCAAAGCGTGCCGATCGTGGTCTGCGCGATTCTGATGGTGTATCTCAATCAGATTCTTTTTGCGGAGGGCTTGCTGCGATCCACGGCCACCAATGGCGCGCTCATCATGGCGCTGAGCCCGCTGGTATCCGCATTGCTCGCAGCGGTCGCCTTCCGGGAGCGTCTGACATTGATGCGCCTGGTGGGCGTCCTTCTCGGTTTCGCGGGAGTGGCGGCAGTGGTATTGAGTCATCCGGGAGCCGGTCTTTCGAGCGCTGGCGCGGGAGACTTGATGTTGGTGGCCGCCGTGGTCAGCTTTGCCGCGGGTGGCGCCATCGTCCAGCGCCTGGCCAAGCAACTCCACCCCTTGACCATCAGCTGGGCGATCTATGTGGTTGGCTCGTTCCTTCTGGCGGTCCACGCCACCCTAGAGTCGCCCGCGATTGGATTCGATGGGCTCTTTCCAGGCTGGCGCCCTTGGGCGTTCATCCTGTTCTCGGGTGTCATGGCGACCGCGCTGTCCAACCTCGTCTGGAACCGCGCCATTGCGCGTATCGGCGTAGCTCGTACTGCCGTCTTCTTGTACTGGGTTCCAGTCTTCGGCGTCAGCTTCGCAGCCATGTTGCTTGGTGAGCGGCTGAACCTCTGGCATCTCTTCGGTTTTCTTGCCGTGATGGGCGGCACCTATCTGGGTACTCGGCAACCCGCGACCGTCCCGGTCGTCGCCCCCTAACTGACAGGCTTTCGTATGACCACCAGTGAACCACTCCTTTTCCAGCCAATTCAGCTACGCGAGTTGGTCCTGAACAATCGGATCGTCATTTCGCCAATGTGCCAGCATGCGGCCGAATCCGGGCGCGCCACGCCATGGCACATGGTCCACATTGGGAAATTCGCCCTCGGCGGTGCTGGGCTGATCCTCACCGAAAGTACCGCCGTCGATCCTCGAGGCCGCATCGGTACGGCGGATCTGGGCCTTTGGGAAGACAGCCAGATCGAACCGTTGAAGCAGGTGGTTGATTTCGTCCATTCCAACGGTGGCGCAATCGGCGTTCAGTTGGCTCATGCGGGACGCAAGTCGGGCAGCCAGCCGCTGTGGGAAGGGGGCGCGGCGCTGTCCGAACATCGCCTCGCGTCGGATCCGCAGCCCTGGCAACGCCTCGGGCCGAGTGCGTTACCTGCAGGACCCGGATGGTCGGCGCCGGTTGCGTTGGACGCCAGCGGCATCGCAGACGTGGTGCAGTCCTTCGTGGATGCGACCTTGCGGGCCGTTCAGGCCGGCTTCGATGTGGTGGAGCTCCATTTCGGCCATGGCTATCTGGTCGCAAGCTTCTTGTCGCCCAACTCGAACCACCGCGACGACGAATGGGGCCGCAGCCTCGAAGGGCGCATGCGTCTGGCCCTCGAGATCGCGCGCAAGGTTCGTGCGGCCTGGCCAGCCGGCAAGCCCCTGTTCTGCCGGCTGTCGGCGGTAGACGGCAGCGTGGACGGGTGGAGTCTTGAGGATTCAATCGTCCTGTCGCGCGAACTAGCACGCTGCGGCGTCGACGTCATTGATTGCTCGTCCGGTGGATTGACAGAAGAAACGCGCGCGCTGCCGGTCCCGCGAGGACTCGGATTTCAGGTGCCGTTCTCGGAGCGTATTCGCCAGGAGGCGCAGATCAAGACGCAAGCCGTTGGAATGATCGTCGATGCGCACCAGGCAGAAGAGGTGCTAGCCGACGGGAAAGCCGACCTGATCGCCCTGGGTCGCGAAGCTCTCTTCGATCCGTACTGGCCGCATCACGCCGCCATCACCTTGGGGGTCGACCCCGCATACAAGCGCTGGCCAGTCCGGCACGGTGTCTGGCTTGCAAAACGCGCTCCGGGCCTCGCACGTGCCCGTGCACAGGCTGCAGCCGAACTCATTGAACCGACCAACCAGGAGTGAAAGACATGAACGTAAGAATGGGCCTGATCCGCAAGAAGTCCGATTGGTCGACGGAAGAATTCAGCGAATACTGGCGTGGCCACCATGGAGAGCTCGCCAAGAGAGCGCCCGGCTTGCGGGGGTACTGGCAAAACCCGGTGACCGAGCGCTTGCAGCGGGGCATTGATTTCCCGCGCGGACCGTGGGACTTTGATGGCTTCTCGCAGCTGTGGTTCGATGACGTCGGCAAGGCGAACCACGCGTTCAACGACAGTGAGCTCGCTGCGGCCCTCATCGCAGACGAAAACTATTTCCTCGGCGGACTGCACATCGTGACCGCCGAGCAGCGTGTGGTCATCGAGTTACCGGAGCCGCAATCGCGCGCTCGGTTACTGAAGCGCATGTCGATCTTGAAGCGCCGTCCTGATCTCAGCGAGGAGGACTTTCGACGCGAGTGGAAGGTCCACGGCGACCTGGTCCGCAAGATGCCAGGCGTCAGCGCCTACAGGCAGAACGTCGTGATCGCCCGTGAATTGGTGAAGGGGCAATCATGTGGCTACGACGATTGTCCGATCGACGGCATCGTCGAGCTTTGGTTCGAGGATGCCGCGACGCTGGAAGCAGCGTTCGGCTCCGAAGCCGGGAAAGTGACGATGGCACACGCAAAGACGTTCTTGACCGAGATCACGGCTTTCGTAGTAGCCGAGCGACAAGTTTTGTAGCTCCGAAAGGCCCGGAATGATGAAGAGGATGACGCTCCTTGCTAAGAAGGAAGGGACGGCTACGTGCGACTTCAGGGCGTACTGGGCGGGTCCCCATGCCAAGCTCGCGCTCGGCATGGAGGGCATCACCAAGTACACCCATAACCGCGTGGACAAAGTGCTGTGGGCGAGCGACGGCGAGCCTGCTTTCAACGTGGACGGGATCGTGGAACTTTTCTTTTCTGATCCGGACGCTATGCGCCTGGCCCAAGCGTCCGCGGTCGGTCAGAAATACATACCTGCCGACGAGCCGATCTTTCTGAAGGGCTGGACCTTGTGCGTGGTCGAGACCGACGGAGATGAGCCCGCCGAACAGTCTGTCAAAGTCCTCATCCCGTTTCATGCGCAGGCGAAGACTCGTGACACGCTCTGGCGCGAACTGCGACGAGCGGCGGCAGCCACTGGGAACAAGATCGCGTTGAACTGGACGGTCTCCACGGCTCGTCGCGAGCGACTGTGGGCGGAGCCGTATCCCCCGACCGGCTTCATCTGCGTCTGGCTCGACAGCGTCGCGGGGGCCCATGAGGCGTTCGAGCCTTCGTCCGAGCTGCGCCGCGTCGTCGAGACGCATACGAGTGACGGAGTCGCCTATCTCATCGATCAACTTCACATCAGGTAGTCCCTCTGAGCCGGCGCGAGGCCGGCCGCGGCATTTCTCAAGTCGACCGCCGACAACATCCTGCGCCGCGAATTGCGCCCGGTGGCCTGACGCGAACTGCTCAATTCGATAGTGCGATAGCGCCCTGGGAATACGGCTGCATGGTCAGCAATCCGGGCGCAAGCGGACGATCGGCCATGCTGCCCGGCGAAGGTCCGCTGGCCGTGAGCGGAAGTACGCCTCGCTCCGAAGCAGTCGAGAACGTCCACGGTACAAGCTTGCATGCCCGGCACACATACGTCCGCGAGTGGAAGAACGGCCAACGGCTGATCAGCTCACCACCACTCTTCGGCGACGCCCGAAGTCGTCACGCGCGAGTAGCCGGCAGCTTCCCTTTGACGGATGCGCCACGCAAAAAGCAAACGGCACCCGAAGGTGCCGGCTTGCCTGCCTGCAGTCAAACGCGTGCCGGTGGTGCTGTTCGGCTGGTCATCGGCTGACCCACTTGGGTAGTGCAAACGCCCGGTGATCCGGACGCGCATGGCCATGGTAGTCCAACTGGCGCTGTTCAACTGGCCTCGTCAGGGCCGACTGCACAGCCTGGTTCCCCGAGGTGGCCAGGAGCCTGGCGAGCACTAAGGGCGGCCCGCACATCTGCGACGGTGAAGTGTGCGTGCTGGACGACCTTGGCCGCAGCAACTTCGATCTGCTGCAGGACAGAGTTCGTCGCCGGAGGTGGTACGAAGGCGCAGACCCAGTGACCAATTGCGCCGTCGCGCCGCTGGGCCGGGCCGTTCCTTCAGGGGACCCCTGACGCGAGGCCCCGGATCTCTGCGATCCGGGGCGAAGGATCGCCTTGATAGAGCGCGAGCAGCTCGTGCAGCCGGCCGGGGTCCGCAGCCCGGGCGCGAAGCCGCTGCGCCGCGGCCAGCGCCAGCAGTTCGAAGAAGGCGGAGCCGTTCCCGCGAGCCGTCTCTATCGCATCAAGGATGGCATCGTTCGCCAGCGCCTCCTCTCCATCGGCGGCCAGCAGTTCCGCCCTTTGCGTCAGCAAGCCGGGCAGCACCATGTGACCGCCGAGCCGCCGCGCCAGTGCTATGCCCTCGTCGGCGGACACGCGCGCCGCGACGACCTGTCCCGCCTCCAGGCAGGCCTGCACATGGTGATGGTGATACCCGCACAGCCCGAAGCGCATGCCGAGTTCATCGGCGCTGTGTGCCGCTTCGCGCATCTCGCGCAGCCCTTCGTCCACCTGGCCGCGCGCCACCAGGGCGCGGCCGTGCAGCCAGGCGAAGTCGCTGCGGCCCGTCGGCAGCCCGTGTTTCCGGATCACCGCGTACAGGCGCTCGGTGATTTCATAGACGGCATCGAACTCGCGCGCGAGCGCATGCACGATGGCCTGCGCGGATAAGGCGGTCATCTCGCTCAGTGCATGCCCGTTGGAAGCCGCCCGCGAAGCGGCCTGCTGTACCAACTCGCGCGCGCGCTGCGGCTCCCCCGCCAGCCAGCAGACCAAGCCCAGACCGCTCGCGACTTCGACGCCAGGATCCTGCACGAACTGAGACGGGGCCAGGCGCAGCCCCTCCCGCGAATACAGTTCCTGTGCCGCCTCGAACTCGGTGCGCGCTCCCGCCACGTCGCCTCTCAGCATCTGCACGAAGCCCAAGGCGGTAAGCGCGGCCAGCAGCAACCCAGCATCGCCGTCAGCGGCGAGCGCCTTCATCTGGTCGGCCAGCGCGCGGGCCTCGTCGAGCTCCCCTCGCGAGAAGTGCACCCACCAGGCGCCTTGAAGTGCGCGCCGCCAGGCCGGCTGTTCCTCCGCGCGCAGGGCTATGGCGCGACTGAATGCCGCCGCCACCCTCGGGTCGGCGACCACGTGCACGCGCGTCAGCGCGACGCCTTCCAGCACGCGCAACTCGAGCTCCAGGGCGGTGGCGAGCTGCCCATCCCCGAGGACGAGGGCCCTCTGCGCGGCTGCCAGCGCTTCGTGCGCGGCACCGCGTTCGAGTGCGCGCGCGGACACGATCGCAAGCTGTTCCGCGGCGGCCTGCGCAAGCCGACCCCGCTCGTAGTGCAACGCGAGTTCCGCAGCCATGTCGGCCGCTGCCGCGCCGTAGGCGGAACCAAGCGCGGCCGCCCACTGTCGGTGCCACTGCAGCTTGAGCGCGGGCGCCACGCCACCATGCAGCACCTGCCTGTACATCGTGTGGCCGAAGGCATAGCGTGAGGCGATCCGGCCGTCGGCGAGCGGCTTGGCGCCCGTCGCCCTCAGCCATCCCACGCGCCGCGTCGCGTCGTCCAGCAGTTCCTGGAGCGCGTCGACCGGCATGTCCAGTACTTCCGCCAGCGGTACGTGCAGGAATTCCACGCCGCAGAGGCTTGCCGCACCGAGCACGCGGCGGTACTCCGCCGGCAGCCGCGCGATCTGCGCATCGATCAGCCCCAGCACGTTGCTGGGCACGGTGAGGGTCCCTGCCACGGGCACATGCCAGCCGCCCGCATCGCGCCTCAGCGTGCCTGCGTCCACCAGTTCATCCACCACGTTGACCACGAACAGCGGAAGCCCCGCCGTGTGCGCGTGCAGCGAGTGCACGAAACTTTCGGGAGGCGCATCGCCGAAACGCGCGGTGAGGTAAGCACCGATCTCTGCTTCGGAAAGGGACTCCAGATCCACCTCAAGGCTCAGTCGGCGCGTGCGCAGCTGCTGGCGCAGCGCGGCGAGTGGATGATCCTCCAGCACCAGTTCCGTCGGGCGGAACGCCCCCAACACCATCAGCGCCGCCGGTCCGCGCCGGTGCGCGAGGTAGCCGAGCAGCTGCACGGTGGCGTGATCGCTCCAGTGCAGGTCTTCGAGCACGAGGATCACGGGCCCATCACGCGTCACGCGGTCGATGAGCTCGCCGAACTCGCGCAGCATGCGGTCCTGGGCCGCGCCGCCCACTTCCTGCTGGAGCCTGCGGCGGTCCTCCTCACTTAGGAGCCAGGGCAGTTGGAGCAGCCAGCTGGGCGCCACCTCGCGCATGGTGCGGGCGACGGCTTCGCCGCCTTCTGCCCGGCACAGCGCGTTGAGCGCTTCGAGCACGGGCATGTAGGGTTCCCCGCTGCCGTAGTGTTCGATGCACTGCCCGAACGCCAGCCTCGCTCCGCAGTTCGCAGCGAAGAGGTCGATGAGCGCACTCTTGCCGGCGCCTGCTTCGCCGAGGACGAAGACCAGCTGGCGCTGCATGCCGCGCGCGGCGTCGAGGCTGGCCTGCAGCCGCGCGAGTGCCGTGTCGCGGCCGACGAGCGAGGTCGGCGCCGAACTGGCAGGCTGGTGCTGGACGACGAGGGGGGCAGCGGTGTCCTCCGCAACCGTCGCGATGAACCGATACCCACGCCGCGGCGCCGTCTGGATGTAGCGCGACTCGCGTGCGTCATCGCCCAGCGCTTGGCGCAGCTGGTTCACCACGTTTTTCAAGGCGGATTCGTTGATGTGCCGGTGGCCCCACACGGCATCGAGCAGGGCGTCCTTGGCTACCAGCTGGCCAGGGCGACGCGCCAGCTCGCACAGCACCTGGAAGGCGCGCGGGGGCACCTCGACGGTTTCGCCGTCGCGGCACAGCAGAGCCTCCGCCTCGTCGATGCGGAAGTCTCCGAACCGAAGTCGCAACGGCTGTACCTGCTCCATGCGAGCGATTGTGCCAGTGCGGGCATCAACGATAGACCGCTGCGGTGCCCGTGAGACGGCCGTGAAACAACCCCATGCACCTGCGCCCTGGCGACCGCATCAGCGCGACGATCCGCACCGACGACGGCTGCATCGGCCTCGGCGAGCAGACCACGCCCTGACCCGGCCCAGGAGTGAGGAATTGCGCCGGGCGCGAGCAAAAAGGACCGAACCGGGACCGAACCAAGACGACTTCGGGAGGGCTGGAGCTTACCTTTCTGTCAGCGGCTAACAAGCCCCACAAGGAATGCTTCATGACCTGCTCTCGTCGCTCAACACGTACTGCACCCCACGACTCTCTCCGTGTGAAGAACTGACCCGAACATGACCTGCACCCGCCCCTCCCGCGCGCTCCGCGTAGCCGTCGCCGACGACCACCTCTTCGTCCGCTCCGGCCTGAGACGCTTCATTTCCTCCTTTCCTGACTACGACTTCGCCGGCGGCGCGGCAAGCGCTGAAGAGGCGCTGGAACTCGTGCAGGGCGCCGACATCGACGTCCTGGTGTTGGATGCCGACATGCCCGGACGCAGCGGGTTGGAGATCCTTCCGCGGCTGATCGCGATCGCGCCGCGCATGAAGGTGCTCGTGGTTTCTGCCTTGTCCGGCACCGCCGTCGGCCCCCTCGCGCTGCGCGCCGATGCATTTACCTACCTCGAAAAGCCATTCAATCCGCAAACGCTCGACGAAAGCATCCGATCCGCCGCAGCCGCGCTTGCCCGTTCTGCCAACGACGAAGGTTTCCGCCCGCGCAGCGACGAGTCTTCCGACGAAGGGACCAGGAAATGATGAACCAGGCGCCAACTTCGCACTACGAGCTGTGCTTCCGCTCGCTGTTCCACAGCCGCCCCGGTTTTGCGTTTCCCTGCAACGCTCGAGGGGAGGTGCACCTCGATGGACTGAGCGAGCGCGCGCGCAACAACTACTTCTACGCGCGAGCCATGGTGGGCCGCGAGCTGGCGCCGCCTTCAGTGGCCCAGCATGCGGCCATCGCGACGCCGAGAAAATGAATGGAGGAAGGAAGCAGCACTCAGTTCTTTAAGGGAACGATGCTGAACCGCAGAACATCGCCGGAGCGTGCCAAGCCTTGGGCCATCTGCGCGGGTGACGTGGACCGCGAGCGGTCCAGCGAAACGACGCAGAACCGCCATACGGGCACGTTGTCGCTGTAGATGACGCTGAAACTGCCGCGCATCACGCGGTACCCATGAGCCAGCGCGACCTCGGTGACTTCCTCGAGCTCCGGAGCGGCGTCCGGCCGGAAGCTGAGGGAGACGTCGAAGATAGAGCGGCCTGGCAGCTTCAGCTCGATCCGGTGGACGACCGACATGGACAGCATGCACAGCACCGAAAGCAGCAAGGCTGCCGCATAGAGTCCCACGCCCAGAAGAACCCCGATCGCAGAGGCAGCCCAGATGGAGGCTGCCGTCGTGAGTCCGCTGACGTTCAGGCCGTCCTTGACGATGACGCCCGCGCATAAAAAACCGACTCCCGTGACCACGCCCTGGACGACACGCGTCGCGTCGGGCGTCACCTGCGACGCCGCGCCACCGTACCAGAACGGTGCGAAGCCCACGAAGATGGTGAGCGCCGTCGAGGCCATGCACACGAGGCCATAGGTGCGCATCCCGGCGGCGCGACCGTTGTAGGAGCGCTCGTAGCCCACCAGCATGCCGAGCATGAGCGCGCCGAGCAGGTTCAAGCCGATGAACGCATTGGCAGCCAGGAAGCTGCCGCTCCAATAGAGCTCCATGGGGGGAAGGGAAGGCATGGAGGGGGTGCTCACTGCAGTTCGTCGGCATCGCTCACGGCAAGGCCCGCGGCTTTCCCGGGAGCCCCCAGGCTGTGCCGCAGTCGCTGGAACTGCTGGGATTCGCGCAAGGCACTACGCCCCCCGGCGATCAGCTGGCGGGCCTGGACCGGCAGGATCTCGAAGGAGGTGGGAACGTGCAGCAACGCGCGGCGCAGCGCGGGATCGGGCGCGTCATGCAGGCTGACATTGATCACGTGCAGTTCCGCATCGGCGGCGAAGGGACTCCCGTCGCGGCCGCGCTCCGCGGCCAGCTCGGCCTGCGCGCGGCGGACCGAGTCCTGCACGATCTCGATCGTCTCCTTCGTGTAGCGGCTTCCGGCCCCGAACACCAGCGCCGTCAGGATCTGGCCCGTGCCTGGCACACGGTCCGTGTCGTCGATCCGCTCGCCGATATCGCGCTCGGAGTTCACGCTCACGAGCACGATCTTGTGGACGGAGCCGGGCGGCAGGTGGCGGAAGCTCTCCCTCAGCGAACCACCCGCGACGGTGTGGTCGACCAGGCCGCGCACGCCGAGGTTGTCGGCGAGGCCGCCGTCGACGAGGTGGAGGTAGGGGCGGGCCCTGGCGTCGCTATAGCTCTGCGCGATGAGATGCAGCATGCGGGCCGACAGGTTCTGATCCGCGTTGTCCAGCAATTGCTTCTGCTCCGGGCGGGCGCAGCTGCCGGCATGGTTGCGCAGCGTCATGGGACTCAGGAGGAGCGGAACCGAAGAGGATGCCGCCACCGCGAAAGACAAGGGCAGGGAATCCAGATCCGAGCAGATCAGCGCGAACTGTTCGGAGGTGAACTCGAAGGGCGCGCCCGTGGTCAGGTCGGTCGCGGTGACCAGCAGGCGGGGCCAGGGCCGCCGCGTCCGCAGCTGCCCGTAAGTCACGTTGCGGAAGACGGCGTCCAGCCGTTCCTGCAGCACATTGCCGCGGCCCCACCACGGCGAGGTGAGGCGATAGAGCGTGGAGGGGGCAACGGCCTGGCGCAGAAGGGCGTTCTGGAAGTTCACCAGCAGGAAGTCCTTTTTGAACCGTGTGAAGACCTCGTCGCCGAAGGCCGCGTAGTAGCCGGCGAGGATGCTGCCGCCCGAAACTCCGCTGACCAGGCCGACCTCGTCGAGCAAGGTCGTCTCCCTCCCGCCGATCTCGAAGCGCGTGGCCTTGAGCTCTGCCAACACACCCAGGCCGAACGCTGCTGCCCGGGCACCGCCGCCGGACAGGGCGACAGCGGCGACGATCGGACGCTCCCGCACGGGCGCGTCCTGCTGCGGCTCCTCGTGCAGCATGAGGGGCAGGGGAGCCGGCGCGACGTTGCGCCCAGGCTCGTTGATCCAGGGACGGGTCGTCGAGCAAGCCAGCAGCAGCGCGCTCGCCATGCAGGCGCTGGCCAGGCGCACGACGGTCCTGGCGATGACGGCACGCGGCTGCGTGGCGCGGCTCCTTTCAACGCGACGCAAGCAAGCCATTGAGGTTGCGCACGTCGGACTGATTGAGTTCGCCGGCCGCCGCGGAGAGACGGACACGCCCGAGCAGGTAGTCGTAGCGCGCCTGCGCCAATGCGAGCTCGGCTTCGAACACGCGCTGCTGCGCATCGAGCACGTCGGGCTCCGTCCGCGTGCCCACGTCGCGCCCGAGCGTGGTTGCCTCGAGTGCCGTGCGGGCGGATTCCAGCGACTCCGTGAGGGATGCCACGCGGGACACGCCCGTTGTCACCGCGAGGAACGCGTCCTGCACGCGGAGGCGGACCTCTCGCCGCGCCGCGGCCAATTCCTGCTCGGCCTGGCCTTGTTTCGCGATGGACTCACGCTCGCGGGAGTCGATGCCTCCACCCGCGTACAACGGCACGCTGAACTGGAGGCCCACACTGCCCGTGCTGCGGCGATCCATGCTCTGCAGCGGCGAGAGATTGCCGCTCTGCCCCGTGCCCGAATAGCTGGCCACCAGATTCAATGTCGGACGCCCGGCGAGTCCGTACTTGCCGATTTCGGCCGTGGCGATCTCCAGCTGGGAGCGCTTCGCGCGCACAAGGGTGCTGTGGTCCTCGCCGCGCCCCTGCCATGCGTCGAGGCCGCTCGGAACCGGCGCGCTGGGGACGAAGTCGGCCGCGAGTCCGGCCAGGCTTTCGGCGGGCAAGCCGGTGGTCTCGCGGAACTCGGCGCGGCGCAGATCCAGGGTGCTGCGCGCGGAGATTTCCTTCGTCACGACCTGGTCGTAACGCGCCTGCGCTTCCCGCAAGTCCGTGATCTTGCCGCGCCCCACGTCGGATCGCGCCTGGGCGCGGTCCCGCTGCAGCCCCAACGCAGCCTTCTCGGCCTGCGCGACGCGCAAGGCGTCCTCCGCCAAGAGCACGCCGAAGTAGGCTTCCGACACACGCTGGACGAGGTCCTGGCTGGCGTGGTCGAACTGCGCCTCCGCGAGGTCCGACTGCAGGTGAAGCTGCTTTTTCTGCGCGCTCACGTTCGCGTCGTACAAGGGCTGCGTGAGCACCACGCCGGCTTGTCGTACCGTGCCTTTTCCCGACGAGGACAGGAAGGACGCCAGCGCGGGAGGGATGTTGCCGGACGAGTGATCGTGGATGCGGTTCACTCCCGCCTCCAGGCTGATCCGCGGGCGCAGCAAGGCATCGCCCTGCACGGCCAGCTCGCGGCCCGCGACACGCGCCTGGTCGGCGCCGAGCTTCGCGGGGTCGTGGCGCAGCGCGGCCTCGTATGCGGTGACCAGGTCGACGGCATGCGCCGCGGCGGAAAACAGGCCGAGGGCGGCCAGCAGCGCCCAGCGGGCGCTCGGGTTGAACACATTCATGGCTAGGCTCTTGTCGCCGGTTCGGCGCAGGGGGGTTGCGGCCGTTCGGCCCGGTAGCAGGCGGCGTACAGCGCCGGAAGGAAGAAGAGCGTCAGCAGCGTGGCGACTGCCAGTCCGCCCATGATGGCCCAGGCCATCGGGCCCCAGAAGACCGAGCGCGTCAGCGGCACCATGGCAAGGATCGCTGCCAATGCGGTCAGCACGATGGGACGCAGCCGCTGAACTGCAGACTCCACGATGGCGGTCCACAGCGGGGCGCCGGCCGCAAGTCCCTGGTCGATCTGGACCACCAGGATCACGGAGTTGCGGATGATCATCCCGGCCAGGGCAATCACGCCCAGCATCGCCACGAAGCCGAAGGGAATGCGGAAGGCGGCCAGGATGGCGCTCACCCCGATCAGCCCCAGCGGCGCCGTGAGCAGAACCAGCCCCATCTTCTTCATGTCGTGCAGCTGGACCATCAGGAGCAGGAGGACCACGATGATCGTCACCGGCATGACGGCGAGAATGGACTTCTCGGCCTTTGCGCTGGACTCGTAGGCACCGCCCACCTCGATGCCGTAGCCGAGGGGAAGCTGCTTGGCGAGTGCCTCGATGCCAGGGAGCAGCGCCCGCGTCACGTCGGGCGCTTCCGCCCCGGAGAGGTCGGCGCGCACGGTCAGCGTCGGCACCCGGTTGCGGCGCCACAGCTGGCTCTCCTCGCTGGTCATCGTCAGGCGCGCCACCTGCGAGACGGGCACGAATTTCCCTTCGCGCAGGTAGATCTTCGCGTCCTTCAGATTGTTCAGGTCGGTGCGCTCCGCTGCGACCAGGCGGGAGACGACGTCGATGTCCTGGTCTCCCTCACGGAACTGCGTGATGGGCGTGCCGGTCAGGGAACCCTCGAGCGCCGCCTTGATCTGCCACGAGCTGATGCCGAGCGCGCGCGCCTTGTCCTGGTCGACGTCCACTTGCACCCGTTTGGTCCGCTCGCCCCAGTCCTGGTTGACGTGCCGCACGTGCGGGTTGGTGCGCATGAGGTCGGCGACCTGGCCGGCGATCTCCCGCACGCGTTGGTCATCGCCGCCGAAGACGCGGAACTGGACCGGATAGCCCACGGGCGGCCCATTCTCCAGACGGTTCACCCGGCCGCGCACGTTCGGCAGCTCGTGGTCGAAGATGCGCTGCAGGCTCGCCCGCACGCGCTCCCGCGCCTCGCCGCCCTTGGTCATCACCATCAGCTCGCCGAGGTTCAGGTTGGGCGTCTGCACGTCCAGCGGCAGGTAGAAGCGCGGGCTGCCGGTGCCCACGTAGCTGGTGACCGCGACCACGTCCGGGTCCTTGCGCAGCATGGCCTCGACCTCGCGCACCTCGCCCGCGCTCGCCTCGAACGTGGACGCCTGCGGCATCCAGAGATCCACCATCAACTCCGGCCGGTCGGAGGCCGGAAAGAACTGCTGCGGAACCAGCTTGAACAGCAGGAGGGATCCCGCGAACAGCGCAAAGGTGATGCCGATGACCCAGCGCCGGT
Organism: Variovorax sp. LjRoot290; assembly: GCF_964253985.1. NCBI lineage: Bacteria > Pseudomonadati > Pseudomonadota > Betaproteobacteria > Burkholderiales > Comamonadaceae > Variovorax > Variovorax sp. LjRoot290. Next base: position 1,210,272 of record NZ_CAXURW020000002.1, on the reverse strand, counting down.
GGACCAGACACGCATCCACGAAGCGGCGGAAGCGCACGTAGAAGCCGCGCTGGTAGACCGCCTCCTCGTCGTGCGCGGCGTGCGGGTGCTCCTTCAGCAGCTTGAATCCTATGTAGGGGGTGAACAGCACCGCGACGATCCACGACAGCACCAGCGAGATGCCGACCACCTGGAACAGCGACACCACGTACTCGCCCGTGCCGGACCGCGCAAAGCCGACCGGCAGGAAGCCGGCGGCGGTGATCAGCGTGCCGGTCAGCATGGGAAACGCTGTCGCGGTGTAGGCGTAGGTGGCGGCACGAAACTTGTCCCACCCCTGCTCCAGCTTCAGCGCCATCATCTCGACGGCGATGATCGCGTCGTCCACCAGCAGACCGAGCGCGATGATCAGCGCGCCGAGCGAGATCCGCTGCAGGTCGATGCCGAACAGGTACATCGCCAGGAAAGTTAGCGCGAGCACGAGCGGGATGCACAGTGCCACCACCAGGCCGGTGCGAAAGCCCAGCGAGAGGAAGCTGACCGCCAGCACGATGACCACCGCCTCGGCGAGGCTCGTCTTGAACTCGTGCACGGATTGCTCCACCACCCGCGGCTGGTCGCTCACGGCATGAATCTGGACGCCAACGGGCAGGTTCGCCTGCACGCGCTTCACCGTCTCGTCCAGCTCCGTGCCAAGGCGGATGACATCGCCGCCCTTGCGCATGCTGACCGCCAGACCCATGGCTTCGGTCCCGTTAAAGCGCATCTTGGTCACCGGCGGATCGACGAGGCCGCGTCGCACCTCCGCGATGTCGCCCAGGCGGAAGGTGCGGTTGCCCGCGTGTATGCCGATGCTGCGGATACCTTCGATCGAGTCGAACTCGCCGCTCACCGTGAGCCGCACCTGCTCGGCGCTCGACTGCACCGTGCCGGCGGCCGCGACGGCGTTCGTCTGGGCGAGGGTCGAGGCGATGAGCGCCGGATCGATCCCCAGGGATGCCAGCTTGGCGGTCGAGGCCTCCACGTAGATCTTCTCGTCCTGCTTGCCCACGAGATCCACCTTGTTCACGTCCGGCACGCGCAGGAACTCGTTGCGCGCCGCGTCGGCGAACTCGCGCAGTTCGCGATTGCCGAATCCGTCGCCCGTGAGGGCGTACAGATTGCCGAAGGTGTCGCCGAACTCGTCGTTGAAGAACGGGCCCTGCACGCCTGCCGGCAAGGTGGCGCGGATGTCGCCGACCTTCTTGCGCACCTGGTACCAGACGTCGGGAACCGCGGCAGGTGCAGTCGCGTCTCGCAGGTTGACCTTGATCTGGGTTTCCCCGGGCCGCACATAGGTCGCCGTGTAGTCGATCTCGGCCACCTCCTGCAGCTTCTTCTCGATCTTGTCGGTAACCTGGTCCGCCATCTGCTCTGCGGAGCTTCCCGGCCAGTACGCCTGCACCACCATCGTCTTGATGGTGAACTCGGGGTCCTCTTTCTGGCCCAGGCTGCGGTAGGCCAGAACGCCTGTGATCGTCAGCAGCAGGAGCAGGAAGGCGATCATCTGCGGGTGCTTCAGGGCCCACTCGGAAAGGTTGACGCCCTTCATCGCGCGTCTCCTGCGGCAGGCAGCTTCACGCGCTGCCCGGCCTGCAGCATGTGAACGCCGGCCGTCACCACGGTTTCGCCGCCCTGCAGCCCGGAGGCGACGAGCACGCTGTCGTCCTGGGCGCTGCCCAGCACCACCTCCCGCGCCGCCACGCGCGACGTCTCGGGATCCACCACCCACACGTGGCGGCGCCCTTCGGCGTCGACTACGGCTGTCAGGGGCAGGCGTATCGCGCTCGTGCCGTCCACATTGGGCGTAACGACAGAAGCCGTCATGCCCAGGCGCAGGAGCTCGCGGTCGGGGTCCTGGATCGTGATGCGGGCGGAGTAGGTGCGCGTCACGCTGTCGGTGGCGGGCGCCAGTTCGCGCAGCACGCCCGTCCAGTGCCTGCCCGGGTGCGCCCAGACCGAGACCTGCAGCAATCGCGCCTTGCGCAGCTCGTCAACGCGTCCCTCCGGGATGCTGATCGCCACTTCGCGTTCGCCCTCCGCGGCAACGGTCACCACCGACTGTCCGGCACCGACCACCTGCCCCGTCTCCGCGGCGATCGCCGTGACGACGCCATCGCGGTCCGCGGTGAGCACCGTGAAGCCGCGCTGGTTGGCGTGGATCTCGCGCTGCGCCTGGGCCGAGCGCAGCTGGGCCTCGGCCTGGTCGAGCGCGAGCTTCTGCTGGTCTAGTTCGGCGCGCGAGGCGAACTGGCGCGCGAGCAGTTGCTCGGTGCGCTGCAGCTCGGTGCGCGCTTGCGCGACGCGGCTCCTGGCCGCGTCGACGTCGGCGCTGGCGGAAGCGACTTGCAGCGCCTCCTGCTGCGGGTCGAGGCGCAGCAGGGGCTGCCCGCGCTTGACGAAGGCTCCGACGTCGACCAGGCGCGCGACGACCTTGCCGGCCGTGCGGAATCCCAGCTGGCTTTCGTAACGCGCCGCGATCGCGCCGGAATAGGCGGACCCCACCGAACCGGTGTTGTGGCCCGCGACGACGGCGCGGACAGGCCGCACCTCCTCGTGGGGTTTGGCGGGCTCGCCCGTGCAGGCGGCCAGCAGGGTGGCGGTCGCCAGCGGTGCGATGGCCCATCGAACGTTCATCAATGCTCTCCTTGTTGTCATGGCAGTGCTCGGCGAGTTCCGGCGGCGTGCTGAATCAGCCAGGCGAGCAGTTCCTGCGCGGTGGCAAAGTCGGTGCTGTCGCCACTTGCTACGTGCTCGGCGCGGCCGACCAGCTGGCCGGATTCGGGCCTCGCGTCGCGGTGCATCCGGAGGACATACGCGCCAGCGGAGGGATAGGTCGGGTGCGGGTTCAGGGTCATGGCAGCAGTTTGAAATCGCGGCGCCCTGAAGTCGTCTCGTTACGGTCCCGGTTCGGTATCGATCGAGGTTGCGAATCCATCCATGAACCAGACAACACCCCTTCAGGCCCGCTTCGGCCCGCACCGGCTGGAGGAGGCCGAGGCGCTGCTGGAGCGTGACGGTGCGGCCCTCGAACTCACGCCGCGGGCTTTCCAGGTTCTCTACGCTCTGCTGCGCCAGCCCGGACAACTGGTGACGAAGGACGCGGTCCTGAATACGGTGTGGGCCACCGGCACATCAACGAAGCGGCCTTGAAGAACGTCGTGAGCCAGTTGCGGCAGACGATCGGGGGACGCCGCTTCATCCAGACTGCGGCAAGGCGCGGCGCCGAGCCTTCATGCTCGTGCTCGAAGCGCTGGATGAGTTGTGCTGCGGGAGGGTGGCGCAAGCGTGGTGCTGACCGTTCAGGGTGGAGGGAACACCAGCACGGACCGCCCCTGCGCGCCGGCGCGCACGCGTTCAAAACCGGACGCAGCGTCATCGGGTGTGCCGGTCCAGCCGACCGGCAGGCGCAGTCCCGCCGCGAATGCAGCGAGGAGCGCCTCCAGCGCCTCCTCGTCCGGCTGGAACAGCACCCAGGCATATCGCGCAGACGTGCTGCGCGCCGCCACTTGGGCCCGGGAAGCCCGCCGCGTGCTGTAGCTGTGACGTGCCCCGCCAAGCCAGCCGTGACTGTCGAAGTTGGCGAGCAGCGGATGCACGGTGGTGCTGTGGCCGAACGCATGGTCAGCAAGCCGGGCGGAAAGTTGCGCGTCATCCGCCCAGCTGCCGAAATTCAGCACTGCAGCGAAGTCCGAAGGCAGCTGGCCCAACGCCCCGTTGCCCCGCGGCACCAGCTCGTCTGCGCCCAGTTCCTTGCAGGCCGGCAAGTGGGCAGCGCTCGCGACGGCGGTAGTGAGCGCACCCCATGTGCGCAGCACGTGAAGTGCCATGCGGCCCAGCGCACCCGAAGCTCCATTCACGAGCACCTTGCGACCGGCAGCCGTGACCGGCCTGAGCCCCGCCGCGCGCAGCGCGATCCACATGGTCGTGAAGCAATACGGGAGTGCAGCCAATTCCATCAGGTCGGTGCCCGGCGGCACCGGACGTACATGGCGGGCGGGAATGACCACGTGCGATGCATGCGCTCCGTAGCGACCTGTAGGAGAGATGCCGACGACCATGGCGCCGAGCGGCGGTGTCGACACGTCGGGACCATGGTCGCGGACGATCCCGACCACGTCGTTGCCCAGCACCAGCGGGAAATGTCCGGCACCGCGCAACGAGAGCAGCCGCCGCCCGTAGCCACCGGCGCGCTTTACGTCGATGGGATTGATGGCAGAGGCGAGCTGCTCGACGACGAGCTCGCCGCGTCCCGGCGGGCGCAGCGGCATGTCGCGCACGGACAGCCGCGGCGGGTCTTCGGGCGTGAGGCAGACAAGTGATCGCGCCTGCTTCATGCTTTCGCTCCTTGAAGCTCGTGTTCGACAACGCTGCGCGCTCGCGATGCGAGCGCGACCGAGGGTCCCATCGCGTCCGATCGGTGCGCCGCAATCGCCGTGGTCTGCTCACCCAGGTCGATGGCGCCGTCGTCGGTGCGGATGGTCGCACTGAGGCGGTCACCGGGGCGCAGGTACATCGGGTTGCTGCGCCCCTTCGCGATGAAGGCGCGCCACTTGCCGGCCTCGCCGAGGAAATGCCGCATCACGAAGAGGGCGAACTTCCCAGGTGCCCGGGCCGCACAGCCGGCGGGCGTGCCGGTGGCGATCAGGTCACCGGCCTGCACGTCCATGACCGAGGCGAGTTCGCTCAGCGTCGCGGCTGGCTGGTGGATCATCTCGCCGCAATATCCATCCTGGCGCGGCTGTCCGTTTACCGCAAGCCGCATGCGCAGCTGCGGCCAGCGCTTCCACTCGTCGGCGTTCAGCAGCACGATGCCCGGGCCGACCGGCCCGAAGCCGCGGAAGCTCTTGCCCTTGTAGAACTGTCCTTGGGGCAGCTGCACGTCCCGTGCCGACAGGTCATTGACGATCGTGACGCCGGCCAGCCATTCATGCAGCCGATCCGGCGCGACGACGGTGCCCGCCGGGATGTCGTGCCGCAGCACCAGGCCCAGCTCGATCTCGTAGTCGAGCAGGTGCACGTTCGCCGGACGAACGACCGGGGCATCGGCGGGCGTGATGCAGGAGCTTGCCTTCGTAAAGAGCGTGTTGAACGGAAAGTCGCTCGCCTTCAGCCCGGATTCCTCTACGTGGCTGCGGTAGTTCACGCCTTGGCAGAGGAACTGCTGGTTGGTCGTCACGGGCGCCAGCACGCGGACCTCGGCGAGCGGCACGGTGGCTTGGTCCGCCCTGACCTCCCAGAGGGCCGCCCAATGGCGGGACAGGAGCTCGCCCGTGGTGGCGGCAGCGATGTCCAGGGGGGCGAGGCGGGAGCCGAACTGCACGGCCCAGAAGGTGCGCGTGCCGTCGTCACAGCGAAGCAGGATGCGTGGCATGTTGGGATTCCAGTTGGAGTTGGTGGAGTCAGGACCAGGGGCGCGCGGGCGCGTCCATGGCTTGGGCAAGCAGCTTCAGGCGCTGCACGCTGATGCGCTTTTCGAGCACGAGCCGCAGCACGCGCAGCGCCGTGCGGAGGTTCTTGCCGGGCTTCATCGAGGGCGGGGCGTCCGGCCCCCAGGCCCAGATCCCGCCGAAGTCGAGCGGCGAGTAGCAGGTCTCAGAGTCCGCGGTGAAGAGATCACTGTCGGTGTAGTGCTCGTACTCGATTCCGTCCGGGTCGCGCCAGTAGTCGAAGAGCTGGCTTCCCAGGAGATGCCGGCCGATGCCCCACAGGTGCCGCCAACCTCCGGCGCGCAGAACCTGCTGGCCCTGTCCGAGCGCGTCGAGGTCGATCACCTCGTAGGCGCTGTGCTCATACCGGTCCTCGATGGCGCCGACGAGGACGAGCGTGTGATGGTCCGCGGGTTGCGAACCCAGGTCGAGGCGCATGAAGGCCAGCGCCGGACTGCCGTCGGCGAGGTACTGCACGTCGCTCGGGATCAGCCCCAGTACGCGCATGTACCACTGCGCCATCCCTGCGAAGTCCACCGTTTGCAAGACGAGATGCCCCAGCCGCACGACGCGGGCGGGTTCGATCGGCGTGCGCACGGTGGCGTTGATGCGGGGTGCATGGACCGCGGAGTTGGTCATCGCGCCGACAGGGTCGCGGTTCGGCAGCGTCGGCACGGATGGCAGCCCCTGGAGGAGCCACACCGGACGGCCGGAGGGATCCAGGATCTCGATCCCGCGCGCTTTCACCGGAAGCTGGTCGGGGCGCAGCCAGGTGCCGGCGAACTCGCGCTCGTACACGCGCAAATCCGTATCGGCTGACATCTGGAACGCAGCGCCGATGAATCGGTTGGCCGATCCTGGCTCGGCCACCGTCACACATGGCGTACCCGCTGTTCCGCGGGCGACGATGCACTCGGGCCCTGAATGCGCGATCGTCAGCCCAAAGTCGCGCCAGAACCGCTCGGTCTTCGCCAGCGACCTCTTCTGCCAGCGCAGGAAGGCCAGCGAGATGGCGCGGCCGACCGCGGGGGGGCGAGACAGGCGTTGAATGGTGGAAGGCAGGCGGCTGTCCGGCATGGCTTCCGTCTGCCGTAGGGAAGTGGAACCTCGCATGGGTACTTGTGAACGGCTACCAGCTTCTGAGGCGGTAGCGACGTTGCGAAGGGGGTGCATGGGTTTCACAGGTTGGACAGGCGACGAACTGATGTGATAATGACTTATATGTCATTATGACAGAATTGTTATTTTCCCTAGCCCTCACTGCCGAGTCCACCGATGAACCACGATCCGCATGCCGTCCCGCCCGCGTCCTTCGAGTTGCCGGAGCGGCTCGTGCCATCGTCCGGAATCGGATCGCTGGACGACGTGCATCGGCTCGAAGACGCTGTCTCCGATCCCCTGGCCGAAGTCCACAGTACGTATGAGCTGCTGGGAGGCGGCGCGCGGCGAGCGCCGGACGCGCCGGCCGTCTCCTTTTTTCTCGAGCCGACCGACTACGCTCATCCATTCACCTGGACGCACGGCGAATGGTTTGCCCGCATCACCCAGACGGCCAATCTCCTGCGCCGGTTGGGCCTCGGTCGCACAGACGTCGTGGCGTTCGCCCTCCCCAATCTTCCAGAGACGCACTGGATCATCTGGGGCGGCGAAGCCGCCGGCTCAGTCTTCGCGATGAACCCGCTGCTCGAGCCGGGCATGCTGCGCGAGCTGATGATCGCGGTACGCCCCAAGCTGCTCGTGACGCTGGAGCCCACCCCCGGGTCCGACCTCTGGGAGAAAGTGGCCGCGGTCGCGCAGCAAGTGCCCGGGCTGCAGGCGGTTCTGACGGTCTCCCCGCGGCGCTACTCGCGTGCGGCGGCACCGCCACACTCCCAAGCGGGAGGCGCCCAGCAGGGACAGCTCGAGCGACTGCCGGTCCTCGATCTCCATGACGAGCTGCGCAAGGTCGAGGGCAAAAGCCTGGAATTCGAGCCGCCGTGCCTGGACGACGTGGCTTCCTACTTCTGCACGGGCGGAACGACCGGACTGCCGAAGATCGCCGTCCGGACGCACCGCACCGAAGCCGCGAACGCAATGCAGCTCGCCGCCATGTTTGGCGACAGTGGCCTTTCAGGCCCGCTGTTCTGCGGCCTGCCGCTCTCCCACGTGAACGCGCAGATCGGCACTGGATTGATGCCATGGGCGCTGGGTCGCCACGTGGTGCTCGGGACGCCTTCGGGCTACCGCGCGCCGGGATTGATCCCGCTGTTCTGGCGCATCGCGGAGTACTTCCGCTTGTGTTCCTTCTCGGGTGTCCCCACCGTCTACTCGGCCCTGATGCAGGTTCCGCCGCACGGGCACGATCTGTCCTCGCTGCAGTTCGGCCTCTGCGGCGCCGCCCCCATGCCCTTCGAACTGATCAAGCGCTTTCAGGACGAGACGGGCGTCAAGATCCTGGAAGGCTACGGCCTCACCGAAGGGGGCTGCGTCTCCACGATCAACCCGCCGGGGGGCACCGCCAAGGCCGGCGCGATCGGGATCCGCGTGCCATGGCAGGAAGTGAAGGTGGTGGTGCTGGACGGGGAAGGGCGCTACATCCGCGAGGCAGCGGTCGACGAAGCGGGTACGCTTGCGATCTCCGGTCCCAACCTGTTCCTCGGCTACCTGAACGCCGCCCATAACGAGGACCTGTGGATCGACATCCCAGTCGAACGCGGCCATGCGACCCGCCGTTGGTTGAACACCGGGGATATGGGGCGCTTGGATCGTGAGGGGTACTTCTGGCTCACCGGCCGCAGCAAGGAGCTGATCATCCGGGGCGGCCACAACATTGATCCCAAGTTGATCGAGGAACCGATGCACGAACATCCCGCCGTCGCCCTGGCGGCGGCGATCGGGCGTCCCGATGTCCATGCCGGAGAGGTTCCCGTGGTGTACGTACAGCTGCGCCCCGGCGCATCGGCCTTGCCGGAGGAACTGATGGATTGGGCGGAACGCAGGATCGCAGAACGCGCCGCGTGGCCGAAGCAGGTACGGATCCTGCCGGCGCTTCCGACCACGCCGGTCGGCAAGATCTTCAAGCCGGCACTGGTCGATCGCGAGATCGCGGCGGTGGTGAATGAGGAAGCGCGAGCGGCGGGCGTGAGTCTGCGCGCATGCGAGGTCGTACGTGACGCGGCACGCGGCATCGTTGTGCGGTGGTCCGCGGCCGGCAACGGGGATGCCCTTTGCCAGCGGCTCGCGCACTACACATTCAGGCAGGAACCCGCCTGACCCAGGCTGGCCTTTCCGCACCCGCCCCAAGGCAGAATCCGCGCATGCAGAAAGAAGACCACCGGACCCGGGTTGCCGCGGAACGGCGCGAGAGGATGCGCCGGCGCCTGTTCGAAAGCGCCATTCAGCTCGTCGCCAAGAAGGGGCCGGCGGCGACTTCCATCGACGACGTCATCCAGGCGGCCGAGGTCTCCCGGGGAACCTTCTACAAGTACTTCGACGCCCCGAACACGCTCTTTGACGCGTTGGCTCTGGAGGTGATGAACGACCTCATCCGCATGGCGGAACCTGCTGTGGTGCGCTTCGACGATCCGGCGCAACGGGTTTCCACCGGCATGAGGCTGATCATCCGCCTTGCCATGACGAACCGCGAAGTGGCCGGGTTCCTTGTCCGACTGGGATGGCCAGAGATGCGCAGCGGCCGCGTGCTGCTCGATTTCGTCAAGCGCGATCTCGAACAAGGCATGCGGCAACAGCGCTTCGTCGATATGCCCATGCGCCTGGCAACGAACATCGTTTCCATGACGGTCCTGGGGAGCGTGCACGCGATGCTGCCCATGCGCTCGCCGAAGGATTTCGCACAACAGGCGGTCGCCAGCGCGCTGCGAGCCCTGGGCGTCGAAGGGAAGGACGCCGTTCGCATCGCAACAATGGAGTTGCCGGTGCCGGAACCCCTGGAGAGCGGGCTGCTCTGGCCCAGGACTGCTGTACGCGGGGTGCGACGCGAAGCACCCGCACGCAAACCGGCCACGACGAGGTAGCTGAGGGGCGCCAAGTTTCGAATGCCGTTGCTTCCTCCACGAGGGACGCTTGCGGCGTGTCGCCGCCGCATGCATGTGCATAATTGCAAACTTAGGCATTTAGCATGATGGAAGATCGACTCATCGCAAGCGAGCGGCAGGAGCTTCCGGCCGAGCGCGGTGTTGCCCAATATCAGCGCTTGGCTTCGCTGCTGAGGCACCGCATCGCGAAGGGCGAATACCCGCTCGGCGCGCAGCTGCCCCCGATGACGCAACTGGCCGACGACCTGGGTGTCGCCGTCGTCTCCGTCCGGCAGGCGTACGAGATGCTGTCCAGGGAAGGGCTCATCCGCAGCCAGCGCGGTGTCGGGACGCATGTGGCAGCACTGCCCGCCGAGGTGGGCGAGCTTGCGCTGGCGATCAACGATCCGTTCGCCGTGCCGCAGGCGCTCGCCTTCGAGATTCTCGAAGTGCGACGGCCCACCGCCGTCCCGCAGGAGCTGCTTGGGCCGGACGATAGGGCGGCCAGCGAAAACGTGTGCGTCCGCAAGCTGCACACCTATTCCGGTGAGCCGTTCTGCTACGCCGAGATCTATGTGCCGACGTCGGTCTTCGAAGCGCTGCCCAGGGACACCGCCAAGAAGAGGAAGTTGCTCGCCGCGGTGCTCGATGAACTCGGCCCACGCTGCAGACGGGTGCGACAACGCATGACCGTGATGCCCGCGGACTTTCCCTTGTGCGACATGCTGAAGATCCCGTTCGCTTCGCCCGTCGCCAAGATGTCGCGGCGCCTGGTCGACGGCAAGGGCAACGTGCTGTACGCCGGCGTTACCTGGTATCGGGGCGACCGCTACGTCTCCGAGATCGACATCCCCATCTCCGCATTGAAGTCCGCGCCCGGAATCACGGAACCGCAGCCGCGGGCGATCGCCGAGCGAAGACCGGGCTAAAGAGCCTTCGGTCGAAGCAGCGGGTAAACCCGCATGGTCGGATCCTTTCTTCCCTCTAAACTACTAACATTAGACGTTTAGGCGAATAGAGTGCGGATCCTCTTCCTTCTGATAGCCGGCCTGCTTGCGCTGACTGCGACGGCGGCCCCCGAGGCATACCCGGCCAAGCCGCTCAAGATCATGGTTCCGTTTCCGGCCGGCAGCGGCACAGACGCGGGGGCGCGCGTGCTCGGCCAATGGCTCACCGCCAAGACGGGGCAACCCGTCATCGTCGACAACCGCCCGGGCGCCTCGGGGTTCATTGCGGCACAGGCGGCGGCCGCTGCGGCGCCGGACGGGCACACCCTGCTCCTGACGACCAACACCACGCACGCCGCCAACCCGGCGATGTTCAAGAAGCTGCCCTACGACCCTGTGAAGGACTTCGAGCCGGTCAGCACGGTCGGCAGCGCCGGATTGCTGCTGCTCGTGCCGGCAGCCAGCTCCTATCAGGACATCGGCGCCTTTCTCGCGCGGCTGCGCGCCGGCGGCAAGCGGCTGCACTTCGGCGCCGGCAACTCCTCCAGCCGCATCGCGGGCGAGCTGCTCAAGACGGCCATCGGAGCCGATCTGCTGGCAGTGCCCTACAAGGGGACGCCACAGGCCCTGACCGACCTCATGGGTGGGCAGGTCGACTTCATGTTCTGCGACATCGGCCCGGCGCTGCCGCTCGTGATGAGCGGCAAGCTGCGCGCGCTGGCCACCTCGAGCGCCGATCGCGAGCTGCTGCTGCGCGACGTCCCCACCTTGAAGGAAGCCGGCTTGAAGGACTTCGAGATGACGGTGTGGTCGGCGGTCTTCGTTCCCGCGAAGACGCCGAAGGACACCGTCGCGAAGCTGAGCGAGCTATTGCGCGCCGCGCTCGCCGATCCCGCGGTGCGTCAGGAGTTCTCCAACACCGGCGGCCGCAGCCGCGGATCGACGCCCGACGAGCTGCGCGCGTTCGTGAAGTCGGAAATGGCCAAGTGGGCCGCCGCCGCCAAGACCGCAGGAATTCAACCGGAATGAAGCAAACCAACCCCACCATGGTGAGGGCAGCCGACGTGGCCGCCTATGCGCCGGCCAACCACACCGGCACCTCCAACGTGCGCGTGATCTGCCCCGAGACCGTCGGCGCGACAGCGCTCGAAGTGCTGATCGGCACGATCGTGAAGTCGCACGGCGCGAAGCCGCACGCGCATCCGCACCTGGAGCAATGCGCCTACATGATCGAAGGCACCGGCGAGTCGCAAGCCGAGGGCCGCGTGGAAGTGATGGGAGCCGGAACCTGGAGCTACGTGCCGGCAGGCGCGTTCCATTCGTTTCGCGTGACCAGCGACCAGCCCGGGCGGGTGCTGGTCGTCTATGCGCCGCCGTACGGCGAGAACCCGGCGCAAACGATCACCGAAACCGACCCCGCAGTCTCGCCGCGCGGCAAAGTCCGCGTGCTGGCCGCGGGCGACGCCATTGCAGCCACCGGTGCCCTCATCGACCGCGACTCCGTCGGCGCGCAGTGGGTCGAGATCGAGGTCCTGCACATGGCCGACGGCGGTGCGCTGTCGTGCGCCCCGAGGCCGGACGCCGAGCAGGTGATCTACCTCGAAGACGGACACATCGATGCGCGCGCCGGCGAGCAGGATTTCCATCTCGCACCCGGCGACTTCCTGTTTATCCCAAGCGGGGCCGGCGTGGCCCTGCGCTGCCCGACGGGCCGGCGGGCGTCCGGCTTCTTCATCAAGGGACGGCTCCCGTCCTCGCATTCACTCTGAAAGGAACCCCATGACCGCACGACTGCCCACCCAACTCACCACGACCACCGGCGCCCCGCTGCCGCTGCCTGCGATGCCGCAGGACAGGCTGCTGACCGTCAACATCGAGCAGATCCCGCTGTTCAAGGACATCCTCGGTGTCCCCGGCATCCACATCAAGCCGCTGCGCCTGGACGCGGAGCGCGGAGAGTGGGTCTTCATGGCCATTTGTGCCCCCGGTTGCGCCCTGCCGCTGCACTACCACACCGGTCCGGCGCAGGTGTACACGCTCTCGGGTCGCTGGTGCTACCGCGAGTATCCCGACCAGCCACAGACGGCGGGCTCGTACCTGTACGAGCCGGTCGGCTCGGTGCACACCTTCTATTGCCCGGAGGACAACACCGAGGACACGGTGGTCATCGCCTGGCTCGAAGGCGCGCAGGTCAGCTTCAACGACGACGGCACGTTCCACTCGCTCACTGACGCGGTCCTGATCCAGCACCTGACCGAAACCGCGGCGGCGGCGCGCAAGCTCGGCTCGGTCGGCTACATCCGCGGACACGGCGCCGACGTGAACGGTTCCTGACCGCAAAGAGGAGCACGGGCCGAATGAAAAACGACTCGAGCCAAGCCGGGCCTCTCGCAGGCCTGCGCATCATCGACATCACCGAAGTCGTCATGGGTCCTTCGGCGACCCAGATGCTGGCGGACCTCGGTGCCGATGTGATCAAGGTGGAGCCTCCCGGCGGCGACATGCTGCGCGCCACCGGCCCCGGCGGGCGCGCGGGCGCCGGCCCGTTGTTCCTCAACCTGAACCGCAACAAACGCAGCATCGTGCTGGACCTGAAGCGCACTGAAGGCAAGGAAGCGGCACTGAAGCTCGCGCAGACAGCCGACGCGCTGGTCTACAACGTGCGGCCGCAGGCGATGAAGCGCCTCGGGCTGGATTACGAAGCGGTGCGGCAGGTAAACCCGCGCATCGTCTATGTCGGCACCTTCGGCTTCAGCCAGCGCGGCCGCTATGCGGCGTTGCGTGCCTTCGACGACCTGATCCAGGCGGCCGTCGCGATTCCCGAGGCCAGCCTGCGAGCGGGATCGGACGTGCCGCGCTACGCCCCGCTCAACCTCTCGGATCGCGCGACGGGCCTGTACGCCTTCGGCGTGATCTGCGCGGCGCTGCTCGCGCGCGAACGAACGGGCCAAGGGCAGGCCGTCGACGTGCCGATGTTCGAAACGACCGCGCAGATGATGCTGGGCGACCATCTCTACGGCCACACGTTCGTCCCGCCGCGCGGCGGCTTCGGCTATCCGCGGCTGCTCAACCCGCAGCGGCGGCCGTACGCCACGAAGAACGGCCTGGTGTGCCTCGTCGTCTACACCGACGAGCAGTGGAAGGCCTTCATGCGCACGGTCGGCGAGGCCGAATGGTTCGAGAGCGACCCGCGCTTCGCCGACGGCGAATCGCGCACGCAGCATGTCGAAGCGCTCTACGAGATCCTCGCCGACAAGCTCAGCACGAAGACCACGCAGGAATGGCGCGGGCTGCTGGAGCCGCTCGGCATCCCGGTGCTGCCGGCGCATACCTTCGAGTCGCTGATCGACGATCCGCACCTGCAGGACATCGGGTTCTTCCAGCAGTACGAGCATCCGACCGAGGGCACCCTGCGGACCATGGCGGTGCCGAGCGAGTGGCCGCAGACGCCGCTGCCGCCGCTGCGACCGCCGCCGCTCGTCGGCGAGCACAGCGCGCAGGTGCTGGCCGAGGCCGGCTACTCGCCGCAGCAGATTCGAGAGATGGTCGAGACCGGCGCGACGCAAGTGGCGACGGCAGCAAGCGAAATGGGAGTCGAGGCATGACGACATTCGTCAAGGAAAGCCGGCAAGACGGCCGGCTGGTGCTGACCATCGACCGTCCTGAGCGCCGAAATGCGCTCAATGCAGAAGTGATCGCCGCGTTGCAGGATGCCCTGCATCGCGTGAAGGCCGACCCGACGGTTCGTGCCGTGGTGCTCACCGGCGCGGGCGAGGAGGCGTTCTGCGCCGGCGCCGATCTGGGCGCCAATGCCTTCGAGTTTGATTGCGCGACACCCACCATCGCTTATGCGGACCTCCTGCGTACGGCGCGCACGCTGGCCGTGCCGCTCGTCGCGCGGGTCAACGGCGCCTGCATGGCCGGCGGCATGGGGCTGCTCGCGATGTGCGATCTCGCCCTCGCGGCGCCGCACGCGATCTTTGGGCTGCCGGAGGCCAAGGTCGGCGTGTTCCCGATGCAAGTGCTGGCCGTTCTGCAGTCGCAGGTCCCCCAGCGCTGCCTCGCGCAGCTGTGCCTGACCGGCGACCCGATCGACGCCGCGCGAGCCCGCGAGATCGGCCTCGTCAACGAGGTGGCGGACGACCTCGACGCCGCGCTCGAGCGGCTGCTCACCCGCCTGCAAGCCAACTCGCCCACAGCGCTGCGGCGCGGCCTGTATGCGATGAAGGCGATGCGGTCCATGTCCTTCGAGGAGGCGATGGCGTTCGGAGAAGGGCAAATCGGGCTGCTGGCGATGACGCAGGATGCGCGTGAGGGCATCGCGGCATTCAAGGAGAAGAGGAGGCCGCAATGGACCGGCAAGTGAACGCCGCGGGTTCGGGCAAGCTCGTGCGCATCGGCGGCGCCTCGGGCTTCTGGGGCGACAGCCGCCTGGGCCCGGAGCAACTGGTGCGCCACGGCGGCATCGACTACCTCGTGTTCGACTATCTGGCAGAGCTGACGATGTCGATCCTCGCAGGCGCGCGCATGAAGAAGCCGGAGGAAGGCTACGCCACGGACTTCGTGACGGTGGCGCTGCGCTCGGTGCTGAAGCAGGCCGTCGAGCAGCGTATCCGAATCGTCAGCAACGCGGGCGGCGTGAACCCAAAGGGCTGCGCCGCGGCGGTGCAGGCATTGGCCAATGAACTCGGCGTGCAAGTGCGCGTCGCGGTCGTGGAAGGCGATGACGTGCTCCCGTTCGCTGAGGCGATGCGCCACGAGGGTGCTGTCGACATGTCCAATGGCGAACCATTGCCGAAGCGCCTCGTCACGGCGAACGCCTACTTGGGCGCACTGCCGATCGCACGCGCGCTCGAATCGGGAGCCGACATCGTGATCACCGGGCGCTGCGTCGACAGCGCGGTCACCCTCGGGGTGTTGATGCACGAATTCGCCTGGACGTCCGACGTCTTCGACCGTCTTGCCGCGGGCAGCCTCGCTGGCCACATCATCGAATGCGGCTGCCAGGCCACCGGCGGCTTGCACACGGATTGGGAGCGCGTGCCGGATTGGGCCGACATCGGGTATCCGATCGTCGAGTGCCGCGAAGACGGCGGCTTCGTCGTCACCAAGCCGCCGGGCACGGGCGGGCTCGTCACGCCGGGGACGCTTGGCGAGCAGCTTCTTTACGAGATCGGCGATCCCGCCAACTACCTCCTGCCGGACGTCACGTGCGACTTCCGTGCGGTGCACCTGGAGCAGGTGGGGCAGCATCGTGTCCGTGTGACGGGCGCACGCGGCCGACCGCCAACGAACACGTACAAGGTCAGCGCCACCGCACACGCGGGTTTCAAGGTGTCGGGGCAGCTCACCATCGTGGGGATCGATGCCCCCGGCAAGGCGAAGCGAACCGGCGAGGCGCTGCTCGAGCGCGGACGGCGGCTGCTGCGCGAGCACGGGTTCGAGCACTTCCTTGCCACGAGGATCGAGCTGCTGGGCACCGAGTCCGCTTACGGCCCGCATGCGCGGACACTGCCGACGCGCGAAGTGGTGCTGCGCCTGACCGTCACGCATGCGGAACGGCGCGCACTGGAGATGTTCAGCCGCGAGTTCGCCGCTCCCGGCACATCATGGTCGCCGGGTACCACCGGTACGGGCGGCCGTCCCTCGGTGTCGCCGGTGTTGCGGCAGGTCGCCTGGCTCATTCCCAAAGAGCAGGTCACGCCCACCGTGACGATAGACGGCACGACCACCATGGTGGCGTCGCCGCCACCACGGCCCCAGGTCGCGCCAGATCCGCTTGCGAGCGCAGCACTCGCGCTTCCCGCAGGTCCGCGCAAGACCTTGCCGCTCGTGAAGATCGCGCTCGGGCGCAGTGGCGACAAGGGCGACACGTCCAACATCGGCCTGATCGCGCGCCATCCGGCACTGGTGCCCGTGCTGCACGAGCAGGTGACGACCGAGCGTGTGAAGGCGTACCTCGGCCATCTGGTGCAGGGGCAGGTCCAGCGTTACGAGCTGCCCGGAATCCATGCCATCAACCTGGTGTGCGAGCAGGCGCTCGGCGGCGGCGGCATGGCATCGCTGCGCAATGATTCGCTCGGAAAAGGCATGGCGCAGATGCTGCTCGACATGCCGGTTCAGGTCCCTGAAACCTTGCTGCAGCAACTCCCGGCATGAACTTCGACTTTTCCGGAGACCAGCTCGCGATCCGCGACGCCGTCGAGGACCTCTGCGCCGGATTCGGCCCCGGCTACTGGCTCGACCGCGACCGCGACGGGCGCTGGCCGAACGAGTTCTGCGAGGCCATCGCCCGCGGCGGCTGGTTCGGCGTGACGATGCCCCGCGAACACGGCGGCGCCGGACTCGGAATCTCGGCGGCCGCGATGGTGATGCGCACCATCGGTACGCTCGGCTCGGCAGCCGTGTCGTCGGTGCACCTGAACCTGTTCGGCCCACAGCCGGTGGTCGTGTTCGGCACCGATGAGCAGAAGCGGCGCATGCTGCCGCCGCTGATCGACGGAACCGATCGCGCCTGCTTCGGCGTGACCGAGCCCAATGTCGGATCCGACACCACGCGCGTGCAGACCTTCGCCCGCCGCGACGGCGACCGCTACATCGTCAACGGCCAGAAGGTCTGGACCTCGACCGCGCAGCACGCCAACAAGATCCTGCTCGTGGCGCGCACCACGCCCATCGAGGACTGCGCACGCCCGATGGACGGCGTGACGCTGTTCTACACGGACCTCGATCGCTCGCACGTGCGCGTCTGCGAAATCGAGAAGATGGCGCGCAAGGCCGTGGACTCGAACGAACTGTTCATCGACGGGCTGGAGATTCCCGCCGAGGATCGCATCGGCGAGGAAGGCAAGGGCTTCAAGTACTTGCTCCACGGGCTGAACCCCGAGCGGATCCTCGTGGCGGCATCAGCGCTCGGCGCGGGCGAAACGGCGCTCGAGCGGGCCACGGCCTATGCAAAGGAACGCGTCGTCTTCGGCCGGGCGATCGGCAAGAACCAGGCGATTCAGCATCCGCTCGCGGAATGCTGGATGCGGCTGCAATCCGCCGAGCTGCTGATGTGGAAGGCCGCTGCGCTCTACGACGCCGGCAAGCCGTGCGGGGTCGAGGCCACTGCGGCCAAGTATCTCGCCGCGGAGGCCGGCTATGAGACGGCGTTGCGAGCTGTCCGCACGCACGGTGGGTTCGGCTTCGCGAAGGAGTATCACGTCGAGCGCGGGCTGCGCGAAAGCGTGCTCTCCCTGCTCGCTCCGGTGACGCAGGAGCTCGCGCTTTGCTACGTGGCCGAGCAGGCGCTCGGACTGCCGAAGTCGTATTGAGCGGCGGACATCACCCACCGGATCCATCGGGACGATCCATCAACTTAGGAGACATGAGAATGAACAAAGCCAAGGCACTGCTGGTCTTGCCGATGCTGATATGGCTGGTGTTGCTCGCGACACCGCTCGCCGCCAATGCGTGGGAGCGTGGCAAGGTCGAGACATTCGCCACGCTGCCCCAGGGGGAGGCGCACCCGGAGGGGATCACCACCGACCGCGAGGGCAACGTCTATGTCGTCACGGTGGCGGCGAACAAGCCCAGGACGAGCGAGGGAACGCTCCTTGTGTTCGACCCGCAGGGCAAGCATCTGCGCAGTGTCGGCATCAAGGGCTCGGGCAGGTTGTTGCTCGACGTCGCCTTCCATCCACAGACGGGCAAGTTGCTCGTGGTCGATTACGGGGCCGGGAAGGTCCTGAGCGTCGATCACATGTCGGGTGCCTCATCCGTGTTCATGACGGTCACGGGCAAGCAGCCCGGCCTCGACGGGATGACCTTCGACGGCGCCGGCAACGTGTACGTGACCGACGCCCATCAGGGCATCATCTGGAAAGTCGGACCCGACGGTGGCGAAGCGTCGGCATGGGTCAGCAGCGCACTGCTCAAGCCGACGAGGATTCCGCCGACCATCGGCGCGAACGGTCTGGCGTTCAACAACAAGAAGACGGCCTTGTTCGTCGCCAATACGGCGAACGACACCATTGTCAAGATACCGGTGAACGGCTCGACGCTCGAGCCCGGCACGCCTGAAGTGTTCGTCAACCGGATCGGCGGCGGGCCCGACGGTCTGCTCATCGACGAGCACGACAACCTCTGGATCGCGTGCAACCAGTCGAACGAGATCCTCGTGCTCGAGCCCACGCAGGGCCGCGTCGTTGCCAAGCTGGGGGACTTCGGAGGAATCGATCGCAACGGTGCACCGGTCGGCTTTCTCTGGTCGAACAGCCTCGTATTCCACGGTGACGACGTGCTTGTCACCAACCTGTCGCTCGATGTCGAGACGGCTATTTCGCAGCTTGCCGACGAGCTTGGCCTGGGGCATCTCGTGGGACGGAATCTGCGGACCATCGATGGACCGTGGGCTCGCCAGGTGGAGGCCCACACGATCTCGAAGATCAAGAAGCGGATACCGGAGCGCGGTCCGGGATTGCGCTGACGTGAACGAGCTGCTGGGGCGCGATGCACGAGCACCCTCGAGAACACCACAGAAACGCCTAACCGCGCTGAACATTGGCTTAGAGGTCTGGCATTCAGAGCCCGTGGAAAGTGCCGACTCTGAAGGAAAGCTCGGACCGCACGAAACCAGTTCCCGTGTAGTTCAAGTGCTCGGGCTTGCTCGCGTCGAAGGCAGGTGGTGCCTTGCTGTGAAGGCAATGCGCCTAGTCGACGGGTTCTATGAAGGCGACATGAGCTGTCCTCTTCAGAATCAGTACGCCGCCGGGGCCCCGGCTCCACTCCTCAAAGCTTCACGGGGTTTGCGAATTGCGGCGTTGCAAGCGATGCCAATGTTCCTGGCTGTCGTTAGCGAGCATGTCGCCTCTACGATCCGTGAGATCGAAGACACTGCTGACAAGCTCCAGCAGGGGCGTCGGCCTAGTCCGGT
Organism: Variovorax sp. LjRoot290; assembly: GCF_964253985.1. Classification (NCBI taxonomy): domain Bacteria; kingdom Pseudomonadati; phylum Pseudomonadota; class Betaproteobacteria; order Burkholderiales; family Comamonadaceae; genus Variovorax; species Variovorax sp. LjRoot290. The sequence continues at coordinate 1,190,948 of NZ_CAXURW020000002.1, read as the reverse complement.
AGTCGGGAGTTTTTAACCTCGAGCCAACACGGCACCCGGCAGGCCGGTAGCGCACCGCCGCTGTTAATGGCTAGAAGTTGGTGATCAGCAGCTCACGCGACAGCGAGCGGTGATCGGCAGAGCCCACCATGTATGTGATGGAAAGGGGCTGCAGGCTCAGGCTCGCGATCGCTGTGCGCATTTCGTGAATGTCTTTGACGCTCACGTTTCACCGCCTGGCAGGATGGAAGAAGCGGCAACGCCGCTGAGCGGCTTGGTCGCGACAATGAAGCTGTTGGCGGGAAGAACCGTTTGCTCAAGTCCGGGCCACATCGCTGCGATCTATGCGCTCGGCGAGATCGCGCACGAAGTTCACGGCGATGAGGACGAGTCTTCGGATGAAGCTGGATGCCGCGCCCTCGGGGTCCCGGCGGAAGTCGGCTTTCTGGCACGGTTTCGTACTCTCGCTTCCGGCCAGAACTGGACGTTCGTCACGGCCGTCCAGTATTCTTCATCGTGGGGCACCAAGTGCTCTAACCGGAACCCGTACGAGCCGTGTCCAGGAGGCTGAAATGGTGAACAACGAACTGCTGGACGCGCTCCGCTACAGAAGCGAGGGCACCGACCTAGACTTCAAGGGTGAGCAGTACCGCTTCGCGGGCGGGAACGATTTTGAGAAGTCGGAGATGCTGAAGGCCATCCTGGCCATGGCAAACGCGTGGCGTGAGGGGACAGGCTACATCTTGCTCGGACTCAAGGACAACCGACCCCACCTGGCAGAAGTAGTGGGCATCTCAGAGAGCATCGACTCCAGGCTGCAACAGTTCGTCAACAGCAAAGTGAAGCCGAAGTTGACGTTCCGCTACGAGGAGCACCTGTACGAAGGCAAGACCGTCGGAGTCATCACGCTTCCCAAGCAAAAGCGTCCCTTCTTCATTGCGAATCCCTACGGCAAGTTGAAGAGCAACGTTGCGTACGTGCGCCGCGGGAGCAGCACGGAGGAGGCCGAGCCCACGGAAGTTGCAGCCATGGCCTTGGCTGATTCCGGACGTGGGCAGGTGCTGTTGGCCCTTTCCGTGCTTACGCCGGACAACGAGGTTCTGCCTGAAACCGTCGCGCTGAAGTACTTGAACTTCCCTGAGAAGCTGCCCGACTTCGAAAGTCCACCCGAGAGGTTGGGTCCGTTTGAGATTTCGGTTCGCGCTCACATGTGGCACGACAACAGGGACTTCTGGCGGGAGTATGCGGAATACGCTCGCGTGAACGCGGCTCTCATCGAAATGAAGCTCGTACTGAAGAACCGCTCAGAGACGTCGTTGTCGAACGCCAAGTTGGAGGTTTCGGTGGAGCCGCTTGACGGACAGTCTTTCCAGATGCTGGCTGGCGCGGATTTGCCGGACGAGCCGAGCAGCCAATGGAGTTCCATGGCGGGCCTGCGTAGCTTGCCTGAAATGCTCGACCGGTGGGAGGCCCGCCTTGTTGTCGACGAAGGCGGCGTCCACCCAATCTGTCATGTTCGATTCGGCTCTCTGCTACCTGGCGAAGAGGGTCGGTCGTCCGACACCCTTGCCATCTTGCCCTGGAAAGCTACGGCTGCACTTCCGTATCCTCGCCGGGGAACTCGCCGCGCCTCAAGTGTCAGAGCGCGTATTGGAAACGACGGGGGAATCGACGTCGCTCGATGTCGACGGACTCGATGAGATGTACGACCAGGCCGTGCTGGCACGATATCAGTCTGAGTCGGGTTAGTCCCTCGTCAGGGCTTACCTTCGCGTTCGTGCAGGCGGCAAGGTTTGGATCTAGCAAGCGATCCTCAAGGAGGACGGGTACATGAACACAAGGCAGCTTGGCGCTCTTATGTACTTATCGAGCCGATTGCCTGCGGCTGATGCCCGAGATACAAATCACCCTTCGGGTGCTCGCCACGACCAAACGGAAGCTGCCGCCCGCCAGCTCGGAGGACTTTGCCATGCCAAAGGTTCGGACCCCTAAGCCATCAGATGGCCGCACGTTAGTTGATCGGCTGCTTGATCGAATCAAGAACAACAGGGTGGCCGCAGTTGTCATCATTGCCTGCCTCGGCATTGGCGCCCTCGCGAGCCTCACAGATTCGACCCGGAAGCTGACCGACGCGCTTTCTTCTCTCACCAGCAAGAGCGTCGCCGGCGAGTGGAAGTCGCACGCGGCAGCCTTCTACCCGTCCTTCGGCCAAGAGTTCATGCGGCTGCACCTCCAGGAGCCGACGGCCGACCAACTTGTGGGCTTTGTTCAGTTCAGCGGGAACGAGGAAATGCGGCCCAGAATCTTCCCGATCCTCGAAGGCAAGCGCAGCGGCAAGTCGCTCAGGCTCTCGTTCGACAGCGGGGATCGAGTGCGTGAGATCGTGGTGGGGGATCTTGCAGGCAGCGAGCTTCGTCTCGTGTATCAAAGAGAAGGCCGCGGCGCAGTTTCGGCGACGGCTCGCCACGTTGTCCAGGCGACACAGCTCGTCGATGGCAGATTCGGGATCCTCTACAAGAGGAAGGAGTACCCCGACCATCGCACGGCATGCCTCCAACTCCTGAAGGACCTCGATCCGCCGGAGATATACAAGCAGTCTGAGCCCCCCGATGAATACGGAAATGTCCACTGCGTGGGGCAACATGCCGACGGCCGTGGCGGATTCGACATGTTCCAGAACAGCGTTCGGCAGCAACTGATCTGTCCACCGAACTCGAGAGGCGCTCTCGTTGATGGCAAGACGCCCAAGTCCGCGAAGGGCTGCGAGTGCGATGGCGAACTGATTGCGTCGGGCTCGCAGTGTGTTCCGCGCGCCTAGGCAGGCAAGAGGAGCAGCTTTCGCTTTTGGCCCATCTGAGTCGTAGGCCGTCGCGCTACGAAAGGCTGCTTCCGCTGCGTTAGAGACATGCGGAGTGTGGACGACCAGTCATGTGGTCGGCCGCGTCGACCTAAGGCGTGCGCAGGTGGTACGGATGAGCGCTCATGAGCTTCGGCGACTCGGCGCCTAAAGGCGACGCAGTAGCAAGCCCACCAGCGCTGCGCCGGCAGCGCTCACGATCAGCGTCAAGGTCACCGTCGAGCCGGGCTCGGGCGTAGCCGGAGGACGCGCAGCGGCAACGGGCCCAGGGGGAGGCAGCGCTGCCGGTTGCGTGAAGGGGTTGAAAATCGCCCCACCGAGACTGCTGTCGCGCCCGGCCTCGACGGTGCTCACGCCCTGCCGGATCGAGGACGATCCTTCGTCCGGCAGAGCGGATGCGATCTCCCTCGGAATCTCGAGCGTGTTGAAATCGACCTCCGCATGAGCGGCGGGAATCGCAGCGAGCGCGAGCAAGACCGCGCCTGCGAGAATTTTTTGAAGGATGAAGTGCATGGAGGGGCGGGTAAGTGCACATCGCATGGTGTGCTGTCCCTGTGACAGACCGATGAACCGGGCATCGCAATGTCAAATGCGGCAGCGAGAATTCATGGCATGGATGAAATCATTGGGCTCTTTCCCACCCCGTTCATGCGTGTGCCGGCGGCACTCGGCCCCGACCTGGTGAACGGCCTGGTCCGGCACTTCGCCGCAGCGGCCGTGCGCTCCAACAACTCCTCGGCCAACCTGTCGCATACCGAGATGCTCCAGCCCGGAGACAGCCCGCTGCTGGTCGAGTGCGCGAACCTGATCATGCCCAAGCTTGTCGATTTCGGTGCGCTCCTGTTCGGAGAGCGGATCGGGTGGTCGGTCAAGGAGATGTGGGTGAACGTGCTGAACACCGGTGGCCGCCAGGCCATGCACAACCATGCGAACAGCTTTGTCTCCGGCGTGGTGTATCTGACCGCGACCCATCCGGACGCACAGACCGTCTTCATGAAATCACCCGGCGGTTCGGACTTCGCCTTCAGGAACGATCACAACCGGACGACGCCCGGACCGTACAGCGCGGACAAGTGGGTCAGCCCGGCGCCACAGCCCGGCGACCTCGTGCTGTTTCCCAGCTACCTCATGCACGCGGTGCCGCCCAATCCCGGCGAGCAGCGCATCACGATGTCGTTCAATGCAATTCCCGCCCGGCTGGATTCCTGGGGCTACAAGATCACCTTCGGTGGCTGAGCATCTGCTGTCGTTGAACTGACAAACTGCAAGGGTAGGCTGGCCGCTTGTCTGCCGTCCCGCTCAGCCAGCATCGCGTCCATTCACATGGCACCCGCCGTCGGGCCGCTTACGGCCTGATGGTGGCGTCCGGCTTCGCCGGGCTCGGCTATCAAATCGTCTGGACGCAGCAATGCGCGTTGTGGCTGGGCCACGAGTCGGCCGCCATCCTGGCCGTCATCGCTGCCTTCTTCGGTGGCCTGGCCGTGGGCGCGCTGGTCTTCGGTCCCCGGATCCATCGCAGCAGCCGTCCCGGGCGCTGGTATGCGGCGTGCGAAGCAACGATGGCAGTTTGGAGCGTCTTGCTGGCGCTCCTGCTGGCCCCGGTCAGCCATGCGCTGCTCGACCTCACTGGCGCTCAACCGGCGCCCTCATGGGAGTGGGCGGTGGCGTTCTTCGGGACCTTCCTCGTGCTGCTGCCCGCAACCGCCGCGATGGGCGCGACGCTGCCGGCCATGGAGCGCGTGATGGCGCAGCTCGGCCGCACGGGAGACCGCATCGCCGGGCTCTACGCATGCAACACCCTTGGCGCGGTGCTCGGCGTGCTCGTCGCCGCCTTCTGGCTCGTGCCGGATTTTGGCCTCGCGCGCACCGCCGGCGTGTGTGCGATGCTGAATGTGCTCTGTGCCGCTGCGGCACTCGGCCTCTGGTCGAACGAGATCGTTGCCGTCGCCGCCACGTCAGAGTCTTCCGTCCGCCGGCGGGAGCACCGCGCCCTGGTGCTGCTCTCGATCACGGGCTTGCTGGGAATCGGCTATGAGGTGCTTGTCGTCCGTGTGCTCAGCCAAGTGGCCGAGGACACTGTCTATACCTTCGCGATGCTGCTGGCGGTGTACCTGGTGGGCACGGCGCTGGGTGCCGCTGCCTATCAGCGCCGTTTCGCGGAAGCCGGCAGTCCAGCGATTCGCGCCCGCCTGCTGTGCCTGCAAGCAGCGGCTTGCCTGCTCGGCACCGGAACGCTGTGGGCGGCCGAGGACGTCAGGAATCTCGTGACCGCGGGGCTTGGCGCAGGCATGGCTTCCGCGCTCTCGGCCGAGGCCGCATTGGCGCTCATCGCATTCCTGCCGCCCACGATCGTGATGGGAGCACTGTTCAGCCATCTCTGCATCGAGGCGCAATCCGGTCATCACAGCTTTGGCCGTGCCTTGGGCTTCAATACCCTGGGCGCTGCAGCCGCACCCCTGCTGTTCGGCGTGGTGCTCGTGCCGGCGCTGGGGCCGAAGGTCGCACTCTTGCTGGTCGCCGCGGCCTACCTGGCGCTGGCCTTGCCACGGATGTTGCCGACGCTCGCCTTCTGGGTACCCGCTGGGGCAGCGCTCGCTGTCGCTGCGTTCGCGCCGGCGCTGGCCTTCATCGACCTGCCCGAAGGTGGCCGCGTCATCACCTACCGCGAGGGCGTCGCCGCGGCGGTCAGCGTTGTGGAAGACGCAGCCGGCGTCGCCCGACTGCGGATCAACAATCGTCAGCAGGAAGGAAGCAGTGCGACCTTGCACGCCGATGCACGGCAGGCACTGCTCCCGCTGCTCCTGCATCCGGCGCCCAAGCGCGCCTTGTTCCTCGGCTTGGGCACGGGCGTGACGGCGACCGCCGCGGCGAGGGATCCGACGCTGCAGGTCGACGCGGTGGAACTGCTGCCGGAAGTCATTGCCGCCTCCGCGCACTTCACCGGCTCTCTCGAAAGCGGTTCGCCCGAAGATCGTCTTCGGGTGATGGCAGCCGATGCACGTCGTTTCGCGAGAACCGCCCCGGAGCGCTACGACGTGATCGTTGCCGACAACTACCATCCGGCGCGCAGCGGCACCGGGTCCCTGTACACGGTCGAGCATTTTGGGGCGGTGCGCAAGCTCCTCACGGCGCACGGCGTGTTCTGCCAATGGCTCCCGCTGCATCAGCTCGACCTCGATTCCCTGCGCAGCATTGTGCAGGCCTTCCTTGCGGTGAATCCGCATGGATGGGCGACGCTCGCCACCAACAGCCTCGAGACACCTGTGCTCGGACTCATCGCCGGTGGGGACGGGGAAGGTTTCGATCGCGCACAGCTGACGGAACGCCTCGCCACTACAAGGCTGCCGCAGCGCCTGGCCGACTTCGGCATCGCGGACGAGTTCGGTCTCTTGGGCGGATTCGTGGCCGGTCCTTCAGCCTTGACCCGCTTCGCAGGAAACGCGCCGGCCAACACCGACGACCGCCCCATCGTCAGCTATCGGGCCCCTCGCATCACCTACGCGCCGGATTCGTTGCCGCAGGACAGGCTCTTCGCCCTGCTGCACGAGCTGGCGCTCGAGCCACATGACCTGGTGAGCGGCGGCTCGGATGCCGCCTGGTCGCAACGCCTGGCCGCGTACTGGGTGGCGCGGGACCGATTTCTCGAAGCGGGACGGGGAGTGCGGCCCTCCAACGATGTTCGGCGCATGTTGTCGCAGGTGCGCGAGCCTCTGCTGGCAGCGTTGCGCACGAGTCCCGATTTCCGCCCGGCATACGACCCGTTGCTGCACATGGCCGTCGCATTGGCACGCACCGACTCTGCGGGGGCTCTTTCGCTCCTCACCGAGCTTCAGCAGGTACAACCGGCCCGGCCGGAGGCAGCGCAGGCATCGGCCGAGCTTCGCGCCAAGACACCGTGACGCGGCCTGCCTTTCCCGGGTCCTTGCCCCGCGTCGCTGTCGTGAGGATGTCATGGTGGCTCCCTAGGGTTCGGGTCATCTTCAACGTTCCGGCCAAGCCCCGAGTCGACGCCGAGCTGCAGTAGGAGTCCGAACCCATGGGTCACATCATTCACCGCCGCGGTGTCCTCAACGCCGGCTTCGCACTGATCGGCTCGCTGCTCCTTCCATCGGCGCACGCTTGCGAGTTCTATAGCGACAACCTCACGATCATCCACCCCTGGACCCGGGCCTCGGCGCATGGCGCGAATTCGGCCGTTGTCTGCATGGGGTTCAAGGACGTCGTTCAAAGCGATCGGCTCATCGGTGCGACGACGGAATTGGCCGAAGGCGCCGAACTGGGCGGAAAGGGTGAAGGACAGGCCGTCGACTTTCTCATCCAGGAAGGTCAGACACCCGAGCTGAGCGAAGCCGGCGTGCATCTGCGCCTGACCGGCCTCAAGCTCCCCCTCGAGGTCGGACGGCAGTATCCGATGACGCTCTTATTCGAGAAGACCGGACCTATTCCGACTCAACTCACCGTCGAGTACACGAAGTTCCGCTGATCTGCGCAATACGTCACTCCGCAGAACGGCCTCACACAACCCCCCACCTGGAGCACCTCGATGAGAATCGGAATCACAAAAAATCAGATCGCCATCGCTGCCGTGGCGGCGATCGGCGCCACCGCGCTGATCGCCGCACCCAGCATTGCCACGGCGCGCGACAAGAAGTCCGGCACCTACGTCACGGGCGACTTCCACAACCACACCACCTGCTCGGACGGTGCGATCTCGATGCAGAAGCTGGTCAAGAAGTCCACGGACACCGTCGACACGCCTTGGGGACTCGACTGGTTCGTGCAGGCGGGCCACGGCGGCAGCGGCAACCGCAACTGCACCTTGGCCGAGGACGAGAGTCTCGGCACGCCCGCCTATCCCTACACGGGCGTGCCGCCGACCACCACATGGACCAACACCATCGGTGCCGCGAACCTCAAGGGCCTGAACGGCGGCGTCGGCGGCAATGGCAACATGTGGCGCTGGCAGTCGATCCAGGAGTATCAGTACCCGTTGCTGGAGTACCTGGCGCGCCTCAAGGAGCTGCCGCTTTTCATCGGCGTCGAGTCGGTGGTGGCCGGCCATGAGCATTCCTCCACTTCCGTCATCACGGGCCAGATGCCGGCGTCGGCGAAGGGCACGAAACTGCCCACAACGCCAGGGTACACGCCGCTGGGCAATGCCACCGCCATGGCCCAATGGGAGTACTGCTTCGACCGCAACGACACCGACACCAGCCGGGGCAATCTTGCCGTCGGCAACGCCACCGGCAACAACTGGAACTGCTCGGTCACCGGCAGCTTGAACGCCGCGGACCCGAGCTGGAACGCGACGGCGCAGAAGCTCATTCCTGCCACCGGCGCTGGCACCGGAGTCCGGGGCCACATGAAGACGGTCGAGGCCGTCAAGTGGATGGCCGAGAACCATCCGCTGGGCAGCTACTACGTCCCCGCCCACCTGGAGCGGGCCGGCCCCTTCAATCCGAACGGCAACAACGGCTACAACATCGAGCACCTGCGCAACTTCAACAACGCGGCGCCTAAGACCGCGTTCGGATTCGAAACCCAGCCCGGCCATGGCGCCTCCTCCGACCGCGGCGAATATTCGCCGAAACGCAACAACATCGGCGGCGTGCTGGTCGACTCCGTGGGCGGAACGACCTACGGCGGCACGGGCGTCTACGGCGCACAGGTCGGTGGCGTGTGGGACGCGCTGCTGGGCGAGGGGCGCAATTTCTGGTTCTTTGCCAGCTCCGATTGGCACAACCGCGGCATCTTCGGACCTGACGATCGCAAGTCCACCCAGGACTTCTTCCCCGGCGAGTACCAGCGCGACTTCGTGATGGTCCGCGACGACGGCAAGGACAAGGGCCGCGGCGGCAAGGTTGACCTGACGCCCCAGTCCATCGTGAACGGCCTTCGCAGCGGCAACAGCTTCACCGCCAGCGGCCAGTTGATCGATCGGCTCGCATTCGTCGCATGCGCGTCCTACCCGCGCGGCAAGTCCACGCCTGCTCTCGATGCCGTGGGCAATGGGGTGGTGGAGGCGATCGCACTCGCTGCTGCCTTGAAGAACACCGACGTCGATCACGAGGAATGCGCCACGATGGGCGAAAAGCTGGTGGTGCGCCCCGGTGCGGAAATCATCGTGTCCATCGTGGTGCGCGACCCCTCTGGCTTCAACTACTCGCCGTATTCGTTTCCGAATCCGTCGCTGGCGCAGGTTGGCCTGAAGCAGCCGCTGAACCAGCCGGTGCTGGATCACATCGATGTCATCCGCGGCATGGTCACGGGCTACAAGAACCCGAATGATCCGACCAGCTACGCGGGCGAGTGGCCGCGCGACTGGCTGGTCAATCCCAGCATGGCGAACGTTCCGGCGGCCGCCAAGAACACGACCGCTTCGGTCATCAAGACCTTCAACGACACGAGCTGGAAAGTCGTGGGCGGCGAGTACCGGAGGATGAGCTTCCGTCTGCCCGCGCCGGTCAACGCCTCGCAGTACATCCGTCTGCGCGGCACCAACCTGCCGCCCAGCGTGCCGAACGAAACCGATGCCAACGGCAATCCGCTGGCCGATCTCGCGACGAACGCGAGCGGCCTGGCCAACCTAGCGATCCCCTGCAACCACACGGATTGCCCAGCCCACCTGGGGGTGAGAAATGGGCAGAAGTATGTGAGCTACGACGTCGCCGCCTGGTCTGATCTCTGGTTCTACAGCAACCCGATCTACATCGAGGTCAAGGGTTCGACGATGGTCGCCGGAGTCCGGTAAGGCTCCTGCGATTCACGGCAGGTCCAGGCGCCGGCGGTTCTGCCGGCGCCTGTTTTCATGGAGGTGGACGAAGCGTCCGCCACCTCGTCTCGAAGTTCAATCGAAGAATGTCCACTCCTTTGCTCCGTCCCGATGCTCAACCCACGGTGCCTGAAGGCGAGCCTTTCCTGCAACGGTGGCTGCGCGAACCCCTGCTGCACTTTGCTCTGCTGGGCTGCCTGCTGTTCGGCGTCGATCATTTCATCGTGAGCCGCAAGCACGACCCGCGCACCATCGTCGTGGGCGCCGAAATCGATGCGGAAGCCAGGAAGCTGTTTGCTGCGTCGCGCGGGCGCGAGCCCGATGCGGACGAACTGAAGGTCCTGCGCGAGCGCTGGATCGACAACGAGGTGCTCTACCGCGAAGGGCTTGCATTGCAGGTCGATCAGGGCGACACGGCCATCCGGGAGCGGGTGATCTTCAAGGCGTTGAGCATGGTCGACGCCAGCGTCAAGCTGCCGCCGTTCGACGACGAACTGTTGCGGCGTTGGTTCGAGTCCAAGCGCAGCAGGTATGACGAGCCCCAGCGCTTCGACTTCCAGGAAGCGGTGGTTTCCGCAGACGCCTCGGAGCCGGCGGTACGTGCCTTCGCCGAGGCCTTGAACAACGGAACGCCCGGCGATGCCAAGGCAGGGCTGCGGGTGTTCAAGGGCCGGCCGCGCGACAACCTGGTCCAGAGCTACGGGGCCGATTTCGCCAAGGCGCTCGAACAGGCGCCGCCTGGCGCATGGCGAGCGCTGCCCACCCGCGATGGCCTGCGGGCGATCCGGCTGGATTCCATCACGCCGCCGAAGGCTGCCGATTTCGAAGCCCTGCGAGGCGTGGTGTTGCAGGACTGGACCGATGCCACCCTGGCGGATCAGCGAACAGCCGCGGTCCGCGCAATGGGCAAGAAATACGCGGTCAAGATCGAAGGCGACACCAAGTGAGGGGCCTGCTGAGAAAACTGCTTTCGACGGCACTGGTGTTGCTGGCTGCCTGCGCCGGCGCCCACGAGATGAGCATGGCCGAGATGGAAGTCCGCGAGCTTTCGCGCGGCGAGTTCCTCTGGCAATGGACTGCGAGCGGCAATCTTCCGGCCGGCCAGGATCTCGCGCCGGTGTGGCCCGACGGATGCCGCGGAGATGCGAATACGGTGAGCTGTGGGAACGCCGGAATGACGGGGGCGCTGTCCGTCGAAGGCGTCGGAAGGCGCTACTCGGCAGCCATGGTCAGGATCTTGTGGCTCGACGGCCAATCGCGCGTCTACACGCTGACCGCGGGCCAGCCGACAGTCCACCTCTACGGCTCCGCTGACGACAGGCGTGGCGTCGGAGAGATCGCATCGGCCTATACAGTACTCGGCATCGAGCACATCCTGACGGGCTGGGATCACCTGATGTTCGTGATCGGCCTGCTGTTCCTGGTCGGATTCAACCGGCGCCTGATCCTCACTATCACGGCGTTCACGGCCGCGCACAGCCTGACGTTGGCGAGCAGCGCGCTTGGCCTGCTGACACTGCGGCCGCCTCCGGTGGAAGCCACGATCGCGCTCTCGATCATGCTGGTAGCCGGCGAGGCGCTTCGCCAGCGCTTCACGCTGGCACGGCAGTGGCCCGCCCTCGTGGCCTTCCTCTTCGGCCTGGTCCATGGGCTCGGGTTTGCCGGCGCCCTGAAGGAAATCGGGCTGCCCGAGAACTACCTGTGGATAGCTCTGCTCACCTTCAATGTCGGTGTTGAGCTCGGCCAGTTGATGACCGTCGCGGTAGCATGGCTGGCGTACCGTGCCGTGCGGCAGATGCCCGTCATCCAACACGCACGGGTGGCCACCCTTTACGCCATCGGCACCATGGCGGCGTATTGGTCGTGCGAGCGCATCCTGGCCATTCTTGGCTGAGTCTTCACGGGTTCATTCATGTGATCTCATCCTTGGCGATCCCTAGCGGTGCGCCCGTCCAACGTCCGCCAAACCGCTACTCAAGTCTCGTGCACTTAGACCGCTTAGCCCACAAGGGCTCAAGCGCCGACCGGCGCCGTTGCGCTGCGGTTGTCCTGCGGCCTTCGTCTTCATTGGCTTCATCCGTAGCGGGAGCGGCATGCGCCACGACCGGAGACGACGTCTTCGCGGCCTACTTCGCAAATGGCTTCTTCGGCGAAGCCTCGTAGTCGCGACGCACTGACGGCGCGCCGCGCGGTTGTGCTCAGTCGTCGTCCCAGTCGTAGCTTCCTCCGCGATGGTCGCGATCGCGGCCGTGGCCCTGATCATGATCGTTTTGGCCGTGGTGATCGTGATCATCGTCGTCGTTCGTCAGCGAGAACGGCAGACGGATCTTCAGGAACTCGGTGTTGTCGGACGCCAGCTCGCGTCCGCCGCCATACGGGAAGTTGTTGTCATTGACGACAAGTAGCGTGCGGGGGCCAAGCACCAGCACGTCCTCGATCGTCGTGTACGGGAACGTGAAGATCCTCTGGCCGTCGGCGTTCAGGTCGAACGGATCGGCGAGGTTCATCAGGTCGACGAGCTCGGTCTTGCGCACCGTGCCGCCTTCAGGCACGCCCTGCAGGTCGATCAGGAACACCTTCTTGAATGGGGCCGGATTCGGCGAGGTGGCCGTGCTGCCGTTGCGCTCGAGCACGATGAAGCGGCGATCATCGACCGCGACCATGTCGCCGATGTTGGTGCCGTTCAGATCGAGCGGATAGACGTAGCTGCGACCGGTGTAGTGTTCTTTCGCGAGATCGAATTCGTTGATGCGGCGCGTCTTTGCGGGGTCGCCAGCCACCAGGCCTTCGAGCAGCGTGTAGAGCTTGGTCTCGCTCTTGTTGATCGCCATGCCTTCGAAGCCGCCCGAGCTCGGCAGGTTTGCCGTCACCTTGCCTGCGATCACGTCCTTGTGCTGCGGCGCGTAGACGCCCGGCAGCGGGATCTCGCTGCGCAGCACGGTGCCGTTCGCGTCGGTCTTGATCAGGTACGGGCCGAACTCGTCGCCGAACCAGTAGTTGCCCTGGCGGTCGCGGCGGAACGACTCGACGTCGAAGTCGGCGCCGGTGAGCAGGCGGCCGGCACGGATGCCGCGGTCGACCGGCGCGTTGGCCGGATTGTTGTAGTAGTTCGCGTAGTCGGCCTGGATCGGGACCGTCAGCTTGCGGTGCGCATCGTTCAACTGCAGTCGCGTGCGCGCGTCGAACCATGGGCGGGCCTTGCCGCTGTCCAGGTCGGCCGGCTCGATCGTGCCGCGGCCGCCCTTGGGCGTGCGCCAGAGGATGTGCAGCGCATAACTGCGCAGCAGCGCGTCGGCCGAGCTCGCCTGCGAGCCGAAGCCGTTGTCGACCAGGAACTGGAACACGTCCTTGCGCGGCCCGTCGAGCACGCCCGAAAAGCCCTGAACGGGCTGCTTGCCGACGTACGGCGGCACGTTCGTGCCGTAGGTGTTGGGCGCGGTGAACTGCCCGGACGTCGGGCCGTCGGCGAAGGTGGCGGCCGGCATCTGGGCCCAGCCGATCAGCATCTGCGCATGAGCGGCACCGGCGGTCAGCAGCAAGGACGCGGTGAGCGGCGTGAGGGCGTGCCGCACGACGGATGGGATCGAACGCATGTCATTCCTCGGTCGAGTAATGGAATGCGCGCGATGCTGGCCATGTGTCGTGTCAAGCCGTTGACATGCGTGTGACGCTTAGCAGGCTGTGCTGGCCGGCTGCGGCGATCTCGAGCGCGCGCCGCGCGCCCGCGCCATAGCTCCCGCGTCAAAGAACGACCGCAGAACGTGACGCACTGCTCGCGGGCATGGCGCGCACAGGTCAGGATGACAAATCGGACTTCTAGAATGCCCCGCCATGAACCCTTTCCATTCCGCTCGACGGCGCCAAGTCGTGCTCGCCGCTGCCGGCGCGGCGAGCCTTGCACTGCTGGCCTCACCGGCCACGACGTCCCTCGCGCAACCGCGCGCATCCGAGGGTGCAGCGTTGCGGCTCACGCAGTTGTTGGATGTGTCGCCCGACCAACAGGAGATCTCGCGCGACTACGCGGCCGGCATCCGGCTGGCCTTCGCCGATCTGAAGAAGACGAGCGGCCTGGCGTTGCAGCTCTCGACCGTCGAGACCGACGGCACGCCCAGTGCTGTTCGCAAGGCAATTCAGGCGCTGAAAGATGACCCTGCCCAGCTCGCCCTGCTCGGCACCGTCGGCGAAGGCTTGGCGCTCGCGAGCCTTGGAGAGGCAGCGCAGGCCAAGCTGGACATCGCGCACGTGGCACCGTGGCTCGCCGATTCGCAGTTCGATGGCGACCCGCGCCTGTTCGGTCTTTTCGCCTCGCGCGAAGATCAGATCCGCTACGTGCTGAAGAACTTGGCCTCGATGGGCATATCCGACCTCGGCGTGATCTATTCGAGTCCCAGACACGCCGCGGCCTTGCAGACGGGCACCAATGCGATCACCGCTCGTCTGCAGGTCAGGACGCGCGCATTGACCGTCCCAGCCGGCCAGGACCTTGCGATCTTCGCGTCGAAGCTTCCGCCCGACACCCCGATCTTTCTGTTGTTCATGGGCGGCGCCATCGATCTGGCCTTGTTCACCCGCGGCCTCGCCCAACGCGCCATGCAGCGCTACGTGATATGTCTGTCGGATGTGGACACCAACACCTTCCTCCAGTTGAATCCCGGCAAGTCGGTGCCCATCATCTTCACGCAGGTCGTTCCCGATCCGAATTCCAGCAAGGTGCCGGTGGTGCGCGCGTATCGCGATGCGTTGCAGCGCCTGTTCGACGAGGCACCGACGCCAGTGAGCCTGGCAGGCTACCTGGCGGGCCGCTATGCGGCCGCGGTGCTGGCGGGCGCGGGGCAGAACCCCACGCGGGCACGGGTGCTAGCCGAGTTCCAGCGGCGGCGCGCGATCGATCTCGATGGCTGGCGCTTCGAGTCCGCAGACAAGGGCCGCGCCAGCAGCTTCGTGCGCCAGACGCTCCTGAACGCCAACGGCAGCTTTGTCGGTTGAATCGGGAGCGCTGGGGAGCAGGACCATCGGGGCAAGAGTTTGCTGCAGTTCGCCTCTTCATTCTGGGCCTCGCAAGTTGAGGATTGAGCGAACAGCGTCACGGTCTTGCGACCGAGGCTTTGCTCGGTCGGCCCGAGCAGCCGCTACCGCTTGGAGTCTTCTGCGCGAAGGGTTCTTGTCAGCACTGCCAGCCTTTCGCGCAAGTCTCCGCCCTCTGACTGGCTCAAGCTGCAAGCGTTCACGAACTGGCTGCTGGCCTGCTCTGCCTTCTCCTGCAACTGCCGCCCTGCAGCTGTCAGCTCGACGACAAGATTGCGTTCGTCCTGGGGATCACGCCGGCGTGTCAAGAATGATGCTTCCTCCAAGCGCTTGACCAGGGGTGTCACCGAGCCCGAATCGAGACCCAACCGCTCGGAGAGGCGCTTGATAGAGACGCCGTCCTGCTCCCAGAGGACGAGCATGACAAGATACTGGGGGTAGGTGATGCCGAGTTCGGCAAGCAGGGGTTTGTAGCTCTGCAGCATCGCCAGCGAACTCGCGTAGATGGCAAAGCACAGCTTCTGGTCCAAGGTCGGGAACTTGCCCTGGCTTGCATCCTGAGCCTTCTTCTTTGATCGTTCAGCCATGCCCGTCTCTACGTTCTGGACCTTGGAGGTTATCAAATGCCGCGTGCCGAGGCGCCCGTCCGCAACCGGCGGACGGGCACCCCTGGGTCAGCCGCAATACTCAGCTGGGCTGCTTCGCCGCGATCTCGCGGGCCGCCTTCTCGATGATCTCGGCGACCGCTTTGGGACGGGACACGTACACCGCATGGCTGCCCGGCACCTCGGTCACGCTGGATCCGGCGCGCTGCGACATCTGCCGTTGCGCGGGAGGGGGAATCATCTTGTCGTCCTTCGCCACCAAGTACCAGCTCGGCTTGGATTTCCACGACGCTTCCGTGATCGTGCCGGTCAGTGCTTGCACCCCCCAAGGCACTTGGGATGCAGCCATGAAGCGGGCTTGCTTCTCGCCAACGTCGGCCGCGAAGGACGCAGCGAACTTGGCCCGGTCGAGGAACAGGAAGCCGTCTTGCGGCGGCAGGATGGGCGGCACCGGTGCACCGGGCGGCGGATCCTTGATCAGCGAAGCAACCGATTCGCCCTTGTCCGGGGCAAACGCGGCGACGTAGACCAGGCCCTTGACCTTGGGGTCATTGCCAGCCTCGGTGATGACCACGCCGCCGTAGGAATGGCCGACCAGAAGGACCGGACCCTTCTGGGCAGCGATCGCGCGCTGGGTCACGGCGACGTCGTCGGCCAGCGAGGTGGTGGGATTTTGGACAACGGTGACGTTGTAGCCGTCCTTCTTCAGGACGTCGTAGACACCTTGCCAGCCGGAACCGTCGACGAAACCGCCGTGGACCAGAACGATGCTCAATGCGATGGCATTCATGATGAGTTCTCCTAGATGGATAAGTTGAAGTGGTTGTGTGGATCCGCCACGGGGATTAATGTAGCGCGCTAATGATTAGCGCGCAAATCAATAAATGTAACCCATCGTTTCGACCGAGCGCTTGTGCTGGCAACCCCTGAGCGTCAGTCGCACGATGAACTGCGGCAATTGCCCGATTGAGCGTTGCTGCGCTTACAACTCGCGCTCGCGGCGGAAGTTGTCATGTGCGCGGTCTAGACTTATGGAAGGCCAAGCGGGCTGCAGCGCAGGGTTCTTGTCCATGACCGAACATCTCAGTTTTCCATCACGCTATCGCGTGACCCGCGACGCATGAAACTTTGCTGTAATTGATTGGCGGCGTCCGGCAAAGAGGTCGGTTTGTACTTGGTGCCTCGAACCCGTATATGAGTTGGACCCGCGGCCCCACGAGCACCCCGTACTGTCGCCTCGGGCCTTGCGCCCCTGAGCACGCATTTCAGACTTCGATGACGTGGGCCGCACGCCGATGTCGCCGCGCATTGGAGGCGATCATGGAAGTCATCTATCCGCGCTGCGCGGGCCTGGACGTGCACAAGCAGACGGTGGTGGCGTGCGTGGGCATCGCCGGCGACGCACCGCCGTTGCAGGAAGTGCGCACCTTCGCCACGACCACCTCGGGCCTGTTGGCCCTGACCGACTGGCTCGATTCCTTGGGCGTCGAGCACGTGGGCATGGAGGCCACCGGCGTGTACTGGAAGCCGGTGTGGCACGTGCTCGAGGGCCACTTCGAGCTGGTGCTGGCCAACGCCGCGCACGTGAAGAACGTGCCCGGGCGCAAGACCGACGTCAACGACGCGATGTGGCTGGCGGACCTGCTGGCCCACGGCCTGATCCGCGCCAGCTTCGTGCCGCCGGTGGCCGTGCAGGAGTTGCGCACCCTCACGCGCACGCGCAAGCAGTTCGTGCGCGAGAGGAGCGCCCACGCGCAGCGCATCGAGAAGGTGCTCGAAGACGCCAATCTCAAGCTCAGCGTCGTGCTCAGCGACATCCTGGGCCGGGCGCGCGGTGCTGCAGGCCCTCATCGACGGCCAGACCGAGCCCGAACGCCTGGCCTCGTGCATTGCCACCCGCGTCAAGGCCAGCCGCGCCGAGCTGCTCGAAGCGCTGCGCGGGCGCGTCAGCGCGCACCACCGCTTCATGCTCAAGCTGCACCTGGGCCACATCGACGCGCTGGACCAGGCCATCGCCGACATCGAAAAGGAGGTGGGCCTGGGGCTCGAGCCGTTTCGACAGGCCGCCAGGCTCCTGAGCACCATGCCGGGCCTGAGCGCGGTCAGCGCCCATGTGATCGTGGCCGAGATCGGCATCGACATGTCGCGCTTCGCCACGCCCGGCCATCTCCTGTCCTGGGCCTGCCTGTGCCCGCGCAACGACGAGAGCGCCGGCAAGCGCCGCTCCACCCGATTGCGCCGCGGCGGCAAATGGCTCAAGACCACGCTGGTGCAGGCCGCATGGTCCGCCGTGAGGGTCAAGGGCGGCTACCTGCAAGCGCAGTTCCACCGCCTGCGCGCTCGCCGCGGCGCCAAGAAGGCCATCATCGCCGTGGCCGCCTCGATGCTCACCGCCGCTTGGCACATGCTGCGCGACGGCACCGAATGGCACGACCTGGGCGCCGCCCACTTCGACCGCGCCGACGCCCACAAAACCGCCAACCGTCTGATCCGAAGACTTCAACAGATCGGCTACGCCGTGCAGGTCACTCCGGCTTAAGCGAGACAGTTTCATTTCAGAACGATCGCCGTGACCGTGGAGGAATCGGAGTACGGCGTCTTCCACTGGCTCCTGATCGAGAGCATTGACGATCCCACTGGTTTCACGGTGCTCTTCGGCAGCGCGGAGGTATTCGACAGTTGGGAGGACGCGCTCGACGGTGGGGTTGCCCCCTGAAGAGCCTGGTCGCCGATCGCATGATCGGGCCGAGGCTGATCGGCGAAGACGAAGATCCAGAGCCGATCGGACGCAGAATGCGTCGGGCGCTGCGATTTGGTTAGCAACTGTTCTGTTCATGGCGCTGCGAGTGCGGCGGCGATCCGGCTACCCGCGCTCTTGGTGCTGCCCTTACAGCTGGTTGCCCGATGCCGCTTTGTCTACTTCCAAAACCTTGTAGGCTGGCGAAACTGAGGAGACCGCACTCATGAGCCGCTATTCGCAAAGCCTTGAAGTCCTTGCCACGAAGCTGCAGGCCAAGTACGGGCGGGACGACGATCTCTGCAAAGAAGTCGTCAGCCAGCTACAGGAGATGGAGGGCGCAGACCGGACAAAGCGGTCGAACCCGCCGATCCTCGCGAGGCCGATCGGACAGCAATTGTCCTGGCGCGTGCAAGAGCGAGCCACCCGCGGCGCGCCGCTCTAGTCCCTCAATACTGGCGTAACCCTGAAGCCTCATGCTTGGGCTGACAGTCAGTCGGCGCTGGTAGAGGATGCTTCGGCGCTCGGCCCGTCAAGGGCGGTTCCTCGATGCAGGCGGCTGTCTCAGTTTTCGGGGCGCGATGCCGCTTTTGCCGGGGGCCGCGCGAGGGGATCACGAGCCGCCGCCGGTTAGCTCGCAACCGCCGGTTGGGGCCCGTTGCGGTCCGTCGACGTCGGGCGCCGAACGACAGGTATGCAGCGAAGCTGACCTTCGACCGCGGCCGGTGAAGTGGAACTGGCGGCCACAAGCGGTACTTCGTTTGTGACGCCATAAGCGAACATTGAGCCAAGAGGAGCGACAACCGAAACGGCGACCACAGCACGCTGCACGAGCTGCCGGCCGCGGCTTGGTCCGGCGCCGCTCATCGTCCAGCGCTCGCGTCGCGCGGCAGGCTCGACAACGCCGCCAAGTTTTCGTCGATCGCACGGATCAGTCCCCACGTCTCGCCATAGTTGATTGGATAGCCTGGGCAACCGGCGTCGAGGTCGTCCTGCCTCGCGTGCGCGTATTCGGTCCAGCGCGGCGAAGAGGGGCGGCGGTGATGGAAGTCGTGGCACGGCGTGTCCGCGACCAGCACAACGACGCGCACCAGCAGCTGGACGGTAAGCATGTCGGCCCACCAGCTGGCCCACGCCACGAGACCACGTAGCGTGGCGGCGTCGTGCGCCGGCGGTGCGGAGCCAGGAAACACGCCAAGCGTGACGCGACACTGAAACACCTTGTCCCTATCGCCGCTGTGCGACGGATCGGGAAAGCGGTGCTCGATGAGGATGCGGCCGACCGTGACCAACTGCAGCAGCAACGTGAGCGGCAGCACCCAGAGCACGAAGAACGGTATCAGCCACCCGGCCGCCGCGCAGCCGGCCGCACCAAGCGCCCAACTGGTGATGCCGACCGTGTCATGCAGGCGGTCACCCGACATCCAAGACATCCGCGCCCGATGTACCAGAAAGCGGGTGTGGAAGCGTGGCGACGCCAGGCTCGTCAGCACGCAGCGCCAAAGCTGCCGCTTGGGCATCCCCGGCTCGAGCCGGCACAAGCCGAGCACGAAGTCGGTGAACTCGTCGCCCTCGGTGAGGAGCGTGCGGACGCTGTGGTGACTCATGTGCTCTTGCTGGTAGCGATCGAAGTGCTTGAAAAGCAGAAGCGCGGAGACCAGCCGGCCGACATCCCGGTTGCGCCGGCGGACGGCGAAGAGCTGAGCGTGCGCGCATCGGTGGAACACGGCGATCTGGAACAGGCTGACGCCAGCAGTCGTCAATACCAGCGAAAGCGCGATCAGTGCGGCCGATATCAGGCCATGCGTCGCGAAGCCGACGGTGCCGACCAGCTGCCCGAGCACAGTCCATGCGAGCGCCTCGAGCAGGAAGGTCCACGGGGCGCGTACGCGGGCGCACTCGCTGGGCGCGGGGCGGCCGGTCAGCCAAGTGAGGAGCGGCTGCATGGCGCGCGGCAGTCGAAGCGCCATGAGGGCGCGCGGGTCGGTGCGATGGTCGGACATGGTGCGGGTCATGGAAGGGTGGAAGGTTCGACGGAGTGACGTGGACGCATCGGGACGTGCCTGGTCCGAAGACTTCCCTTCGACATGAGGCTTGACACGGTGCGCCAGTTAGGTTGCACGGCAGGCCGTTTTGGTTCAACCTGCGGCCCTGGGCATGCGTCGCCGTCGCCGGAGGCCAGTGGCAGCCTTCGCCGTTTCCGGGATCAGTCGCACGAGGAAACTTGCCCCCTCCTGCAGGAAGGGATCGAAGACCGACGCCCAAGGCACGAGGTTGGGCGCAGGCAGACTTTCTGCGGGCCGCTCATGGGCCCCGCCCGCGAGAGTCGCTGCATGTGACCAGGTTTCGTGGAAGCGGCAACGGGTGTCGCCTTTACGCGTGCCTGAAGGCGAGAGGAGCGGAGTGTGATGCGCTGCCATCGGGACTGGCCGCCTCTCCTTTCAATCCCGTGAGCGGCAGAATGCGGAGCCATGTGATCAGGCGGAGAGCAACGCCTCGGCAGCGCCGCAGTCCTTGCGCCGATGGCTGTCTCGCCGAGTAGCAGTACGCTCCCCAACGCCTGCCCTCTTCGGCCAGTGCAGCAAGCAGCTTGCGGTCCTTCCAACTCGCGTAGTCCAGGCTGTTGCGGATCAGGTGCACGATGCACGTCTGCAGCGTGGTGGCCGGGAACACCGCGCCGAGCGCCTCGCCGATGCCCTTGAGGCCATCGGTGACGGCGATCAGGATGTCGCTCACGCCGCGTGTCCTCAGGTCGTTGAACACCTTCAGCCAGAACTTGGCGCCCTCCGTGTTCTCGATCCACAGCCCCAGGATGTCGCGCGTGCCGTCGGGCAGCACACCCCGGGGCAACGTAGATGGCCTTGGTGCGCACCACCGCATCCTCGCGGATCTTCACCCGAAGCGCGTCGAAGAAGATCACCGGGTACATCGGCCGCAGCGGCCACTGCCGCCTTCGTCGTCTTCCTGCTTGGCATACATGCTCCTGGTCGTCATGCTATGCCTCGCACACAAAATTCCGGACAGGCTCAAGCTACTAGGAGATGAAGCAGTCCTCCATCAGATCAGTTCGCCACGTCAAAACGCGTGACGGATACCAAAGTCATATCCAGTGGAACTGCGCGGCGCCAATCCTGACGCTCCTGCGCCTGTAGACAGATACGTCACACCGCCCGTCACCGCCCCCATGATCGCCGGATTGTTCTGGCCGTCCTTGATCCGAATCCGGGCAACCGTCGCGTAGAGCGCCGTGCGCTTGGAAAGGTTGTAGTCGAACCCGACGGCAAGCTTGTTGACCGATGCGTCGCGCCGCGGTGTCAGCGGGGTCGCCAGTGGGCCCAGGTCGTTGTCGAACTTGACGCGGGAGTACGCTGCCTTGATAAGCCCCGGACCGACGGGTACGGTGATGCCCAGAAGGCCGCCCTTGTACTTGTCTGAATCACGCAGCGTGACGGAACCAAGCACCGGCGCCGGCGCCGTTGACAACGCCCGATCCGTGACTTGCGAGACTTCACCGAAAACCTTCACGACTCCAAAATCGTAGGAGGCGCCAAGATTGATGGTCTTGATCTTCTCATCCAAGTTGACGCCAGTGGGAAATCCAGCGGCATTCAGGCCCGTGGCGTCCGCTGCTGTGCTCTCTCCGTAAGCCAAGGCAACATCGAGCGGCCCGGCCGCGTAGCCCAACCGGCCACCGAAATAGCGTCCCCTGTGGCTAGGGCTTCCCGGCACATTGCTCTGCGAAACGCTCTCGTGCAGGGCGTACTGCAGTTGACCATACAGCCCGCCCAGGTTGGGCGGAAGAAAGTAGCCGATGCTGTTGCTGGTGCGAAGATAGTTGTCGGAAGCGGCTACGGGGGAACCAGGGCCTCTCACCACCTGCAAGTTCGTCCCGACGCTCGACACGACATTGGCGCCGACGCCGATCGTGCTGAACGGGCTGAACACTGAGTCGTTCCAGAAGGTCGGCGTGAAGTCGCGGCCCAACCGAACCTCACCGAAGGGTCCGGACAAGCTGACGGTCGACCGTCGATTGAAACTTGCAACCCCGGTAGCTCCGCTGTCCGGCGTAGTGCCGGCTTCCAGCCAGAAGCCAGCGGCCAGTCCACCGCCAAGATCCTCTGTGCCGCGAAAGCCCAGACGGCTGTTCGATGTCCCGCTGTTGGACAAGGCCGTCTGGCTTCGGGTGACGCTCGGCAGTGGGATGACGGGCGAGGCAGTGTTGTTGTAGAACTCGCTCTTGGCGCTGTAGTAGCTAACGCCGACATCCACGACTCCGAAGAGCGTGACGGACGACTGGGCTGTGGCCGCGGTGACGCAAGACAGCATGCTTGCCGCCGCGATGATGTTTCTGTTCATGGTTCTGATCTCGATAAATGAAGCGTTGCGTACGTCTGTCTTCACTCTGGCTTGAAGCCTGCACTCTTGAGGAGTTCAGCGCTTTGGGACACGAAACCAGCGACATAGCGTTTGAACTGGTCGACGTCCTGAGTCACAGGCTCGACGCCAAGGCTTGCCAGCGCGCCCGACTTGCCCAACTCAGTCATGGCGGCGTTGATGGCACTGTTGAGCAACTGGACCCGATCGGCGGGGGTTCCCTTGGGCGCCCACACGCCGTACCACGACCCGTATGTGAAGCCCGGCAGCCCGCTCTCCTGCACTGTCGGAACGTCGGGCGCTAGAGGGCTGCGCTTGGTTGAAGTGATTGCGATGGGTCGGACGCGACCTGCCTTGGCCAGCGGCAGCACAGAGATCATCGAGTCCATCAAGAGCTGCACGTGTCCGCCCCCTACGTCCACCAACGCTGGTTGTGTGCCCTTGTAAGGAACATAGGTGAACTTGACGTTTCCCTGTTTGGCCAGAAGCAGCGTGGCCAGGTGACTTGGTGCACCCGCAGCCGGAATGGCTGCCGTCCACTTGTCCGGCTCCTTCCTCGCCGCAGCCAGCACGTCGGTGAGCTTCCGAGGCTCGAGCTGGGGCGCGATGACGAGCATCAGCGGCGCCTCGGCAACGCGTGCAATCGGGGAGAAGTCCGTTTGCGGGTCGTAAGGCGGCGTGGCGACGACCTCCTTGGCCAGCACGTGCGTGGCTGCGGAGAACAGCAGCGTATAGCCGTCAGCGTTTGCGGTCTGGACAGCCTTCCCGCCCAGCGCGCCGTTCGCGCCGGCACGGTTTTCCACAATCACCGACACCCCGAGCTGCGTGTGTAGCTGGTTGGCCAGCAGGCGCGCGATGTTGTCTACACCGCCTCCGGCAGCGAAAGGAACGACGATGCGGATCAAGCGGTCAGGGAATTTCGCAGTCTGCGCCCATGCGGGTGCGACCGCGAGCATCGCGCACGCGACCAATGCTTTCATTGATTTCATGGAGTCTCCGTTGATTCAGATGAGGTGTCCGGTGAAGAGGCCGCGGGCGGTCTCGGGCGTCGTCGTCGCTCGAAAACGCGCAGCGACTCGTCCATCGACTCTGCGTCGACGCCTCGGGTGATGAACACAATCCGGGTGCGTCTGTCCGCACTTGGCCAGGCCGGCAATGACTCGGGTGGCTGGTACAGGTGCTGTACGCCGTGGAACACAAGCGGCTGCTCCGGCTGCTCCTGCAGGTTGACGATTCCTTTCACGCGCAGCAGGTCTTCGCCCCGCATCGCGATCACCATGTCGAGCCAGGCAAAGAAGCCGTCTCGCGGCAACGGATCGTCGCGAACGATCACGAACGAAGTAATTCCGCCCGAGTGGGCCGATGGATCGCCCGCATCGCCAGGGGTTGGCACCGGCCTGTAGAAGGATCCACTTTCCGCTGAGAAGGACCGTGCGTCGCTAGCGGGTGTCTGCATCGTCTGCCGCAGCACTGCCACGTACTCTCCGCGCTCCTGATGCACTGCGCCTGTGGGATTCAAGCTCCTCACGAGGTCCAACAGCTGCTGCGAGATCGGTTCGCCCAGCAGGTCGGCTTTCGTGAGAAAAAGGTGATCGGCCATGGCGACCTGCTTGACGGCCTCGGAATATCGATCGAGCGTGCCAGGCGCCAGAACAGCGTCGACGGTGCAGCACACGCCGGCCAATGTGAAGCGATCCTTGACGGCGGGCTCTCCCATCACGGTTCGGAGGATGGGCGCAGGGTCGGCGAGACCGCTTGTCTCGATCAATACATGGCGCAGTGCTGAGCCATCTGATGCGCCGCGTTCGCCGAGACGCACCAGCGCCCCGATGAGATCGCCGCGCACCGCACAACACATGCAGCCGTTGGCCAACAATATGGTGTCTTCCGTCGTGTTGGCGATAAGGTCGTGGTCGATTCCAACTTCACCAAACTCGTTGACGATGACTGCGGTGCCGTGCAGATCAGGTTCGCGCAGCAGCTCGTTGAGAAGCGTCGTCTTTCCGCTGCCAAGGAATCCGGTCAGCACCGTCACAGGCACGCGCGCATGCCCGGGCTGGTCAACTCCCAGCAACGAGGAGAAGTGGCCGGTCATGACTCACCCTGCTGTCGCCGGCCGTGAAGCTCAGCGAAAGAGTTCAAGGTTCGCTCCAGCCTTGCCAGCAACCATTCGCTCGCTTGGCCCGGAAGTTCGTCGCGTTCAAGATCTTCCAGGAGCGTCTGAAGCGGGAGACCGGTGGCTTGAGACGTCGGACGGGCCCGGAAGAATTCCTCCACTTCGGAAACACCCGAGCGAAGGCCTTGATCCTCGAGGTAGTCCACGATGTCCAGTTCAAAGTCGACCAGCTGGAGGCTCACGCCGCCGGCGCCGCAGCCGCAGCTGGACCCGAGTGCGACGTGACGCATCGCAAGCTCGCTCCACAGGCGTGAGAGCCTGGAGGCGCGCTGCGACACGTCATCGGCCATGACGAGGCTCACTGCCCGTCCCAGGCGACGTCGAGCGAGGTGCCGTTGCGCGGGGCCTTCGGCGCCTTCCGGAGCGTGCGCGTGGCTTCTTGGTCGACCTGGCCCTTGGAGTCCAGCGCAACGCGATAGACCTGACGTGCCACCTCGCTGCTCACGTAGCCCTCGCGCACATCCTCTGCGACCAGTTCCAGTTCGCGTTCCAGCGGATCGCCGAAACCGCCACCGCCGCCCGACAGCATCTTGTAGGCGTCGCCGCGTTCCAGCCGCACGTTGAAGATCTTTGCGTTCAGATGGTCGGTCTTCCACTCACCCTTGTGACGCACGGCCAGGCCGTTACCCATGGCGTCTCCACCGCCTTCCAGTCCCCAAGGCTTGCAGTGGACGCGATCGATGCGGGTGGTGACGGTGAAAGGCGACAGCGCCTGCACCACCATCTCCGCGCCCAGCCCGCCGCGGTACTGACCGGCGCCGGCACTGTCCTGCCGGATCTGGTACTTCTCGACCAGCACCGGATACTTGGCCTCGAGCTGCTCGGTGGGGCTGTTGTGGGTGTCGCCGTCGTTGATGCAGACCGTGACCGAAACGCCGTCTTCCCTCGACTTGGCGCCCCAACCTCCTCCCAGCGGCCCGATGCCGACGATAAAGAGACGCCCGTCCTCTGGAGATATGCCGTGGATGTTGGGGAACACCAGATCGGCGTGGTGGCCTGCGATCGAGCGATCCGGGATGGCAGGCGCCAGCGCCTTGAAGATGGTGTCGATCACCGTCATCGGGAAGGTCATCCACACCCGCATCGGGTACGGCCGCTCGGCACTGATCACCGTGCCCATGGGCATGATCACCTTCAGCGAGCGGAAGCTTCCGTCGTTGACCGGGTAGTCGGTCGGCGTGGTCAAACACTTGTAAGCCACCTGCGCGCAGGCGATGCCGGTCGTGAAGCCCGAGTTGTAGAAGCCGCGAACCTGCTTGCTGACGTCCGACAAATCCACCGTCATCTCGTCGCCTGAGACGGTCACCTTGACGCGGATGGGGATGCGCTTGCCGATCTCAAGACCGTCGTCGTCCATGAAGGATTCGGCCTCGTACACGCCATCGGGAATCGACAGGGTGTTCTTGCGCGCAACAGCTTCCGAGGAATCCATGATCTGGCGGATCGAGCCGTTCACCGCACCCGCGCCATAGCGCTGCAGAAGCTCCACGTAGCGGCGCTCGCCGGTGGTGATGGCCGTGATCTGCGCGCGCAGGTCGCCCAGCGCACGCTCGGCCAGCCGCACGTTCATCGCGATGATGTCGATCAGGTCCTGGTTGACCACGCCTTCGCGCTGGTACTTCATGATGGGGATCTGGATCCCCTCGCTGAAGATGTCGGTGGTGACGTTGCCGAGCGTGCCGCCCACGTCGAGCCAGTGCGCCATGCAGCAGGTGAAGCCTTCCAGCTTGCCCTCGTGGAACACCGGCATCGTGAACGTGAAGTGGTTCAGATGGCTGCCGGTGGTATAGGCGTCGTTGGTGACCAGGATGTCGCCCGGCAGGATGTTCTCGTAGCCGAAGTGCCTGATCTTCGCCTTCACTGTCTCGGACATGCCCCGGATGAACATCGGCAGGCCCAGGCCGATCGAGACCGTGTCGCCCTCCTTGGTGAAGAGCCCGACGGTGAAGTCCAGTGCCTCGTAGATGATCAGGTTGTAGGCGGTGCGCGTGAGGTTGGTCTTCATCTCCTCCGTCACGGCGTACAGGCCGTTGCGGATGATCTCGACGGTGACCGGGTCAACCGCGGCCACTTGGGTTTGGGGGGTGCTCATGACCGGTCGCTCCCGATGGAAATTTGAAGGTTGCCGAGTTCGTCCACGCGCATCTCATCGCCTGGTTGCATCACGGTGGTGGAGGCGTGCTCCTCGATCAGCGCCGGGCCGCTGACAACGTTGCCCGAGCGAAGCCGGTCGCGCTTGTAGACGGGCGTGTCGGCCCAGCCGCCGGAGCGGAAGTACACCGGCTTGACCGCGCGCACTGCCGCCTTCTCGGGCTTGGATGAACCCTCGTCCACGCGGTGCTTGGGCGGCTTCTTCATGATGCCGAGCACGGTGACGCGCAGGCTCACCAGGTCAGCCGGTTCTTTCGGTGCCGAAGTGCCGTAGCGCACCTTATGCAGTTCGTCGAATTGCTGCTTGATCGCCGAACGGTCCTTGCCCTCGAAGAACGCTATCGGAAGGTCGACCGTCACCGCGTGCTCTTGGCCCACGTAGCGCATGTCAGCCGCACGCTCGATCACAACGCCGTCCGCCTTCACGCCGGACTGCGCCAGCGCAGCGCGACCCTCGTCTTCCATCGTCTTGTAGGCCGATTCAATTTCCTCGAAGGAGACGTCGTTGAGCTTGCGGAATACCGAGCGCACGTAGTCATAGCGCAAGTCGGAGAACAGCATCCCGTAGGCCGAGAAGTAGCCCGGCGCGTACGGAATCAGCACTTTGCGGATGCCGATCTCGCGTGCGATCGCCGAGGCATGCAGCGGGCCGGCGCCGCCGTACACCACCATGGTGAAGCTGCCGGCGTCCAGGCCACGTTCGGTGGTCACCGCCTTCACTGCGTGCGACATCTGCGTCACCGCGATGCGCAGGATGCCGTCGGCTGCTTCGGTCGGGTCCAGGCCCAGCGGGCCGGCCACGCGCTCGGTCATCTGGCGCCTGCAGCCTTCCAGGTCGAGCTTGAGTTCGCCGCCGAGGAAGTTGTCGGCGTCGAGCCGGCCCAGCACGAGGTTGGCGTCGGTCACGGTCGGCTCCTTGCCGCCGCGTCCATAGGCCACCGGGCCCGGGATGGAGCCGGCGCTTTGTGGCCCCACACGCAGCGCGTTGCCCGTCTCCACGCGGGCGATCGAACCACCGCCGGTGCCGACCTCGTGGATGTCCATCATCGGAATCTGGATCGGCAGCGCGCGCTCGTAGCCGCCGATGAGCGCCGAGCCCGTCGTGAGCGGCCGGCCCTCGCTGATCACGCCCGCCTTGGCCGTCGTGCCGCCCATGTCGAAGGCGATCGCATCGCCCATGCCGAGTTGCGCACAGATGGCCTGCGCACCGATCACGCCGGCCGCGGGGCCAGACTCCAGCATGCGAACGCAGCCGACGCGCGCATGCTCGATCGGAAACAGGCCACCGGTCGACTGCACGACGTAGAAGTCGCCGCCGAAGCCCTTGTCGGCAAGGTGAGTCTCGAGTTGACCGAGGTATTCGGAGACACGGGGCCCGACGTAGGCGTTGGCCACGACGGTGGAGACGCGCTCGAACTCGCGGTATTCCTGCGAAAGCTCGTGCGAAGCGGAAACGAAAGCGCCCGGCAGCTCTTCCTGCAGGATCCGCTTGACGCGCTGCTCGTGCGCCGGATTGCGATACGAGTGCAGCAGCAACACCGCCACCGCCTCGATGTTCTGCCCCTTCAGCTCGCGGGCCAGCTCGCGCACCGAGCCCTCGTCCAGCGGCTTGTGCAAGCTGCCGTCGGCCCGCAGGCGCTCGGCCACTTCGAAGCGCAGCGATCGCTTGACCAGCGGCTGGTGCTTGTTGAAGAACAGGTTGTAGGCATCCGGGCGGTTGACGCGGCCGATCTCGTAGATGTCGCGAAAGCCTTCCGTGATCAGCAGCGCCGTGTTGGCGCCGTTGCGCTCCAGCAGCGTGTTGATGGCGATGGTGGAGCCGTGCAGGAACAGCTGGCCGTTGCGCACATCGATGTCGGCGCTGTCCAGCGTGGCCTGGATGCCATTGACGAGTTGGCCGTGTGTCGAAAGCGCCTTGCCGAACAACAGCTTGCCGGTGGCCTCGTCGAAGGCGGCCATGTCGGTGAAGGTGCCGCCGATGTCGACCGCAATTCGCAGATGGGGGGTGGATTGGGTTGCCATGGTGTGTCGCGGCGCTCAGGCTGCCGTTCCGATGCGGTTGCGCAGGATGCCGAGGCCGGTGATCTCCACCTCGACCACATCGCCTTCCTTCATGTACAGCGGTGGCTCGCGGCGGTCGCCGACGCCGCCGGGTGTTCCGGTGGCGATGACGTCCCCGGGCGACAGCGGCGTGAAGCGCGAGATGTACTCGACCAGGACGGGGATGTTGAAGATCAGGTCGTCGATGCTCGCGTGCTGCATCACGTTGCCATTGACGCGCGTCTCCAGCGTCAGCTTGGTGACGTCCGGCACCTCGTCGCGGGTCACCAGGTACGGGCCGAACGGGGCGGTGCCCGGGAAGTTCTTGCCCGGCGTGAACTGGTGCGTGTGGCGCTGCCAGTCGCGTACGCTGATGTCGTTCAGGCAGGCATAGCCCGCGATGTGCTCGAAGGCCTGCGCCTTCGGGATGTGGCGGCCGCCCTTGCCGATCACGAAGGCCAGTTCGCCTTCCCAGTCGAAGCGCTCGGAAAAGGCAGGGCGCAGCACCGTGTCTTCATGCGCCGCCAGCGTGTCGTTGAAGCGGATGAACAGCGACGGGTATTCGCTGTCCCCGCGCTTGGTCTCGGCCACGTGGGTCTTGTAGTTCAGGCCCACGCAGATCAGCTTGGGTGGGTTGGGGATCGCCGGTAGCGCGCGCACCGCGCTCGCCTGCACGGAGTTACCACTGGCCGCCACGGCCCGCTCGAGTTCGAGCAAGGCATCGGCCTGCAGCACCGACACCAGGTCGGGATGGCGGCTGAGGAAATCGGCCGGTGGCAGTTGGTAGCGATCTTCCTGAACCACGCCGTAGGTGGCCTGCCCGGCGTTCATGAAGCTGGCGAGTTTCAAATGGGTCTCCTTGGATTCATCACTGCGGTGGTTGCTCGAAATGAGCAGTTCCCAGCGGGTACAGCGAATGTAGAAATCCAGGAGTTCTCCGCATAGATAGAATTCAGAGCAATCAGACTTGCCAGATTCGGCATGGCTCGCGCGGGTAATCCCTATGAACGTCGCAACTGTCAAGCTCTTCTTGGAGGTGCTGGAGGCTGGCAGCCTGAGCAAGGTTGCGGCCCGCCGCCAGACGGTGCAGTCGCACATCAGCCGCCAGATCAGTGACTTCGAAGCGGGTTTCGGCGGCCCACTTTTTCGGCGAACGGGCAGGGGAGTTGAGCCGACCGAGTTGGGCGAGCGCGCGGCGGTGCGGCTACGTTCCTGGCTGCTGGAGACAGACCGTTTGGCACAGGAACTTCGCGAGGAATCGGGCAAGCTGCTTGGCGAGGTTCGCCTGGGTGTCATCCCATCTGCAGCGCATCCGCTGATGACTCGACTTTTCGGACGCCTGCAGGTCGAGCACCCAGGCATCCGCCTCAATATCGCCGAGGCGCAGGGCACCGAACTCAACACCATGCTCGACAGCGGCGCCGTCGACATGGCGATCCTCTTTCGATTCAATCGCCCGAGCGGTCACGAAGAAAAGCTGCTGAGCGTTGCGCATACCTATTTGATCGCTGCGCCGGGCGACGAGCTCACGAAAGAACCCACGGTCAACTTCTCGCGCCTGTCTGGTCTGCGCCTCGTGCTACCTCGACGCCCCAGCCACTGGCGCAACGCGCTTGACGAAGCAGCTCGGAGCTTGGGGTTCACTCTGATGCCTGTCGCCGAAGTTGATTCGTTGACGATGCAGAAGGAACTCGTGGCGCACACGGCAGGGCTCTATTCGATGATGGGCCCGTACTCGATTGCCGAGGAACTCCAACGGGGCCGTCTTCAAGCTAGCAAACTGGTCAAGCCCGATCTCTTTCGCCACGTGACCCTGGCGTTCCCCAAACAGGGAAAGCTTTCGCCTGCGTCCAGGATGGTCGCCGAGATCATTCAACAGTTGGTCAACGCATGGGGAGGCCAACTCACTGAGCCCACAGGCGATGACGAATCGGGGCACGCCCGTGCCTGACTAGCGGGCGCCGCCCAACAGGTTCAGGCCTGGCGCACGACACGCTCATGCAGCGCGCAACAAGGAGTACGCCGACGCAGGACGTCGCGCTAGGCGGAGAGGGGCAATGGCAGGGATAGCCGCGAGGGAGGCGAGCCGTGGCCCGCAGTCAGGCAACAGTCGATGAACAACTCGTCCCGCGCAGTTGAGCAGCGCAGGGCGTGCTAATAGAGGTGAGTCGATGTCTGCTGTTGGCCGACTGTAGCCCTCCGGTCGGCTTGAAGAAATCCTAGTCGTCAACGAGCGCGGCGCGCAAAAACGCGAAAACGCGAGCATTCTTGGCCAGGAATCCTGTCGCGCACGTGCTGTCCCTTCCGGCGTCCCACCCATGTCCATTTCATCTCCCGATACTGCATGCTTTGCCTTGAGCATCGTTGTCGGGCCATTGGGCCAAGCAATGCTGTGTCCCGCGCCCGCGTAGGCTAGATGTTCCACACGGTGGCGGAAGCCGTGCTGCTTGAAGCGCTCTACAGCGAACTCCGTAAGTTCGGTCGATGGCCAAAGTCTGTCGTCGATGCCGGTAATCATGAGGACCGGCCCATTGATTTTCTCTACTTGGATGGAAACCTTGCTTGCGTACGCGGCATCTTTCAACGGAAGAAAATGCCAGTCGAAGCTGCCCTCTCGTGCGCTTCCAGCGGCCAGCTCCTTGTTCCACTCCTCATGGGTAAGCGTCTTGGCGTAAGGAATTTCTCGCCCGCCCAGTGTCCAGGCACCGTGCCCACTCTCAGGGAACGCCGGCCACAGGATGCCGCTCGGTACATAGGCGACCACTGCACGAATCTCAGGGTAGGTCGCACCGAGCAGCAACGCCAACTCTCCGCCTCGCGAAACTCCCACAACGCCTATCTTGTTCGCCGCGACGGTCGTCTGCGCTGATAGCCATTCCAGCGCCGTGCCGAAGTACTCGAGCGGAATGCGGTCGAGTGTTGGCGGCAAGCCTTCCACGGCGAAATACGCCAGCGCGAGAGCCGCATACCCGTGAGACGCCAGCAGGGCTGCCATTTCCTGGGACCA
Organism: Variovorax sp. LjRoot290; assembly: GCF_964253985.1. Lineage (NCBI taxonomy): Bacteria > Pseudomonadati > Pseudomonadota > Betaproteobacteria > Burkholderiales > Comamonadaceae > Variovorax > Variovorax sp. LjRoot290. The sequence continues at coordinate 1,159,225 of NZ_CAXURW020000002.1, read as the reverse complement.
AGCCAATCCGCCGCTGGAACCTCCAACCACGAGCACTGCTCGATGCGGTCCGGGTTGGTCGGGCTCAAACATCTTGCCGAAAAACCCTCCGTCTCGGACCTCACGCGACACAACTCCGGGACCGGCGAAGACGCGCTTGATGCGCTGAGAGATGGGTGGTGCGCCATCGTCCCCCTCGGCCGCGAGGGTTGCGGTGAATGGGTCTTTGGTCATTCCCTTGAAGCCCTCGGCAACATCTCCGTGAGCTGGCGCACGAGACCAGAAAAGGCCCATCGCATCAATGCCTTGGTACGAGCCCGAAACGGGAGCCTGGCCGCTAAGGTCCACAACACCGTTTGAATCGGCCGCGAAGGTTGCGCTCGACAAGAGAACGACATTGTTGAAGCTACTCCACAGCTTCAGGGTGATTCGCGCGCCAGGCTGAAGCTCGAGAACGCGAATTGCAAGGGTCTCATCGACGAGACAGGTTTGGGGCAGCGTGTCGAACTTCATGGGCCGCTCTCATAGCGCACGACGTTGTAGCCTTCCTCCGCCGTTGGCGCGACGAAATGACTGGTGATTTGGTCGAATTCCGCATCCGTCGTTTTCGAACGGATGTTCTCCCGAGAGGTTGCGAGCACGCAGGCGCGCCTTGCAAACTTCGTCGGGAACATCCAGGCAATGCATGCGATGGGCTGCCCCGGCCTTCTCGAAAACGGCGCGGCCCCATCCTCTTGTCGTGACGGTGTTCGAGGGGAAATCGAGCACGACCGACGTGCCGGCCGCGAGCAGTGCCTCCATGTGGCCGGCCATCGCTTCACGCAATCTGCCGGCACAGCGAACGTAATCCGCGAGGGCGTGAATCTCGTTCGGGTAAAGACGTGCGAGCCAGTCGTCCTCGCTGATGAGAACCGTCTTCGGCTGCGCTGCAAGGCGCTTGGTGAGCGTCGACTTTCCGGAACCAATTTTCCCGCAGACCATGTGCAGGACCCCTGGCAGGGAAAGGGTGGCGGCAGTCTGCGCAGATTCGATTTCGAGCATTCCAATCTCCAGTAGCACTGAGGAGCCCCAGGAGACAGAAAAAAACCGCCTCGTGGGGCGGGTTGCTTTGGCTACTCAGGCCGCGCGCTAACCCACCATCCTTCGGATGGTGCGAATAATCGACGCGACGTGCGAGCAAGCCATGGGGAGCAAGGATAGCGAGTTCCAGAGGTCTAAGCAAACCGTTCACGGCGGATGCCCATGCACCGAAGGTCCCGCCAGAGGTTCGGTTTGTACTTCCGCTTTTAGGCGGTTGCTGGCGAAGGCATCACTCGCTGGCAAGCAAGGCCGCCATCACCGCTGCGCCGAGTTCTGCGTCGGACGCCTTGTCGTGCCATTCAATAGCTCGACAGCGCCATCCAACGGCGTTCAAGCAAGAGCCCGCCTTCTCGTCAACGCCTCCGCCTCGTGTAGATAAGTGGTAAATCCATCCTTGGCAGGCGGAACGGAATTGAGCAGCATCACTGCGCTGACCTGTCCACGATGACCTGTTCCGTGCGTGACAACATGCATGAGCATTTCCTCGCGGGACATACGCCCCACTGCGCCGTCAGTGAACGCGAAATCGATTCGTTCGGCCAATTGGGCAAGATCGAGCGTCGATACATAGTCGATGTATTCCTGATCGCTTCTTCTGAGATCAGCGGATAGATCTTCCAGCGTTGGCATCTCGCTTAAGTTGGCCGATGTGTACGCGTGAGCTTCTCGCCTAATGTGTGCGGCGAATATGCGGTCGACCACGTATGTGTGGCTCAAAGCCTTGATGGCCAACGCGGTGATTGGGGAGTTGTCCCCAAGCCGGGCCAGCGCCGTCAATAGCTGGTCGTTCGCCCAAGCTTTGTATCTGAAGAGGTGGTGCAATGTGTCGTCCATGTCATGGGTCTCCTGAGGGGGTTGCGCGCGACAGGTCTTGCATGCAAGAAGTTGCGTCGCCTATCCGCGTGTGCTCAGAATATGAGCGATCATTCGCTTTTGCTACTCGCATTGACGGCATCAAAAAATGGCGCAAAAACCAGTCACTAGGCCCAGGAAAATCGCCACTCAGGAGCGATCGCGCGCGACTGTGGACAACCTGATTGAGGCAACCGCTCGCATTTTGGTTAAGGACGGCTTCGACAAGGCCAGCACCAACCGCATCGCGGAAGTTGCGGGGGTGAGCATCGGTTCGCTCTATCAATATTTCCCCAGCAAGGAGGCACTCGTCGCCGCCGTGATCGAGCGCCACCAACAGCAGATCATGCAAACGGTGCGGAGCGAGTTGACGCAGGTCTCGACCCAGCCGCTGGACAAGGCAATGCGCAAATTCGTCGCTGTCGCGGTAGAAGCGCACCGTCTCGATCCCCAACTGCATCGAGTGCTCGCCGAGCAGATCCCGCGCGTGGGAAAGCTCGAGAAGCTGGAAACCTTCAGTCGTGAAAATTTCAGTCTGTTCAGGGCCTATCTCGATGGAGCTCGGGACGAACTCGGTGTCGATGACCTGGAGCTCGCATCATTTGTATGTGTCACCACGATCGAGGCGTTGACGCACAACGCGGTGCTGCGCCATTCCAAAGTGCTAACCGACGATCGGATGGAAGCGCTCATCGACGAGGCGGCGCGCCTCGTGACCGGCTATCTGAAAGGCTAGCGCGGAAACCATCTCCGTGTGGTCCGCGTAGATCGCCAAAAGCCCATCCATTGAGATCGCTCGTGTGAGGGTCCGCACAGCGACGGTGAGCGGACGGCAGGTCCAACTTTCTCAAGCGTCTGCTTACGCTGCGAAGCCGGCATTTGGCCTTCGAAGCAAGAACACGAAGCCAAGGGGATCTCCGTGCGCCTCGGCTGGATATCTGCTCGCGCAGTGTCCAAGGCCCGCCGGCGGCGCTGAGTTGGAGCTGAAGCACTAAAGGGCGAACAGTTTGCAATCGAAGAGGAGGCCGTTGATGCCGGTATGGGCGCCGCGATCGACATGCTCAACGGCGAGGTGATCCGCCTTGACGGCGCGATCCGCTTGCCCGCACGGTAGTCGTCCGGTCTTTCGTTACCCATCTAAGGAGATCCTATGACCGAATCCATTGTCATCGTCGGCGCCGCCCGCACCCCCATGGGCGGCTTCCAGGGCGACTTTTCTTCGCTCGCCGCGCACGACCTGGGCGGCGTCGCCATCAAGGCGGCCGTCGAGCGCGCGGGCATCGCGTCCGAGGCGGTCGGCGAGGTGCTGTTCGGCAATTGCCTGATGGCCGGCCAGGGCCAGGCGCCAGCGCGCCAGGCGGCCTACAAGGGCGGCCTGCCCGACAGCGCAGGGGCCGTCACGCTCAGCAAGATGTGCGGCTCGGCCATGAAGGCCGCGATGCTCGCGCACGACCTGCTGCTCGCGGGCACGCACGAAGTCATGGTCGCGGGCGGCATGGAGAGCATGACCAACGCGCCCTACCTCATGCTCAAGGGCCGTGGCGGCTACCGCATGGGCCACGACCGTATCTTCGACCACATGATGCTCGACGGCCTGGAGGACGCCTACCAGCCCGGCCGCTCGATGGGCACCTTCGGCGAGGACTGCGCGGCCAAGTACAAGTTCACGCGCGAGCAGCAGGACGCCTTCGCGATCGCCAGCGTGGAGCGCGCCAAGGCCGCCACCACCTCGGGCGCCTTCAAGGCCGAGATAGCGCCGGTCACGGTCAAGGGTCGCGGCGGCGACACCGTGATCGAGATCGACGAGGGCCCGGGCAAGGTCAAGCTCGACAAGATCCCGCAGCTCAAGCCGGCCTTCAAGAAAGAGGGCGGCACCATCACCGCGGCCTCGAGCTCGTCGATCAACGACGGCGCCGCCGCGCTGGTGATGATGACCGAGAGCACCGCCAAGAAGCTCGGCGCCAGGCCGATCGCGCGCCTCGTCGGCCATGCCACCCACGCTCAGCAGCCCGAATGGTTCTCGACCGCGCCCGTGGGCGCCGTGTCCAAGCTGTTCAAGAAGACCGGCTGGGGCGTGAAGGACGTCGACCTGTGGGAAGTCAACGAAGCCTTCGCCGTGGTGCCGATGGCGCTGATGCACGAGCTCGACGTCTCGCACCACATCGTCAACGTGCACGGCGGCGCCTGCGCGCTGGGCCACCCGATCGGCGCCAGCGGCGCGCGCATCATGGTCACGCTGATCCATGCGCTGCAGCAGAAAGGCAAGAAGCGCGGCGTCGCGACACTGTGCATCGGCGGCGGCGAGGGCACGGCTGTGGCGCTGGAGATCATCTGATGGAAATTCGAGGCAACGTGTTTTTGGTTTCTGGAGGGGCGTCCGGGCTCGGTGAGGGCACGGACGCGAACGCAAGGTGCTCTTCGGCACCAGCTTTCCAATGCTTTCCTCGCATCTCGCTTAAAAGCCGAACAGCCGAGCGGGGTTGCTGACAAGCAAGCGATGCCGCATCCCAGGCGGGCTCCAGCCGGCAACAGCGTCGAGATTGTTGCGTCTACTGCTCGTTCGGATCGGTGAAGTGCCCGCCGGTGCAAGCGCAGCAAGCCTGTTGTGGACAAGCGAGCTATCGCTTTGAGCCTGGTTTCAAGAAGACGGACAGTGCCTTCTGATCTTCCGCGAGTTGGATTCTCATGAGTTGCAGGACGCGCAGCGCAACGCTCGACAGGGGTTGCCCCGGTGGCAGCACCAGCAGTCCGGCGAAAGACACGTCAAGCGACAGGGGGCGGATGACCAGCCCCCGCTGGGCGTACTCGAGGGCAGTGATCGGATTGACGACGCCGATGCCCAGCCCACGCATGGCCATTTCGCAAACGCTCGCCGCGTACGGGGTTTCGACAACCACGCTCAGGCCGACATCGCAATCCGCCAGCGCGCGCTCCAGGCGCCGTCGCGAGGCGTCCTCGGGGTTGAGCGCGAGGAACGGCTCTTCCGCGAGCTGGCGCGGCTGGATGGTCTTGACGTTGACCAAGCGGTGCTTCGCGTGCATCACCACAACGCCGGGAAAGCGTGCGAACTCGGAATGTTCCAGGCCCGTCGTCGGCATCTCATCGGCCATCAACCCGAAGTCGACCTGGCGCCCCAGAACGGCCTCGTGCACCTCTCGCGAACTGAGCACCTGCAGCGAGATCTGAGGCCGGGCTTCGGAGTCCCGTCGCTCGGCGACAAGCCGGGATAGCACTCGCGGGACAAAGGTCAGTCCGAATGCCGGATAGACCGCGACGCGCAGGGTGTTCACCCCGAAACGCTTCAGGCTGCGCATGCGGTGCTCGATGCTGTCCAGGCCGACGAAAACGCGCTCGACCTCGAGCAACAACGCCTGGGCTTCGGGCGTCGCATGCAGGCGGCCTCGAAGCCGGCGGAACAGGGCAAAGCCGGCGGCTTCCTCGAGCCTGCGCAACGACTGGCTGACGGCGGGCTGCGTGACACCCATGAGCGCGGCGGCCTTGCTGGCAGACCCTACCGACATCACGGAGCGGAACACCTCGATTTCCCGGAGCAACATATAACAACGACTTATGGAGAGAGAATTTCAGGCGTGATTCAGATTATCACCACGGCCATAGAGTCGGTAGCTTCAGCCACCCCCTTGGAGAAGCGCCATGAAACTTCAGACCATCCTGGCAGTGACTGCCCTGGCTCTTGCCGTGCCCGCCTGGGCGCACGACTTTTCGTCCGACATCGCCAAGTTCAACAGCATCGCAGCGACCAAGAAGCTCGACAGCGAACCGGCCCTCGCCGCGAAGCTCGCACTAGAGCGCGCGCAAGGAGAGATGGAGCAGTCGGACGTGAAGATGGTGTTGCGCATCCGCTCGATGACCAACGCGGGCCTGCGCACGCTGGGGGAACAACCCGCCTTTCTGACCAGCGAGTTCAAACGCCTGGAAGCCGCGCTGGCCAATCCCAAGACGAATGACGCCACCAAGGTCGCCGCAGCGAAGGAGATCTTCGCCCGGTTGGCGATCGAGATGCGGGTGTACACCGATCTGGAAAACATGGCCGTCGAGCAGATGAAGCAAGCCTTGCAGCTCATCGAATCCGCGCCTGGCAAATGAGCTCAGCAGCACTGCCCGCCGTGGCAAGAACGACGTCATCGCCTGCAAGCCAACTTCAGAGCAGGGCGCAAATCCTGCATCTGTGGAACTGACCAACCTTCCATCGTGAACTCACAAACTCCAACCAACGACGCGTTTGCCAGTCTGGTCCCGCCGGTGTGGCGCGCCTCGACGGTCGTCTTCGATTCGCTCGACGATTTCGTGCACCGGCGCAGCCGCATGCCGGACGGCTTCAGCTACGGGACCACCGGTACGCCAACGCAGCGCGCACTCGAGGCGCGCATCGCCGAGCTGGACGGCGCCGCGCATTGCGTCGTCTTCCCTTCAGGGCAGGCGGCCATCTGCAGCACGCTTCTGGCTCTGCTCAAAAAGGGCGATCACCTTCTGATGACCGACGCCGCTTACGGCCTCGCCAAATCGTTCGCCGTTGAGCGGCTGCAAGCGCTCGGCGTCGAGGTCGAGTTCTACAGGCCGCGCATCGGCGCGGACATCGAACGGCTGATCCGACCGACAACGCGGCTCATCTGGCTGGAGTCGCCAGGGACGGTGACGATGGAGCTGGAAGACGTCCCGGCCATTACCGCCATCGCCCGTGCCCACGGTGTGGTGACGGCCATCGACAACACCTGGGCGAGTCCGCTGGGCTTCTCTGCACTGGCGCACGATGTGGACCTGTGCATCCACGCTTGCACCAAATACATGGGTGGCCATTCGGACGTGCTGATGGGTAGCGTCGCCACCAACGACGAGCGCCTGTACCGATCCCTGCGAGGTCTTCAATCGCTGATGGGACTGGCCGTCAGCGCGGAGGACTGTTTCCTCGTGTCGCGCGGATTGGACACGATGCAGGTGCGGATGGAGCGCCAGGCAGCCAGCGCGCAAATGATCGCTGCCCGGCTCTCGGCGCACCCATTGGTCCGCCAGATGCTCTTTCCTGCTTTGCCCGGCGCACCGGACCATGCCACGTGGGCCCGTGATTTCAAGTTGTCGGGATGCCTGATGTCGCTGCAGCTTGTGGACTCGCCTTATGAGGCCTACCGCACGCTATTCCGGGAGCTGAAACTATTCTCCATCGGCGCGAGCTGGGGTGGCGTGCGCAGCATCGCGGCCTTCTACCCGGCGGAAGAGCTGGCCGAACGCAATTTCAGTGACGTGCGCGGCCCGGTGATTCGCCTGTCCGTCGGCTTGCAGGATCCGCACGAGCTGCTCGACGAGCTGCTGGGCGCCCTGAACGCCTTCGAAACCAGTTTCAAACGTTAGTCCAAGACATTTGGAGCCCGCGATGACTTTCAAGCCGATGATCAAAACCCTTATTGCCGCGGCCGGCCTCGCGCTGTGCGCTGGCGTGGCCGCGCAGTCGCTGGATGGCACGCTCAAGAAAATCAAGGACACCGGAACCATCACTGTGGCGACTCGCGGTGCATCCATTCCGTTCAATTACCTGGACGACAACAACAAGCAGACGGGCTTCGCCTGGGACATCTCGCAGCGCGTGGTCGAGCAGGTGAAGAAAGATCTGAAACTCGCGAGGCTGGAGGTCAAGACCCTGGAGGTCACTCCGCAGACGCGCATTCCTCTGGTGGCCAACCAGACTGTCGACCTGGAGTGCAGTTCCACCACCAACAACGTCGAGCGACAGAACCAGGTTTCGTTCTCGACCACCTTCTTCGTCGTCGGAGCGCGCCTGCTCGTGCGCAAGAACTCCGGCATCAAACACTGGTCCGATCTCGTCGGCAAGAATGTCGTCGTCAGCGCAGGAACAACCGCCGAGCGCATGCTGCGCCGCCTCAACGAGCAGAACAAGTGGGGCATCAACATCATCCTGGCCAAGGACATCAACGAGAACTTCCTGACGGTTGAAACCGGACGGGCAGTGGCGGCCACGCAGGACGACATCATTCTCTTCAGCAACATCGCTCGCGCCAGGAATCCGGCGGACTGGGAAGTGGTGGGCGTGCCCCAACAGAAGGAGGCCTATGGCTGCATGCTGCGAAAGGGCGATGTCGCCTTCAAGAAGCTCGTCGACAACGTGATCGTGGGGATGATGCGCTCGGGAGAGTTCACGTCGCTGTACGACAAATACTTCCTTAGGCCGATCGCCGTCAAGGGAAGCGTCACCGTCAACTTCCCGATGTCGCCGGAGATGCAGCAACTCATTCGCAACCCGAACGACCAGCCGTTGTGATCGCCCGGCGACGAAATCTCATGAACTGCCTCACACGATGCACTACGCCTGGGATTGGCTGATCTTCTTCAAGCCCTCGGTCACCGGGGAGGGCCTGTACGGCCTGATGCTTGTGCGTGGATTGTTGTGGACGGTGCTCCTGTCGTTGATGGCCTGGACGCTTGCGCTAGGTCTCGGCCTGGCCGCCGGCGTGGCGAGGACGCTGCCCAATCGTCCCGCGCGCTACCTGTCCACGGTGTACATCCACTGCTTCCGCAACACGCCACTGCTGGTCCAGCTGTTTCTCTGGTACTTCGTCGTGCCGGAACTGTTGCCCATCGAATGGGGCAATGCGGTCAAGCAGATGAATCCGACGACCAACCAGTTCCTCACGGTACTGGTCGGACTGACGCTCTACACGGCCGCGAAGGCGGCCGAGCAGCTGCGCGCAGGCATCGAATCGGTGCCACCAAGCCAGAAGCAAGCGGCCATGGCGCTCGGGCTGGGGACCACAGCAGCCTACCGGCATGTGATCCTGCCGCAGGCACTGCGCATCGTCATCCCGCCGCTGACCTCGGACTTTCTGAACGTGTTCAAGAACTCGGCCGTGGCGCTCACCATCGGGCTTATGGAGTTGACCGGGCAGACGCGCCAGCTCAGTGAGTTCAGCGCCCATCCTTTCGAGGCCTTCATCGCCGCGACGGTCATCTACATGGCGATCACTTACGGCGTGATCGTGCTGATGCGCCGTATCGAGATTCGGGTGCGCGTGCCGGGCCTACTGGGAGGCGCCTGATGGGTTACGACTTCGACTGGGCGTCCTTGCAACGCGCCTGGCCGTACTTGATGCAGGGCCTGCAGATGACCGCCTTCCTCGTGGTGGTCGCCATGGCAGCGGGCATCGGCGTCGGAACCCTGCTGGCAATCACCCGCATTTTCGCGCCGCGTCCGATCGCGACCGCCGTTACCGGCTATGTGAACCTGTTCCGCTCGATTCCGCTCATTCTCACGATCCTGTGGATCTACTTCCTGATGCCCGTGGTGCTCAGAATCGCCACAGGCGATCCAAACCTTACTGTTGGACCGATCTATGCGGCGCTGGTGGCGTTCGTACTCGCGGAGTCCGCTTACTACTGCGAGATCATCCGCGCTGGCATCGGCAGCGTCCGCGCGGGGCAGATGCAGGCGGCCCAGTCGCTGGGCATGACGCCCTGGCAGACCTTGCGCCACGTCATCCTGCCCCAGGCGTTTCGCAACATGACGCCCTCGCTGATCAATCAGACCATTGCCCTGCTCAAGGACACCTCGCTCGTCTACGTGATCAGCCTGAACGACTTTCTCGGGGCGGCGACCAAGGTGGGACAGCGCGACGGGCGCGTTGTCGAGGTCTATATCCTCGTTGCCGTCGTCTACTTGGCACTGTGCACGGCAGGTGCCTGGTGGGTTACCTGGCTGCAACGGCGCAAGGCCGCGCCGGCGCTTTGAATGAACTTCATGATCGAAATCAACGACGTCTCGAAGTGGTACGGCTAGTTTCCGGTGCTGCAGGACTTCCTCTCCAAAATCTCGCAGCATTGAATTGATGGCCTAAGTTCGCTGCACTGTTTCAACCCAAGGAACCACATGAAATCGATCAAGGCATTGATGCTGGCCAGCACGCTGGCGCTCTCTGGCGTTGCATTTGCGCATGGTGATGAAGACCACAGCGAGCCGTCCGGTCCGATCAGAAAGGAGCAGAAGGATTGGGGAATCGCGGGAGACGCTCGAGCGGCGAAGCGAACTCTGACATTCAAGATGACGGACGACATGCATTTCACCCCTGACCGCATCCAGGTGAAGCAGGGCGAGACGGTCAGGATTTCCATCAAGAACGATGGGAAGTTGATGCACGAGTTCGTCTTGGGTACGAAAAAGGAACTCGACGAGCACGCAGCGCTCATGGTGAAGTTTCCCAGCATGGCGCACGACGAGCCCTATATGGCACACGTTGCTCCCGGCAAGACGGGCGAGATCGTCTGGACCTTCAACCGGGCCGGCGATTTCGACTTCGCCTGCCTCGTGGCGGACCACTATGAAGCCGGCATGGTCGGTAAGGTCAAGGTTGTGGCTTCCTCCAGTGCCAAACCGAGTCCGCCCTAAGCTTTGCCCTCACGTTAGACCTCTCGAAAAATGCGACGACGTCGCGACGAGGGCCTGGCCGACGGCCGAGCTCGACTTGTTCTGCGACTGGGCATGCCCCGCTCACAGAGCGGCACGCGACTCACCGATGTGGTCCAACGATCTCCCGGCGCTGATGCGTCCAGACGGAACGTCTTCAGAACCCGGAAGCGGGGGACGTTATCGAAGGCACTGGTGGTCTGCGCAAGCTGCGACACGGCGATGCCCGGCGGGGCAAGGGAAAGAGCGGCGGCCTGCGGGTCATCTACTACTGGTGGGATGGCGGCTCGCAATTCTGGCTGTTCACCCTCTATGACAAAGGATGAGGCGACCGACTTGAGGCCCGACGAAAAGAAGGCGCTCAAGAGCATGCTGAAACGCGAACTGGAGTCCAGAAAATGACGAAGCGAAACCTCTTGCCGAGATTTCTGAGGGCTTCGAGGCCCTCGCAGAGCATCGCGGCGGCAAGCGCACGCTGCGCACGCATGAAGTTCCCCCGGCGGCCACCCAAAGTGCCCCACTTATGGCCACCCAAACTGCTCCACCCTGGCCACGGTGATCTGACGCATTGAACACGGTGCGTCGGGCGCCGCGAAGCTCGACAGGCAGGACGTTACTTTCCACCCCCTCTGAGCGAGGGGAACAACGGAGTGAACGTCTTGAAGCCACATCTGCAAACCACCATCTGGACGCTGCTCAAGGGCGGCGCCACCCAGCGCGAGATCGCGCGAATCACCGGCATCTCGCGCCACACCATCCGGGCGTATCAGCAGCGCTTCGCCGCCGATCCGGCAAACTGCCCCGGGGTGGCCACCGACTCCGGTGGTCAAACTGCTCCACCCTGGCCACCGACTTCCAGGTCGGTAGCGCCGCCGCTGGCCACCTCCAAGTGCGAACCCCACCGCGCTTTCATCGACGCCCAGTTGCGCCTGGGCCGCAACGCCACGGCCATCTACCAGGACCTGGTCGACCAACATGGCTTTGACGGCGCCTACAACTCCGTCAAGCGCTTCTGCGCCCAGCTTCGCCACAAGGAGCCCGAGCAGTTCGATCGTCTGAGCTTTGCGCCCGGCGAGGAGATGCAGGTCGACTACGGTGAAGGCGCCCCCACCCGGGTGCCGAGCACCGAGCGCTGGCGCAAACCCCGCCTGTTCGTGGCCACGCTGCGCTACTCGCGGCGCAGCTTCCGCCGCGTGATCTGGAAGTCCAGCCAGCAAGTCTGGGCTGAGTTGCACGAGCAGGCCTGGGCCTACTTTGGCGGGTCGACCCACTACGTCGTGCTGGACAATTTGAAGGAGGGCGTCTTGAAGCCCGACCTGTACGAGCCTGCGCTCAATCCGGTCTACGCCGCCACACTGGCCCACTACGAGGTGGTGGCCGACCCGGCTCGGGTCCGGGATCCGAATCGCAAGGGGACGGTCGAGAACGCGATCCAACATACCCAGTCCACCGCGCTCAAGGGGCGGCGCTTCGAGACCATCGAAGAGCAGAACGCCTTCCTGGAACACTGGGAGTCCAAGTGGGCCGCCTCGCGCATCCACGGCGCCGAGCGGCGTCAGGTGCAGGCCATGTTCGAGGAGGAGCGCGCCCACCTGCAGCCGCTGCCAGCCACGCGCATGCAGTACTTCACCGAGGTGCAGCGCACGGTCTGCGACGACAGCTGCGTGCGCATCGACCACAGCAGCTACGCCGCGCGCCCGGCCCCGATTGGCACCAAGGTGCTGGTGCGGCTGTTCGAGCGGCGCATCGAGATCCGCGAGCTGCGCACCCAGGCCTTGCTGCGCACCCACGCCCGGGTTGATCGCCCCGGCACCGTGGTGTTGCCCATGGCCGAGCGGGTGTTCAACCCCTCTCGCGAGACGCGCTTCATCCTGGCCCAGGCCCGAGCCATCGGGCCGCAGGCCTCTCGGCTGTGCCAGATGCTGTTCGCCATCGAGGGGCGCGTGGGCCAGCGCAAGCTCTGGGGCATCGTCAATCTGGCCAAGCGCTACCCCAATCACTTCATCGACGCGGCCTGCGCTGCCGCCATGGAGCAAGGCGTACACAGCTACCGCCACGTCAAGGCACTCACCGAGCGGCTGGTGGCCGACGCGCTGGCCGCCCTGCAGGCCGGCACGCCGACACAGTCGGCGTCAACGCTCACCCAGCAGCACGAGCTCATTCGCAGCGCCGACGAATACGGCGATCTGTTCGCCCACGCCGCCACCGCCACCTCGGGCGGCACAACCTCCCACCCCACTGAGATCGCCCAGCCATGAACATGACCGAGATCGAACGCGCCCTGCGCGAGCTGCGCCTGTCCGGCATCGCCGACACCCTGTCCACCCGCGTGATGCAGGCCCAGGCCGCCCAGCAGCCCTTCCTGGAGACGTTGGCCGCCATGCTGCAAGACGAGCTCGACCGGCGCCGCTCACGATTGATGGAGCGCCGCTTCAAGCGCTCAGGCCTGGCCGAGCGCCTGACGCTGGCGGACTTCGACTGGCGCTTCAATCCCAAGCTGCCGCGCAACGCCTGCTTCGAGCTGCACACCCTGAAGTTCATCGGCGAGGGGGCCAACGCATTGATCGTCGGCAAGCCCGGCACCGGAAAGAGCCACGTGGCCAAGGCGGTGGCCTACCAGGCCACGTTGCAGGGCTATGACGTGCGCTACGTGGAGGCCGACTCCGAGTTCGCCCGCTACGGGCTGGCCAGCACGGCGGAACAGGCCGAACAGCTCAAGGGCTGGATCGAGCCAGACCTGTTGGTCCTTGATGACATGTTCCTGGCCCGGCGCATTGCCGACGTGAGCGCCGAACTGCTGCAGGCCATCGTGCACCAGCGCTACAAGCTGCGCCGCGCCATCGTCATCACCTCCAACCGGGTGGTGCAGGACTGGGGCAAGTACCTCGCCGACGCCACCATGGCCACCACCATCCTGGACCGGCTCATGCACCGCTGCGCAATGCTGGAGTTCGAGGGCAAGAGCTACCGTCTGAAGGAGGCCGCCGCGCGCATCGCCATCACACCCGAATCGTCATAATCCGACCGTCCTGCCTGGAGCAGTTTGACCGGCCATAAGTGGAGCAGTTTGGGGTGGCCATCGGGGGTTCAGGACATGCCGGCGCCAGCGATCCCGGCGAGCGAGTTGATCGCCCTGCGCGAGAGCCTCCATTTGTCCCGTCGTGTATTCGCCCGCTACTTGCGAACCAATCCGAGGACGCTGGAGAACTGGGAACAGGGCCGCGCCAGGCCGAATGCGCAGGCTGCACTTTTGATCCGTCTTGTCCAGCGCTTCCCTGATACGGTGGATCGGCTCGCATCCGTTTGAGTCTTGTCGATAAACGATGGCTGATGTCCGTCGCCGGCCACAAGCCGACATTTCGCTACGTCGACAATGCCGTCAGCCCGTCAAGCGCCCTCCTGTTCAGTGTTTGAAGCTGGCCCAGTTGTCAGCGCTTGCTTGCCTTTAACGCAAAGGGACGGCACCGTTGGCGAGGATGACGCGATCTCCGTCCGGGCTGAGCAAGAAGTCGAGGAACTTCCTCGTCGAGCCAACTGGCTCGCCCTTGACGACAAACAGAAAATCGCGGGTCAGAAAATAGCGGCCGCTCTTCACGTTTGCGATCGTCGGTGCCACGCCATTGAGTGAAAGGGCTTTGACCTTGCCCCCGCTTTGTTCCACTACGGTCATGCTGGTCATGCCCAGCGCGTGTGGAGTCTCCGCAAGTGCCTTCGCCATGTCGCCTCCGCGAGGCATCACCTTTGCTGTCGCAACCTCCTTCAGGTCCTTGAAGCAATCGATCTTTGCTCGAATCACTTCAGGGTCCACTTCTGCTGGGGGGCGCGTCAGCACTGCGACGAGACTATCGCTGCCACCCAAAGGACGCCAATTGTCGATCTTGCCGCCATAGACTTCGCAGGCTTGGATCTCGCTGACGTTGGCGATCGGGACAGTCTCGTTGACTGCGAAGACAACCGCGCCCTTTGCGGCCTCAAAGACTCTCAGATCGCCCGCGCGCACATCCTCGGGCTTGATGCCGTGGCTAGCGAGGGCAATCTGAATCTTCCCTTCTGCCAGCGCTTTGAGACGTGCGCCTGTGCCGAGCCCTATCCCGACTTCGATCTGCGCGTCTGGGACCTGCTGGCGGTAAGCGCTCGCAAGGGCCTTCGCGAGCGGGAGCATTCCAGTCGAACCATCAAGAATGATCTTTTCCTGCGCCCGCGCCGGCAGCAGCACGAGTGCAAGCGGAACAACTATGGCCAAGGCAAGTGCCTTGGACCACAACACAGATCCGATGGTTGACATGATCTTCTCCGGTTCGGTGTGAACCGCATTCAACATGAATGTGAGCACACGGCTTGACGCGAGCTGCTCGCTCGACCGAGCGGGTTCAGAGCCATTGTCACACCTTGCCCGCTCCGCAGCGAACTGCGAAGGTAGCGGGGGGATCGGAGAAGGTGGTGTGGCTTTGGAGCGACCTGGCTCTTCTCCCAGCCTGAAGCCGGGTTGCAGAACTCGGCCTCGAACAGGTAGTGGCTCACGAGGGCGCTGAAACGCGCGTTGACGTCGCGCTCCTTGCCGCGACGCACACGGTCCACGGCCGTCTTCATGTTGTCGTGGATGCCGCGCCGGGGCACGCCGCCGAGCACCTCGAAGGCGCGGTTGTGCACATCGAACAGCATCTCGTGGGTCTGCAGCGGGTAGGCACGCACGACGAACGCGCGGCTGCGGCCGAGCTTGAAGTGCGCCACCTGTAGCTTGGTGCGCTCGCCGGCGATCACGGCCCAGTCCTCGCTCCAGTCGGTTTTCACGCTTCACCGCCAACTGGGCGCTGATGGTTGAGCTCGACACCGCCTTGCCGAAGCCGATCCTAGAAGGAGTCTGGCGGCGCCTTTGCTTGGAGCTTGACGCCGCGCAACGGGGCGATCATCCGTGACAGCGAAGAACGGGCCATGCCAACGAACATGCCCACTGGCGCCTTGAGCGCGTCCGCGGCGGCCGATTCGCCAGGGAATGCGGGTGACATCTGCATCTTCCGCATGAGCCTGTTGACCTGATGGACACACGCCATCCTGCGCGTCACCGAGGTGTAGAAGGTAACTCCGATCGAGATCGAGACGCCGTCCCCAGGCCGCGCCCAGCCAGGGCCGGAACTTGTCATGTGCGGTGAGGTGCTCGGGAAATAGACGCCGTCGCCCGGCTGGGTCTCGAACTGGTGGCTGCGCTGGCGAAACTCTTCCTTGAAGCGGACTTTTCTCAGCGAATGGCCGACGATGAAATCCTCCACGGCTTCGGCCGGCACCACGACCCGATCCGTGTGGTCCCATACGTTCATGGTCTTGCGGCCATGCAACTGAAGCCAGAAATTGTTCTCGCGGTCGATGTGGAAAGGGGTCACCGAAGGCGGCGCCGAAATGAATACGAAGCCATTGACATTGAAGATGCCAGGCTGCTCGCGCTCGACATAGGGCCGCATGGTGTCGACGATGCTTGCGAGCAAGTCCGCGTAGCGAGGAATGACCTCGATGTTGTAGAGGGCGACCCAAGAGCCAGGCTCCTCGCTGTGTCGAAACACTTCGTCGATGCCACGGCCGTCAGGATGCTCGCTGTCGTGCGTGAAACTGGAAGCCTGCGAGATGCCTGGCCGGATGAACCGGCACTTTTTGAAGGGGACGAGCTCCTTTGCCAGCTGTGCGAGTTCAGCCACTTGAAAGAGCGGGTGTTCGTGGAAATTGTGACGCAACGCCGCGATCTTGTTCACAGAAAAGCGATCGGAGTCGTCCGTCCACACGCGGCAACTCTTGGTCTGCTCCCCACTCAAACTGCTGTTGCTGTTGTTCATGTCCACGAACGCACTTACTGTTGTGTCGTACAAGTTGATGGTGCCCGCAACAGGTCCGCGATACCCTGGGTGTTTGAAGGTCGGGGCCTCGTCTCGCCCGGACGCCTCGTCAATCGCGATGGCTTCATCCGTGCCGGCCCTTCCTTGCGTGGGTCAGCTTCCTTCGCTCGTGGTCGAGCACGGTACTGCCCATCACGATTCGCCGCGCCACCGTTGCGTGCAACCGCTCATCTGCAGACGTTTGCCTTTGAGTCAAGACGTAGGCGCCCCTAACTCGCAATGAGGACGCGAACAAGAACGACGAGGAACCCAACAGCAACGAGGGCGGTGACCGCCGTCGTCACGAGGTCGGGCGATCTGTCGTCCGCGTTCTGTCTTGTCGACGTGGCGTAGGCGTGAGGTGTTGACGCGGCCGTGTCAAAAGCGGTGCTGAACGGGCTGTAGAGCGCGCCGCCACGGCTTACCAAGCCAGACTCGTCGGCCTGGAGATCGACGCCGACTGATTGTTCGATCGGGACGACGTCGACGGAGGACGGCTTTTGAGCTTCGGCTGCGAACAGCGGTGCACCCGCGGTTGCCGACAGGGCTACCAGGCAAATACCTGCAAGCGCTAGGCGGGCTCCACGTTGTCTAAGCACCACGACGGCGTCCTTGCTGCAGTTGGTATCGTCACGATGTCAGTTTTTGGTTTTGGGCGCCATTCCACAAAAGAGGAACACGTGCAACCGGTGGGTAAGCGCGGACCGTCGCCCTCGATCGCTGTGGCCCTTCGCAGCCGCATCCTCAACTCACGGTCTCGGCCACATGTCGACCCGGGACCACGTGTAGCTCTTGCGGGTTGCTTCCGCACTCGAGGGGCCGCTACCTCGGGTCGCGCTCGAACTCGCCCCTTGATGCCTTCAATGGCGCTAGTACACAGCACCCATGCGCCTTCATGACAAAGCGCCTATGGAGCGACGGGGACTTGCGGCGTAGCCTCGTCTCCATGATATGGATCCCGCGTGTTCATCGGGGTCGAGGTTTTGCGACGAACGAAGGAACCACTGAACATTTTGAAGGACTGGCATGCTTTTACCGAGAGAGGGGCACGATGAACGGAGAGAAAGCAGCACGCCTCAGTTGCCGCGTCCAATCACGGTCATGATCGCGTCAGACCGCCAAGCGTTGCTTCTGGCAAAGATGGCGAGGCTGATGCACGAGCCGGGAATCGAATTGCACGCCGAGTCGCTCACTGACCCAGCGCGCCTGGGCTACAGCATTGAGCAGAAGTCGCCAGCTGTCCTGCTGCTCGACAAGGCCATGCTAGACCGCCTGGATGGTGAGTCCATTCAAACGATACGCGCGCTGGCGAACGCAATTGCGGACCTGCTGTCGGCCTCCCCCTGCATCGTCGCAGCCAAGCCAATCCATTCGGCACGCAGCAGCACCACGCTCACGCACCGCGAGCAACAGATCGTCGACCTGCTGCGCTGCGGGTGCACCAACAAGGAAATCGCCAACCAGCTGGGGGTCATGGAAGACACGGTCAAGAAGCACTTGCAAAGCGTGTTTCGCAAGCTCGGGGTGCGCCGACGCGCCCTGGTAGCGCTGCGTCCGCATCCCGCGGCCTCGAGCTGCAACTGAGGATGCAATGACCGGGACGCCTCGTGCGCAGATCCGTCCTGCGCACCTCTTGTTGCCATTCCTTATTCCGTCACAGTAAATGCCTTGGGCAGCACTCCACCCGGACCGACACGAACATCCCATACCGGGTTGCGGCCACCACGTTTCTTGAACGGCACCGTCACCGTGGCGGTGATCATGTCGAGCGTCGAGGTATCGCTGGCCAAGCGGACATTGCTCGCGATCGGTCGCGGACCATTGCCGCCCTCGAAGGTCACCGTCATGCCGTCGCTGAATCCATAGCCCGTGATGGTGACCTGAACGGACGTTCCGGCCTGTGCCGTGTTCGGAGTGATCGACACCGCCGTTGAACAGCTTCCGCTGCTGTCCAGCACGGTGGCCGTGCTCGGCTTCTTGATATCCAAGAGAACACAGGAGACGTTGTCGTTCTCTTCGGATTCGATGATGACCTTCTTCGGATCGATCTCGATCTTCAGCTGATAGATGCCATCCGCGTTGTCCGTGAAGTCGATCTCTTGACCGGCGAGATGGCTTCCGTAGGTGTCGCCCCAGCCGACGGACATGCCTTGAATAGACCGGCCGCAGGTGTTGTAAACCGCTTGCCCGGGCGCCCCGGGCAACGTCGTGTCCATCTTGGTGGTGTCCATCACGCAGAAGGTCATCTTGCTTCCGGTTCGCACTGAGCCGCCCGGAGCGTTGACGGGTTGCAGCGTGTACAGCGCATAGTCGTCGAAGTGGAAGTGGCTGTGGGCGGGGTGCCACTCGAAGTAGCCTGCGAGACGGAGAAACGATGTGCCATCGCTCAGGAAGACGCGCTGAAACACTTGCTGCTTACCCGACCCTGTGTCGACGGATCCTGCCTCGAGTTGAAGCGGCCCGGTTCCGTTGTTCCAACTCGTCGTGCTGAAGCGCAAAATGGAGCTAGCGGACGCGTCGGCTACGAGCGAGAGGCTCGAAGCGGGCAGAGGTTTCAGGTTGGGCGGCCGGTCAACCACCGTCTGAGCCATCGCGCTGCTGGCAAGCGCCACAACACAAGCCGCCAGCGAGCCAAAGGCGACCGACCGAAAGTGGGAAGGGTTCGTGCTCATCGGCGCGGCTTTCCAGGTTATGAGAGACAAGTCTTCGTTGGGGCTCGGACCCGCAAGTCGAGCCATTCGTCATGCACTCGACACGCCAGTCTCCGACGCAGCGTGCGGCGCGGATGGCGGGCAACCGCGCGAATCGGAGGGATTTCCCCCTCCCTCCGAGCGCGCGCGAGATCGAAATCGGCTACTTGCAGATCTCCTTCTTCGGGTCGCACGGGGGCGGCTCTTTGGTCTCGCAGCTGAAGTCGGACAGCACCAGCCTGCCAGGCAGGTTCGTCGAGGCACTGAGCAGCGTGCCAGCACCCGTGCAGTTGAAATGCTGGGTGCTCTGGAGCACCTTCGAGGGACTGACGCTGCAGGAATTCCCCGATGACCAGGTCGCGCTGAGCGTGCCGGCGCCGGCGCCTCCCGTCTGGTTGTTGACGAAGTGCCAGGTGCCCGTGGAGTCCCCGCAAGACTGCCCGCTCAGGTTTTCGAGTTGCGCAGCCAGGGCCGTTCCGGCGTAAACACCCAGAGCCACTACGACCGGCCTCAGCCAATACCGCTTCTTCATGCTTGTCTCCTCGTGGACTTCCGTCATCTCGGCCACCTTCGATTTGCCGCGCCTGAGCGGGACGATGACGCCATGACGGAACAATCGACAGCTGGTGCGGCTGTCACGCGTGGTCACCAAAGGTCGCCCTCAGCAGATCCTGTATGCGAATCTGCAGTTGGCATCGTCACGATGTCAGCTTTTAGTACTAGGCGCCATTCCACGAAAGGGGAACAGCGTGCAACCCCGGGCGATGGCTGTCAGCATCTGAAAGTTCGTCGCTGCCAGATGAAGTTGGGGCAGGCCACGCCGGGCGCCTCAGCCTGACTGACTCGCCAAAGCTTCCTTCGACACTGTCAGATCCGGCTGCAGCAGGAGCGGACCTTCGAACCCGGACCCCGAACTGGAGCTGTCGGCCAAAGCCGAACCTCTGAGGTCGCCTTCCAGTTCACCCCATCCGACACGCCCCCAATGACCACCGGCGCCCACCCCAAATGAACGTCGCTAGCTTGATGCCGAACTTCGGAAGCACCTTGAATTCCGTCCCTTTGCTGGAAGCGTTGCGGGAACTGAGCATCGAGCCATCCGAAGAGGGGTCACTGCCAGACGGTGACTACATTGCCTACGTGGAGCGCCCTTCCGCCGGTGTCTCATTTGTGTTTACCGACGAAGCCATGCTCTTGGGCAAGGGCGAGCAGGCCATCGGAACCGGGGCTCTCTTCTTTACCGGCATCTTCTTCTATGCGGAAGGAGTGGACGGCTATTCACAGTACGGCCATGAGCTACCTGGCGGCCTAGACTTTTCTGACCGCCCTTCATCATTGAGACGTCGGCTGGGCGAGCCCGAATGGTCGCGATGGCTCGACGGGTCAGTCTTGACAGACCGATGGCAGTTGGACGGGCGAAAGCTCCATGTTTCCTACTCGGACGACGGGCAAACTCGCGTCGTCACCTACTTCGTACCCAACATCGAAGGGTGACCGAGAGCGGCTACAGTCGGCCAGGGGCCGACATTCACCATGGGGGTCCTACGTGAAACGTCTCGACGTTCTCACGCCCGCCGGACACGCCGCGTGCAAACTGGCGCAAAGTCAAAGGAGCGTATGCATGGAAACACAGGAGTTGCACCGCGGGCGCCTGATCGATCACATCCAGCTCGTGGTGAGCGATCTTGCCGCGAGTCAAGCTTTCTACAAGGCTGTCTTCGAGGTGCTGAAGATTCCGATGGGTGGTGCTGGCGAGGACTATTTCTGGGCCGATGAGCTTTTCGTGTCGACCGCCGACAGCAAAGCCGCTCAGGGCCAGTTGACCGGGCGCCACCACCTGGCTTTCCAGTCCCAGGACAAAGCGATGGTCGATGCGTTCTACAAGGCCGCGCTCGCGCATGGCGGCACGGACAACGGAGCACCCGGCGAGCGGCAGTATCACCCCGGCTACTACGCCTGCTTCGTGCTCGACCCCGACGGCAACAACATCGAGGCCGTGTTCCACGGCGAGGCCCGGCGTAGCGCGCCCTCGGTCAAGGTAACGTTCTGATCCTGCGCATGGCACGCGGGCTATGCAAGTGCAAAGGCGGATCCTGCGGCGCGAACTACTGCCCTGCGACCGACCAGCCCGCTTGTTCGACCGCAACATAGCTTGGGGCGGCGAACAGCCGTGACCGGCCAATACCAGACCTTCGTGGTGGCCCTTCATTTTGGACACGCCTCATGCCAGATTCGCCACATAGCTCAGTCAGCGAATCCACAGTCATCGGAGCAGCGTCAGCACATGAGGACGCGCAGCATGGACGGGGAGACGCGCGACCGGCGCGCCCGTATTGCTCACGGTTGGCTGCCGCCATATGGCTACTGAGCCTTTTCCTTCCGACGCTCCAAGCAGAGTCGAGAACAGTCATCGGCGTCGAGGTTGCGCTTCAGTTCATCTCACCCTGGGCTTGGCTGCTTGCGCCAACCATCTTTGTTCTATCCTCGTTCACGAACGTCGTCTTCCTGCTTCAAGTTGGAAGGTTGGCGCGAGCAGGTCGACCTCACTCCAAAGCGCCAACGCCCGCCCCAATCGCAGTCGCACTTCTCATCAACCTGATTGCTTGTTTTTCGATTGTTGGAACCCCCAGCTATCGGGCGCTGGTGCCCGACCTTTTTACCTTGCCAGGGGTCTGGTTCTGGCTAGCTTCATTTGTGCTGCTCTTGGTCGGCATCATGCGAGGTGAATCCCCTGGCCGGTCCATCATGCGGACCTCTCCGCGCAAAGCGGGCCATGCCGCCCGTGACGAACCTTGAACAGGTTTGCACCTTCGGACTTGGCCTCGGTTGACTGCCTTTGGCTCGCTGTGAGCTTGACGAGCGGCGCGAATCGGCCAGCACCAGACATCCAATCCCGACGCCCAATGGAAGAAGGAGCGAAGACATGGAACGGGTGCGTGCAGCCGGATGCCTAAGATGGCATAACCGTACTGGCGCAGATCACAATTCGGCATGACGAATCCTTTACCGCCGAGAGCCGCCGAGCCTGCATACCTCACCGAGGCGCTTCTCAAGTCAGGGGCACTCGACGGGGGTCGTGTGACAGACGTGTCGATCGAGGCATCGTTCGCGACCGTGCTTTCACACATCTTCAGGTTGCGCCTCGTTTATGCGAGCGCGGCAGCCGGTGCGCCGGCAACGCTCATTTTGAAAGCCGGCTTGAAGGACCGCCCCGGCGGACCATGGCTTGGTGGCCGGCACGAGGTCGCGTTTTACCGGGACCTCGTGCCCGTGATGCCCGTGGGCATCGCGCCGCGCTGCTTCGACGCCCAATGGGATGAAGGCACGGGCACCTGGCATATATTGCTTGAAGACCTCACGGACTCGCACGCCGTTGCGACGCGCTGGCCCTTGCCTCCCACCTTTGCGCAATGCGAGGCCATCGTCCGCACGCGAGCTCGATCCCAAGCGGCGTGGTGGGACGACTCGCGACTCGGCGTGACGGTCGGCTCCTGGCAGGATGCTAGCGCTGCCGACGAAGCGACGAAGAATCTGATGGCGCAGTTTGCGCGCTTTGCCGAGGAAATGGGCGATCGGCTTTCCGATGATCGACGTGCGCTTTACGAGCACTTGTTCGAAGCCGCGCCGCGCTTGGCCGCACGCTACCAAACTCATCGCCACATGACAATCGTCCAGGGCGACGCGCATGCCTGGAACTGCTTCCTGCCGCGCGATGGCGCAAAGGATGGCTGCAGATTGTTTGACTGGGATGCCTGGCGCGTCGACATGGGATCGGATGACTTGGCATGCATGATGGCCCTGCAGTGGTATCCCGATTTGCGGAAGCGCTTCGAGACGCATCTGCTGGACAGCTTCCATGAAGAATTGACGGTGTGCGGCGTGCAGGGCTATGACCGGCGCGCTTTGCAGGACGACTATCGGCTGTCCGTGCTCTGGCTGATCGCGACGCCTGTCTGGCAGCATGCGAACGGGATTCCATCGGTGATCTGGTGGAACAATTTCGAGCGTGTTCACCTAGCCGTCGAGGACCTCGGCTGCCGCGATCTGCTGGGAAGAAGTTGATGGTTTGACCGGCTCCATTCGGCCACTAGCGGAAGTTCGCCCCAGCCTCGAGAATCAGCTCTATGACCTTTCAACAAGTCAAACTTTGGCGGCCGTTCGCCTGTGCGTCTTGCCTCACCATCCTGGCTTCTAAGACTCTTTGGAGTACCAGTTCGTACTACACGTACCTGTCTTTGCTGGGGGTCGCGAGTGTTTTGCTCGCGGCGCGACTTCTCTTTCAGACCGGCAGGAAGGTCTGGCCTATGGCAGGAGTAATCACAGGCTTGCTGGTAGGCCAATGGTGGTTTGTGCAAAGTCTCATCAACCGGTTGTTCTTTCGCTTTTCGGGGTTCGCCCCATAGGCCAGCTGTTCGTGGGTGAACTGCGAGTTCCGCGATGGCATCCTCGCACTCATCACGCTCCCACGTCCGAGGTCGTAGTTCGGCCAGAAGCGGACGGACATCAGTCGGAGCCCGCGCAGCTTTAGCGTAGGCGGCGTGTCACCCCAACCTGACGTCAGCCCATAGGGTGCGGAAAAGTCACTCCAGTTGACCTTTCGTTTCACCAACTAGTTCAGTTCGATCTTCGCGTCGCGGATCACCTTGTCCCACACGGCGATTTCCTTGTGCACGGCGGCGGCGAGCTGGGCCGAGTTGGCCAAGGCGATGTCTACGCCCTGATCATCAAACCGCTTCGCCAAGCCCTTGTCGGTTGAGGCCTTGGCCATGGCGATGTAGAGTTGCTCGATGAGCGGTGCCGGTGTGCCGACGGGCACAAAGATTCCGTTCCAGCTGCTGTACTGGAAACCGGGCACTGTCCTGGCAATCAGTGGCAGATTTTTCAAGGGCGTGGCGCCGCTGGGGGCGGTAATGCCCAAGGCGCGTATAGCGCCTTTCTCGATCATGCCGGTGAACGAAGGCATGGTGCCGAACATCCCTTGCACCTGGCCTGAAACGAGATCAGTCATGGCCTGGGCCGCGCCCTTGTAGGGCACGTGGGTGATGCTGATGCCGGCCGCGCGGGCGAACAGTTCGGTTCCCAGGTGGGCAAGGCCGCCCACGCCCGCCGAGCCGAAGTTCAGAGTGCCAGGGTGCGACTTTGCATAGGCCACGAGTTCACCCACCGTGTGCACCGGCAGCTTGGCGCTGACCACCAGCACGTGCGGCGCAGTGGCGACCATCCCGACGGGCGTCAATTGGCTGAGGATGTCCACGCGGTTCTTGGCCAATAAAGGCTGCGCGGTGATATTGCCCGACGCACAGAAGAACGTGGTGTACCCATCGGCGGGCGAGCGTGCCACCGTGTTGAGGGCGGGCACGCCGGCGCCTCCGCCCATGTTTTCCACCACGAAGGACTGGCCGAGCGTGGCCGTCATGGCCTGGGCAAGGTCGCGGCCCAGCACGTCGGTGGCGCCACCCGCGGCAAACGGGATGACCATGCGGATCGGCCGGTTGGGGTAGGCCCCCTGTGCCCGCGCACCAAACGCTGCGAGGGCTGCAGCCGAAGTGAGGAAGGTGCGACGTGGCAGGTTGCGAGTCATGGCAAAGATCTTTGGTGGCTGAAAGCCGCATCATGTAGAGGGGCTCCGCATCCGACAATGCGTTTCGTATGGCGTAACAGATTGGCAAGCTTGCTACCATAGCCCGCAGCGTGGAGATCGATATGCCAAGCAAGAAAACCCAGGAAGTACCTGTGCGCACGGCGGCCCTGCTCAAGCAATTGCTGCTGGACAAACCCGTGTCCGTGCCCGGGCAGGAGACGGTGAAGGCAGTGGTGCGGGCGATGTCCATCCTCACGGCCTTCGATGGGGACGAGGTGTACTTGCCGCTGAACGAGCTGGCGCGCCGCACCGGCATGCACAAGCCTACAACGCTGCGGCTCGCGCGCAGCCTGGCTACCGCACGCTTCCTGGTGTGGCGCGAGGACGGGGCCTGGCGCCTGGGCCCGGCAGCAGGCTGGATAGGTTCGCGCTACCAGGCGCAGTTCGATCTGGATTCGGCGATAGAGCCGATGCTGCGACAGCTGAGTGCGCTCACGGGAGAGACGGCCTCCTTCTTCATTTTCGAGGGCAACCTGCGCAGTTGCCTGATGCGCTGCGAGGGGCCGAAGGGAATACAGCACCACATCCGCACCGGCGAGGTTTTTCCGCTGGACCGAGGCTCAGCGGGCCGGGTGATCCTTGCGGCACTGGGGGAACCGGGGGACCTGTACGAGGGCATACGCCGCCAGGGCTTCCACCTGACGCGGGGGGAGGGACGCTCCAGCATCGCCAGCGTGTCGGTGGCAGTGCGGGGGCGGCACGGGGCAGTGCTGGGCTCTGTCAGCAGCTCGGGCCCAATGGAGCGTATGACGGCGCCACGCCTGCGGCGCTACGCGGCTCCGACCCTTATGGCCGCGCGAATGCTGGGAGAGGCGCTGGGCGCCATGCCGGCGACCGCGCTTCGGGCTTCCTGGCACCCCTGAGCGGAGCCTTCCCACACCCCGGCCTGCGTTTCGCTAGACGTAACGGATTGAGGTGCGGGCGCGGCGGGTTGTCCAATGCGAGCCATGAACTCACCAAGACAGCAGTCTGGGCCCGCCCCCAATGCCCGGCGCCACTTGCCGGCCAGCCTGCGGCCCATCCTCAGCCTGGGCGATCTGGAGCCTGCGGCCCGAAGCCGCCTGCCGCGCCCGCTGTTCGGCTACCTCTCGGGCGGGGTAGAGGACAACGTGAGTCTGGATGCCAACCTGGCCGCCTTCCGCCGCTGGATGTTTCGCACCAACGTGCTGGTGAACGTGTCGGACCGGCAGCAGCGCACCCGGTTGATGGGTATGGAATACCAAGCGCCTTTCGGCATCGCGCCCATGGGGCTGTGCGCGCTGTTTGCCTTCAAAGGAGACGTGGTCATGGCGGAGGCTGCGGAGGCTGCCGGCATACCGTATGTGTTGAGCGGCGCGTCGCTGACGCGCATGGAGGAGGTGGCGCAAGCGGCGCCCACATGCGGCTGGTTCCAGGCCTACATACCGGGCGATCCGGCGCATATCGAGGGCCTGCTCGAGCGGGTGAAGGCCGCGGGCTTCAAGACTCTGGTAGTGACAGTGGATACCGCCACGCTGGCCAATCGCGAGAACAATGTGCGCGTGGGTTTCTCCACCCCCCTGCGGCCCAGCGTGCGCCTGGCGTGGGACGGGCTGACGCGCCCACGCTGGCTGATAGGCACGCTGGCGAAGACACTGCTTCAGCGGGGCATGCCGCACTTCGAGAACGCCAGCGCGCAGCGGGGTGTGCCCATCATCTCCAGCGGCGTGGTGCGGCAGTTCGGCCTGCGCGACCACCTCTCGTGGGAGCACCTGGCGCTGATACGCAGGTCTTGGCCCGGCAAGCTGGTGGTGAAGGGCCTGAGCGCGGCCGACGATGTGCGGCGCGCTGAGCAGGCCGGGGCTGATGGGGTGATTCTTTCCAACCACGGCGGCCGCCAGCTGGACGGAACTATGCCGCCCCTGCTGGCCCTGCCCGAGGCGGCCCGCGCCAAAGGCGGCATGGCGCTGATGCTGGACAGCGGTGTGCGCCGCGGCACCGATGTGCTGAAGGCCCTTGCGCTGGGGGCAGATCACGTGTTCGTGGGCCGACCCATGGCCTATGCCGCGGCGCTGGCGGGCCGCGCCGGGGTGGCCCATGCCATCACGCTGCTGCGCGACGAGGTGCACCGTGACATGGCACTGCTGGGCGTGAACCGTCTAAACGACCTGGGGCCCGCACGACTGGTGCAGGTATAGGTTCTTCTTTCCTTTCTCGTCTTCTGCTTTATACAAAAGAACCGACATGACCACGCTCCCCGACATCGTCCGCGAAATCACTCGCGTCGCTCCCGACGTAGTAGCACGGGCCGCGACTTTCCAGGCCGCTATTTTGGCCGACGTAGCGGGCCGCCGCGGGACGCTGCATGGCCGCGTGGCGGCAGTGGACGCACGCATGTCCTGCGCCGGTCCCGCGGTTACGGTAGAGGTGCGCCCGGGCGACAACCTGGCCATCCATGCCGCCATGGCGCTAGCCCGGCCGGGCGATGTCCTGGTGGTGGACGGCAAGGGCGACCAGACAGCCGCGCTCATGGGAATGCTGATGCTGAGCGTCTGCAAGAAGATTGGCCTGACCGGCGTCGTGGTGGACGGCGCCATACGTGACCGGCTGGAATTGCTGGAGCTGGGTATGCCAGTGTGGAGCGTAGGCTTCAATCCCGCCGGCCCCACCAAGCTAGTGCCGGGCCGCATTAACCACCCCATATCGGCTGGCGGCTGCGTGGTGAACCCGGGCGATCTAATAGTGGGCGATGCCGACGGCGTCGTGGTGATCGAGCGGGCCAAGGCGCCGGCCATGATGGACCTGGCTGCCGGGAAGATGGCCGACGAGGCCAAGCGCCTAAAAGACATCCACGCCGGCAAAACCGAATCGAAGTGGCTGCCCGCCGCCTTGCGTGCCGCCGGAATGCTGAAGGATTGAGAGTGGACTCGCAAACTCCCAGGGGCGGGTCGCAACCTGCCAGCATGTACAACAACGCCTAGCCAGAGCGCGTACGGGGTCAGTACCAAGGCTAATTCCGGTGACTTTCAGCATCGAGTTGGCCCTGTGCGTCATTAAGCTTGGCCTTGACCAACGTCGCCAGCAGTGATTGCCGACCACACACGTCGGCTCGATG
The DNA here is from genome assembly GCF_964253985.1 of Variovorax sp. LjRoot290. Classification (NCBI taxonomy): domain Bacteria; kingdom Pseudomonadati; phylum Pseudomonadota; class Betaproteobacteria; order Burkholderiales; family Comamonadaceae; genus Variovorax; species Variovorax sp. LjRoot290. The sequence continues at coordinate 1,131,624 of NZ_CAXURW020000002.1, read as the reverse complement.
CGTCGACCAGTTGGAGCCGCGGAACCTGCGGCCAACGACGGATGCCCACCGCGCGCGGGATTGCGTGCCGCCGTACCGCTAGGATTGGTCGACAGCCGTTATCGGCCACAACCGGACGTTCGTTGCCACCCTCCAGTTTCCTCCGGCTCCGCCCTGTAAGCGCTGCCGTCTTGGCTACAGTCGCCCCGGGCCCCGGACCCGACGTTCTATCGCACAAGCGGAGTCGGTCGCCACACAGCATTCTCACCAAACTCCGCATGGCAGCGCGGGCATGCGAGAGCATCCAACGCAACTAGAGCCTCGCAGTTGGGGCAGCGACCGTGAGGGCCAATCAAGTCACCATCCGGAGAGAGCTTGGCGAACTCGCGCGCTTCCTCCTCGGATTTTTGCGCAGCCGCGGAGGCATTGCTCCATAAGGAAACCACGGCGCCGCATACAGCTCCTGCTCCCGTTCCGACAAGAAGCAGTTGTGTAAGGCCGTTCGACTGAGGGAGTAGGCTGCCAAACTTCAGAAGGCTCCACGCCATCATGCTCGCTAGTCCGCTGACGGCCCCCAGCGCGCTCCCGAGAAGGAGGCCAATGCGGCTCACCCCGAGTACCCGAAGACAGAGAAATCCGAGCAAAGAGTGAAGACAGCCTGAAGCCAGAGCCGGCATTACACCGATGCCATACGAAGCGATGAGGGCAAAGAACAGAACTGCGAGATTAACTCTACTTTCCCCTGCAATCACAATGAAGAGCCCAATTGGCGGTCCTATTGCCGCAAAAACCAACGGGGCGAAGTTCAGCCTGTCCGAACTAGCGGCGATTGCTTGCTGGTCGCTGGCATCTATGCTGGCTTGCCTCATGGTGGACACTGTACCCGGACCAGGGTGCTCCAGGCGCCATCGACGCGGTATGGCACCTAGCCCCCTGAGAACAGTTCTGCTATGCAGATGGACGAATGACGTCCGGAAGCGGACGTTTTCGCACGGCATCCGAAGCGCGTGCGCACTGACCACGCCGCGAGCAACAATCGGCCAGGACCAGACATCCAGCAGTACCCTCCAATACGCTACAAATGAAGACATGGCTCTCTACTACGTCCTCGCCTCATCGACCAAGCCGCTTCCAACGTCTGGGGATTTCCAGTGGCCCTATGAGGTTTCATTAGCGTTCGAGGCAACGCCACATCCGGTTGGAGTCGCGGAGGGAGTCGGACACGGGGCGGCGGCTGCGTTCCTCACCGCCGCCGAAGCTCTCGGCCCATCATGGGCCCAGCACTTCGTGAGCGCAGACGCCGGCTGGCTCGTGCCCTTCGTGCAAAGGATGGCTGCTGGCGAACTCGTTCGAGCTGAAGAGGCCATCTCCGCCTACCGCGACAGGAATGGTTCCGAGCCAAAGACGTTCGCCCAGCCGAGCAACGCATGACGCGACTGGCAGAATGCGGCCAATGGACTAAACCGCTCGCGCGGTAGCCCGCCGCCGACGCCGCGGCGGGCTACCGCGCGAGCGGTTTAGTCCTTGGGCCCATACCGGCTGTACAGATTTCTCCAAAGCTGACGCTCCGGCGCTAATCGTCTAGCCTCAAAAGGCGCAGGGGATGCGCTGGCGCAAGCTCTTCGTGAGACCACCCGTCAACTGCCCGAGCAGGCATCGCCGGCGCTTGGTCAACGACCTGCGCTGGCACCGAGCCCGCAGGTGCTTCGAGAACGAGGTCCAGCGCGGACACGGGGTCGGGGCAGTTGACGCAGAAGGCGTCAAGCTGCCAGTTAACCTCTTGAGAAGAAAGGCCCTTGCCACCGGAGCTGAAACCTCAGGCTCCTCGATTCAACGGCAGGTTCTGGCCGATCGCGCATACAACCAACGTGAGGAATCGGCATCCTCAAAGTTGATGACAGCTCTCGCGCCAGCTGGCTGAAGACACGAACTGCTCTTGTCGACCCATCAGCGACTTCCGTAGTCTTGAGCTCGTCGCCACAAGTCCGCCGCTCGCTCAGCCGCTCTGACCCATGCGCAGCCACCCGAAGAAGGCCCGCAGCGCGGAATCAACCTATTCGGGCAGCCCAGCCTTCTCCAGCCCCGCGTAGTAACGCTCGCGCTGGGCGCGGCAGAGGTCGTTCGCGCACAGCCGCTCGTCGCGGAACGACGAAATCGTGTAGGAGGGCAGCCGCCGTCTGAACTCCGCCAGCGCCGCGCGCGCGGTTTCCGTCTCGCCCAAGTTCGCTGCCGCCGCGGCGACCCACGAATGAGCCACCGCGTGCTGCGGCCGCTCGAGCACCGAGCGCCGCGCCCATTCGAGCGCCTCGCGGTCGCGGCCCAGGTACAGATGCGCCGCCGCGGTGACGACGAAGATGCCGTTGAGATTCGGATCGCGCGGGCTGAGCCGCCGTGCCTGCTCGAGGGCGGCGATCGCTTCATCCTGCCGGCCGAGCGTGCAACGGGCATAACCGAGCCAGAACCAGGCGCTTGCATCGTTGCGATTGAGCCCGATCTGGCGCCCGAGCAACTCCACCGCCTGCTCGGAGCGGCCGGCCAGCGCGAGCGTCGTACCGCGCACGCCGACGACGCGTGCATCGGCGGGATCCAGTTGGAAGGCCTGCGCCGAGAGTCTGTCGGCCTGTTGAAGCCACTGCTCGCGCGTCGCGCCGCGCAGGCTCAGCCAGCGCTGCGACACGTCGTAGTTATAGGTCTGTGCTAGCAGCGCGAAGGCGAGCCCCGACCCCGGGTCGCGCGCGCTCACCTGCTCGAGCAGCCGGCGCGCCTGCTGCAGGGAGTCCGGCGTAGTCCGGTTGAACTGCAGCAGCCACCGCGCCTGCAGCAACAGCTCCTGCGAGTCGGCACCGGGCCGCGCTCGAGCACGTGCGGTTTCCACCTCCTGCAGCGTCAGGTCCAGCGACCTCGCCACCGTCCCGGTGACTCGGCGGTACAGCGCAGGAAGGTCGGGTAGCTCGCCATCGATACGGTCTGCCCACAGGGCGCGCCCGCTCTCGCCGTCGACGAGCTGCAGGGTCAGTCGCACCGTGTCGCCCAGGCGCACCAGTCCGCCGTCGAGTACATAGCGCACGCCGAGCTCGCGGCCCACGCGACGCGCGTCGACGCTGCGGCCGCGGTAGCTGTCCGCGGTCGCCCGTGCGATCACGAAGCTCTCGGGGATGCGCGACAGGTCGACCGTGATCTCGTCGGTGAGCACGGCGGCCAGCCGGTCCTGCGCCGGGTCGCCGCCATCACTTGCAAGGGGTAGCACGACGATCGACAGGCGAGGTGGTGCGGGTGGCACCACCGGTGCGCTGCGCTGCTGCCACCACCAAGCCAACGCTGCCACAGCGACGATGGCAGCCGCGAGGCCGCTCCAGAGCGCGACGGCAGCAGCGCCTCGCCTCACCGGCGCGGCGGCCTCACCCGCGACCGTGCCAATCGCCGCCCGAGCCGACGAGGACGGCACTGCCGCTTCGCCAGCGGGTGTGGCCGGCCCCGCATCGACGGCGCGTGAGGCCGGCACAGGCTCGACCGGAGCCGCGAAGAGATACCCGCGCCGTGGCAGCGTCTTAATAATGTGCTGCCCGTGCTCGCCGAGAACCTGCCGGATGTCGGAGACACAGCGCGTCAGCGACTCCTCGCCGACAACGACATCGGGCCAGACGGCGGCCAGGATCTCGTCCTTGCCCACCGGCCGGCCTGCGGCCTCGGCGAGGTAGACCAGCACGTCGAAGCTGCGCGGGCGAAGGTCGAGCCTCCGACCGGCCCGGCGCAGCGTGCGGCAGCCGACGTCGAGATCGAACTCTTCGAAGCGCAACCGGTTGGCGGCTCGAACCTGCATCTGGTCTCCCCGGCCTGTAGGGAGGAATTTTCAGCCTTTTTCACCACGCGCGCCGGTTCCTTCATGACGGCGCGCGAGCTGTGGAGCGCAATGGCAGCGGCACCCTCACCCGCCATCGGAGGCCCCATGACCCACCATCGTACTCTGTCCATCGCAGCCACCATCGCTGCCTCGCTTCTGCTCGCGACCCTTGCTTCGAACCCGCGCGCGCAGCCGCCCAACGGCACCCACGCGGCCGTCGACCGCGAAGTGCGCAGCCTGAAGGCGGCCTACCTGCGCTGCGACCGGGCCGCGACCGAGCGCCTGCTCGACATGGGCGAAGCGGCGAACTGCTCGGTCATCTACGAAGAGCTGCTCAGGGTCGGCTTCGGCGGCGACTTCAAGCGTCTGCTCGCCTGGTGGCACGCCGAACGCGTCGCCGAGGCGCGCGGCGAACGCATCGCCACGCCTTGAAGCAGGAGGGCCGGCCGCGCCCGCACTGCGCCGTCACCGCTTCGGCAGAGCCGACCCCGAGTTCAAGACCGATAGTGCGGCCTGAGAACGCACCAGGCTAGGTCAACCGAGCGCCGCGCAGCGGTCGAGACGCCCCAGATCGAGGTATCCCAGGCACCCGGCCGGTCTCGGGATTTGCGGAGGGCGATTGAAGTTCCTTTTGCCCGCGCATGCGCGGGCGGAGCTGGCCAGTGTCAGCGATCCGAGGCCATCTTTGCGTTGCTACATTGCCGTCGCTGGCGACCGGCTGCTTCTGGCCGTCTACGGCTGTCGGCCACCCCAAGCGATATTGTGTTCAAAGCCCGGGACAACCCCGAGCAGCCGTTCGGTCGCCTCCTTGGCAACCATGAAAAATGCAGCATACGAAGAGTCTTGGCCGTCATCGCGAAAGCCAGAGAGCTCGATGTTGCATCCGAGAACCGATACGTAGCTCTGCGCGAGCAGAGTCGTCAGTACGCCGTTCTTCGCGGCTGCCACGTATTCATCAAGGATTCCATCCGCGCGGACGGAGATGGAAAAGTCATCAGCAGGTGTGATGGCAGCGGTCAACGCGGCGCTCATGCTCCGTCCGCCGAGCTGCCTTCGCCATTCGTGAGCGACGGTGCGCCTCTCATGCACGCTCGCCCATGGATGTTGCTCGACCTTTTCAACGAGCCATTCGTTGATGATGTGGGGCGTCTTCATGTAGGCGGGCTAAGTTGGTCAATGGATGTGCGCCTAGAGCGTCGGCTTCTGGCGGGCATCCGCCTCTAGGTGCTGAGCTCCACGTCATCCCAGCTTCCGTTGTCGTTCAATAGCCATTCGAGAGCTTTGCGTCGCTCCATCACGATGTCCAAGCTCACGTCGCCTGATGGTTCCGCATGCAACTGGGCCGTCCTCGTCCACCAATGGAGCCTGTAGTAGAGGTCGGTCATCCTGAACAATTCCAGCCGAGGCCGAAGCTTCGCTCGACTCATGAAGGCTTCGCCACTCTCGTTCTCTCGCAGATTCGGCATAAGCGACGCAAGTTCACGACCGACAGGCTTGTTGAAGGCAAGGTCCTCGACTTTTCCGGCTGCCCACGCGAGCGCCCATAGCGCCTCGATGTACCAGTAGAGGTTGGTGCGGTCCTGCTCGGTGAGGTCGCCGTCGTCCTTTTCGAGAATAGCTCGCTCAGAACTTGATAGCTCCCCGTCCAAGCCATTGCTATCAATCCACTGCCTGACGACGGAGATGGGCGCCTTGAACGCAATCTGCAGCATCGCATTCAGGACCAGAGCGCGACGCGCAGCGGCTTGAGCATCTCGTGCTGGGGTATCTTGGTCGGGAGTTGGCAGCCAGTCGCATATTTCGCCGCCGTACGCGCGAATCAATGCCTCGTTCTCCCGCTTGATGAGTTCGCAATCAATCTCGTGCATCTCGACGTCCTATGTCTGCTTCAGGGCGAATTCTGGCCGGGGCTCAAGCGTCCGCTGTTGGCCGCATTCTGCCCGTCGGCTAGTGCAGGAACCACATGTACGCGATGAAGCTCCCGACGACGACGATGAGCGTCCAGTACGCCCACCGTTGGGCCTTGGGCATGGCCTCATACCGCTCTTTGCTCATGCCGGGACCAGCCATGAAGATGCTCCAGTTTTGTGTGAGGTGGAAGGGATGCCGGAAGGTCCGGTCCTGGCCAATTGTTGACCGCCGTGCGGTCAGTGCGCACGCGCTTCGGAAGCCACTCTCGGGCGTTCTGTTGGTCGCCCTCTGCCCTCATCACGGCCGGCAAATCGACACCGCGTCAATGATTCTCCCGTGGATGTCTGTCTTCTGCGTGTGATGGCGCGAGCGGCGCATGCCTCGCCTGCGCCTCAGATGCTGCAGCAGTTCCTTCTTCAGGGCGCCGCGGGCTTGAATGAAGAGACTGCGGTAGATGGTCGCGCCAATGCGCCCTCGTAGGGCATAGACGGAATCTCCGTGCGCAAGCGAGTGCGCGCATCGTCAGACTTCCGCGCGTTGTACGCTTCGATGAATGGCAAGTCAGCGCTGTAATCGAACTCGAAACCTGACGGGGTCATATTTAAATCGGGGCACGCAATAGGTTCGCCGCTTCCACAAGATCCGGGGTATCGAAACCCTCGGTGAACCGATCGTGAACTTTCGCCAGCATGCGGCGCGCTTGCTCCTTTTTGCCCTGCTGCCGCCACAGCTGCGCCATGCTCATGGCAGCCCGCAGTTCCAGCGTTTTCGCCCCTTGCCGACGGCTGATGGTAAGCGCCTGGTCGAAAGAAGCTTCGGCGGCCATGGTATCGGGCGGTGAAAGAGCCAGCAGGCACACCCCCTCGAGGCGATGACGCTCGGCCGCAAACTGGCAACTCCCCGTGCTTTTCTCATCCGCCTTCGCCTGCGCAAGCAAGCCGAGCGCCTCGTCGTACAGCTTCAAGTGCATATGAACCTCAGCCATGTCGGACAAACGCTGCGCCGAGTACGAAGGCGCCGCCGCGCTCAAACGGACAACGAGCGATTTGAGTTCGGAGAGGTCCCGCCTGCCTTCATGCATGATCTGGGCCCTGCCGTGCAGCGCTTCACCCGTCGCCATCCAATGCGACATGCCATGTTGTCGCGTGAGGGCAATGGTCTCGGCCGACAAGCTCAGGGTCTCCGTGTGCTTGTTCAACCAGCGATGCAACATGGTCGCGAAGAGAAGCGCCATCGCAAGCGTCTTTGGATGATCCATCGCTCGTGCTTGCTCGAGCATCCGCTCACACACCTCGCGCGCCTGATCCGCGAAACCGAGAAAAAAAAGCGCCCATGACAAATGCCCGGCAAACGATACGGACAGGTCCTCGCCGAACAATTCCAGCATCAGGTGGTGTTGGTCCGGACGATGGAGTGCAATAGCGTTCGCGGCGTGCGTGCTCGAGGCTTCGAACTCACCCAGCCAGAAAGATGCAACGGCGGCCACATAGTGTGCCGCTTGTTTTCCGATCGGGTCATCGCGCGCCAGGTCCAAGAGCCGCAAGGCGGCTTGCGGTACGCCGCGGGGACCGATGGTCGCAACGGTGTTTCTCAAGCGCGTCCATTCCGCCAGAAAAAATTCCGGACTGTCCGCCACCAGCCCGCGCAAGGCAGAAATTCGCGCAGTGACCCGGGTGGCATCCTCGGACCCGTAGCCATGCGTCGCGTGCAGCGCAGGGCAGAGGCCGACGAGGATCGAGAATTCGGTCTGATCCCTTTCTGGCGCCGCGGGCAGCGTCATCAGCGATCGCAGCCCGCGATTGAAATGTGCGATCGCTTCCTGGTTGGCCGAGCCGGAGATCGCTCGTTGCCCTGCCTTGATCCAGTATTCGACGGACTGCCGAATTTCTCCGGCGGAGGACAGGTGCTGTGCCAGGAGTTCCGGCTGGGCCGTGACGCTGTCGGGGAAATTGCTTTGCAGGACCTGCGCGATCTGACGATGAGTCGCCTGCCGATCGGCCCGGGTCTGCGATTGATAGGCCGCCTCCTGGATCAACGCGTGCTTGAACTGGCAGGTCGCTTCATTGACCTTCAATATCAGGCCGGAATCCATCAATTGACTCAGAGAATTCGCCAGCGCATTCGGACTGGATGGGGACACCTTGCGCAGCAGGTCAACCCCGAATTCCCGCCCGATCGTGGCGGCGATCTGAGCGGTGTATTTCGCTTCCCCCAGTTGGTCCATGCGGGCCGCCAGGAGATCGTGCAATGTGCCCGGAATGCTTGCCCAATCGACCCGAGTGGCCGTCTTTGCCAGCTCCTCTGCAAAAAGTGGCACGCCATCGGCGCGTTCCACGATACGGCGGACAGTCGCTGCCGGGAGCTTCCCGCCGACCGCGGCAATCAATTGCTCCATTTCGTATTCGGCGAGGGGCGGGAGCGACAGCACGGAAGCCGCATGGGGCGGAATGAACCCGGGCCGCACGGTGAAGATCGCGAGCAGGGCCTCCGGTCCTTTTTGCTCGATCAGCGCCGTCAAGAAATCCTGTGTGGAAGGGTCCACCCAATGCAGGTCTTCCACAATGAGCAACATCGGCAGCTTCGCCGTCGGCCCCTTCAACATCGCGCGCAGGAGCTTGATCGTCAGTTCTTTCTGCTTTTGCTGTGAGAGACCGGTCGCGCGGGAGTGTGCGGGTTGCGGCAGCGAATACAGCGAGACCAGCAAGGGGACGGCTTCCCGAGCCAATGCGGGGTAATTCCTTGCGACATGCTGCGCCAGCTTGGCGGACTTCACCTCCGGAGTGTCGCCAGGGGCAAAGCCCAGGTTTGCCTCGAGGAGCACCAGCAGTGGATGAAACGGTGACTGGCTGTATTCCGGGAAACAGCGTAGCTCGCGGACGGCGTGCGGCTCGCCCGCCAGCCCCTGTTTGAGGACATGCACCAGACGGGACTTGCCGATGGCCGGCTCGCCCTGCACCAGCACCGCAAGGCTGGCGCCTTGTTTTGCCGCTTCCCACAAACCCGTGAGTTGCGTGAGTTCGGCCTGCCGTCCGACCAGCGGCGTCAGCGGCGTTGCAGCATCCAGCCGTGTGCGGGCGCCACTTTCCCTTTCGACTCTGAACACAGCCACGGGCCGCGACGAGTCTGGCAAGGATTGGGCGCCCAGATTCGTGCAATCAAAATAGCCGGCCACGATGCTGTGCGTCTCCTGGCTGATCGCTGCTTCGTTGTACCCGACGCAATGGCGCAGTTGGATGGCGACCCCGGAGGTCTTGCCGACAATGTCCGGCAGGGATGGGTCGCTGCCTGTCGTGATCAGCCCGGTATGCACGCCTGAGCGGATCTCAATGCTGCGAGCGGCTTCCCGCGTGACGGCCAAGGCGGCTCGCACGGCCCGCACAGCACTGTCCTCATGGGATTGCGGGTAGCCGAAATATGCCAGCAATCCGCCGCCATGCATTGGCACGAGATGTCCCGAGAGCCGCCGGATGATCTCGACACAGTGCGCTCGGGGTGCGAGCAGGAGTTCCATCGCGTCATCGGGGTCGTCGATTCCGGATGGAGCCAGCTCGCAGAACAGCACGGTGACCTGTCGTCGCTCCGCGTGCGCTTGCGGGACGACATGCGACGGCGCCGTCGGGATCTCTGGCGAGTCGCGCACGAATTCAGCGTTGCGGATGCGCTCGGCCAACTGCCGTGTCTCCTCGCCGGGGATGACGCCCAACTCCTTTTTCAGCAGACGGCAGCACGCGTCGAACTGCCCGAGGGCCGCGCCGTTCTGACCGTTCAAGGCGTATAGGCGCATCACCCGACGATGTGCGGCTTCGTCCCACGGCTCGAGGTCGGTATGACGCAAGGCGAATTGCAGGGCCATGCCATAGTCGCCGATTGGCTCGTGAAAATTCGCCGACTGCTCCAACATGGCGAGCGCCCGGCGGTGCAGGGCTTCACGCTGGACAAGAAGCCAGTCTTCGAAATCGGGGCAGTCCGGCAAGTAAAAACCTGCCATGAATTCACCGCGATAAAGGTCAACGACTCTCTCATTTCGTTGCTGTGGCGAGTCGCGATCGTGCGGCGAAATCAGCGCCCATCCGCTGAACTCTATCGCGTCGATGGAGGCGTTCGGAATGAAACGGATGGTGCTCTTGCTGGCCGAGAACAAGGGCCTGCCGGCGGGCAGTTCCACCACGCGGCGCAAATCCGACAGCGTCCGGCGCAGGTTGCCGCGCGCCGTGACGGGATCGTTGCCGCTCCAGAACAGTTCGGCCAGAACCTCCCGCTTGTGATCCTGCTGCGGTTCCAGCGCAAGGTAGGCGAGCAGCGCACGCATCTTGTCGTACCAAATCCCGGCAATCGGACGCCCGTTCAGTGTGCAGTCGAAGCCGCCCAGCAACCTGAGTTGGAGGCCGTTGTCGAAGGGGAGTGCGGGCTGATTCAAGTGCTTTCGATCATCACTGGGCGGAGGGTGGCGTCCGCGGCGAACGATTGGCGAACGATGGCTCGGTACTGTCTGGCAGCTTCACCGTTGAAGCCCCTCGAGCCAGCATGGCTCGCAACATCTTACCGAGGAGAGCGGCATGTCGAAGCTGCGTGCAGTCATCATTCCTGTCTTTTTGAGCGGCGTACTCGGGTGGGTGGGCTATGCCGCGCTCCACGTGCCCCCGGTGCGCGCGGAAGTCCCGGCAACGGAGACGGCTGCGGGCCGGTCGGACGGGGAAGATCTGTTCCAGGCCTATATCACCTGGGTCGCTGCAGCGCATGTCCATGCCGCCCTGCACGGCGAGGATGCGCAACTGCCGAGCCAGTTCTAGGCATTGAATGACGATACAGACATGAAGGCGATGTGGATCATCCAAGTCATCGGCGGCTTCGCTGCGGGGGCGATCGTGTCCGGCGCGCTCGTGGCGTTCGCGATGAACAGGCCGCCCCAGAATGATGCAGCGACTCTGAACCCGGCACGGGCAGCCGCGGCGGCGCCGCCCCTTCCCATGGGCCAGTCCTGGCTCGATCTTCTGCGCAACGAAGCGGCGAGCGGGGACGATCTTTCGAACCGGGAGCTCGCCACGGCCTTGATCGACAGGTACGACCTGAGCGGCGACCCTGACGAGCTCTACGAGGCCATGGTCTGGGTCGATAGGCGCTGGGACCTGTCCGGCAATGCGGAGCTGTCTCAGCGCATCGTCGCCAACTACTGCGGGCAGCGCGTGGTGCGTTGGCACTGGCTCTGCCTCCTCGGCGAGTGAACTTTGCGCAGCGAGTCATGCACCGGCTGTGGATCGCCCTGTTGCTGGCCGGCTTCCTGGCCATCGGGCCGGCCCGCGCCGACGGCGAGTGTCTCCCCTAAATCGCATCATGAAGGGCAGTGGCACAGGGGCGGAAAGCTGCAAGCGAATACCGGGATCGCAGGATGTGGCGCGCAGCCCGGCCGCTACTCTTGCTCCGATGACGAACAGAGTGCCGCATGAACGTAACCGCACGCTATCGAACGCCCTGCATGTGCTAGAGGCAAGCCCCGCTGAACCACCCAATCCGCCACGAAGGAATCGACCATGCTTGCCAACCTGGATCTCATCGACTGCACGGAACCGCCGAACATCATCGTCCCGCGTGGAGGCATGATTTGCCTCAACAACGTGCGCGGCATGAAGCTGCGGGTTATGCGTGCATCAGTGTGGGTCACTCAAGATGCTGCCAGCGAAGACGTCAATCTGAACGCCGGCGAGTCGTTCTGCATCACTCGCAGCGGCCGGACGCTTGCGAACGCATGCCAATACGCTCCGTTGACGTTGGTGATGCTTGAGCCGCCGGTCGCCATCGAGCCGAAACTGAGTGAGCGCCTGCGCCGGCTCTTCGCACGCATGAAGGCAAGCCGCCGCGGCTGCGATCAAGGCCAACGCGGTGAAGCCGGCCAGCGCGAGCACCGGCCACAGCCCGTTCGACTGTAGCTCTGGCTGATTGAATACCAACGCGGGCGTATCCGTGCTCGAAGGTCTCGCGGTGATGCGCGCCCGCATCCTCCGTTTTTGGGCGCTGGTGCAAATCCCGCCCCGGTTAGGCAAATCAGCGCTCGACTGGGTAGAGAACATTAGTACCATCCCCGCTGTCGCCAAGCAGTGAGCCATCAGAAGCCCCGCCTACCGGACGATACGATAGGGGTCATAGAGGGCGCGTCTGTGCCTCGGGCCGCGTCATCCGCATGCTGGCCGACCGTGGCGACATGGCCAACCTGCTGGTGGAGCAGTACTACGACTTTGCGCAGGGACCGGCCGACGATTACCTGGTCATGGAGCGCCGCGAGCTCATCGCACGCGGCCGGGGCAAGGACATGGAAGCCAACGGTGTGCGGCAGTTGATAGCGATTTAGCCATTCGTTCGCCCCAGGAGGTTCCAGGAGGAAGCCCGGTCGAATCCTTGACCGCCTTGCTATTTGGCGGTGGGTTCGGGAACCGCCGCGGTTGTGGGCGCGTATTCAGGCCAGTGGAGCGTGACTTCCTGATCGGACAAATAGCGGCACTTCTCTTTCGCGGATTCCAGAAAGAGCCGTTGTGCAGTGCCGAGTTTGGGCGACCGGCTGTTGTAGCAATGCTCCGCATCGCACATGATTCCATTCATTTCCCCTCCCGCCGCAGTTGTCATTGTCGGACAAAAATAGACGCTGCCATCGTTGAATTCGAGAGCGAGCGCATGCTGGTGGACGAGAGCGGCGAAGCCAAGGAATGCAGCGGTCAAGAGCCTTCTTGGGCCGGCAGAATGATGGCGAGAAAAATTCATGGCTTGTTCCTTCCTGTGGGTTGGTTTGATCATCGATGAAGCTGGCCGAAGTTACTGCGCCATCGTTCGCCAATCGTTCGCAAGCTGACGCTACCCCGATGGGAGCGAGATGACTGGCAAGAACCTGAATCGGCCTGCACGGCCCGCCAATCACGGTCTCCGGATCGGCTTGCTGGGCAGCTTCGCGTGCAACTTCGGCGGACGTCCCGTGGCGGGCATCTCTTACGACAAATTGCGTGCGCTACTCGCTTTTCCCGCTTTGATCAGCGGCATTCCACACCTCGACGCTTATCGCTGCGTGGATCTGCGCCGCTCGAGGCATTGCTGCGCCACTTCACGAACATCGAACTCGTCCTGCTTGGGCATGCGCATCACACCTGTTGCGGCGATGGGGCAGGGACGGTGGTGTGCGCCTGCCCGAGCAGCACGACCGAGATCGCGCTGCAGTTCATGCCTGATGCACTCTCAATCGTCTTACCGCGAGGCCGCTGCCTACTCAACCAACCAGTCGCGTCGTTGAACTGTTGCCGCATCACTGCCAGCCGGGGTCAGCAATCTGATCTGCGTCCGCAGTCAAGACGGGATGACCGAGCGCTTGCGAAAGCCCGGCCGCAGCGCTCAACTGATGGTAGATCTCATCAAATTTGGGGATCTAAGCGAATGACAGCTTTTGGCCGTTATGAATAGATGTTCATAACGGCCAACAGCGGCCAGTCGTTTCCGGTCCCGATGCAGGCCGAAAGCTGACACTTAGCTCCAGCGCCGCGCTTTCCATCGCACGGATTGAGGGTCCGAACTGAACCGCTCATGCGGCAGAATCGGCTGCCCATGAAAAGTTTTGCCCTGTTCGACCGCGTATCGGTTTCGCCGCTTGGCGGATGGAAAAGCACCTTTCGTGGAGTAGTCGTGAGCGAGCCTGAGCCTGTTGATACGGTGAGGGGACCGGAGTACTTCTACTGGGTGGAGTTCGACGAGCCTCAACAAGCCATCGACGGGGCGGACACGTATCGCAAAGCGCAGATTCTGAGCTGCTATCTTGACAGGGAATGGCCGTAAGGGTCTCAGTTCGGCCACAGCCGGACGTACGATTCTGCGAGTATCCGCTGAGGCGACGGCCATGAGCAACCCAAAACGTCACACGCATCCCGCAGAGCTGCTTTGGGCTGAGCAAGCCCTTGCAGTCGACTATCCGGCGGGTGTCTTGCCCGTCGCGGAGCCTATTCGTGGCACCGCCTTTTTCCCCGGGGGCCACGGTCTTTGGAACCCAAATCTGGGCGAGACGATGCCCGAGTTTCCGCTTGGGGGCACGATGATTCTTGGGCACGACTTTCACTCTGAGTTTGGCTACCGCGATTCGTTGCGGAGAGGCTCAGAAAGCGAATTGCAGCCAACTTGGCGCAACCTGCTCGCGGTGCTCGCCGCGGCCGAAATAGAGCCGAGCGACTGTTTCTTCACAAACGTGTTCATGGGCCTTCGTGCCGGCGCAGCGACCACCGGGACATTCCCCGGCGCCCGCGACCCGGAATTCGTCGCGTATTGCCGTCGCTTTCTTGTGCGGCAGCTTGAGGTCCAACGACCATCGCTCATCGTGACGCTTGGCATTCATTCGCCGGTGATGCTCGCACCGCTCTCCCATGACCTCACGTCGTGGGGCGAGGGAATGGGCCTAAAGCACCTTGACCGGGTCGGGCCTGTTCGGCCTAACGTCCGCATTTCAGCGCTTCCCGACTTTCAAACGGTGGTAGTTGCGCTTGTCCACCCGAGCATGCGCCACGCTTGCGTTCGACATCGACGCTACGGCGAGTTCGCCGGAGCTGAAGCTGAACGTAGGATGCTGCGAGATGCGCTGTCGCATGCACGGGCTGCGAACACTTGAGTCAGCCGTGAGCGCCTCGAATCGGCCAAATGCGGACCTTCGCAGGCACCCGGAACTTGTAAGTGCGCATCGCGCACACCGCTTTAGCGCCAGTGCCATCCCATTGACACCACGAAAACGTGTCCAAATCCGCCCAGAAATTCACAATCTCCACCTGCGGCCGCTCGGTAGACTCTCAGATGGGAAAAATCAAAAACAACTGAGGAGTGAGCATGATTTGTCGCTTTGCCCGCGTCGCCGCGGGAATCCTGATCGCGTGGTCCGCCGTTGCCGGCGCCGGCGCTGCACCCAACACCACTTCGGCCAATTCACTCGAAGCTGAGCGCCAGGCTGCTTTCGCTGCCGCGCAGGCCGCCAAGCAGCTCGGGCCGGTCGATGTTCCTGTACGCGACCAAGCATATCTGAGGTTGCCCGCCGGGTATGTCTGGATTCCGAATCCTGCTGCGACACAGTTGTTGGCAGCGATGGGAAATCGCGTTGGCGACGGGTTCGTTGGGGCGATCGTTCCCGCAAGCGATGCGCCTTGGTTCGCTGTCGTGAACGTCGTCAAGGAGGGCTACATCAAGGACGACGACGCCAAGGATTGGAATGCCGACGATCTGCTGAAGAGCCTGAAGGAGGGAACTGCGGCAGCGAACGAAGAACGCACCAAGCGCGGCATAGCGGCCATGGACGTCGTCGGCTGGGCGCAGAAGCCGCACTACGACGCGTCGAGCCATCGCCTCGTGTGGTCCGCTCTCACGATCGACAAGGGCGCTCCGGCGGGCGAGCAAGGCGTCAACTACAACACGTACGCACTGGGACGCGATGGATACATCAGCCTGAACCTGGTGACCGACGCGAAGGCCATCGAGACATACAAGCCAGACGCACTCAGGCTGCTTTCAGCGCTCGAGTACAACGACGGCAAGAAGTACGCGGACTTCAACAGCTCAACAGACAAGGTCGCGGCCTACGGTCTCGCGGCGCTGGTGGCGGGGGCGGCGGCGAAGAAGTTTGGCCTGTTCGCAATACTTCTCGCTTTCATCGCGAAGTTTGCAAAGGTCGGCGTTCTTGCAGCTGCCGCCGCTGCGTGGGGCGCGACCAAGATTTTTAAGAAGAAGACAAACGTTCCTGCCACGACGGCACAGCTCCCTGAGGATGCGACTGCTCCGATCAGCAACAACCCGACATCTCCTAGGGGCTAAGAGCTTATCCGTAAATAGTAAACTACGCCTCCGAGCCGCATTGAGCGCGGTGTCGGAGCGAGACGATGACGGCAAAGCGAGTCGAGTCCTGGGTGGTGACGGATGAGTTCTGGCAGCGGGTCGAACCGCTGATTCCGGCGCGCGCCGCATTGCCGAAGAAGGCGTACGTTCGAAGTCCTGGCGCAGGACGACCGCCGAAGCCTGCGCGGCAGGTGTTCGAGGCCATCGTGTACGTGCTGCGCACGGGGTGCCAGTGGAAAGCATTGCCCAAGGAACGCTTCGGCAGCGCCAGCGCCATCCACAAGCGCTTTCTCGAGTGGGAGAGGGCAGGCTTCTTCGAGGCACTGTGGAAGGCAGGGCTGGCGGAGTATGACCAGATGCAAGGCATCGCCTGGCGATGGCAGAGCGTTGACGGGGCGATGTTCAAGGCTCCCTTGGCGCAAGAATCTGTCGGACCGAACCCGACGGACCGGGGGAAAAAAGGGGAGCAAGCGCCACCTGCTGGTGGACGGCCGTGGCGTCCCGTTGTCGTTCATCGTGACCGGGGCCAACGTGAATGACGGCAAGCGAATCGATGAGGTCCTCAGCGCCATCGTGGTCGAGCGCGAGCGGACGCCAATTCGACGCAGCAAACACCTGTGCGCAGATGCCGGCTACCGAAGCGCGGAGGCCCTTCACATCATTGAGTCGCACGGCTATATCCCTCATGTCGTGGACCGTAGGCAAGAGACTGAGGCCAAACGGCGCCAGCCGTGGAAGAAGGCTCGCCGTTGGGTGGTCGAGGTATGCCACAGTTGGTTCAACCGCTTCCGCAAGCTGTTGGTGCGCTACGAGAAGCTCGAACGCAGCTTCCTCGCACTGAATCATCTTGCCGCCGCAATCATTGCCTACCGAAAGGTGCCGCTGGCGGTGAATATTATTTACGGATAACTTCTAAGCCTCCGGCAATGAAGCTGGTTCTCCTGCTGCTGACGGCGGGCAAGTTCAGCAAGATGCTGCTCACCGGCGGCTCGATGCTGCTGTCGGTCGTTGCATACGCTCTCATCTTCGGCTGGCGGTACGCCGTCGGCTTCGTGGGACTCATCTTCGTCCACGAGATGGGCCACTACCTTGCCGCGCGCCAGCGCGGACTCGATGTTGGGCTGCCAACTTTCATCCCGTTCGTGGGCGCCTGGATCGAGCTGAAGGATCAGCCGCACGACGTCGAGACGGAGGCATGGGTCGGTTTTTCCGGGCCGCTGTTGGGTAGCCTGGCCGCGCTCGGCTGTTATTTCGCTGCACGCGAAGGGGGCAGCACCTTGTTGCTTGCGCTGGCATACGCGGGGTTCTTCATCAACCTCTTCAACCTGATTCCCATCTCTCCGCTGGATGGTGGTCGGATCACCGCAGTTCTTACGCCGCGCGTGTGGCTAGTCGGAGTTCCCGTTCTGGTAGCGGTCTTTCTCTGGCGACCGAGTCCGCTGCTCATTCTCGTCGCCGTGCTCGCGGCGCCCCAGGTGATCCGCGCCTGGAAATACGATCCGGAGGATCCTGCTAACCAGGCGTACTACGCGGTCACGGCCGAGACCCGTTTGACCTACTGCGTCTACTATCTGGGCCTTCTGGCGTTTCTCGCGGTCATGGCTCATGACACTCACGAGATGTTGGGCGCAGTCCGTAGTCTGCGTGGCTAGCCCAAGTCGATCTGATCGGTCTGGATTCTTGCGTACCCGGTAACGGCCAGGAGCCGACTTTGAAGGCCGGGCAGAATCGGCCGCCTCCGCAACATCGTGAGCCTCTCAATGACAGCCTGGACCATCATCGAAGCGACACAAGAGGAGGTGAGGTCGGGCGAGCTCGGTCGACGGCTGCGCCACTTCAACTACGGTTTCGTGGGCGAGTATCCCGAATCGCAACCGGTGTGGCTCAGCGCCAGGGATGAAGAAGGTCGAATGGTCGGAGGGCTTCGCGGATACGTCTTCCTGTACTGGCTCCACATCGACGTGCTTTGGGTCGACGAGGCGGTCAGGGCTACCGGGCTTGGCAGCAAACTGCTTGAGCAGGCCGAGGCGAAGGCGAAGACCTTGGGCGCGCACGGCGCCAAGCTCGACACGTTTGAGTGGCAGGCCCCCGACTTCTATGCGAGGCGCGGCTACCATGAGTTTGGCCGCATCGACAACCACACCAATGGGTTCTACCTAGCGTTCATGATGAAGAAGCTTTGAGGACCCAGGGCAGAATGCGCGGCCACGAGCACGCGTCAGCCAGGCGTTTCTGGCCCATTGCAAGCAGCCAAATATACTGAGCGGAGCCTCGCCGCATCGGCTTTGGCGGGGCATGAAGATCGTCCGATACGGAGGCCCATTTTGGTGAATAACAAGTTACTACATTGCGCCGCGGCGGCACTGCTGTGCGTCACTTCCTGGGCTGGCGCCCAAACAGAAGCGCAGACGCCGCCGCTGACACCCGAGCAGCAGCGTTTCCACGACATCTACAAGGAACTCGTCGAGATCAACACGACCCATCTGACGGGCAGCAACACCGAGGCGGCGCAGGCCATGCGCAAGCACCTATTGGATGCGGGCTTCAAGGCCGACGAGATTCAACTCTTCGAGCCCTACCCCAATAAGGGCAATCTGGTCGTTCGCTACAAGGGCACGGGCGGGAAGAAGCCGCTCCTGCTGTTGGCCCACCTCGACGTGGTCGAGGCTCGCCGTCAGGACTGGAAGACGGATCCGTTCAAGCTCAAGGAAGACGACGGTTATTTCACCGCGCGCGGCGCATCGGATGACAAGGCCATGGCGGCTTCGTTCGTCTCTATCCTGGGCCAACTCAAGCGCGAGGGGTTCAAGCCCAATCGCGACATCGTGCTGGCGCTCACGGCAGACGAGGAACTCGGTGACGTGCCCACCAACGGTGTTTTCTGGCTCGTGAACAACCAGCGCGCGCTGCTCGACGCGGAGTTCGGTATCAACGAGGGCGGCGGCGGCCAGCTCAACAACGGCAAGCCCGTGCTGCACCGCATGCAGGTAGCCGAGAAGATGTACACGACCTATAAGCTCGAGGTGCGCGATGTCGGCGGCCACAGCTCCTTGCCTACTCCCGCCAACCCGATCTACGAGCTCAGCGCATCACTGGATCGACTCGGTGCGTTCCGCTTCCCCGTGAAACTGGCCGACGTCACGCGCAGCTACTTCGAAAAAAGCGCCCAGTTCGAAACCGGTCAGATGGGTCAGGACATGCGCGCGGTCGCGTCTGGAACGCCGGACGAGGCCGCGATCGATCGCCTGTCGCGCTCAGCGCTGTACAACGCCACCCTGCGCACCACCTGCGTGGCGACGCAACTCGTGGCCGGCCATGCGGAGAACGCGCTGCCGCAGTCGGCAAAAGCGACGGTGAACTGCCGCATCCTGCCGCACGACGATCCCGCTGAGGTTGATGCCACTCTGCGCAAGGTACTGGGCAGCAGTCGCATCAAGATTGAAACAAGCAATCCGCCGCTCAAGAGTCCGCCGTCGCCGCTGCGCGCCGACGTGCTGGAAGTCGTCGATTCCATCACTCAACAGATGTGGCCCGGCATCCCGGTGGTCCCGACGATGAGCACGGGCGCAACCGACAGCCGCTTCATGCGCAACGTCGGCATCCCGATGTACGGCGTTTCCGGCATCTTCTCGGAGCCCAGCGACGCTCGCGCCCACGGCCTGGACGAGCGCGTTGCTATTCCGCGGCTCTATGATGGCCGCGAGTTCATGTACCGGATGGTTAAGCAGCTTTCTCAGTAGTTCGCCATCGGGCGGGCCCGACCCCGGCGCATGAAGCATGGGGTGCGGGTAGTGCTTCTTAGTAGGCGCATGCTGGGTGCGGCTCGCGCCGCACCCCTCAGCGGACACAGGGGATCGAAGAAGGAAACTCCGCGAGCCATCGCGCCCACTCGATCACCGATGCTTTCGGCTGCCACGTGAGAAATAGATCTCTTTTCGCGTAGTCATGCAAGACGAGACCCGTGAGCAAGGGCCGAACGCGGCCAGAAGCGGCCTTCAACTGACCAACTCAATCGCAACGCAACAATGCTCGAACTGAAGCCTTCGGAGTTTCATCGCGTCGCTTCCCTTTTTGACAATCTTCCGTACGGTCCCAGCATCCCCAACTCGGTCATTGCCGGTGTCGGGCATGGCAGGGTGTTCGCGAACTACCCGACACGGCCGACGGCAGCCCTTGTCTACAACAACGGCGCCTGCACGCTCGGCGGGACCGCCGGTGACGTTGTCTTCGCCGAGCAGGTCTGTCAATGGCTGCTCGAATACCACGGCTCGGACTACTTTATCCTCTATGCCTTCCCTGATGCATGGGAAGCAGTGCTGGACAGCATCCTCGGGAGCGCCGCTAAGAAGCGACGGCGTCTTGACTTCGATTTCAATCGTTCAAGATTTGCTCGGATTGAGGGCTGGAAGAGCACTGTTCCGACGGGCTATGAACTCCTTCGCATTGATGAACAGTTGATGCAGCGAATACGCGACGTTGCCAATCCCTACAGCCGCAGCTATTGGAAATCAGCTGCCGATTTCGTTCAGCACGGCGTCGGCTTCTGCGCCCTACATCAAGATGTCATCGTCAGCATGTGCTACACGGCCTTCGCTTGGCATGGTCATCACGACATCGACATCTTGACCGCTGAGGGTCATCGCCGTAAAGGGCTTGGCACGGTAGCGGCGTGCGCCTTCATCGATCACTGTTTGAACCATGACCTGGTCCCAAATTGGGATTGCTGGACCAACAACCAGCCCTCGGTGGTTCTTGCTGAGAAGCTAGGCTTTGAGGCGCGGGTGGAGGTTCCGACCTACCATGGGGTGCGTCCCTGACACAACCAGACGTCCAACTCGAAGGCAGAATTTGGCATGCAATCGAAGCAGCTTCTCGCGCGGAACATCGAGGTAAGCGGCCAGTCGGCCCACCTTGAGACTGTCCCTTGAGCCGGAGACGATGCTGTCCATCTAAGTTAGCTGGACATCATCGATGCACGTCAACCCGAAGCAGCGGCGCCGTCACAGCGCAGAGTTCAAGGCGCAGGTCCTCGCTGCCTGCGCAGAGCCGGGGGCATCTGTCGCAGCAGTCGCGCTGTCGTACAAGTTGAACGACAACCTGGTGCATCAATGGCGCCGCGGACGCGGGGCGAGTCCAGTGCCATCGTCAACATCGACAACGGTTGCCGAGTCGGCCCCCCAGTTCATCGCGCTGTCATTGCCCTTGTCACCACCGACCTCAGCTCCGGCGCCAGCGCCAGCGATTGCTGCTGTCGCTGTCGAGGCGATCCTTCTTGAGTTCAAGCGTGGTGCGCTCGGTGTGAGCGTGACATGGCCGGTCTCGGCCGCCGCCGACTGCGCAGCGTGGCTGCGCGAGGTGTTGCGATGATCCGCATTGACGCGCTGTGGCTGTGCACGAAGCCAGTAGACATGCGCGCTGGCGCCGAGCGCCTGCTCGCGCACGTGGTCCATGCACTCGGCAGCGCGAACGCCCACCACGGCTACATGTTTGCCAATACGCGGGCCACGCGCATCAAGATGCTCGTGCACGACGGATTCGGCGTGTGGTGCGCTGCGAGAAGGTTGAACGTTGGGCGCTTCGTGTGGCCACGCGAGATCGATGCGACCAAGCCGATCGCGCTGACGCAAGCCCAGTTCGACGCACTCGTGGTCGGGCTGCCCTGGCAGCGTTTGCCCGAGATGAGCGCGATCACGCGACTCTGACGATTAGCTCGCGAGAGGTGCGTTGACAGCGCATCCCCGAGTGGCGGCGGGCCGCTGGAATCTGCATGATTCACGCATGCAAGAGTTGCACGACCTCAAGGACGAAGACCTGCAAGGTCTGGCTCCCGAGGCCATCGCCGCACTCGCGCAGCAGATGCTTCAGCGCCTGCGCCGCCAGGACAGCGAGATCAAGTTCAAGGACGCCAAGATCGAGAAGATCACCTTCCAGCTCGCACGGCTGAAGGCCTGGAAGTTCGGCGCGAAGACCGAGGCGATGAGCGCCGAGCAGCGCCGGCTCTTCGAGGAGACGCTGGCCGAGGACGAGGCCAGCTTGCAAGCGCAGCTGGCGCGAGCCAGGGGCGCGCCGGCGACACCGCCAGCGGCGGGCGACAACCAACGCAAGCCACATCGTCGACGGCTGCCCGATCACTTGCGCCGAGAGGAGCACCACCACGAGCCCGAGAACACGATTTGCCCGAGCCCGGGGTGCGGCAAGCCGATGGTGCGCGTGGGCGAGGACATCAGCGAGCGCCTGGACATCGTGCCAGCGGAGTTCTTCGTGCACCGGCACATCTACGGCAAGTGGGCCTGCCGCTGCTGCCAATGTCTGGTGCAGGAGGCAGTTGCACCGCAGATCATCGACGGCGGCATGCCGGCGGCCGGCCTGATCGCGCACACGATGGTCAGCCACTTCGTGGACCATCTGCCGTACTACCGGATGGAGTCCATCAACGCACGCTCGAACGTGCACACGCCGCGCTCCACGCTGGCGAGTTGGTCCGGGCAAGGCGGTGCGGCGCTCATGCCGTTGTACGACGCGCACAAGCGCTTCGTGCTGTCGGCACAGGTGCTGCATGCCGACGAGACCCCGGTGGCCATGCTCGATCCGGGCCGGGGCAAGACCAAACGGGCCTATGTCTGGACCTATGCGCGCGGCGCCTTCGATGCGGTGCCGGGGGTGATCTACGACTTCTGTGTCGGGCGGGGTGCGCAGTACCCCGTGGCCTTCCTCGGTCCGGAGGATGACGGGCGAGGCGCACCGGCGTGGCGCGGCACGCTGGTGCGTGATGAATACACTGCCTATGACAAGGTGATGATCGCCCAGCCCGGACGCATTCCTGCAGGATGTCTCGCGCACGCCAGACGCAAGTTCGACGAGCTGCTGCGCGACGGGGGCAGGAGCGCGGTCGCGGATGAGGCGTTGCGACGCATCGCGCAGATCTACCGGCTCGAGCGTGAGCTGGCCGCCTTGACGGCCGAAGAGCGACTGGCCAGAAGGCAAACGGACGCCAGGCCGCTGTGGGAGAA
Source organism: Variovorax sp. LjRoot290 (assembly GCF_964253985.1). Classification (NCBI taxonomy): domain Bacteria; kingdom Pseudomonadati; phylum Pseudomonadota; class Betaproteobacteria; order Burkholderiales; family Comamonadaceae; genus Variovorax; species Variovorax sp. LjRoot290. The sequence continues at coordinate 1,109,049 of NZ_CAXURW020000002.1, read as the reverse complement.
GTTGCAAGCCTGGTTGCGCCTTGAGCGAAGCCGCGTGCCTGACGGCAGCTCGACGGCCAAGGCGCTGAACTACAGCCTGAACGCCTGGACGGCGCTGACGCAAAACCTGCTGGATGGCGACGTGAACGTCGACAATAACCATTGCGAGAATCAAATCCGTCCATGGGCTCTTGGCAGGCGAGCATGGTTGTTCGCCGGCAGCGAACTGGCTGGTCAACGTGCTGCGGTCGTGATGAGTCTGGTGCAGTCGGCCAAGTTGCATGGCCACGATCCGTGGACCTACCTCAAGGACGTGCTCACGCGGCTGCCGACACATCTGAACAGCCGCATCGATGAACTGCTCCCACACAACTGGCAGCCCGCAGGCTGATCAGCACAGCGCATACCGGGCTTCGCCAACTGCCGTCAAGGTGGGACGGCGAGCCGCTTACACATCGAGTTCGGCAACGCCGGCGATATGGACACCCATGAAACCGGCTGGTTTGTCGGATTCAGCGACTGCACCAAGGGGGCATCAAGCCACCTCCGCCACGTGCCTGCCGACGAACCTGCCGCTGGGCTGTGCGTCAAGTGGTTCTCTCATCCGGCAGGCAATCCGAACGGCGAGTTCAAGCCGCTGAGCGACGGGAGGACGATGTCAGTCTTGGTGAGCCCGACCAGCGAGTTCAGGATTGAGTTCTCGGTAACCGCCGACTTCGCGTCACAGGATGTCATGGCGCACACCTTGCGCCGCCATGGTGACTTTGTCATATGGGGCCCAGGCCTCTTCCACCGCGCCTTTGGAGTCCAGCCGGCATGCATACTCACCGTCCGCTGGTCTCCGCCGCGATAGACGGCAGGCGGCCAGAAGGAGACGGTCGACCTTAGCATTCCGAAGCGCGTGCGCACTGACAGCGTGACGAGCAACAATCGACCAGAAACCAATCTCACAAAGGTTTCACTAAGCTCAGGACCATCGGATGGACCGCAAAGCTCAAATCTATTGCCCTCACTGCAAGTTCAGACCACGAGCTGAAGACCGGTGGTTCTGCGTACCAAGCTGCGGAACTGCCTGGAATACGTTTTGGACGCGGGGCGTTTGCCCGGGCTGCAGCGTTAGATGGCCCCAAACGCAATGCCTCCAGTGCGACATCTATTCGCCGCACGAGGACTGGTATCACTACCCGGAGCCTGACGAGGTCTGTGAAGACAGCGAAGCGCTGCAGGAGGCTGGCCTATAGGTGAGGGTCCTGGCGCGGCGGCGAAGCGCATGCGCACCGGCATCTAGGCCGACAACAATCGGCCAATAGGAGACCTTCAAGATGTCCCTCGAATCGACGCTAAAAATACTCACGGCGATGGGCGCAGTGGTTGCCTTCTGTTGGGGCGCATACCAGTTCCTCCTTACACAACGCGGCCAAGCTGAAACGCGAAGAGTCGAGGCCACAAGGCCGTTTCTTGACAGACAACTGAAGCTTTACACAGATGCCACTCAGGCTGCTTCGACGATGGCAACATCAAAATCACCGGAGGAGGTAGCCGCAGCGAGGAGCAGATTCCTCCTGCTGTTTTGGGGAGAACTTGTGATGGTGGAAGACCGCCACGTCGAATCGGCGATGGTGGAGTTCAGGGACGCGCTCAACGCAGGCAAGAAGGGACCAGAGCTCGAACAATTGTCGCTGCGGCTCGCGCGCGCATGTCGTGATTCCTTGGCCGAATCATGGGGCGTCAAGCAGTGGCAAGACCCGCACAACGCGCCAGAGCCCGGAAAGTAAGTCAGAATCCGGGCCACAAGCTGCCGTTCGGGGCCGCCACAGCCGGAAGGTCCGGCCTTTGTCTGCCTAGTAACATTGCAGCGCCTGACGAGTAGTGTGAATATGCAATCAGCCGGTGCCGCCACCTTCGACGAAGCCTATTACCAGCGCTACTACTTCGACAAGAAGACCAAAGTGGTGGACCCCCAGCATGTCGAGCGGTTGGGCGCGTTTGTCTGCGCCTACCTGCGATACCTGCGCGTGCCCATAAGGCGAGTGTTGGACGTGGGTTGCGGCATCGGGCTCTGGCGTGACATCGTGGCGCGGCAATTCCCCTTGGCCAGTTACCACGGAGTGGAGTTCAGCGAATACCTGTGCGGGCGCTACGGGTGGGAGCGCGGCTCGGTGGTGGATTACCAAGTCAGGAAGCCCTTTGACTTCGTCATCTGCCAGGGCGTGCTGCCTTATCTCAGCCCGCCAGATGTGAAGCGCGCTCTGCGCAACCTGAGCCTACTGTGTCAGGGCGCCCTGTATGTGGAGGCCGTGACGCGCGAGGACTACGCGCGCGACATCGTGGATGAGGACGTGACCGACCCGCACATCTTTCGCCACCGCGCCGAGGTGTACCGGCACGGGCTGTCGCGGCATTTTCAGGAGGTGGGCGGCGGCGTGTGGCTGAGCCGGCAAGCCGAGGTGCCACTGTTCTCACTGGAGTACGTAGCAGAGTGACGTCTCCCCCCGGAAAGCCCTCCAGGCAAAAGTGCGACTGTGTCGGGCCGCTTGGCGAGCGGGCGCCGTCCGCAACGGTTACCTTGAGTCCACTCACGCGAACCAAGAGGCAACAGTGTGGTTGATGCCACCGGCAACGACGACGATATTGTGTCTAGTCACTGATTCCTGGCCATCCGTACGTCTGCAATGGGCCCGAAGCTCCGAAGACAGCAACCGGCTACAGTCGGCCAAAACCGGAAGTTCGTCGTTGCCGCACAACTGTCGCAGCATGTATTCCGTGTGAGCGCGTGCGTACTAAAGCTCAAGAAATCCCCGAGAAGTACATCGAGGATGCTTGGTATCGTGGCGGCTGACGGCCGAGGCTGTGTGAAAACTCCGTTGAGTCATGTTTTCAGGGGTCCTTGACCCCTTGGCTCATCAGAAAAAATGCAACCTGGGTCCATCTGAGAGGTCGACTTTCGGAGCGATGTCGACCGCATTGAGTTTTCACACAGCCTCGGCCAGTTCCAGTCGCTGGCCACAGGCGGCTTCCTGGCATCTCACTAGGCCATAGTTGCCGCGATGAAGCACCTGCGTCGACTGCTTGCCCCGAGAACACAAGCTCGGGGAATTTCGTCTTGGCGGGCTGCTTTCTGGTGCGCACGGGCAAAGGCACACAGCGCCTCGGATGCCCGCACTTACCGCAAATGCCGGTCGGGCCTGCAACAGCCTTGCGCCGGGACTCCGCTATCCCGCCGCCACGATCACATGCGCCTGAATCTTGCCGGCCACCGGGCCTTCGCCACGGCGGCTGGCGATCGCCTCCGTCGCGCGGTCCGTAGCGAGCTGAAGCAAGCTGGCGTCGCGCGCCTCGATTTCGTTGCGCAGCGGCGTTCCCTGGCAATAGGCGGTGGCAACGTCGCGTGCCGAGGACGCGCGACTCACCTTCTCGTGCGTCTCGATCTCGATGTCGGTGAACCCTGCGCGGCTCAATTCCTCGCGGATCAGTGCGACATCGTGATAGCCGTGCGGCGTGCGGGCGAGGAATCGCGGAGGGTCGTGCGGAAACACCGCGGCGACGGCGTTGGTGACGTCGTCGGCAAAGGCGTTCTCTTCGATGCGGTCCCAGACATTGAAGACAAATCGCCCGCCTGGCCTCAGCACGCGACGCGCCTCGGCGTAGCCGGCGACCCGGTCGGGGAAAAACATCGCGCCGAACTGACAGCAAACGACGTCGAACGAGGCATCTTCGAACGGCAGGTCGAGCGCGTCCGCCTGTCGCCATTCGATACGGCTATCGGACCCCTGCCGGGTGGCGGCATAGTCGAGCATGGGTTGGTTGAGGTCGGTCACCACGTAGCGCGCGTCGGCGCTGAGCTTTGGCGCAAGCGCCCGCGTGACCACGCCACTGCCGGCCGCAGTTTCAAGCACCGAACCGGGCGAGGAGGCAGCGACAAGCTCCGCCAGGTCGGCGGCATAGGCCTCGAAGATCAGGGGAACCATCAGCGTGTCGTAGAACTTCGGGATCGAGCCCGCGAACACCTTGTCGCTCTCAGCCATGGGATCTCCTTGAAAGCTCTGCACGTCGCCTTGACCCCTCATTTCAGAGCGGGTCAGGCCTCTCCAACGAGCCCGCTGCCTAGTTGGGCATTGGTGACGATGCGCTATGGTGGCCGCGCATGCCACCCTCGTCAACGTCGTCCTGCGGTCTTCTCCATCATGCTTGCCGGCTACTTTTGCCGGACATTCCCGCCCGAGTAAGGCGCCTCAGGCGCGTTCAGCCCAGGGATTCAGGGCGAATGGCTGCTGACTGGCGTCGAACGAATGCTTGCGTGGCAGCGCTGTCGCGGTGATGCTGCGAATGGCCGCTGTCGGGCGAGCAATCTCAGCCGCCGTATGGTCGAGATGGGCCCGAAGCTCTGATCCAGCGACCGGCTACAGTCGGCCACTAGCCGTCATTCGATGACAGGGCCGAAAGATGCAATAGACATCTCAGAAGCTCTTGGGTTGATTCCTGGCTTCCATGATTGCTGATTGAAGCTTGCGCTTCACTATGGCATCCTGAAGGTCAAGCCGCCCGCGCCGAGGGTATCTTGGCGTCTTGCCGGGCGCGGGCGCGAACCAGGCGTCATCAAAGGAAAGCCGGTGATGATTGACCAGGTCAAACTTGGTTGCCTTGGTTAAGCCCGTTTTTGCGCTGGCCTCAATGACGAACTCTCCCGGGTACACCGCTGTGGTGTTCTGGGATGTGGCGTATGCGACTACCACAACAGAACCGGCCGGGTCATCGGTCGCCTCTTCGACTTGAAGCACTAAGGCCGGGCGGTTCTTGGGGCCTGGCACGCCCATTTCCTGCGGAAAGCTGCACTCAACAATGTCGCCGAGTTTGGGCCGCGGTTTCCAGTAGTTCCTGCTCACAGCAGCGAGTCGATGACCTTACCTCTCCTTTTTGGTTCGGCCTTCGCGATGGCTTGGTGCTGTGTCTTGGTGAGTGGCATCAATTTCTCCGTGTCCTGTTCGACGAAAACCTCGTCTCGCAGTCTAGCGAGTGCGTACAGGACGGTTTGGGTTTCATTGAAGCCCAATTTTTTGGCCAGCGCCCGCAGCGCGTCTCTCGACACGGTAGTCAGCGTGTCGTCTTTGAAATTCAGCTTAAGTGGCTGACGGCTGGTGGTGGCAGGCATGGCGGCTCCGCGGATGGGTCTCGTGTATGTATATTGTACATATCGCGTAGCTATATTGCAAGCTGACGTGCAACGCTGTTCATAAGGCGACCGAGGCGCCGAACAGTTGGGTGACCTTGCGCCGGCGCTTGAGCATGGGTGGGTCGACGGAATAGTGATGAGCGCCTTCGACAAGCACATCACATCAAATGAGAGGCTGGAAGCCTTCCTGCCACGAATGGCAAAGACGAATTCGTACCTACGTTCGGCCGTTGTTCCAGGGGACGTGGTGATGGTCGGAAAGGTTCGCGCCAGCAAGGAATTCTTGCTGCCGGAGATTGAGCGACTGGAAGACCTTTTCCTGCGCCCTCAGGTACTCTCCGAGCCATGGGAGATATTCACAGTACCGACGGGTTGGCGAGCCGCATGACAGGCAGCAGCCGGCCAAAAGTCGACGGTCGCGCACAGCTTCTGCCTTCGCCACAAACCATGAAGCTCCACTCTCAGCCTGAACTCGAGGCAAGGCTTGTCGCCATGGTGCGCTCGTCGAACAGCTTGATGGCTGCATTAAGGGTGGTGCGCTCGCTTGGTTTGAACTGTTGGTGCATCGGCGCCGGCGCCGTGCGTTCGCTCGTGTGGGACGCGCTCCATGGCTATGAACGGCCTTCAGCGATTGAAGACGTCGACGTCGTCTACTTCGACGACGCGGCCGGCGGTCCAGGGCAGGATGCGGACTTTGAACGTCGCCTCCGCGAGGCTATGCCGGCGTTGCGTTGGGAGGTCACGAACCAAGCCACCGTCCACGTCTGGTTCGCCAACAATTTCGGGCAGGTGGTACCGCCGGTTCGGACCCTCGAAGAAGGCGTGGCCACCTGGCCGGAGTTCGCCACATGTGTGGGCGTCAACCTGGATGATGAGGAAACGATTGGGGTCGTGGCTCCGCACGGGCTCGAGGACCTATTCGGACTGCTCGTTCGACACAACCCGCTCAGAGCGAGCGCCGCTACCTATCGGCAGCGAGTGCAATCAAAGCGGTTCGGCGAGCGATGGCCGTTGCTTTCGATAGACGCATACTGAAGGCAGAATTCGGCCAACAGCAGTCGTTCGGGTCGACGTGACCGGCAGCCATGCCTTACCTAAACGGCTACTCTCGAGGGCGCCCTTCGTCAATCCAAGCCTGAGTTTCCTTGATGCCAAGCCGGTAACGCGCACAGTTGAAAGCCGCAAGCGCATTCAGTTCCTGCGCAAGCAACTGCTGGAACTTCGAAGCATCCTCGTCGGGTAGCCCCACACCGGCAAGCGCTTCCGCCACAGGCTTACGGCCTCTAACCACCAGGCCCACCGCTTCGTTAAGCGCCTCGCGATACTTTACGCGGAATGGGTCCGGCGAACCCATGGACTCCCGCACCACCTTGTACTTGGCTTGGGAGCGCCGATAGGTCCAATCGAAGAGGTCCACTGCCATTGAGACGTCACAGCACTCATAAACGCCCATCATGGCCAGTGCGTAATCTTCTCGGTCGACGTCCAGGAACGACAGAGGTGCCTGGTTGTAGAGCATCAGCGGGATATTGGCTGCAAGCCGACTCACTCGTTTGTTCCCGTCTTCGAAGGGCTGCAGATACGCCAGGTTGACCCAGAGGAAAAAGGCCGCCTCCATAGGATTTTTGATGAGTTGAGCCATCGAGATGATGCGCTCGAACATCTCCTTTAGCAGCGCTGGAACCTGGGTGGGAACGTAAGTGGTGCCGCTGATATTGACCACTTTTTCGCGAATAGCCCCGAGCGAAGCCACATCCGCTAGAAGATCTTGCATTAGCACCGAGTGCAGATTGCGAACGAGTCCTGCACTGAGTCCCTGGGTCGGGACGGCATCTACAAGGAACTCGATGGCAGCCTTGTGATTGAGCAGCATGACCGCGTCACTGTCCGTGGCAGCCGCTCCACTCTTGAACAGCTCCTCGGTGTCCAGCAGGGTGTAGCGGTTGCCCTCGAGATGAGATGACGACCATGACAGGTCGATCAGCAGTTGCTCCAGGACCTTGCGGACATACGTGCCCGCCGGCAGTTGCCCCGGGTGGCGACCGAGCGCAGCCAGCTCTTCGGCGAGCTCGCGCGGCAGCAGGAAAGTCTCGTTGGGCTTGTATTCGTCGACGAACTCGCGGCGGTACGTCACCGGCAAGCGGGACGCCAGCGGCAATGCCAGTCGCTGTCTGAGTGCCACGCTCGCCGTGCGCCAAGTCGGAGCAACGCGGCGTCGGGCTTCTACGAGAGGTGGCTGAGCTGCAGTCTTGCCAACCGCAACAGGGGTTCCCGTTGCCGGTAGGCGATACCGGGTAGCACGAGCCTTGCCCGTGACCTCGATTCGCTGATCCGCCACAAGCCTTGACAGCATGCGCTTGACGGCAGGCAGGCTCGAGCCTGCGGCTTCAACCAGTTGGGCAGAAGAGACGCGCTCGTGGCCTGCAGACGCGAGAGCGGCCATGGCTCTTAGCAATGCATCGGATGTCAGTCGGTGGTCGTAAGGCATGAATCGGCTCGATGTGGTGAGCTGATTGTATCGAATCGAGCCCATTTCGCCGAGTATCGGCTCGATATTTGAGCCAATTCCGAATAAATCGAGCTGATATTGTTGAGCCGATTCTCGGGCTTGAAAGCCCTCTGGGCTAGGGCTAGAGGCTGTCCCGAACTCGGTCTGCGCTTGGCCTCTCGATGAAGCCGAGCGAGCGCAGCCTTCTACCAACTCTTTGCGAAAAGCGGCTACTGCACGCGTTTCGCTTTTGCTTGTATGCGAAGGAGCAGTCCTCGTGAGCGAGGCGCCTGAGGGGCGAAAATCGGCCAAAGGAGCGGTCGGTCGGGCGTCCGCCCGCTACGACCGGTCTAGACTGCAAGCTGTCCTTCGTGTGCGGCGAGTGACGGGCAGCCCACGACCCGATCCTGACGCTGACGCGTCTGATCGCAGAGCCGCAAGGCTGCCGTTTGCGCGACTCCGTGGAGCGGACGCTTCTTCGACGCCGGGGCCGAAACCCAGTTCACCCCCTGCCCTGGGGGCCGCATGAAACGTCGAACGTTCTTGGCCAGAGGTGCAGTCCCGGCGCGATGACGTCGCCTTTTCCAGTCTCCGCCGCTCATCACTTGAGTCACACCTGGCGAGGCCAAGGCTTGTCCATAATCAGGTGCGTGTTTTAAGCTGCCTTGAGGCCTGTCGTGCTGAAAGAGGTGTTCCGATGAATGAGCTTGAACGACTGGAAGCCATGCTTCGTGCGCAGCCGGCGTCCCTCACCATTGAGCAACGTCGGGCAGCGTCCGACACTCTGGGAGATCTCTTCCCGCTGGCAGCGGATGTCTGTGTGGAACAGGTGGAGGCGCACGGCGTTCAAGCTGAATGGACGTCCACGCCTGTCGCGAGCACCAGCGAAGTCATCCTCTATCTTCACAGCGGGGGATATGTTTGGGGCTCGCTGAAGAGCCATCGGCACCTCGTGAGCGAGTTGGGCCGCACGGCGACGATGAGAACGCTCGCCCTCGACTACAGGCGTGCCCCTGAGTTCCCGTTTCCGCATGCCCTGGAAGATGCGGTCAGCGGATACAGATTCCTCCTGGATTCCGGCTTCAAACCTCGTCAGATCGCGGTCGCCGGCGATAGCGCGGGAGCGGGCCTGGCCGTGGCCTTGCTGGTCCGACTGAAAGAACTGGGCATGCAGCAGCCAGCCTGCGCACTGCTTCTCTCGCCCTGGGCCGACATGACAGCGACTGCGGACAGCTACAGCCGCAACGCGAAGCGAGATCCGGTCCTCAACCGCGAGATCATGCAGTTTTTGGCCGAGCAGTACCTTGGAGAGCGGTCACGAGAGACACCTCTCGCGTCGCCGGTTTTCGCCGATCTGAGCGGCATCGCCCCTCTCACGATCTTCGTGGGGGCCACGGAGGCCTTGCTGGATGACGCGGTCGCACTCACCCGCGCGGCGGGTCTCGCCGATGTGAGCGTGCGGCTGGAGATTTGGCCAAAGATGTTCCACGTCTGGCCCACCTACCATCAGGTGTTGGCGCAAGGCAGGCAAGGTGTCGCCAGAGCTGGAAGGCTGCTGCGTGAAGCCGTGGAAGCGGCTTCGAGCGGCGAAGGCTGATGCATCGGTACAGCGAGATGATCGCTTCTCAGACTGCGGGCCTGCTGCATGCGCCATCGCTGTTTGGCTACGCATGCGTGGGAGGCAACGGTTCAATGCACCGTTGGCTCACCGTGTGTGTCGCCGCGCGCCGGTCGTGTCGACCTTTGGGCCAGCGCACGCAACGCGAGTCCGACCGTCATTGACGAGCCCGACAGGTGACCGTCGCGACCGGCAGGTCTTGGCCGCCAGTTCCACTTCACCGGCCGCGGTCGAAGGTCAGCTTCGCTGCATACTTGTCGTTCGGCGCCCGACGTCGACGAACCGCAACGAGCCCCAAGTGACCGTTCCCAAAGAAGGGGCGCGCCGATAAATGGGGTTTGCCAGTGTGCTTCGCGCGCATGCAGCATGAGGTGCAAGGTGTGCGCACCCTGCACGGATAGAAGTTCGTCCGAGCACTGGCTCGAACGCTCGCCACACCCCGACCTCGGATCAGGATGCATCACCGGTGCCACGCCACCGTCCCGTCCACTCAGCAACACCCGGGGGCCGCCATGAAATACCGCTTCTCATCGATGCGATGCTAAAAAAGACTTGACACAAGAGTCCCGTAGAAGCGGAAGTTGATCGATCGCGATCGGCCAGTTGTGGCGCTGCAAGCGCCCCGCATGGTCTGACGAAAATGGTCGACAACGCGGCGCATACTCGCGCGGACGGTGCAACCAAGATCGCAAGGAGAGACGGCCATGAGATGCCCTCACTGCCAGCACGACAACCCCGAAGGGGCAAGGTTCTGCAACGACTGTGCGCAACCGCTCCCGTCGCGGATGGACGTGCCAATGCATGCTGCATCGCCGGGTGTCGCGATCCCGAAGCATCTGGCCGAAAAGATCATCGGCTCCCAGCTCGCGCTGGAAGGCGAGCGCAAGCAGATCAGCGTGCTCTTCGCCGACATGAAGGGTTCGATGGAGCTGCTGGCCGGGCGTGACCCTGAGGAGGCCCGCAACATCCTCGACCCGGTGCTCGAGCAAATGATGGAAGCGGTCCATTACTACGAGGGCACGGTCAACCAGGTGATGGGTGACGGCATCATGGCACTGTTCGGTGCGCCGATCGCCCATGAAGATCACGCCGTGCGCGCATGCTGCGCGGCGCTTCGAATGCAAGCGACTGTGGAACGCCATAGCGAAGGGCTGCGACGCGCAGGCGCCACGCCGGTTGAGATCCGCGTCGGCGTCAACTCCGGTGAAGTCGTCGTTCGATCGATCAGCAGCGACTTGCACATGGACTACACGGCGGTCGGACAGACCACGCATCTCGCCGCGCGCATGGAACAGATGGCGAGCGCGAGCTCGATCCTGATCACCGCCGAGACGCTGCGCCTCGCGCAGGGAACCATGCTGGCCAATCCGCTGGGGCCGATCCGCGTCGCGGGGCTGCGCGAGCCGGTGAATGCGTATGAACTGATCGGTGTCGGCCCGGCGCGCAGCCGGCTGCAGGCCGCGGCAACCCGAGGGCTGGGCCGATTCGTAGGCCGCGATCGCGAAATGGGTGCGCTGGCGAGTGCCATCGATCTTGCGGCGCGGGGCCATGGGCAAATCGTCACAGTAATCGGCGAGGCAGGGGTCGGCAAGTCACGTCTGCTGCACGAGTTCGTTCACGGTAGCGGTACCTGTGGCTGGCTGGTCCTCGAAACTGGCTGTGTTTCTTATGGCAAGACGAAGGGTTACCTGCCCGTCATCGACGCGCTCAAGACCTACTTCGCCATTGAGGAACGTGACGACGGGCGCAGAGTGCGCGACCGAGTGACCGGCAAGCTGCTGTCGCTCGATCGCTCGCTCGAGCCCACGCTGCCTGCGCTGTGGGCGCTGTTGGACGTGCTGCCTGAAGAGGACCCCTGGCAGCGCCTCGACCCCGGGCAGCGGCGGCAGGCCATCGTCGACGCCCTGAAGCGGCTCGTACTGCGCGAGTGCCAAGTGCAGCCTGTCGTGTTGGTGTTCGAAGACTTGCAATGGGTCGACGCGGAGAGCCGGGCGGTGCTCGACACGCTGGTCGAGGGCCTGCCTACTGCGAAACTGTTGTTGCTTGTGAGCTGCCGGCCCGAGGCCGGGCATCCGCGGGGCCAGAAGACCCACTACCAGCAATTGCACCTCGATCCACTGCCGCGCGCATCCGCCGAGGAGTTGCTCGACGCGCTGTTGGGTCAGGCGAGCGATCTACACGATCTGCGGCAGCACCTCATCGAGCGCACCGAAGGCAACCCGTTTTTTATCGAGGAATCCGTATCCGCGCTGGCCGAAACCGGCGCGCTTGCCGGTGACCAGGGCGCCTATCGATTGGGCCGAGCGGTAGAAGCGTCTAAGGTACCCGCGACCGTGCAAGCGATTCTGGCGGCGCGCATCGATCGTCTTGCGCCTGATGACAAGCAGCTGCTGCAAGCTGCTGCCGTGGTCGGCAAGGACGTTCCGTTCGCCCTGTTGCGATCGATCGCCGGGGTCGCGGAGGATGTGCTGCGAGCGACGCTTGTACGCCTGCAGGCGGCCGAATTTCTCTACGAGGCGGCGCTATTCCCCGATCTCGAGTACACGTTCAAGCATGCGCTGACGCATGAGGTCAGCTATGCGAGCCTGCTCGGCGAACGGCGGCGCGAGCTGCACGCTCGCGTCGTCGCTGCAATCGAAGCGCTCTATCGCGATCGAATCGGTGAACATTCCGAGTGGCTGGCTCATCACGCGCTGCGCGGTGGGCTGAAGGGCAAAGCCATCTCGTACCTGAACGATGCGGGCACCAAGGCCGTCATGCGCTCGGCCCATCGCGAAGCGACCGGGTTCTTCGAAGAAGCCTTGGCCCTGGTGGCGGGTCTGCCTGAAACGCGCGAGACGCTCGCCAGCGCCCTCGAGTCGCTCACGGGCCTCGGGCCCGCGCTGATGGCGATCAAGGGCGGTTGGGACCGGGACGTCGAGGCTTGCTATACGAAGGCGCTCGATCTCTGCGATCGTCTGGGCGAGACCTCGCGCCGGTTTCCAGTGCTGTTCGGGCTCTGGGGCTGTCACTACAGCCGCGGCGAGCACGAGCGTGCGAGGGAATTGGCAGTTGGGCTCATGCGCGTGGCCGGCGAGGACGACGAGTACATGCGGCTCGAGGCCCGACATTCATTGTGGTCGACGGAGATCGCAGTGGGGCGGCCGACGGAGGCCCTGCCTCATTTGGAGCAGGGTCACCTCCTCTATCGTCAGTACGAACGCTCGGCATGGTGGATCTACGGCACTCACGACCCTGGGGTTTGCTGCTACCAGATGGGGGCCATCGGCGCGTGGCTACTCGGGAACTTCGACCAGGCGCGCGACGACGCCGTGCGCGGACTGCAGTTGGCCAGGCGGGTGCGTCATCCGGGCACGATCGTGCTCGCGCACCAGCTCGCCGCCGTCGTTTATTACCACCTTGGCGACCGCGGTGCAGCGAACCTGCACGCCAAGGCGGCCTCGCGCCTTGGGCGCGCTCATGGCGTGATGGGCTGGCCCGAGCATGCCTCGATCATTCTCGCGCGGCTGCTGGTGGAGGAAGGACGCATCGACGAAGCGATCCACATCGCCGAGGAAAGCCTACCGGCCTCATTGCGTGCAGGCTGGCCCTGGAGCGCCAGCATCAGCTTCGGCCTCGTTGCCGACATCTACGGACGGACGGGCCAGCCCGCCAAGGGGCTCGACATGCTGCGGTCGCTTGAACCAAAACACTTCGAGGGACTCTACGGACCGGAGCTACACCGTCTCTATGGCAACCTGCTGTTGGCCGGCTCGCCGCAGGCAACCGATGAAGCCGAAACGCGCTTGCGCAAGGCCGCCGCGCTGGCCCGCGAACGCCAGATGAAGTCGCTCGAGCTTCGCGCAGCGATGAGCCTTGCGTACCTCCTCGCGCCTCGCGATCGCCGCGCGGCGCGCGCCGCGCTGTCGGTGGTCGATGACTTCAGGGAAGGCTCTGAAGTCGCCGACCTTCGAACCGCAAGGGCATTGCGAGGCTGGCTCGGATGACCGTCCGCCCTTCCAAGAATCCACCGACTGCTTCGGTCGATAGCGGCGCCGAGAGGCCGCTATCGGGGAACGGCATGGTCTGACGGATATTGACCGGCTGCGGCGGGTACGCTCAGGCAGCGCGAACGACCGCAGCCGCATACCTGCCGTAGGACTGTCGATGACGACAGGCAGGACTGGGCCCGAAGCCGTCCTTCGGCGAGTCGCACTTGGCGCCGCAAAACGGTCGTCCAACGGGGGGCTCGATGGTGTCGGCTGCCTGCTGTCCGCTGCTACACAACGTTGGAGAATGTCATTTCAATGGCGCGACGGCTACGCCATGCAGGCTGGCTCTATCGATTGCGGTCTTGACCAGGTGGACTGCTTTTGCATCCTCGACGAACTTGCCGACGTACGAAGCAGCGATGGGCTTGCGCCCCTTGGGCACGCCCATGCCGACTGGTTCGACGAGGAACCGGCCGTCGAGCACTCGCGAGCCCGGGTGACTGCCGGACCGCTCGAAGAGGGCTGACTTGGTCGCGGCGATGACGTCCGCCTGCGTCGATACGAACACAGCATCGAACAACTCATCGATACTCTTTGCGCGGACAAGCGTCGCATTCTTCAGGGTGTTCGATTCCGGGCTTGTCCACGTCCGCCATCGTGGAAATAGGTACGCCGGTGCGGACGAGATACCCCTGCTCGACTTCAAGGTAGGGCGCGGAAAATTCGATGGCAGCCGCGCGCTCCGCATTGATGCCCATCAGCGCGACATCCCATTCTGCGGACTCCGCTGCGCTGAGTATTGCTGCGGCGTTTGCATAGGGGACCGGCTCGAACGGCACGCCAACGCGGCGTGCCAGTTCCTTCCCGAGATCGACAGCCTGGCCTTTGAACTCGCCTGTCGCTGGGTCCTTGATCGCATAGAGCGGCGCCGAGAGAATTGCCACCCGAAGCTTAGAGCTTATCCGTAAATAGTAAACTACGCCTCCGAGCCGCATTGAGCGCGGTGTCGGAGCGAGACGATGACGGCAAAGCGAGTCGAGTCCTGGGTGGTGACGGATGAGTTCTGGCAGCGGGTCGAACCGCTGATTCCGGCGCGCGCCGCATTGCCGAAGAAGGCGTACGTTCGAAGTCCTGGCGCAGGACGACCGCCGAAGCCTGCGCGGCAGGTGTTCGAGGCCATCGTGTACGTGCTGCGCACGGGGTGCCAGTGGAAAGCATTGCCCAAGGAACGCTTCGGCAGCGCCAGCGCCATCCACAAGCGCTTTCTCGAGTGGGAGAGGGCAGGCTTCTTCGAGGCACTGTGGAAGGCAGGGCTGGCGGAGTATGACCAGATGCAAGGCATCGCCTGGCGATGGCAGAGCGTTGACGGGGCGATGTTCAAGGCTCCCTTGGCGCAAGAATCTGTCGGACCGAACCCGACGGACCGGGGGAAAAAAGGGGAGCAAGCGCCACCTGCTGGTGGACGGCCGTGGCGTCCCGTTGTCGTTCATCGTGACCGGGGCCAACGTGAATGACGGCAAGCGAATCGATGAGGTCCTCAGCGCCATCGTGGTCGAGCGCGAGCGGACGCCAATTCGACGCAGCAAACACCTGTGCGCAGATGCCGGCTACCGAAGCGCGGAGGCCCTTCACATCATTGAGTCGCACGGCTATATCCCTCATGTCGTGGACCGTAGGCAAGAGACTGAGGCCAAACGGCGCCAGCCGTGGAAGAAGGCTCGCCGTTGGGTGGTCGAGGTATGCCACAGTTGGTTCAACCGCTTCCGCAAGCTGTTGGTGCGCTACGAGAAGCTCGAACGCAGCTTCCTCGCACTGAATCATCTTGCCGCCGCAATCATTGCCTACCGAAAGGTGCCGCTGGCGGTGAATATTATTTACGGATAACTTCTTACCGGTCGGCGCCAGCGCATGTTGCGCTTCAGGGGTGGGTGTTTGCGTACTTGCACAGCCACCCAAAAGCGAAGCAAGTACGCCAATGATGGACCAGCGAGCAATACGCATAGCATCCTCCTCCGAACTCGAGTGGCTCACTAACCTGGATGTCCAGCAACAGACTCGCACCCCGCGGCTTGCACCGCCTCGGCACTCATGGGCCCCTTCATGAACTGGTCAATCAGCTCCTTGGGAATCGACGGCAACGCCGCCGCGGCGGCCGCTGCCGCCTTCGTCGTCTTCCTGCTTGGCATACATGCTCCCGGTCGTCATGCCATGCCTCGCACAAAAAATTACGGACAGGCTCGCGTTGCCGCAGCCAGTAGTGGCCCGCCCCTATTTCTTGGGGACCATGATGCCGAGCATCAGCTCGGTATTGAGCGAGGCCAATTGCTGCACCAGCCCCCACTGCTTCGTCATGAGAGCCACGAATTCAGGGTTGGCCGGTACAGCTCTGGCCGAGAGCGCCAGCTGCGACATCGACTGCGCGAGGCTCTGCTGCTCCGCATAGATTTTCTTCGCTGCTTCCGTGTACTCATCGAGCGTCATGCAATGTCTCCATGTGGTGGTGTCCAATCTTAGCCGCATGGAAGCTTGGTCCGACCGCCCCTCCGCGAATCCGTAGGCTCACGTCCGAAAGCGCACCTCCACCTCGAGCTCGAAACCCGATGGAGACGGGCTTTGTTGGTGTTGCGGCATGTCGTGCCAGCTGCGCAAGACCTTCTCGCTCTCGGAAAGCGCGCCTTGATAGGTCAGAAACTGCTGGTGTCCCTTTGTCTTCTCAGCGGCCTCTTCATAGAACTTGAAGGAGCGCTCTCGGAGTGAGTGAACCCCACCGGCATGCCGGGGCACTGCGGCGCCTCAACCTGAGCAGGACCAAACCGCTGACACCGAAGTGGACCGAACCCCGGCCCAGCACCGAAAGCGGGCGGACGCCGTACGGGTCCGGCTCCAGGCCCAGTGCCCATTGCATCGCGTCGATGAGCCAGATCAGCGTGACGAAACCGAAGGCGATCTTGAGGGCAAGGCGGAAGTGGGCTCGGGCCTGCTCGGAGCCTGCGTACGCCGGGTCGGGGGCCTGGAGCTGCACGAGGAACACAATAGAGGCGAGGACGCTGATATCGTGCCCGCGAATCTTTCGCCCGACTACAAGGCGGCCGAAGCCGCCTTCCGCAAGAGCCGCGACCCGTGCGAACGTATGGAGTGGTTGCGCGAGATGCTGCGCACGATTCCCAAGCACAAGGGCACGGAGCACCTGCAGGCAGATATCAAGGCCCGCATCAAGGGACTCGCCGAACAGCTGGAAGGTGCTACGAAGGGCGCAGGGCACGGCGGCCCGGCGCTGGTGATCCGCGCCGAAGGCGCGGCGCAGATCGCGCTGATAGGGCCACCGAACGCAGGAAAGTCCTCGCTGCACGCGCGGCTGACGGGTTCCGCGGCGCACGTCGGTCTGTATCCGTTCACGACGCAGTACCCGGAAGCCGGGATGATGCCGCACGAGGATGTGCACTTCCAACTGATCGACCTGCCGCCGATCGCCCCGGAGCATCCTGTGCCATGGCTGGTCAACACCTTGCAGACGGCCGACGCGGCGCTGCTGGTCGTGGATCTGGGCGAGCCCTCGTGCATAGAGCAGCTGCAGGCCGTGCGGTCAATGCTGGGGCAGCAGCGCGTGACGCTTACAGAGCGTCTGGAGGCGACCGCAGACGAGGACCCCTTCGCGCTGCGGCTGCCAACCCTAATGCTCGCGAACAAGGCGGATGGCGTGGCCGACCTCGATGCGGAACTCCTCGCACTGCGCGAGCTGTCGGGCTCGCGCCTGCCGGTGTTCGCCGTTTCCGCGGCCACGGGTCACGGCCTGGGGGACATCGGCCCGTGGCTATTCCAGAACCTCGGCATCGTGCGCGTCTACACCAAGACTCCGGGGCATCCCGCCGACAAGCACCGGCCATTTACGCTTCGCCGCGGCCAGACTGTGGGCGACGTCGCGCGGCTGGTGCATAAGGATCTGGCGCGCTCGTTGCGCTACGCGCGCGTCTGGGGCAGGTCAGGGTTCGAAGGGCAGCAGGTCGGGCACGACCACTGCGTCGCGGATGGCGATATCGTCGAGCTGCACGCATGAGCCGTGTCAGCCCTCGGTCCCGCCGTTCGCCACTCGTTTGCCATTCACTTGCTCGATATCTTCCCGAAGCCGGCTTCCGCCAGGGGCCGGTATGCCGGTGGCCACATTCCGCAGGATGGTCTGGCGAAGGTCATCACTGCGGAGGAGCAATTCCCACCTGGCCCCTCACATCCTGGCTCTGGCTACTCAAAGCCGCCTTGCGACGAGGACGGCTCCTGGCCGGCTCCGCCCTTCGCCAAGGCGACAGATGGAGCCCAAAGCGGCTGTCTGATGGCAAGGTCAGGACGACGCGAAGCGGATGGATCGCGGGCAGGCGTGACTTGACCGACCGACCTTTTCACCACGAGGGCAGAGCGCCGGAGTCTGTCAAGCCCCGCGCTGTTACTCGCATTGAGCAAGCCGAGCCCAAGAATCTTCGAGCAACCGGACGTCCACGTCGGCTTCGATGCTGTTGCGAAGTCTTCGTTATCGACGCGAAAAAGGCATAGACTGGAAGACGCTCGGGCGAACTCTTGACGCCCTAAGGAGCCGGTCATGACCAAGTCGTCGTTGCCGCAGGCTCAGCGACGAAGATCAGGAACAAGGACTCGACCTCGCTGATCACGGCGAAAAAGCCCACAACTTCTGATTCGTCGACCCGGGGCCGCGATCTCAGAGAGGTTCCTACAAGGTCTTCAGCCCCAGCCAAGCCGCCGCGATCACCGCAT
The DNA here is from genome assembly GCF_964253985.1 of Variovorax sp. LjRoot290. Classification (NCBI taxonomy): domain Bacteria; kingdom Pseudomonadati; phylum Pseudomonadota; class Betaproteobacteria; order Burkholderiales; family Comamonadaceae; genus Variovorax; species Variovorax sp. LjRoot290. The sequence goes on along the minus strand of NZ_CAXURW020000002.1, from coordinate 1,091,062 downwards.
TCACCGACACGCTCAAGGCGCTCGGCACATAGAACAGCGCCGATACCGCCGGCGCGCCAATCAGGATTTCGACAATCCCCCCCAACCCGTACAACAGCACGGCGCACCACAGCCAGCGTCGCATGTAAGTGGGAAGCCAGTGAGCTTGAGATTGGTTGTGCCGCCAGGCCGCTGAGCGCTCGATGAGGCTGCCTTGTGTGGCGTCCCGGAAGAGCCACTCGAAAAAGAAGTAGCGGTACAGGAGAGTGTGGAAGGTCAGCTCATGCACGATTCATTTCCTTCTGGTGGCGGTGGTTAGTCGCAGTCGTTTCTGACAGCGTATCGGGAAGACTGATACCTCTTGCGGGCCGGCGACTTTGCCAAGATGGACATCATCGACTGCGGCGCTGGCTCTTAGACAATCTATGCAATGCTGGGTTCCATGGCACCGCCTTCGCACAGGACCATCAACGCGCATGTGTGGCCGAGACTCTCAAGAGGCACCGACCCGGACATCGGCTGAGTCGGTCGTCGGCCGACTTCGCTGGCTGTACCGGCCGCGTTGGTACGCTCGTGATAGCGCAGCACCGCTTCGACCTTGTCGGCGTCGTGGATCTCAGCGCCGCCACATTCCCGTGGAGGTGTAGCGTACTTTCTTTCCTTGATCATGACCGCGCCTTCGATAAGGCATAGGCTAAAACAATGGCGAACGTTCCCAGACAAACTCCGAGGCCGGGGCCGCTGTCCATGACGCCTCGCAGTTCGCAACCCGCGGACCGCCCCACCAACCGCCTTGCTCGCGAGACGAGTCCCTACCTGCTGCAGCACGCGCACAACCCGGTGGACTGGTTTCCATGGGGCGAGGAGGCGTTCGCCAAGGCGCGCGCCGAGGACAAGCCCATCTTGCTGTCAGTGGGCTACGCCACCTGCCACTGGTGCCATGTGATGGAGCGCGAGAGCTTCGAGGACGTGGGGCTGGCGCGCCAGTTGGCCGATGCCTTCGTTGCGATCAAGGTCGACCGCGAGGAACTGCCCGACGTCGACCACGTCTACATGAGCGCGCTGCAGGCGCTCACGGGCCGCGGCGGCTGGCCGATGAACATGTTCCTCACGCCGCAACTTCGCGCTTTCTTCGGCGGCACGTACTTCCCGCCGCGATCGCGCCAAGGAATCCCCAGCTTTTCCGAGGTGCTCGCCGCCGTGCGCGAGGCCTGGGTCCACCGGCGGGGTGACATCGAGCGGGAGGCCCAAACGCTGCTCGATCTCGTGCGCCGCGGCACGACCCTCTCGGCCTGTACATCGGCCGATGACATGCACCGGCGAGCCGTGGCCCAGATCGCCCTGCGCTTCGACGAAACGCGCGGGGGCTTCGGCAGCGCGCCCAAGTTCCCGCAGACTCCGCTGCTGCAGTATCTGCTGGCGCTGGCCGCCAGCGGCGACGGGAGCGCGCGCACGATGCTCGTTGCGACGCTGCACCACATGGCCGCAGGCGGAATGTATGACCACGTCAGTGGTGGCTTCGCTCGCTACTCGACCGACGAGCGCTGGCATGTGCCGCACTTCGAAAAGATGCTGTACGACAACGCCCAGCTCGCGCGCGTGTATGCCGGCGCCTTCAGGCTGACCGGCGAAGAGAGGCTGCGCCTTGTCGCCGAGGGCACATTGACGTACCTGCTGCGCGAGATGCACCCCGCGGCTGCGCCGGCAGCCTACGCTTGCGCGCAGGACGCCGACGCCGAGGGCGTCGAGGGCAAATTCCACGTCTGGACGCTGGCCGAGTTCCGCGCCGTGCTCGGCGCCGATGCACAGGCCGCGGCGCGTCTGCATGGCGTGACGGTGCAGGGCAACTGGGAGCACGGCACGAACGTGCTCGAGCGCCGCGATCCGGAAGGCGTACGCGCCGAACTCGACCAGGAACCCGAGGCCTTCGCGTCCTGGGAACGCTCGGTGCGCGAGCGCCTCTACGCCGCGCGTGCCCAGCGCGCCCGGCCGATTACCGACGACAAGGTGCTGGCCGACTGGAACGGCATGGCGCTGCGCGCATTTGCTGAAGGAGGGCGTCTGCTCGGGCGAGACGACTTCGTGCAGGCTGCGCGAGAGCTCGCGCGCTTCCTGCTGGCGGCCATGGTCCGGGATGGGCGGGTCCACCACGCCTGGCGCGACGGCACGCTGCGCGATGAGGGGTACCTAGCCGACCATGCGCAACTCGGGCTCGGCCTCGTGGAACTGCATGCAGCCACCGGCGAGCTGGAGTGGCTAAACGCCGCGCTCGACCTGTGCGGCGGAATGGTCGAGCGCTTCCACGATGCGGTCGAAGGCTTCTTCGATAGCACGTCGACGCAGCTGCCGATGCGGGCGCACAGCCTCTACGACGGCGCAGTGCCCTCGGGTACTGCGGCGGCGTGCGAGCTGTTGCTGCGACTGGCGGGCCCCTATGAACGCAGCGACTGGACCGACATCGCAAGCGCGACGCTCGAGGGCCGCGGCGCGTTGATGGAGGAGGCGCCGATGGCCGCGCCAGCGTTGCTGCACGCACAGCTGCTGGCTGAGCGGGGGGCTGATCTTGCGATCCCGGCGGGACCGGGCAGCGAACGCCTGTGGGCGGCGGCGCAGCCGGCGTTTGCGCCACTGGTCACGCTCTTCCGTGGCTTTCCGGGGTCGGTGCCGCTGCTCGAAGGACGGATTGCGGGCGAGGCCTACCTGTGTCGGAATGGAAGCTGTGAGCTGCCGGCGCGATCGGTCGAAGCGCTGCGAGAGCAACTGGCAAAGGGGTTCTCTGGCACGGCCGGCAAGTTCGCAGCATCGGACGGCACTGCTTGAGGGTTGCGGCCGAGCCATCGGTTCAAGAGAAGGCCGGCGATCGTTCAACACGCGGAAATTGGCCGACGATGCCCTTGCGCCGACGGTTGCACGCGGCTTCGACCCGCCGATGCGTGCTGGAATGCCGGAAAGCGGTCGTCGTCGACGACCGTCGGCTCTTGGGCCGTCAGGGGGCATTTGGAGGCTCGGTCCAGGCTGCCCTGAGACCCGACGCATGTTCTTCGCGCACCTTCTTCAGGGATGGCTCCCAGCCCATGGCCGCCTCAACCTCACCGACGCATCCCCAGCAATCGCCGTCGCAGTCGGCCGACAAAGGGTCATCGTCTCGGTCGAGCTCACGCCCACAAATCTGACAGTCCATTCCTAGATTCTGCGGTTGGATTGAAGGTCCGGTCCTGGCAGGCGCCTGAAGCGCTCGGTGTGGCCTGCCGCCACTACAGCTGGCAGCGACGAACTTTCCGACACTGTTAACCATCGATCTCGCGCGCCTTACGCAGATTTCGACGAACTTTTCGCTCAACGTTCTCGTCGGGACGGTTCGCGACGATCTTTATTCCAAGGCTTCAACTGTGACCGGGAAGAATAAAGTTCGTCGACGACAATAAAGATGGTCGGGAAAGGCCTACATGGCGGCCGGAAGCTGGCCAATCCCTGTTGGCAAAAGCCGCGGGCATTTGCCAAAGGAGGAGGTGGACGCATTCTGCGACTACGCTTCGCTCCTTTGACCCTCAGAGATAAGGCCGCCTGAGACAACCCGGTAACGCCGCACGGACGGGAGGCTCGCTATGCTTCACCCGAAACGCTCCGCGCGTCAGATGCCATTTCAGGTTCGTTTCAGGAACAGCGCGTACGTTCATTCCGAAACATGCTGCGCTCACCCATTCTCCTGATTGCGCTGTTGGCCCCCAGTGTTGGGGCGCACACGGGCACGCTCCCCCCGCAAGCACCCGCGGCTCGGGATCGTGCGCCCGAGACGACCGCGGCTGACGGTGGGGCGTCGGCGTTGCGCGAGGCTCACGATCTGCTAAAGGCGCGACGGTATCGCGACGTCCTGATCCGGCTGCGTGAAGTCGACGGCGCCAGCCGGTCATCCATCGACGCCTTCGAAGTCGAGCAGCTTCGTGCCTCGGCAGCGAACGCGACCGGCGATCTTGCGTCGGCAGCGCGTGCCTACGAAACCATGTTGGCGTCACCTCATTTGGCGCCGGCCGATCGGCTGCCGACGATGCGCGCGCTGATCGGCGTGCATCACCAGCGCCATGATCACGCGCAGGTGATCGCCTGGGCCACGCGCTACCTGAAGGAGGGCGGCGCCGAACCGCAGGTGGGCGCGTGGCTCGCGCAGGCGTACTTCGACAGCGGCGACTTCGCCAACGCGGCACGCGAGCTGCAACGAGGATTGCTTGTCGCCGAGCGCTCGAGCCAGGTCCCGCCGGAGGAGCAGCTGTTGCTGCTGCACAGGAGCTACACCCAGCTCGGCGATGCCAGCGCGGTGTCGTGGACGCTCGAGAAGCTGCTCGTCCACCATCCGCGCAAGCGCTACTGGTCCGAGCTGCTCGACCGGCTCGAGAACCGCATCGACATCGGCCACCGCCTCACCCTCGATGTGCTGCGGCTGCGGTGGCTGACCGGCACGATGCGCGCCCCGGGTGACTACGTCGAGATGGGGACGCAGGCGCTGCAGGCGGGCTTTCCCGCCGAAGCGGTGAAGGTGCTCGAGCAGGGCTTCGCCAGCGGCGCGCTCGGCAAGAGTGCGCAGGGCCGCGAGCACGAGGCGCTGCGTGCGAAGGCGCTGCGCCAGCAGGACGAGTCGCGGCAGACGCTGGCCCGGCCCGATGCCGCGGCCGCGGCGACGGCCGCGCGCGATGGCATCTGGCTGCACAACCTCGGCTTCGCCTACGTGACGCAGGGCGATTTCGCGAAGGGCCTGGCGCTGATGGAACAGGGCATGCGCAAAGGCGGCATGGGTGAGAAGCCGCAGGATGCGAGGCTGCGCCTGGGCATCGCCTACCTGCTCGCCGGGCAGAAGGACAAGTCGATCGAGACGCTGACCAACATCGGCGGCGTCCATGGCGCGGCGGACCTCGGTCGCATCTGGTCGATCTACGCACGCACCGCCGGTAGCTCGACCAACACCTGAAGGCCGCTGCCCGGTGGACCGGCAGGATGCGCACTGATCGTGCCACCATGCAGGCCCACGATGCTGCGGCTGATCGCCAGCCCGAGGCCTGTGCCACGGTCCTCCTTCTCGTCGGCGCCGCTGTCGACGAAGCGGACGAAGCGCTCGAACACGCGCTCGCACTGCTCGGGCGTCAAGCCCGGACCCTGGTCCTGGAGGCTCAGCTGCCACACGCCCTGGTCGAGGCGGGAGTTCAGGCGTATCGGTGCGCCCGGCGGCGACACCCGGATCGCATTGACCAGCAGGTTCAGCAGAACCTGCCGCATCCACCGCTCGTCGAAAGGCACCGCCCCGTGCCCCTCGTGCGACCATTCGAAGCGCAAGCCCTGGTGCTCGGCAAGCGCCTGTGCATCCTGCGCAAAGCCGTGCAGGAAGGCCGCTGGATCGCGCGGCACCAGCTCTAGCTGCATCACGTGCGCGTCGGCACGCGAGAGCAGCAGCAGGTCCTCGATGATGCGCGTCAGGCGCTCGATCTCCTCCAGCTGGTCCTGCAAGGCCTCGCGGTGGCGCACCGGCAGCGACTCGTCGCCGATCATCCTCTCGGCCTGCAGCCGGATGAGCGACAGCGGCGTCTTCAGCTCGTGGGAGGCCTCGGCGGTGAAACGGCGGATCTGCAGGAAGGTGGCCTCTAGCCGGTCGAACATCTGGTTCAGCAGGCGCGCGACATCGGACACCTCGTCGCGCACGTCGGCCACCGCGATGCGCTCGCCCAGGTTGTCCGAGCTGATGCGCAAGGCCGCGTCGCGGATCAGCCTCACCGGCGCGAGGATCAGCCGGCTCAGCCCGGCCCCGATGAGCAGACTGACGGCCAGCATCGCCACCACCAGCGCGGCGCACACCTTCACGTAGCTCGCCATCACCTCATTCACCTGCGCGAGCGGTGTGGCGACCATCACGATGAAGGGCTTCATGTAGAACTCGGCTGCGCGCACGTCGCCGACCTCGGGAATGCGGACGCTGAACTGCTCGGCGCCGGCCACGTCGGGGATGTCGTGGCCGTTCAGGTTCGTCGAGCGGAAGATCGCGTTCTGCTTGGGCAGGCGGATCAGGATGTAAAACAGCGTCGATGCCGACTCGGTCGTCTCGCGGATGCGCATCTCGATGAAGGGCGCGCTCAGCGTCTCGTACTCGGGTCCGAGGCGCGAGGCGATCTGCTGGAACTCGGCGCGGTTCAGCAGGTCCAGCCCGTGCAGCAGGTTGCGTTCAAGCAGCGCATAGCCGGCAACGAACAGCACGGCCAGCGTCGCCGTCGCGGCGCCGGCATACCACAGCGCAATGCGTGCGCCGATCGACCTCATGTGAACTGGTAGCCGACTCCGCGCACCGTCTTGAAGCGGCTCTTGCCCGGCACGACATCGAGCTTCGCACGCAGGCGGCTCATGTAGACGTCGAGCAGGTTGGTGTCGACGTCGTAGTGCGAGGCCCAGATCTTCTCGGCGATCATCGTGCGGGGCAGGATGCGGCCCTGGTTCTGCATGAAGATCTCGAGCAGCGCGTACTCGCGGCTCGTGAGCTCGATCGGCTTGCCCTCGAGCTTGACCGTGCGGCTCAGCAGGTCGAGCTCGATGCCGTCGTGCTCGAGCACCGACTTTTTCACGCTGGCCTGGCGCCGCACCAGCGAGCGGACGCGCGCCTGCAGCTCGTCGAGGCTGAAGGGCTTGGGCAGGTAGTCGTCGGCGCCGAGGTTCAATCCCTTCACGCGGTCCTCGACCGTGTCGCGGGCGCTCAGGATCAGCACCGGCTCGTTGAAGCCGCTGTCGCGCCAGCGGCGCAGCAGGTCGAGCCCGTCGCCGTCGGGAAGGCCGAGGTCGAGCACGATCGCGTCGACAGTGCTCTGCGCCAGCGCGTCGTTGGCTTCCGCGCAGCTGCGCGCCCATTCGACGGTGTAGCGGCACTCGATCAGCCCCTGCTTGAGGAACTGGCCGAGGCGCGCCTGGTCCTCGACGATCAAAACCTTCATCTCGCACTCCTGGAACACTCGTCGGCCCGATGTTCCGCCGCCCGGCGCCGTTGGTCATCGGTGACAACCAGCAGGGACCTGAACGCATTTTCAGAATGCGTTTAGTTCGGATTCAGAACGAGCTCCTAGCCTTGGCGCACCGTTCAACCACCCACCATCCCGCCATGAAACTGCTCAGGAAGATCACCCTTGCCGCCGCCCTTGGCGTCTTGGCCGCCACCGCGGCGCTTGCCGCCGAGCCCGCGGCCATCCAGAAGAACTGGACGGCGCCGATGCACAAGATGCTGGCGCAGGCGCTCGTCGACGACGTGATGGCCAGCCATCCCGAGCTGCTGAGCCTGACGTTGCAGGGCGAGCCGCCCGGACACAAGGGCGTCTATACGATGTTCGCCGGCTCCTTTCCCGACCGCATCGGCAAGGTGTCGTCCGCCGTCGACGTGCTGGTCATCACGAAGGGCTACACGATCCTCGATCCGCGCTGGAACCAGGACGACAACCCGCGCAAGTCGACCTACCTGACGCCGCTGCGCGACAAGGCGGGCCAGAACGTCGGGCTGGCGGTGGTCGTGTTCAAGAACCCGGCGGGCACGAACAAGAGCGAGAAGGAGTTCTTCCTCGCCGCCTCCGAGATCCGCGACAAGCTGGCGCAACGCATCCCCAGCCACGCGGCGCTGTTCGGGCCGGCTGCGCAACCCTGACACGCCACCGCTTTCATCCCCTCCACGCACCCGGGGACCGGGCGGCGCGGGCCTCTTCACCCCTCCAGGAGATATGCATGCAACCGACCCCTTCGCTACTCGCCATCGCGGCGGCGCTCGTACTGGCCTTGCCGGCCTCCGCCGCCGAACCGAAGGCCGATAAAAAGGCGGAGGCCTACAAGGTCGCCGCGACGATCAAGACCGACATCCAGGCTCCGGTGCTGGCCCTGCGCGCCGACACGGATGCCCGGCGCCTCTACGTGGCTCGCCAGGGCGCCATCGAGGCGATCGACATCGACAACGGCAGCCGCACCGCCAAGCTGGCCGTGTCCGGCGCGGTGAGTGCCATCGCGCTGGCGCCCGAGTTGAATCGTGGCTTCGCGACCATCGCGAGCGACAACACGGTCGTGCTGTTCGACCTGAAGACGCTGCAGCTGCTGAAGACGGTGAAGTCGGGCGGCAGCGAGCCGGCTGGCATCGAGTACGAGGCCAGGACCAAGCGGCTCTTCGTCTCGCACGGCAAGGGCGGCGCGCTGAGCGTGCTGGCGGCCGACAGCGGTGAGGCGGTGGGCAGCGTCGCGCTGAAGGGCAAGCTGCGCGGCGTGGCTTCGGACACGCGCGGCGCGATCTACGTGGCCGACGAGGAGCAGAACGGCGTGCACGTGATCGACGCGCGCGAGCTGAAGGCCAAGGGCCTGATGTTGACCTGGCCGGCGACGAAGCCGACTTCGATCACGGTCGACGACAAGGAGCGCCGCGTCTACGTGGCGACCGCCAGCGGCCGCATGGTCGTGATCGATCCCGACATCGGCCAGATGGTCGGCTACGTGAGTACCGGGACGGGCGAGGGCGGCATCGTGGCGCAATACCAGCCCAATCGTTTCGTGCGCCTGTTCGTGCCCACCGCCGACGGCCAGCTCACGGTCGTGGCCAACGCCAAGCTGAGCGCGGCGGTCGAGAGCACGGCCAGGCCGGACGGGGCGCGCGGCACCGCGGTCGCGGTCGACGGCAAGAGCGGCAAGGCCTTCATGGCCAACGCCAACGACATCCTGGTCCTGAACAAGTGAATTGCAAGAGGTCCGACATGAACAAGTCCATCATCCGCATCGGCGCGCTTTCAGTCGCGCTCTCGGCCGCTCTCGCTGCCTCCTTGGCCACTGCCGGCCCGGTGTCGCCCACTGCGCTCAAGGGCAAGAAGATCCTGTTCGTTGTCAGCGAAGCCAAGAAGGGCGAGAAGAACGACGACCTGCTGATCAAGGAGTACCTCGAGTCGCGGGGCGCCAGCGTCACGCTCGCCGGCGCCGAGGATCCGGCCACCGTGGCTCAGGGCAAGGACCTGGTGATGATCTCGTCCACCGCCGATGCGCGCGTGCTCGGCGAGCGCTACCGCAACGCGCCACAGCCAGTGGTGACGTGGAACGCGTACAGCTTCCCCGAACTCGGCATGACCGGCAGCGAGCTGCACCGCGATTTCTCGGTGGTGCGCGAGAAGGTGTTCCACAACGCCAACCACGCCGCCTACTACGCCTACGCCACCAGCGCCGCCAAGCCGATCCTGCAGGCTGCCGGCATGCACGAAGGCATGATCGCGCCGTTCACCTTCAGCGCGGGCGAGACCGACCCGTCCTGGGGCCGGCCGACGATCGGGGCGGACATCTCGGTGGTCTTCGAAGGCACCCCCGACAAGGCCGCGGTGTTCTCGTACGAGAAGGGCTCCGTGATGGCCAACAACACCGGCGCGCCAGCGCGCCGCGTCGGGCTGTTCCTCGGCGACAACAGCTTCTCGATCCTGACCGATGCAACGGGCCCGGCCGCGCAGGACCCGAAGTCGCGCCAGTGGTTCTCGGGCCGCCGCCTGTTCGATGCCGCGCTGCGCTGGGCCGCTAGTCCGCCCGACGTGCCGGCCCAGCGCCCCGACCACGCGCAGGCGCAGGCCGAGATCGCGAAGCAACTGCGCGGCAAGAAGATTCTGTTCGTGCGCCGCTTCGACATGCCCTGGCCAGCCAACGAGGCTTCCGACCAGGCGCACCTGGCATGGCTGCGCTCGCTCGGGGCCGAAGTGACCGCGGTCGACCACATGGAGCCCGACACGCATGCCAAGGGCAAGGACCTGGTGCTGATCTCCGCGTCGATCAACAAGTACAAGCTCGGCTTCAAGTACGCCGACACCACGGCGCCCCTGGTGATGATGGAGGCCAAGGCGGTCGACCAGATCAACATGGTCGGCCGGCAGCGCAACACCGAGTACGGCGTGAACGACCACAAGGAAAGCCTATATCCGCCGGAGAACTACGTGCAGATCGTGCGTCCCGCGCACCCGCTCGCCGCGGGCTTCCCGGCCGGCAACTTCAAGCTGTTCAAGACGCCGGGCGTCCTGGCCTGGGCGGTCGTGCCGCCCGGCGCGGAGGTGATCGCCGGCATCCCGAACCAGCCGCGCCACGGCACGATGTTCGCGTACGAGAAGGGCGCCGTGATGGCCAACGACCACATCGCGCCGGCGCGCCGCGTGCTGTTCCCGATGGACGCGACGCGCTTCCCCGACCTGACGGACGAAGGGCGCGTGCTGTACGGCAATACGCTCGTGTGGGCGCTGGGTCAATCGGCGCCTGTCGTTTCCGCGAGCAGCAACACGATCGCCACCACCGTCGCCTCGGGCCGTTGAGCTACGAGCCGCCGCAGCGTCTACCCGAAGGCGGCGCCGCCCCTCCCATTCCACCGTCAAGGAAGGTTCATACCTACTTATTCCATCAGGCGCCAGGTGTTCTTCTGCAGCCTGGGCGTGGTGCTCGGCACGGCGCTCGGCGCCGCAGCCGCACGCGCCGAACCCGTGCATGCCGTGATCACGGAGCCGCTCGGCAGCGAGCGTCTCTCCGAGATGGCGCCACAGTTCAAGGCCTGGCGCAAGGCCGGGGTGCTGACCGACTTCAAGCTGCTGAAGGCCCAAGCGGACCAGAAGGAGCCGGGCTTCGCCGCGCTCGCTGTGGTCGAGCTGCCGGACGAAGCCGCCTTTAAGACCTGGAGCTCCCAGACGGCGCCGAAGTTCGGCGACAAGCTGATCGTGCGCCGAGCCACGCGGGTCCGGCACGAAGGCCAGCCGTCGAAGACGCCTGCGTCGGCCGTGCACGTCGCGAGTTTCTACTCGACGCATGTCTCTGCCAGCGACTACAAGCGCTACACCGAGCACTACATCGCGCCAAACATGAACCTGCAGCGCGCCGCGGGGATCATGAGCCAGTACGCGATGTACGTGGAGCGAGAGCCCGTCGCCGGCCAGACCCGCTCGCTGCTCGTGATGGAGTACGCCGACGCGGCCGCCTACGCGCACCGGGAGCCCATCAAGGAAGTCGGTAAGCAGAAGCTTCTGGCCGACCCCGAGTGGAAGCGCCTCAACGACGTGAAGGAGACGATCCGCTCCGACATCTCGTCGACGGCGGCGATCGACGTCGGCGCGGCAATGCTGGCCGCCCACTGACGACCCGGGGGACCAGCCGCCGGGGCCCCGACCGACCCGACGGCTGCCTTTCCTGAAGCGGAATTCAGGAACGCTACAGGTTCTCTTCAGCCGACCGGCATACCGTTCACGTCCATCGGATCCACGATGAAAACACAGGAGACCTCGTCCATCATGAAGCCGTTTCTCCGCTCGCTGCCAAGCCTCCTCGCGCTGTCCGGCGCGCTGGTCGCGTTCGGTGCCGCTGCCGGCCCGCTCTACCGCATCGACTCCGCAGTCACGATCCAGGGGCAGGCAGCGCCCAGTTGGGATTACCTTGCGTTCGACCCGGCGACCTCGCTGCTCTACGTCTCCCTGCGTCAGGACGGCGCGCAGGTGTTCGACACCAAAGGCAAGAAGGTGGTGCGCACGATCGACGACACGAAGGGCGCGAACGCCTTCGTGCTGCTTCCGGAGTTCGACCGCGGCTTCGTGATCAACACGGACGGCTCCGCCACAGTGTTCGAGTTGTCCACGCACAAGACGCTGAAGCGGGTCAAGTTTGCCGAGGAAGCCGACAACGGCTTCTACGATCCGGCCACCAGGCAGTTGCTCGTGACCACGGGCGGCGCCCACGAGGCCGTCTTTCTGGATCCGAGGAGTTCGGAGGTACTCGGCCGGATGCACGTGGACAGCAGCAAGCTCGAGGGCACCGCGTCCGACGGCAAGGGCAACATGTTCATGGCGCTGCGCGATCGCAACAAGATCCTTCGCATCGACATGAAGCGTCGGGAGGTCAGCGCCGAATGGCCGACGCCCGCCCCATGCGATCAGCCCAACGGCGTGGCCTTCGATCAGGCGAACGAACGCGTGTTCGTCGCCTGCCGCGGCCGCGATCCGGTGCTCACGGTGATGAATGCCGCCAACGGCAGGGTCGTCTCGACGGTGCCCATCGGGCGCGGCAGCGACGTGCTGGTCTTCGACGCCGAGCAGCGCAGGTTGTACTCATCCAACGGCGTTGATGCGAACCTGACGATCGTCGACCAGATCGACGCCGACACCTACAGGGTTGCCGAGGTGCCGACGACGCGGCCCTACGCGCGCACGATGGCGCTCGACCCGCGTACGAAGACGGTCTGGCTCGTCGCCGCTGAAGGCACCGTCGACCCCGGCAAGAAGTGGAACAGCGAGGTGGCGCCCTACTACCCGAACACCTACTTCAAGGACACCCTGGCGGTGATCTCCCTGCAGCGGCGCTGAGCGACCTGTTTTGAATGAAGAAAGGATTCCACGATGAGGAAGCTACTTGTCTGGACAGTCGCGGCACTCGCCGCAACATTTGCTTCGATCGCGTCGGCCGATCCGCTCCCGGTCGACAAGCGCATCGTGCTGGTGGTCGACGAATGGAAGGCGGTACGCAACCTGCCGGTCGTCGTCGCCGAGCGGTTGGAGTACCTCAAGGCCGATGGCATGGACGTCACGGTGATGAACGTGCGCGACGACGTCTGGCACGGCGACATGCTGGTCGACGGCCGCGTCGATGCCGTGATGGCGTATTGGCACCACAACGCGGTCAACCAGTCGATTGGCCGCGACACGCAGGCGATCGTCACGCTCGGCGTCACGCCGGGCGTGAAGGTGCTGGTGGCGAATCACGCCAGGGACAAGTACCGCACGCTGGCCGATCTGAAGGGCAGCCGCTTCATCGCCGGCGGCGCGGGCTCGTCGAAGACCACGCTGGCCAACGCGCTGGTGCTCGCCGGCGGGCACAAGCTGTCGGACTACACACGGCTCGGCACCGACGGCAAGGACCTGAACGTCGCGGCGCTGCGCGACGGAAGGGCCGACTTCGTCGTCGCGCCGACGCCGGACGCGACCTTCTACGAAGCGCAAGGCGTGGCCACGGTGTTCGCCGACCTCACGACGCCCGAGGGCACGAAGAAGGCGTTCGGCGTGCCGTTCCCGAGCAGCACCGTGTTCATGGCGACCGCGCGCATGAAGGAGCGGCCCGACATCGCGCGCCATCTCGCGAAGGCGTTCACGCGCGCGCTGCACTTCATCAACACGCACAGCCCCGAGCAGATCGCCGCGATCGTGCCCGAGGCGGTCAGCGGCAAGGACCGCGAGAAGTACATGAAGGCGATGAAGGAAGCGCTCCCGATGTTCGCCACCAACGGCCTGATGCCGGCGGACGGCGTGGCGCACGAGCTTCGCGCGCTGGCCGAGTTCGATCCGAAGTTCAAGCCGGTCGACGTCAAGCGCACCTACACCAACGCGTTCGTCGAGGAAGCGCTGAAGGCGGCGCGCCCTGACCTGATCCATCCGATCCGCTCTCCTTATTCCCACACCTGAAAGACCCATCATGCGTCGAGACACCTTCCTCAAAAGCCTGGCCGCCATGGCCGCCTGCGCCGCGCTGCCGCTGCCCGCAAGCGCAGCGGCCAGCATGAAGATGATGATTCCCGCCAATCCCGGCGGCGGCTGGGATACCACGGGCCGCGCGCTCGGCAAGGCGCTGCAGGAGGCCGGCTTCGCGAGCACGGTGGTCTACGAGAACAAGGGCGGCGCCGGCGGCGCGCTCGGGCTGACACAGTTCGTGAACAGCAGCAAGGGCGATCCGAACGCGCTGATGATCATGGGCGCGGTGATGATCGGCGGCCTCATCTCGGCCAGGCAGCCGGCACAACTGCAGCAGGCGACGCCTCTGGCACGCCTGCTCACCGAGGACCAGGTCTTCGTGCTGCCCGCCGACTCGCCGCTGAAATCGATGCAGGACGTCATCGCCCAGCTGAAGAAGAACCCGGGCAGCGTCAAGTGGGGCGGCGGCTCGCGCGGCTCGACCGAGCACATCGCCGCGGCCATGATCGCGCAGGAGGTGGGTGTCGATCCCGCCAGGATCAACTACGTCGCCTTCCGTGGCGGCGGCGAGGCGGTCTCCGCCATTCTTGGAAACAACGTCACCGTCGGCGGCAGCGCCTATACCGAGTTCGGGGAATACCTGAAGGCCGGCAAGATGCGGGCGATCGCCGTGACCTCCGCCCAGCGACTCAAGGAGGTCGACGCGCCGACGCTCAAGGAGCAGGGCATCAACGTCGTCATCAGCAACTGGCGCGGCCTCTATGGCGCGCCGGGCATCACGCCCGAGCAGCGCAAGACGCTCATCGACGGCATCGTGAAGGCGATGAAGACGAATGCCTGGCAACAGGCCGTCGAGCAGAACAAGTGGACGCCCGCGCCGATCACCGGCGATGAATTCGCCAAGTTCGTCGAGAGCGAGTTCACCCGCCTTCAGGCCATCATGACCAAGTCCGGAATGATCGGTTCGTGAGCCTCTGCCGATTCGAGACGATCCATTCACGCACGCTGCTCCTCGCCGCCAGCCTGATGCTGCTTTCGCAGCCGGGCTGGGCCGGCCGACCGTTCACCACCGAGGATGCCGGCGTCATCGCCGACGGTGCCTGCGAGCTGGAGTCCTTCGGTGCGTACGTCCGCCCGCGCCACGAACCTTCGGAACGCGGTGGCTGGAGCCAAGTCGGGTGCGGGATCGGCTTCGACACGCAACTCGCAGTCGGCGCCGGGCGATTCAAGTCCGGCGGCGGTTCGAACACGGTCGCGGCGCTCGGCGGCAAGACGGCATTGCGCCCCTTGTCCGATGACAGCGTTGGCGTCACTCTCGCCTACGTACTCGAGGGCCTCAGGTCCTCCGGACAGCACATGCGCCATGCGGGCTCGGCGGCCGCGCTCGTCGTCTCGATTCCGAACGGGCGCACGATCGTGCACGCCAACCTCGGAGTTGCCCGCAACCACCTCGAGGGCAAGACCGTGGGCACGTACGCCCTGGCCGTCGAGCGGCTCGGCGAACGGGGCCTCGATGTCGGTCTCGAGGTCTTCGGCCAGGGCAGCGAGCGCCCCTGGATCGGGACCGGCGCGCGTTACGCCCTCAGGGCCGAGAAGCTTTTCGTCGACTTTTCCTTCGCCGTGCAAACCGGCGACGCTCACGCCCGCAAGCTGACGGTCGGTCTCAAGTACGCATTCTGAGCACGAGCCATGTCACCTTTGACCGCTGCGGCCCAGGCGATGGGCGCGATGCAGATGCGCTCGCTGACGGCTGCGGCGCCGCGGCCGGTGAACGGCGAAGCCGGCGCAGAGCCTGAACGAAGTTTCAGGATCGCTACAGATTCGGTACAGCCGGCGCTCATAGAGTGCCTACGGCGCCAGCAGATCAGTCGCCACCAAGGACGAAGAGCATGAAACCGAACCTCTACAAATGCGTATTCCAGGTCCACCGTTGGACAGGCCTGACCATCGGGATGGTGATCCTGATGATGGCGCTCACCGGCGCGGTCAACCTGTTCCGGCCGCAGCTCGAACCCACCGTCAATCGCGAGCTGCTGACGGTGCCCACCTGCAGCGAGCGGGTGCCGCTCGATGCGCTCGGCGAGACCGCACGCGCCGCGCACATGGGCGGTCGCCTCGATTACATCAAGCTCAGCGCCGGTGAACCCGGCGCAGCGCGCATGCCGGCGGCGCGGGTGCGCTTCGACGACCCGCAGGTCGACGTGTACATGAATCCTTGCACCGGCGCAGTGGTCGGCGAGCGGCCGCGCTACGGCGGGGTGCTCGGGACGATCGAGCAGACGCACATCCTGCGCTTCAGCGAGGAGAAGTGGGTACGCAGCATCACCGGTGTGTGCGCGATCATCTTCGGCATCGTGCTGATCGGAGGCGGCTCCTACATGTGGTGGCCCCGCCGCAGGGGCTACGGTCGCGCGCTCAGGCTCGACGTACGGCTGGAGGGCCGCGCGCGCAGCATGAACCAGCACAAGATCGCCGGCGTCTACGGCAGCCTGTTCCTGATTGCGCTGATCCTGACCGGGCTGCCGCTGGTGTTCGAGTGGTACCGCAACGGCCTCTACACCCTGACCGGCTCGCCCCTGCCGCAGAAGCCGCCGAAGTCGGCGCCGGCCGACCGCGACTCGCCGCGGGTGTCGATGGAAGCGTTCTGGCAGAAGGTGCAGGCGCTGGAGCCGAACCCCGAGCATGCGCTGCTGAAATACCCCGGGGAAGGTCCCAACGCGCCGCTCGAAGCGTACATGGTCGCGCGCGGCGCGCCGCACGAGAACGCCCGCTCGCTGCTGTTCATCGATGCCTACAGCGGCAAGGTCCTGCGCTACACGCCGTACGAGAAGGCCAGCGCCGGCTTCAAGCTGTACTTCTGGATGATCTCGTTCCACACCGGCTCTGTCGGCGGATGGCCGATGAAGCTGATCCTGCTTTTCGGCACGCTCATGGTGCCTGTGCTCGCCTATACGGGCATTCGCAGCTACCTGCGCCGCCGCAAGTCGCCTGCGGCCGCACCGGCCCTGGCGGCCCCGATGCCGGTTCGCGTCAGGCGCATCGCATTCCAGGCAGCCGACATCAAGTCGTTCGAACTGGTCAGTACGACCGGGGACCCGCTGCCCGCCTTCACGCCGGGTTCGCACATCGACGTCAGGATCGAAGACGGCCTGCAGCGCCAGTACTCGCTGTGCAACGATCCGAACGAGAGGCACCGCTACCTGATCGCCGTCAAGCGGATCGCCGGCTCGCACGGCGGGTCGCGCGCCATGCACGAACTCGTTGAAGAGGGTGACCTGCTGTCCATCAGCGCACCGCGCAACCACTTCGCGCTGCATCCGGCAGCCGCGCACCACGTGCTGGTCGCCGGCGGCATCGGCATCACGCCCCTGCTGTGCATGGCGCGCCACCTGCTGTCCATCGGGGCATCCTTCGAGCTGCACTACTTCACCCGGTCGATCGAGCAGACCGCATTCCATGCCGCGCTCTCCGCACCCGAGTTCGCGCCCCACGTGAGTTTCCACTGCGCAATCGAGCGCAGCCGGCTGCGCGAGACACTGCATCCCCTGCTGTCGCGCCGCGCCGCCGATGCACACCTGTATCTATGCGGACCGCGCGGATTCATGAACCTGGTCGAGGAATTGGCGGCAGCGGCCTGGCCGGCCGGGACCGTGCACGTCGAGCACTTCGCCGCCAATCCGCTGGCCTCGGCGGGCGAGCGCAAGCCCTTCGAAGTGACCCTGGCCCGAAGTGGCGGCACCTTCACCGTGCCGGTGTCCAAGAGCATCGTCAACGTGCTGGCCGAGCGCGGCGTCTGCGTCGCGACCTCCTGCGAGCAGGGTGTCTGCGGCACGTGCCTCACGGGGGTGCTCGAAGGCAAGCCGGATCACCGCGATGCGTTCCTCAGTCCACAGGAGCGCATCGCGGGAGCCAAGATGCTGGTTTGCGTATCGCGCGCCAGCACGCCTCGCCTGGTCCTGGACCTCTAGCGCCGGCGGGCCTGGAGCAAGCGATGATCTCCGCACGCAAGCTCGTGTCGTCGGTGGTGGCCGCGCTGCTGGCCTCGGGTGCCGCGGCGCTGGCTTATCGCGCCGCCTCCGAGCCGCGCGCCGCCCCGCCCATGCTGCGGGCCAGGTCCGATCCGCTTGTCAGCGTCACGCCGGCGCAGCGGACCGACCTGCCGATCCGGATCGCGGCCGAAGGCCACGTGACGCCGCTCGCGCCGATCGCCGGCCGTCCTTAACTCGAATTCAGGCCCGGTACAGGCTGGCTTTAGCTGCGGTCCATAACCTCGCTGATCACACGACAGAGACGACCATGAAACTGCTGCATTCCATCATCTTCGCGCTGGCCGCCTGCGCCTGCGCCTGCGCCGGCACCGCATTCGCCCAGGTACCGGCCGGCTATCCGGCCGGCTACGCCAAGGTCGTCGAGGCCGCGCGGAAGGAGGGCAAGGTGGTCGTCTACAGCGTACTCGGCAACAAGGCCGCGACGCCGCTCGTCGAGGGCTTCAAGGCGCTGTACCCGGACATCGAGGTCGAGTACGACGGCAACAGCGGCTCCAACGAGATCACCGAGCGATTCCTCGCCGAGCTCAAGTCGGGCAAGCCCTCGGCCGACGTCATGTGGAGCTCCGCCATGGACCTGCAGATGATGCTGGTGCGCGATGGCCACGCTGCGTCGTACGCCTCGCCGGAGGCGCCGCATCTGCCCGCGTGGGCGCGCTGGCGCGACCAGGCCTGGGGCACGACCTTCGAGCCGGTGGTGTTCGTCTACAACAAGACGCGGGTCGCCGAGGATGAAGTACCGCGCGATCGCACCGCGCTCGCCAAGTTGCTCACCGAGCGCGCCGACAAGTTCGCCGGCAAGGTCGCAATGTTCGACATCGCCAAGGCAGGGGTGGGCTACCTGTTCGCCGTGCAGGACGAGGCACAAGGCCAGCGGCTGCCGGCCTTGCTGCAGGCGCTGGGCCGCGCCCGGGTGCAGGAGGGTGTCGGCACCGGCGAGATGCTCTCCAAGGTGAACTCCGGCGAGTACCTGCTCGGCTACAACATCATGGGCGCCTACGCGCTGGTGCGCAGCAAGAAGGAGCTGCCGTCGCTCGGCGTCGTGCTGCCGCGCGACTACACGCTGGTGCTGTCGCGCGTGATGTTCATCAGCAAGCATGCGAAGCATCCGAACGCCGCGAAGCTGTGGGCCGACTACCTGCTGTCGCAGCGTGGCCAGAAGATCATCGGCGACGCGATCGAGCTGTTCGCCGTGCGCGATGACGTCGATGCCGAGTACACCGCGGCCAAGCTGCGCGAGCGCATCGGCTCGGCGGCGCGGCCGATCCCGATCGACCCGAAGATCGCCGCCGCGCTCGACGAGAAGCAGCAGCGTGCCTTCATCGCGAACTGGAAGAGCGCGCTGGCGGGCGTCGCGCGCTGAAGTGCAGCCCCCGCGGGAGGCGCGCAGCGGAAGGAAAGCTCAGAATTGTTCATGAGCGATGCAGGCTGACCTCAGTGCGGCCGCCCACGCTCGAGAGAAAAATGAAGGAGACGAGGATGGGAAGCACGAAGACGGCCTTGGCGCTGGCGATGATCGCCGCATTCCCCTTGGCGCAGGCGCAGAGCGATGCTTTGCCGACGCCGCAACCGCCCGGCGTCCTGCACGCGGCACCGACCGGCGCCGCCAGCTACGCGCAGACGCTGGTCGAGAGCACCGCGGCGATGCACCCGGAGCTGATCGAGATCGACCTGCATGCAACGCCTTCCGGCGCCACGCAGGGCACGATCGTCGCGGCGAAGTCGCCCGCGCGCATCGGCCGTCCCGACGACGACGCCGCGATCGCGGTGTTCAGGAGCGGCGAGCCGCGCATCGAAATCAACCGCCGCGGCGACGGCAACGTGGACGTCCAGGTGCAGCTGTTCGACATCTTCCGCCAGACCGTCGGGAGTGTGGCGTTCACTTTCCCGTACCCGCCCGAGACCGACCCGGATGCGCTCGTCAAGAAGGCCGGACACTACCGCGACGAGATGAGCCGTCGCATCTTCGACGCCGGCAGCCTCATGGAGCCGGCGCAACTCGACCCGCGCATCCCGCTGCGCAGCTACGCGCAGTTCCTCGTCGACGACCTGCTGCGCCGTCATCCCGGGATCGAGGTGATCGCGCTGCACGCGCGCACGCCGAGGACGGGAAGCGACTACCCCATCGTCGCCTCGAATATCGGCCGCATCGGCAGGCCGGCCGACGAGGGCGATCTCGCGGTCGTCCGCAGCGGCCAGCCGTACGGCAAGGCCGATGCACGCGGCGCACGCTTCGAAGTCAAGGTTCCGGTGAAGGACGCGTCAGGCGCCATCGTCGGTGCGCTCGGGGTCGTGTTCCCGCTCGGAGCGGCTGCCAACCCCGAGGCGCTGCAACGCCGCGCCGAGGCGATTGCGGCCGAGATGGGGCAACGCATCGCGAGCGCCGCCCTGCTCGAAGGTCCGTACCCGGCCACGGCGCTGGCGAAGGAGCCCGACGCGATCGAGGAGTACAACAAGCAGGAGCTCGGCAACAAGCAGAACCTGCCGATGACCAAGGAGGTCGCTTCGGGACAGGCGATCGGGCAGACGCAGGAAGGCTATTCGGAGGCCATCAAGAACCAGGCCGGCGTGCAGGCGACGAACTCGGCCGGCAGCGCCAACGATGCCTTCGCCATCCGCGGCATCAAGCTCAACCTGTTCTCGAACTACAGGCTCGACGGCGGCCTGCCGGTCGCAGGCGTGATCACGAACCCGACGGAGAACAAGGAGCGCGTCGAGACGCTGAAGGGCGCGAACGCGCTGATGTTCGGGGTGGCCAGCCCGGCCGGCATCATCAACTTCGTGACCAAGCGGGCGGGTCCGCGGGACATCACCACCGTGGGCGCAGCCGGCAATTCCTTCGGCCAATACGGCCTTGCCCTGGATCTCGGCCGACGCTTCGGCACCGACGAGCAGGTCGGCGTGCGGCTCAATGCATCGGCGACCCACCTCGAGAACGGCGTGCGCGACATGGGCGGGGACGGCTCGTTCGCCAGCCTCGGCGTGGACGTGCGGGTCACGCCGCGCCTGACCCTGCAGGGCGACTTCGAGCACTACCGCCGCGACGTGCCCGAGCAGGCAGGCATCGCGCTGCTGTCGCCCGTGAACGGGGTCATTCCGCTCACGCCGGTCCCCAGTCCGAGAAACCTGCTGTCCGGCACCTGGAATCTCTACACGCCCAGGACCACCAACATCCAGGGGCGGGCCGACTACGTCCTGAACGACGACTGGAAGGTGCTGCTCCAGGGCGGGCAATCCCAGTCGGAGCGCCACCGGAATACGGTGCGCATCCGCAACTACAACATCCTCACCGGCGCCGGCGGCATCGTGACGGTGCAACCGATCGACAACGACTACACCAACACCTTCTGGCGCACCGAGGTGCTCGGGAAATTCAGGACCTGGGGGCTCACGCACGACCTGACCATCGGCCTGTCGAGCAGCGAACGCGAGTCGAACACCTCGCAGAGCGCCACCATCACGCTGCCGCAAAGGCAGAACATCTACAACCCGATCCGGCTCAACCCGCCGCTCATCGGCCCGTCGGTCCCGAGGCCGATGCAAAGCAGCACCGACACCGGCCTCTATGGCTACGACACGATCGGCATCACGGACAAGCTGAAGATGCTGCTGGGCGTGCGCAGGGTGCAGGACAAGGAGGTCTTCGGCAGCACCGAGACGAAGACCTACCACACCTCGCCCGCTTACGGTGTGCTGTACGACATCCGACCGACGACGACGCTGTTCGCGAGCTACATGGAAGGTCTCGAAGCGGGCGCGACCGCGCCCGCGAACGCCGCGAACGCAAACGAAATCCTGCCGCCGGCGATCTCGAAGCAGAAGGAAATCGGCATCCGCGACTCCTACTTCAAGGGCTTGCAGCTCAGCGTCTCGTACTTCGACATCATGCGCGCCAACGCCGTGACCGACCCGGCGACCGGCATCTTCGGGTACAACGGCAACCTCTCGTACAAGGGCATCGAGGCGACGGCCAGCTACGAGATCAATCGCGACTGGAAGGTCAATGCGGCGGTGCTGCGGCTGAACGCGAAGCAGGACGCGCCAGGCCAGCCGCTGATCGACGGCAAGGCGCCGGAGAACACACCGAAGTGGAACGCGAACTTCGGCGTGAGCTACCGGGTGGCGGCGGTCCCGGGCCTGACGGTGAGGGCCGGGATGAAGATCATCACCAAGCGGCCGTTGAATGCGCAGAACCAGGGCTATCTCCCCGGCACCACGCTCTACGACGCCGGCCTGAGCTACGCCACGCGCATCGAAGGCCGCCCGACGTCGTTCAGCCTCAGCATCGACAACCTGACCAACAAGCGCTACTGGAACTCGGTGGCCGACGGCACCTACGGCATCGGCATGGACCGCTCGATCAGGTTCAACGCGAAGGTCAATTTCTGAGCGCAGCCGCCGGCTCGCAGCGGATTCCGGTCATGAAACACAAGTTCTGCATCCGCGCTGTCGTGCTGTGCGCGCTCCTCGGTGGCGCTGCGCAGGCGGCGCAGCCCTCCGACGTCGCGTGCGCGGGTGCTCGTGCGGCGAGCATCGATCCGGCGCTGCCGGGCTATGAACCGCTCGCGATCGAACTGGCGCGCGAGGAGCGCTACATCGGTCCCGACGGCGCTGTCATGGTGGTCGGCTACAACGACATGCGCGAGATGATGGAATCGCTCACCTCGCAGTTCAGCGCGGCGCATCGAAACGTTCGCTTCAAGCTCGATCTTCCCGGCACGCGTTTCGCGCCGGCCGCGCTGGCGCGAGGCGTGTCCGCGTTCGCCCCGATGGGGGCGCTGTTCACGCCGCAGCAGCTCGAGGAATACCGGACGATCGCGCGCAGCGATCCGCTCGCCGTGCGCATCGCTCACGCGTCACTGGACGCCCGTGCGCTGAGCGGGCCGCTCGCGATCTTCGTGCATCGCGACAACCCGATCCGCTCCCTCACGCTGGCACAGGTCGCGAAGGTCTTCGCGGGCGACGTCACGCGCTGGAGCGATCTTGGCCTCGGCGGTGCCTGGGCGGGGCGCGGCGTGAATGCCTATGGCATGAAGCCGGGCACCGCGTTGGCGTTCGAGCTGCAGCAGAGGGTGATGCCTCGCAGGGATTTCGGCGCGCGCATGGTTGGTGTGCTGCAGTCCGCCGAGCTCGTCGAAAAGGTCGCGTCCGATCCCCTGGCGATCGGATTCGCGGCAGCGATGCGCGCAACGCCGGACGTGCGCGCCGTTGCGATCGCCGCGATAGAAGGGGCCGAAGCCGTCACGCCGACTTGCGAGGACATCATCGCCAGCCGCTATCCACTCGATCGTCACCTGCTGATCTATGTACCGTGGCCGGTCACGCCGCTCGCGCGCGAGTTCGTTCGCTTCGCCCTCTCGCGAGAAGGTCAGGAGGCGATTGCCGCTTCACCGCAAGGCTACCTGCCGCTGTCGGCGAAAGACGCCGCCGCGGAGCGCGCCAAGGTCGAATAGCGCGGCACTCGCGCTGGTTTGTTGAAGTCGTGGTTGAGCCAACAAGGAGAATCCGCCCCATGAAAGCACTACTTCGTGCAAGACAAGCGATGCTATCGATCGTTGCCTGCGCTGCCGCGGCGGCATCGGTCGCACAGCCCGCCGATACCCGTCCGATGGTCGAGTGGGTCATCCCGGCCCTGCCGACGAACGCGCCGCAGACGCCCGAGCAGGCCGACGCGAGCCGGCAGCGCGGACGCCAACTGCCGGCGCCCGAAGTGCTGCAGCCGACGCTCGACAAGGCGCTTCCCGCCTATCAGCCCCGAAAGGAAAAGCTGACCGGCACGTTCAAGGGCGCCTCGTCCGACGTGCTGAAGGCGCTGGTCCAGAAATGGTTCGAGAAGTTCAAGACCTACCACCCCGGCGTCACGCTGAGCATCTCTCCACCATTTGCAGGCAGCTACGGCGCGAACGAGCTGGTGAAGGAGAACCTCGACTTCGTGTTCGTGTCGCGCGAGCTCAAGCCCGACGACATCGTGAACTTCAAGGCGAAGTTTGGCTACGACCCGTTGACCGTGCCGGTCGTGGGTGGCTCGTATCGCCACTACGGCGCGCTCGACGCGGTCGGCTTCTTCGTCCACAAGGACAACCCGATCGAGAAGCTCAGCTTCGATCAGATCGATGCGATGTACTCGACGACGCGGCATCGGGGCGGCAAGGCGATCACGACCTGGGGCGAGCTCGGGCTCACGGGCGAATGGGCCGACAAGCCGGTCAAGCTGTACGGCATCAAGCCATGGAACGGCTTCGAGGAGTTCGTGCGCCAGCGCGTGATGAGCAAGGGTGACAAGCGCGGCGAATGGCGCGACGACATCCAGTTTGAAAAGCTGGTGTTCCCGATGGCCAAAAATGTGGCCAGCGACCGCTACGGCGTCGGCTATTCCGGCATCGCGTACATCGATGCGCCCGTGCGGATGATTCCAGTCGTTGCCAATGCGGGAGACGCGCCTCAGGCGCCGACGTACGAGAACGTCGCGCTCGCCACCTATCCGCTCAGCCGGCTAATCTACTTCAACACCAACAAGGCGCCAGGGAAGGCGCTGACGCCCGCGCTGGACGAGTTTCTGCGCTTCATCCTGAGCCGCGAAGGACAGCAGGTCGCTCTCGATCACGCGAGCTACATCCCTTTGCGCGCGTGGCAGGCGCAAGGCAGCCGCGCATTGCTCGACCACTGATCGACCGAGAACTCAACCATGCAAACACCCAAACTACTCGCGCTGACTGTCGTGTCCGCCGTCATGCTTGCGGCGGGCGGCCCTGTCATTGTGCAAGCGGCATCGACTCCACCACCGGCCGTCGCGAAGCACGCGTTGCTGATCAGCGTCGACGGAGCGCATGCCATCGACCTGGCGCTCTACGTCAGGAACAACCCGGGATCGCACCTGGCGCAGCTCGGGCAGCGCGCGATCACCTACACCAATGCGCGCCAGCCGCTGCTCGGCGATTCGACGCCGGGGCTGCTGTCGCTCGCCACCGGCGGCTCCGGTGCGGGGGCCGGCGTGATCTACAGCCCATTCTATGACCGCGACCTGTCACCGCCCGGCTCCGACTGCAGCACGCGCGGCTCGGTCTACTACGTCGACGAGAAGTGGGTCAAGGACATGAAGCGCGAGGACTCGGGCGGCGGCATCGATCCGGGCAAGCTGCCTCGCGATGCGTCGAAGAGCTGCACGCCGGTCTATCCCCATCAGCTCATGCGCGTCAACACGGTGTTCGAGGTCGTGAAGGGGGCGGGACGGCGCACCGCATGGATCGACCAGCACGACATGTACAACGACCTGCTGAACGGCCCTTCGGGCAAAGGCCTTGACGACAGCCGCGCGCTCGAGCGCAAGGGCGTTCCGCAGACGCTCGAGGGCTTCATGGGGCAGGACGCGCGGCGCCTGGAGATGCTGCTCAAGCAGATTCGAGGATTCGACAGCACCGGCACGCAGCGCGTCGGCGTGCCGGCCGTTTTCGGCATGGGATTCATCAGCTTCGGTGCCGCCCAGAAGTCGCAAGGCTACAAGGATGGCGATGCTACCCCAAGCGAAGCGCTGAAGAAGACGCTCGACTTCGTCGACAACTCGATCGGGCGTATCGTCGCGGAGCTCAAGTCCAGCAAACGCTACGACTCGACCCTCATCGTGCTGACCGCGAAGCACGGCCAATCGCCGATCGACGTCAAGCAGCGCCGCGTGATCGATCGAAACGTGATTCGCAATGCGGTGAACAGCGTCGCGCCGGGCTTGCTCGCGCACGGATCACTCGATGCCATCGGCCTCGTGTACCTCAAGGATCGAAGCCGAACGAGCGAGGTCGTCGCGGCGCTGCGCGCGAAGGCCGGCGAAGCCGGGATCCTGAAGATCTACTCCGGCGAGCAGCTCGAGCTGCTGCTGCCGAGGCAGGATTCGCGCACGCCCGACATCCTGATCCAGCCCGTACTTGGCGCGTTCTACACCGACAATGCGGACGGCGACGCGGCCAGGGAGTTGCTGGCCGAGCACGGCGGAATGATCGACGAGGACACCAATGTGCCGCTGCTGGTCTCGTTCCCCGGCGCAAGGGGCACGATCAATCGAGCGCCGGTGCAGGTGAGCCAGGTCGCGCCAACGATTCTTGCCGCACTCGGGCTCGATCCGAACGCGCTCAGGGCGGTGCAGATGGAGGGCACGCCGCTGTTGCCGGGATTCCGAGCCAAACGTTGAGCGCTGCTGCCGGGCCTCGTCTCCACCGAGGCAATGCCTATGAGCCTGCGCACCCATGAAGCTGTCGCGCGTGGTGCACGTGCCGTTCTGACGCCCGGAAACAACCTGAACCGGATTTCAGTTGGCCTTCAGCCTGCGTTGAGCGAGGTCCATTAATGTCTGTATTTCCAGGACGGTGGTTTCGTCCCCAGGTCCTTCGAGGAGACAGACATGTTGGAGTCCATTCATCAGCAAAGCGAATATGAAGTCCGCTTCGAGTCCCTGTTCAAGCCAGGCCGGGGCTTCGCGTTCCCGTGCGACCAGAGCGGTCGCCTCGATCTGGACCGTGCCAGCGAGGCCGCACGCAATAACTACTTCTTTGCTCGGGCAATGGTGGGTCGCGAGTTCTCGCCTCCCGTCGTGCGCCCGCTGACGCTCCATTGAACGCGATCCCCTCGATGCTACCGCCGCGCGCGATCGACCCTCGCGCCAACTTGCGCGGAGACCTGATCTTTAACCTCACGCGACGCACGCTCCCGCTGAAGGCGCACCGCAGGACTGGCCTGACCGTCGGGCTGCTGCTGCTTTTCCTCGCCTTCACCGCCCTCGGTCTAGAGCTCGCGCATCTGCGACCCGCGGCTTGCGAGCAGGGCGGGTGTTACCTGATTCCGGTGCAGGGGGCGACGTGTCGCGTGACGGCTTCCACCGTGTGTATGAGCGCATGAAGCCGGGCGACTTGCTGTTCATGGATCCGTCGCGCAATCACTTCCCGCTCGACCGCTCTGCGACGCGCCATCTGCTCGTCGCCGGCGGTATGGGCATCACGCCATTGCTGGCCATGGCGCAGGACCTGCAGCGACAAGCCCTGCCACTCGAGCTGCACTGCTTCACGCGTTCCGTCGAACATTCCGCGTTTCTCGAGTTGCTGTCGCATCCGCGCTTCGCAGACCGCGCCATCTTCCACTGGCCCACGGGGCCGGAACGGATGCGGGATACGCTGAGACTCCTGCTGCGGGAGCGCGCCGAGGACGATCACTTGTACCTGTGCGGCCCGAAGCCCTTCATGGACGTTGTGGGGCAGGTCGTGGCTGGCCGCTGGCCGCCCGAGGCGGTGCATGTTCTGCACTTCGGCGGAGACCCGGTGGCGCCACAGGGCCCAGGCAAGGTCGATCTGTAGCCGAGCGGTCCCGGCAAGTCTTATGGCGGGAATTTTTTCTCGCCACCCGCCGTGCGTTCGCTGCCGCTCAACTTAACCGGATCCCGTCGAATGAAGGGCCGGCGCGCGTGACTGCAGCAACCAAGATGCGTCAGGCCATGCGCCTTGGCATCCCGTTGTACACGTCATAGCCGTCGCTCGCGAGCGTCGCGCCGTGCCGGATTCCCGCGTACAGCTTCTCGGCGTGCACGCCGCCACGACCCGGCGCATAGGCGAACAGCCGCACCGGCGGGCCGCTGCCGTTCATCTGCGCCCACATGAAGCGCTTGGTCTGCGCCTTGCGCCCGGGCTCCTTGAGCACCTGAACGGTGGTCTCGTCGCCGTAGATCAGATCGGAGTCCAGCAAGTGATCGCGCAGCAGGTTGATGATGGGCTGTACCGCCCGTCCTATGCGCACCACCCCGGCGGCCAGGGTGTTGCTGGCGAGATCCCCGCCGAAGCGCCGCAGCAATGCGGCTTGGCGATACAGCGGCATGCCGAACTGGTACTTGCCGGTGATGACCCAGGCCTGCGCGGCTTCGCTCAGAAGACCCCGCGGGATGATGCGCGCGGGCGCCGGCGTCACCTTCAGGCTGAGGTCGCAGCAGGGGCACGCGTACTTGATGCGCTGGTGCTGGATGACGCGCACCTGCTCGGGGATCACGAATGCCGGTTCCACGGCTCGGGCCACGCCGCCGGTGGGGGACGCTGTCTTGGTCATGCCGCGTTCGTGCCGGCGTACCCAGGTACTTAACTGGTTGGCGTTGATGCCGCAATCGCGAGCCAGCTTCGCCATCGATATGCCAGGCGCCCCGCACGCGAGAATCAGTTCCTGCTTCGCCTGCGCGTCATAGACGCACCGGCCATCGCGCTTGCGACCCAGGACAAGCCGCTTCGCCAACTCCGAAACCCAATCTGACATTACGTTCCCATCTACTTCTACGTGGGAACGTAGCCTGTCAGTTCAGCGCACCGAATTGAAGGACGTGGTTAATTGACGGCTTACGGAACTTAGGCTTGCGCAAGCGTTGCAGTCGATGCCTCAGCCGACCGCCGGCGTGTTCGTGGGTAGGCCGGTAGGCCCTCCGACATTGGCCTCACATTCGCACGCGGTCGGGCCGGCCAGGCTCTTGTGGGCTTGGATCGGGTGCGCATGGCTGCATCATGCCGCGATCGCCACGCCAGCCGGCAGTTGGATTGGAAAGCGCAGCGCGACCGTGGTGCCATCGGGTGTCGAGCGGATGTCCAGCGTGCCGTTCAGCCGGCGCGCGCGCGCCTCCATGTTGCGAAGGCCCATGCCGCCGTGCGCGTCCCCGCCGCCGGCGAAGCCACTGCCGTCGTCCGCCACCGAGAGCGAGAGCTGCCCGTCGGCCGCGTCGATGCCGACGCGCACCTTCGAGGCGCGGCTGTGCTTGAGCACGTTGGCCAGCGCCTCCTGCAGCAGGCGCAGGAAGTCGAGCCCGCGGCGGTCGTCGAGGCGGCACTGGTCCAGCCCGCGCAGCGCCCAGGTGCATTCGATGCCTGCGGCCTCCAGCACGCGCGTGCTGCGGTGGCGCAGCGGCGCCAGGCGTTCCGACAAGCGGTCCGCATCGCCCAGCGACGAGCTTTCGATGATCAGGCGCAGGTCGTCGCGCACTTCCTTGAGCGCCCACAGCGCGGTGTCATGCCCGGCCGCGCTGCGGTTCTCGAGCGAGGCGATGTGGCCGCTGAGCGTCATGCCCAGGCCGTCGTGCAGGTCGCGCACCAGGTTCATGCGCTCGGCCAGGCGCGTGTTCTCCAGTTCCGTCGCGTGCTCGCGGTGCAGCACCGAGGACAGGCGCTGGGTGGCGTCCTCCACGTGGTGCCGCAGCTCGGCGTTGAAATGCTCGACCAGGCGCATGCCGACCACGAAGCGCCAGGTCAGCACGAAGGAGATGCCCACCAGCATCGCGCTGGAGGACCAGGGCGTGTAGTAGAGATTGGTGGCCAGCACGTTGTGGAACACGAGCACGTCGTGCGTGCCGGCGGCCAGCGGCAGCAGAGTGCACAGCGCCAACGCCTGCACCTCGCGCTTGCCCGAGGCCAGCGCGTGCCGGCAGATGATCCAGACACTCAGCGCGTAGGTCGCCAGCGCCATCACGACCGCGGCGTCGCGAACCGGCGACAGCAGCGCGTGCGGCGCAAGCCACAGGGCGGTCGTGGTCAGGCCGATGGCGCCCCCGATGAGCCGCACGGCGCGGCGCCGTTGCAGATCGCAGAAGCGCAGGGCGAACATGAGGAAGGCAGCGATGCTCAGCACCAGGGCGGACATGTTGACGGCCTGGTAGGCGTGGGTGCTGCCGAAGGGCCAGGTGTCGCGCGCGACGTAGTTGTAGCCCACCGGCACCCACAGCAGCGAGAACAGGCTGAACCAGCCGTAGAAGGTCTCGTTGCGCCGCAGCAGCCAGAACAGGCCGTAGAGCACGCCCATCGCGAGCGTGATGCCCAAGCTCAGCATGTGCAGCGACTGCCGGATCAGCTGCTCGTGCCGGTAGTGCGCCTCGGCCGCGGCCGGCTGGTCCACCGTCACCTGGCCGAGGCCGGGGGCATAGGCCGCGAGGCCCGAGACGCGCACCAGCAGCTCGTTGGGCCCGGAGCGCAGCAGGGGCGCGCTCAGCAGCCAGTGGCGCGGATAGTTCCAGCTGCGTGACAGCGGCTCCTCGAGCTGCGTGTCCTGCGCCAGCAGGGTGCCGTTGACGTAGATCGCGCCGGCCATCGAGAGATAGTCCATCGCGAGGCCCCGGGGTGAAGGCTCGCCGGCTGCGGCGGGCTCGTTCCACCGCAGGCGATACCACACCATGCCATCGTGCGCCGGCCAGCGCTCGGCCCAGGCGTCGGGCAGCGTCACCGTGGTCCAGCCCTCGGCGGGCGGCGTGTCGGGAGCCGCCGGGTCCGCGCGTACGGCCTCGATGCGCTCGAAGCCGGGCAGCCCGCCGGCCGCGGCCGGCGGCAGGCCGGCGAACAGCAAGAAAAGCAGCAGGCCCAGCAGCAGCTGCTGCATGCGACCGAGCAGGATCAGGGCAGCAGGCCGCGCCCGCGGGCGCTGTGGACGGCCGCAGCACGCGAGCGCACAGCGAGCTTGCGATAGATGTTCTTGGCGTGGCATTCGACGGTGTTGACCGAGATGTGCAGGCTTTGCGCGATCTCGCGGTTGCTTTGTCCCTGGGCCACCAGTTCGAGCACCTCGATCTCGCGTTCGCTGAGCAGGCCTGTGTCCGCTGGCGGGGCGGCCGCAATCCTAACCACCTGCGCGGCCGGCGGTGCGGCCACCAGGTGCAGGATGCGACGCGCGATCACCGGGTCGATCGGCGCGCCGCCGCGCTGCATGCTGCGCAGCGAGAGCTCCAGCTCCACGTCCTCGCCGTTCTTCAGCAGGTAGCCGGTCGCGCCGCCGCGAATGGCGCGCAGCACCGTCGCGTCGTCGCCGAGGCTGGAGACGATCACCGTCTCGGTCTTCGGCGCATGCGTCTGCATCCACTCCACGAACTCGATGCCGCTGCCGTCGGGCAGGCCGACGTCGACCAGCGCGAGATCGAAGCGCTGCAGCGCCGACTGCGCCCGCGCCTGCGCCAGCGAGTCGGCCTGCGTGCACAGCGCCTGCGCGTGCACTTGCGAGACGATGCGCTGCAGGCGCCAGCGCACGGGTTCGTCGTCATCGACGATCAGGACGTTCAACAAGCGTTTTTCCCTTATCGGGCCGTGCCGGCGGCAGGGCGGGTATCGATTTTCTCAACAATAGCCATGTCACTGGCCGGAGAAGCGCATCGGCACCGTCTTGGTCGTGCCGTCGGCCTGCGGCACGCTGACATTGACCTTGAGCTCGCCCTTGAAATCGGCCGGCGGCTTGCCCTGGAAGGCGCCGGTCTTCGGGTCGAACTTCAGCCAGGCCGGCAGCGGCTTGCCGTCGCTGGTCAGGGCCTGGGCCGTTTTGCCCGGCGGCATCGCAGCGGGCAGCGGCACGCTGGCGCTGATCTGCTGCGCGCCGGGCGTGGACTTGCCCTGGTTGATCACGATGCCGCCCGCGCCGCCGCTGATCGTGGTGTTCTGCACGGTGGTGTTCTTCTGCTTGTCCACGTAGACGTTCGCCATGCCGCCGCCCTTCTGCTGCTCGTGGGGGGAGGCAGGAGGCTTCGCGGCGGGCGCGGCCGGTGTGCTTCCTGCCGCCGTGGGCGTCGGCGGCGGTGGCACGGCCGGCGGCTTGCCGCTGCTGCCGGGCGTGGGAGGAGGGGGAACCGCCGGCGGCTTGCTGGTACCGGGCGTCGCGGGGGGAGGCGTCGCCGGTGGCTTGCTGGTACCGGGCGTCGCGGGGGGAGGCGTCGCCGGTGGCTTGCTGGTACCGGGCAGGGTTGTCGTTGCCGGGGCCGGGGCCGGCGCGGGCGTCCCGGCCGGAGGATTCGTCTTGGCGCCCGTCTTGTTGGAGGGCGTCATGCTCGACCCAGAGGCCGAGGCCGAGAAGCCCACCACCTGCGAACTGCTGGTGCTGACGGCCGCCTTGGTTTCGAAGCTGCCGCCCGTGTCGACCGCCACGCCGTTGGCTGCCGCGACCTGGGTGCCTTCGAGCGAGGTGTTGCCGCCCGAGGACAGGCTGATCTTCCCGCCGCTCGCGATGCTGCCGGCCGTGGCGATGTTGCTGTCGGACTTGGACGAGCCGACGCCGAGCGACGCCTGTCCGCTGCGGTGATTGACGGCGGTGCCCTTGCCGGACGCCGTGCTGCCGACGAAGGTGCCGCCGCCCGTGACTTTCTCCTTGTTGCCGCCGCCGCCCGCCGCCGAGACGTCCACGCTGAGCGATTCGCTGGTCGCGATGGTGCGCGCGGCGTTCATGGCCAGGTTGCCGCCGGCGGCCACCGACACGTCGCCGGCCGTGCTGGCGATGGCCGTGCCGGTGAAGCTCGCGTCGCCGCCGCTGCGCAGGGTCAGCGGCCCGCTGCCGCTCGAGATGCTGCCGGCCACGTCCTGGTCGAGGCTGCTGCTCGACTTGCCGACGCTCACGTCCACGCTGCCGCTGCCGCCCTTCTTGGTCGCGCTGACGCCCGCCGCCACGCCGACCTGCTCGCTGCTGGAGGACGCCGTGTTCTTCGCGGCCGCGAAGTCGAGCTTGCCGCCCGCATCCACGGTGGCTGCGCCGCCCGCGGCGAGGTTGGTGCCTTCCAGGCGTGTGTCGCCCTGCGTCTTGATCGTGAGGTTGCCGCCGCTCGCGATGCCTCCGGTCACCGCGGTGCTGGCGCTCTCCTTGCTCTTCTCGCCCTGGTAGTTGACTCCGGCGCTGCCGCCCTTGTTCACGATGTCGACCTTCACCGAGCCGCCCGCGCTCGTCGTGCTGGAACTGTTGCTGCTCGTGTTCTGCGCCGCCTTGTAGTCGAGCGAGCCGGCCTCCAGCGTGACGTCCTTCGCCGCGGCGATCTGCGTGCCCTCGAGCGTGGTCTTGCCGCTGGAGTTGCTGGTCACGCTGCCGCCCATCCTGATGGTGGACACGACGGCCGTGCTGCTGTTGGATTGCGCGGTCTCCTTGTCGTATTCGTAGCTCGCCTTCACGCCGCCGCCGACGCCGACGTTCATCGACTGCTTGCTGGCGCCCGGCCCGACCTGGCCCTCCGCCGAGACGCTGGCCGAGGCCTCGCCGTAGGCGCCCACCTTGGCAGTGTGGCTCGTGCTTTCCGAGGAGGCGTAGGTGGTGTCGGCGGCCGCCAGGCTGGTGATGGTCTTCGCCGTCTGGACGAGGTTGCCGCCGCCTTCGATGCGCGTGCCCACGTCGGTGATGCTGTTGGTCGCCTTGCGCGTGATGTTGTTGCCCGCCGAGAGCCCCGAGGTCACGGCGGTGGTCGACCCTTCGACGGAGCTCGCGCTCGTGTTCGATCCGTACAGGCCCACTTCGCCCGAGGCCGAGGCATTGGCCTGGGCGCCGGCCTTGGCACCGAGGCCCACGCCGGCATCGGCGCTCGCGCCGGCCTGCGCCTTGCCCGATGCGTAGAGGCCCGCGGTGGTGCTGCTGCTGGTGGTCGACGCCTGGTGCACGTCGTGCACCGCCTTGAAGCTCATGTCGGTCGCCGCAAGGCTCATGTCCTTGCCCGCGCTCATGGTCGAACCCTCGAGCGTCAGGTTGTCGCGCGCGGTGACGTCGAGATTGCCCTTGGCATTGATGGCCGAGCCCTGGTGCGTGGTGTCGAGCGTGCTCGTGGTGCTCTTCGTCTGCTGGAAGACATCGACGTGGTTCTCGCTCGTGGCCGAGGCGCCGGCGTTGGCGTCGGCACCCGCGTTCGGGTTGCCCTTGCCGCCGGCGGCCGAGGCGGCGACGCCCGCGCCCGATTGGGCCTTGTTGTCGGTGCTGGCCATCAGCCCGACCTTGGTGGTGGTCGTGCTGGTGCTGGAGGTCTTCTTGTCCTCCGCGGCGAGCAGGTTCACGTTCTGCGCGTTCACCGTCGCGTTGCCGCCGGCGTTGACGGTCGAGCCCTGCAGCGTGAGGTCCTTCGACGCGTCCACCGCGAGGTTGCCGCCGAAGTTCAGGTTCGAGCCGACATGGCGCAGGTCGGTGGTGTCGGTGGTCGTGGTGGTGGTCGAACTGAAGGCCAGGCCGGCGGCTCCCTTGCCGCCCGCGCCGGCCGACGCCTCGGCCGAGGCATTGGCGAGTCCGCGCCCCGAGCCGGCCTTCGACGCCGAATTGGCGCTGGCCGAGCCCTTGCCGGAGGCGCCGACCCGCATCACGCCCGTGTTCTTGGTCGTGGTGTGGGTCTCGTCGTAGTTGCGGCCCGCGAGCACGTTGACGTTGGTCGCGCTGATCTTGCCGTCGCCCTTGACGTCGACGTTCGAGCCCTGGATGGTGATGTCGTTCTTCGCTGCGAGGCTGGCGTTCCCGCCCACTTCGAGGCTGCTGCCCACGTTGCGCACCGACAGCGAATCGCTGGTCGTCTTCGTGGTGCCGTACAGCGAGCCGTTCATGCCGAAGCCGCTCGCCTTGCTCTCGGTGTGCGTCGTCGTCGTGTTCTCGCGCGCGATGATGTTGAGATTGTTGCCGGCCTGGAGCTCGGCGTTGCCGCCGACCTTGGCGTCGGTGCCGGCCAGCGTGATGTCGTTGCCGGCCTGCACCGCCAGGTTGCCGCCGACGGTGAGGCCCGACTTCACCTGGGTGACGCTCGTCGTGGTGGTGTCTTTGGTGCCGCTGCCGTGCTTGACCTGGATGTTCGAGAAGGTGCTGCTCGTGTCCGTCTTCTCGATGGTGTCGAAAGTCACGTTGCCGCCGGCCTTGAGGCTGGCGTCGGTGCCGGCATTCAGGGTGGCACCGAGATTGGTGATGTCCTTCTTTGCGTCCAGCGACAGGGTGCCGGTCGACTCGATGCCCGACGTCTTGCCGAGCACGGTGCTGTAGAAGTGTTCGCCGCCGCCGCCCTCGCTGGCCGTCTTGTTGACGATGCTGCCCTGCGTGGAGCTGAGGCTGACGTTGCCGCCCTTGATCAGGCCCGACAGGTTGGTGATGTCGCCCGCCGACGCGATCACGAGCGACCTGCCGCCCACGATGGTGCCGCCGGTGTTGGTCAGCGAAGTGAGGCTGAGATCGGCGTCCTGCGCCGAGATCACGGCGCCGCTGGCGATCTTGTTCTTCGTGCTCTGCGCGAGGTAGACCACCGGCGCGAGCACGGTCTTGCCGTCGATCTCGGTCTGCACCATCCACACGATGTCCTGCTTGAGCGCGGCCTGCTGCGCGGGCGTGAGCGCCTTGCCGTAGACCAGGCCCAGCGACTCGCTCTGGCTGGCGGCGCTCTCCATCAGCCCCTTCATCTGCGCGTCCGCGCCCTGGTAGCTCGCAAGCACCGCGCTGCCCGTCTGCTTGATCAGCTGCTGCTTGACCAGCCAGGCTTCGTAGCTGGCATCGCCCAGGCGCATCGACAACTTGTCCGCGTCGTAGCCCAGCAGCCGGGTCAGGTAGTCCGACCCGACGGAGGCAGTGCCCGTCAGGTAGAGGGGGTTGCTCTCCACCAGGTACCTGGCGCCCGGCGACTGCACCGTCACGAAATAGCCGTTCGGATTGGTCGGCAGCGCGATGTTGATGCCGCCGAAGGAGGTCCCCCTCACGCCGTTGGCGGCGTTGGCGTCCAGGAAGGACATGGCCGGCAGCGGGCGCGTGCCCGTGCTGCCGCCGAAAGGCGCGGCGTCGGCGCCGACGACGGGGGTGCTCGGGCCTTGGCTGACGGCACTGCCTGGCAACGGGCCCTGGCCGACCGTGCGCGGCGCGCCCGTCGACGCGGGCGCCGCACCTTCGCGCACGCCGTTGAGATCCTGGTTGCTGCCCACGTCCTGCGCCGTGGAGCCATTATTAAAGAGACTGAAGCCGGAGCCGCGCAGGCTCGCGGTGTACAGGCCGGCCTTCAGCACGTTGTTGGCGGTCGGCGTCTGCGGGCTGTCTTCGTAGCCGCTGGTGTAGCAGACGACGTCCCACGTGCCGCCGGCGACGCACAACTGGTCCTCATAGTAGGTTGCGGGACCGAGCGCCTTGTACTTCGTCGTGAGCGAATAGCGAACGATGTGCGGGGTCGTGGTGAGCGCCAGGTTGTCGTTGGTGAATGTCGCGCCGGTGAGCTGGAAACCGTGGCCCGCATCCACGATGCCGAGGCCGGCATGCAGGGCGCCATCGGTCTGCGCAGGGTCGTGCGAGAAGCCCTGCAAGTTCATGCTCGCACCGGCATAGATGGTGCCGCCGATGTTGCTGCCTTCATGGAAGGCCAGCTGCATGTTGCGTCCGGCCGTGATCTGCGGCACGACCTCCGGCAGAGCCTGCGAATAGGATTGCGTGGTGGTGTAGCTGTACTGGTACAGCGTGGCCACGTCCTTGTTGGTGCCATCCGCGGCCCCGTCGTGGTAGTCGTCGCGCGAGGCGATTTCGGTGTGCGCGCTGTCAGGCCCCCGCGTGGTGATGCGCTGGAGTCCTGGGATCTCGTTCTTGAGGGTGGCCGCCACGATCGTGATGTCGTTGGTGGCGTTGATGATGCGGCCGTTGAGCAGTGTGTTCGCGCGCAGCGAGAGGCTGTCGTCGCTGTTGATGTCGCCCGTGTTGGTGAGCGTGCCGTTGGCCTGGGCGGTGAGCATGTGGCCCGCGTACAGCAGGCCCGCGTTGTTCAGGTTGCCTGCCTGTGCATCGGGTGTGGCGGCCGTGAGGTCGAGCGCGCCGCCGTTGGCGTGTACCTTCAGGTCTTTCAGCGCCGAGATCGCGCCGGTCGCGCCGACCGCGATCGAAGGCGCCTGCACGTCGAGGTCGTGGGCCGAGAACAGCAGGCCGTCGTTGGTGAAGGCATTCGAGACCCGGATCGTGCCCTTGCCTTGGCGGCTCGCGTCCAGCGCGCTGAGGATGCGGCCGGTTTTGGCGCTCGCGCCTGTTCCCTGAACCGCCAGGGAAAGCGTCGAGGCGTCGAGGTCGAGCGTGTACTGCGACACCATCGCGGCCTGCGCACCGATGCTCACCTTGCCGATGTTCACGGCGATCGAATCGCCGAGCGCGTTGCCGTTGAGCGCCAGCGTGGAATTCAAGTCGCCGTTCACGCTCAGCAGGCCGCCGCTTTGCAGCGTGCCGTAGACGGTGGCCGTGAAGCTGTTGGCGCCGAGGGCCTGCAGCGTCAGCGCGCCGTTGGCCACGATGTCGCCGTGGCCTGCCGTGCCGTCCACCTGGGTCGTGAGCCCGCCGCTGCCGATGCGGAGCGTGAGCGCGCCCAGCGACTGCAGCATGCCTGCATTGACGATGCTCTGGCCGGACAGCGTGCCGCCGCCGGTGTTCGTGGTGGCGAGGGTGATCGTCGCGCCGGCCTGGTTGTTCACGCTGCCGGTGGCCGCGACGCTGGAGTCCGCACTGCTGCCGCCCTGGATTGTGCCGGTGTTCGTGATCTCGCCGACCGAAATCGCCAGCTTGTCGCCCAGCATGAGGCCTGCATTGGCGAGCTTGCTGCCGGTGCCCGCGATGCCGAGGGTGCTGCCGGCCTGCATCGTGCCGGCGTTGCTCAGGCCATCGGCGGCGCTGATGTCGGCCTGCAAGCGGCCGCCGGTGCGCAGCAGCGCCGTCGCCTGGTTGTCGAGGCGGTTCGCGCTGAAGGTGGCATCCTCCTGCGCCTGCAGCGTGCCGCGGTTGGTCAGCAGGCCCGCCACGTTCACTTGGCTCGGCGCCGCGCCGCTTTGCGTGGACAGCAGCCAGACGCCCGCATTGTCCAGCGACCCTGCATCGACCCGGCTGCCACCAGCAGCCTGGATCCACCCATTGGATTGGTTCTTCGTCGTGCCGCCCGCGAGGGTGAGGGTGCCGTCCGAGAGCAGATTCCCGCTGTTGTCGAGCGCCTCGGTTGCGCCGCCGTTGCTGTCGGCGATGTCCAGCGAGGTCCCGGCGTGGATCGTTCCGCTGTTGGCGATGGTGCCGTCCGCGCGCACGACGGCGCTGCCGTTGGTGGCATCCACGACGCCGGCATTGTCCAGGCCTTGCGCCGAGCTCAACGCGACGTTGGCGCCGCTGAGCGTGCCGCCGGCGGCGTTGCCGAGGGCGCCGCCGCTCGTGAGCGAGAGCGTCTTGCCTGCCTGCAGCACGGCGCCGTTGGCGTTCTGAATGGCACCTGAGGTGGTGGCGCCGAGGTCCCCGGCGGCTGCGATGGCATGGCGGTTGTCGAGTACGCCGGCCGCGATCGTGACATCGCCGGCGGACTGCACGACGCCGCTGTTGAGCAGGGTGCCGCCGATCTCAATGCGATCCGTCGCGCCGGCCTGTTGCGACAGCAGCCAGGTTCCCGTGTTGTCGAGCGAGCCGGCGCGGATGACGGAGCCGGTGGCCGCCTGGATCCAGCCGCCCGCCTGGTTGTCGAGCGCGACAGCGTTCACGTCCATGGCGCGGCCGGCGAGCAGGTCGCCGCTGTTGGCCAGCCCTTGCACGGCCGCGCCGTCGCGGCCGGCGACGACGATGTCCTGGGCGGCGCGCACGCTGCCGGTGTTGGTGAGCGTGTCTGCCACATGCAGGGTGGCGGTGCCCGCCACCGCGATCACCTTGCCGCTGTTGTGCAGGCTCGCGGCGTCGATCGTGTTGGCGCCGCCGGCCTGCATCCATGCGCTGTTGTCGATCGCCGCGGCGCGCGTCGTCATCGACTGGCCCGCCAGCAGGGTGCCGCGGTTGTCGATCGCCTGGGTTGCGCCGCCCGCGGCGTCGGCGATGTCGAGGTTCTGGCCCGCGTTGATCTGGCCGCTGTTGGCGATGACGTCCCCCGCGCGCAGCGTGACGCTGCCCTGGTCGGCCGTGATCGTGCCGGCGTTGGTGATGCCCTTCGCCGCATCGATGGCGAGTTGCCCGCCGATGCTCTGCACGCCCTGGCCGTCGCCGCTCGCGGTCGACAGCACGCCGGCGGCGGCAAGGCGCAGGTCGCCTCCCGCCCGCACGGCCGCCGCGCCGAGGGCGAGGTCGCCCGCGGTGGCGCTGGCCTCCATGGCCCGTGCCGACTGCAGGCGCGAGCCTTGCCCCGCGTCGATGCGGGTCGCGCTCGCCTGGAGGTCGTTGCCGGCGATCAGCGCCGCGCGCTCGAGCGCCAGGCCGCCCTGCGTCGCGGCCACCCGGACATCGCGGGCGGCGGTCAGGGTTGCATCGGCCAGCGCAATGGCTGTGGCATCGGCGCTGCTGCTCGCCACCAGCACGTCGCGCTGCGCCGACAGGCGGTTGCGCAGCTCGATGCGGCCGGCCGCCGAGAGCGTGAAGTCCTCGGCGCTGGCCGCCGCGTCGCCCAGCATGCGCACGCCCACGCCGGCTTCGGTGGCCATCAGGCGGATGCGGTTCGCATACATGCCGCCGAGCGCCGAGCTGTCGATCGCGTAGCTCGGCGCGCTGCCCAGCGCATCGGCGCTGCCGGTGATGGCGCGCGTGCCGTAGTCCCACTGGTTCGGGCCGGTGAAGATGCCCAGGTCCTTCGCGTTGACGTTGGCCTCGAGCCGCACCGAGCGCGTCACCAGGTCCAGCACCTGCTGTGCCGTGGCGTTCAGGCCGTTGCCCGTGACCAGGATGTCGCCCTGGTTGACGTTGAAGCCGCCGAGCGGGCCGTTTGCGGTGAAGAAGGGCACGCCGGTCGAGAGCGTCACCCGGTCGGTGTTGATGAAGCCGCAGCCCGAGCAGGTGATGCCGTAGGGGTTGGCCAGCACCACGTCGGCTTTGCTGCCCAGCACCTCGGTGAAGCCGGCCAGCGTGCTGCGGTTGTTGCTCACCACCTCGTTGAGGATCACGCTGGCCGGGCTGACCATGTTGAAGTTCGCCAGCACCTGGCCGGCGAGCTGCGACTGGTAGTTGATCTGCTGCGTGCTCGTCGTGTTGTTGAGCACCAGGCCATTCGCGTTCACGTTGAACTGCTGGTAGCGGTTGTGCGACAGCCCCGCTGCGTTCGCGGCGTTGATGTTGACCACCGTTGTGCCGTTGGGTGAGACGTAGGCGCTGGCCTGGCCACCGGGGGCGAGCACGGCGGAGGGCACCTGGGCCTGCGCGGTCGACAGCGCGGCCGCGAGCGCCGTCGCGACGGCGAGGCGCGAACGCCTGCTGCTCTTGCCGCGCCCGCGTGCGGTTTCGGCGACGGCGACCCAGCTGCCGAAGGCGGCATTCCAGACGACACGATAGATGTGGTTCATGAGAGGCCTTTCAGCGCGGGTTCAGAGCGAATAGGAGAGGCGCACGCCGACCCGGGTCGATTCGCGCGTCATGGAGGCGGGCAGGTGGAGGGCGCGCGAGGCGAACAGGTCCACGCTCAGTCCGCGCCACAGCAGGGAGGCGCCGAGGGTGGCGCCCGACATCGAGCCCGAGGGCACGCCGTCGGCGTGGTTGCTCACGCGGCCGAAGTCGTAGCCGACATAGACGCGGCCCGACAGCGTCTCGCCGCCTGCCACGGTCTGCCAGGGCAGGGCGATCTCGTTGCGCCAGTAGTAGCCGCTGTCGCCGCTCAGGGTGTTGAGCAGCGAGCCGCGCACCGAGGCGATGCCGCCCACCAGGATCTGCTGCGAGCCGTAGAGCGTGTCGCGGCTGCGCTGCCCGCTGAACTGGCTCGACCACAGGAGCGGCTGGCCGCCGATGTCGAAGCGGCGGCTGTAGCCCAGGTCGAGCGCGAACTTGCTGAACTGGGCGTGCGGCAGCTTGTCCGAGAGCCCCGCCGGGTCCTCGAGCGCGCCCAGGATCGTCAGTCCCCGCACGAAGCCGAGGCGGGCGTTCAGCACGCCGCCGGCCAGCTGCGTGAAGGCGGCGGTGCCGAGGTCGAGCGTGCTCAGCTTGCGGCTGCTCACCGAGAGGAACTCGCCGCCCAGGAAGTTGCGGCTGTCCTGCGCCGTGAGCTTGGCCGACATCGACGCGCGGCTCGCCTGGTCGCGATAGACCACGCGGTCGACGCCGAGGCTCTGCGTGGCGGTGCGCCCTTCGGAAGCGAGCTTCCTGCCGCTGGGAAGCACGAGCGTGTTGGTGTAGTCGCTTTCGCTCGCATCGACGCTGAAGCTGCTGTAGCCGAAGGGCACCGAGGCGCGCAGCGCCGTCATGCCGGAGTTGTGCTCGCGCTCGTGCGGCACCGACTGGCGGCGCGTGATCGCGATCAGCTCGTTCAGGCCCAGCAGGCTGTCGAGGCTGAGGGTGGCCGAAGCGCTCTTCTCGCCCGTGGCGGGCGTGCCCGTGTTGTCGTAGGTGGTGAAGAGATGCACCGGCAGCCGCGCCTTGTTGCGCACCACCACCACGCTCTGGCCGGGCTGGCTGCCGGGCTGGAGGTCCAGCGTGGCCTCGTTCAAGGACAGGCTGTTGAGCTGGTCGATGCCTTGCTCCAGGTCGCGCAGGTTCAGCAGGTCCCCGGGGTGCGCCGGGAAGGCGCCGGGGATCGACACCGCGCCGGCGCTGCGGCCGGTCTGCTGCAACTCGAAGCGCTCGATGCGGCCTTCCACCACGGCGATCTCGAGCACGCCGCTGCGCAGATCCTGCGCGGGCAGGTAGGCGCGCGTCGTGATGAAGCCGCGGTCAATGTAGCTCTTGGTGAGCGCCGCCAGAATGGCTTCGAGCTCGGCCGCGCCGAGGCAGCGGCCCGCGTAGTCGCGCGTGATGGCGTTGCCGACGTCCTCGGGCAGCCGGCTCGCGCCGCCGATGCGGATCACGCGGATGTCGCGGCACGGGGCGCCGATGTCGGGCACCGACACTTTCGGCTCGATCGTTCTCAGGTCGGTGCCGCCCGGCGGCGGCCGCTGCGGCAGGGCGCGCTCCTGTTCCTGGCGCAGCCGCTCCTGCTGCTGGCGCTCGATGAGCTGGTTCTGGCGGTCCAGGGCGTTCGGGTCGATCTGTGCCTGGGCCGGCAAGGCCGTCGCCAGCAAGAGTAATGTCAGCAGATGTGTTTTTTGTGTCTGTCGCGGCAGGTGGCGCCGGCGCTCGGCAATGGGCATGGTTCGGGTCCGTTGCGAAGCCGGTGCCAAGTGCGGGATGCGGACCCTGCGAGGGGCGTCGGCGCGGCTTCGTTTGGGCGCGAACTGTTACATGCAGATGCAATTCTGGGAATCACGGAAACCGGTGATTGGTGCGTGATTTCTGCGCGCAAATGCCTGCCTTGTATCTCTGGACGCAGGTTTCCGGCCCTGGCTCGCGCAGCATGACGGGGTTTCTCGGGAGTCTGATGAGGGCGCTGGCCGCAGGAGCGGATGGAACCACGCAATTCCCGCTCGGCCGATCGAGAGAGAAGCATGGAATGAGGCGGGGAAGCAGCAGGGCAGGCGTCTCGTCGAGCTACCTTGGGAGCTGTGGCGGAGACGCCTGAGGCTGTCGCGGCGCTGGCGCAGCAGATGCTCTTGCTCATGCGCGAGCAGGATCGCGAGCGGAGCTGGCTGCTGGCTGCTGGTGCAGGGCTGGCCGCCAGCACAGGTGCGCCTAGCCCGGATATTTCACCAGCAGGCCGATGTGCCGTCGACCGAGCCTGCTGAGGGCCATTGAGCGTGGTCTTGCGTGCAGTGTGAGCTACTGGATGGAGTGGCGGCTGTTTTTGGGCACACGACCCCCTTACCCCCGTTGTTTGTCAGCGTGCCGGGGACAGCACTGGATGGATTTCAGGGGGCGAGGGCCTGCGCTGCGCTCAGGAAGACGCTGCGCAGCGGGTGGTGCGAAGCCAGCAGTACCCGCACACGGCGCGTGTTGCGCACGATGGCCGCGCCGATCTTCAGCAGGCGCACGCGGATCGTGGCCGCGGCGGCGCGTTCCAGCTCGGTGTCCTTGAGAGCGAACTCGCGCAGCCGTTGCATCAGCGTGTAGGCCAATGCGGCCAGCAGCAAGCGCAGCTGGTTGGCCGCGAAGCGGTGGCAACTTGCCCGCGTGCCAAACAGATCGAGCTGAGCCTCCTTGATGCGGTTCTCGGCCTCGCCGCGGGCGCAGTACAGCCGCTCATACAGCTGTATGGCATCGCCCTGAAGATCGGTCACCACGAAGCGCGGGTTGTTGCCCTGGCTGCCGTGCTCCAGGCGCGTGATCACGCGCCGTTCGATGTCCCAGCTGTCGGCCGCGTAGACGAACTCGTCGATCAACCGCTGCTTGGCGCCGGTGCGCGCGTACTCGTCGGCGAGCATCGCCTCGGCGTACTGCACGGTCGCCTCCAGCCGCGCGTTGCGCGCCAGCCCGATGATGTAGTTCACGCCCGAGCGCTCGCACCAGCGCAGCAATCTCTGGCGACAGAAGCCCGAGTCACCGCGCACGATGATCCGCGCGTCGGGCCACGCCTGGCGCAGCCGCTGCACCAGCAGCTTGATCACCGCCGCGGCGTTCTTGGCGCCATCG
Organism: Variovorax sp. LjRoot290; assembly: GCF_964253985.1. NCBI lineage: Bacteria > Pseudomonadati > Pseudomonadota > Betaproteobacteria > Burkholderiales > Comamonadaceae > Variovorax > Variovorax sp. LjRoot290. Next base: position 1,048,455 of record NZ_CAXURW020000002.1, on the reverse strand, counting down.
ATGCGGCTGCGCCGCAAGACGCATGCGAGCATGGCTTGGCCGCAGAACACGTACAGCGGCAGATAGCAGTGGTGGTCGTAGTAGGCATGGAACTCGCAGCGCTCCTGGTCGCCGTGCAAGGGCACATCCGAGGCGTCGATGTCCAGCACCAGTTCTTCGGGCGGGCTCTTGTGGCTGGCGATGAACTGCTCGATGAGCACGCCATGCAGCGCCACTGCCTGCGCTCGCGTGGCCCCGGTCTCCAAGCGGCTGAGCGTGGGCGAACTCGCCAGCGCATCGACCCGGCCCACAGCGGTCTGCATCAGCAGATCGTCTCTCAAGGTGTCGTGGTCGTTGAGGTCTTCGTAGCCGCAGCACAAGCCGTAGATGCGTTGGGCGAGCAGGTCGCGCAGGCTGTGCGTGATGCGTGCCGGATCGCGTGCATCACTGAGCACGGCCGCAGCCGCTCGGCTCAGACCGATACGTTCGTCAACGCGACGCAGCAGCAAGACCCCGCCGTCCGAACCGATGTCCCCGCCCTCGAAGTTGGCCTCGATGACCCGCCGACCCACACGCCCCAAATCAATCGTCCCATCGGTACACTTTGGCATCGGCAGTCCTCGGTTGAAATTGGCGTCAGATACCAATGTCAACGCGCTCCGGCACGAGGCTGCCGACCCTCTACTGGTGAAATTTCCGGGCTAGCCGGCCGGCGTACCGCCTCGAGGAGGCATGCAGGCGTCGTGAACCTCTTGAAGCAATCGCATCCGCGGGACAAGCCCTGGCTTGTCACTCGCTACGACGGCGGGTTGGACAGAAGCACTTGCAGCAGATTGCGATTCCAGAGCACGGTCACGATCTTGTCGGCCGGATAGGGAGCCAGTGCGTGGACCACTGCCTGTGCAGCGCCGCGGCGCTGAAGTGATCCGCATCGGACATGCGGTCGCGGCGTGACCGTGCGTGGCGCCGACAAGCCCGTGCGCTTCAGCCCCTTGCCGACGAGCCACTTGCGAACCAGGTTGACGTTGAGCCCGTGCGCGAGCGGCACCGCCGCGACCGAGGCGCCGGGCCGCTGGCACTCGGCCATGACCGTCGCCTTGAACTCCGGGTCATGCCTGCGCCGAAGCTTCCGTGAATTGGGATTCACAAGGTGCCCACCAAATCAATAGGTGGGCACCATCCTCACGGCCTCGTCACCGAGCAGCAAGATGGAATCGCCAGACGGACGGCCCATGGCATCCCGGAAGGGCTGACCTACGGTGGACACCCCGGGGTTGATGTTGTTCTTGATCAGTGCGTAGCCAAGCTCGTCGGTCCGAATGGGAGGCCGGCATGGCGCAGAGCGTCGGCAAGCGGCCGCAGGGCAGGATGCCACGCTCCAGGAACGCTGCGTCGCCTATGCCCGCACCTGTGCCCAGAGCGCGGCGCGCCGGCTGCTCTTCATGCTCGAATCCTCCACCAACCCCCAACTGATTGGCCCATGGGAAGAGGTGATCGATCGTTGGGCGCCGCCCTTGCCTGACAAGGTCGACGACCCGCAGGCTCAAGTACGTCGTGAGGTAGCCCGCGTTCTGTACAGCGGGGATGAGGTCCTTCTCGAGGAATTCGGACTTTCCCATGCGCCGCTTTGCGTCTTGGCGGCCATGGACTTTTATCATTCCTCATCAAGAATGAGAAGTTTCAAAATCCATGATGCCAAGTGAAACCGGGAGATTCAAGGCGCGCCGGTTCGACCCGGTGCAGCCTAGGGGCGGGGCACGGCACTCATCGGGCTGAGTCCACGATGAAGAGCGTACCGAATCCGTCGCCGCTCAGGCGCGCGCCCTCTTGGTCGGCCCGAGGTCGACCGGCAGGCTTCCTTCGGACTTCACTTCCCTCAGCACGATCGCCGAACGCACGTGCGTGACGCCGGCCTGCTCGAACAAGGTGGTGTGCAGGAATTTCTCGTAGTGCTTGATGTCGGGCACCAGCACGGTGAGGATGTAGTCGGCCGGACCCGTCGCCGAGACGCAGCGCACGATCTGCGGGCTCGCCTCCACCGCCTTCTCGAAATCGCGCACCTTCGATTCGCTGTGCCGGTCGAGGTTGACCTCGGTCACGGCCGCGAGGTTGAGGCCGACCTTCTCGCGATCGACGACGACCGTGTAGCCGCGGATCACGCCGGAAGCTTCCATCTCCTTGATGCGGCGCCAGCAGGGCGTGGACGAAAGCCCGACCTTGTCCGCAATCTGCTGCACCGTCTGGCGCGCGTCGCGCTGCAGCTCGAGCAGGATCTGGAGCGAGTGGTTGTCAAGAGGAATGAAAACGTCGTTCATGGAGGATAAGGAGAACAAAATTCTCAGAACTAGGGTCGGTTCCGGTGCATTGCAGAGGATATTCCTCCGAATGGCGAAGAACAATCCTCCAATGCACTTGATCACGACGCCCCCTGCGCTGCAGCGCCCGGACTACCAGCTTTCAGACAGCCTCTGGGCGCGCTCGGGCGCCGTCTTCCTGACCGGCACGCAAGCCCTGGTGCGCGTGCTCCTGATGCAGCGCTGGCGCGATGCGGCCCGAGGGCTGAACACCCAGGGCTTCGTGAGCGGCTACCGCGGCTCGCCACTGGGCATGGTCGACCAGGCGATCTGGAAGGCCGGGCCGGGCTTCAAGGACGCGGGCATCCGCTTCGTACCCGCGATCAACGAGGAATTGGCGGCCACGCAGGTGCTGGGCACGCAGCGCGTGGAGTCGGACCCCGAGCGCACCGTCGAGGGCGTCTTCGCGCTGTGGTACGGCAAGGGCCCGGGCGTGGACCGCGCCGGCGATGCGCTCAAGCACGGCAATGCCTATGGCTCGTCGCCGCATGGCGGCGTGCTGGTGGTCGCCGGCGACGACCACGGCTGCGTCTCCTCGTCGATGCCGCACCAGAGCGACCACGCCTTCGTGGCGTGGAGCATGCCGATCGTGCAGCCGGCCTGCGTGGCCGAGTACCTGGAGTTCGGCCTGTACGGTTACGAGCTGTCGCGTTTCTCCGGCGCGTGGGTCGGCATGGCGGCCCTGTCCGAAGTGGTCGAGAGCGCGGGCACGGTGGACCTCGACCTGGTCGAGTCCCGCGTCGCCGCCTGGGCTGATGCCGACGCAGTTCGCGCGGCCACCAGTCACGTCGCGCCGCTCGACGGGCTGCACTATCGCTGGCCCGACTTGCCGTCGCTGCGCATCGAGTCGCGCCTGGCCGACAAGCTGCAGGCGGTGGCCGCCTTTGCGCGCGTGAACAGCATCGACCGCCAGGTGATCGAGAGCCCGCATGCGAAGGTCGGCATCGTGACCTGCGGCAAGGCGCACTACGACCTGATGGAGGTGCTGCGCCGTCTCGAGGTGACGCCGGAGAGCCTGACTCGCGTGGGCGTGCGCCTCTACAAGGTGGGCCTGAGCTTTCCGATCGAGCCCACGCGCATCCGGGCGTTCGCACAAGGTCTGGACGAGATCCTGATCGTCGAGGAGAAGGGCGCAATCGTCGAGAGCCAGTTGCGCGACCTGTTCTACAACGCACCGGCCGATGCGCGGCCGGCACTGGTGGGCAAGCACGATCGCGACGGCCGGCCACTGGTGTCGGCGCTCGGCGAGCTTCGGCCTTCGCGGCTGATCGAGCTGGTGGCCCATTGGCTGTCGGAGCACTTCCCGGATAACGCCGAGTTGGGCGACCACTTCCAGCATGTGCGCGACTTCACGCCGCCCGAACTGCTGAGCAACGGTGGCGACAGCGTCAAGCGCCTGCCTTACTTCTGTGCCGGTTGCCCGCACAACACCAGCACCAAGGTGCCCGAAGGCTCGACCGCACGCGCCGGCATCGGCTGCCACTTCATGGCCAACTGGATGGACCGCAGCACGGCGGGCCTGATCCAGATGGGCGGCGAAGGCGTCGACTGGGTCTCGCACTCGATGTTCACGCGCACGCCGCACGTGTTCCAGAACCTCGGCGACGGCACCTACTATCACTCGGGCTACCTCGCGATCCGGCAGGCGGTCGCGGCCAAGGCGACGCTCACCTACAAGATCCTCTTCAACGACGCGGTCGCGATGACCGGCGGGCAACCGGTCGATGGCGTCATCAGTGTCGATGCCATCGCGCGGCAGGTGGAATCGGAAGGCGTGAAGCAGGTCGTCGTCGTCAGCGACGCGATCGACAAGTACGCGCAGATCAAGGGCAAATTCCCGGCCGGCACCGAGTTCCACGACCGCAGCGAGCTCGACGCGGTACAGCGCCGACTGCGCGAGCTGCCCGGCGTCACCGTGCTGATCTACGAACAGACCTGCGCGGCCGAGAAGCGCCGCCGCCGCAAGAAGGGCGAGATGGTCGATCCTGCCAAGCGCCTCTTCATCAACGAGGCCGTCTGCGAGGGCTGCGGCGACTGCACCGTGCAGAGCAACTGCGTGGCGGTGCTGCCGCATGAAACCGACCTCGGGCGCAAGCGCAAGATCGACCAGACCAGCTGCAACAAGGACTATTCGTGCGCCAAGGGCTTCTGCCCGAGCTTCGTTGGCGTGACTGGCGGGGCGTTGCGCAAGAAGAGCGGGACGCTGGCCGCGGGCCGCGATGCCTTTCTGCGACACGTGGCCGCATTGCCACGGCCTGCGCAGCGAACCTGGGACGCGCCCTACGACCTGCTCGTCACCGGCGTCGGCGGCACCGGCGTAGTGACCGTCGGTGCGGTGGTCGCGATGGCCGCGCATCTCGAAGGCAAATCGGCCAGCGTGCTGGACTTCATGGGCTTCGCCCAGAAGGGCGGGGCGGTGCTGAGCTTCGTGCGCCTCGCCGATGTGCCCGAGCGATTGAACCAGGTGCGCATCGACACCCAACAGGCCGACGCGATCCTGGCCTGCGACATCGTGGTGGGAGCCTCGCCCGACGCACTACAGACCGTGCGCCATGGCCGCACCCGCATCCTCGCGAACACGCACGAGATCCCGGTAGCCGAATCGCTGCGCAACCCGGATGCGGACCTCAAGGTGGAGCTGCTGCTCGAGAAGATGCGCTTCGTCGCCGGCAGCGACCAGGTCGAGACCTTCGATGCGCAGACGCTCGCGGAGGAATTCCTCGGTGACACGCTGGCGTCGAACATCCTCGCGACCGGCTACGCCTGGCAGCGCGGCCTGATACCGCTGAGCCTGGAGGCGCTGACGCGCGCGATCGAGCTCAACGGTGTCGCCATCGCATCCAACCAGATGGCCTTCTCGCTGGGCCGGCTGGCCGCGGGCGCGCCGCAGGCGATCGAAGGACTGCGCAGCACCTCGCCCGAGACGCAGGATGAATCGCTGGAGGCGCTGATCGCGCGCGGCCGCAGCCATCTCACCGGCTATCAGAACGGGGCCTGGGCGGGTCGTTTCGAGGCGCGCGTGCGCGGCGTGCAGCAGCGCGAGGCGGCGCTGGCGGGGGGCGATCCATCCGTGCCTTTCAGTCGCAACGCTGCACGCAGCCTGCTCAAGCTCATGAGCTACAAGGACGAGTACGAGGTCGCGCGCCTGTACAGCGACGGCAATTTCCGCGAGAAGCTCGCGCAGCAGTTCGAAGGCGACGTCAAGCTGGAATTCCACATGGCCCCGCCGTTCCTGTCGCGGCCGAGGAACGGACAGCCGCCGGCGAAGATCCGCCTCGGCGGCTGGATGCTGCCCGCCATGAGGTGGCTGGCCCATGGCAAGCGTTTGCGCGGAACAGCCTTCGATCTGTTCGGCTACACGGCCGAACGCAGGCTCGAGCGCTCGCTGATCGAACAGTTCGATGCGCGACTCGACGAGTTGCTGGCCGAACTGTCCACGGACAACCAGAAGCTCGCGGCGCAGATCGCCGCCGTTCCCATGACGATCCGCGGTTTCGGCCACGTGAAGCTGGCCAACCTCGCGTTGGCGCGCGCCCGCGAGGCCGAGCTGATGCACCGCTTCGCGCCAGGGCGCTACCCGAGGCCGGCGGCAGGGGTGCAGGCGGGGCAGTTCCGGGGGATCGCGGTCGTTGCGAACTGAAACCCATCGAGTCCGGCCATGACTTCGTTGCGTTGCTGGGAATCTGTTCGCGCAGGTAGTCCAGGATGCTCTGCGAACGCGTCTGCACCTTGTGTGCGCGCCGGATCACGAGCTCCTGCGTGGCGCTGCGGTAGCTCACGACTTCGGCGAGTGGGCCTTTCGCATCGCCCATGAACGAGAAACGTGCCTGTCCAGGGGTCGTGAGGCTGCTGTCGAGCCAGAACGAGCACTCGGCGGTCGCGAAGGCGAGCTCAAAGAGAGCCTGTGCTTCGACTTGCGTCTCCACGTACTCCGCATGCAAGTGGCGCTGCGGCTCGCTGGTGGCCTGATCCGGCTGCCCGAAGCTTCCAAAGGTGCTTTTCAGGGGACGGCCCGCGCGCCACTCCTCGGTGAGCTCCCGAAAATTGCGCAGGAGCCTGGCGCCGAACTCCGTGCAGATCGATTCCGGGTGGAACTGTACGCCCCACCAGGGAAGAGAGACGTGACGCAGCGCCATCAAGGTGCCGTCCGAGGTCCAGGCGAGGGGTTCGAGCGATTGCGGCAGATGCGTCACAGCGAGGGAGTGGTAGCGCACCGCCTGGAAGCGATCCGGAATGCCCCGGAACAGATCGCGTTGGGCATGGGAGATGCGGTCAATGCGGCCATGCATCGGTCTCATCGCGAGATCGACCACTGCGCCGCAGTGGTGGGCGATGGCCTGGTGGCCCAGGCACACGCCGAGCACGGGCTTCGACGAGCAGCGCAGCGCGTCGGCAGATATTCCGACGTCCTCGGCCCGCTGCGGTCGGCCGGGGCCCGGCGAGATCACGATGTTGTCGAATGCGAGGCCTTCCACCTTGTCCCAGGTCATCTCGTCGTTGCGCACGACGAGGGGCGGCTCGGCGTTGCAGGCGCAGAGGTACTGATAGAGGTTGTAGGTGAAGGAGTCGTAGTTGTCGATAAGGAGCGTTTTCATGCGCATATCCCTTCAGCGTTGGAACAGATCATGTTCAGCCGAGGCGACACGAGGGGGCAACTACCGTTCTTGGTAGTTGGGAGATACGAGGTGCGGTCGACACCAAACTTGTCACCCAGTCCAGATCGAAGCAGAGCTCAAAGGCGCCTGCGGTTGGGCGCGGCAGTACCATCGTCGAATGATTCGTGGCAAGACGGCAAAGACGGCCAGCGGCGACAGCCTTGAGCAGATCAAGCGCGTAGCCATCGCAGCCATGTTCTCGGACGACGAACTCCTGGAGTTACTTGTCCTGAAGGGCGGGAACGCCATGGACGTGGTTCTTCAGGTCAACAGCCGAGCGTCGGCAGACCTCGATTTCTCGACGGCGCGCGACCTGGACTTTGTGAAGGCGCAGAAGCAAGTCGAGCGTGCGCTGCAGTCCACGTTCGAACGAGAACTCGGCTACCTGGCATTCGATATCCGCATGAATCAGCGACCGGGCAAGATGCCTGACGACCTCGCTGCCTTCTGGGGCGGCTACCTCGTCGAGTTCAAACTCATTTCGCTCGAGCGAGCCGGCGCGCTTGAACGCGATCTGGCGCAGATGCGCAGAGAGGCCGTCAAGCTCGGCGAGGGGACGAGGTTCACAGTCGACATCAGCCGGCATGAGTACACCGAAGACAAGCAGGAACACGAGCTCCTTGGCTATCGCATCTACGTCTACTCGCCGGCCATGATTGTCAGCGAGAAGATTCGGGCCATCTGCCAGCAGATGCCGGAGTACGCAGACATCATCAAACGCAAGGGGTTGGGAAACGAGCGCGCGCGAGACTTCGTCGACATCGAGGCGCTGGTCAACATGTTCAAGGTCGATCTGGCCGAAGAGAGGGTGAGGCACATGGTGCAGCAGATGTTCGAGCTGAAGCGCGTGCCGTTGCAGCTCATCCCGCGAATTGCCGAAGTCCGCGATTTTCACGCTCTCGGTTTTGCTGCAGTCCAAGCCACGATGAAGCCCGGCGTAAAGCTTGCACCCTTTGACCACTACCACCAGTTCGTGACGGACCAGGTCAAGAAGCTAAAACCCCTCTGGCACATGTAACCGCCAGTCGTTGACGTACCTGGTCTTGCCCATGTCGTGGGTCAGGTAGAAGGCGCGCTCCATCGGTTGCGACTTGAACAAGTCGACCAACGATCGCCTGTAGCCAGCGCGCTCGAGATAGAAACCAACCGCCTGGTGGTACGGATACGCAAGGCGCATGCGCTTCAGCATCGAAGCCATGGCGTTAGCCGAGACTTCTTGATCCTTGGCGTTCGCATAGGCCTTGGCGACCTCGAAAATGCCGCCGGCGTAGGCCGGCCTGACTGCGATATCGATGAGGGTGCGCTCAAGCGTCGTGTAGCGCAGCGGCATGGCGCGGTTGCTGTCATAGGTCGTGGTTTTCGCAGTCACGCCGAGCTCGTCCTGAGGGGCGCCTTGCAGTAAAAGCACCCGTCGATCGCCGACGGTTGCCTCGTTGTGCGAGACCCGAGGGGGTCGGCTGAAGGCCGCATCGATGGCCTCCTGTGTGATTTCATCGAGGTCCTGGGCAACGTACGCGGTTGTGCTCGACCTTTCACGCGTGAGATAGATGGTCTTGGGCACCTGTTCTGTGAGGCCGTGGAGACGCACCGCCGTGTAATGGCTCAGATAGCTGTCGTCGACCAAGCCTAGGAGGACCTCAAGCAGGGGAACATCTCCCCAGACGAAGCCCGTCACGGGTCGCTGCGGGAAGTTGAAGCGCACCGCCTTCATCGGCGTGCGTTCAGTCATGAACCGTTCAAAGCTTGCCAGCGTCATTCGACGCGCGAGGCGCCAGGCGTCGCGGTTCTTAGAGAAGACGGCTGCGAGCTGGACGGGTCTGAGGATGTGGCGCCCGGCTTCGAACGTCTTGATGATGTCGGGCCGGGCGATCTGGATGCGGGTAACCAACGTCTCTCCATTAGCTGGAACGAATTGAAGGTCTGTGTGGCATATATGCCACACAGACTAACACGACTTTCAGAAGTTGTCTAGTCGAGCATCAAGGCAGGCAAAGGGTTTGATGTGGGGGCACAGCCCTTGACTCTCCTCGATGTGGTTTGTATACTTCTGCGGTATATATACCGCAGAAGTTAACGATCTCGCGCACACCCTTGACCAGTGAATTGTCAAAAAGAATCGGGGAGGGCGCGTCGCCTAAGGCTTGGATGTATGGGTCGTGCCTGAATGGAATATAGCGGTGCTGTGCGGTATATATACCGCACAGCATTACATCATCTCAGCGTTTCGTCAAGACAAATCAAGCCCCGCCGGGGCACTGCGCGCGACGCGGAGCAGGTCGGCATGCTTGCCGCCGCCCTTGGGGCGCCGTCGACAGATCGGATCTCTGGCTCGATGATTCGGCCGCATGACGCGATACGGTCCAAAACCCGACGTTCGCCGCCGCTCCAACTTGACGGGCAGAATGCAGCCAAGACCCAGCTGTCAGGTCCGTCGTTCGGAGGCTTCATGTTCAAGGTCGCGAGCGCAGTACTTTCATGCGTCCTGGCCGGCTGCGCAAGCACCGCGCCTGTGGGCTATTCGGTATGCTCGACGCAGCCTGGGAGCTACGCCTGTCAGATCGAGCAGTACCAACGTGTCAACGACTGAGGTCATTTCCAATGAGAGCGACAGACAGAGTTCTGCCCAAGAGCTCAACTTCCAGGGCTCCTATCAGATGAACCTGTCCATTGAACCTCTTTCGACGCAGCATTTCGAGGGACTACGGCTCGCGCTCGACACAGTGGCGCGAGAGAAGCGATTTCTCTCGTTCACGGAGGCGCCGCCAGAGGAGGATTCATGGGCGTTGTGCTCGTCTATCGTCGCGAACCGGTGGCGCCAGATGATTGCCGCTCTGGAAGGTGTAGTGGCTGGCTGGTGCGACGTGCTGCCGACTCACGGCCAAGCGCGGTCACACGTCGGCACGCACGGCATTGGGCTCATGCCTTCGACGCGCCATCGGGCCTGGGGCTAGTGCCATGGGCAGCCAGGCGTCCTATTGCGCCGCCAAGGCCGGCATGGACCACTTCTCGCGCGTCGTGGCGCTCGAGGAAGCAGGGGCGCCGAACGGCGCACGCATCGTCTCGCTCGCGCCTGGCGTGATCGACACCGACATGCAGGTGCAATTGCGCGGCTCATCGGCCGAGAAGTTTCCGGACCGAACGCGCTTCGTGAGCATGAAAGAGGAGGGCCGGCTCGACAGCCCCGCCACCGCGGCGGCCAAGGTGCTCAAGTATCTGGCGCGCGAGGACTTCGGCAACAACCCCGTGGCCGACGTGCGCGACCCCGCCTGAACGCAGAAGAAGCGAGCACGCCATGGCCACCGCAAAGTCGATCGACACCGGCGACTACAAGCTCTTTCCTTCGCCCAGGAACGCGCACCGCGTCATCTTCGAGCACCAGGTCTTCGTGCCGTATCCGTACGCGCTGATCGTGATGGACGAGTTCTACTTCAAGGGCCGCTACAGCCTGTTCTCCGCCTGCCGCCTCAGCGACGGGAAGATGGGGCAGGTGGCGACGTTCGAGTTGGCATCGGATGTCGACATCTTCAACAAGAAGTTCACGCCAGATTGAGCCGGCCCTACTGCAGCGCGAACCGATCGCGCTGCGCCTGAGCGCATTCGCCCATCACGTTCAATGCGCGCTCCACGGCGGGCGTGCCGATCACGAACGGGTTGGCCGCGCCGGCCGGCTGCTGGCGCAGCGCAGCCAGCTTGGCCTGCGAGCCGTCGATGCCCGAGTGGTTCGACAGCAGCACGTCGATGCGCTGCGCCTGTGCCACCGCGCCCATGCGCCGCGTTGAATCGATGTAGCTGTCCAGCCGCGGCACGTCCTTGCCGAAGTTGAAGCCCGTGCCGCCCCAGAGCATGGCGCGGTGCTTCCTGCCGCCAGACGTCACGTCGAACACTGGCGAGATCGTGCCCATGGTGTGGCCCGGCGTGATGTACAGCGAGACGGTGGTATCGCCGAGCGTGATGCGGTCACCGTCCTTCACGGAAACGTCGCGCTTCGGCGGCGCGCCCCAGATCGGCGTTGCGAATTCGAGCTTGGTTTCGGTCATGGTCCAATCGGTCTCGCTCATCACCACGCGCGCACGGTACTTCTGCGAGAGGTACGGCGCGCCGCCGTAGTGGTCGCCGTGGCCGTGCGTCGCGATCACGTACTTGATCTGCGCCGGATCGAGGCCCAGCTTGCGCATGCCTCCTTCGATCAGTGCCGCGGCCTCCGCCTGGTTGTTGAGCGCATCGATGAGGATGATGCCGTCCGAGGTCTTGATCGCCCAGGCGCTGACCCAGTCGGCGCCCACGAAATACAGGTTGTCGAAAGCCTGGCCCGGCGGCGGTGCGGGCTTGGCGATGAATGCGGCAAGGCCCTTGTCCAGCTCGGCCTGGGCCGGCCGCGCGGCGGGAGCGGGTTTGCAGAGAGTCAACAGCGCCGTCAGATCGGATCCGGCGGCACCCGTGGCTGCTGCAACATGTGCGGCGACGGTGGCGCCCGACGGCGCCGGCCGCTGTGCCGTGGTCTGCGCGCAGCCCTGCGCCAGGGCGACAACCGCTGCGAGGGCGGTTGTCTTCAGCAGAAGGGTGTCTGTTCGATTCTTGCGCTGTGCCATTGCTGTCTCCGTGCCGTCGGTGCGGCCTATTGTGGAGACGTCATTCTGCGACACGGGCACCTATTCGATTGTCGCGCCCGAGGCTTGCACGATGCCCTTCCACTTCTCGTAGGCGTCATCGAGATGTTCACCGTCTACGCGACCGGCATCGCCACTGGCGAGGAGCTCGATGCTCTCGTGCGCTACGACACGCTCGATACCGTACGCTCGATCGTGAACCGGCTGGAGACCATCGTTGCGAGCGGCATCTATTGCGCAACCCCTGCATTTGACGAGTCCGCGCCGATATGGCGCTACAACCTCACAGCGCTATCTCAGACAGAGCAAAGGCTGCTTGTTTGGACGCATCGGCGCGGCCCGCAGCGCCCAAGAAGAAGCAGACCTTGGCACTTTTCGTCGCCAACAGCCGGTCTACCTTTCGGAACTTGACCTTCTCCGACATCGTCGAGGAAACCCGAGTTCGGCGACAGCAGACGGATCGCGGGTGGCAGCGGACGACCACGACGAATTCGCGCGTGAACGGCTGCTTCTGCATGTCGCGAACCGGCGCTCCGGGCGCTGAACGGACCTTGAGCTCCCGAAACTAAACGGCGCAAAACGGCCGCTCAGACAAGGTCGAGCAAAGATTGCGGTTCGACCGACTCTCTCGCTCAAGTCTTGGCCAGCCGCAGGATCCGCACCGCGCCTGACAGCACTACCAAGGCGATCGCCGTACCGACCATAAGGTCCGCCAGGTGCGAGCCAGGCCATACACGTCATTGGTGGAAAAAATCCAGCTCGCGCGCATGTGAATGGTCGGCCCGCCTCTGGTCAGTTGCCCGTGCGCGAGCTCAACGGTCCAGATGGGCGAGCGCATACATCAGCGGATCGGCGAGGCCCTGATCAATCCATCGAACGGTCCATCCATCTCCTGGCGGGGCGACGACGGCTGGATGCTGCCGCGCACGTCCCATTTCGCGATGATGCAGATGAAGCGCGGGTCAGTTCGCGCCCAATGAAGGATTGGGTCCGTGTGCAGTCTCGATCGAAACAGGGGACTACATAGCATCTTGTGGCCACCGAAGTCGGTAGTTTGAAACCTCAAGCTCGACGTCCGCTCCCGCCGCCGCGAAGCGGAAGTTCGGGTTGAGTGAAGCGAGGAGCTTGCTAGACTTTGGGCTGCGGTGTCGCTGCGAAGAAGTCCATGGCCGCCGCGACGCCGCTGCCGGCCAGTGGCACGCCTGCCAGCTTCAGGCCCATCTCAACCCCCGTCAGCGCGGCCATCAGCGTCAGGTCGTTGCAGTCGCCCAGGTGGCCGATGCGGAACATGCGACCCTTGAGCTTGCCGAGTCCCGCGCCAAGCGAGAGATCGAAGCGTTCGTGGATCAGCCGGCGCAGCGAATCGGCATCCACGCCTTGCGGCGTGATGACGCCGGTGAGCACCGGCGAGTGGACGCGCTCGTCCGCACATTGCGTCGGCAGGCCCCACGCACGGACCGCGGCGCGCACGCCTTCGCCCCAGCGCTGGTGGCGCGCGAACACCACTGGCAGTCCCTGTCCGAGCACCATGTCGAGCGCCTCGCTGAGGCCGTAGAGCAGGTTCGTGCTCGGCGTGTAGGGCCAGTAGCCGCCCTGGTTCATCTCGACGATCTCGTCCCAGGCCCAGAAGGCCTTGGGCAGGCGCGCCGTCCTGCTGACCTCGATGGCCTTGGGCGACAGGGCGTTGAAGCTGATGCCGGGCGGCAGCATCAGGCCCTTCTGCGAGCCGCTGACGGTCACGTCGACGCCCCATTCGTCGTGACGGAAATCGGCGCTCGCGAGGCCCGAGATGGTGTCGACCATCAGCAGCGCGGGATGCCCGGCCGCATCGATGGCGCGGCGCACCGCGGCGATGTCGGAGGTGACGCCGGTGGAGGTCTCGTTGTGCACCACGCACACGGCCTTGATCTTCTTCTCGGTGTCCTTGCGCAGGCGCGCCTCGATCAGGTCGGGCTGCACGCCGTGGCGCCAGCTGCGCGGCAAGCCGGTGTCGTCGACGCCGGGCAGGCCGATGAACTCGGGCTCCAGGCCGAGGCGCTGCGCCATCCGCTGCCACAGCGTCGCGAAGTGGCCCGTCTCGTACATCAGGACCGCATCGCCGGGGCTCATCACGTTGACGAGCGCCGCCTCCCAGGCGCCGGTGCCCGACGCGGGGTAGATGACCACCGGATGCTGCGTCCGGAACACCTGCTGCAGGCCGGCGATCACCTTCTTGCCGAGCGTCGCGAACTCGGGGCCGCGATGATCGATGGTCGGCAGGCTGATGGCGCGCAGGATGCGGTCGGGTACCGGGCTCGGGCCGGGGATCTGCAGGAAGTGGCGGCCGCTGGGATGGTTGTCGAGAGCGATCATGGGTCTCCTTTTCTGTGGCGAGTCGATGGAACTACAACTGCACGGACGCGCGTCCGATGCCCGGAAACTCGGCCGTGACGAGATCGCCCGCGGCCGCGTGAAGAATCCCCACCCAGGTGCCGGTGGTCACGACGGTGCCCGCCGGCAGGCTGCGGCCGTCCTGCGTGGCGTGACGCAGCCACGCCGTCAGCAGGAAGGCGGGGTCGCCGAGCGAGTGGGTGCCGCGGCGTTCGACCGGCGGTTGTGCGCCGATCTGCACGCGGCACGTCTGCGCGCGCCAGTCACGCGCCGCGAACGGTATCCAGGGGCCGAGCACCAGCGCGCCATGCGACTGCAGGTCGGCCAGCTTGAACAGCGCCGGCGCGCCCAGTGCTTCGCGCCAGCGCGAGTCGACGAGCTCGATCGAGACGGTCATCGCATCGACCAGTGCGCTCGCGCTGCCTGCGTCCAGCGTTTCGGCGAGCGTGGCATCGACATCGCGCGCGAGCCGCAGCGCAACCTCGGCCTCGATGCCGCGCATGTGAAACGGCCAGGTGCCGCTCTGCGCCGGGCTGGTCCATACGCCGGCCGGCGGCAGCCGCGCATGGGTGAGTACCGCGCCGCGGGACGGGCTGCCCGATTTCCAGTACTGCGGCGCTGCAGCTTCGAACCCGCCGAGTTCGCGCGCCACGCGCTGCTGCACTGCGTAGGCATCGGCTGTGTCGGTCAGCGCATCGGCCAGCGGCGCGGCATCCGCCAGGTTCCTGGTGCGACGCGCATGAATCAGCGCGTCGGCCACGGCATCGATTTTCGAAAGGGGCACTTCCATTCCTTTTGACTGGGGTCAGAACGACACGCTCAACGGCGCGAGACCCGCGATCTCGACGCGCACGGCAGTGCCTTGGGACGCGAACAGCATGCCGGTGCACGAGCCGCTGGTGATGACCTGGCCTGCCTTGAGCCCGACGCCGCGCGCCGAGCAATGGTTGGCCAGCCATTCGAGCAGCGTGCCGGCATCGGGGCTCGGGTGCTCGCCCACCGTATGGGCCACGATCTGCTCGCCGAAGCGAAGCACGGCCTCGACCTTCGCCAGATCGAACCACGCCGGCTCGAAGGGCTGGCGTCGCCCCAGCACCAGCGCGCCGTGGCTCAGCAGGTCTGCCAATTGCGCATCGGAGCCGGCGCCGAGCCAGTCGGCGAGGCGGGTCTCCACGACTTCGATCACCGGCAGCACCGATTCGATGGCGAACGCCAGCTCGTCCAGGGCATAGGGCGCCGCGCGGGACGGCAGGTCGGCGCCGAGTTGGAAGCCGACTTCGACTTCGATGCCGCGCAGCCGCCAAGCCGGGCCTTTCAGCAGCGCACCGTCGGACCGCAGCCCTTCGGCCGGCAATGGCGCACAGGTCGGCTCCAGTCCCGGCGCACGCGCGCCGACCTTCCAGCCGCCGACGGTGCCGAGAGCGGCCAGCGTCGCGTCCTGGATCGCATAGGCCTCGTGGCGGTCCGCAGGCTGCACCAGTGCCGAGGGCACGCGCCGGCCGTCGCGACGCGCGATGTACAGGGCGCGCGCTGCGGTGTCCGGCGTGACCGTGGCGGCCACCGGCGTCAGAGCTCGGGAAAGCGCTGCCACGGATGAGCTCGCTCGAACGCGCGGGCCAGCGCGAGCAACGCGTCGTCGTCGCCTTCGCGCGCGACCAGTTGCAGGCCGACCGGCAAGCCTTGGGCGAAGCCGCAGGGCAGCGCGATCGCCGGCAGGCCGACCGCATTGGCGAAGCCAGCAAAGACGGCGTGACCGCGCGCGCCGACCTCGTGGCCATCGATTCGGGGTGGATGCGTTTCGCCGGCCGGCCAGGGAAGCGCCGCCGCCGCCGGCGTCAAGAGGAAGTCGTAGCGCTCGAACAGGATGGCCAGTTCGGTGCGCAACCGCTCGGCTTCGAGCAGCAGGTCGAACAGCGCGAGGGCCGACGCGCTGCGCCCGGCTTGCGCGTTGGCCTGCATCGCGGGGGCGAACAAGGCCGGATCGAACGGGCGCGTCGGCGACAGCGCCTGCGGATGCTCGACCAGCCACGCCAGCCCCACCTGCGCCAGCAGCGGCCAGCGCTGGTTGACCGCCTCTGCCAGATCGAAGCCCTCTGCTGTCGTCACTTCATGGCCCAGCATGGAAAGATTCCGGGCCGCCGCATCGGCGAGATGCGCGATCTGCGGATCGAGCGGGTGATCGGCGAAGCGCGGGATGTACAGGATGCGCGCCGGCAGCGCGGCATCCGGCTGAACCGCGCCGCGACCGATGACCTGCATCACCGCGGCCACGTCGTCCACGCAACGCGCGAGCGGCCCTGCGACCTCGAAGTCCAGAAAGATCGGCGGCAGTCCGCCGCTGCGCGGCACGCGGCCGCGCGAGGGCTTGAGGCCGACCAGGTTGGTGTGCGATGCGGGTCGCCGGATCGAGCCGCCGCCGTCGGTGCCAAGCGCGATGGGGCATCCGCCCGCAGCGACCAGCGCGGCCGCGCCGCCCGATGAGCCGCCGGGCGTCAGGGCCGGGTTCCACGGATTGCCGGTGGGGCCGAACACCGGGTTGTCCGTGTAGCCCTGCATCGTGAACTCGGGCACGTTGGTCTTGCCGAAGATCAGGGCGCCGGCTTCGCGCAGCTTCGCCACCGGAAGCTCGTCGCGCTCGGCCACGAAGCCGGCGAGCGCGCGGCTTCCCCAGTGAGTGGGCAGGCCTCGCACCTGCAGGTTGTCCTTGATCGTGATCGGCACGCCGTCCAACGCGCCGATCGCCCGGCCCGTGCGCCAGCGCGCGCTGCTTTGCTCGGCGGCGTGGGTCGCGCCCTCGGCGTCGAGCGCGATCAGCGCGTTGAGCCGCGGGTTAACCTCGGCACTGCGCGCCAGACAGGCCTCGAGCGCCTGGGTCGGCGTGAACGCGGCGTCGCGAAAACCGGCGGCGAGCTGCGTTGCCGTAAGTTGCCAGAGCAATTTCATTTCAGTCGATCCACAGGCCGGACGCCACCCGCGACGCAAGACGGCCGGCGCAGCCGGGCCCGTTCGGCAAACACCGCGGAACCGGCTTTGCCGGGCCGCTGGTGTTGCCCCCGGCCAGGGGGCTGGCGGCCACACGAAGCGGGCAAGCCTGGGGGTGAGCTCATTTCAGTCCCACCACCGGGCCGACGACCTGCTTCCAAGTGGCCGAGCACTTGTCGTAGGACTTGTCGCAGAGCTCGCTCCAGATCGGCAGCGACACCGTCGTCAGCGCGTCGCGAATCATCTGCTGGTCGCCCGGCTTGACCGGGACATCCTTCATCGCGAACTTCTTGACCGTCTTGCACGGTTCCTTGCCGACGTTGCAGCGCGATGCGTCCTCGAAGAGTTCCTTGGAGTAGGCCCAGACGTCGGTCTCGAACCTCTTGAACGCCTCGGTGATCTTCGCCTTCTGATCGGCCGGCAGCGCGTTCCACTTCGTGAGGTTCATCGCATACGCGTTGAGCGCGATCTGGAAGCCGATCGGCATGAAATGCGTCGTGACTTCGGGCCAGCCGGCCGAGTTGGCCGAGCTCGGGCCGGTGATGGCGCAGTCGGTCACGCCGCGTTCGAGCGCCTGCTGCGTCTCGCCGAACGGGATCGTGACCGGGATGCCGCCGAGCTTTTCGATGAACTTGGCGAGCGACTGGTCGTAGACCCGCACCTTCTTGCCCTTCAGGTCCGCGAGGCCGGTGATCGCCACCTTGCAGAACACGACCTGCGGGCCAAAGGGATAGATGCCGAGCAGCTTGCCGCCATGGCGCTCCTGCAGGCGCTTGTCGAAGGCATCCCGGTAGGCGTCGACCACCTTGCGCGCGACTTCGTAGTCGGTCGACAGGCCGACGATGTCAGGGCCGAGGAAGAAGGGTTCGTCGCGCGACACCTGCGCGAGGCGCAGCGTGACGATGTCGAACAGGCCCGACTTCAGCACGCGCAGGCCGTCAGCGTCCTTCACGCCGAGCACGTCCATCGGCTTGTAGTCTGCGTCGATGGGCAGCCCGGTGTTCTTCGCGAAGTTCTCGAAGAAGGGCTGCTCCTTCGTCTGCTGGATCAGCCCGGTGGCGACCAGGTTGCCGGCCACGCGCAGCTTGGGGTTTTCGGCATGGGCCGGCAGGGCCAGCGCGAGGACGGCGGCAAGCGAGGGGAGAACGAATTTCAGTTTCACTGCATCACTCCTTTAAGAACTTGTTCATCGAATTCCGACCAGCGGACCGATCGCCTGCTTCCAGGTGGCCGAGCATTTGTCGTAGGACTTGTCGCAAACCTCGGCCCACAGCGGCAATGAGACGGCGCCGACCGCGTCGCGCACGAGCTTCTGGTCGGCGGGCTTTACCGGCACTTCCTTCATCGCGTACTTCTTGCCGTACTTGCAGGGCTCCTGGCCGACGTTGCAACGCGACGCGTCGTCCCACAGTTCCCGCGAATAGGCCCAGGCCTCGGTCTCGAACCTGGCGAAGGCCTCGCTCATCCTTGTCTGCTGGGCGGGCGGCAGTGCGTTCCACTTCTTCAGGTTGATCGCGTAAGCGACGAGGTGAATCTGGAAGCCGATCGGCATCACGTGCGTCGCCACTTCGGGCCAGCCGGCCGAGTTGGCCGAACTCGGGCCGGTGATGGCGCAGTCGGTCACGCCGCGCTCGAGCGCCTGCTGCGTCTCGTTGAAGGCGAGGGCGACCGGGATGCCGTCGAGCTTTTCGATGAACTTCGCGAGCGACTGGTCGCTCACGCGCACCTTCTTGCCCTTGAGGTCGGCCAGACCCGAGATCGCCGACTTGCAGAACAGGATCTGCGGCCCGAAGGGATAGGTGCCGAGCAGCTTGGCGTTGTGCCTTTCCTGCAGTCGCTTGTCGAATGCGCCGCGGTAGGCGTCGACCACCTTGCGCGCGGTGTCGTAGTCGGTCGACAGGCCGACGATGTCGGGGCCCAGCAGGAAGGGGTCGTCGCGCGACACCTGCGCGAGCCGCAAGGTCACGATGTCGAACAAGCCCGACTTGACGACGCGCAGGCCGTCGGCGTCCTTCACGCCCAGTACGTCCATCGGCTTGTAGTCGACGTCGATGGGCAGGCCGGTGTTCTTCGCGAAGTTCTCGAAGAAGGGTTGTTCCTTGTTCTGCTGGATCAGGCCGCCGGAGACCAGGCTGCCGGCGGCGCGAAGCTTGGTGTTCTGGGCGTGGACGGGCAGCGCGAACGCGAGCGCGGCCGCGATGAGGGCGAGCTTGAGCTTCATGGGTTCTTTCGTGGGAGGGACCGTCATTTGCCGAACATCAGGTTCGGCAGGTAGGTGGCGATCCAGGGGGTGTGGATCAGGATCGCGGTCATCACGATCATGGCGGCGAAGAAGGGCAGGGTGCCCTGGAACACGTCGTTGATCGAGCCTTCGCCGCGCACGCCCTGGATCACGTACAGCGTCATGCCGATGGGCGGGCTGATCAGCGAGATCTCGCACATCAGCACCATGAAGACGCCGAAGAACACCGGGTCGATGCCGGCCGCCTGGATGATCGGGAACACCACCGGCAGCGTGCCGACGAGCATCGGCATGGTCTCGAGCGCGATGCCGAGGATGAGATACATCACCGCCAGCATCCACAGCAGCATGATCGGCGAGACGTCGGCCGACTTGATGAGGCTGGCGAGCGCCTGCGGCACGCCGAGCATCGACAGCACGAAGTTCAGGTACAGCGCCGCGACGAGGATCAGCGCGGTCATCGCGGTGAGCCGCATGGTCGAGCGGAAGCACTCGTGCAGCATGCCGACCTTGAGCTTGCCGTAGGCCGCCGCGATCGGGAGGCACACGATCACGCCGAGCGCCGCGCTTTCGGTCACCGTAGCCCAGCCGGTGTAGATGCCGCCCATCACGACCGAGAATACGGCCAGCGGGCCCAGCAGGTGCACCGAGTGCCGCAGCTTCTCGCGCATCGCCGTGCCGGCTTCGCGAGTGCCGGCGACCGAGGGCTTCCAGACGCAGATTGCGAGGATGGTGAGCAGGAACAGCACCGTCATGATCGCGCCGGGCAGGATGCCGGCCATGTACAGCCGCGCTGCCGAGGTGTTGGTCATCGAGCCGTAGATGATGAAAGCCACGCCGGGCGGAATCAGGTTGCCCAGGCTGGCGCCAGCGGCGATGGTGCCGAGCACCATGCGCTGGTCGTACTTGCGGTTCTTGAAGGCCGGCAGCGCGACGGTCGAGATCGTCGCCGCGGTCGCGACCGACGAGCCCGACACCGCGGAGAACAGCGCCGAGGCGCCGATGTTGGTGTGCAGCAGGCCGCCGGGCATGCGGTTGAGCCACTGGCCGAGCGACCGATACATCTTGTCGGTGGCGCCGCCGCGCATCAGGATCTCGCCGAGCAGGATGTACAGCGGGATCGACAGCAGCAGGTAGTCTTCGCCGGCGGCCCAGAGCTGCTCGCCTACGGCGTTGATCGCCGGCATGCCGAAGTGGATCAGCGACCCGAGCAGGCCGACGACCAGCATCGTCGTCGCGACATGGAAGCCGAGGAACATCAGCCCCAGCATGATGGCCAGGCCGGCCAGGATTTCGAGCGGTCCGATCATGATGCGGCTCCGACGGGGGTCGTGTGGATGGACGCGGTTTCCGTGGGTGTCTTCACGTGGATGTCGGTCTCGGCCTCGATCTCTTCCTCGAGCGTCTGCGGGCCGAAGCGCGTGTTGAGCTCCTGCGTGCGGCGCGCCAGGAAGAGGCGCAGCGCATCGATCGCGGCCCAGCCCGCGACCAGCGCGAACATCAGATAGCCGCCGAGCCAGATCGATTGCGGGATCCACATCGGCGTGGCCAGCGGCGTGGCCGCGGTGCTGTGCAGCTCGATGCTTTCGACGACCACGTGCCAGCCGCGCCAGAGGCACAGCATCGACAGGGCAGCGAGGCTCAGCATCGCGAGCAGGTTGAGCAGCGCGCGCGTCTTCGCGGGGAAGCGCGACAGCAGGAAGTCGACGCGCGTGTGGCTGCGTGTGATGAGCGTGTAGGCGAAGCCGAACGCGCCGACGATGCCGTAGGTATACGAGCCGATCTCGTCGATGCCCTGCAAGCTGAACGAGAAGACCTTGCGGCCGAGCATCTCGATGCAGGTCATCACCGATAGAGCGATGAGCCACCAGCCGCAGGCGATGACGGTCCAGTCACAGACGCGCGTCAGCCCGCGGCTCACGGGGTCCGGTGGGAGCAGTGTTTTCATGGGTTTTCGTGGCTGTGCAGTGAAGGGGAACGTGCACGCATTGAAGCGCGCGGCAGGGCGCGCCTGCAGACTTTTCCGCGGAGCGGGAGAGGCGGAAAAACTCTTTTCGAATCAAGCACTTGGCGCTGCGCGCCCGTGGAAGAAGCGCGCTACCTGATGCGCCCGCCGTAGGCTGCGGTGATGTCGTCGGCCGCGGCGCGCACGGCCGCGCCGAGCTGCGCGAAGTCGGCGCTCTTGATGCGCTGCGTCGGCCCGACGAGCGAGATCGCGCCGAAGGGTTGGCCATGCTCGTCGCGGATCGCGGCGGCGATGCAGCGCAGGCCGACCGCGTTCTGTTCGTCGTCGATCGCGAAGCCGGCGCGGCGGACCTCGCCGAGGGTCTCGTGCAGCCGCGAAGCGCGCGCGATGGTGTTGGCCGTGAGCTTCGGCAGGCCGTAGGTGCGCAGGTACTGCAGCACATCGTCCTCCGCCATCGCGGCGAGGATCGCCTGTCCCATCGCCGTGCCGTGCAGCGGCGCGCGAAAGCCCGGCTTGCCCATGGCGCGCATCTGCTCGCGGCTTTCGACTTGGGTCACGAACACGATGTCGCCCAGGTCGGCGATGCCGAGGTTGATGCTCTCGCCGGAGCTGTCGCGCAGGCGTCGCATCACCGGCAGCGCGACTGGCGCGATGCGGCGCCGCCGCGCGAACGCGGCGCCGACCGAGAAGCAGCGCACGCCCACATACCAGAGGTTGGTCTCGCGGTCGAACTGGACGAACTGGCGCTGCTCCAGCGTGGTGAGCAGGCGGTGCGCGGTGGAGGAAGAGAGGCCGCTGTGCGCGGCGATGTCGACGAGGCGGTAGCCTTCGTCATCGTCGGCGAGCAGTTCCAGCAACTGCATTGCCCGCGTGAGCGACTGCACGGTGCTGTCGCTGTCGCGGTCGATGCGGGTGATCTTGGCGGTCTTGGAGGGGCGGCGGGGCGAGCTTGCTGTCATGGCGTGCCTCTTGCAAGTTGCGCGCCATCGGGTGGTGGCCGGCGCCCCCTCAGCCGTCGATGGAGACCTTGGCGTCCTTCGCCACCTTGGCCCACTTGGCGATCTCGCTGTGCGTGAAGCTGCTGTAGGCGTCGACCGGGCCGCCGCCGTCCTCGACCCCGAAGCCTTCGAACTTTTCCTGCACGTCGGCCATCGCGAGCACGGCGTTGACGTCCTGGTTGATCTTGCGCGCCAGCGCCGCGGGCAGCTTGGCCGGGCCGGAGATGCCGTACCAGTTCATGGTCTCGAACTGGGGGAAGCCCTGTTCCTGCATGGTGGGCACTCCGGGGTAGGCCTTCGAGCGCTTGGCGCGCGTCTGCGCGAGCGCGACGACGCGGCCGTTCTTCACGTGCGGCGTGGCGGCCGTCATGGTCTCGAAGGTGTACTGGATCTGGCCGCCAATCAGGTCGGTGAGCAACGGCCCGCTGCCCTTGTATGGCACGTGCAGCACGTCGACGCCGGCCTGCAGCTTGAACATCTCGATGGCGAAGTGCTGGATGGTGCCGGGCCCGGCGGAGCCGAAGCTGATCTTGCCGGGCTGCGCCTTGCACTGCGCGACGACTTCCTTCACCGACTTCACGGGGTTCGTCGCGCTCGTGATCAGCAGGTTGGGCGTGACGCCGAGCAGCACCACGGGCACGAAGTCGCGCTCGGCGTTGTAGCGCAGGTTGGAGCGCACGGCCGGCGCGAGCGCGTGGCTGTTGATGGTGGACAGGAGCAGCACGCTGCCGTCGGACGGCTGCTGCAGCATGTAGTCGGCCGCGAGCGTGCCCGAGGCACCGGCCTTGTTCTCGACCACGACCTGCTGGTTCCACAGGCCGCTGAGCTTCTGCGCCACCACCCGTGCCAGCGCATCGGCGCCACCGCCGGGCGGAAAGCCGACGACCAGGCGGATCGGCGTAGCCGGCAAGGCCTGGGCGAACATGGAGGGCGCGGCCAGCGATGCGGCGGCCGCGCCGGCGGCCTGGAGGATGTGACGTCTTTGCATGGTTCAGGGTCTCGCGGGTGGTGGGTGAAGAGTTCGGATCACTGGCGGCGCAGCAGCGCCTCGATGGCGGGCGGCAGCCCGCGGTTCGGCTTCTGGGGCGGCGGCGCGAAGCTGCCGCGGCGGGCCGTGCCGGACTGCAGCGCCACCAACGTCTCGGCGTGGCGAACCGCGCTCGACACGCCATCGACCACCGGCACCGGCAGGCGGCTTTTGAGGCTGCGCGCCAGGCCCGCGAGTGGTGCGCCGGCCAGCACGATGACGTCTGCGCCGTCTTCGTCGACGGCTCGCTCGCACAGCGCTGCCAGATGCGCGGCGTGGTCGTCCTGCACGCGGCCGATGTCCGCGAGCGGCTGGTCGAGGTGGTGGATGCTGGCGAGCCGATCGGCCAGCCCGTTCGCCGCCACGCATTCGCGGTACCAGGCGGTGATGCGGCGCGAAATCGCGATGATCGAGAAGCGCTGGCCGAGCATGCAGGCGCTCATCAGCGCGCTTTCGGTGAGGCCGAGCACCGGGATGTCGAGCGCCTCGCGCAGGCCCGCCAGGCCGGGATCGCCGAAGGCGGCGACCACCACGGCGTCGTGCAGCGCGCCGTGCTCGGCCGCCAGCGTCGCCGTGGCGTAGGCGCCGATCAGCGCCTCGAAGCGGGTCTCGATGTAGGCCACGCCGAAGGGCGCGGTCAGCGTCGTGATGCGCGTTTCGGGCGAGGCCGCGCGGCGCGCCTCGCTGTCGATCAGCGCCGTGACGCTGTCGGAGATGTTGGGGTTGATCAGGAGCAGCTTCATGGTCAGGCGCGCCGCGGCAGCAGCGAAGGTGCGTCGCAAGCCAGAAAGCGCCCGCGTCCGGCGCGGCCGTGGAACTGGCCGTCCCACAGCAGCTCGCCGCCGGCGATCGTCAGTGCCGGCCAGGCGCGCAGCCGCTGGCCCTCGTAGGGCGTGTAGTCGACGTTGTGGTGCAGGTCGGTGTTGCGCAGCACGAACTCGCGCTCCTCCCAGACCACCAGGTCGGCGTCGCTGCCGACCGCGATCGTGCCCTTGCGCGGATGCAGGCCATAGGCCTTAGCGGGGTTGGTCGAGGTCAGCTCGACGAAGCGGTTGAGCGTCATGCGGCCGCCCAGCACGCCTTCGGAGTAGAGCAGCGGCAGGCGCGTCTCGAGGCCGGGGATGCCGTTCGGGATGTGGCGGAACGCGACTTCCTCGCCGCCCGGCTTCTTGCCTTCCGGCGCGTCGTAGCGAAAGGGCGCGTGGTCGGAAGAGAACACGGTGAACAGGCCGTCGTTCAGGCCGTTCCAGATCACCTCCTGGTTCGCCTTGTCGCGCGGTGGCGGGCTGCAGACGCAGCGAGCGCCCTGGTAGCTGTCGTCCAGCCCGAGGTCGGCCGCAGTCAGGAACAGGTACTGCGGACAGGTCTCGGCGAACACCGACAGGCCGTGGGCGCGCGCCCAGCGGATCTGCTCCACCGCTTCGCGACCCGAGACGTGCACGATCAGGATCGGCACGTCGACCAGCTCCGACAGCGCGATCGCGCGATGCGTCGCCTCACGCTCGACCAGCATCGGCCGCGAATGGGCATGGAAGCGTGGTGCGGTGCGGCCGGCGGCCTCGAGCTTCCTGGTCAGCCATTCGATGCAGTCTGCGTTCTCGGCGTGGATCATCGCCATCGCGCCGTGCTCGCGCGCGACCGACAACACGTCGAGGATCTGGCCGTCGTCGAGCTTCAGGTCGTCATAGGTCATGTAGATCTTGAACGAGGTGTAGCCCTCTCGGATCAACGCCGGCAGTTCCTCGTTCAGCACCTTGGGCGTGGGGTCGCTGACGATCAGGTGAAAGGCGTAGTCCACGTGGGCGCGGCCCTCGGCACGCTGGTGGTAGTCGGTGACGGCGGCGCGCAGCGACTGGCCCTTTTCCTGTGCGGCGAAAGGGATCACGGTGGTCGTGCCGCCGCAAGCCGCGCTTCGGGTGCCGCTTTCGAAGTCGTCGGCCATGCGCAGCGGCGACGCCATCGGCTGGTCGAGGTGGCAGTGCGCGTCCACACCGCCGGGCGTCACGACGCGGCCGGCTGCGTCGATCTCGCGCGCACCGCCGGCCAGCCCGGTGCCGAGTTGGACGATGCGCCCGCCAACAACGGCGATGTCTGCGTCGAAGGTGTCGCTGGCGGTTGCCACGCGGGCGTTGCGCAGCACGAAGTCGAAGGGGTGGGGCGTGTTCATTTTGTCGACATCATCGTCGACAATTTGTTTGTCGATCTCGGTGATTACACTAATGTCGACAATATGGTTTGCGACGAAGCTTGCCCGAAAGGATTCCCATGCCCCAGACCCTTCGTCTCGGCGTGCTCACGCCCTCATCCAACACCGCGCTGGAGCCGCTGACCAGTGCGCTGGCGGCGGCCGTGCCCGGCTGCAGCGCCCACTTCGCACGCTTCAAGGTAACCGAGATCTCGCTGTCGGCGCAGGCGCTCGGCCAGTTCGACGACAGCAAGATCCTCGCGGCCGCCGAGCTGCTGGCCGACGCCAAGGTGGACGTGATCGGCTGGAGCGGCACCTCCTCAGGCTGGCTGGGCTTCGACGCCGACCGGCACTTGGTCGAACGCATCCGCGAGCGCACCGGCATCGTCGCCACCACCGCGGTGCTGGCGCTGAATGAACTGCTCGCGTCGCGAGGCGTGAAGCGGCTCGCGCTGGTGACGCCGTACACCGCAGATGTGCAGCAGAAAATTGTCGACAACTACCGCAGCATCGGCATCGAAGTGGTGGCCGAGCGCCACCTCGGCATCAGCGTCAACCACGCCTTCGCATCGGTCGCGCCGCAACGGCTGATGGCCTTGATGCGCGAGGTGGCGCCGGCACGGCCGGAGGCCATCACCACCTTCTGCACCAACCTGCGGGCGGCACCGCTGGCCGAGGCGGTGGAGGCCGAACTCGACATTCCGCTGCTCGACACCGTCAGCACCACGGTATGGGGGCAACTGCGCGCCGCCGGCGCCGATCCGGCGCAGGTGAGCGGCTGGGGCCGCATGTTCGGCTGGCGATAATGGACCGCCATCCCGCCGCCTGCCGCCATGCACGCGTGCTGCTGGCGTCCGATCCGCTCGCCAAGCTCAACCCAGACATGCCAACCAAAAGCGCGCGCAAGCCTGCCTCGCAAGCCCGACTCGAACGCGAGAACACGCAGGACGAAATCTACGAAAAGATCTATGTCGCCATTCTCGAGCACCGCCTGCATCCCGGCACCAAGCTCGGCGAGGAGCGCTTGGCCGAGATCTTCGGCGCCAGCCGGGCGCGCATTCGCGAAGTGCTGGCGCGGCTCGCGCACGAGCAGATCGTCGAGCTCTATCCGCAGCGCGGCGCCTATGTTGCCAAGCCCTCGATCGAGCAAGCGCTCGATGTGTTCGAAGCCCGCCGGCTCATCGAGCCGGCCGTGCTGCGCCGGCTGATCGAGACACTCACGCCCGAGAAGCTGGCGCGCCTGCGCCAGCACCAGGAACTCGAGCTCGATGCCCGCCGCCGCGATGACAAGCGCGCTGTGATCCGGCTGTCCGGTGAATTCCATTCGCTGGCGGCCGACCTGGCGGGCAACACGGCGCTGGCGCGCAGCATGCGCGAGCTGTCGATATTGACCTGCCTGATGATCTTTCTATACGACGCACCGACCAGCTCGAGCTGCCGCGCCGACGAGCACTCGCAGATCATCGAGGCCATCGCCAAGCGCGATCCGGCGCGCGCCGAGCGGCTGATGCGCGAGCACCTCGACCATATCGAGAGCAGCATGAAGCTGGAGCATGCGACCGAGGAGGTGGACCTGGAAGCGATCTTCAGAGGCGAGATCTGACCGCGACACTTCGTAGTCCGTTTCGGAAATTCGCACACGTATTCTTCAAGCGGCCAGCTTCAAGGGCTGGCTCTGCGCCCGGCGATCACGCATGCGCGCGATCAAGGCATTGAGATCGGTGCGGGTGAATTTCCACTCGAATGGACGCGCGATGCTCTCGAAGTAGCGCTCGAAGTTCGCCAGCCGTTGAGCGACCGCCTCCAAGCAAGGGAAGTCGTTCGGGGTCAGCACCTTGCGCTGCACGATCGAGAAGTAGATCTCGATCTGGTTGAGCCAACTGGCATGGACCGGTGCGTGGACCGGAACCAATCGGGGATGGGCTTGCGTGAGGCGCTGCACTGACGCCTGGCCACGATGCGAGGAGCCGTTGTCCATGACCCAGAACACGCGTCTTGCGCTGACATATGGCGGCTGGCTCATGACCTGATCGACCAAACGCTCGAAGGGCGCGATGCCTGTGGTTGCTTCGCAGCGGCCGAACACCTTGGCGCGATGCACGTCCAACGCCGCCAAGTACGCCCAGGCGCCATCGCGTGCGTACTCGTGCTCCACGCGCATTACCTGCCTGCCTCGGTGGGCACACGGCGGACGTACGCCAGGGGATCAATGCGGTGTACTACCGCAACACGAAACTGGCGGCGCGCATCGCCTGCTTTCTGGACTTCTTGGCCGCGCGAGTATGAGGGCCGGAGTCAGCGCGACCGCATAGGGCGAAAACAGGTCGTCGTAAGTGCTGCCAGGGCTTGGCCACGCCCCATTGTTGCACCCGGCGAAAAATTCGCTGCGGGTGGCGAGGGGCGCAAATCAACCCAAGTTCGATGATCAGAGGGCAAGGAATATCGATTCACCCGAATCGGCGAGACGGCCCTGTTCGTCCCAAGGGACGCTTTCATTGTTTATGGGCTGGGCTGGGCTGATTGCCGAGTTTCAGCATTCTGGGGGCGAGGACGGCTTTCGCACTGCGTTCCCGATGTTCGTCGGAGTAGGGCGACGGGCAAGTTTGGGCCCGGCCGTTCGCCACACTCGAGTAGTCTGCGCCAACGCGGGCGGTCAACTACCGATCCAGAGTCACTTTCGCTGTACGAATATAGGCCCCCCAACGGTCGAACTCGCTGTTGTAGAAGTGCTGGTATGCGCCCGGGGTCATTTGTTCAATGACTATCGCCATCTTGCTCATGAATTCAGCGACCTGAGGTTCCGCCATCGTTGCGGAAATTGCTGCATTGAGCTTGTTGACGATGTCAGCAGGAGTACCAGCCGGAGCGAGGAACCCCAACCACGGGCCCATGTCGATCTCCACCCCGAACTCCTTGAGTACTGGAATGTCGGCGAAGCCATGTAGGCGCTCGCGTGCCGTAATTGCCAGGCTGCGAACACGCCCAGCACGAAGATACTGTTCGGCGACGAGCACTGGAACGATCGTGCAGTTCACCTGATCCGCGAGCTGTGCTTGCATCAGCGGCGCTGTTCCGTTGTAGGGGATATGCAGCAGATCGACTCGCGTCTTTTGCTTGAGTGCTTCCATGATGATCTGGCCGGAACTGCCCTGCCCCCAGGATCCGAAGGTCATGGGGTCCTTCGCCTCTTTGGCGATCTGCAGGAACTGAGTGAGCGTCTTCGCTGCATGAGAGGCGGGGACGATCAGCGCCAGGGGAGTGAAACCGATGGGGGCCACGGCCACGAACTCCTTCTTCGAGTCGTAGGGCGGAGGCTTCAGGATGTGCGGCGCTATCGAATGCGAATCTGCCGTTCCGTACACCAACGTATAGCCGTCGGCCGGACTGCGAGCAGCGGCGAGACTGCCGATCGTGCCAATCGCGCCCGGCCGGTTCTCCACGATGATGGATTGTCCGAGGCGTTGCGCCAGCGACGGCGTCATCGCGCGAACCAACACGTCGCCGCCACCTCCTGCATTCCACGGCATGATGATCTTGATGAGCCGCGAAGGATAAGCAGCGGTTTGAGCCAACGCGCTCAGGGGCGCTGTCGTGGCAGCGGAAGTGGCCAGGCCGGCCAGAATAGCGCGACGAGTCACGAGGTGCTTCATGTTTGTTGTCTCCTTGTGTGGACGGCCGTCATCGGACGCTGTCAAAGATTCCTGCTTTCAAGCCACCTGATCAGAACCGAGGCAACCTCGTGGCTATTGCTTTCGATCATCAACATGTGCCCGTTGCCATTCAGGCCGATGTCGGGGAGCCAGGTGAAATCGGCATTCAGACGGCGGGCAAGCGCCTGGTCGACAGACTTTGGATGACGTGCATCGTGCTCACCCGTGACGATCAGGATCGGTCTCTGGCCTACGACGGACAGGCTTGCCAGCTGAAGTCCTCTGCCTCCGATGTTGAACCGCTCATTCAGGACGATCGGGCTGTCGGGCACCACTGAGGCCGCGTAGCTTTCCAATGCATCTCGAGGGAATCTTGGGCTGCTCGCCCAGAAGTCGTTTATGAATGTGCGATCCGCCGACACGGGTCGATCCAAGGGCGAATACACGGGACAACCAGCCTCACGGTCATGGCGCATGGTCTCGATGGCCGCGGGATCGTCGGGCAAGGGATTGAGCAAGTTCGCGGGCGCCCCGGGCGCGATGCCGATGATGGCAGCCACCTTGTCTGGATGGTGCTCTGCGATCCACCACGCGATGGGTCCCCCCGCAGAGTGGGCCACAACGATGGCCGGGCCTATCGCGTCGATCACCGTTGCGAGCGCAGTGGCTACGTCGTGCGTCGTTAGGCGAACGAGATTCTCGACGCCAGGGGAACGCCCGTGACCCGGCCAGTCGGGCACGTGCACGGCATGCCCTCTGGCCGCGAACAGCTGCGCCCATCCGTCACGGCCGTCCGGCGTGCCCAGATACGACACGCCCGTATGAAACCCTCCATGAATCATCACGACCGGCAGGAGATGGCGGCCGACGCATGCCGGGGGCAGATGATCCACATACACGGGGTGCGAAGCGGTGCCCAGGAAAAAGCATGATCGGGCCGTTCGCACGGACGACGTCGACGCATCACACAGGCTCCGGGACATGCAAGTTCTCGTGAAGAATCCGAGACCCATTGTAGTTCCATATGGAACCAAGTAAAAGTCGGTGTTTTCCCGCTTTGCTGAGTTCGCGGCCGAGAGCGGCGGTTGGTAGCATCGAAACTAGTACCTCCGGCAGATTCCCCACGCATTGTTTGAAACACACAAGACGATGACGACCTCTCGACCCCTGAGCGACATCCTGGAAGGCGTTGCGATTCCGTACGCCTACAAGCTCGGGTACATGATCAATTCGTACCGCGAACCGTCGTTCCGGTCCATCGAAGCAAAGTACGGGTTGACGAGGCCGGAGATTCTTTCCTTGATCTTCCTGTACTTCAGAGACGGCATTTCCGCTTCAGACATCTGCGACTTTTCCGGACACCTGAAGAACAACATCAGCCGCGCCGTGACCGCGCTGGAGAAGAAGGGGTTGATCCGACGGGAGCTTGACGAGATCGATCAGCGCAGGCAGGTCATATTCATCACGGCGTCCGGCCGCAAGATGCACAACCGATTCATGCCTGGGCTGGTTGAACGCGAGAAGGCAATGATGGAATGCCTGACGACCGAAGAGCGTCAGCAGTTGCAGCAGTTGCTGCGCAAGCTCTGCGCCAACGCACCGGCGTGGAGCGGCATAGACCATGTTTGATGGCTAGCCTACGGCATGCACTCGAGGCATCTCACCAACGCCTCACTTGACGAAGTTCTGCTCGCAGTTTTCGACTGTCTTCTTCAGGTTGGAGCGGTGCATCGCTTCTGCTAGCCGCGCATCCCGGTCGAGCCAGGCCTTGGCCATTCGTAGGTGGTCCAGCGTCAGCAATCGTCAATTGTTCGCGACTCATGGCGCCCACTCGCATGCGCGCGGAGCTGAAAAGCGCTGCCGCGTGGCGCTGGCGCTAGTGCGCGATGAGCAGGATGTCAGAGGCAACAACTCGACTTCTCGGGAACGGTCACCCGCGAAGGTCGTTGATGGCCCGAGCGCCGCCAATCGAGGGCTGCAGAGAAAGGACCGATATCGCACTGCGTCTCGGACATTGCTAACCCGATGTTGTGGAGAAGTGGTGCCATGGTCCAGGCCGATCTGGCCACCTCGGGAATACAGCAGTGATTTGCCAACCGCGCCGCGAGGCGCTGGCTGGCGTGGAGAGCACGCGCAGCCAGGTGATCTTCAGGGAGGAGATCCCGCCTTGAGGGATCGAAGCCTACTTGCGCCACCACCACCAGACGACGAGGCTCAGGACGATCGACACGATCAGCGAGGTCATCAGCGGAAAATGGAAGCTGAAGCTTTCACGCTCGATCGAGAAATCCCCCGGCAGGCGCCCCCACGGCAGCCGCGACAGCCAGGGCCAGGCAAGGCCCGCGACGACGAGGAGCACGCCCAGCGCAATGAGCAAGCGTTGCATGCGGCAATACTAGCGCCGGGCGGCGCCGAGCGGTAGCGGCCCGGCCGGGCCGCGGGCATGGTCAGCCCGCGGTGTCTTTCATCGGATTCAGGCTCCTCGAGGAGTGCGACATGACTCACGGCCCGCTGGTCTGGGAAGTGACGATCGCCCTGATCGTCGCCCTGCTGCTGTTCGACTACTTCTTCCACATCCGCACGGCGCACGTGCCCACGCACGCCGAAGCCGCCCGCCGGTCGGCCGCCTACATCGGCGCGGCCGTCCTGTTCGGTGTCATGGTGTGGGTGCTCGGCGGCACCGAGCCCGGCACCCAGTATTTCGCCGGCTACCTGACGGAGAAGGCGCTGTCGGTCGACAACGTGTTCGTCTTCCTGGTGATCATGTCCAGCTTCAAGGTGCCGCGCGAGGAGCAACAGAAGGCGCTGCTGATCGGCATCGTGATCGCGCTGGTGGCGCGCACCGGCTTCATCCTGCTGGGCGCGGCGCTGATCGAGTGCTCATCGAAACCTAGCTCCTGCGGCCGGCGTCGCTGACGGTACTTGCTGCCGGAGCCATTGCCATCGCTGAACAATCGCGTAGCGGCCAAATGTAAGTACGATTTCGTAACATCTGGTTCCACAAGAGTGCGAAAGTCCGCGTTTTAGTCGCCCTGGCCGTACGATCTGCGTCACGCATACCTCACTACGGCAAACCGGTCCGGGAGGCACAGATGACGGAATCGAATACGGCAGAGGCAATTCAGCCAGACATTGTCGTCGTTGGCGCCGGCATGGCCGGTCTGTACTTCGCTTGGCGGATGCTCAGGCACAAGCCTACGACGAAGATCGTCATCCTGGAAATGCTCGATCGCCCCGGCGGACGGTTGGATACCGATCTCGTCGTCATCGACGGCACCTTGGTCAAGAACGAAGAAGGCGGCATGCGCTTTGTCGATAGCATGAAGAACTTGATGTGGCTGCTCAAGACGCTGGCGCTCGACAAGGACATCATGCCGTTCAACATGGGGGACGACAACAACATCTACTACCTGCGTGGTCGCCGCTTCACCTTTGGCGCCATGGCGACCGATCCCGACCTCTGGAGCACCCGCTACTTCCTGCGTGACCAGGAGAAACAGCGCCAGCCGAACAAGATTCTTCAAGAGATTTTCGACACGGTGCTGACACAGAATGGTGTCGATCCGAAGAAGTGGTATCCGCAAACCCCCGAGGACTGGCAGAAGGTTCGCCTCGAATTCAGCTATCGCGGCTTGCCCCTTTACAAATGGGGCTTTTGGGCATTGCTCGTCGACTTCGGTCTTTCTCAGGAATGCCTGCAGATGATCGAGGACTCGATGGGGTTCCTCGCGTTCTATGACCAAAAGGTCAACGCTGGCGTCGGCTTCCAGACCATGGGTGACTTCGACAAGTTGCCCAACTATCTAACGTTACGGCCCGGCTACGAAACGCTGTCGGACACGCTTGCGCAGCAGATCAAGGAAATGGGAGGAAGGATCCTCCTGGGACATTACGTCGATGCCTTCGACTTCGACGTCACTGACAAGAATCTGCTCAACGTGCGAGCCCATACTGACAACGGCTGGACGACGCGCTTTCTCTGTCCGCAACTCGTCCTCGCGCTGCCCAGCCGTCCGCTCGAGCTCCTCTCCTCGCAATGTCCGGCCCTGCGCGACAACGGTCAGCTCATGGCTGACATCCGGAGCGTCACCACCATGCCGCTCACGAAGATCAACCTGTACTTCAAGGAGCGGTGGTGGTTCGACCGCTACAAGATTGCCGCAGGCGGTTCTTTCACCGATCTGCCGATGGCCCAGTTCTACTGCTATTGGCCCATTGCGGCCAATGACGACAAAGGGCCGGCGTCGATGACGATCTACTGCGATTTCGATCGCACCACATATTGGGAGGAGTTGCAGAAGTTGGGCAAGCCCTTCGCGCCTACCGATGGGTTGACGCAACCCAAGCACACGACGCCGGCCGGTACGTTCGTGGTCGAGCAGGCGATGCGGCAGCTTGCCGAGTTCTTCGGCGACAACGCCTTGCCGGATCCGCTGTTGTCGACCTATGTGCGTTGGGGCTCGCCGGAGTTCGGGGACGGCGATCACTCGTGGGTGATCGGCGCGGACGACAAGGCCATCGCAGCGCGGCTGCAGAACCCGATCAAGGGCAAGGTCTACATTTGCGGTGAAGCGTATTCGGATGAACAAGCTTGGGTGGACGGTGCATTGCGTTCCACGGAAACCGTCCTGCAAGAGTGCTTTGGCCTGCCCGCTTACGATCGTCCTGTGTGACAGTACTGCATTGTCGTTTCTCGGCTTCTTGCGCCACCAGATCACTGGGAGCCGCGAATGCAATGTCCCCGCTGCCAATGTGAAAATCTGGCCGATGCCAACTTTTGTCAGGATTGCGGTGCCAAGCTCGAGCTGATTTGCAGCGGCTGTCATGCCGCGAATGCGGCAGCCAGCAGGTTCTGTCGTAAGTGCGGAACGCAGCTGACTCCGCAACCGGCGGTCGTTGCGGCAACGACGTTTGAACCTTCGCCGTCTGCGCGTCCTGGCGTGTCGACCGAGGCTGTCGCGGCGGATCCGTACGTTCCCGCGTATCTGGCCGAGCGGTTCCGGCTGGGCCACGCAGTACATCTCACGCAGCACGTCGGCGAGCGCAAGATCATCACCGCGCTGTTCGCGGACATCAAGGGCTCGATGGCGCTGCTCGACGGCATGGACCCGGAACTCGCGCGGCAGGTGATCGATCCGGCACTGCGCTTGATGATGACTGCCGTGTACCGCTACGAAGGCTATGTTGCCCAGGCGCTGGGTGACGGCATCTTCGCCTTCTTCGGCGCTCCGATCGCGCGCGAGGATCACGCCCGCCGGGCTCTCTATGCGGCGCTCAGCATGCAGGAGCAGATGAAAGGGTACGGCGCCCGGCTGCTGCGGGAATACGGGCTGCCCGCCATGCAGATCAGGGTGGGGATCCATACCGGTGAAGTGGTCGTGCGTTCGATCCCGACCGACGACCAGCGTGCGGACTATGTTCCGATCGGGCACTCGACGGGACTGGCGGCTCGCATTGAGCACGTCGCGGCACCCGGCGCAGTGGTCGTCAGCGAATCCACCCATCGCCTGACGGAGGGCTACTTCGAGTTTCGCAGCCTGGGCAGCGTCCCGTTGAAAGGCGTCAGTGCGAACGTCAACCTCTTCGAGGTCACGGGCATCGGTCCATTGCGTACCCGCCTCGAAGTGTCCGCCAGCCACGGTTTGGCACGGTTCGTCGGTCGCCAGCACGAGCTCGAACGGATGCAGGCGATGCTGCAGTTGGCCAAGGCGGGCGAAGGACAAATCATCGCGGTCATCGGCGAGGCGGGCGTGGGCAAGTCGCGCCTGTGTCACGAGTTCAAGCTGCTGGCGAAAGAGGGCTGCCTGATCTTGGAATGCAGTTCGGACTCCTACGGCAAGGCGTTTCCCTACCTGCCGTTGATTGACATGCTGAAGAGCTATCTGCAGATTGCGCCGGGCGACGACGACCGCCGTAAGCTGGAGAAGGTGACCGGCCGCGTGCTGGGGCTCGATCGCAGCCTCGATGACACGATCCCCTTCTTGTTGACCCTGTTGGGCGTCAGGGATCCTGCCGCGCCGATCGACAAGATGGACCCGCAGATTCGGCGCCGCCGAACGTTCGACGCAATTCAGCGACTGGTGCTGCGCGAAGCCGTCAACCAGCCGGTCTTGATGGTGATGGAGGACTTGCACTGGCTGGACGCCGAGAGTCAGAGCTTCCTGACGATGTTCGGCCGCGCCGTGGAAGGTGCGCGCATCCTGCTGCTCGTCAACTATCGTCCCGAGTACCAACCCAGCTGGGACGCTGCCACGTCGCACAGCCAATTGCGTTTGAAAGCGTTCGGGCGTGAGGATGCCGAAGCGTTGCTGATCGCCTTGCTCGGAATAGCTCCCGCGCTCGCCGAGCTGAAATCGCTCATTGTCGAGAAGACGCAGGGAAATCCATTCTTCATGGAGGAGTACGTTCAGACCCTGTTCGATCATGGTGTTCTGATGCGACGCGGTGAAGAGATCGTGCTCACCCGCGCATTGGCGACGATCGAGATGCCCGCAACGGTGCAGGGCGTGTTGGCGGCCCGCATCGACCGCTTGGAGCCCGAGCACAAGGCGTTTCTACAGATGCTTGCGGTGCTCGGCAATGCGTCCCCGCTGCGTCTCATCGAGCGTGTGGCGCTGAGTTCCGAAACGCAGCTCCAGGATATGCTCGACCGCCTGCAGAGTGCCGAATTCATCTTCGAGCGAACGGTGTTCCCCGATGTGGAATACGTGTTCAAGCACGCACTCACCCGGGAGGCAGCCTACGGCGAGCTGCTGGCTGACACCAGGCGCATCTTGCATTCGCGTGCGGCGCAAGCGATGGAAGCGCATTTCAGCGATCACCTGGACGATCACTGCAGCGAGCTTGCCCATCACTATGCTTGCAGCGACAACGTGCCGAAGGCGGTCGATTTCCTGATGCGCGCCGGATCGCAAGCGATGCAACGCTCCGCCTACGCTACGGCAATCGATCATCTCAGTTCGTCGCTGACCATGCTGCCGGGACTTGCCGATCCGGCGGGGCGTGGCTCGCGCGAGTTGCAGATTCAATCGATGCTCGGGTCCGCATGGATGGCGACGCGCGGCTTCGCGGTGCCGGAGGTCGCCCAAGCCTACGAGCGGGCCCGCGAACTATGCCAGGACACCACCGATAGCGCCGACCTCGTTCGGGTGCTTTCAGGATTGGGGTTGCTGTACATCAATCGGGGTGAACTGCGGTTGGCGCGCGATATCGGCGAGCAACTTCTGGGCTTGGCCGAGCGCAGGCTGGAAACCGAGCTGTTTGTGGGCGGCCACGAATTGCTCGGACTCACGTTGCTTCGGGTCGGCGACCTGATCGATTGCAGGTCGCATATGGAGCTGGCGGTTCAGCGCTACGAGGACGTGCACGATCACGCACTGCGCGACAGCCTGGGCCGGGATCCGAGGATCTCCTGTCTTGCCTTCGGGGCGCTGGCGCTGTGGCTGTTGGGATACCCGGATCAGGCGGTTGCGGGCGTTGCGCAAGCGCAGCGGGCGGCGCATGCGGCAACGCCTCGGCACCCGTTCAGCCTCGCGTACGCGATGGCTTCATTGGCATGGGTCCATCAATTCCGCGGCGAAGCGTCGCTGGCTCTGCAAGCGGCCGAAGCGACGACCGAATTCGCCACCGAGCAGGGTTTCCCGAGCTGGCTCGTCCACGGCCTGATCGTCCAAGGATGGGCCGAGGCCGAGCTAGGCAATACCGAAAGCGGATTCACCCACATCGAGCAGGCGCTGTTAGCGTACAAGGCTACCGGTGCCAAGGTCTGGCAGCCGCTATTCCTGCTGTTGCAGGTTCAGGCGCTCTCGCGTGCCGGACAAATCGCCGAGGGACTGGAATCGGTCACCAAGGCGCTGGGCCTCGCCAGCGAGATGGGTACGTATTGGTGGGAGGCTGAGCTCTTTCGCGTCAAGGGAGAATTGCTTCTTGCCCTCTCCACGGAAAATGCCGCCGAGGCGCAGACCTGCTTCGAGCGCGCTCTTTCCATCGCCAGGAAGC
The DNA here is from genome assembly GCF_964253985.1 of Variovorax sp. LjRoot290. NCBI lineage: Bacteria > Pseudomonadati > Pseudomonadota > Betaproteobacteria > Burkholderiales > Comamonadaceae > Variovorax > Variovorax sp. LjRoot290. The sequence continues at coordinate 1,011,442 of NZ_CAXURW020000002.1, read as the reverse complement.
AAAGCGCCAAGTCTCTTGAATTGCGCACATGCGTCAGCATGGTCCGGTTGGCGCGTCTCCATGGCGGGCACGCGCAGGCCTTGCTCGAACTTGCCTCCGTGTATGAATGGTTTACCGAAGGCTTCGATGCGGCTGACTTGATCGAGGCGCGCGAGTTGCTTGGGAGGGCGGGGCAAGGCTGAGCCTTCACTGATACTCGTCGCTCACGTTGCGTGCGGAATGGAAAGCCACGACACCCCAGTTCCGCGCTCCGGGGGCGGTGGATTTGTGCCAAACCCCGGGCGGAACGACGTGCCATCGATTTTCCAGTACGGCTGGGTTGCCTTGCCCATAACGATCCACGCGCCAGCCGTCCGTTGTCTGGACGTGCGTTTCCATGGCGCCATCCAGGGCAAACAGATACTGCGTGCTATTCACATGCCGCTCGATGCTTGCGCCGCCGGCGCCGCGATTCACCACGACTCTGACGCTACCAATCGCCGCGGGCACTGGGCACCCAAGACACGAGAGATCCAATGCTGCAAAGGCTTCGGCAATGTTCGGGTTCTGCTGCAATTTCTCGCGGGCATCGGCGGCCGCCTGCCGCAGGACGCACAACACGTCGGGACGGCTCGCGAAGCGGTCCAGTTCTTCGGTGACCGGTCGTACCTCCGGGGTGATGCTCTGGTTGTTGGTCGGCTGCGCCATGGGGGATCTGCTTCTGACTTCGATGATATGCCCAAGTTCTTGAAGGACAGCAGGTGCGAAGCCCATATTGAGCAGATGCCTCGCACGTGCAGTCCGCCATATTCGGCAAACTCCGTCGGTAGGCGCTCGAGCACCGGCGACTGAGTATCAAGGTTGGGGCCGGTGAAGGAAACCTGCGTCAAATCCATTTCTACACTCATTGTTGCGCGCGGCGACGCGGATTCAGGTGGCGGCGGCGACCGTCCGCTTCTGGCTGCGAGTCCGGCCCTAACGGTGGGGAAGACTGTGCCGCGGCACCAGACCCGTTGCCGCCTTTCGAGCTGTCAGTCTGAAGGTCTGCAATGTCGACGAGAGAGGTCTGCGGTTCAAGATCTTCAATGGACGATGAGGCGCCTGGGCTATTGCGAGTGTCTTGAGAAAACGGTGCAATGTCATTTCGTTCCCTCACTAGCCCGCGCGCCCGGGGGGCACGGTCCGCGGTCCATTGCCGGCTCAGCTACCGCCGTCTACAGGCCTCGTTCCCAGGCGCGTAGCCCCCGATTCCATGCGCGAAGGCGGTCGTCCAATGCTTCTCCGCCAGCGCCCGAGCTGGTGGCCGAGAGCTGGTCGAGCAGGATCTGCTGATCGGTGCTGAGCTGCGGAAATATCGGCGCCAGCGTGACCAGCTGGTCGCCACGCGTGCCGCGGCACTGCACCGGGAAGCCCTGGCCCTTCAAGCGGTAAGACAGCCGGTCGCGGCTCAGCTGCAGCGCTTGGAAGCCGGTGACGGTCGGCACCTTGACCTGCCGATTGGCGATCCACGCGAATCCATCGACTGGCATCTCGCATCGAATGGTGCCGTCGTCGTCGAGCTTGAAGAACGCGTGCTCCGACACCTCGACGCGAATCTCGACGTCGGCGGGAGGGCCTTCGGCTCGCACGCGCCGTCCGTCGACATGGAGCAGATCGCCATCGCGCACGCCGTGCGGAATGCGCACGTTCATCTTGTAGCCGCGCGGCGCCTTCTTGCCGACCCCGCCGCACGCCGCGCACGGCTGCCTCGCGATGCCGCCGCCCAAGCAAGCCTCGCACTCGGTCACACCGGCGGGCCAACCGAAAAAGGAGCGCTTCGGGATCGCGCCCGACCCCCCGCACCGAGCGCAATTCCCGCCCATCACCTGGTGCCCGGCGCCCGCGCAGGTGGCGCAGATGTCGGTGACCTTGCCCCGCAGCACCTTGATGCAACCGACGGCCGCTTCCTCCAGAGTCATCCTGACCTTGCGGTGCAGGGGCCGGCGCTGCCGTTCCGTGCCGGCCGCGCGGGATGCCGTCGTAGCTTGGTCGGCGTCGAATCCGTCGGGGGTGTTGTTGTCCGGCGCGCCGGGCGTGTCGACGTCGGCGTTCGCCCGGGCACCGAATCCGGCGCGGCGGATCTCTTCGAATGCCTGGTTGATGCGCTGCATCTTGGCAACAGCACCGGCGCTGTCATTGCGGTCCGGATGCCATTGCGAGGCGAGCCGGCGCCATGCCGCCTTCACCTCGCGCTCGGTCGCGTCAGGTGCCAATCCCAGTTCGGCGAAAGCGTTCTCGGTGCCCAAATCCAAAGACCTTGTTCAGGGAAGCCGTCCAAGATGGAAGCCCATGGAGGCGGCGGCCTGTTAGCGTGAATGTTATCCGAGGGAGCGGCATGCAAGCCGTGTGCCACGCGCGGCGAGGCCACGCTGCGCTGAACAGTCGCGGTTCAAAATACGTGCGGCGCGCCACGTTGGTTTGTGCAACGTGCGAACGCCGCCCCGGGAGGTCCGAGCGGGCCGCGGCCCGTTGGTCCCGCGCATCGACGACACCGACTTGCGTCTCCATGGGGTGGCCGACAAAGGGCCGCATAAAGCTCGGAAGCACCCTCTCGTGCCGTGCTCTTGCGGTCGAACCCGGAGCATTGGAGGCGAGGGCGCTCACACGCCCGCACCTTGGATGGTTTCCTGTGCAACCGACGGACAGGTTTTCGGATTCGATGCGTTTGCGCGGATGACGGTCGGCCGTTAGGCCGGAGTCTGAACTGAAGCTGGAACTATCGAATGACCGCCTGCATCGCAAGGGGACATTCGAGTCAGCGAGATGAAGGTCCGCAAGTGGGCCGACAGTTCGAGTTCGCGGTCCAGGCTCGAAGGTCAGCTTCCGCTTTTGCAGCGACCACCGCCGAGACTGCGCGGGGCCGACGCACACGATGCCTACGCATCGCCAAGGTAACGCCGCGCTGCCGACTGGCCAACGCCCTGACGAGGAGGCGAGCGCGATTTTTCAGGCCTCAGCGTTAATGCCGTGCTCGCGCACATTCATCTTCAATCCCACCGGCGCCATGGCCAGCTGCAGCAGTTCGCGCGGCTCCTTGCCGTCGGCCGTGCTCACGTTTTGGATGTCGAAGCGACTCAGCAGAACCGCCATCGCCATCTTCATTTCAACCAAGGCCAGGTAGCGCCCGGGGCAGATGCGCGGGCCAGCACCGAAGGGCATGGAGATACGCTTGGCGGCGCTGGCGTTCTGCCCGGGTTGGCCGTCGGCCAACCAGCGTTCGGGGTTGAAGCGGCCGGCATCGCGAATGTGGGATTCACTCACCGCGTCGCGCCGCATGACCGCGATCACCACCATGCCGGCCGGGATGTGCACGTCACCCAGCGTGGTGTCGCGCAGGGCTTGCATGGCGTTCTGCGGAGCCACGGGCTTCAGGCGCATGGTTTCGTGGGCGCAGGCTTCCACATAGTCCAGTTGACCAATCTGGTCGACGGTGGGCGGCTCGCCATCGGCGCACACGCGGCGCACCTCGGCGGTGGCCTCGGCCAGAGCCTGCGGGTTTTGCCATAGCAAGTGGATCATCCAAGCCAGCGTGTTTGCGGTGGTGTCTTCTCCGGCCAGTAGCATGGTGAGCACGTTGCCTGCCACTTGCTTGTCGTCCATCCCACTGTCGGGTTCGTCAGCGGCAACCAGCATGGCCTCCAGCAGGTTGGATGGGTGCTCGCGCAGGGCCGGGTTCGCCTGTAGTCGCCTGCGCCCTTGCGCAATGAAGCCGTCGACCGCCGCATTCACCTCGGCCACGCTGCGCACCAGAGCGCGATCTTCGACCGACGGGAACCAGCGCCACAGCGGAAGTGGCGCGAAGATGCGCTTGAACACGGCCGGAAAGATGCGGTTCAGGTGTTTCTGAATCACATCTTCGTCGCTTTGCAGCGTGTTGACCTCGGCGCCGAACGCCAAACCGGCAATCGCGTCCACTGTGAAGCGCATCAGATCGGCCTGCAGATCAATGGTGGTGCCATGACGCGCGGCCTGCTGCCAGCGTTGGGCCAGGCGCAGTCCAACGCGCTGCAGTGCGGGGTGATAGCGCTTCACGTGACCGGGATCGAAGGCGGCCATCACCATGCGTCGCTGGCGCCGCCAAGTGTCGCCGTTGGCACCAAACACACCACCCATAAGACCGAGTTCCGTCCAAACCTGTTCGAGCTTGGTGGTACGGCGAAAGCCGTCGGGGCGGTCACGCAGGGCTGTGGCGATCAGTTCATGGTCTCCCACCACCACCGCGCGGCGAGGGCCCAGGCGCAGTTTGAAGATCGGCCCGTGCTCCTCGCACCACTGCTCAAGTTGCAGGTGCAGCCGAGTGGAGTCGATCTGAAGCAGGTTGCCGAACACCGGCACACCGTGTGGGCCGGGCAAGTCGTCGAACTGGCGCAGCCGGCTCGCCGCGGTGGGCGTATTCATAGCGTTGCTGGCCGCCACGAGCGGCGCAAAGAGCGAAGGTCGTGCAAAGTGGCCATCCTTAATCGGATTGATCAAGTATTGGGCAGTTTTGAGAGCTCGGCAATCGACAATTGTGATGATAGAGGTAGCGCATGCGCCCGGTCACGCGAGAATCTGGTTGGGCCCGACTATCAGCCGCCAAGGCCTTGAACGCTCCAGGCAGACAGTCCGCTTCGCTGCATAGCTGTCTTCAGACTGGCAGCGGTCATTGACGATCATCTACCCGTGCAAGTCCAGAGCCAAGGCTAAAGCGTAGGCTTAAGAATGATGTTTTGTACGAGGCCAGCAATGACCTCGTCTGCCGTCACAGGCATGACGATTGTCGAAGACGGATGCGCGGCAGTGTTCCGCTTATCGATCTTCTTGATCAATGTCTTGGCGGCGGACACTAAAGATCTGAGCGCTCTTTGCAACCTCAACAACCTGACCTTCTTTCAAGTCCTCGAAGTCCGACTGCTTGTTGACGTGGCTTTTCTTCGGGTACGTGATCTTGAGCTGCTTTGCCCAGCGCTGACATCCCGACGCGGCAGCTGCCGCGAATACCAACAGCCTCGAGCGGGGGGGGGCATGCGAGATGACTTCGTGCTTCACGCTGTGTTCAGGCGCTTACGCGCCAGTGCACTCCGGCGCGGCTTAACCGGAAGCTCGACGCCGACAAGCCGAGACACGACCAGCCGAACGTTCGCCTGCATCGCCGCCACCGCCTTCTTGTCCCCCGACAGGTATTTCAACAGGCTCTGCTGGAACAACCCGTCGAACAACGCATAGGCCACGCTGCTCGGCACCCGCACCGGTTCGCCGGTGATCTCGGCAAAGCGTGACATCACGCGCCAGATCATCTTCTCCAGGCTCTTGTCGATCTCGGCCACGTCGGCGCGGAACGCTTCCTCGAACAGCGACTGCGCGCGCAGGTCGTACCAGAGGCGGTGCATCGGCGCTTCCTTGCGCAGCGTGTCACCCAGCGCAGCGACGAAGCCGTCGAGCAGTTCGTCGTAGGTCGTCGCCGTGGCCGTGACTTCGTCATAGCGCTTCACGCAGCGCGCCTTGTACTGGCGCACGCTGCACAGGATCAGGTCGAGCTTGTCTGTGAAGTAGTAGTGCAGCACGCCGTGCGAGAACTCGGAGTTCTGCGCGATCTCGCGCAGGCTGGTACGGGCATAGCCGAGTTCGGCGAGCGTCTGCAGCGCGGCTTCGCCGAGCTCGGCGCGGCGCTCGGCGAACTTGTGGTCGCGGGGCTGGGGAACGGTGGCCATGCGGCGATTGTAAGGAGCACTTCGCGCGTCGCACCAGTGTCGCAATCCGCGCGTCTTGACACTTGTCCAAAACCCGCTTGACAGTTGTCAAGACGACTCCTAGGATCAATTTCCATTTCCTTGACGACTGTCCAAATCAAACAGGAGACATCCATGAACAAGTTCGACCTGAGCGGCCGAAAGGCCCTGGTCACCGGTGGCGCGCGCGGCCTCGGCGAAGGCATGGCGCAGGCGCTCGCAGCCGCAGGCGCGTCGGTGATGATCGGCGACGTGCTCGCGTCGCTCGGCCGAGATGCGGCGGGCAAGCTGTCAGCCAGCGGCGCAAAAGCCGGCTTCGTGCAGCTCGACGTGACGAAGGAAGACGATTGGCTCGCCGCGGTGAAGGCCACCGTTGACACGCTCGGCGGCTTCGACATCCTGATCAACAACGCCGGCATCGAGGTCACTGCGCTGGTGACCGAAATAGACCCCGCCGACCTGCGCCGCATGCTCGACGTGAACATCGTCGGCACCGCCCTCGGCCTGAAGCATGCGTTCCGCGCAATGCGGCCTGGCGGCACGGCGGGCCAAGGCGGTGCGGTCGTCAACATCTCGTCGGTCGCGGCGACGATCGCGTTCCCGGCGATCGCCGGCTACTCGGCCACCAAGGCGGCCGTGGACCGGCTCACGCGCGTGGCCGCGATGGAGTCCGGCAAGCTCGGCTACGGCGTGCGCGTGAACTGCATCTATCCGGGCCTGGTGCCAACCGAGATGGGCATGAAGCTGGCCGCTGACGTGGTCGCCGCGGGCCTGTTCGCATCCCCCGAAGCGGCGGTGGGCTCGATCATCGAGCAGACGCCGGCAGGCCGCCTCGGCGAGGTCGCCGACATGGCCGATGCGGTGGTGTTCCTGTGCTCCGACGCGTCGCGCTTCATCACCGGCGCGGGCCTGCCGGTCGACGGCGGCATGGGCATGTAAGACCAACCAACCAGGAGCGAGACAATCATGAGCAAGCCCAAGAAACCCGTCGTGGTCTACGGCGCCTCCGGCTACACCGGACGGCTTGTGTGCGAGTACCTGCGCGAGTACGGCATTCCGTTCATCGCCGCCGGTCGCAGTGCCGACAAGATCCAGGCCGCGATGAAGTCCAACGTCGCCGGCATCGAGACCGCGAGCTACGAAGTGGTCGAGGTGATCCACACCGTCGAGGCGCTGACCCAGCTGTTCAAGGGGGCCTCGGTCGTGCTGAACACCGTGGGCCCGTTCGCCAAGTTCGGCCCCGAGGTCGTCGAGGCCTGTCTGGCCGCCAAGTGCCACTACACCGACACGACCGGCGAGCAGGACTGGCTGATCACGCTGGACCAGGAGTACGGCGCGAGGTTTGCTGCCGCCGGCCTGCTGCTGTCGCCGGGCCTGGCGCAGATGTACACCACCGGCGAGATCGCCGCGCAGCTGTGTCTCGAGACGCCGGGCCTGGACACGCTGGACATCGCGGTTTTCTGGGGCGGCAGCCCGACGATCGCGTCGACGCAGACGATCCTTGTCAATGCGGCGATGGCCAAGGCCTACTACCTCGAGCAGAACCAGTACGTCGAGCATCAAGGCGATGCAGGCCTGTACAGCCTGACGATCCCGGGCCAGCACGAGGCCGCACTCGCGCTGCCCTGGGGCGGGACCTCGCACCCGGTGTGGTTCAAGAAAGACCCGCGCGTGTCCAACGTCAAGGTGCTGGGCGGCGTGTTCAACAAGCCGCTGATGCTGGGCGTGCCGCAGATCGTGGCCGCCGCGTTGAAGGCCACCGAAGACATGAACGCCGACGATCGCTACGCCGCGTTGGCGAAGACGGCCGCCGGTGTGATGAACACGATGCCGCCGCGCGAGAACCCGCGCATCAACAAGTCCGTCGACTCGGTGCATGCCTCGGGCCCGCTGGCGCGCGCGCACTGTGTCATCTTCGGCAACTGCAACTACAAGCAGACCGGCATGCTGCAGGCCTTCGCGGCGGCCTCGCTGCTGCAGCAAGTGCCGAAGCGCGTGGGCTTCGCGTCGGGCTGCCAGGCCTTCGGTCACCACGAGCTGCTCGGGGCCTTGCGCAGTTTCGGCCTGGTGCAGGCGCCTGTTCTGACAGTGCACACCTGACGTTGCAATGCGTTTGATCGACTACCTCGACAAAGGGGCGATGCTGGGCGAGGACTCGCCGTGCCTGACGATGGGCACGGCGGATCTGTCGTACGGCAACGTGCAGCGCATCAGCCACCGCGTTGCGCACGGCCTGCAGCGCTCCGGCATTGCCGCCGGCGACAAGGTCGCGGTGCTGTCGAGCAACGACGCGACCGCCTTCGCCTGCGTCTTCGGCATCTCGCGCGCGGCGGCCGTGTGGTGCCCGGTGAACCCGCGCAACGAGGCGGCCGAGAACCGTTTCGTGCTCGATGCCTTCGATTGCGCGGCGCTGATCTTCCACAGCGCCTACGCGCCGATGGTCGAGCAGATGCGTGTCGACTTGTCCAAGCTTCGCGTGCTCGTCTGCATCGACCAGCCCTGCGCGTTCGCGCCGTCGCTGGCGCAATGGCTGCAAGGCGTCAGCGACGCGGCCATCGACATCCCGCCCATCGACGACCTCGCGATGATCGCCGGAACCGGTGGCACCACCGGCGCACCCAAAGGCGTGATGCTGTCGGGCCGCAACCTCGAGACCATGAGCGCGCTGACGCTGATGGGCTACCCGTTCGACGGCCGGCCCTCGTACCTGGCGCTCGCGCCGCTGACGCACGCGGCCGGCGTGCTTTGCCTGCCGGTGATGGCGCTCGGCGGGCGCGTCATCATCATGCCCAAGCCTGACCTCGGCGAGTTTCTCGCGCTGATCGAGCGCCACCGCATCACCCACACCTTCCTGCCGCCGACGCTGATCTACATGCTGCTCGAACATCCGCAGCTCGCGCAGACGAAGCGCGATTCGCTGCAGTGCTTCTGGTACGGTGCTGCGCCGATTTCCCCCGCGCGACTCGATGACGCGCTGACGAAGATCGGCCCTGTGATGGCGCAGCTCTTCGGCCAGACCGAGGCGCCGATGATGATCTCGATGATGGCGCCGCGCGAGCACTTCAACGCCAACGGTTCGGTAGCCAAGCAACGCCTGGCGTCCGCCGGCCGGCCCGGGCCGCTGGTGCAGGTGGCGACGATGAACAGCGAAGGAGCGCTGCTGCCGCGCGGCGAGACCGGCGAGATCGTGATCCGCAGCTCGCTGGTGATGATGGGCTACTACAAGGACGCGGCCGCGACCGCCGAAGCCGGGCGCTTCGGCTGGCACCACACCGGCGACATCGGCCGCATTGACGACGATGGCTTTCTCTACATCGTCGACCGCGCGAAGGACATGATCATCACCGGCGGCTTCAACGTCTATTCGGTCGAGGTCGAGCAAGCGCTGATGCGGCACCCTGACGTGCAGGACAGCGCGGTGATCGGCCTGCCTGACGACAAGTGGGGTGAGAAGGTCGTCGCGGTCGTGCAGCTGCACGCCGGGCGCAGCGTGCGGCCCGACGAACTCGTCGCGTTCGTGAAGGCACGCATCGGCAGCGTCAAGGCGCCCAAGCTTGTCGACATCTGGCCCGACCTGCCGCGCTCCAAGGTCGGGAAGGTTTTGAAGAAGGACATCCGCACCGAGATGCTCAAACGCTTGACCGAGGCGGCTCGATGAGCAAGGCGTTCGTCGCGGGTGTCGGGATGATTCCGTTCGCGAAGCCGGGAGGCAGCGATCCGTACGACGTGATGGCCGCGAAGGCCGGCCGGCTCGCGCTGGCCGACGCCGGCATCGTCTTCGAGGCGCTGCAGCAGGCCTACGTCGGCTACGTCTACGGCGACTCGACCAGCGGCCAGAAGGCGGTCTACGCACTGGGCATGACCGGCATCCCGATCTTCAACGTCAACAACAACTGCTCGACCGGCTCGACCGCTCTGTTCCTCGCGCGCCAGGCGATAGAGAGCGGTGCGGCCGAGTGCGTGCTGGCGCTCGGCTTCGAGCAGATGAGCCCGGGTGCGCTTGGCACCGTGTTCAACGACAGGCCCAGCCCGTTCGAGGACTTCGACCGCGAGGCCGAGGCGCTAGTCGGCATGCCCGAGCTGCCGCTCGCGCTGCGCTATTTCGGCGGCGCGGGGCTCGCCCACATGCAGAAGTACGGCACGCCGCTCGAGGCCTTCGCCCAAGTGCGCGCGAAGGCCAGCCGCCACGCGGCGCGCAACCCGCTCGCGCTGCTGCGCAAGGAGTTGTCGGTCGACGATGTGATGGATGCACCGATGCTGTGGCCCGGCGTGCTGACGCGCCTGATGGCGTGTCCGCCGACCTGCGGCGCGGCGGCTGCGGTGCTGGTCTCGGAGAAGTACGCGAAGTCGCACGGCTTGCGCACCGATGTGTTCATCGCCGCGCAGGCGATGACGACCGACCGGCCCGACTCGCTCGAGAGCCACGACATGATGAACCTCGTCGGCTACGGCATGAGCCGAGCAGCGGCGCGCAGTGTCTACGAGCAGGCCGGCATCGGCCCCGAAGACCTCGACGTGGTCGAGCTGCACGACTGTTTCGCACAGAACGAGTTGATCAGCTACGAAGCGCTGGGTCTGTGTGCCGAGGGCGGGGCCGCGGCATTCATCGCCGCGGGCGACAACAGCTACGGGGGCCGGGTCGTGACGAATCCGTCCGGCGGCCTGTTGTCCAAAGGCCATCCGCTGGGTGCGACCGGCCTGGCGCAATGCTTCGAGCTGACCCATCAGCTGCGAGGCAGCGCAGAACAGCGTCAAGTGCCCCGCGCTCGTATTGCCTTGCAGCACAATCTGGGCCTCGGGGGCGCTTGCGTGGTGACACTGTATCGGTCACGGTCACCCCCGTGATAGAGCTGGCGTGATGGGCTGGCAGACCTTCGTGCGGCACGCGTGTTGACGGATCGGCATCTTCCGAGTGCTGATGTTGACCAGCATGTACTGGCGGCCTCAGTACGAGTAGGTGCCAATCACCTGCTTCACTTTTTCCAGCGCTTCCTGGAGAGTGTCCAGAGCTACAGACCCGAGTGACAAGCGGATCGCATGGGGCACGTGGACAGACGTCGCAAACGGTTCGGCAGTCGACACCGCTACGTGCTCGCGCATGAGCGCCATCGCTATCTGGTCGGCTCGAACCTCTTCTGCCAGCAGAAGCCAGAGAAAATGGGAAGCCGGATGGCGAACGCATCGGAGCCTGGCAAGCACTTCGCTGGCCATGGATTGCCGAATCCTCGCATCGTGGCGTTTCTCTGCCTCCAGCCGGGTGACCGTACCATCGTCGAGCCAGCCGCAGGCGATCGCCGTCATCACGCCGAGGGTGTTCCAGATGGAAGCCCTGATCGTTCGCTCCATGGCAGGCACCCACTGCGCGGGTGCAGCGACGAATCCGAAGCGCAGCCCGGTGGCTACGCGCTTGGAAAGCCTACGCGTTCTAGCGCACCTTGCGTCGAGCCCGCTTGTTCGATGTTGGTTGCTGCGCTGCCCGCGGCGCGACGACGAAGCCTTGCGCCGGAGAGCGAAACGCCCGCGCGTCGCACGAGCGAGACCTCGCGGTCGATCTGGGGGTTTTCTACGCGGCGCCAGCCGATGCCCGCACCCGCTGTCCTTGCCCGAGTTCGAGGTCGCGCTGTACTGGCACGACCGCTACCACCGCGACCCGGCGAACAAATGGCTGCGCGATTTCATCGTCCAGCAGTTCGCGGCGGACGGCGGCGCGACGCCTTGACCGCTCCGCGTCAAGCGATGCGCCTATCGGAATCTCGGCGCCTTCGCAAAGTCCACGAACCAGTCGATCAGGTGCGGCTGTGCCAAGGCATCGCGCTTCACCACCGCATCCAGCGGATGACCCAGCAGCAGCTTCTTGATCGGCAGCTCGAGCTTCTTGCCGCTGATGGTCCTTGGAATGCCGTCGACGGCGAAGATCTCATTCGGAACATGGCGCGCCGACAGGCCTGTGCGCAGCGCCTGGCGGATGCGCTGGTCGAGCGCCTCGTCGAGCCTTGTGCCAGGGCGCAGCTGCACGAACAAGGCCATGTAGGACTCGCGGCCGAGGTACTCGAGGTCGACCACCAGACTGTCGAGCACCTCGTCCAGAGCTTCCACGACGCGGTACAGCTCTGCCGTGCCCATGCGCACGCCCTGGCGGTTGATGGTGGCGTCCGATCGCCCGTAGATCACGCCGCCGACGGCGTCGCGCCGGGGCACCAGCCGGAGCCAGTCGCCGTGGCGCCAGACCTCGCGGCCCTGCGCGTCCTGGAAGCTGCCGAAGTAGCTCTCGGTGTAGCGCTCGTTGCCCGCGTCGCCCCAGAAATGCAAAGGCATCGATGGCAACGGCCGCGTGCAGACCAGCTCGCCCACCTCATCCATCACCGGCTGGCCCGCGTCGTTCCAGGCATGCACGCTGGCGCCGAGCGTGCGGCACTGCATCTCGCCCAGATAGACCGGCAAGGTCGGCAGGCCGACCAGAAAGCCGCCGGCGATGTCCGTGCCGCCGCTGACCGTGTTGAGCCAGATGTCGGCCTTCACCGCTTCATAGAGCCAGCGGTAGGCCTCGGGCGAAAGCGGCGAGCCGGTCGAACACACGGTGTGCAGCGCACCCAGGTCCGCGACCTCGCGCGGCACGACGCCGGCCTTCAGGCACGCGTGGTGGATCGCCGCGCCGACCCCGAGGACATTCACCCCCAGGCGCCCTGCCAACCTCCACAGATGGGTCCAGTCCGGTTCGACGCCGGCGCCGGTGACCGCGCCGTCATACAGCACCAGCGTGGCGCCACCCAGCAGGCCGAGGATGTGCGCGTTCCAGACCATCCACGAGGTGTTGACCGCCCACAGCACGCGATCTCCGGGGTGCAGGTCGTTGTGCAGCACCATGTTGACCATGCCGTTGGCCAGCACGCCGCCGTGCCCGTGCACGATAGCCTTGGGCAAGCCGGTCGTGCCCGAGGAATACAGGATCCACAGCGGATGATCGGCGGCCAGGGGCAGCGGTGCCGGCACCGCGTCCTGCGACACCGCCGTCTGCCAGCTCACGACGGCGCGCTGCGCGGCCGCCGCCGGCAGTGGGGCCGAGGGATCGAGGTGCGGAACCCAGACGATGCCACTCACCGTCGGCAGGCCCGCCAGGATGCCGTCCAGCACATCGCGCCGATTGAATGGCTTGCCGCCGTGGCGGTAGCCGTCGACCGCGACGAGCACCTTGGGCTCGATCTGGCGGAAGCGGTCGACGACGCTGACCGCGCCCATGTCGGGCGCGCACAGTGACCAGACGGCCCCCAGGCTGGCGGCAGCGAGGAAGGCGACCACGGCCTGCGGGATGTTGGGCAGGTAGCCCACGACCCGGTCGCCCGGACCGACGCCGAGTTCCTGCAGCGCCTGCGCCATCGAGGCCACCTGGCGCTGAAGATCGGCCCAGCTCAGCGATCCGGCGCCTGCCGCTTCGCTTTCGAAGACGATGGCGGGCGAGTCAAGACCGGCATGGCGGAAGACCTGATCGACCAGGTTCAGGCGCGCGCCCGGGAACCACTCGGCACCCGGCATCGTGTCGGCGCCGAGCATGCGCATCGGGGGGGTGCGCAGCGGCAGGTCGAAGAAGGCCAGCACGGCCGACCAGAAGCCTTCGGCGTCGCTGACCGACCATTGCCAGAGTGTCTCGTAGCTGTCGAAGACGAGGCCACGCTCGCGCGCCAGCCAATCACCGAACCGGGTCACCAGGGCTCGCCGCCGGCGCTCCGCCGAGGGCGCCCACAGCGGGGCATCGTCCGCCGCAAGTGCGGCTTCGTTGTCCAACTTGCGCATGTTCAGGACTCGGCCGTGAAGCCGATGCGCTTGATGTGGGCGCGCCATTCATCCGTCTCGGCGCGCAGGCGTTCGGCCAGCGCCTGCGGCGTGGACGACTTGGCCGTCATGCCGAAGTCCGCCAGGCCGCGGGCAAAGTCGGGCTGGGCAACGGCCGCCTGGATAAGCCCGGCGGCACGCTGCACCTGGGGCGCGGGCGTCCTGGCGGGCACGAAGATGCCGAACCACTCGGTCAGGTCGATCGCATAGCCCTGCTCGCGATAGGTGGGCAGTTCGGGCACGAAGGCGTTGCGCGTGGCGCCCGAGACCGCCAGTACGCGCAGGCGGTCCGACTTCAGGTGCGGCAGGAAGCTGCCCAGCACGGTCGAGTAGGCCGCGACCTGGCCGCCCAGCAGATCCTGCAGCCCGGGCGCGTCGCCTCGATAGGCCACGTGGGTCATCTCCACGCCGGCCATGTGTGCGAGCAGGCTGCCGATCAGATGCGGTGTCGAGCCCGAGGCGGGCGAGCCGAAGGTGGCCTTCGCCGGTTCGGCCTTGGCCCAGGCCAGGAAATCCTTCAACGTCTTCACGCCGGCCGGCACCGCGGGACCGACCGCGAAGGCGAAGGAGAAGGTGCACACCAGCGACACGGGCTGCACGTCCTCCGGCGCATACGGCAGCTTCTTGTAGGTGAACGGATAGACCGAGAACGGGGCCGGCGGCGACAGCAGCAAGGTCGCCCCGTCCGGTGGACTGGCCTTGAGGGCAGTCACCGCGATCTGCGAGCCCGCGCCTGGCTTGTTGTCGACGACGACCGTGGGCGCGTAGGTGTCGCGCAGCTTGTCGGCCAGCCGGCGCGCCACGTTGTCGGTGCTTCCGCCGGGCGGAAAGCCGACCAGCAGGCGCACCACGTCAGGATGCTGCTGCGCCAGGGCAGCGAATGGCAAGCCGGTGGCGCCCATCGCGGCCAGGGCGCCCAATTGCGAAGTGAATCCGCGGCGGGTGGTCATATCGTTGTCTCCATGGTTTCCAGTCGGTCGAGGCTTGGCGCTCTGTGGCGCGCCGCCGATTGGAGACCGGGGAGTCGACCGGTTCTTGCCGTCCTTGTCGGAATCTTGCGGTTTTGAGGGTAAGTCCCAGGCGGCCCGCGATTCCGTCAGGCGCCTTGGCGGTAGGCCGTTGGCGTCACGCCCCAGTGTCGCTTGAAGGACTGCGCGAAGTGCGCGGCCGAGCGGTAGCCCGTGGCCTGGGCGATCTCGGCCAGGGGCTTGCGCGTGCTGCGGATCAGCCGCGCAGCGGCTTCCATCCGCCGCGCGCAGACGTACTCATGCGGCGTGGCGCCGAACGAGGCCTTGAAGGCTCGCGCGAAATGGAAGGGGCTCAGGCCCGCCAAGCCAGCCAGTCGAGCCAACGGCCAACTCTCGTCCAGTCCCGCTGCAACTGCGTCGACCAGCGTGTCCGACTGTCGCCGACTGAGCGCCGGGCCGCAAGCGGGCCCCGGGTCGGCATAGTGTTCGAGCAAGTGCACCGCAATGGCCAGCGCCATATGTTCCGCGAACATCGGCCGCAGCGAGGTGTTGCTGTCCAGCGAGGCGAGCAGCGTTTGTGCGAACGAGGCCAGCACCGGGTCGCGCCGGCCGAAGCAGCTTCGCAGCCGGACCTGGCCACCCGACGCGCGCTGCAGCCAGGCGGGGTCGAGGTTGATGTGGATGTTGTCTCGTGTCGCCGGGCTGCGCCAGAAGCTGGGCCGTCCGGCCGGCACCAGCAGCGCGTCGCCAGGCCGCCACGGGCCGGTACCGACTTGCGACCCGTGTCGCTGCAGCAGCGCTGTCGGGGTCGAGCGCCGCAGCAGGATGCTGTGACTGCTGAGCGGCGGGACGTACAGGTCTCCCGCGGGTCCGATCTGGTGCCACACGAAGAGGCCGCGCCACGTGCGGCCGTCGCTCGAGCGGTGAACCTGGTGAGGAGCCGCCTGCCACGGCTCATCCACCAGCGAAGATTCGACCGCGGACCAACGCGCAGCATCGAAGCCGGGCAGATGGCGCGAACCGGCGGCAATCTCGTTCATCGACGTGTCTCCAGGTTTCGGGCAGCGCGCGTAGACCCGATTCTGGCGGATTGCGATTCGGAGCCTCGCGCTTGGCGAGTCTCACCGAAACAAGGCAGCTTGCAGCCAAGCCGGCGCGACGCTGCTATTCCGGCTTGATGTTGAGTTTGTCGAGCACGCCTTGCCAGGTCCTGCGATCGTCTTCGATGTACTTGGCAAGCTGGTCGGGCGTGCCGGGCCGCGGATAGGTCCCCAGCTCGCGCGACTTGGCGACCACATCGGGCAGCAGCAGCGCTTCGCCCATGTCCTTGTTGAGCTTGGCGAGGATGGCAGGATCCACGCCCTTCTTCGCGATCACCGCGAACCAGCCGAAGGCCACGGCGCCCGGCACCGTCGAAGTGGCCAAGGGCAGCTGCTCGAGGCCGGGTTCGACGCGGTCGCTCAGCGACGCCAGAATCCGCAACTTGCCGGCCTGAACGTTGCCTGCGACAACGTTGTAGGTCTCGACCATCATCTTGGTCTGGCCACCGAGCGTGGCCTGCATGGCCTGGGCGCCACCCGGGTAGTGCACTTCAAGGAACTGCGCGCCCGACTGCAGGCCCAGCAGCGCCGAAGCAAGGTGCGGCGCGGTGCCGCGGCCGTTGTCGGCCACCTCGATGCCCTGTGGCTTGGCCTTTGCGGCAGCAATGAACTCGCCGAGCGTCTTGTAGGGCGAGTCGCCCGGAACGGCGAGCACGAAGGGCGCCACGGCCGCCAGGGTGACCGGCACGAAGTCGCGGTTGAAGTCGTAGCTCACGCCCTTGATGGTGCTGGGCGCGACAGAGATGGCCGAGCCCTGGACGAAGCCGAAGGTGGTGCCATCGGTCGGCCCGGTCAGGAGTGTGTTCATGCCGATCACCCCGCTGCCGCCCGGCTTGTTGTCGACCACCACCGATTGGCCCCACTTCTGGGTGAGCTTGGCGCCGACGAAGCGGATCAGCACGTCGGGCGCAGAACCGGCCGGGAATGGGACCACGAAGCGCACCGGCTGACTCGGCCACTTCGCGGCAGCGGACTGCGCCTGCGCCTCGGGTATCACTGCGACCATCGACACTGCGAGTGCGAGTGCGAGTGCGAGTGCGAGTGCGAGTGCGAGAAGCGATCGGCGAAGGTTCATTCGATCCATGGAAGTCTCCTTGTTATTTCTTTGAAAAATTGCCAGCAGCTGTGGCAATGCGCGAACGGTCGAAGCCTCAACCAGCCTCACTCATGCTGGGCTGCTGGTGGATGCGCTCGTGCTCCATACCCTTCAGCAGGTCGAGCGCCACGTCGACGATCATGTCTTCCTGACCGCCCACCATGCGACGCCGTCCCAGTTCGACCAGGATGTCGACGGTCTTCAGGCCGTACTTCTTGGCGGCAACTTCCGAATGCCGCAGGAAGCTCGAGTACACGCCGGCATAGCCCAGCGCCAGGGTCTCGCGGTCCACACGCACCGGTCGGTCCTGCAGCGGGCGCACGATGTCGTCGGCCGCGTCCATCAGCTTGTACAGGTCCGTGCCGTGGTTCCACCCCAGGCGCGCGGCTGCGGCAATGAACACCTCCAGGGGCGCATTGCCCGCGCCGGCGCCCATGCCCGCCAGGCTGGCATCCACGCGGTCGCAGCCCTCTTCCACCGCGACGATGCTGTTGGCCACGCCCAGGCTCAGGTTGTGGTGCGCGTGCATGCCCGTCTGTGTCTCGGGCTTCAGCACCTCCTTGAACGCGCGGAACCGGTCGCGCACGTCGTTCATGCTCAGCGCGCCACCGGAGTCCACCACGTAGCAGCAGGTCGCCCCGTAGCTCTCCATCAGCTTGGCCTGCTGCGCCAGCGCCTGCGGCGTGGTCATGTGGCTCATCATCAGGAAGCCCACGGCCTCCATGCCGAGGTGGCGCGCGTACTCGATGTGCTGCTTCGAGATGTCGGCCTCGGTGCAATGCGTGGCCACGCGAACGATGCGCGCGCCCGCGTCATAGGCCGCCTTGAGATCGTGCACGGTGCCGATGCCCGGCAGCAGCAGCGTTGCGATCTTGGCGTGCTTGGTCACGCTGGCCACCGCTTCGATCCACTCGAGGTCGGTGTGAGCGCCGAAGCCGTAATTGAAACTGCCGCCTTGCAGGCCGTCGCCATGGGCGACCTCGATGGAGTCGACCTTGGCCTCGTCGAGCGCCTTGGCGATCTGCCTGGCCTGCTCCACGCTGTACTGGTGGCGAATGGCATGGCTGCCGTCGCGCAGCGTCACGTCGGAGATGTAGATCTTCTTGCTAACGTCGTGGCTCATTGCGGCCTCCTTCAGGCGACCACCGCGGCGAGCATCCGCTCCGCCATCGATTCGGCGGTGCGCAGCGCAGCGCTGGTCATGATGTCGAGGTTGCCCGCGTAGGCCGGCAGGTAGTGCGCAGCGCCTTCCACCTCCAGGAAGATGGAGGTCTTCAGGCCGTGCATGCGCACGCCAACGCCGGGGATGCGGATCGGGTGCTCGGCCTCGATGCGGTCGAACTGCACTTTCTGCTTGAGGCGGTACCCCGGCACGTAAGCCTGCACGTCGGCGGCCATGCGCTCGACCGACTCGGCGATCAGGTCCTCGTCGGCGAACTCGCTGAGCGTGTAGACCGTGTCGCGCATGATCAGCGGCGGCTCGGCCGGGTTCATCACGATGATGGCCTTGCCCCTGGCCGCGCCGCCTACCACCTCGATGGCCTTCGACGTGGTCTCGGTGAACTCGTCGATGTTGGCTCGTGTGCCGGGGCCGGCGCTCTTGCTGGAAATGCTGGCGACGATCTCGCCGTAGTGAACCTTGGCCACGCGCGAGACGGCCGCCACCATCGGAATGGTGGCCTGGCCGCCGCAGGTGACCATGTTGACGTTTGGCGCGTCCAGGTGCGCTTGGCCGTTCACCACAGGAACGCAGTACGGGCCGATCGCCGCGGGCGTGAGGTCCACCAGGCGAATCTCCGACTTGAGTTCACGCAGGAAGGCATCGTTCCTGACGTGCGCACCGGCCGAGGTCGCGTCGAAGACGATGTCGATGTCCGCGAACACCGGCAGGCGCGAGAGGCCTTCCACGCCCTCATGGGTGGTGGCCACGCCCAGGCGCGCGGCACGCGCCAGGCCATCGGAGGCGGCGTCGATGCCGACCATGGCACCCATTTCGATGTGGCGGCCGTGGCGCAGGATCTTGATCATCAGATCCGTGCCGATGTTGCCGCTGCCGATGATGGCAGCCTTCAGCTTGCGATCAGCCACGGTGTGCCTCCTTGGCGGCAACGCCCTTGGGAACGCCACCGACGCCCCAATGCGCGGCCGGCACTTCCTGCAGGATCACGCGAATGGATTCGCGCGGGGCTGCGGTGGCTTCGACAGCAGCATCGGTGAGCCCGCGGATGAGGGCGGTCTTCGCCTCTGCACTGCGGCCCTCTATCAGGGTGACCTGGATCAATGGCATGTTCGCCTCATTCGGTGGTGTTGAATTCGACGCGGCCGAGACCTTGCATCTCGAGCGCAATATGCTGGCCGGGCTTGAGGGCTTCGGCAGCGGTGGCGCCGCCGGCCATCACCAGCCACCCCGGCTCCAGCGGCTCGTCCGCTCCTGCGCTCAGACGCGCGGCGGCAACGAGGGAGCGCAGTGGATTGCCAAGAATCCCCGCGGTGCTCCCGACCTGGCGCGGCGCACCGTCGATCGACAGGATGAGGCCCAGGTTGCTGAAGTCCTGTCGCGGGTCGCACCAGGGACCGATCACGTATCCCGACGACGACGCGTTGTCGGCAATGACGTCCTCCAGCGAGAAGCGGAAGTTCTCGAAGCGGGAGTCGATGATCTCGAGCGCCGGTGCGATCGCGACCACGGCATCGAGCGCCTGTGCGAGGCTTGCGCCCGCGGGCAGCGGCTTGCCGAGCAGGAAGGCCACCTCGGGCTCGACGCGTGGATGAACGAACCGGCTCAGTGCCACCTGGCCGCCATCCTCTTCGGCCATTGCATCGGTCAGGCGTCCCCAGATCATGTCGTGCACGCCCATCTGGACCATCTTCGCGCGGCTGGTGAAGCCCATCTTCATGCCGGTGCGCCGCTCGCCGCGTGCGAGCCGCTGCGCAATTGAAGCGCGCTGAATCTCATAGGCGTCCTCGACGCTGAGCTCTTCCTCCTGCCCGAACTGCGAGATGGGTTTTGCATGGCGTGCGGCATCGTCTACCCGCTGCGCCAAAGCTGCGATTCGTTGCTGGCTCATTGCTGTTGCTCCTCGAACACTGCGCGCACCGATCCGAGGCCCTGGATGCGGGCTTCGAACACATCCCCGGGGTTGACGGGAACCATCGGCCCCAGTGCGCCGGTGAGCACCACGTCGCCGGCCTTCAGGCCGCGGCCCAGCTCGGCCATCTTGTTGGCCAGCCACAGGGCCGCATTGAGCGGATGCCCTAGGCACGCAGCGCCCGCGCCCAGGCTGACCTGCTCGCCTTTGCGCTCCATGACCATGCCAGCCAGGCGCAGGTCCAGGTCGTCCAGAGGAACCGGGGTATTGCCGAGCACGAACAAACCACTGGAGGCGTTGTCTGCCACCGTGTCGACGAACCGGATGTTCCATTCGGCAATGCGGCTCCCCACGATCTCGATCGCAGGCAGCGCGAACGCAACGCCGCGCAGCATCTGCGCCATCGAGATGCCGGGTTCGAGCAAGTCGTGCTCCATGACCAGCGCAACTTCTGCCTCGACCTTGGGTTGCATCAACCTGGACCAGCGCACCGGCTCGCCATCCGCGATCGCCATGTCGGCGAACAGCATGCCGTAGTCGGGCTGGTCCACGCCGAGCTGCTTCTGCACCGCCTTCGCCGTGAGGCCGATCTTCCGGCCGACGAGCCGTCCGCCACCTTGCAGTTTGCGCTGCGTGTTGATCTCCTGGACGGCGTAGGCCTCTTGCGGGCCGAACCCGGGGAAGGTCTCCCGCAAAGGCGCGATCGCCTTGCCGCCGGAGGCGGCGCTCCACAGCGAATCTGCTGCCACTTCGATGTCACGCGTTGTCATTGCGGCGCTCCGTTGAACTTGATGCAAACATTGCTCAGCTCGGTATAGAACTCAAGCGAGTGAACGCCTCCCTCGCGGCCGATGCCCGAAGCACCGGAGCCACCGAAGGCCGTGCGCAGGTCGCGCAGGAACCATGTGTTGACCCACACGACGCCCACCTTCAAGGCGTTGGCGAAGCGATGTGCCCGGTCGACGTCCTGCGTGTAGACCGAAGCGGCCAGGCCGTATCGCGTGTCGTTCGCCATCTGAAGTGCCTCGGATTCACGATCGAACGGGATGACGCAGCAGCAGGGGCCGAAGATCTCTTCGCTGGCCACACGCGAGCCGTGCGGCAAGCCCGTCCACACCGTCGGCTCGATCCAGGCGCCACCCTTGAGCGCAGGCGGCACCTTCGGCACCCCGCCGCCATGGACGACCGAAGCGCCCTCATCCCTCGCCAAGGCGTAGTAGCCGAGGACCTTGGCCTGGTGCTCGGCCGAGACAAGGGGCCCGAAATTGGCTTCGGGATCGTCGGGCCGGCCCGGCTTCAGGCGCGCCGCCGCGGCAGCCAGCCGCTGCACGACGGCGTCGAAAACCGGGCGCTGCACGTACACCCGCTCGGTGCCGAGGCAGACCTGGCCCGAGTTCTCGAAGACCGAGCGGGTCAGCCCGGCGATGGTCACGTCCAGGTCCGCATCCTCGAACACCACCGCGGCGTTCTTGCCACCGAGTTCCATCGACACCGGCTTGATGCCTTCTGCAGCCGCCCGCATGATGGCGGCACCCGTGCGCGTCTCGCCCGTGAACGTGACCGCATCGATGTCCGGATGCGTGGTGAGATATTCGCCGGCAGAGTCCGGGCCGAACCCATGCACCACGTTGTAGACCCCCCTGGGGATGCCCACGGCGTTCATGACTTCACCCAACAGCGCCGCCGTGGCCGGCGTTTCCTCCGAGGGCTTGACGACGACGGTGTTGCCGCACGCCAGCGCGGGCCCGACCTTCCACGTCATCAGCAGCAGCGGCAGGTTCCACGGGCACACCACGGCCACGACGCCCTTTGGCCGCCTCGATGCATAGTTCAACGCGGGCTTGCCATCCGGCGCATGGCTGGCAAAGCTCTCCGTCGGCACATTGCGCACCACATCCGCAAACACGCGGAAGTTCGCCGCGCCGCGCGGGATGTCGAGATGCGATGCCAGCGAGCGCGGCTTGCCGGTGTCTGCCACTTCAGCGGCAAGGAAGTCCTCCGCACGGCGATCGATCTCTGCGGCAAGCGCATACAGCAGGTCGCAGCGTTGCGCGAGCTTGAGGGAGCCCCAAGGGCCATGGAGCGCCTCGCGCGCTGCGCGCACCGCGTCGTCCACGTCCTCGCGCCCGGCCTCGCTGACCTTGTCGATGAACGAGCCGTCGACGGGGTTGATGTCGTCGAAGGTCCGGCCGCCGCGCCCCTCGCGGTATTCGCCGTTGATGAAATTGAGAATCACGGTTGTGCCTCCTGGAAGTTGATCTCTGGGTCTCCTGCGCTCAGGTACTCCCACATTCGTTCGAAAATGCCGCCGGCATCGGTGGCCCGCCGTTCACGCTCTGGCGCATCGAGCACGACCGATTCGTCCTGCAAGCCGGCCGCCAGCACGGCAAGCTCGATCCGCGCTGCATCCTCGAGATACCAGGTCAGCACCACCGCCTTGGCGAGCGAGTCGCTCGCGACCAGCACGCCATTGCCGCGCATCACGATCGCGTTGGCGCTTCCCATCGCGTCGATCACCGCTGCGGCCCGTTCGTCGTCCCGCACGAGTTGCGGGTCGTCCCACAAGGCCGCACCGGCACCAAAGTAGGCGCCCATCCCATGGCGAGTCCGGGGTGTGCGCCGCGCGGTGCCAAGCGCCATGAGCAAGGGCGGCATCGTGCGGGTCACGGCGTGAACGTGGGCGTGGCGTTGATAGATCTGCTGGTGCAAACGAACCTCGCCCAGCACGCCTGCCGGCAACGCCCCGGTCACAGGCACGACGGTGCCCGGCTCGCCAGGGCCAATCAGGCCCATCGGCCGCGAGGCACAGACCAGGAAGTTGCCCACGTCGAGGCGGACGCTGCAGTGGCCATAGGCGTGTGCCAGGCCATGACGCGCCAACGCGCGGGCAGCAATGCGCAGTTCGCGCTGAACGGCTGGAGCGGCGTTCAAGGTGGTGCCCCTCAGGCGGGCTCGCGAAACTCGGCGATGTCGGGTACGGCCCCCCACATGCAGAACGATTCGTTTCCGCGAGGAAACTGCCGCGGCTGGTAGGTCAGCTCCTCTTCGGCGGTGATCAAGCGCACGCCGGTGGAGTACTCGAAGATCATTCCGTCCGGCCCGAAGAAGTAGAGGAAGCGCGCGCCGGAGGTCGGGTGGCGACCCGGACCGAAGGCGATCTTGACCCCCTTCTTCTGGAGCATGTACCAGGCGCGCATGATGTCGTCCACGCTTTCGACCTGGTGGTTGACGTGCTGCACGCCCGAGCGGGTCGTCGGGAACATGGCCACCTTGTGATGCACCTCGTCGATCCGCAGCAGTGGCGCATCGCCGATGCGGTCGCTCACGCGCGCGCCGAGCACCTGGGTCCAGAAGCGCTCGTCGCGCTGGGCGTCGGTCGTGCACAGCCCGACATGGCTGAAGCCCGTGATGCCGGCATCACGCGACGGAAAGTAGCGGCGCCCGCTATGGTGGGGGCCGAGCACGAGATCGATCTTGTTGCCGGTGGGGTCCCTGAAGTGGATGAAGCTGCGCACGTGGCGTTGTTCGCATTCGTCCGCGCAACCGTGGCGAACCTCGACGCCGGCGTTGCTGAGTTCCGCAGCGGCCGCGTCCAGTTCATCGGCAGTGCGCAACTCGAAGCCCACCGTGTGGTCCGCCGGGTCGCCGTCGAAGTACACCAGGGTGTGATCGCGACTGTCGCTGCGGAAGTACGAGGCGCCCGCCTCCTGCCTTGCGCGCTCCAGGCCGAGCATCTCGCGCGCAAAGAGATCCGCCTGGTCACGCTGCCGGGTTCCGAGGCGCACGTAACGAATATCGAGCAGGTTGATCACGGCATGTCTCCTTTTTCTGGGGCTGCCGGCACTTTAGAAAAATCGATGACATTCCGGAAATGAAAAAATAGAATTCGTGATATGTCATCGACACATATCAAGGCAGGCCACCCCTCCCGTCTCCTGTCGCGGCAGGTCGATCTCAACCTGCTCGAACTCTTCGAGACGGTCTATCGCACGCGTAACCTGACCGCGGCCGGGTCACAGCTCGGCCTGAGCCAGCCGGCGGTCAGCCGGGGCCTTGGGCGGCTTCGGGAGATGTATGGGGATGCGTTGTTCGTCCGGCAACAGCGCGGCGTCGTGCCGACGCCCTTTGCCGACTCGCTGGTGTCTCCCGTGAGCTCGGCGCTCGAGATCCTCCGCTCCACCGTCCACCGGCCTACCTTCAGTCAAGCCGAGGAGGCACGCACGTTCAGGGTCTCCATGAGCGACATCGGCGAGCGACTGTTTCTTCCACGCCTGATGCGGCACTTGGCCGAGGTGGCCCCGCAGGTCATCATCGAGGTCGTTTCGCCGAGCCAGGGCGAGCTGTTCGACGGGTTGGCGTCGGGGCAGATCGATCTCGCGGTGGGCTATCTCAGTGACCTGGGCAAGCAGATGCACCAGCGCCGCCTGTTTCGCGAACGGTTCGTGTACGTGGCCCGCAAGGATCACCCCGGCGTCAAGGGCAAGCTGCGCCGCGACCAGCTACGGGAACTGGCGCATGTGGTGGCGGGCCCCGAAGGAATGCAGCACGCCGCCGCCGTGGAGAAGGTGCTGTCAGGGAGCCGCGTCAAGGCAAGGGTGGCATTGAGAGTCCACAGCTTCCTGTGCGTAGGGCCCATCGTCGCGAGCACCGACATGATTGGCGCGGTGCCCAGCAACCTGGGGGCGGTGGTCGCTCCCCATATGCAGCTGCAGCTCGTGGAGCCGCCGGTACAGTTCCCGGCTTTCGATGTCTCGATGACGTGGCATCAAAGATTCCATCGCGACCCCGGCAGCGAGTGGCTGCGCAGCGTGTTCATCACCCTGTTCGACTCCCTGAGGGTGCCGTTCGAGACCGAGGCGTAGGCGGCGACGACCCGCGACTATTGGCTCTTCTTCTGCTTGGATTCGGTCGGGCGAGCTTGCTGCCCCAAACGCTCCTGAAAAAACTCGATAAAGCGCTGCGTCTTCGCCGGCAGCAAGCGAGTTTCGGTCAGGGCATAGACCGGTATCGATTTACCCTCCCAGTCAGGCAGTATCCGGCGCAGCCGACCAGTTGCCAGGTCCTCGGCGGCGATCTCCTCAGGCAGCAATATCACGCCCAGATCCAGCGTCGCCAAGCGCCGGAACATGCCGACGCTGTTGACATGAAACCGCCCCCCGACTTCGACCTCGACGGTTTCTGCTTCACGATGCAGTGTCCACTTGCCTGCCTTGGGAAAGCCCAGGCACTCGTGCTGCGCCAGGTCGGCGGGCTGCGTTGGCTCGCCCGAGAGTTCGAGGTAGCGCGGCGAGGCATAGGCCTGCACCGGCAGGCGCGCAAGCAGACGGGCGATCAGGTTCGAGTTCGCTGATTCGCCCATGCGGATGGCCACATCGAAGGGTTCGGTGACCAGGTCCACTCGCCGGGGGGTGAGGTCGAAATCGAAGGTGATCCCGGGGTAGCGGCGAGCAAACTCCGCGATCAGCGGCGCCATGTAGATCGTGGCGAAGTCCACCGGCAGCGACGCGCGCAACAGGCCGCACGCCCCCGGATGCGGTGGGGTTGGGGTCCTGACATTTCAGCCAGATGGGATCGGTAGGCAAGACCGGATGCAACCATCAGCGAGAGGCAGGGGGGCGAGCAACTTCGTGTCCGCCGGCGTCGGGAAGCTGTCGTGAACGGCTTCGAGCCGGCGGCCCTCGCGGGCGTGCGCATCCTGGACCTGTCGCGCATCCTGGCTAGCCCGGAAATTTCACCAGTAGAGGGTCGGCAGCCTCGTGCCGGAGCGCGTTGACATTGGTATCTGACGCCAATTTCAACCGAGGACTGCCGATGCCAAAGTGTACCGATGGGACGATTGATTTGGGGCGTGTGGGTCGGCGGGTCATCGAGGCCAACTTCGAGGGCGGGGACATCGGTTCGGACGGCGGGGTCTTGCTGCTGCGTCGCGTTGACGAACGTATCGGTCTGAGCCGAGCGGCTGCGGCCGTGCTCAGTGATGCACGCGATCCGGCACGCATCACGCACAGCCTGCGCGACCTGCTCGCCCAACGCATCTACGGCTTGTGCTGCGGCTACGAAGACCTCAACGACCACGACACCTTGAGAGACGATCTGCTGATGCAGACCGCTGTGGGCCGGGTCGATGCGCTGGCGAGTTCGCCCACGCTCAGCCGCTTGGAGACCGGGGCCACGCGAGCGCAGGCAGTGGCGCTGCATGGCGTGCTCATCGAGCAGTTCATCGCCAGCCACAAGAGCCCGCCCGAAGAACTGGTGCTGGACATCGACGCCTCGGATGTGCCCTTGCACGGCGACCAGGAGCGCTGCGAGTTCCATGCCTACTACGACCACCACTGCTATCTGCCGCTGTACGTGTTCTGCGGCCAAGCCATGCTCGCATGCGTCTTGCGGCGCAGCCGCATCGATGGCGCCAAGAACGCCGCGGCGGTGATCAAGCTGCTGGTGCAGCGGCTGCGCCAGGCGTGGCCCGACGCGCGGATCATCGTGCGCGGTGACTCGGGCTTCTGTCGCCAGAGATTGCTGCGCTGGTGCGAGCGCTCGGGCGTGAACTACATCATCGGGCTGGCGCGCAACGCGCGGCTGGAGGCGACCGTGCAGTACGCCGAGGCGATGCTCGCCGACGAGTACGCGCGCACCGGCGCCAAGCAGCGGTTGATCGACGAGTTCGTCTACGCGGCCGACAGCTGGGACATCGAACGGCGCGTGATCACGCGCCTGGAGCACGGCAGCCAGGGCAACAACCCGCGCTTCGTGGTGACCGATCTTCAGGGCGATGCCATACAGCTGTATGAGCGGCTGTACTGCGCCCGCGGCGAGGCCGAGAACCGCATCAAGGAGGCTCAGCTCGATCTGTTTGGCACGCGGGCAAGTTGCCACCGCTTCGCGGCCAACCAGCTGCGCTTGCTGCTGGCCGCATTGGCCTACACGCTGATGCAACGGCTGCGCGAGTTCGCTCT
This sequence comes from Variovorax sp. LjRoot290, assembly GCF_964253985.1. NCBI lineage: Bacteria > Pseudomonadati > Pseudomonadota > Betaproteobacteria > Burkholderiales > Comamonadaceae > Variovorax > Variovorax sp. LjRoot290. The sequence continues at coordinate 984,680 of NZ_CAXURW020000002.1, read as the reverse complement.
CAAGGACACCGAGCTGGAACGCGCCGCCGCGGCCACGATCCGCGTGCGCCTGCTGAAGATCGGCGCGGCCATCGTGCGCAACACGCGCCGTGTGCGGGTACTGCTGGCTTCGCACCACCCGCTGCGCAGCGTCTTCCTGAGCGCAGCGCAGGCCCTCGCCCCCTGAAATCCATCCAGTGCTGTCCCCGGCACGCTGACAAACAACGGGGGTAAGGGGGTCGTGTGCCCAAAAACAGCCGCCACTCCATCCAGTAGCTCACACTGCACGCAAGACCACGCTCAATGGCCCTCAGCAGGCTCGGTCGACGGCACATCGGCCTGCTGGTGAAATATCCGGGCTAGGCCTGCCAAAGGTGTTGTAGAACGGAATAGTCCGACCTTGAGTCTCCCGGTCGGTGTGAAGTTCTCCTCGGGAAGTAGCACCTCGAGGCGGGCGCCCCGGTTCAAAATCGGCAGAATTGAGCCATGACCGAGCCTGGTGTCCTCAGTGATGACGCGCTGATTGAGCGAGCACGCCGACTACGGCTACTTGCCCTCCGAGGGGATCGCTACGCTCATGGGCCCGCGCACGAGTTCGAAGTGGAGGTGCGACGGCGCATGCGCGAAACCTCGTCGCAGATGCCGCTTGAGCGCAAGCTCGAAAGGCGGCCGTTCTGGAGGTTCTGGTAGCTGCGCCTCCGAACTTGCGGACCGTCTGGAGCGCGACCTTTGGCGGATTCCCATTCGCTTGAATGCAGCCGAGACTTCGGCTGCACTTGACCCCAAAGAACGTACATGACCCCAACCCATCCCTCCCCAACCAAGATGGCGCTACCCAGACTTCGTTTCCGCAGGGAGGGTGAGCGGCGGCCATTTCGACGTGGCGACCTGGCCATGGGCCGAAACGCGCCCCACGAATGCGCGATCGTCGTGTTGTGTGCCGGGGAGTCCGACGCACTGGATGGAAAGCTCCCTGTGAGGACGATTCGTGGGGACGACATGGATCTGGCACCTGGTGATCTGGTCCTCCTTGCGGGAGTCGACACGCAGGAGTTCGGGCCGGGGCTCCATGATCTGCTGAGGTTCATCGACACCGCCGCTGCCGGCTCCTGAGCCCTATTGGCGAGCGGTATCCAGTCGCAACGCGGTATTCGAAGCCTTGCCCTCTAGCCCACACAGCTCGTGCAGGGGGATGGCGTCGCGGAAGCGGGAGCGGCCGGACGCCGCGGAATCCGCGCTCAGGCCGCGAACGCTTCGCCGTCGGCGGCCTGCACCGGGATGTGGGCGCGCTCTTCCTTGATGAAATTGGCTTCGTCCACGAACACCAGCTTGGGCCGGTGGCCACGCACCTGCTCCTCGGGCACCAGGCCGAAGGCGGCGATGATGACCAGGTCGCCCAGCGAGGCGCGGCGCGCGGCCGAGCCGTTGAGCGAGATGATGCCGCTGCCGCGCTGGCCGCGGATCGCGTAAGTCACGAAGCGCTCGCCGTTGTTGATGTTCCAGACATGGATCTGCTCGTTCTCCGCCAGGTTGGCGGCCTCCAGCAGGTCTTCGTCGATGGCGCAGGAGCCCTCGTAGTGAAGCTCGCAATCGGTGACGGTGGCGCGGTGGATCTTGGACTTGAGCAGGGTACGGAACATGGTGGGAGATCTTTCTCTGCGAAAAGGATGGGGCTGAACTGGCGTCACGCGGCGGGCGGCACCAGGATGGTCGGCGCTGCGTCCAGGTAAGCCGAACACAAGCGAGGCGGTGAGCAGCGCATCGCTCTTCTCTTATATTTACGTGCGTCTTTTTGTAAGACGATGGCTGATGTCACTGTCCCCAGTTCGTAACCGGGCGTTCCCCCTCTTCATCATCTTCTGCACCGAGGAGCATCGTGTCGCACAAGACATTGCGCGTGTTGTACGAGATCAGGCTGTGCTGGTCCGACAAGGTATCTCCCGACGAAACGTGACCACTTAGATGCCGCACAACAGAGACAAGCTCGATCACGCCGCGCCAACGGGAAACATGTTCTTTGGGCATGAGACGCACTGGGTCGAGAGGCGCCCGGCATGAAGCGGACATGACCGTGCCCGTCGGCGAGAAGGGCAACGAGGCCGAAAGCCGCGTGGGCTGAGGCGTCGACCTCGTCCTGTCGATGGGGCTAGGCTTTGATGAGCTCGAGGCCCTGCCGATGACGGAAACGAGCGAGGAGGAGGGCGGTTGAGCCCCAGATCAGCGCCGTGTTCGCAGTCAGGCCCAAGGAAACGATCACTGCGGCGCGATCCGCGAATCCTTGCCCGAAATCAAGGAGAAGAAGAGCCAGGGACCACGGGAGCGCACACAAGATCGCTACGAACAGCATGACGCCATGTTCGGCTGGCCTCTGCGTCGCGGCCACCAGAGCGGCCACCAGGACGACCGCCAGCGCAGTGACGGTGCCCGGCAACCACCAGGCGTGGCGATACCAGAGGGGCAAGCGAGGACTGTTCATGAGCAGAAATTGTGGGATCTGCGCAGCAGAACGCGCTGCGCAATTTCGCACATTGCAGCTCAAAGCTCTTTATGTGTGGCACGCCGCCCACACTCAGCGTCGCAGTGGGCTATTGGGACTGAGGAACGGCGCGGAGGACCTCGACCGGCCCGATGCCCGAATACACCGTCTCTCCAGTTTTCAGAGCGCTGACGGTCCAGCGTTCCCCGGGCGTGATCTCGTACTCGCCAGGCTCAAACGGGAGTTCACGTTCCTCATGCACCCCCGGGCCGAGCCAGGACGGCATGCGAAGCAGAGACGGCGAGCGGGCGAATAGATCTTGAGAGTCGGTCATGCGTCGATCCTAACGGTGCAGAGGAGCGCCGCCGGCGACGACCTGCGGCTGCCCGGGACGAACACATCGACGCGGCTTCAACCCTTGGCGGGACGACCGCACCTGAATGCCACGAAGCCAAGGGGCTGCCGTTGGAGCTGAACCCGCTACCCCTGTTGACGGCGTTGTAGGTCAAAGGGCTTAATATGACCATTCGCGGCCGGTCGGCGGCGTTCGCAATCCCCGGGAGCTGCTGTGGACGCCGATGGTGAGTTCGAAGTGAAGCGCTTCGATCACGAGGGATGGTCCGTCCGAGTTTATTTGACCAAGCTTGAGGCGGACGGCTTCGTCGCTGGCCATGCGGACCTGTACCAAGGCCAAACCCATCAGTGCCGCATCGCCTTGGCGGGCCAGCAGCATGACCAGGCCGCAGCGATCGTCGTCCTTGAGGAAGAAGGGAGGGCGTTCATTGGGGAGTGGATGGCCGGGATCATGCGGGGTGACGCTGGAGCCGCGGAACCGTAGGCCGAATCAGCGTTGGTTTAGCTGAATGGGTGGTGGATCTTCTCCGCATGAATTGACACGAGCGTGACGGGCGATCACGCCTCGCTACCAGACGATCGCCTGCTCGCCTTGCGATCAGTCCGCCGCCAAGGTGCGAATGATCGGGCACGGGCGATCGCCCGTGACGCACTCACTTACCAGTGCGCTCAGCACGTTGCGCATCGCGCCCTAGCTCAGCGAGCTTGCTCTCAATAACACCCGCGCGCATCAGGTCTGCGGTGCGGGAACACAAAGCTGAAGATAGCGTTCAGCTTGCTTTCACAAGCGCCCCCTAGAGTGGCGCCATGCCGATCACGCGCTCTCGTCATTTCGTTGCGACACGCCGCGTGGGATGGTGTCTTCTAGCGGTTCTGCTCGCTGCGATCCAGCCTTTCATCGCCGTTCACTTTCGCCACGACGGGTGGGAGGACGAGCCCGGATTCCGCATCCGCAGCGTGAGCGCGTCGACGCAATTCGAACCGGACAACCGCCCGGACCATCCGACCGACCGGGAGACCACGCTGTTCGTGTCCTCGGCGGCGAACATCGATCTGCCGGATGCGCTGCACCATGGCATCAACAACCTGAGAGCGCGGCTGCTCCTCCTGTTGCCCTTGACGGTGGCCGCGGTCCTGGTCGTCGAACCGGCCCAGCGCCTCGTTCCCGAACCGGTGCCCAACGTCAGCGGTGCGCCCCCGCCCACCACGCTCTGGCTGAGAAGGCCGCCGGAGACTGCGCCTCCCCTTGCGAGCTGAGAGCGACGCCGCGCGGCGCCGTGCGTTCGGCTGTGCGTCGTCGCACAGCCGCTTCTTGTTTCGCCGATTGCGGGAGCTCGTATGAAGGCGCTGAATTTCGCTCTGTTTCAATGGATGGCTGCAGGCTACGAGCCCAGTTCGTGGCTCCTGCCCCTGGCGTCGGCCATCGCGCTCGGCGGGGCCTGGGCCGGCATGGCCCTCATGGGATGGGCCGCCTGGCGGCGGCCGTCGGAACGCGGCTACGTGATGGCGACGCTGGCCTTTGCGGCGGCCACCGCGGTGATCGCGCACGCCATCGCTGCGTCGCTGAATCTGCCGCGTCCTTTCATGCTGGGATTGAGCCCGGCCTACATCTCCCATGGCGCACGCGGGTCGCTGCCGAGCGCCCACGCTGCGGTGATGTTCACGGTCGCGCTGATGTTTCTGCTGCGTCCCCGGCTTCGTGACCTGGGCATCGGCATGGCGGCCGTGGCCGCGATCACCGGCTGGGCACGTGTCTACGTCGGGGTTCATTTCCCGGCCGACATCGTGGCCGGGCTCTTGCTGGCCGTCGTGATGGCGGGCGTCTTCGTCGGGGTCCAGCGGCTCTGGCGGCGCCATGTCGCGCCGAGGATCGCGCGCGACGATCTGCACGCGCGGGCGCCGGCCTCCAAGGCCGACCAGCCGCTCGTCTGAGAGGAGACGCGCCATGAACGGTCCCGTGCAGACGACGGGGGACATTCTCGACATCGAGCGTCCCCAGCAAGACGAGAGCACCGCGCGCGGCGAGCGCCGGGTGCGTGTGCCGACGGGTCGCAGCATCTCCTGCGTGATCCCCTGTTTCAACGAGGCAGGCAATCTCAACGAACTGCTTGCGAGGCTCGAAGAGGCCTTGTGGGCCACGCATCTGGCCTGGGAAATCATCGTGGTCGACGATGGCAGCACCGACGGCACGGTCGCGGTGGCCGAGGGTTGGTGCCAGCTCTCGGGCTTCCGGTGCATCAGCCTGTCGCGCAACTTCGGCAAGGAAGCCGCGCTCACCGCCGGGCTGGAGGCGGCCTGCGGCGACGCCGTCGTCGTGCTCGATGGCGACTTGCAGCATTCGCCGTCGCTGATTGCAGACATGCTGGACCGGTGGCAGGGCGGCGCCGACGTGGTCTACACGGTGCGGCAGGAGCGCAGCGACGAGCACAGGCTCAAGCGCTGGGGCGCAAGCCTGTTCTACAAGCTGGTGAATTCGTCCCATCGCTTCGAACTGCCCAGGGACGCCGGAGACTTCCGCCTGATGGACCGCAAGGTGGTGGACGCCTTGCTGAGCCTGCCGGAGCGCACCCGCTTCATGAAAGGCCTGTATGCCTGGGTCGGTTTCAATGCGGTCGCGTTGCCCTACACGCCCGGCCCGCGGGGGCAGGGAGAGAGCAACTTCAACGCGATGCGCCTGTTCAATCTTGCCGTCGACGGGTTGACCTCGTTCACCACCTGGCCCCTGCGGGTGGTCAGCGTGGTCGGTCTCATGCTGGCCGTACCGGCTTTCGCCTACGGCATCTACCTGGTCGTCGAACACCTGCTGATAGGCAATGCCGTCTCGGGCTGGACGACGATCGTGGTGAGCCTGATGTTCTTCATCGGCATCCAGATGATCTCGACCGGCATCGTCGGCGAATACGTCGCGCGCATCTTCGAGGAAGTGAAGGGACGGCCGCTCTACGTGGTGAAGAAGGATCTGGGCCACGGCCTGGACGGGCAGCAGTCATGAGGCTGTCCCGTGACTCCAAGGCCATTCTGCACGCCGCTGCCGGCCTCGCGGCCTTCGTCCTGTGGTTGGCGGTCACGGCCGGGTTCCGGCCGTTGATGGCGCCCGACGAAGGGCGCTACGCAGGCGTGGCTTTCGAGATGCTGCGCAGCGGCGACTGGCTGGTGCCGCGGCTCGACGGCTTACCCTTCTTTCACAAGCCGCCGCTCTTCTACTGGATCGGCGCCGCGGCGATGGCGGTGCTGGGCCCCTCCGAATGGCCGGCACGGCTGCCTTCGATCCTCGGCGCGGCCGTCGCGGCGCTCGGCCTGCTGCTGTTCCTGCGCCGCTGGGCGGATGCGGCGAGCGCGAAGCTTTCCGTGCTGGTGCTGGTCACGATGCCCTTCTTTTATGTCGCAGCGCAGTTCGCCAACCTCGACATGCTGGTGGCGGGCTGCATCAGCGCCGCTGTGCTGCTGGCGGCGCATGCGAGCTTGTCCAAGGCGCAGGGCGAGGCATGGCGCGGGGCGCTGGCCGGCGCCTTCTTCTTTGCAGCGCTCGGCGTGCTCGCCAAGGGCCTGATCGGCATGGTGCTGCCCGGCGCGGTCTTCCTTGCCTGGTGCGTGGCAACGCGCCGAACCCGTGCCGCCTGGCTGATGGCCTGGCCGCCCGGGTGGGCCTTGTTCCTGACGACCGCCGGCCCCTGGTTCGTGGTGATGCAGATGCGCTATCCGGCCTTCTTCGACTACTTCGTCGTGACGCAGCATTTCAGGCGCTTCGCCGCCTCGGGCTTCAACAACGAGCACCCGTTCTGGTTCTACCTGCCGGTGATCGCGGGGCTGACGCTGCCGTGGATCGGTTGGCTGGCGCTGGCCCGCCGCGGCGCGCGGGACGGCAGGACGCTGCTGTCCGACGTGGACTGGCTCATGCTGATCTGGTGCGTCTGCATCGTCCTGTTCTTTTCCATCCCGCGCTCCAAGCTGATCGGGTATGTGCTGCCCGCTTTGCCGCCGTTGGCGCACCTGATCGCGCGGGCCGTGCCGGCCGCGATGAAGGGCCCGGGCCCGCTGTCGCGGCCCTTGGGCTGGACGGCCGCGCTGTCCGGCCTTCTTTGCCTGGCATCCATCGCCTTCGTGGGTGTGTATGTCGTGCAGCCCGGCCATCGCCTGCGCCTTCCCGCAGGTGTTGCCGTGGCGCCGGGCGACCAGGTGCTGATGCTCGATGCCTACTACTACGAACTGCCCTTCAACTGGGCACTGCGACAACCGGTCATGGTTGCGACCGACTGGACGCCGGCCGTCGTGGAGCGGCGCGACGATTGGCGCAAGGAACTCCACGACGCCGCCCGCTTCGAGCCCGAACGCGGGTCGACGCTGCTGGTCGACACCTTCCGTCTTCATGATGCGCTGTGCGTGCCTCGCGCCACCTGGCTGATCGGGCCGTCCAACGCCGTGCTGGCCCACCCATGGCTGGCGCAGGCCCGCCTGGTCGCCGTGAGCAGGGAGGCGGCCGTGTGGCGATTTGCCGGAAGCGCAACGCGCGACCGGCGCTGCCTCGACGAACCCGGAGTCGCCGCGCCGCAATGACCGAACATGCACCTCGATACCTTTGCGTCTGTGCCGACGACTTCGGCATGACCGAGGGCATCAACTCGGCTGTGCTCGAACTGGCGGGGCGACACAAGATTTCCGCAACTTCCTGCATGGTCCGCCGCGGCGCATGGGCCGTGGGCCTGCGCGGCTTGCGCGGCATCGAGCCGTCCTGCATCGAGGTCGGACTCCATCTCGATCTGAGCCCTCCGCCAGAAGGCCGGCAGTCCGAGCCTGGGCTGGGCGGATTGATTGTCCGAAGCCATCTGCGCCTGCTTCGCCCTTCGGCCGTGCGGGCCGAGATCAGGGACCAGCTGGCGCGCTTCGAAGACGGGCTCGGCCGACCGCCGGCCTTCGTGGACGGGCACCGGCATGTCCATCAACTGCCGGTGGTGAGCGATGTGCTGACCGAGGAGATCGCGAGCCGCTACGGCACGGCGGTGCCATGGGTCCGCAGCACGGCGCCGCCCGCACCGCGACGCTTCGCGAAGACCAAGGCCGACATCGTCTTCGCGCTCGGCGGCGCGAGGCTGCTCGAGCTCGCGGCGCGCCGAGGCATCCCGACCAGCCGCGCCTTGCTCGGCATCTACGATTTCACGGGCACTTCCGACGTCTACCGCGGGCGGCTGCGGCAGTGGATCGACTGTTGCCGCACGGGCGACGTGCTGGTGTGCCATCCCTCGCTCGGCGATGCGCCTTGGGTTCCCGCCGGCCCGGCGCGGCGCAACGAATACGCGGTGCTGAGCGCGATCGCCTTTCCGATGATGACCGCGGCCGGGGTCGTGTTCCTGCGTCCTCTTTCGCACTTGTCGCGTGCCGCCGATCCGGTCCATGCATAGGGCGCAGCTCGTCAAGGCCGCGGTTTTTCTGTGGGCGCTGGTGGTCTTCATGCCGGTCGGCGCCAACTACCTCGGGGCCGCGATGCCGAGCTCGTTGAAATTGGACTCCGCGAAGCGCGGGTGAAAGTGGTCAAATGGCGACGCTCCTGCGGAGGCGAAGTCGATATGGATGCCTTGTCCGAGGTCTTGAAGATCCTGCAGTTCAACAGCGCGATCTTCTTCAACGCCAGATTCACCGCACCATGGTGTTTTGCTTCCCCGGAAGCGGAGGCGGTGGCCAAGCAGGTCAACGCGGGATCCCAGCGTCTGCTCTTCTACCATCTCTTCGTGGACGGTTCGTGCACCGTGAAACTCGACGGCATGCCGCCGCTTCACCTGCAAGCCGGCGACATCATCCTGTTTCCGCATGGCGATGCCCACACGATGGCCTCGTCCGGGATGGACGAGCCCGGGCCGCTGCTCGATGTGCGAGCGCTGTTGCGCGAGAGGCCCGACGAACTGCAGCTGGGCGGCGGCGGCGAGCCAACCCGCTTCATCTGCGGCTATCTGTCATGCGATCCCATCCTGTGTCGGCCGGTCCTGGCAACGCTGCCCAGAGTGCTGACGGTCAGCCTCAGGAGGGACGAAAAGACCGACTGGGTGGAGCGTTCCTTCGTTTATGCGGTGGCGGAGGCCACTTCCACGCAACCCGGTGGCGAAGGCGTGCTGGCCAAGTTGTCCGAGGTGCTGGTGGTCGAGACATTGCGCCGGTACATCTCCCAGATGTCCGAGGGCCAGACCGGTTGGTTCGCGGGCTTGCGTGATCGCGTCGTCGGCAAATGCCTCGCCCTCATGCACGAGAAGCCGGCGTATCCATGGACGCTCGAAAGCCTTGCGCGCGAGGCCGGAACATCGCGCTCGGTTCTCGCCGAGAAATTTGCCCACTATGTCGGACAGCCCCCTATCCAATATCTCGGCAAGTGGCGCATGGCGCTCGCGTCGAACCTGCTGCGGCGCAACGCCTTGAGCATGATGCATATCGCGCTGGAAGTCGGCTACGAAACCGATGCCGCTTTCAGCCGCGCCTTCAAGCGCGAGTTCGGCATGCCCCCGGCATCCTGGCGCCGCGAGAACAGCCTCCAGAGTCCGACTGAGGTCAACGACGGAAAACGATCAGTGCGATCAGCACGCAGAAGCTGAGGAACTGAACAAGAAAGAACGCGAAGCGCACCGACACGACTCGATCCGTCTGGGCGAAGCAGACGTGGACCAGCGACTGGGGGATCCGCGCCGCCAGGATGACGACGCACGGGGGATCCACTGTCGGATCGGCGATGCCGAAGGTGCGCAATGCATAGACCAGCACGGCGAAAACCGGCAGGTTCTCGACGCAGTTCGCATGTGCGCGCATCGAGCGCAGGTACCAGTCCTGCCCCTCGACATGGTCGGCCCTGAATTCGCTCATTCCCGCCCGACCACGAAGGACCCGGCTCAATCGGTAGGCGCCCACGGTGGCGAGCAGGAGGACCAGGGTCCAGGCGGCGAAACCCAGCAGCATCAGCTCGGGCAGCATGTTCTCGGCCTCCACTTGCATGCCCTGGTGGGCATGGCGATGCCCTACTTGCAGGGCACCGCGGGCGATCGGGCGGGCACCGCATAGAGCAGCGGCTGGAGCGCATCCGTCACCCGGGCAGCCTGTCTGTCATCGAGAACGCGGAAGAGGACCTTCTGGAAGCGCGGCTCCGTCACGCCCGACACGATGTACTGCCAGCGATACGCCTTCAGGATCCCCTCGCCGATGGCGGTGCGTTGCGCATCGGCGTAGCGCTTGCCCGCGATCGACTCGAAGTAGGTCGCATCGGCGCGCGCCTGAGCCAGGAGAATGCCGTCGACCGCCACGACCAGGTCGATCAGGTCGCCGACGGCCGCGTCGCGTTCGGCGGCGTTCAGGCGCGCGTCCTCGCGAAGGAACTCGAGCTCGTCCAGCACCGCGTGCTGCGACTCCTCTTTCCAGTGGGCCAGGAAGACGTCTTTCCACAGCTCGCACAGGTCGTCCTGCGGCTCGATGCTGGCGCGATAGTGGGCCAACGTGAAGAGCTCGATGTCCAGTGTCAGCGCAAGGACCGACCAGGTGCTCTTGCTCAGCACGGCTGTCGCGACGGCGTTGGGTTCGGCCGTTGCCACGTATCCCGCCGGCATGTCGGCGGCCATCATCGTTTCCATGCGCCGGAACAGCTCCTGGTGCTTCAGCTCCTCGTCGGCCATGCGGACCAGGGCCTCCAGGGCCACCTGGTCGCCGAGCGCGTGCTGCCGGCTGATCTCGAGCACCTTGGCGCCGATGAAACGCTCCACCAGGCCGAAGATGTAGGCGTAGCTTCGACCCTGCACCTGGCTCAGCAGGCGCCGGTCATCGGACGTCATGAAATCCAGCTCGTTCACCAGTGACAGGCCGGCCGGCAGGAACGTCTTCTCGAGATCGAATCGCCGGCGACGGATGACGTCGTTGTCGATGTCCCAGCGGACGCGTTTGGAATTCGCGATGACCTTCGAGTACTGGGTCGCGGAGGGGGCGCTTTGCATGATTGCCTCTTTCAATGTTCGTTGAAGGAGCGTCAATGATCGAAGCGCGACGTGAATCAAGTCGGGCCACGCGTCCGCAAATCTTGCCCGGTGATCCGAGCATGCACGTACCGGCGCACACGCGATTCGCCGCGCAGTCCTCCCTCGGGCGGGGTTCGCCGGGAAGGAGCCGGTCCTGAAGGACTCTTTCCTGGCCGGGTCGGTGATTCGCAGACCAGAGGTGATTGACTGCTCTCGTACTGCAAAGCCGCCTTCGGTCGGCGTGACGGCGTACGGAGACGCTTGATTTGCACCAGAACCAATCTTTGCACCAGAACCGTATGAGCCGCCTAGGGCGATCGTGCGCCTACTGCAGACATGTCTCCTGTGTCATCGCGATCGGTGTGCGCCGGACGACCTGGCCGGCCTTTTCGTCTTGCACCGACCCGTCGGCAAAGGCGAGTCGCCCGTTGACCCAGACGCGATCGATGCCCGACGACAGCTCGCGCGGCTGTTCGAACGTGGCGCGATCGCCGACGGTGAGCGGGTCGAGCAGAACCAGGTCGGCTGCGTGACCGACGGCAATGCGGCCGCGGCCCGGCAAGCCCAGTTCCTCGGCGGTCAGGCCGCTCATCTTGGCGACGGCCGTCTCCAGGCTGAACAGATGTTCTTCACGCGCATAGTGGCCGAGCACCCGGGGAAAGGTGCCCCAGAGGCGCGGGTGTGGGTGCTCGTCGTGCGGCATGCCGTCGGAGCCGATCAGCGTCTTGGGGAACGCCAGGATGCGACGCACATCGGTCTCATCCATCATGAAGTAGATTGCGCCGGCCGGCATCAGTCGGGCGGCGGCCTCCTCGTCACTGCAACCCAGATCGCGAGCGATATCGGCCAGCGTGCGTCCTGCATGCTCGGGATGGGGGCCGGACCAGCTGACGAGCACGGACGAGGCGCGCGCCACGAATTCCGGCCGCAGCACGGTGGACGAGGCGTTGTATGGATAACAATCCAGCGACACCGGTTGATGCTCCATCGCGGCGGCGATGCGCTTCAAGGTCTCGATGGAACGACCGTGGTTGGCGACACCCGCCAGCTTGTGGTGCGAGATCAGGACCCGAACGCCCAGGCGGCGGCCGATCTCGAAGGTCTCGTCCAGCGCATCGATGACCTTCTCGGCCTCGTTGCGCATGTGGGTCGCGTACAGCGCGCCGTGGGCGCGCAGTGGCTCGCCCACAGCAACGATCTCGTCGGTGCTGGCGTGTCGGGCTGGTGGGTAGAAGGTGCCGGTGGACAGGCCGAACGCTCCGGCGTCCAAGGCATCGGCCAACAGCGTTTGCATCGCCGTGCATTCGGCGGGTGTGGCGGCACGCTCCAAGTCGTCCATCACGTTGGCTCGCAGCGTCAGGTGGCCCACGAGGCAGACCGCGTTGACGGCCGTGCCTTCCGACTCGAGCGCTCGCAGATAGTTGGCGAATGCCGGAAACCTGAGCCATTCGTGGTTTGCGATCAGATCGAGCGGCGGCGGAATGACGCCGCGGATGCGGCTGGGCGCCAGGCTCAGGCCGCAGTTGCCGGTCACCACCGTCGTCACGCCCTGTGAGAGCTTGGCCGTCATCGCGCCGGGTGTCAGCAGCGCGCGGTCATCGTGGGTGTGTACATCGATGAAGCCGGGCGCCAGTACCCGCCCGGCGGCCGCAAGGCGCTCGCGTGCCGGCGTGTCCGACAGATCGCCCATCGCGACGATGCGACCGCCGGCAATGCCCACGTCCATCACGAAGCCCGGTTGGCCGCTGCCGTCGACCACGGTGGCGCCTGAAACGCAGAGTGTGAGTTCCATTCTGCGTCTTCCTTTCAAGCTGCCAGCGCGGCGTCGACGCCGCTTTGCACCGGGGGTGCGGATGTGCCGAGCCGCCGCTGCAGGCGCCCGATCAGTCTGCGCAGCTCGGCATGGTCGGTGGCATCGAGCACCGGACCGGGTTTACGGACCGCCGCACTGCGGATGGCGCCGCGCAGGCGCAGCGTCTCCTTGCGCAGCGCGAGGCCGATGCCGTACTGAAACTCGTGCCGCAGCAAGGGAAGGTAGGCGTCGAACAGATCCTCGGCCGCTTCCTGCCGGCCCTGCGCGAACAGCGCGCAGACCTGCACGAGCATTTCGGGATAGGCGAATCCGGTCATGGCACCGTCCGCGCCGCGCAGCAATTCCTGGGGCAAAAACAGCCCGCCATTGCCGACCAGGATACTGATGCGGCGGCGGCCTGCGGACTCTGCCTGCGAACGTATCTGCGTCAGCTTGCGCAGGCCGGGCAGGTCTTCGTGCTTGAACATCACCACTTGCGGAAACTCGTCGACCAGCCGGTTGACGACGTCGACCGAGGTGTAGACGCCGGTGGACTGCGGAAAATCCTGCAGGCAGATCGGCACGTCGGCGCCAAGCATGCGCGCGACGGTGGCGTAGTAGCCATGAACCTGGTCATCGATCTTCAGGTTGGGTGCGGGGGCCAGCATCACGCCGGCAGCGCCGAGGTCCATGGCCGATTTGGCCAGGCGATCCACGTGCTGGTTCGATGCGTGGCTCACGCCGACGACCACCGGAACCCGGCCCGCTACGCGCTGTAGTACGCGACGGGTGAAGGTCAGCGACTCTTCCTCGGTCAGCTTCGGGGCCTCGCCCATCATGCCGAGGATCGTCATGCCGGAGACGCCGTGGCCCAGGTAGAAATCGACGAGGGTGTCGGTGCTTTGGAGGTCGAGCGCGCCGTCGTCGCTGAAAGGCGTGGCGGAAATGATGAACACACCGGAAGAGCGTGCGTGAATGCGGGAGTCGGATGTCATGAATATGCGATGAAGGATCAGGCTTGCCGAAGAGGCGCTTGCCAAGGCTGCGGACGGGCTAGATGCTGGTGTGGCGGGCCACGTGGCCTGTTCGGGCGTTTTCCAGGTGCTGTTGCATCGCGGCACGGGCCTGGTCGGGGTCGCGATCGATGATGGCCTGCAGGATGGCCATGTGCTCCTGGCAACTCGGGGCAAAACGCTCGGGGGCGGCGTTCTGGTCGAAACACCGCGCCTTGATGCGCAGATCGTGAACCGTCTGGGCCATCAGCGGGTTGCCGCTCGCCATGGCGATCGTGTCGTGCACCAGGTTGTCGATGCGGTGGTTCTCTTCCTTGGAGGTGTTTCGCGCGACCAGGAGCGCCTGGACTTGCGCCAGGATCTGCTTTGCTTGCTGAACGTCGAGCCGTGTGGCCGCGGCGGCCGCGGTTTCACCCTCGAGCAACACGCGTATCTGGAGAATCTGGAGGTATTGGCGCAGGGTGGGTTCGCGCACCATCAATTGACCTCGAGGTGTGCGGATGGCGAAGCCCCCGCCGATCAGCCGGCTCATCGCCTCGCGCAGCGGTGTCCGCGAGATGCCGAGGGTCGCGGCCAGGGTGCGTTCCTGCAGCGGCTTGTCCATCGGCAGACGGCCGAGCTGAATCATCTCCAGCAAGATGCGGTAGGCGTCCCCCGCCAGATCGACGCCGTCGGCGGTGTCGGAGACGGCGGCGGTAAGGCTGGGTTCAAGCGCTTCGAGATCCGACTCTGCGTCCGACGCCGAGGAGGCACCGACCGTCGGGCTTGTCTTGGTGAGCGAGATCATGTTGGTTTCAGCTGAAAGAGTTGAAATGAGGAACTGGTGGAGGCGCTGCGGCCGCTCACGCAGCGGCGAACTCCATCGCATCCGTGGCCCGAAATCCCCACGCCACGGACTGGCCCGGCGTACGGTCCGCGCCGGTGACGCCGGCGGGCGCATAGGCGACCACGGTTCGGCCGAGGGACTCGATGAACACCTTCCAGTGAAGGCCGCAGAAAGTCGAGGTCAGGACCCGTCCTTCGTGCCGGATGTCATCGGCACCGAGCTGTGCGCCCAGGCGGACGTTTTCCGGTCGCACGGCGAGCGTGCGGCTGGTCTGGTCGATGAAATTGCACTCGCCAAGGAAACCCGCAACGAAAGCCGAGTCCGGGGCGCGGTAGAGCGTTTCGGGCGCGCCGGTCTGAACGATGCGCCCCTGGTCCATGATCACGATCCGGTCGGACAGGTTCATCGCCTCGTCCTGGTCGTGTGTCACGAAGACGACGGTCAGCCCCAGGTCGTGGTGGAGCTTCTTCAGTTGCAACTGAATCGCCTGGCGCAGGTTCTTGTCGAGCGCGCCGAGGGGCTCGTCCATCAGCAGGATGTCAGGCGTGAAGACCAGGGCGCGAGCCAGGGCCGCGCGCTGCTGCTGGCCGCCCGAGAGTTCGCGAGGCAGGCGGTCGCTGAGCGGGCCCATGCTGACCAGCTCCAGTGCCTCTGCGACGCGGCGGCGGATGTCGTGCGGGTTCAGGCGGCGCATGCGCAGCGCGAAGGAGACGTTGTCGAACACAGACATGTGCGGAAACAACGCATAGTTCTGGAACACCATGCCGATGTTGCGCTCGGCGATGGGCATGCGGGTCACGTCACGGCCGGCAATGCGCACGCTGCCGGCGTCCGGCGCCTCGAAGCCGGCGATGATCTTCAGCAGGGTCGTCTTGCCCGAGCCGGAAGCACCGAGCAGCGTGCAGAACTCGCCGCGCTCCACGGCCAGGCTGACCTCCGGCAGGGCGACGACATCCTTGTAGACCTTGCGGATGCCGCTGAGCGCGACGTCCTTGCCCTGGCGTTCGGGACGGATGGAGAGTCCGAGAGGCGAGTGCCCCGATGTCTGGTGGTTGGATGGCATGTCAATCTCCTTTCTTCCTGCCGAGAAGCAGGTTGGCAATCAGGATGAGGGCGGTGGCTGCGATCAACACGCAGGAGGCGGAAATCACGGTCGGGTCGAAGTCGTGGGCCAGGCCCTCGTACATCAGCTTGGGCAGGGTCCTGTTGCGGATGGTGGTGAGGAAGAGCGCCATCACCACGTCGTCGAACGAGGTGACGAAAGCGAAGACGGCACCGCCGATGAGGCTGGGCAAGAGGGCGGGCATCATGACCAGCCGGAACATCGCGGGCCACGACGCGCCGAGGCTGAGTGCGGCCAACTCGAGGCTGGAATCGAAGCTGCGCAATGCAGCGCGCACGGTGATGTAGACATAGGGGGACGCCAGCACCGTGTGGCCGATGATGACCGCGACCGAGTTGGCGACCCAGCCCAGAGGCGCTGTCAAATAAAACAGGGCGACGGCCGTGATGATGGCGGGCACCGACATCGGGATGACGAACAGCGCGTCGAGCCAGCCTTTGCGGGCGGAGGTCATCTTGTGGACACCCAGCGCCGCCGCAGTGCCGAGCACGGTGGCCAGCACCGTCACCGTCAACCCCACCCGCACGCTCGACCACAACGCGCCGATCCACTTCGAATCCTCGAAGAAATTCGCGTACCAGCGCAGTCCGTATTGAGGCGGTGGAAACACCGGAAAGTCGGTCGTGCCGAAGCTCATGGGAATCACCACGAGGATCGGCAGGATCAGGAACGCGGCACAGGCGAGTCCGGCAACGACGGCGACGCGGCCCCCCGGCGTGCGCCCTGCCGTGGGCGTGCTGCTGCCCTTGCCGGTCGAGCCGCTGATGAGTTTGTCCAGACCGAACATGCGGTTGAACACCCACAGCGACAGCAGCACCGTTGCCAGCAAGATGGCGGCCAGTGCGGCCGCCAGTCCCCAGTTCAGCTCTTCCGAGATGTTGTGCGAAATTAGCTCCGCCACCATGCGCTGGGCGGGCCCCCCCATGAGCGACGGCGTGATGTAGTAGCCCACCGCGTTCATGAAAACGATGATGCCGCCGGCCACCACGCCCGGGCTGGTCAAGGGCAGTACCACGTGGCGGAAGATGCCCACCGAACTCGCCCCGAGGCTCTGCGCGGCCTGCACGAGCGTGGTGTCCATGGCGCGGAACGCGGCGTAGAGCGGCAGGACCACGAACGGCATCAGCACGTGCGTCATCCCGATCATCACGCCGGTGAAGTTGTAGAGGAACGCCATCGGCTCATCGAGGATGCCAACAGTCGTGAGCAATGTATTCAGCGGCCCGTTCTTGCCCAGCAGCGCGATCCATGCCGAGGTGCGCACGAGCGCACTCGACCAGAACGGCAGCAGGACGGCGAAGAACAGCAGCCGCGCGACGCCCGGTCGCACCGTGGCCATCAGGTAGGCCAACGGGTAGCTCATCACGATGCACGACAGGGTCACCGCGGCGGCGATGGTGAAGGTGTTGCCCAGCACGATCCGGTAGATCGGCGTGTCTAGCAGATGGTGGTAGTTGGCGAGCGTGAGCGCGCCGTCGCGAAGGAAACCCTCCTTGAGCAAGCCCGCGATCGGTCCGACGAAGGCCAACAGGAGGAACACCAGCAGCGGCAGCACGGCGAACACCGCAGCGCGGTTCCAGCCACGCCGCGCGGGAATCGCCGCGGGCGGCGTCGCGGCGTGGGGAAGGGGAAGGGCGGTGCTTGCCATGATGCAGGGGTCAGCGTGCGCGGATCTGGTTGTAGCGCTCGGTGATGGCCGGGCCGTTCTTGTCCCAGAACTCCGAATCCATGAAGAGCGCGGACTTCAGGCGTTCCGGCGTCGAAGGCAGGCGCTGCTTGCGCGCGTCGTCGATCAGCGGGAACGCCGCTTCGGTCGTCGGGCCGTAGGCGATGTACTTGCTGAACTCGGCCTGGTTCTTCGGCGCGGTGATGTAGTTCATCAGCTTGATGGCTTCGGCCCGGTTCGGTGCGCCCTTGACCAGCGCGAAGTAGCCGACCTGCGCCACCGCATTGCCCCAGCCCATCTGGATCGGAAGGCCCGAATCCATGCCGGCCTGGAAGCGGCCGTTCCAGCCCAGCGCCATCACCACCTCGCCGCTGCCCAGTGCGTTGACCGGCTCGGCGCCGTTCTTCCACCACATGGCCACGTGCGGCTTGATCTTCTCGATCTGCTTCATCGCGCGGTCGATGCCTGCGGGCGTGGACAGCACCTTGTAGACATCCCCGGGCGCGACGCCGTCGGCGATGAGTGCAGCCTCGATCACGGTGGACGGATCGTCCTGCAGCGTGCGCTTGCCGGGGAATTTCACGACGTCCCAGAAATCGGCGAAGCTGACCGGCTGCGGCTTGCCCGCGGGGAATGCCTTGGTCGAGAAGCCGACGTTCGTCGAGAAGATCTCCGAGGGCACTCCGTACTCGTTGCGCGCGCCGGGAATGACGTGCTTCTGGTCGACCATTTCCGGCGTGATCTTCTCGAACACACCGAGCTTGATGCCGCGCGTCAGGCGGGCGCTGTTCTCCGTGACTACGTCCCAGGCGACGGTCTTGGTGTCGATCATGGCGCGGATCTTCGCGACCTGCGGATCGGTGTCCTCGGTCACCTTGATGCCGGTTTCCTTGGCGAAGGGCTTGAGCCACGCGTCGCGGATCGCGCCTTGGTAGGCGCCACCCCAACTCGCGAAATTCAGTTCGGCGGCTTGCGCGGCGCCAGCCAGCAGGACCGCGGTCGCGATCACGATGCGGCCCATCGTCAGCAACTTACTTTTCATCTCTCTCTCCGATTGGTACAGGTTACGAATACGGCGGCAATCGGTGCGGATTGCCGGGCCTGCTCCGTGGCATGCATGTTGCATGCCAATGGCATACCAAACTTAAAAATGAACCAGAACCGAAGACCGAAATGCAGGATGCGACGCAGATGTCTATCCAAGGGAAACGCAGGAGCGCTTGCCTTCTGGACATGCGCAGGGCAGCCGCTGCGTCAGGACGACTTGAGCGCTGCCGCGCGCCAGTTTGACGACTGGCTCCTGGCATTTCGTGCACCGTCTTGCTGTGCGCGCACCAAAGTCGATCGCTAGTCCTGGTGCGTTCGAGTCGCCTTTGTTTCCGTCCGCTACCATGAACTCACGCCACGAATTTCCAGGTCCGTCCGTTCACAGTCACCTGTCCGCACGCATGCTTGTGGCGAAGCCGTCGGCCACCGGCGCCATGGCCGAAGCCGCCCGCCGGCTGCTTGCTGAAGGCCGAGACGTCATCAGCCTGAGCGAAGGCGAACTGGACTTCGACACACCGCTCCATATCCAACAGGCCGCGATCGCCGGCATCCAGCAAGGGCACACCCGCTACACCAACGTGGGCGGCACGCCGCAGCTCAAGGCGGCCATCGTCCGCAAGTTCCGCCAAGACAACGGCCTGCACTACGACAGCACGCAGGTGATGGCCGCAACCGGCGCCAAGCAGCTCCTGTTCAACGCCATGCTGGCGACCATCGATGCGGGCGATGAGGCCATCATGGTTGCGCCCTATTGGGTGTCGTACTCGGAGATGGTGCGCATCGCCGGCGGCGAGCCGGTCGTGCTGACGACGGGCAGCGCCAACGGTTTCAAGTTGACGCCGAAGATGCTGTCGGGCGCGATCACGCCGCGCACCCGATGGCTCGTGCTCAATTCACCGTGCAATCCATCGGGTGCGCTCTACACGGCCGATGAATTGCGCGCGCTGGCGGACGTGTTGCGCGGCCATCCACGGGTGCTGGTGATTTCCGACGACATCTACGAAGAGATCGTGTTCGATGGCGTCTTTCAGTCGTTTGCGCAGGCCTCGCCCGACATGATCGATCGGACACTGACCGTCAACGGCGTGTCCAAGGCCTTCGCGATGACGGGGTGGCGGTTGGGCTATGCGGGCGGGCCTGCATGGCTGATCAAGGCACTGGAGCTCCTCCAGTCTCAGAGCACCAGCAATCCGAGCGCGGTCAGCCAGGTCGCGGCAACGGCCGCACTCGAGGGGCCGAGGGATTTTCTGGACACATGGCGCAGCCGGTTGCGTGGGCGGCGCGATCTGGCGGTCGAGCTGCTGGCGGCCGCCAGTCCGATGCTGCGGGTCGATACACCGCCGGCGGCCTTCTACCTGTGCGCCGACTGCGCTGGCGCCATCAGAATGCGCACGCCGGAGGGTCGAACCATCGACAGCGATGCCGACCTCGCCCACTATCTGCTGCACAGCGCGGGCGTGGCGTGCGTCCCGGGCTCTGCATTCGGCCTGGCTTCTTACCTGCGTTTCGCCTATGCGGTGTCGGAGGACCGCTTGCAGACGGCTTGCGAACGCATCGTCACTGCCTGCGGCCGACTGGTTCAGGCCTGAGCGAGGGCGCTGCACAGCCACAGACATCATGAGAACTTCTTCCAAGACACCGTCGCTTTCCATCTCGGGATGGCGGATCGAACCCGTGGGCGACCGCTGCCTGCAGGTGCGCCTGGGCGACCGCGTCGGCGCCGACACCAGCCGGACCGTGCAGGCGGTGGCCGCACACCTGTCGTCGGCGCAACTGCCCGGCGTCGTCGATGTCGTGCCCGCATTCACTACCGTCGCGTTGCACTACCGGCCACTCGCGTTCGATCGCCGGCAGGGCGTGGCATCGTCTCAATTGACGCGCCTGGTGGAGCAACTCCTCGCAGGCCGCGTTCCCGAGCTGCCGGTCAACGAGGAGGTGATCGAGATTCCCGCCTGCTACGGCGGCGACTACGGTCCGGACCTGGACGACGTGGCCCGCCATTGCGGCCTGACGGCCGAAGAGGTCATCGCCCTGCATTCGGGAACGCCGCTGTCGCTCTACGCCTACTTTTTCGCGCCCGGCAACCCCTTCTTCGGCCCCCTCGACCCGCGGCTGAATGTGCCTCGCCGCAGCACGCCGCGCCTGCGCGTGGAGGCGGGGTCGGTCGCCATCGCCAATGGCATCTCCTCCATTTACCAGATGGCGCTGCCAGGGGGCTGGAACGTGATCGCACGGACGCCTTGGGACCTGTTCGACGTGACGAAGACCCCACCCACGAGGATGCCGCAGGGCGCGCGGGTGCGCTTCTATCCGATCTCGGCGTCCGAACTGGAGCGGATGCAGGAGCGGCCGCCATGACCCGGGCATCCGTGGCGCACATGCTGGTGTTGCGGCCTGGAATGTTCTCGGTTCTGCAGGATCAGGGGCGCGTCGGGCATCAGCACCTCGGCGTGCCGGTCACCGGCGCGATGGACGAGTGGTCGCATCGCACGGCGAACATGCTCGTCGGCAATGAAGACGACGCGGCAACGCTGGAGTGCACGCTGACCGGTCCCAGCGTCCAGTTTTCCTGCGACATGCTGCTGGCCATCTGCGGCGCTCGCGTCAGGATCACGGCCGCGGGCCGGTCGGTTCCCATGAATTGCGCGGTGCTACTGCGCCGTGGCGTCACGCTGGAGTTCGGTGAACGCACGCGTGGCGCACGCATGTACCTGGCGGTGCGCGGCGGCTTCGCGACGGCGCCGGTGCTCGGCAGCCGCAGCACCTATCGGCCGGGCGCTTTCGGCGGCCACGAGGGGCGGGCGTTGCGCAAGGACGACCGCGTGCCCGTGGCGCGCCCGCGCAGGGCCGACCCCACGCTGGCGCTGGAACGCACGCTGGTGCAGAGCGGCTTGCCGTTCGTGACGGCGGCATGCGTCGACGCGGAACCGCCGTCGGCGGCGCTCGAAGGCCTGCGCTTCATCCCGGGCCCGCAATGGCAGGATTTTTCGGAGGAAGCGCGCGACCGGTTCGTGCGCACGCCGTTCACGATTTCCTCGAAATCCGATCGGATGGGCTACCGGCTCGAAGGGGCCGATATTGTCCTGTCGCGACCGCTCGAGATGATCTCCGAGGCCACGAGCTTCGGCACGGTGCAGGTGCCTCCCAACGGCCAGCCGATCGTCCTGATGGCTGACCGGCAGAGCGCGGGCGGCTACCCCAAGATCGCCTATGTCGCCAGTGCCGACCTGCCTGCCTTGGCTCAAGCGCTGCCCGGCGCCTCCATTCGCTTCACCCCGATCGATCAGCAGGCCGCCGAGCACGCCTGGCTGCTGGTCGAAGACCAACTGGCGTTGGTGCGCGAGGCGGCCGGACGGGCGTTGACCTGACCGCTGCATCTCGCTAACCGCTTCACCCACAAGGAATCCATTCATGCCATCCATCGACATCAACTGCGACATGGGCGAGAGCTTCGGCCCCTGGGTCATGGGACAGGATCTCCGGATCCTCCCGCACGTGACCTCCGCGAACATCGCCTGCGGCTTTCACGCGAGCGACCCCGACACGATGCTAAAAACAGTGCGGGCCGCCATAGCCAACGGTGTGGCGCTGGGTGCCCATCCCGGCCTGCCCGACCGCCAGGGCTTCGGTCGACGGGCGATGGAGATGTCGCCGAGCGAGGTCTATTCGCTGGTCATCTACCAGGTCGGTGCGCTCCAGGGCGTTGCCCAGTCCCAGGGTGCAACCCTGCATCACGTCAAGACGCACGGGGCCCTCTACAACATGACCGTGCAGCAGCCGGCACTCGCCGAGGCGGTGGCGCAGGCGGTGTTCGATTTCAATCCGGCGCTGCAGCTCTTCGTGGCGAACAAGAACATTGCGCAGGCGGCGCGCGACAAGGGGCTCACGGTCCGGTTCGAAGTCTTTGCGGACCGCAGCTACCAGGACGACGGCACCCTGACGCCGCGATCCAGGCCGGGCGCCATGATCGAGGACGTCGAACAGGCCATTGCGCAGGTCCGGCGCATGGTGCTGGACGGTGTCGTGCGTTCCGTGAACGGTGTGGACGTGCCGGTCGCCGCCGACACGCTCTGCATCCACGGCGACCAGCCCGGCGCCGTCGTTTTCGCAGAGCAAATCCGTGCTGCGCTACTGGCCGACGGTATCGCCATCGCGGCGACGTGAGCGCCTCGAAGCCCTTGTCCGGAATGTCGCGCGCCCGATCACCGGTGCGCGCGCTTGTGTAACCCCATGCCTCTATGCCCATGAGCACGATAGAAACCAGAACCCGTCCATCGCCTTCGATCACGCACGAAATGTTCGGCGCCATGCGGGTGCCTACCTTCGAGGACGTCGAACGTGCCGGCCGCGCCATCGCGTTACATGTTCGCCGCACGCCCTTGCTGCGATCGGCCCGACTCGACGAGATCGCGGGTGCGCCAGTGTGGCTCAAGGCCGAGAACCTGCAGGTCACCGGCTCCTTCAAGGCAAGGGGCGCCTTCAATGCCCTGCTGGGCCTCTCGGAGGAGCAGCGCATGCGCGGCGTCGTCGCGTACTCGACGGGCAACCATGGCCAGGCCATCGCCTGGGCTGCTCGGCAGCTGGGGGTGATCGCGACCATCGTGATGCCGATCGACGCGCCACGCAACAAGGTGGCCCGTGCTCTGGACCAGGGTGCGCGAGTCGTGCACTACGACCGCCGTCGCGAGAGCCGTGAAACGATCGGCATGCAGTTGCTGGCCGAGATGGGCGGCACGCTCGTTCCGCCGGGCGACCATCCCGATGTGCTCGCCGCGCAGGGCACCGTCGCGCTGGAAGCGCTCCAGGATCTGCCCGACGATGCGCTGCGCCATCTGGGAACCTTCGCCGCTCCTTGCGGTGGTGGCGGCCTCTTGGCCGGGTGTGGGCTGGTCGTCGACACGATGAGCCCTGCAACGCGTCTCGTGGCCGCCGAGCCCGCGGGCTTCGACGACACCGTGCGCTCACTCGCCAGTGGTCGGCGCGAGGTGAACGAGCCCGGCGCGGCGACCTTTTGCGATGCGCTGCAGGCGGCCACGCCGGCCGAACTGCCTTTCGAGATCAACCGGCGTTTCCTGCAGAAGGCCGTGGCCGTGACGGACCTGGAAGTGGCTGTCGCCGTGCGCTTCGCGCTCGAGGAACTCCATATGCTGGTCGAGCCCGGTGGCGCGGTCGCGTTGGCGGCGCTGCTGGCCGGTCACTTGTCGATGGGCGGGCGCGACAGCGTCATCGTGCTCTCGGGCGGAAACGTCGACCTGCCCATGCTCGCAAACTGTCTCAAATCCGCTGCGGCGGTGGCCGCCTGACATTCGCCACCGATCGCACCCCGCGATCAACCCTTTCACGAACCTTTTCATGCAAGCATCCCTCTCCACCTCTTCTGCTGCCACCGCGTCGCAAGGCGACGCATCCGGACCACAGGAGGTCCGTGACAGGATCGCGCTGTGCTGCAGCCACACGGAAGCCACCACCTGGGAGCTCGGCCTGCGGGCCGCACTGCCCCATGCCACGATCAGCGCCTGGCCCCACACTGACGAGCAGGCCGAATGCGCCATCGTGTGGTCGCCCACGCAGGCGTTCATGGACGCCCATCCGCGCCTGCGGATCATCTTCAACATGGGTGCGGGCGTCGACGCGCTGATGAAACTCCGGCTTCCGCCGCAGGCTCGTATCGTGCGCATTGAAGACGGTGGCATGGCCGTGCAGATGGCCGAGTACGTCAGCCACGCGATACTGCGCCACTTCCGTGAGTTCGATCGGTACGAGCTCAGTGCAGCCTCCGGTGCATGGGCACCCCGCAAGCCGCCGATCCGCAGCGATTTCCCGGTCGGCGTCATGGGCCTTGGGGCGCTCGGGAAGCGGGTCGCCTGGAGCCTGGCGCAGTTCGATTTCCCGGTGTTCGGCTGGAGCCAGTCCCCCAAGACGATCGACGGCGTCACCTGCCTGTCGGGCGCCGACGAGTTCGATCGCTTCCTGTCGGAGACCCGCATCCTCGTGTGCATGCTGCCGCTGACACCCGCCACGCAGGGCATCCTGTCGCACGCATCGCTCTCGCAGCTGAAGCCGGGTGGCTATCTGATCAATGTGGCTCGTGGCGCGCATCTGGTCGAGGAGGATCTGTTGCGCCTCATCGACGAGGGGCATCTGGCGGGCGCGACGCTGGACGTCACGCAAGAGGAACCCCTGCCGCCCGGCCATGCGTTCTGGCGGCGCCCGGAGATCGTCCTGACACCTCACATTGCCGCGCAGACGGTGGTGCGAGAGGCCATCGCCCAGATCGCAACCAAGGTCAGCGCCGGACTCGAGAGCCCGACGCTGAGCGGCGTCGTCGACCTCGGCAAGGGGTACTGAGACGCGGCACTCGGCATCAAACCTGTCCTGTTCATCACACATCCACAACACCTCAACCCCATGCAATCCATCTTCCACTTCGCCTTCAACGTCACCGACCTGGACCGCGCGCGGCAGTTCTACGGCAACGTGCTCGGCTGCCAGGAAGGCCGCAGCACCGACACCTGGGTCGACTTCAACTTCGTCGGCCATCAGATCTCCCTGCACCTGGGGCAGCCCTTCGCCACCGCGGCCACCGGGCACGTGGGCGACAAGCTGGTGCCCATGCCGCACTTCGGACTGATCCTGGCGCTGGCCGACTGGAAGGCCATGGCCGAGCGCCTCGTCAATGCAGGCACGCAATTCGTGCTGGTGCCGCAGGTGCGCTTTGAAGGCCAGCCCGGCGAGCAGTGGACGATGTTCTTTCTCGACCCCTTCGGCAATCCGATCGAGATCAAGGGGTTTCGCGACCTGGAAGCGGTCTACGCCACCTGAGTCGGCCCCGAGACGACTGGAGCGCCCTGTGCCGACTGGCCCAGGGGGAGAGCGAGTGCTGGCGCGGGTCGCGACGAGTTTTTCGGGGCAGCGCCCAAGCTTGCGTGTACCAGACTGCTTTTCAGCGTCTGTCTTTTCCGGGGTACGCCATGGGATAGCCCAACGATCTCCAGGTCAAAGCGGCTGAGCCGCGCGACAAGGAGTAGGTAGCGCGGCGCGGCCATTCTGAAACGGCGCAGACGATGCTCTAAGAAGCACGGCCTTTTCCTCTAAAGACTTTGGCGAGATCTGTCCTGGATGCGGCCGACGACCGACGACGGCGCGTTCACCCGGGCGCAGATGACGTCAAATGACAGACGCGTCGGGTCCCGGTTTCACTTGTGCATATGCCTGCAATCCCTGGCATCCTCAGCGTCAGCCGCCGTGCTGCGCCTTTCGCCAATCCCACGGTGCTACAGGTTTCGCATCGGCCCATAGCCCTAGACGCTGCGCGCGGGCTGTGTACTGCATCTTGAACAGCGCGCCGTCGTCGCGACTCGCGTATCTCTCGTAGACCCAGGCCCATCCGCCGGCCACCTGGTGCCGGCCGGCATCTTCGCCCCTGCATTTCACATCGGCGACGGTGCGGCCATATCGATCGGTGTCGCGCGGCGAGATTCGCGCTTGCTCCATGTAGCAGAGCCCGCTGAGAGCCTGCTTGCTGCGCTGGCCGAAGGGCTGGCGTGATTCAGGAGCATCGATCGCCGCAACGCGCACCTTGACCTGCTCATAGGCTCCTGGAGCACCGCAGCGAGCGCTGAGGGTGTCGCCGTCAGAGACACCTACGACGAGACAGAGGCGGGGCTGGGCTTGCGCGAAGAATGGAAGGGCGAAAAGAAGGCAGGCGATCAGTCGGATCATCCCCCGATCGTAGGCGCTGGCGGCAAGCGACAGGATCTCGCAGCGAAGGCACAAGCGCGGATCGGTCACGTTCGGCAACCATCTTCACAGAGCAGACGTGACTTCGCTCCCGGGGCGTGCGTTGTGTACGGCATGGGGCAGTTTTCGCCCCTTCAGGAGTCTCTGTGAACCTCAATCGTTCAGCCTTCTTCAAGTGGTCCGCGGCCGGTGCTGTGGCCGCTGGTGCACTCTTCGCCGCCGCGTCAGCGAATGCCCAGGTGAACTGGTCCGTCGGCATCAGTGCTCCGGGCGTGGCGATCGGCGTTGCCGAGCCTGGCCCCGTGTACTACGAGCCGGCACCTGTCTATTCGCGTCCTGCACCAACCTACTATCAGCCGGCTCCTCCCGTGTACTACCGGCCGCCGCCGCCAGCTTATTACCGCCCGGCACCGGTGTACTACGGGCCGCCGGCGCAGGTCTATGACGGGCCGGGCGAGCGTTGGCGCCATCGCCATCACCACCGTCGGGATTGGGACGATTGATCCGGGTGCGCCCCGGAGAGGACGTCAGTACCTCTGTACGCCCCACATTTGGGCCTGAGTCAAACGCTGCGTGCTCTTGATCGCTGCCGAGCCGGGAAGCGAGCACTTTTCAGCGACGTTTAAGGATCGACGAAGAGACTGATTCTCAGCAAGGGAACAGTCCCGAGCCCCACCGAAAAGGATCGAACGCCATGATGTCTTCCGCTGTCCCCGAGCCCCTCACCCCATCGCAGATCGAGCTCGTGCTCGAGTTGCTCGAGTTGCGCCAGCTGGCGCCGCAGGAGACGGCTGCGAAGTTCAACCGCTTGACCCAGGTCGGCACCTTCTCCGAAGCCCAGCAAGGGGCCATCGAGATCCTTTTCGCGCTCGAGGAGGACGATATCCCCGATGCACTCTTCGAATTCGCAGACGACGATGCCCGAAACATCGTTCGCGATGGGCTGGCGCACGAGGTGCGGCTCACCTTCGTGGGAGCCTAAAGCATCAATGTTGTCTTGCGAAGCGCCGACCTGAACGCGCACTGGAGAGCAGATGACGTCGCTGCGGCTGGCCGAACGCAGCAGCTAGGGTTCGGACAGTAAAGCGCCGTCGCGATTCTGGCGCAGCCAACCGCTTTCGAGAAACCCGAACTTCGGCTGGGCCCACTGCCGTCGGTCAGCAATCGAATTTGTGGCTCAAAGTGTCATTGCAATGGGCCGGCTACCGCATCGCGTTCGACGTCTCGATCGCGAAGCGAAAGCCTATCGTGCCTGGCGCGCGAGAAAAGGACTTGCCAAATGCCCACACGGTCCGTTGTCCCGGCAGCCACTGGCGATGCGGGTGGCCGCAAAGGGGAACCGAGCATGTCCAGCACCGATTGCCGAGAACAGGGTTTGGTCGCTAGACTAGGATTAACGCCAACCTTAACGGATACTGCAAAATGCCGTTGCGAGCATCAGACATCGTTCCCATCAGCGAAGCGCGCGCCAGACTCACCGAGCTCGCCGAAGACGTGGTGGGCAGCGGCTCTGAGAAAGTGCTGACCAAGAACGGTGCGAGCTACGTGGCATTGATCGACGCGCGCCGGCTGGACTACTACCATGCGCTTGAATTGGAGCATGCCAATCTGGTGCAGGCTGAAGACGCCATCACCGGTCTGCGGCAAGCCTTGGCGGGGCAGGTCGTGTCTGACGAGGAACTGGACCAGGCACTCGGCGTCGCACCGGCGTCGTGAGCATTCCTGTCAACGCAAGGGTTCGGGCGGTTCCGAACTTTCTGGCGTGCCTGCATGCCGCTCGCAGCTTCATGGAGGAGCAGGACGCCGCTTCCGCATCGGCGCGCTTTAAGAAGTTGCAGGCTGAAGTGGTGAAAGCGCGGGCACTTCTCGCGTTCGCACCCACGAGCGGCCGGCCCGCTCGCGGGCTGATGCCCTCAACGAGGGGATAGGCATGGCGATGCGATACGCGGATGGGAAGTGAACGCATCCGCGCGAACTGCCTTGCATCTGCGGAACTCGCGATTCGATCCTGCAAACGGCAACGCGCAGACGCGATCACAGAGCTCCGCGCAACCCCGGTTCGGTCCGAGCCGCAGCAGCCCTCGGCGCATTGATGCTCAGCGAGATCGAGTCACAAGGCCCGACTCACCAGTTTGAAGTCCGGATCTTCGGCAAAGGACTTGATCGAAAAACCCAACCTCTTCACGAGCTTCAGCATATCGGCGTTGTTGCTCAGCACCAGCCCATCGATCTCCGAGAGGCCCTTGTCGCGGGCCACATCGATGATCGCCTCCAACAGGCGTGATCCCAGTCCCTTGCCGCTGTAGTCGTCTGCAACCACCAACGAGAACTCGCAACTCGATTGATCTGGATTGGTGATGTAGCGCGACACGCCCACGATGCGTTCGGTCTCGCGGACCGCGCCATCGTCCGCGACGCCACGCTCCCGCACCACTGCGACCAGCGCCATCTCGCGGTCGTAGTCGATCAAGGTGAATCGCGAAAGCATGGACGGCGGCAACTCGTGGAAGCGCGAGACAAACCGGAACCAGCGGCTTTCCGGCGAGAGCTGCTGCACCAGGGCTTGAAGCATCTGCGCGTCGTCGGGATGAACGGCTCGCACGGTGTAGGTGCCCCCACCGGGCAAAGGCCACTCGCGTTGGTAGCGCGCAGGGTAGGGCAGGATGGCCAGGTGCTGGTAGCTGTTGATGAGGCCGCTCGTGCCTTGCGGCGTGCTGTCGACGACGATGCGAGCATCGACCGCCACTGCGCCCGTTTCGTCGACGATGATCGGGTTGATGTCCATCTCCCGCAGTTCGGGAAGTTCGCACACCATCTCGGAAACCCGCAGCAGCACCTGTTCCAGCGCCTCCATGTCCACGGCTGCGGCCCCGCGCCATTCGTGCAGGGTTTCGGCGACCCGCGAGCGTTCGATCAGCCGGCGCGCCAGGAACTGGTTGAGCGGCGGCAGCTCCATGGCACGGTCGTCCAGCAGCTCGATCATGGTGCCGCCTGCGCCGAACACGATGACGGGGCCGAAGGGATCGTCCGTCACCAGGCCCACATGGATTTCGCGCCCGCGCCGGGCCGTGGCCATCTTCTGAACGGTCACGCCGTTGATGCGCGCGTCGGGCGCCAGGCGCGCCACGCGTTCCATCATGTCGCTGTACGTGTCGCGTGCACCGGCGCCGTTCATGACGTTCAGCGCCACGCCCTCCACATCCGACTTGTGGCTGATGTCGGGCGAATCGATCTTGAGCGCGACGGGGAAGCCCAGCTGGGCGGCGATCATCATCGCTTCGTTGGCGCTGCGCGCCAGCAAGGTGCGGGTGATCGGGATATGGAAGGAAGACAGCAAGGTCTTCGACTCCATCTCGGTCAGTACCTTGCGCCGTTCCGCCAGCACGCTCTCGATCAGCAGCCGCGCACCCTCGATATCCGGCTTGGCGAGCGCCGACAGCGGCGGCGGGGTCTGCTGGAGCAGCGCCTGGTTCCGATAGAAAGCCGCGATGTTGCCGAACGCGCCAACCGCCGCTTCCGGCGTGCGGAAGCTCGGGATGGTGGCCTCCCCCAGCACCGCACGCGCGGGGCCGACCGAGGCGTCGCCCATCCAGCATGACAGCAGCGGTTTGCTCATCGGCCGCGGGATGTCGGCCAGCACGCGCGCCACCGCGACCGCATCGGCCCCTGTCTTGGGCGAGAAGATTGCCAGGACGCCGTCGATCTGCGGGTCGGCGGCGGCCGCATCGACCGCGGCCCGGAAGTGCGCCGGCTCGGCTTCCTCCGAAAGGTCGATCAGATCGGTGAGCGAAGCCGACGCGGGCAGCCGGGGCTGCAGCGTCTTGAGCGAGTCGGGTGACAGCTTGCCGAGTTGCAGGCCGATCTCGTTGACCCAGTCCGCCGCCAGAACACCCGGGCCGCCGCCATTGGTGACGATGGCCAGGCGCCGGCCGACCGGGCGATAGCGCGAGGCCAGGCATTTGGCGGCCGAGAACAGTTCGACGAACGAGCGCACCCGCACCGCACCGGCGCGTCGCAGCGCAGCGTCGAAGACATCGTCGCTGCCGACGGTCGAGCCGCTGTGCGTGTGCGCAGCTTCGTTGCCGGCGGGCTTGCGACCGGCCTTGAGCACCACCACCGGCTTGGCATGCGAGGCCGACCGCAGGGCGCTCATGAAGCGACGTGCGCTGGAGATCCCTTCGAGGTAGACGATGATGCTGTGGGTGGCGGCATCGTTGGCCAGGAAGTCCAGCACCTGGGCGATGTCCACCGCCGTATGGCGGCCGAGCGAAACGACGCTGGAGAACCCGACCGCGTTCTCGCGCGCCCAATCGAGCATCGATGCCGTCAGGGCGCCCGACTGCGACACCAGCGCGAGCGGGCCGGCCTTGGCCAGCGGGCCGGCCGTGCTGGCATTGAGCGTCAACGGGGGGCGCTGAAAGCCGAGCGAATTCGGACCGAGGAGGTGAACGCCGTCGCGGCGCGCGATCTTTCGCAGCTGCGCAGCCTGCTCGGCGGCGATGCCGTTGGAGATGACGAGTGCGGCGCGGCAGCCGATGCGGCCGACGACCTCCAGCGCAGAGGCGATCTCCTGTGGTGGCAGCGCGATGATCGCGAGATCGGCGCGCGTCTGCGCCAGATCCCCCAGCGTGCCGCTGGTGCGGACGTCCAGAAACTGCAGCGTTCCGTTGAACCGGTCTGCGCGAAGCGCTTCGCGCACGGCCCGGGCGTGCGAAGTCTGGCCTACCGGGTCTTCGGCGTGGCCCGCGAAGACAACGACTGAGCCCGGCGCCAGCAGCGGCGTGAGGTAGTGCTTGTCCATGACCTTAGTCTGCATCCATCAGGACCTTGACGTGCGCCGCGGCACTGCGCACCAAAGCGCTCAGTGCATAGCCGCCTTCGAGACAGGAGATGACCCGGCCCCGGCAGTGGCGCTGCGCGACGGCCATGGTCTGCTGCGTCACCCATGTGTAGTCGCCTTCCACCAGCGCCAGATTTCCCATGTCGTCCTCCCGGTGGCCATCGAAGCCGGCGGAGATGTAGATGAGCTCGGGGGCGAAGGCCTCGAGCGCCGGCAGCCATTGGTGGATGACCGCTGCGCGGAAAGCGTCGCTGCCCGAGCGCGAACGCAAGCCGACGTTGACCATGTTCGGACCCTCGTCTTCCTCGCCCGAGAAAGGATAGATCCCTTTTTCGAATATGGAGCACATGAGCACACGCTCGTCGCCCTTGAAGATGTCGGCGCTGCCATTGCCATGGTGGACGTCGAAGTCGATCAGCGCCACGCGCTGCAGGCCGTGCACATCGAGCGCGTGCCGAATGCCGACGGCCACGTTGTTGAAGAAGCAGAAGCCCATGGCGGCGGCGCGCCCGGCATGATGGCCCGGGGGCCGGATGCAACAGAATGCCGCGGGCGCCTTGCCCGAAAGAACCAGGTCGCAAGCCAGAACCGAGGCGCCCGCCGCGCGCCGTGCGGCCTGCATGGTGTATCGGTTCATGCTGGTGTCGGGGTCAAACTGGTGATGCCCTTCGTCCGGCGAAGCCGCAGCAAGTTCGCGCACATGGGCGAGCGAGTGTGCCCGCCCCAGTTGATCATCGGTGGCGAGCGGAGCGTCGTACGGGACCATGTAGTCGAGCAGACCGCTGATCAGAAGCCGTTCGTGGATGGCCGAAAGCCGTTCCGGACATTCCGGATGGCCGGCGCCCATCTCATGGCGTGCGCAGTCGGGGTGAGTGATGTAAGCGGTCAGCAAATTCGGCTCCTGGGCCATCCCGCGCCGCGCGGCGGAGGTCTGCGCGCAGTCTAGGCGCGGTCGATCCGATATTTCATGAGCTGCATCAAGGCAAGGGCGCCGGCGCAGTCGCTGGCGATCGTTGTCGGGGGGCGCGACAAGTGCCCACGAGATGGCGGGCTCGTCTGCCGCAAGGCGATGGCGATCGAGCTGGTCACAGAGCGGCAGGCAGGGAACCGTGCCGGTGGGTTGGTCAATGCGCGAGCGGGGACCGCGGCCACTGGTGCCAGAAAATGGCGACTGAGCCACCTGACGCACGGACATGAGCTAGCGACACTTCTTCGCGTTGCCCGAGGGCTTATGGCGCGTGGACCAGCACGTAGCCACGGTTCTCCACCGTGTCGAAAGTGCGCATGCCTTTCACCAGCGTGGCCGTCGGCATCCAGACCCAGCCCGCTACAGCCGGGTTGACATCGAGCACGAGAAACGAGTCTGACGCAGCGTCGTAGGCGCCGAGCGGCGAGATGTGGCCACCCCCCTTCTGGCCCACGGCCTCACGCCTGTAGTTCACGATCACGTAGTCGCCGCCGCGCGCGAGGTTGTTTGCCAGGTCAGCGCGGATGGCCTGCTCGGAAAGCGCATCGTCAACGACGACAACTCTGGTGACGAGCGCGTTTGCGCGCAGCATTGCGTCAAACTGGCGCAGCTGGTAGCCGAAATCCTTGACCTGCTTGCCGCCAATGGTGATCGGCTCGCCAAGCACCTGCGCACGTGTCTTGGGGCCCCTGTCGATCACGCTGTCCTGCGTGAACCGCGGGACGATCGGATCGGCGCCGGCTCGCATGAACTGCACATCGTCCTTGCGCAGCCGCGTGTGGTCGCGTGGCAGGTCGGCACTGCGGCTGTGCACGGCGTTGAGCACGATCGCGGCCGAGGTGGGCCCGCAGAAAGTGCCGTTGTACTGGGCTTCAAATTGGTTGGCGAGCGCCGCGAAATCAATCTTTGCGCCCGAGCGGCCAAGACGTGCCAGGCCTTCATCGGACGCAAACGGCACGAGCGCAGGAGACGCTTTCGCCTCTACGCTCGTCGTCGCTGGGCTCGTTGCCGCGCCATGCGTGGCACAGGCCGACAGGAGCGTTGCGGTGGCGAGCAGCGCGGCGCAGACGAGGCTTCTGATCGGCGACATGAGTGACTCCAGGGGTTGCGGAGGGCGGCCCATTGTCGACTACGCCGCACTGCCGTAGAAGTGGGGGCTGTCGATCGTCAGCTCGCCGCAGAATTCTGTCGAAAAACTCGAGGCGGTCCCAGAGGCGACCGTGTGGCTTTTTCGCTTTCAGCGCAGGTCGCCGCTGGACGGCGACGGGCTGATGACCATCTTCGGCGCCCCGCTGCCGCTGCCCGACCACAGCGCGGCCGCGGTGCGCGCGGCGCTCGACATGGTCGAGATGATCGAGCTGCTGAACACAGAGCGCATCGCTGCGGACAAGCCTGCGATCCGAATCGGCGTGGGAATCGCCACCGGCGAAATGGTGGCGGGCTACGCCGGCACGCAGCAGCGCGCGACCTACACCTGCATCGGCGGCACGGTGAACCTTGCCGCACGGCTCGAGGCGCACACCAAGCTTGCGAAGCGGATGATCCTGATCGATCCGGCAACCTGCAGGCACTCGTTGGACGCATTCCGGTCAAGCCCCTCGGGGCGGCGTCGTTCCGGGGCAAGGCGGCGCCGGTCGAGGTGTACGCCGTCACTGACAGCAGCAGCGCCATGTCCGGGCAGCGCATCTTTGTGGTGTTCCCGACGGTCCGCGCGCACTTACAACCTCGTTTTGGGCTGTGCGCGGCGTGGTCCCGGACTAGGGCTGGTACGCGCAGTAGTTCGAGTCCGCATTCGCAGCCCGCCTCCTGGGCTGCCGGCGACTGGAACTACGACCTCTCGTCCTGAGCGGCGACGAGCTCGAAAGAAGCCTCGCTCCCGAGCATGCTGTTTCCGCGCGCCACCTTCGGTCCAGCCGACGGCAGCCGTCGCCGCCGGCTCAAGTAGCTCGCGATCCGCTCATCACTGAAGGGAGGTCAGACCAGTCGGGGTCAGCTCTTGGGCTTTGCGTACTCCTCTGCGCTCATCATCTCGAAGCCAACGAACGGGTCGTTGCCTTCGACCCATGCGTCGTGGCCCGGAGGAATGGTGTACGACATGCCTTCCTCAATTGCGGTCTTCGAGCCGTCATTCATTTGCACGGTGATTCGACCGGAAACCGCGTACCCAACGTGAGCTACTTGGCAACTATCCGTGCCGACGACCGGCTTGATGCACGTCGACCAGCGCCACCCGGGCTGAAACTTGAAGCGTCCAAGCGTGTACCCCTCGAGGCGGACCACTTCGACCCGAGTCTTTTCCGGCTCCCGAACCTCATCCGGTTCGTCATGGGATTTCGTCTGGAGCTTGGTGACATTCATCGGACTTGCCATCACTACTCTCCTTGCACGAGTGAGCAATTAGTCCGCAGCAGCCTCGTGCTAAGCCGCGCATCGAACGATTGAATATTAGTCCCGGGCCACGCTTCCGGCGACCCATTTTTCGCCCGATCCAAAAGATCAACTGGGTGCGAGCCTGGACAGCCGCCCCAGTGGCGCGCATCTCGAAGGTCCACTGGGCCCCGATGCGCATTTTCGGCCGACGGCCCCATCCGGGCTGCGCAGGCTTACAGGCCTTCTAGGCCGCATCGGTGAGCGCTCAGCACGTGCACGGAATTTTTAGCCGTAGTTCAGGAGCGTTCCGCAACGACACTGGACCTTCGTGAACGCGCCACCTAACTTTCGAGGATGCTCAGGTTTGGCCTCGCGCCCGCGGGGGCGATCCAGCACTGAGCCCGCGGTGCGACCCAGGCGGGGAATCGGCAGGGCAGGGCAGAATGCGGCCGATGGCCGGATTCGGCCAGCACCAGCCCTTCGATGCTGGCGTCAGATAGCGGCCGCTTGGCGCCGCTCGACCCGTCGCGGTCCTTCGTGGATCTCAAGGTCCCAATCCACTGGCATCCCAGAGCGGCCGGTCGAATGGCTGCCTCTGGGCCTCGCAGCAGGCAGTCGCCATTGCTCACGCATGACTCAACCGAGGGCGGATGTTCTGGTTGTTGTGGAAGACGTTGTCGGGGTCGTACTTGGTCTTTACGTCCACCAGCCGGTCATAGACGAAGGCGCCGTACGCCTCGCGGACCCGGCCGGGGTCTTCGTCGCCGCCGAGGAAGTTGACGTAGACGCCTTCCCGGAACCGGCCGAGGGCGGCTAAGAACCCCCTTGCCCAAGCGGTGTCCCGCGTGGCGAAGTCCTCGCCGGGCCGCCATACCGCATCGAGCGTGATCGCGTGCGAAGCCTGCCGGTTCCCAAACGCTGTCCCGCCCTCGGCCACTCGGCTCACCGCGCCCTTCAGATGGAACATCGCCACGTACGACCGTGGCGACGCGCAGGTGAACGCGTGCTCGGCAATCACGTCAATGAGGTCATCGCTGAGATCGGGGAGGTGGGTTGACTTCCAGTAGTAGTTCCAGCCGTGGACGACGGTCGAATCGAGTGCGCTCTGGAATCCCACGTATGGTGTGGGGCCGACCAGGTCGACAAGAGGAGGCCGACACACGCGAAGCGGGCCGAGCGCCCGCTCACCGTCCTCGATCGGCCCGGCATAGCAGTTGCCGACCATCATCACCGGGCGCCAGTGCAGATCCGTGGGAATAACCGGCAGCGGTGGCGCGGTGCCAAACCTCACTACTGTGCCGAGCTCGTCGGGAGCGTCGCGGACGAAGTCGCGGTAAAAGCGGAGAACCTCGCTGGCGTCATTCGCGTCCCAGAGGATGGGCCCGGCCAGGACGGTCGGCCCGACGCAGTGAAGGCGGAACTCGAACGAGGTGACCACGCCGAAATTGCCGCCGCCGCCGCTCAGCGCCCAGAACAGGTCGGGGTGCTCGTCCTCGGACGCGCGCAGCAGCTCGCCGTCGGCTGTTACGACATCGGCGGCGAGAAGGTTGTCGACCGTAAGTCCATGCTTGCGCATCAGCCATCCGACGCCACCGCCGAGGGTGAGCCCGGCGACGCCGGTGTGGCTCACGATTCCACCGGTGGTGACCAGACCGTGCACCTGCGTCTCGTGGTCGACGTCGCCCCACAGCGCACCGCCCTGCACCCAGGCCCTGCGATGGGCGGGATCGACCCGCACGGCCCGCATGGCCGAGAGGTCGATGACGATCCCGTCGTCGCAAACGGCGGTGCCCGCCACGTTGTGGCCTCCACCTCGTATGGCGATCTCCAGATCGTGGTCGCGGGCGAACCGCACAGCCGCGACCACGTCGGCGACCCCGATGCATCGGGCGATCAGACGCGGGTGCCGGTTGATGGCGCCGTTCCACACGGCACGCGCGATGTCGTAGTCGGCGTGGTGGGCACTGATCAGCCGGCCTCGAAACCCGTCGATTTCAACGAGGGTTGGCTGCTTGCCCCGGTGGCCCAATTCCGCGGTCGTTGGTGTCGTCATGGTGTCCTCCACTTCGAGGACCACATCGGACCACCGCGGACCGCGGCCGTAAAGTCAAAAATCTGGACTTCACAGCCGAAGGTGGGTGCGCGACACTGGGATTATGAGGACGTACGGCCAATACTGCCCCATCGCCCGTGGCGCCGAGATCTTCGCCGAGCGCTGGACGCCGCTGATCATCCGCAACTTGCACCTGGGGTGCGGAGGCTTCAGTGAGATCCTGGAGGGCGCGCCCGGACTGTCGCGTACCCTGCTCTCAGAGCGGCTCAGGCAGCTCGAACGGCGCGGTATCGTCGAGTCGGCACCCAAGCCCGACGGACGCGGGCGCCACTACAAGCTCACGTCCGCGGGCCACGAGCTCTTCACAGTTTGCCAGGTACTCGGTGAGTGGGGTGCGCGTTGGCTCGAGATCGCCCCCGAGAATCTCGACCCATATGTGGCCCTGTGGTCGATGTGCCACGCGCTCCGCCGAGACCGGCTCCCGGATCGACGCATCGTCATCCGCTTCGACTTCACCGGTCGGCCGCGCCCTGAGCGCTATTGGCTACTCATCGAGCTCGGAGACACCGAGATCTGCAAGACGTGCCCCGGCCGCGACGAGGACCTCTACATCACGGCGGAAGCCGAAGCCTTCGTCAAATGGCACGCCGGCCATCTCACCTGGGCCCAAGCCACCCGCGAGGGCCGCATCCGACTCCACGGCCCCATGTCGCTCGTAAGAGCCTTCCCAACCTGGAACGCCCGCAGCATGTTCGCCCAGATCACGCCGGTCGCCCGTGCCGACGGGAGCCCCGCAGGCTGACAGGCCCGACGCGGGCTCCGACTCTGGCACCGCACCGACCGCAAAGGTCCGGTCTATGGTCAAGCCGAACGGCAGGTATCGAGCGAGTTCGCCGGTGGGAGAGCGCGGCAGCTATTGGCCGCCGAATTTCGTGGCTGACCGCTTCGTCAGGGCTGGCCGGCAGAAAAGAGCGCACACGCGCCGCGTACGGTGAGGAGCCGAATGACTGCAGCCAGTCTTGAAGCGAAGTTCGGCTCGAGGCAGCTTCGCAGCGGGAGCGGTCCTTGGGTCTATGCTCGCGTGCTACCGTAGTCGGCCAAGACCGGCTGTCAGGCCTGTCGTCCGGGAGACTTCATGTTCAAGGTGGCGAGCGCAATACTTCTGTGCGTTCTGGCCGGCTGCGCCAGCAACTCGCCCCAGGGCTATTCGGTATGCTCGACTCAGCCAGGCACCTATGCGTGTCAAATCGAGCAGTACCAAAACGTCAACGACTGACGACGTTCTGGGCGGAGGCCCGACAGGCAGAACCCGGCCAGGAACGGACCTTCGCAACGTCAACCAAGTTCCTTCCGAAGCCGACATTCGCCAGAACTCCCTCGCCGTGCGACAGTCGAGTGCAGGTAACCAGTCGCTGGTGCACGTTTGACTAGAGGCTTGAGCCTCCGTCCACCACAAGTTGAATGCCGGTGATGTATGACGAGTCGTCAGATGCCAGGAACAGGGCTGCCTTTGCAATCTCCCACGGAGTACCCTGCCTACCCATAGGGCAGCGCGAGTCGCGGAACTTGTGTCCTGCTGCAGCCTCATCCGCCGTCTTGTAGAGCGCATCCGCGTGCGGTGTCCGAATCATCCCAGGCACGATGCAGTTGCATCGGACTTGGTCGGGCGCGTACTGCCTGGCGATGACACGCGTCATGTGATTCAGGCCAGCTTTCGAAGTGCTGTACGACAGGAACTGCATCGGGCTCCACTTGAGGCTGGCGGTTGACGATACGTTGATGATGGAACCGGACCTCTGAGCGCGCATGATTGGCATGACGGCCCTTGCAGTGGCCATTGCACCCCGCAAGTTGATGTCCATTACCTTGTCCCAGTCGTCATCCTTTACGTCGACGAGCTCGCCCAGAATCTCGATGCCGACGTTGTTGTGCAGCACGTCGACCCGCTGATGCATTGACACCACCTCGGCAACGACTGCGTCGACCTGCTTGGAGTCCGTGACGTCCATCGCCATTGCGATTGCTTTTCCGCCATCGTCTCGGATGAGCTGCGCCGCGAGCTCAGCTGCTTCCAACGAACGGTCAGTGCAGACAACCAGCGCGCCCTCGCGGGCGAAGGTCAAAGCGCATGCAGTGCCGTTGCCGACCTGGTCGACGCCTGTGAATTCCTTCTTGAATGTTCCGGCCCCAGTCACGAGGGCCACCTTGTCTTTCAGCTTCATGGCATTCCTTTGCGCAAACGATTCCGCAATGCTAGCGCTCTTGGCCATGCAGTAGCAACGGGTTAACCCCTAGCGCCAGTGTCTCTCGAGCAACAGCCATTGGAGAGGTGTCAAAGTCCGGCATTAAGGGTAAACCCCACTTTCGAGAATTTGTGTCAGGCGCAGAATTGCGCAAACGTTTCCACACAATTGAGAAAGCACCCATGACGAAAGACGAACTTCGACAAGCACGCCTGAAAACGGTGCGTGACCACATGGCGCTCGAGTGCACCCAAGATTGGGACGGCGTCATCAACACGTTCGAGCATCCGCGCTACGAGATGTACGGCAACGGTGCTGTCTACGACGGCGAGGAGCAGGTTCGGGTCTACTTCCAGTCTTCGCGCCAAGCCTTTCCGGACCAGGCCAATGAAATTATTTCGATTGCCGCCGACGACGAGCGAGACACGGTTCTCGTGGAGTTCTTCCTCATCGGCACCCATTTGGGCGAGTTCAAGGTTCGAGAAAAGACCTATCCGCCGACTGGCAGGTCGTTCAAGGTGCGACTGGCGGCAACGTTCCTGTTCGGGCCCGGCTCCGCGAAGATTATTTGCGAGCGCCCTTACTCGTCGCCCGACCTGAAGCTCATCGCCCTCGGGTTGCTCTAGTTCTCGCGACGGGCAATTTCCTCAAGCCTCGGGCGCCGCACACGATTCCCGCTCGATTAGCCGCATATCGACCACCGCAGATTGAACCTCTGGAGCCTCGTTGTGCATCCTTGTCAGCAGCATCGACGAAATCTCATCCGAGAGCGAACGGATGTCCCATGCAAGCGCAGTTATCGATGGACTGTGGAGCTCGGAGAACTCCGTGTCGCCGATGGACACGATGCTCACGTTCCCAGGGATGCTCAACTTGGCCGACCGCATGGCGGCGAGCACGCCGGCGAGGATTCGGGTACCGAGGCACAGAAATGCAGTTGGTCGGTCCTTGCGCGCCAGCATCCGAGCAGCTTGGTCAGTCGGAAAGTTCATCGACGAATCGGCAAAGCAAATCAGGCTTGGGTCATAGGCCAATCCAGCTGCAGTCAAGCAATCCTGGTACGCCTGTACCCGGTCCCGGATTGGCTGAATCTGGCTGCCAGGAGTCATCAATGCGATGTGCTTGTGTCCCAGCCCAATCAGGTATTCGAGCGCTTCAGTGGTGCCCCGATAGTGGTCGACCTTGACTGCGCCCAGCTGTTGGCCGCCATCGCGGTCGAAGAGCACCGTCGAGATGTCTCGGACCTCATTGATGACGTGAGCGACCGAATCCGTTTGGCACGGGCCCAGGATGATGCCGTCGACCTTGCGGCTCTTGAAAAAACGAATCAGCTGGACCTCGGTGGCAATGTCGTTGTTCGAGCTGGCCACGAACAGTGCATAGCCCTGTGCAGAAAGTCGCCGCTCGACCGACTTGACCAGGTGTCCATAGAAGGGATTGGAAATGTCGCTGACGATGATGCCAACCGCATGACTCTGCTTGGACCGCATGGTGCGCGCGATGGCGTTGGGCTGATAGCCCAGCTTTGCCGCAACGTCGCCGACCTTCTTGATGGTGGCACTGCTGACGCGACCCGTCCTATTGAGGGCTCGCGACGCTGTGCTGATAGACACGCCTGCCAATCGAGCGACGTCATGGATACCGACTGCTGACATCACAACCTTTCTGCAACCCTAAAACTCTTAAAGAACCAGCGGCCTACTCGACTCGTCGGGTTGGCCCCAATAAATCTAACACCCACTAGTATCTACCATGCGGAAACGTTTCTGCAACCGGTGGCGCTTAAGCAACAGGAGCACGAGTGACAACCCCCACATCCATCACGAAGCAGGAAGAACTGCTGACGGTCAACATCCACGGCATGACCTACGTACCCGGCGCCGCGCCCGGTTCGGAAATCATTCCGCTGTTCCTTGACCGCGAGAACAGTATTTGGGTTTTGTATGGAAAGTTTGCCCCTGGCACGAAGCTGCCCAAGCATTTCCACACGGGCACCGTCCACTTCTTCACCACCAAGGGTCAGTGGAACTACGCCGAGCACCCTAAGGACCCGCAAACAGCCGGCAGCTACCTCTACGAACCAGCAGGCTCCATCCACACCTTCTCGGTGCCCGAGGACGCGAAGGAGGCTGCCGAGGGCTTCATGGTGGTGTACGGCGCCAACATCAACTTCGATGGAGATGCCTTTCTCAACATCCGCGACGCAGGGGCCATCGAAGACGGGATTCTCAGCTACCTGAAGAGCAAGGGACTGCCGATTCCTGGCTACATCACGCCCAAGGGCGCCGGCTTTAAGAACCTTCAAACCCACGCCAACAAGTGAGCGACACCATGAATACTCGGAGACACTACCTCGCACAAAGCGCAGCCATCGCCCTCGGGACCCTCGCATCCTCAGCCTGGTCTCAGGCAAACTGGACTGCCAAAAGGCCGATTACGTTGCTTGTACCAGGCCAAGCCGGGGGTAACTCGGACATCTTGGCGCGCCTGGTTTCTACCGCCATGGGGACCTCCCTTGGTCAGCCAATCGTCGTCGACAACAAGCCGGGCGCTTCTGGGACCCTCGCCTCGGCCCTCCTTTCTAAATCGCCTGGCGACGGCCAGACGCTACTCGCCGCCAGCAGCGACACACACACCGTCTATCCGCACTTCTTCAACAACAAGAACTTCCACCCGGAGGGCCACGTGCCGGTGGCGGTCATCTCCTTCGTGCCGTTTGGCCTGGCAGTGCGCAAGGACCTCGAGGTCAAGAACCTGAAGGAGTTCATCGCGCTAGCAAAGGACAAGCAGATGACGTTCTCCACGTGGGGCGTGGGAACAACCGGGCATGCGGCAACGATGCTGTTCATGCGAGCGTCCGGCGTCCAAGACATGCTGCACGTCCCGTACACCGGCAGTGCGCCGGCCATTCAGGCGCTGATGGCCGGGCAGGTCGACGCCATGATGGGCGCGATTCCGTTGATTTCCTCAGCGCGAGGCCAACTCAAGCCGCTGGCCGTGATGTCAAAAAACCGCTCCCCTGCACTCAAAGACATCCCGACGTTCGAAGAGTCGGGTCTGGTCATCAATGAGACCAAGGAGTTCTGGGTGGGCATCGTTGCGCCGCCGGGTACGCCGGATGACGTAGTCAACGCCATCTCTGTCGAGATTCAGAAGGCGATGGCAACACCTGCAGTGAAGGCGCGCATCGAAGAACTTGGTGCCATTCCACAGTTCGTCGGTCCCAACGAATTCAGGCAGGTCATCAAGAAAGAGTCCGCCCAGTGGGCCCAAATCACCCGTGACGCTGGTGTCAAGCAGCAAGACGTCTAGAAAGGCGCGGGAGGTCAGCTCCGACAAGGTTGATGACCGCGCCATGGCGTTGCAGCAAGAGCCCTAAAGATGAAGCAACTCAAGTTTGGAAACACCCGCGTCGACCGGGTCGTAGAGATTGACAATTTCTGGGTGGACCCAGCATGGCTCTACCCCAACATCGAGCCGGGAGTGGCGGCCCGGCATCAGGCCGAGCTCGGGCCTAACCTCATAAGTCCGGGTGACTTCAAACTCAACCTGAGCTTCCACAGCTACCTCATTCGGACTGGAACCGCGAACATTCTGGTCGACGCGTGCAATGGCAATCACAAGGACCGACCACGCGCCAAATGGCAGCACATGTTTAAGTCGGACGAGTACCTGAGCAATCTGGCCAGGTTCGGTCTGACCCCCGGTGACATCGACATGGTTCTGTGCACGCATCTTCATACGGACCACGTCGGATGGAACACGATACTCAGCAATGGGAGATGGGTGCCAACCTTTCCCAATGCGAGGTACATCTTCGCGAAGAAGGAGTTTGAACACTACCTTCGGCTTCACGAGAAGAAGCCCGACCTGCCCGTCAACCAAGGCTCCTTCGTCGACAGTGTCCTGCCGGTCGTCGAGTCCGGCCAAGCGCTGCTCGTTGACTCAAATCACCTGGTTGAAGGCGACTTGGCAAAGGGTGTCTGGCTTGAGGATTCGCAGGGACACACCCCCGGGCACGTAACGGTGAATGTGAAGGAGGGTGGCCAGCACGGGGTCATGACTGGCGACATCTTCCATCACCCCATCATTTTTTTAGAGCCTGGGCTCATCAATACCGGAGACTGGAATCCGGAGCTCGCGCGGGCAACTCGCCAGACGCTTGCACAACGGTTTGCCGACACGGACACGCTGCTGCTCACCATGCACTTCCCGGCGCCCACGGCCGGTCGCATCCACTCGTGCAACCACGGGTTCACGTTCAAGTACCTGCGCTAAGCGCATGGTGCTCTTACCAAACATAAGGAGACATATCTTGAAGGTTCTGTACACACTCGCTCTGGGGGTCGGCCTGGCGTACGCCGGGCACGCGTGCGCGCAATCCAGCGACTATCCGACAAGGCCCATCAAACTTTTGCTGCCGTTGTCAGCCGGAAGCGGCGGCGACACCATCGGTCGCATGCTTGCCGAGTCGATGGCAAAGAAGTTGAACGGCTCAATCTATGTCGACAACCGTGTCGGAGCAGGCGGAACCATTGGCGCAGCGCAAGCTGCAAGGTCACCAAACGACGGGTACACCATCACCATGGGAGGCATGACCTCCCACATCATCGCGCCAGCGGTGTACGCCAAACTTCCGTACGACCCCGTTACCGACTTCAGCCAAATTGGAAGAATCGGAACAGCAGGTGTCGTGGTGGTCTCCAGCATTGATTTTCCAGCCAAAAACCTCAAGGACCTTGTCGCGAATTCCAAGGGACAGGACAAGCCCTTGCAGTACGGCACTTGGGGCCACGGTTCGACGGGTCATCTCTGTGGTGAGGTGCTCGTCCAAAAGGCGGGCGCGAAGCTGGACCATATCCCTTTCAAATCCTCGGGTGACCTCGTGACGGGCCTGCTTGGCGGGCACATCCGAGTGGGTGTGTTGGATATGGGAACCGCATCTCCGCTGGTCAAGTCCGGGAAGATTCGCGCCTTGGGAATTTGTGGTAGCCGCTCGCCGAGCATGCCGGAAGTGGGCACCTATCCGGACCAAGGCGTTGACTTTCGTAGTGAGCTGAGCTGGACTTTGCTCGCCCCTGCTGGCGTCCCGCCAACCGTCGTGAACAAGCTGTCCGCTGCACTTCGCGACACCCTCGCAGAAAAGGCAACTGCCGACCGCCTTCTGGGCCTCGGTGTCCAGCCGGCCTACCTTCCACCTGACGAGCTACGCAAACTCATGCGTGAAGACATCGCCATATGGAAAGCGGTGGCGGAGACTGCCAACGTGAAGCCGGAGTAGCCCTGTCATGAAAAGGCTCGACGACTTCCAGCACCGGAGTTCAAGCGTGAGTGCATTGCAGCAATGTGCGCGGGCGAGTCACCGCGGCTAGCGGCTCCGGTGGACACCCAAGCCGCGACCCTGCGTATCAGAGATGCTCAACAAGGTCCACTATCCGCCTTCCTGAGGCTTAATCTTTTGGCCGTGTATGAGGGGGAATTGACAGATGCACCGGGCGTCATCGGGGGTGTTCTGCGTAGTTGCCTGAACGGCCGCTTTCGAGAAGTGGGAATGTCCGCAAAGGGCTGCGGATTCAACCGGCGGTTGCGACCTAACCGGCGGCGGCTCGTGATCCCCTCGCGGCCCCCGGAAAATTCAAAGATGGGTGAAAAACCCACCGGAAAATTCAAAGTGTGTTGCCCAGCGCGTTCAAAGTAGCTTGGCAGAGCTGCTCCAA
This sequence comes from Variovorax sp. LjRoot290, assembly GCF_964253985.1. NCBI lineage: Bacteria > Pseudomonadati > Pseudomonadota > Betaproteobacteria > Burkholderiales > Comamonadaceae > Variovorax > Variovorax sp. LjRoot290. The sequence continues at coordinate 940,498 of NZ_CAXURW020000002.1, read as the reverse complement.
AGTCCTTGATGCGCAACGCCACGGCCTTCGATCCTGGCCGCCGATCGACAGCTTGAGCCATGGAGGGTTGCGGCACCCGCCATCCTTGAGTCAGATCTGCACCCAAGCACCTGCTGGGCCGCTACGCCTTCGACGCGGTGACCCGGTCCGCGAGCTCCCTGATGCGGAGGTCGACCAGCGAACGCCAGCCCTTGAGGTCCGAGCTTCGCCCGTATTGCGCTTCAACCTCTTTCTCCGCCTGCGCACCAAACTGGCGTCTGGTCCAAATGGGCAAGCGAGGAGTTCGCGCGCGCGGGGTGGCCTCGCGCGGGCTCGGACGCGCCGAGAGAGCACCGAAGGCGGATGCGTGCCCCGCGTCGAACTCCGCCATCAGCTGAGCCGGATTCTCCGCGAGCAAGCTGCACTCCCGCTCGGTGAGACGGCGGACATCAGGCGTCCCATGCAGCGGCCGAGCTGAGACTTCGGTGCCGAGCATCTTTCGATAGCAGCCTGCGCCCAGGACGATGATTCCCTCGCTGTGGACGACGACGTAAAGCTGCCGAAAAACAGTGCGGCCACAGCCTGCGGCCTGACATGCAAACCGTCTGGCTTGTGCAACCTCCACAATCGCGAGCAGCTTTCCAGTTTCCATCCGCCGGCCCGATCAGGACTTGGATAGGAAAGTATGTTTCGAGCGATGGTGTTTGTCCGCTGCACTTCCGGCCTAGGTCAGTACATCCTTTGCCAGCAAGCTGGCGCGAACCGCTTGCGGAATATCTCGTTTGGAGAATGGCGGAAGGCTGGGGCAAACTACGCTCATGACGGCCACCAGTGATGAGATCGCAGCCCTGCGAGTCGAGTTCGAACGTTCCCATCGCCGGCCTGCTCGCGCGCTGGCAGAGCTGCTGTTGCTTGGAAATGTGATCCTCGAAGATCACCAGTTGCTTGAGGGAAAGACCGGCGACGCCTTTGAGCAGTTCGTGCTACAGAGCTTGAGCGATCAGGGCGTGGAAGTGGGCGAGTTCGCTGCCGCCGTGAAAGCGTTGGGCACCCTGCGAGCGACGCTGGCCGAACTCCAGCAATTGCCTGATTAAGTAGGCAGTTTCATAAATGCGGCCACGCATATTCTTGATAAGTTCGGCCGCGTATGGCGTCTTGTGCAATCCTTCGACCAGGGGTTGCATATGCCAAGGAAGAGCCCGTTCCATATCGAGTTGACGCTGGATGAGTCGGCCGAGTTGAATCGTCGCGCAACCAGATATACGTTGCCGTATTTCGAGGTTGTTCGAGCCAAGATGATCCTGATGGCCGCCAACGGCATGGACAACGACGAGATTGCCCCGCGGCTGGACACCCGGCGCGAGGTGGCCAGTCACTGGCGCCAGCGTTTCTTCAAGGAGCGATTGGCGGGTCTCGAAGAGAGAGCCCGCCCGGGACGCCCACGGGTCTTTCCCCCCAAAGGTCACGGTTGAGATCAAGGCGCTCGCATGCGAGTTGCCGGCCACCTTGGGCTTGCCGCTGTCGCGCCTGAGCGTTGCCGACGTGGCGCGACACGCGCAGCGCTCGGGCCTGGTGGCGCGCATCAGCGACAGCACGGTCTGGCGTTGGTTGCACGAGGACGCGATTCGCCCTTGGCGGCACCGTTGCTGGATCTTTGCGCGGGACCCGCACTTCCATGCCAAGGCCGGCCGCATCCTGGATCTGTACGAGCGACGCTGGCAAGGGCAGTCACTGCGCAAGGACGAGTTCGTCATCTCGACCGACGAGAAGACCAGTATCCAGGCTCGGCTGCGCATGCATCCGAGCCTGCCCACCGAGGCAGGCAGGTAATGCGCGTGGAGCACGAGTACGCACGCGATGGCGCCTGGGCGTACTTGGCGGCGTTGGACGTGCATCGCGCCAAGGTGTTCGGCCGCTGCGAAGCAACCACCGGCATCGCGCCCTTCGAGCGTTTGGTCGATCAGTCATGAGCCAGCCGCCAAACGTAAGCGGCTGCGGCGACGACGGAGGGGTGTTGATCGGCCGCATTCTGTGCCGGATGTGCCAGCAGCGAAATCCGACGATGCGCGACTTTTAGACAAGAACGCTGCAACGCTTGGACAAGCGTCAAAGCCGAAGCCGCCCTAGTCTTCGGTCAACCTGCTGACAAGGCGGGGACAACCCCTCAGCCCTCGGGCACCACGCACGAAATCCACCGGAGTTCTCCATCATGGCAAGCAAGACCCACCCCAGGCTGCGCGTCGCCGCGGTCCAGGCCGCCCCCGTGTTTCTCGATCTCGACGCGACGATCGACAAGACCATCGACCTGATGGGCCGCGCGGCGAAGGATGGCATCCAGCTGCTGGCGTTCCCCGAGACCTGGTTGCCAGGCTACCCCTGGTGGATCTGGCTGGATTCGCCGGCCTGGGGCATGCAGTTCGTGCAGCGCTACCACGACAACTCGCTGGTGATCGGATCGCCCGAGTTCGAGCGCATCAGGGACGCCGCACGCAAGCATCGCATCTGGATCTCGTCGGGCTTCAGCGAGAAGGCCGGAGGCAGCCTCTACATCGCTCAGTTCCTGATCGACGACAAGGGCAACGTCGTGCAGACGCGCCGCAAGCTCAAGCCCACCCACGTCGAGCGCACCGTCTTCGGCGAGGGCGACGGCTCCGACCTGACGGTGTGCGAAACAGAGATCGGCAACATCGGGTCACTGTGCTGCTGGGAGCATCTGCAGCCGCTTTCCAAGTACGCCATGTACTCGCAGAACGAGCAGATCCATTGCGCCGCCTGGCCGAGCTTCTCCCTCTACCGGGGCGGCGCCTACGCGCTCGGCCCGGAGGTCAACAATGGCGCCAGCCAGCTCTATGCAGCCGAGGGCCAGTGCTTCGTGATCGCGCCATGCGCGACGGTATCGAGCCCCATGGTCGACCTGCTGTGCACCGACCCGACGAAGAAGCAGCTGCTGCTCGCCGGTGGTGGCTTCGCGCGCATCTACGGGCCGGACGGCTCGCCGCTGGGCACGAACCTGGCCGAGGCCGAAGAGGGTTTCGTCGTCGCGGACATCGATCTCGGACTGATTTCGCTCGCCAAGGCGGCCGCCGACCCCAGCGGCCACTACGCGCGGCCCGACGTGACGCAGCTGCTCTTGAACAAGACCCGGCGGGAAGCCGTCGTCGTCCAGACTTCTCCCGCGGCTGAGATGGCGCAGATTACCCCCGTGGCGGAACCCGCAGCGGCGCAGGCCCTGTCCGCCTGAGCGGAGTACCGCATGAGCATCTATCACGACCAACAGCGCCAGTTGCAGGACGCGTTCGACACGCGCCGGCTGGCGGATGTCATCGAGACCCACAACCTGCACGACACCTTCAACCCGCTGGACACCGCGTTCATCGCGACGAAGGATTTCTTCTTTCTCGCGACGGCCGATGGCTCGGGAAAGCCAAGCTGCTCCTTCAAGGCCGGTCCGGCGGGCTTCGTCAAGGTGGTCGACGAACGGACTCTGGCTTTCCCTTGCTACGACGGGAACGGCATGTACCTGTCCATGGGCAACGTGCTGGCCAATCCGAAGGTCGGCATCCTGTTCATCGACTTCGAGAAGCCCAACCGCCTGCGGATCAGCGGAGAGGCGTCCGTGATGAGGGATGACCCGTTGATCTCCGAGTACCCGGAAGCCCAGTTCGTGGTCCGGGTTGCCGTCAGCGAGATCTTCCTGAACTGTCCTCGATACATCCCCAAGCTTCAGCGAGTCTCGAGTTCGCCGTTCGTGCCCGCGCCAGGGCGGGAAACGCCGTTTCCCAACTGGAAGCAGATCGACTTCGTGCGCGATACCTTGCCCGAGCGAGATCGTCGCAAGGCATTGGAGATGCCGGCGATTGACATCATGGACTACATCAAGGCGATCGAAGAATCGTGAATTAAGGGGCGAGTATGAGAAGTCGTTCATGACGTGGCTCGCGCGGGGCAAGGTGCTGCGCGGTGGCATTTTCGATGTCTTCGGCTACACGCAGGAGCGTCGCCTGGAACGCAGCCTGATCGCCCAGTTCGAGGCGCGGCTGGACGAGCTGGTGGCCGAGCTCTCACCCGAGGATCAGGCGCTCGCAGCGCAGCTTGCCGCCATACCGCTCGCAATCCGGGGATTCGGCCATGTGAAGCTCGCCAACCTGGCGTCGGCGCGCGGACGCGAGGCGCGGCTGCTGCAGCGCTTTGCGCCTGCGCGCTATCCTCGGCCGGTGTCCGCGGCGAGGGCAGGGCAGATCCGCGGCATCGCTGTCGTCGCACAGTGATCGCGTGAGCGCCACGAAGCTCACGAGGACTCGCGAGAACTGGCGAATTTCTGCGATGCGCCTTTCACATTTGCACTCCATAGGTCGCGACAGTCGCCGGCATCGAGGACCCACCCATCAATGGGTGGGCGCCGAAGCATCCTCTACCAGCGCCGATCGACTGTCACCTCCAAGGATGAGGCACCAGTGTTACGCCAGGATAAAGAGCCGACGCCCCATCGCCCTGGCTCGCTCAACCGTGCGCCAGCAGCATCTTCAGGAAAGTGAGCCCGTTGCGCTGGCCCTTGTCCTCGTCGCAGTTGTTGAAGATCAGGTGCGTGTTGCGCACCTTGTAGGCCAGCCGCACCACCTCGATCACGATCTCGCGCAGTTCCTGGTCCGGATAGTCGTAGTCGAAGCGCTCGGCTGCTGAAGACGCCCCCTTGATGTTGTAGGTGTCCACGTTGCGGCCGTGCAGGCGCACCAGCGCGTAGTCGGGGTTCGTGGTTTCCGCCAGCAGCGGCACGCTGTTGGCGAAGCCCTGCGGCCCGTCGACGATGGTGTGCACGGCGCCGAGCGCGCGCAAGAAGTCGATCGTGCCGGCGCGGCTCGCCTCGTCGAACCAGGACTTGTGCCGGAACTCGACGCTGCAGGTGTGCCCCTCCATCTGCTCGATGCAGTGCTCGACATGCGCATGCCCTTCGCGGTTGCACATCAGCCAGGGCGGGAACTGGAAGTGGACCAGGCCGAGCTTGCCTGCCGCCTTGAGCGGCGTGATTGCATCGACGAACCGGCGCCAGAGCTCGGCGCGGATCTCCGGCGGCGTGCTGCGGTAGTACAGCGTCTGGCTCGTGCCCAGCGCCTCCTTGATGTCCTTGTGCAGCACCTTCGGGTCGGTCTGGTGGCCGGTGAACAGGCGAAAGGCCTTCACGTTGAATACGAAGCCCTCGGGCGTGCGCTCGGCCCAGTTGTGGGCGTTGGTCGGCGTGGGGATCCCGTAGTAGCTCGAATCGACTTCGACCAAAGGAAAGAGCGACGCGTAGTAGCGCAGACGCGCCTCGGGCGTCTTCGCTTCCTTCGGGTAGAAGCGCCCGCAGTCGATCAGCGTCTTGTCAGTCCAGGAGGCTGTGCCGACGAGGATGGCCATCGGCACATGCTACCGGCTCGAGCCAGTTTTGGGCAGCTTCGGCCGGCGTCATGGCGCGCAGACGGGCGTCGCGCCAAAGGTCCGCGGCAATGTCCTCCAGCGGCTCGACGCAGCTTGCGCTCACCAGCCCGTGACAAGATGCGGTTTCGCCTGTGTTTATTCACGCACCTCTGCAAAAGCACGGACCGGGAAGGCTGCCGCGTCCCTCGCCTTCAGCGGGATGGAGAAAAAGCGGAACGCCGCGCCGTGCAGGCGCGACAGTCCGGTGAGGTTTTCCACGATGAGGATGCCTTGCCTTAGAAACCGGGTATGTGCTGGACGTTCTGGATCCTGCGTGGAGTCGACGTTCGCGCAGTCCACCCCAAAAAGGGCAATTCCCGCATCGCAGAGCCAGGTCACCACTTCATGCGAGACGAACGGGTGCAATCGGTAGGTCTCCGTTCCCCAATGGCGATCCCAGTCGAAGTTCACCAACACTGCCCGGCCTGCGAGATGCTCGGGAAACTGCAGGTCTGTCAACCTCAGCTGCTGCCTGGGACCCGCGTGCCGGGCGTCGATGACGACGCCGTCCAGAATCAGGCGGCTGAGCTCGATGGAAGCGACATCGTTCGCGCCTTCGAAACGGTGACGCGGGGCATCCATCTTCGTGCCGACGGAGCTTTGGAATGCCACGTCAGAGATCTCGAACGAGGCCTTGTTCTCGTAGTGGGGGCGCGACTGCGCATGCGTCATGTAGGGTCGAATGTGCGCCGTGAGTTCGACTGTTTCGCCGTTCTCAGCCTTGAAGAGGACGCCGGGCATCCCGTCGTGGAATACGTGAGAGAGGTCGACAAACATTTGTTCATCCCCCGCTTGATTTCAGCGCAGACACCTCCGACCTGCTGGTGCGGCTCGCGCTCAGTGCCGGTCGTGAGCGCACCATAGTATGCAAGGGGCGGGCGGTCAACGGCGGTCGTTTCCATCCGCATCCGACTTGCGTTTAGCGCTGAAGCATGGATGCGCATCCAGTTCTTGTCCGTTCACTGGAGCTAGCCGGAAACCCCATGCGCCCATACAGTATGTTCCGCATGTGTTCGCCATCATTTGCCGCTGCCGGCGAGAGGGGCAAAAGATGCACCCCGAGGACATCGAGGCTGACCCTGTGCCAGGCGAGCTGCTGGTGTATCAGAAGGGGATGAAGCGCGTGGCCGTGCTGGGGGGCGGATCGGGAGAGCTACCTGATACCGCTGCTCGTTGGCGTTGCCGGTGCTTATGCTCTATAACGATCTCGGCCCGAATGTGAAGTGGGGCACATTGTCCGCCTTGATCACCGAAACGCGCGATACCTGCCCGAGAGAGGATGTGTCATCCTCGGTTTGACCTTCAGCCGCCGGATGACTTGAAATCGACCCTGATGAATTTTGATCTTTGAGAAACTGCACCTCGCGGGCCCGGACCTGTCGAACTATGAACTGGGCGAACCCGTGTTCGTCTATGACCGGGGTCGCTTTCTTGGCTCGCTCGATCCGATTGAAGTCAGCGTCGACAGGTCGGATGTTCACATCAGTCGCTTCTTGGCTTCGCCGGCTTTGGGCAGCGAGCAACGCAACTTCGGCCCGCTCTTGCTGGTCGAGGTCACCATGTTTCTGGCTGAGCGCTTCCCTAGCATCCAGACCGCGTGCTTTACCTTGACGCGGGAGATAGAGATGTATGGCGAGGGCATGATGGTTGCCGCAGCCCGATCCGACCTGTTGCGAAGCATCGGCGCCACGGACGTCCATGTTCGACCGAAGCCGGACTCGAGCAAGCCCGGCAACTTCGTGCTCCAAGGCGTTTGGCTGTACACAGAGGACAATCTTGTCGCTCTCCGGGCAGCACTGACTACCCAGCGTGCGCTCTATCGCGAGCACCTGGGCCGCGTTCGAGCGGACAAGCGTCCGGTTCAGCTGCTGCGCCGCTTGAAGCAGTGGTGGGCGCACGATGGTCACAGATGAGGTGGCGCGCCTTCGGGCAGTCAATCCGCCTTCGTGATGTCTCGTGCGCGCCGCTCAACTGCAGGGCCCGGATCGTCGCCTGAGCACTGGCGGGACCCCTGCGGATCTGCGTCCAGGACCCTGCGGGCGGACGCGCTGCGCCTGTGCACCGGATCTGACCATGGCGGCCGCACAGGCCGCGCGCCATGGTCGCGAAGGAGTACTTGTGGGCTCAATCCCGTGGAGGTGCCCATGGCGGAGCTGGAGACCGAGTTCCACTACAACGGTCACGACGTTGCGATCACATTGGTCGAGCGAGAAGGAAGCCTGGCATTGGTCGTATGTCATGGACGCCACGTCGCGCTTCGAGCTGCAACCAGGGTTGCCGTCGAGCGAAATGGCACACCTGGACGCGATCAGAGATGCGCGTTCGATGGAGAATCCGTCAATGGACCTCACCGACCACAGCCTCCCGAACCTGTTTCGTCAGCTTGGGTTGCCAAGCACTCAGCCCGAGATTGATTCATTCATCTCAAGGCATCGGCCCTTGCGCGGCGAGATCGAGTTGGCGGACGCTCCGTTCTGGACGCCTGGGCAAGCGCAGTTCCTGCGGGAAGAGATCGGCGAGGACGCCGATTGGGCCGAGATGGTGGATCAGCTGAACGCGTTGCTGCGCGCGTAGCCGTTCGGCCCGTCGAACGCCGCGGGCGCAGCGGAGAGCGGCACGACACCGTGGGCGGACGGGGGATGCCACAGCTGCCACCATATGCAATGATGCTGCGCCGGCGCAGGTTTTGTTCCGGCCCCATCACCAGGAGAGACGCTATGGCAACAGAGATCAATCCGTTTGGCGATATGAAGAAAATGCTCGAGCAGTTGAAGATGCCGGGCGTCGACATGACGGCCATCGTCGAGGCGCGACGCAAGGATGTGGAAGCATTGGTTGAGGCCAACAAGGCCGCTTATGAATCCATGCAGGCCATGGTCCGCAAGCAAAGCGAAATGATGGCCGAGGCGATGCAAGTCATGCAGGAAGTTGCCAAGGGCGCTACCAGCGGGGGCATAGACCCGGCAAAGCAAACTGAAGTGGTTCGCAGCGCATTCGAAAAGACGATCGCCGATATGAAAGAACTCGCCGAGATGGCGCGCCGCTCTCAGTCCGATGCGATGGCCCATATCACGCAGCGTGCCGCCGAGCACGTGAACGAGATCAAGAAAATGATGCAGCCCAAGTAGCGACAAGAACCCATGTATTTGTCTGTGACCCGTGAAATTCGCGATGAAGTCGATCGGGTTCCGGGAACGGATAGGGCCGAAGGGGCTCGGGGTGCGCATTTGCGCGGCACCATGGCGTCCCGCTAGAATGGCTACGCGATACAACGCGTCTGACCCAAACTCATCGCCCGATTTCACCGTGTCCAAGCACTGGTCCATGCCGATTATTCCGACCTCCGCTGCCAACGAGCACCGGGGGCGAATTACGTTGGGCGGTTAGCCCCACTTTCGACCTCGACCTCCCAAGGCAGCGACTCACCCTCGCTGCCTTTTTGCTTTTCTGGACCCGAAATCATGTACAGCCTCAATCTTTTCAAGTCGTCGTTCGAGCTCGCGCAAGTGCACTCGGACAAATCCTCCTATCTCGCCCTGTGGGGCGCGCCCGCCACCGTCGATGCGCTACATCGCAGCCCCGGGGAGCGGCCGACCTTCCTCTTGCACGACGGGCCGCCCTATGCCAACGGTGCCCTGCACCTTGGTCACTTCGTCAACAAGACACTCAAGGATGCCCTGGTGAAGTTCAAGCGCCTGGATGGCTACTTCGCGCCCTATGTGCCGGGCTTCGACTGCCACGGGCTCCCCGTGGAGCTCGAAGTGGAGAAGCTCGGGCACTCCAAAGCCGACACGCGCGACTTTGTCGAGTCGTGCCGAGCCTACGCCGAGGGCCAGGTGGCCAGCCAGACGGCCGAGTTCCGCACCTTCGGCGTCGCAGCCGATTGGGAGCAGCCGTACCTCACGCTCGACCCCGAATTCGAAGCCGGCGCGTCGCGCCTCTTCAGCGCGCTGCCGTCGGTGGTGAAGCGTCTGCGTCCGGTGCACTGGTGCCCGGACTGCGCATCGTCATTGGCCGAAGCGGAGGTCGAGTACAAGGAGCGGACATCAGACAGCGTGGTGGTCCTCTTCGCCCTGGAGGGACGGGAAAACACGTTCTTGCAGGTGTGGACCACCACGCCCTACACTCTGCCTGCCAACAAGGCGGTCGCATTCAATCCCGCCCTCGACTACGCAGCGGTCGAGGAGGGCGGCAGGACCCTTGTCCGAGCACAGCCGCCAGGTGAAGCAATGACGGGCGTGGCTGTCGACCTGCACGGCCTTCACGCGCGCAGCCCTTACACGGGCGACCTCGTGCCCCTGCTGGCGGCGGACTATGTGACGTCGAGCGGAACCGGCCTGGTGCACTTGGCGCCAGCCTTTGGGATGGACGACTTCCGAGTCGGAGAAGCTCACGGGCTGGGCGTTGAGCACTACGTCGACGAGGGTGGCCGCTTCCTGCACGGCGACATGGCGGGCATGACTTTGCGCGAAGGGTCGGACCACGTGCTCGAGCGTGTGGGCGATCTGGTGCACTCCCGCACGAGCCTCCAGCACGAGTACCCGCACTGCTGGCGGCACAAGCGGCCCGTCTTCTTCAAGGCCTCAGAGGAATGGTTTCTTGAACTGGCGGAAGTGGGGCCACGCGCCCTCGCGGCGTTGAAGGAGGTGCAGTTCGTACCGGAGACGGCGCGCGAGCGGCTTGGGAACATGCTGCGGTCGCGGACGTCCTGGTGCTTGTCGCGCAATCGCCTGTGGGGCACGCCCCTTGCAGACACGGGCAACGCCGCGGACGCCGCGCTGCTCGCGCGGGTCGCGGAGGAGGGCGTCGAGGCATGGCAGGCGGACGGGCCACGCCGCACCCTCGATGTCTGGTTCGACAGTGGCGTGACTCACGAGCTCGTGATGCGCAAACGTTTTGGCAGGACGGCGGACGTCTACTTGGAGGGCTCTGACCAGCACCGTGGCTGGTTCCAGTCGTCCTTGCTCACAGCGGTGGCCGCAGGTGGGCCGGCGCCTTACAAGGCGCTGCTCACCCATAGCTTTGTCGTGGATGAGCACGGCCGCAAGTATTCGAAGTCGAGCAAGAACTATCAGCCGATGGACGAGATGTTCAAGCGATACAGCCCTGACGTGCTCAGGCTCTGGACCCTGCAGCAAGACTTCACCAAGGAGCTGAAGCTATCGTCGCAGTCGCTCGAACGTACCGTGGAGCGCTATCGCAAGCTGCGCAACACGCTGCGGTTCTGCCTGCAGAACCTGGTCGACTTCGACTTCAAAGCGCCCGCCGAGCTCACGCACTCGATGCATCGGCTGCAGCTTGTCAAACTCCAAGAGCTCGTGGCCACGGTGCAGGCCGCCGCGGGACGCTACGACTTCGCAGGTGCAACGGCTGCCCTGATGCAGTACGCCGACGCGGTCTCAAGCGACTACTTCACGGCCGTCAAGGATGCGCTCTACTGTGACGCCGCGAACTCTGCCCGCCGGCGTGAAGCGCAGTTTGTGCTCGGCCGGGTGCTGGACACGCTCATGCGGCTGTTGGTGCCGGTGCTGCCATTCACGGCTGAAGAGGTCTTCCAGTTGGTCCGCAAGCCCATGGGCTGTGCCGAGGCCTCGGCCTTGCTTCTGACGCTCGAGGGACTGCAAATGCCGAAGGTGGAGCGAGCTGTCGAGTTGCGGGCGGCCTACGAACAGCTGAGCGGTCTCAAGCACCGGGTCCACCAACATGTGGAGGCGGGCCTGGCCAACGGTTTGAAGAGCGCCGCCCAGCTTGAGCTGGAGGTCACACTGCCTTGCTCAGAGGAGCTCTTCCTGGTGATGCCGGACGAGATGAGGGATTTTTTCGGTGTCGCACGCGTCGGGGTGGCTGCGGGCGCGTCGGTCGGGGTCCGTGTTCGCCGAACGAGCCGCGGTCTCTGCCCGCGATGCCGTCGACATGACCGGTTGTCGCTCTTGTCGGCACTGTGCCATCGGTGCGAGGAGGTTGAGCAGGAGCTCAAGGTTACTGCCGTCGAGCAAGGGGACTGAACGCTCGACCGTCTCAACCAGCCGTGTACCTGGGCTGCTTTTGAGCGAGTCGCCGCCAGGAATTAACCCGTGCACTTCTCTGCGCACACCAGCATGTTCTTGCCGAGAAATCGCTTGGAGACCAGAAGGTTACGCAGCTTGAACTTGCCGCAGCGGAAGCACGACATCATGGATTCGGCGCGGGGGGTGTCGATGATGGTCCCGACGGTCTTCTTGACATAGCGGAAGCCGTCGTTGGAAAGCTTGTTCGTGGTCACGGAGGTCGTCATCACCAACTATTTTATCCGGGTCGTTCCAGAGTACCGACTGAGGCCTGCGACCCGCCCGGACTGTGCCGCCACCGAAACTCCAGGTTGGGTTGCGCACTACATCGGCCAGGTGATCGGTAAGTTGCAGCGCTTGCGCGAGCAACTCTTGCCAGACTCCCGGGCGCGTGAAGTCTGGGGCACTCACGACCAGATTCCTCGTGTGCAACCCAGGGCAGCCGCCAACTGGCGCATTTTTTGCCACGTCGACCGGGGGCGCACACCGTCTTCTCGCTCGAGTTGCCTCGTGATGTCCGAAAGCACGCCCACCGGGGCCTCGTCCAGGAGCACCCTCAACTGCGGAATGTAATTCGGAGCAACAACCCCATGCAGGATGGCCAATCGAAGCGTTTCTGGCGGGATTGGATCGGTGTAGCTGACGCTTGCCGTCTTCGCAGCGATTTCCAATGCTTGGGAAACGTCATCCTTGGCCTTGCGCACACCGATCACACCCAACCCATAGCCAAGAACGTTGGCGAGCTGCTCTGCGTTGATAAGGCTCAGGTTGCCAATTTTTCCGGTTTCGAGTTGGTTGATGGTTACCCTGGAAAGACCGGCAAGCTCGGCCAGGCGCTCCTGTGTCAGGCCCATCTCGGCGCGCTGGCGTTTCACCAGTGTGGCGAGTTCGTTGAGGATAGGCATGGTGCAGGAAGTAAAATTTACTTTACTAAATGATAGTCAATATATTGATCATAGTATAGTTCAGTATAGTAAACATATCCGTCGCCGCGTCGTGTGCGTGACAATCATCTTCGCGCATCCCAACCTCGACCGGAAGGTCAAGGTCAGTCTGCTGAGACGAGGGCGCACGGACTTAACGGGACGCTTCCTGGTAGCACCGCACAGCTTTCGCGGACTTGCTACGAAAGAGGAACTACGCGACGCCTTGAGCGCCTACGACAGCCATCACAGACATGAATTCCCCAGCGGGAGCGACCTCTGCTATAGCCCTCTTTCGACCCGAGGCGTTTCGCCAAGGATGGTGCCAGCCGAGGCAGATGCCGCTTGGGCGATCTTCACCGCAATTTCTAAACCGGCGGAGCGCTCGCCCGTGTCGCTGGGCATGCAATGGGTCAGCGGTGCTGTGAGAAACGTTCGCAACAAGCGAGCTTGCTGACCCTTTCCCGACAACTCGCTTCTGGGAGGAGGCCATTTGGGCTGCTGAATGGGCCGCGCGAGTGGGGCGAACGTTAGCCTTGCGCTGGTCGACTGGGTGGAGAAGGGCGTGGCGCCTGACGACATCGTCATCAGCTCCAGAGACAACAGCGTGAGCTACCCGATCTGCGTTTACCCGAAGAAGACGACTTGGGGGGATGGTTCGGCTAAGATGGCGGCCAACTACACATGCCAGTGACGGGCGGGCTCGGAATCCGGTGCGGCGCAGTGAGCGCGATGTGCAACTCCTGCCGGACGGCGTCAGCGTCACCTCCTGGCTGCTGCAGTACAGCAGCTTGCCGCCCATGTCTTCCTCGAGATTCTTGATGCGGATGCTGTCCCTTTGTCGGGCTGGCGATGGCGGCGCGCAGTGCCTTCACGAACACGCCTGTCGCGCGATCGGTTTCCGCAAGGCCAACTTCGCCGCGATGATCGCTGTCAGCGCGCACCATCCCTGGCTTGCGCCGGCTCGCCGGCAATCACAAGTAGCACCTCGGCATCGTCCTTGCTAACTGACGTGATCTTGTGAGGAACCGCCGCATTGAAGTGCGCGCAATCACCCGCCTTCAGCGTCTCCGAACGATCGGCAAGTTGCAGGCTGATGCTCCCGCTCAGGACATACAGGATCTCCTCCCCCTCGTGATGGCTCATGGGGTGACCGCGGCTGCGCTCCTTGCGGGGCCGAAGCGCCCACGTAGGCGATGAAGGTCAGAAAGAAGATGACCTGCGGCATGAGATCGCCGGTGGACACCTGCCGGGCTCGCGCGTCCTGCACGTCCTTCAAGACGGCGTCCTCGCCAGCCTCGTTGATCTTGAGCACGTCGATGTCGAGCTCGCGCACCTGAACACGCCCAGGCCCTTGAAGCCTCCCCCTGATGCCTGCGCTGCCCTCCCCAGGAGACACCAAGGTCACCCCCGGGTGCCCGTGGCGCCCTCCAGGGCGCGAGATTTCATGGCAACGCGGAGCGATAGTAACGCTTGACGTTAATAACGTTTGACGTTACTATTTGCCCATGATTCAGAGCTTCAGCTGCGACGAGACACGCCGACTGTTCGAGGGCTCACGAGTCGCCCGCTGGGCCAACATCGCTACGGGAGCGATGCGCAAGCTGGCGATGCTGCACGCGGCCGTGGTCCTCGGCGATCTGAAGGTGCCGCCCGGCAATCGGCTCGAAGCCCTGGCAGGGGACCGCAAAGGCCAGCACAGCATCCGCATCAACGACCAATGGCGCTTGTGCTTCAAATGGACCGCAGGCGGCCCGTCCGACGTGGAGATCGTCGACTATCACTGACCACCGTTTCCTGACCTTGAAAGGCAGATTTTTATGACCCGCCAAGTACCGTACCCGCACCCCGGCGAGATCCTCGTCGAGGACTTTCTGAAGCCCCTGGGCATCACGCCCTATCGCCTGGCGAAGGCTATCCATGTGCCGCAGACCCGTATCGCCGCAATCATTTCCGGCGAACGCGCTGTGACTGCAGATACCGCCCTGCGCCTCGCTCGCTACTTCAGCATGAGCGATTGTTTCTGGACGAATCTGCAGACCGCCTACGACACGGCCATGGCGAAGGATGAATTGGCCGAAGAGCTCGCAACCATTGAGCAGCTTGAGGCTGCATGAGCCATGGCTAAGACCGTCAACGGAAGGTAGCTGCGATCAGATCTTGCAGGATTGAACTTCAGCGCTCGGACAGGTCGATATGGGCGCGCACGAGTGCTTTGTCCTGCGAGACCCAACCCGCGCCGTCCGCATAGGAAATCATTGCATCGAAGCTGCTTTTCCAGGCGGTCTCGTCGGGTCCGAGGGCCTTCAACGCCGTGATCGACAGCCAGGCGCGCGTGCCTTCCATGCGTCCCAGGCTTCCCAGTGCAGCGTCGAGGCCTTCGGTGTTCAACCCCGCTTGCAATCGAACGGCGAGCGCTTTGAAACTGTTCACTTCGAGCAACGCCGGGCTGTTCGATGCGCTCAACGGGACAATCATTTCAGCTCGTCCAGGAATCTGAGGATCATGCTGTTGACGGCCTCTGGCGCCTCCTGCTGAATCCAGTGCCCGACGCCGGGGAGCACGGTTGCGCCGCGTGGGTCGGTGCATCGAGGAATCGGATCGGTGTAGCGATCCAATCCTGGAACCAGATAGCGGGCTGGATCGCGCTCACCGCCGATCCACAAGGTCGGCTGTTCGATTCGACACGCTGCGTACTGCCGCATCTGCTCCACGTCCAGGTCCAGGGCACGATAGCGGTTGGGGTGGCACCGTATCGGAACGCTTCATCTGCGTGCAGGGGTGCCAGATTGCGGCAGTGCTGCGCTGCGCGAGGTCCGGAGGCGGCGTTGGAGTCTGGGAAATATTCGTTGGCGAGCTTCAGGTTGCAGAGTCCTTGCGCGATCGCCCGCAAGAATGAACCATTCCAGAAATGGAGATCCCGCTGTTGTCTATGTCAGCCACCGCTTTCTCCGGCGGTAGTGCTTCACGGCGTGGTAGTCCTTCTGCTGACCTTGTGCGCCCCCAAGATAGAACTCCTGCACGTCGGGATTGCTGCTCAAGGAATCGGCACTGCCGGTCATGACGACCCGTCCATTCTCGATCAGGTAGGCGCGCTGCGCGATGCCGAGCGCCGCAACGGCGTTCTGCTCCACCAGCAGCACCGACAGCCCCGCGTCGGCGTTGATGCGTTGCACGATGTCGAAGATCTCGTCGACCAGCAGCGGCGCCAGGCCGAGGCTGGGTTCGTCGAGCATCAGCAGGCGCGGTTCGGTCATCAGGGCGCGGCCGATGGCCAGCATCTGCTGTTCGCCGCCGGAGAGGTAGCCCGCCGGCGATCCTGCCCTCTGCGCCAAGCGCGGGAACCAGGCCATCACCTTGTCCATCAATTCGCGGACATGGCCGCGGTCGCGGTGCATCGACGATGCGGCGAGCAGGTTCTCAGCTGGCGTCAGGTGCTCGAAGACGCGCCGGCCTTCGAGCACGTGGGCGATGCCCCGGCGCACGCGCTCGGGCGCGCCGAGGCCCAGCAGGTCAGCGCCATCGAAGGTGATGCCACCTCCGCTCACCTTGCCGCGCTCGGCGCTCAGCAGGCCGCTGATCGCCTTGAGCACGGTGCTCTTGCCGGCTCCGTTCGCGCCGAGCAGCGCAACCAGCCCGCGCGCCTCGATGTCGATAGAGACGCCCTTGACGGCCAGCGACACGTTGTCGTAGACGACCTCGACGTTGTTGAGCGCCAGGAGGGGCATCTCAGGTTCCCGTCTTCTTGAACTCTTCCGACGAGGCGCGGATCAGTTGCCAGACCACGTCCTGGTCGCTCGCGAGCCAGTCGCTCTTGGGCACCCAGCGGCTGCCGTCCCATTGGGCGACGCGGCCCATGCCGCCGCCCTGGTGATCGGTCTTGCTCGTCGTCAGCGGCGGAATCAGTCCGTCGGCGGTGAAGTTCTTGATGCTGCGCAGCCCTTCGTTAAGGGCTTCCGCGGTGACCGCCCCGCCCTTGGTCACTTCGAGCGCCCGGCGAACGCCTTCGACCATGACCGCGGCGGCCATCACGCCGATGTTGTAGTAGGTGGTACCGACCATCTCGCGCGAGCCCGCACCCTTGCCCTTGCCGACGACGTCGCGAAGGATGTCCTGGATCACCTTGGGTTCGCTGCCTGCGGCTGCGCCTTCGAACTTGAGGACGCCCTTGACTTGATCGGGGCCGACCACCTTCATGTCCGACTCCGACAGCCACACGACGGAGGCGATGCGATCGGGCGCGATGCCATTGCGCAAGGCCTCCTTGAGCGACACCGTCTGGCCGACGCCGCCGCCCCAGATCAAGGTCCAGTCCGGCCGCGCGCGCCGCAGCTGCGTCCATACGGCCGACTGCTCGTTGCCGGGCGGCGCATAAGGGAAGGGCAGCAGTTCGAAGCCGCGGCGCTTGGCCAGGGCCTGCAGCAGGGGCAGAGGTTCCCGGCCGTAGGGCGTGTCGATGTGGACGAACGCGATCTTCTTGCCCTTGAGATCCTTGTCCTGGCGCGCCATGTACTCGATCAGGATCGAGGCCTGCGACCAGTAGCTGGCCGACAGCGGCAGCACGTATGGGAAGACGGTGCCGTCGGCGGCGTCGCTGCGCCCCGAGAAAGTGGTCACCAAGTTGATCTTGTCCTGCAGCGCGCGCGAGACGAGCGCCCGGCTCACCGGCGTGGACAGCGGATCGACCAGCATGACGCCGTTGCGCTTGAAGCGCTCGTAGGCCTCGATGCCGCGCTGCGGCGCGTTGCCCGTGTCGACGATGTCGGCCGCGATCTTCCATCCACTGACACCGCCGCGCTCGTTGACCAGCGAGAAGTAGTCGCGCTGGCCCTGGCTGTAATCGGCGGTCACGAAGGTGTAGACGACCGTGAAGTCCTGTGCCATGCCGAACTTGATGATCTTTTCCTGCGCCTGGGCGCGCGTGTGCGGCAGGGCGCCGATGAGTGCGGTCGCCGCGCCGGCCGCGACGAACTGTCGTCTGTCAACCGTCATGATGTCTGTCTCCTTTGTTCGCCCGGTCAGAGTTGCCAGGGCACCCGTCCCGGGGCGCCCGAACCGTCCAGGCGGGCGCCCTGGCGACGGTTGGCTACTGGTTTGTCGAAAGGCTCGTGCGTCACGCCTGCTCACTGGCGCCGCGTGTGTCGGAAAGGCCAGACCAGCAGGCTCTTGCGCACGTTGTCGTAGATCTTGGCCAGCCCGAGCGGCTCGAAGAGCAGGAAGCCGACGATCAGTGCGCCGTAGAGGATCAGCGGCGCATGGGTCAGCAGGTCGCTGCCGATCGCGCCGCCGTACTGCCGCGACAGCGCCGCCAGCGCGTTGTTGAGCAGGGGCGGCGCGAGCAGGATCAGCGCCGCGCCGAAGTAGCAGCCCAGCACGCTGCCCAGGCCGCCGACGATGACGGTGGCGAGCAGCTGGATCGACAGCTCGATGTGGAACTGCTCGGGCGACACCGCCTTGTAGTAGCAAAAGGCGTACAGCGCGCCGACGATGCCGCCGATGAAGGAGCTGACCCAGAAGGCCAGCAGCTTGTAGCGGAAGGCGCTCACGCCGAGGATCTCCGCCGCGTAGTCCTTCTCGCGGATCGCCGCCAGCGCGCGGCCGAAGCTGGTGCGCCGGATGTTGAGCATCCAGACCGTCAGCAGCGCGCAGACGCCCAGCGCGACGAAGTACATCCCGGCGTCGGACGTGACCGGCATGCCCAGCAGCCGCAGCACCGGCACCTGCAGCGAGGCCTGCGAGCCGCCGCTGATCGCTGGCACGTGCACGATGACGAAGTCGGTCAGGTACTGCAGCGCCAGCGTGGACACCGCGAGGTACAGGCCCTTGACCCGCAGCGCCGCCGCACCGAACACGGTGCCCACCAGCGCCGCCAGCGTGCCGCCCAGCAGCAGCGCCAGCTCGAAGGGCAGGCCGGCGCGCGTCATGTGCACGGTGCCGTAGGCGCCGATCGCCATCACCGCGCCGTAGCCCAGGTGGACCTGGCCCGCGCCGCCCATCAGCAGGTTCAGGCCCAGTGCCGCGCTGGTCCACAGCAGCAGCGGCGTCAGGTAGGAGTTCAGGTACAGGGCGCTCAACAGCCAGGGCGCCGTGAGGAACAGCGCCGCGATGATGCCGAGCGTCGCTCGGTCGGCCGGCAGCGGCCAGAGCTTGCGCGTCTGCAGGTAGTTGACGTGGCGGATGCCAGCGGCGCGGTAGAACATGGTGTCAGACCCGTTCGATGTGCTCGCTGCCGAACAGGCCGTGCGGCCGCACCAGCACCGTCAGCAGAATGAAGACCGAGGCGACGATGTCGCGTGTGCCGCCGCCCAGGAGCGGGTCCAGCACGCCGGCCGCGACGCTCTCCGCGATGCCAATCACGAGGCCGGCGACCAGCACGCCCGGCACGCTGTCGAGTCCGCCGAGGATCGCGATCGCGAGCGCCTTGAGCAGCAGTAGCGACAGTGTCCAGTCGACGCCCTGCACCGAGCCCCAGAGGATGCCCGCGGCCCCGGCGGACACGCCCGCCAGCCCCCAGGCGACCGCGATCACGTGCTCGACCCGGATGCCGACCGACCAGGCCGCTATCTTGTCGTCCGACACGGCACGCATGCGCACGCCCAGCGGCGAGTTGAAGAAGGCCATCGCGCCAACGATCAGCACCAGGGCGATCAGGCCGCCCGCGAGATAGGCGCGGTTGACCAGGATGTCGCCCAGCAGCACCGGCGCTTGCGGGATGCCCAGATCCAGCCGCTTCACAGAGGAGCCCAGCAACCCAGGAACCAGTCCGCGCAACAGGATCTCGAGACCGAGCGTGAGCATGATGACCATCACCACGGGCTGACCGATCATGCGACGCAGCAGAAGGCGCTCGACCAGCATGCCCGCCAAGAACAGCACCACCAGCGACAGCAGGGCTGCGGCCCAGACCGGCAGCCCGAGTGCCGTCGTGATCAGCAGGCAGGCGTAGCCGCCCGCCATCGCGAAGGCCCCCTGCGCCAGGTTGGCATAGCCCGAGGCCTTGTAGACCAGCACGATGCCCAGCGCCACGAGCGCGTACATCAGGCCCACCAGGGCGCCATTGATCGTGAGTTCCGCATACAGCAGGATGTCCATCAGTCGACCCTCTTGAGTTGCAAGGTGCGGCGCATCGCGCTGGTCTGGCCGCTTTCGTAGGTGATGGCGGTGTCGAAATCGACCGTCTCGGCAGCGCCGTACAGTGCCTCGATCACCACCGCATAGCGCTCCTCGACCGTGCCGCGGCGCAGCTTGCGGGTGCGCGTGATCTCGCCGTCGTCGGCATCGAAGTCCTTGGGCAGGTTGACGAAGCGGCGCAGGGCCAGCTCCGGCTTGAGCACGCGGTTGACGCGCTCGAACACGCCTGCGATCAGCGCCACCACCTCCGGGCGTTGCGAAAGATCCGCATAGGAGGTGTAGGGCAGGGCGCGTTCTTCGGCCCAGTGGCCCACCGCCTCGAAGTCGATGCATACCAGCGCGCCGAGGCGCTCGCGGCCCGCACCGATCACGGCCGCATTGCGGATGTAGGGGCTGAACTTGAGCCGGTTCTCGATGTAGTTCGGAACGAAGCGCTCGCCGCCCGCGGTATGCATGACTTCGCTGACGCGGCCCAGTACGACCAGTTGCCCGTCAGGCTCGAAGTAGCCGGTGTCGCCCGTTGAGAGCCAGCCTTCGTGCAATGCCTCGGCCGTAGCGTCGGGGTTCTCGTAGTAACCGTCGAACACCGACGCCGATCGGACCAGGATCTCGCCGCGCTCGTCGATGCGCACCTCGACGTTGGGCATCGGCCGGCCGACGGTGTGCAGCTTGACATCGCCATCGCCCTGGGCGGCCGTGAGCGCCGCTGTTTCGGTCTGTCCGTAGAACTGGCGCAGGTTGATGCCCAGTGCGCGAAAGGTCAGGAAGGTGTCTTCGCCGAGCGCCTCGCCCCCCGTGTAGGCGCGCCGCGCGCGCGAGAGGCCCAGGATGTCCCGGATCGGCGCGAAGACCAGCCATTCGCCGAGCTGCCGCACGAAGCGTTCGCCAATGTTCGGCGCGTGCCCGTCCAGGCGCCGTCGCTCGACCTCGATGGCGCGGCCCATGAACCACTCGTAAAGAAAGCGCTTGAAGCGCGTCGACTCGGCCATGCCGACCTGCACGCGCGTGAGCATGTGGTCCCAGGCGCGCGGCGCCGCAAGATACATCGTGGGCGCCACCTCGCGCAGATCGTGCAGCACCGTCTCCTGGCGCTCGGGAATGTTGATCGTGAAGGCCAGCACCAGCCCCGCGCCGAGCGTGAAGACGAAGTCGCCGACCCAGGCCATCGGCAGGTAGGCGTAGTGCTCCTCGTGCAGCTGGAAGTAGCCCGCGGCGGCCGCGTTGCGTACTCCGCCGATGATGTTCGCCTGACTCAGCGGAATGCCCTTGGGCATGCCCGTGGTGCCCGAGGAATGAAGCAGCACGGCCGTGTCCCGCGCCGTCGCCTGCATCATCAGTGCGTCGATGAGCGCCGGCTCGCGGCCCAGCCGTGCGCGTCCACGCTCGAGCAGCGCCTCCAGCGAGACAAGCCCCGGCTCGTTGCAAGCCTTGAGACCGCGCGGGTCGTGGTAGACGATGGTGCGCGGCTGGCCGTCGCTGTGCTTGCGCAGCTCCAGCAGCTTGTCGACCTGCTCCTGGTCTTCGACGATGGCCACCTCCGGGTGGCCCAACTGGCTGTAGTGCTTGAGCTCCGACGGCGGCACGTCGGGATAGATGGGGGCGGGGAAGGCGCACAGCGCCATGGTGGCGAGCATCGCCTCGTACAGTCGCAGACGGTTGTCGCCGATCACCATCACCGCGTGGCCGGGCCGCACGCCGGCTTCCTGGAGTCCGGCGGCCAGGGCGATCACGTCGCCGAGGATCGCCGCCCAGTCGTGTTCGACCCAGATGCCGCGATCGCGCTCGCGCACCGCGACGCGCGCTGGATACGCGAGCACGTTGCGCGCCATGGCCGCGATCAGCGATGCGGGTTCGCCTTCGCTGCCGCCTTGCCAGCGTTCGCTGGCGGCAACGAGGCGCGTGCGCAGTTCGGTTGCACGGCCTTCTGCGCCAGACTGCGCCACTTCGTCTGCTGCCCCTGCCCCCTCCTGAAAGCGGAGGCGAGCGCCTTCGCTCGTTCGGGTGACACTCATGCGATCGCCCCCGCGCGCTGCGCTGCTCGATGGCCCAGATAGGCTTCGACCACGGCCGGCGACGAGATCGCCTCGCGGGCCGGTCCCTGCGCGATGGCCTCGCCGTAGCTGAGGACCAGCACCTGGTCGCACAGCGAGGTGACCACGTCCATGTGGTGCTCGATCAGCAGGATGGAAATGCCACGCTCGTCGCGCGCATCGAGGATGTAGCGCGCGAGGTATTCCTTCTCCTCCTGGTTCATGCCGGCCATCGGCTCATCGAGGATCAGGAACTTCGGCTCCGAGGCGAGGGCGCGCGCCAGTTCAACGCTCTTCTGCAGGCCCGGCGGGATCGACTCGATCGGTTCGTCGCGGATGTCCTGCAACTGCATGAAATCGATGATCTCCTCGACGACGCGGCGGTGCGCCGTTTCCTCGCGCGCCGCCCAGACCCAGTAGCACAGCGAGGCCAGCGCGCTCGGGCGCATGTGGACGTGGCGACCGAGCAGGATGTTGTCGAGCACGCTCATGCCGCGAAAGAGTGCGAGGTTCTGGAAGGTGCGCGCCACGGCCTGCTGCGCGATGCGGTAGGGCCGCATGCCGGTGATGTCCTGGCCGAAGAGGTGCACGCGGCCTGCCTGCGGCGGGTAGAAGCCGGTAACGACGTTGATCATGGTCGTCTTGCCGCTGCCGTTCGGGCCCACGAGCCCGAAGATCTCGCCCTGGCGAACGGCGAAGCTCACGCCCTTGAGCGCCTTCAGGCCGCCAAACGAGCGTTCGATGCCCTCGCATTCGAGGACCACAGGGCTCCCGGATTCCGTTGCGCTCACGCTGTCTCCGTTCCAGTATCCGCCGTGTCAGGGCGCGATTGTTTGAGTCGAGCTCGTTTTAGCTTCGAAGACTTTCAACAGCCATCGGCCGGTTTCGGCTCGCGATAATTTGAGTCTAAGTCAAAAACATGAATGAGCCTTAGGTGCAAACACTTAGTTTGCCTGGGAGGATCTCCAATGAGAAAGGCCGCGGGCGATGTCGCCGGCGGCCTTTGAGTGGAATTCAGAAGAGGGTCAGGAAGATTTTCGCTGCGTGGCCTTGGTTGTTGTGACCAGTGCCTCGAGTCGCGCGAGTCGCGACTCCACATCGTCCTTGCGGCGCTCCTGCGCGGGTTGGAGGCCCCGCAGCATGAGATCGGTATAGCGGTCGGCGATGAGGTCCACATTGGCGCGCTGCGTGCCGAATAGCACCGGCCACATCAGGTGCTCCAGCCCGCCGTAGAGCATCGAGCGCACGCATTCGACGTCGACGGAGCCGTCGATCTCGCCTTCCCGGGCCGCATCCTCGAGCGCAAGCCTGACGTACTGCGTGTAGCGCACGTGCAGCGCGTGCAGCCCCGAGCTCGTGTATTCGGGACCGGTACGCACCTCGTGCAGCACCAGCTTGGCGAGGCCGGGCGTTTCGACATAGACGCGCACGTGGCGCCAGATGATGAAGCGCAGGCGCGCCCGCAGGCCCTGGAGCCGCTCGTAGCCCTCGTCGACATCCTTGATCAGCGGCTCATAGAGCTCGCGCAGCACTTCATGGAGCAGGTCGCGCTTGGTCGGGAAGTAACTGAACACCAGGCCTTCAACGATGCCGACGCGGCTCGCGATCTCGCTGACGGCTGTTCCCTGGAAACCTTTTTCCAGGAACACCTCGCGCGCGGCAGCGAGGATTTCGTTGGCGCGGCGCTGGCGCCGCTCCGACAGCGGGGCGAGCGCGCTGTCCGTGGCGCGCTTGTCGGCCTTTTCGCTCTTGCTGCGCGGTCGCTTTGTGCTGATCTTCATGGGGTGCGGGATTGCGCCTGTTGTCTTCGCACGGAGCTTACTATGCGGCGCGGGCCGGGCGTTCATGCCGCGAGCCCCAGCGTCTGCAGTGCCTGCGTGAGATGGGGCTTGTCCACCATCTGCCCGTCGATGCTGAGCGTGCCGGCCTCCGGCTGCGCGGCGAAGGCGTCGACGATGCTGCGCGCATGCGCCAGTTCGGCTTCGGTTGGTGAGTAGGCCGCGTTGATCGTCGCCACCTGGTCGGGATGGATCGCGATGCGCCCGCGGAAGCCGCGTCGACGCGACACCCGGCAGACAGCCTCCAGGCCTGCGACATCGCGGAAGTCGGCGTGCAGCGTATCGATCGCCGGCACGCCAGCGGCGGCCGCGGCGCACAGGCACAGCGAGTTGGCCAGCGTGTACAGCGGCGAATACGCGCCGTCTTCCTCGCGGTTGGAGACCGCGCCGATGGCCGTCGAGAGGTCCTCGGCGCCCCAGGTCAGGCCGGCCAGTCGGGGCAGGGGTGTACTGAATGACTGCATGCCGAGCATCGCCTGCGGCGTCTCGGTTGCGGCCGGCACGATGCGAATGGTGCCCGGCGCGATGCCGGCGCGCGCCTCCAGCGCATCCAAGCAATGGCCGAGGTGGATGATGTCCGCGGCGCTGCGGATCTTGGGCAGCAGGATGCCGGCCAGGCCCCGGGTGACAACCGCTGCCAGGTCATCCATCGCCAGCGCCGTGTCGAGCGGGTTGATGCGCACGAAGAGCCGCGAGGCCAGTGTGGTCGCCTGGGCGCCGACAAAGGAAGCCGCGGCGCCGCGCGCGCGGGACTTGCGCGAATCCGCGACCGAATCCTCGAGGTCGAGGATCAGCACGTCTGCCGCGCTCTCCATTGACTTGGCGAGCTTGCGTTCGCTGTCCGCCGGGACAAACAGCATCGAGCGGAGCTTGAAACCGCTCATCTCGACCTCTTGAGCATCAGTGCCTGCCGCGTGCAGGTGCAGACCTCTTCGTTGCGCTGGTTGAAGCCTTGATGCAGGAAGGTCGCTATACCGGCGTTCGGGCGCGACTTGCTCTCGCGCAGATCCTTCACCGTGGTGCGCGAGCGGATCGTGTCGCCGGCAAATACCGGAAAGGGAAAGCGCGTGTCGGTCATGCCGAGGTTCGCCACCGTCGTGCCCAGCGTCGTCTCCTGCACCGACAGGCCGATCACCAGTCCGAGCGTGAAGATGCTGTTGACCAAGGGGTGGCCGAACTCGGTGCCCTTGCAGTATTCGGCGTCGATGTGGATCGCGGCCGGATTGCAGGTCGCGTTGCTGAACCACATGTTGTCCGCTTCGGTGACGGTGCGGCGTATCTCGTGCGCGAACGCCTGTCCGACGCTGAACTCCTCGAACCAGTGGCCTGCCATCGTCTTGCTCCTTGAAAATGTTCAATGTGCGGCGCCGGTGGTGCGCTGCGAAAAGGCCCGCACGCGCTCGCGCAGCGCCTCTGTGCGAGCGCAGCGGAGGAACCATTCCTTTTCGCGCCGCAGGCGTTCCTCAAGGGCCGGCAGTGCGCTGGCCTGGAGCAGGGCCTTCGCGCCGGCCACCGCCAGACGCGGCAGCGCGGCCAGGCGCCGGGCGGCCGCCAGGCCTGCATCATCGAGCCCCCCTTCGTCGACCAGTTCGCTGACGATGCCAAGCCGATGCGCCAGCTCGGCCCCCAGGGGTGCCGGCGAAAGGCAGATCTCCAGCGCGCGGTGCGGACCGACCCGCGCCGCGAGCGAATGCGTGAAACCGGTGTCCGGCGTGGCGCCGAGCTGCGGATAGGCGACGACGAAGCGCGCCGAGCGCAACGCGATCACGCTGTCGCAAGCGAGCGCCAGCGAGAAGCCGCCGCCGGCGGCCACGGCGTGTACGCAAGCGATGACCGGCACCGGCAGGCCGCTGAGCGCCAGCACCGCCGCATGCGCCTGGTCGATCAACTCGCCGAGGTAGGCGGGGAGGTCGTCCAGGCGGGCTTGCATCTGGCCGATGTCCGCGCCGACGCAAAAGGCCGGCCCTTCGGCGCGAAGCAGCACCGCATGCAGCGTATCGTCCCTGGAGAAGCTCTCGCAGGCGCTGCTCAGCCGTTCGCAGAAGGCGCCGTCGATGACGTTCGGCCCTGCTTTGCGGCGCAGCGTCAGCACCGCCACGCCGGTTTCGGGCTGTGCGGCATGGACTGGCGCGTCGTCTTCGGACACCATCGGCCTCAAATGCGGAACACGCCGTAGCTGGGCGGCGCGATCGGTTGGTTCAGCGCCGCCGAGATCGCGATGCCCAGTGCGTTGCGCGTGTCGACCGGGTCGAGGATGCCGTCGTCCCAGATCTTCGAGGTGGAATAGAGCGCGCTCGACTGGCGGCGGTAGTCCTCCAGCACCGGGTCGCGGATGGCCGCGACTTCCTCGAGGCTCAGGTTCGCGCCCGTGCGAGCCAGCTGCCGCAACTTCACGTCGGCCAGCACGTTGGCCGCTTGCTCGGCGCCCATCACCGAGATCTGGCTCTGTGGCCACATGAACAGGAAGCGCGGATCGAAGGCGCGGCCCGACATGCCGTAGTTGCCGGCGCCGAAGGAGCCGTTGCAGATCACGGTGAACTTGGGCACCTCGGAGCCCGCCACCGCCATGATCATCTTGGCGCCGTCCTTCGTGATGCCGCGGCGCTCGTAGTCGCGCCCGACCATGAAGCCCGTGATGTTCTGCAGGAAGATCAGCGGCGTGCGGTTCTGATTGCACAGCTCGATGAAGTGCGTGCCCTTCTGCGCGCTCTCGTTGAACAGCACGCCGTTGTTGGCCAGGATGCCGACCTTGTAGCCCCACAGGTTCGCGAAGCCGCACAGCAGCGTGGGCGCGTAGGCCGGCTGGTACTCGTGGAAGCGGCTGCCGTCGACCATGCGCGCGAGGATCTCGCGCATGTCGAACTGCACCTTGATGTCGCGCGGGATGATGCCGTAGAGCTCCTGCGGGTCGTAGAGGGGCGCCTCGGGCTCCTGCCATTGCACGTCGGCCTTGACCGGACGCTTCCACTGCGCGACCACGTCGCGCGCGATGGCGATCGCTTCGAACTCGTTGCTGGCCGGATAGTCAGCGGTCCCCGAGATCCGGGTGTGCACGTCGCAGCCGCCTAGCTCGTCGGCGCTGACTTCTTCGCCCGTGGCCGCCTTCACCAGCGGCGGGCCGCCGAGGAAGATGGCGCCGTTGCCGCGCACGATGACGCTGTAGTCCGACAGCGCCGGCACGTAGGCGCCGCCGGCCGTGCAATGGCCCAGCACGATGGAGACCTGCGGCACGCCCATCTTCGAGAGGATGGATTGGTTGCGGAAGATGCGCCCGGCGTTGTGGCGGTCCGGGAAGAGGTCGGCCTGCAGCGGCAGGAAGCCTCCGGCGCTGTCGCACAGGTGGACCATCGGCAGCCGGTTCTCGACCGCGATGTCGGTGGCGCGCACGATCTTCTTGACCGACAGCGGGTACCAGGCGCCGCCTTTGACGCTGGCGTCCGATGCGTTCACCATCACCTCGCGCCCGCTGACGATGCCGATGCCGGTGACCACGCCGGCGCCCGGCACCTCGCCGTCGTAGTCCGCGTTGGCGGCGAGGGTGGAGAGTTCCAGGAAGGGCGTTCCGGGGTCGAGCAACTGCTGCAGCCGCTCGCGCACAAAGAGTTTGCTCTGCCGGGCCAGGCGCTCCATGTCACGCTCCGGGCGGACGTGGCGCACGCTGGCCTGTTGCTGCCGCAGGCCTTCCACCAGCGCCAGGTTGTGTTGGCGGTTGGCCTGGAAGTCGGCAGAGCGCGTGTTGAGTGCAGAGTCGATGCGTTTCATGGCGCTGCTGTTCCTCGCTCCAGTGTCACCAGCGGAGCGTCACGTTCAAAGGTCTGGCCCAGGCCGACGTGCAGGGCCTGGACGACGCCATCGCAACTGGCGTTGATCGTCGTTTCCATCTTCATGCTCTCGATCACGAGCAGTGCCTGTCCGCGCTGCACGACTTCGCCTTGCTGTACGGCAACGGAGATCACCGAGCCGGGCATCGGCGCGCGCGCGACGGCCTCGCCTTCGTCGACCGTCTGATCGGCGAAGCGCGCCAGGCTGTGCGAGTAGCGCAGCAGGTAGGTGTCGCCGTCGAGGTGGATGTGGACGTCGTCGCCGCGCCGTGCGACGAACACCCGGTGGCTGTCGTCGTGCAAGATCAGTTCGTGCGCATGGTCGCCGCGCGGCGACATGGCCACGGCCAGACTCGCATCGCCGACGTGCAGCCGGTAGGTGGTGCCCGCGCGGGCCAACCAGATTTCATGGTCGGTGCCGAGCAGGTGGAATGCATGGGCCATCAATTCCTCCAGGCGCCGATGGCGGCATGCAAGGTGGGCACGGCATCGGCCGCGTCGCGCACGGGCCGCGAAGCCAGCGCCGCGACGGCCAGCAGCTTGTGCAGCGTCGCCGTGTCGAGCGCGGGCTCGGCGGCGACTTCCGGGTGCGCATCGAGAAAGCCGGTGTGGATCTCGCCGGCTACGAACGCGGGGTGCGACAGCAGCCGCCGCAGAAAGCCGATGTTGGTCTTGCAGCCGAGCAGCACATAGTCCCGCAAGGCCTGCTGCGCGCGTTCGATCGCCGCCTCGCGCGTCGGGCCGGAGACGATCAGCTTGGCCAGCATCGGGTCGAAGGCGGCTGTGACGTCCTGCCCGGCCGCGATGCCGGCGTCGATGCGCACACCACGCCCCTCGGGCTCGTGCAGCGCAAGGATCGGGCCGGTGGTCGGCAGGTAGCCGGCGGCGGGGTCTTCGGCATAGACGCGGAATTCGATTGCGTGGCCTTGGGGCCGCAGGTCGTCCTGCCCGAAGCCCAGCCGCTCTCCGGCCGCCACGCGGAGTTGCTGTTCGACCAGGTCGATGCCCAGGAGTTCTTCGGTCACCGGATGCTCGACCTGCAGCCGCGTGTTCATCTCGAGGAAGTAGAAGACGCCGTCACCGTAGATGAACTCCACGGTGCCCGCGTTGCTGTACTTGGCGCTGCGCGCGATGCCGGCCGCCGTCGCGCAGATGTCGCGGCGCAGTTCGGGCGTCAATGCCGGGGAGGGCGTCTCCTCCACGATCTTCTGGAAGCGCCGCTGGACCGAACATTCGCGCTCGAAGAGGTGGAGCACATTGCCGTGGCTATCGCCGAGGACCTGGACCTCGATGTGGCGCGGGTTCTCGACGAAGCGCTCGACGTACAGGCGGCCGTCGCCGAAGTAGCGCTGGCCTTCGCTGCGCGCGCGTTCGATTTCCGGCGCCAGCAGCTTCGGGTCGCGCACGATGCGCATGCCCTTGCCGCCGCCGCCGGCCGCCGGCTTGATGAGCAGTGGAAAGCCCACCGCGCGGGCACGTTCGACGAAGCTGGCCGGGTCGTCGTCCTCGATGGCCGAGGGCGCGACCGGGAAGCCGCTGCGCGCGACGAAGGCGCGGGCCGTGACCTTGTCGCCCATCACTTCGATGACTTCGGGCGCGGGCCCAACGAACACCAGTCCGGCCGCCTGGCAGGCGCGCGCGAAGCCGGCGTTCTCCGACAGGAAGCCGTAGCCGGGGTGGACGGCGCCGGCCCCCGACTGCCTGGCAGCCTCGATGATCTGCGCCCCGTCGAGGTAGGCGGCCACCGGCGTGCTGCCGTGGATCTCGACCGCCGCATCGGCGTGGCGCACCGCGAGCGACGAGGCATCGACGGCGTGGTGGACCACCACCGCCTTGAGTCCCAGCCGCTGCACGCTGCGAACGATGCGAAGCGCGATCTCGCCCCGGTTGGCGATCAGTACCGAATCAAACGGCCAGTCTTTTTGCACTTGCACTCCATATTTGCGAGCCTTCGGCCCGTCGGATTTCCATTATTGAGTTCAACTCATTTAATCCCATGATGGTTTTCCCCAGTCGAAGATAGCGCTTGTGGTGGTAACTTTATGAGGCTGACTCAATTAATGCTTCACAGTGGAAGCTTGTGAACAAGGCGCCGTCTTCGGCCGCCGACCGTCTGGAGTACCGATGTCCGAGAGTGTTTTGTCCGAAGCCCAACGCCCGATCGCACAGGTCTTCAGTGGCCTGTCCGACGACGAGGTGGAAATGTTGTCGCAGGCCGACCGCTTCGCCAAGGCCGAGCTCTACCCGCTGGCACAGCGCATGGACGACGAGGAATGGTGGCCGGCCGAGGCGTTCGTGAAGATCGGTGCCAACGGCTACTTCGGCATCACCGCGCCGGAAGCGCTGGGTGGTGCCGGGCTGAGTCTGTTCACGAGCGGCCTCGTCCTGCAGGCCTTTGCGCGCTGGAACCACGCGCTGGCCCTGAGCTGGGTGGCGCACGAGAACCTGTGCCTGCACAACGTGCTGCGCAACGCCGACGAGCAGCAGAAGGCGCGCTACGTGCCCGGCATGTGCAGCGGCCAGCGGGTCGGTGCCCTCGGGCTGACCGAGCCGGGCGCGGGCTCCGACGCGCTGGGCTCGATGCGCACGACGGCGGTGCGCGACGGCGACGACTACGTGCTCAACGGCACGAAGATCTTCATCACCAACGGGCCGGTCGCCGACGTGCTGTTGGTGTATGCCAAGACCGACAAGTCGCTGGGCTCGCGCGGCATCTCGGCCTTCCTGGTCGACAAGGACGCGCCGGGCTTCCGCGTGGCGCAGAAGCTCGAAAAGATGGGCTTTCGCGGCAGCCAGACCGGCGAGCTGGTGTTCGACAACTGCCGCGTGCCGGCCGTCAACCGCATCGGCGAGGAGAACACCGGCGTCAAGGTGGTGATGAGCGGGCTTGACCTCGAGCGCGCCATGATCGCGCCGCTGTGCCTGGGCATCGCCGAGCGCGCGCTGGAGCTGAGCATCGAGTACGCGCGCACGCGCCAGCAGTTCGGCCAGTCGATCGGCAACTTCCAGATGATCCAGGACAAGCTGGCGAAGATGTACGTCGGGGTGGAGGCCATGCGGCTGTTCACCTACCAAACCCTGCGGGCGGTCAGTGCGCTGCACGGTGGCGACGCGGGCCGCGGCGAGATTCACAAGCTGACGGCCGCCTCCGTCATGTTCGCCGCCAACACCATGAATGCGGTGCTCGACGAAGCCGTGCAGGTGCATGGCGGCTATGGCTACATCTGGGAATCCGAGATCAATCGGCTCTATAGGTCAATCAAGCTGCTGGAGATCGGCGCCGGTACGACCGAAGTGCGCAAGCTGATCATCAGCGGCGAACTGCTGCGCGGGTGACGGCCATGAGCGCGAGCATCTCCACGCCGTCGGCTTCAAGCGCGAACTCGATCGCGGCATCGATGGCTGAATCGCTCTGGGCAGAGCCGACGGTCTATCACGCGAGCCTGTTCGAGGGCCGCAGCGTGCTCGTGTCGGGCGGCGGCAGCGGCATCGGCCGCGCCATCGCGCTGCTGTTCGCGCGGCTCGGCGCGCAGGTGATCGTCTGCGGGCGCACGCAGGAAAAGCTCGACCAGGTGACCGCCTTCGCGAAGGAGAAGGGTGCGCGCATGCTGCCCATCGCGGCCAATGTACGCGACCCGCAGCAGGTGGAGGCGCTGTTCAAGCGCATTGCCTCGGAGTGCGGCACCTTGACGGCGGTGGTCAACAACGCCGGCGGACAGTACCCGCAGCCGGCGATCGACTTCTCGGCCAAGGGTTGGAACGCGGTGATCGACACCAACCTCAACGGTACCTGGCACATGATGCAGGCGGCCGCGCGCCACTGGCGCGACGCCGCGGCGCCCGGCGCGATCGTCAACGTGGTGGCCGTCGTCGAGCGCGGCATCCCGGGTATCGCGCATTCGATCGCGGCGCGTGCCGGTGTGATCGGCGCCACGCGCACGGTGGCCGTCGAATGGGCGCCGCTGGGCGTGCGCGTCAACTGCCTCGCGCCGGGGCTGACGGCCAGCGAAGGGCTGGAGGTCTATCCGCCCGAGGCGCGCCGCGAATTCCATCGCGCCAATCCGCTGCGCCGACCGGGCAGCCTGCGCGAGATCGCCGAGTCGGCCGTGTTCCTCGCGAGTCCGGCTGCCAGCTTCATGACCGGCGAAGTCATGACCGTCGACGGAGGCGGGCGCCTGTGGGGCGAACTCTGGACCGCCGGTCGCCCCGACCACTTCGGCGAATCGCCTCCATCCGAAGGAAGCCTCCATGCCTGAGCGCAAAGTCATCATCACCTGTGCCGTCACGGGCTCGATCCACACGCCCTCGATGTCACCGCACCTGCCGGTTACGGCCGAGGAGATCGCCGAGGCCGCCATCGGCGCCGCCGAGGCTGGAGCGGCCATCGTGCACCTGCATGCGCGCAACCCCGCCGACGGCCGGCCAGACCAATCGCCCGAAGCCTTCGAGCCCTTCCTGCGCGAGATCAAGCGCCGCTCCGACGTCGTGGTCAACCTCACGACCGGCGGCTCGCCCTTCATGTCGGTGGAGGAGCGCATCCGCCCGGCCGCCGTCTGGAAACCCGAGGTAGCGAGCCTGAACATGGGCTCGATGAATTTCGGCCTGTTTCCGATGCTCAAGCGCTTCAAGGACTTCAAGTACGCCTGGGAGCCGGAGATGCTGGAGAACTCGCGCGACCTGGTGTTCCGCAACTCCTTCAAGGACATCGGCTACGCGCTGCGCACGCTCAACGAGACCGGCACGCGCTACGAGTTCGAGTGCTACGACACCAGCCATCTCTACAACCTGCACCACTTCTGGCAGGAAGGGCTGGTGCAGGCGCCGCTGTTCATCCAGACCGTGTTCGGGCTGCTGGGCGGCATCGGTGCGCATCCCGAGGACGTGCAGCACATGAAGCGTACGGCCGACCGGCTGTTCGGCGACAACTACCGCTGGTCGGTGCTCGGCGCCGGTCGCAGCCAGATGCCGCTGGTGGCGATGGGCGCGGCGCAAGGCGGCAACGTGCGCGTTGGCCTGGAGGACTCGCTGTGGGCCGGCAAGGGGCGGCTCGCCGAGTCCAACGCGCAGCAGGTGCGCCAGGCGCGCGCCATCGTCGAAGGCCTGGGCCTCGAGGTCGCGACGCCGGACGAGGCGCGCGCGATCCTCGCGCTCAAGGGCGCGGACAAGGTTTCTTTTTGAGGACTGAGATGAAGCAAGTACTGGTCGCAGGGGTCGGCATGATCCCGTTCAAGAAGCCGGGCGACAGCCTGCCGTACCACGAGATGGGTGCGCAGGCAGCACGCCAGGCCCTCGCCGATGCGGGGCTGCAATACGACGATGTGCAGCAGGCCTATGCCGGCTACGTGTACGGCGACTCGACCAGCGGCCAGCGTGCGCTGTACGAGGTCGGCATGAGCGGCATTCCGGTCGTCAACGTCAACAACAACTGCTCGACTGGTTCGACGGCGCTGTTCCTGGCCCGCCAGGCGGTGGCCGGCGGCGCGGTGGATTGCGCGATCGCCGTCGGCTTCGAGCAGATGCAGCCCGGCGCCCTGGCCATGCACTGGCAGGACCGCCCCAACGCCTTCGAGAATTTCGATGCGCTGTGCGACAGCCTGACGGACGGCGTGAAGCTGCCGTTGGCGCTGCGCTACTTCGGCGGTGCCGGCCGCGAGCACATGGCGAAATACGGCACGAAGCTCGAGACCTTCGCGAAGATTCGCGCCAAGGCCAGCCGCCATGCGGGGCGCAATCCGCTCGCGCTCTTCCGAAAGGAGGTCACGCCCGAGGAGGTGCTGGCCTCGCCCGTGCTGTGGGAGGGGGTGCTGACCCGGCTCATGGCCTGCCCGCCGACCTGCGGCGGGGCTGCGGCCATTCTGGTCTCGAAGGAATTCGCGGCGCGCAAGGGGCTGACGCCGCGCGTACAGATCCTCGGCCAGGCGATGACGACGGACCGCGCGAACAGCTTCGACTCGCGCTCGATGATCGACCTCGTCGGCTTCCATCTCAGCGAGGATGCCGCCGCCAAGGTCTACGCCGAAGCCGGCATCGGCCCGAAAGACGTCGACGTCTGCGAGCTGCACGACTGCTTCGCGCAGAACGAGCTGCTCAGCTACGAGGCGCTGGGCTTCTGCCCGGTCGGCGAGGGAGCCCGATTCGTCGACGAGGCGCGCAACACCTATGGCGGCGACGTGGTCGTCAACCCATCGGGCGGCCTGCTGTCCAAGGGCCATCCGCTGGGCGCCACGGGCCTGGCGCAGTGCTACGAGCTGACGCGCCAGTTGCGCGGCACGGCCGAAGGCACGCAGGTGGAGCGCGCGCGCTTCGCGCTGCAGCACAACCTGGGCCTCGGTGGCGCTGCCGTGGTCACCATGTACGGCCAGGCCTAGGAGTCGCGCATGCTGGATCGCACACACATCGGCCGCTCGCTGCGGCGCGTGACGCGCACGGTGGAGGCCGGGCAACTGCGCTTCTTTCTCAATGTCATTGGCGACAAGGACAAGGCGTTCGCGGCCAAGGACGCGGGACAGGCGCTGCAAGTGCCGCCCACCTACCTGTTTTGCCTGGAAATGATCGACGACCCCGATCCGCTCGACTGGCTGAAGGGCCTGGGCGTCAACCTGCTGCACATCCTGCACGGGCAGCAGCGCTTCGACTACCACGCGCCGGCTTTCGCGGGCGATGTGCTGAGCTTCGACGCCTCCATCGAGGACATCCAGGAGAAGAAGGGCGGGGCGCTGCAGTTCATCTTCAAGAAGACCGAGGTCCGCAACCAGAGCGATGCGCGCATCGCCACGCTGTCCTCGACCGTGATCTACCGTGATCCTGCCTACGCGAAGGGCAAATGACATGAGCCGTCCATCGACTCCTTCCTTCGAGGTCGGCGCCGCGTTGCCGGAACTCGTCGTCCCGCCGCTGACGCGGGCGACGCTCGCGCTCTACGCGGGCGCTTCGGGCGACCACGTGCCGCTGCACATCGACACCGACGCGGCCCGCAAGGCCGGCGCGCCTGACGTCTTTGGTCACGGCATGCTGAGCGCCGCCTGGCTCGGGCGCCTGCTGACGAACTGGGTCGAGCAGGAGCGCATCCGCAGCATCGAGCTGCGCTTCGTCGGCATCTTCCAGCTCTACAACGAGGCCCACTGCAGCGGCCGCGTGGTCGAGCAGATCACCCTGGACGGCGGCGAGCGCGCCGTGCGGGTCGAGATCCACCTGAACAACCAGTATGGCGAGGCCAAGGTGCTTGGCGAAGCCGTCGTATCGATCGGAGAACTTCAATGACAACGGGAAATCTCAACGGCAAGGTCGCGCTGGTCAGCGGCTCGGGCCGCGGCATCGGCCGTGCACTGGCGCTGAAGCTGGCGGCCGAAGGCGCGCGGCTGGTCGTCAACGACCTGGACCGGGATGTAGCCGAGCAGGCGGCGCAGGAAATCAAGGCCGCCGGCGGCGAGGCTGTCGCGTGCTGGGGCAACGTTACCGCGCCGGACTTCGCCGACCGCTTCATCAAGTCAGCGGTCGATACCTACCAGGGCCTGGACATCATCGTCAACAACGCCGGCTACACCTGGGACAACGTGATCCAGAAGATGACCGACGAGCAGTGGTACGCCATGCTCGACTGCCACCTGACGGCACCGTTCCGCATCCTGCGCGCCGCACAGCCGGCGATCCGCTCGCTGGTCAAGGCCGATGCGGAGGCCGGTGTGCAGAACTACCGCAAGGTGGTCAACATCTCGTCCATCGCCGGGCTCGGCGGCAATGCCGGCCAGGCCAACTATGCGGCGGCCAAGGCCGGCGTGACCGGCCTGACCAAGGCGCTGTCCAAGGAGTGGGGCCGTCTGCGCGTGAACGTGAACACGGTGGCCTTCGGACTGATCCATACGCGCCTGACCGAGGCCACGGCCGACGCCAATGCGCAGATCGACATCGAGGGACGCGAGATCAAGGTCGGCGTGAACCCGGACCTGATGAAGGCGATGGAAGTGCAGATCCCGCTGGGCCGTGGCGGCACGCCCGAGGAGGCGGCCGGTGCGGTCTACCTGTTCTGCACGCCCGAGTCCAACTACATCTCCGGCCAGACCATCGTCTGCGGCGGTGGCTTCACGCTGTCGTAGGCGACGCGCGATGAACAGCACCCAGCAGGCGGCCGGCAACGTCATCGACGTGCGCGACGTCACCCTGCGCTTCGGCGGTGTGACCGCGCTCGAGAAGCTTTCGATCGAGGTGCACACCGACGAGCTCGTGGCGCTGATCGGTCCGAACGGCGCCGGGAAGAGTTCCTTCCTCAACGTGCTGTCGGGCTTCTACCGGCCGCAGGTCGGCAGCGTGCGCTACAAGGGCGCCGACATCGGCGGCTGGCCGGTGCACCGTGTCGCGGTGTCGGGTGTGGCGCGCACTTTCCAGGGCACGCACCTGCTCGGGCGCATGAGCGTGATCGACAACATCATGGTCGGCCGGTTTGCGCACATGAACAGCAGCCTGCTGCAGGCCTTCGCCTACTTTCCGTTCGCGCACCGCGAAGAGGTCCGCCACCGCGAGAAGGCCGAGGAGATCATCGACTTCCTCGAGATCGAGCACATCCGCCACCAGCCGGTCGGCACGCTCGGCTACGGCATGCGCAAGCGCGTCGACCTTGGCCGGGCACTCGCGACCGAGCCGCAGGTGCTGTTGCTCGACGAGCCGATGGCCGGCATGAACGCCGAAGAGAAGGAAGACCTCGCGCGCTTCATCCTTGACGTGCGCGAATTCAAGAAGATTCCCGTGGTGCTCGTCGAGCACGACATGGGCGTGGTGATGGACATCGCCGACCGCGTGGTGGTGCTGAATTTCGGCCGCAAGATCGCCGAGGGCACACCCGACGAGGTGCAAAACGACCCGGCGGTGATCTCCGCCTACTTGGGAGTCAAGGCATGAAGCCGCAGACCGCGCCGCAATGGCTGCTGTACAACAGCCGGGAGCGCGCCGAGCTCGTCGGCCATCGCTACAAGCAGCTTGGCATCTGGGCCGAGTACAGCTGGCGCCGGATCTACGAGAAGGTGCAAGGCACGGCGTTCGGCCTGCTGGCGCTGGGCATCGAGCGCGGGCAGACCGTGATGGTGATCGGCGAGAACCGTCCCGAGATCTACTGGGTCGAATGGGCGGCGATGGCGATCGGCGCGAAGACCGTGACGCTGTACCCGGACTCGTCCGAGGACGAATTGCGCTACGTCGCGGACGATGCGGAGGTGGTGGCCATCCTCGCCGAGGACCAGGAGCAGGTCGACAAGTCGCTCACGGCACTGGCGCACTGCCCGCGGTTGCGCACGATCTTCTACTGTGAGCCGGGTGGCCTGTGGGACTACCAGCAGCCGGCGCTGCAGAGCCTGGACGCCGTGATCGAAGGCGGCCGGTCGCTGGCGCGCGAATTCCCGCAGCGCATCGAGCAGGAGATCGAGCGTGGGCAGACCGACGACATCGCGCTGCTCGCCTACACCTCGGGCACGACCGGCCACCCCAAAGGGGTGGTCACGACGCACCGCGCGCTGCTCGACTGCGCAGAGCGGTTGCGGCGTGCGCTGGAGATCCTGCCCCACAGCGAGTACCTGTCGTACATCCCGCTCTCGTGGGTGCCTGAGCAGTGGTTCGGCGTGACGTTGGGCATGTCGCTGCCGATGCGGGTCAGCTTCGCCGAACGGCCGGACCAGGTACAGGAAGCGATCCGCGAGCTGGCCGTCGACGTGATTGTGCTCGGTCCGCGCCAGTGGGAGAACCTGGCCTCGGGCGTGTTCAGCCGCATGATCGATGCAGGGTGGCTGCGGCGGAAGTGGGTCGACTGGGCCCTGGCCGCCGGCAAGAAGGTGAACCTGGCGCGCATCGAAGGCCGCGAGTCGACGCCGATGGCACGGCTGGCCAACGTCGTCGCGGAATGGAGCGTGCTGCGTGGGCTGCGCGACCAACTGGGCCTCAAGCGCGTCAAGGTTGCGATCACCGGCGGTGCGGCGATGTCGCCCGACGTGGTGCGCCTGTTCGCAGGCATGGGGATCGCGCTGCGGAACATCTACGCCTGCAGCGAGTTCGGCCTCGTGTCGGCACACACCGGCGCGCAGTACGACCCCGAAACGATCGGGCGGCCCCTGACCGAACCCACCGAGTGGGGCGAAGCGCTGCAATGGCGTATCTCCGACGCGGGCGAACTGCAGCTGCGCGGCGGCGCGGGCTTCACCGGCTACTGGAAGCGACCCGAGAAGACGGCCGAGAAGTTCGACGGCGATTGGTACCGCACGGGTGACGCGGTGGGCCGCTCGCCCGCCTCGGAGCTGATCTACTACGACCGCATCGAGCACATGAGCGAGCTGCGCTCGAGGGCCAAGTACCCGAAGCAGTTCATCGAGGTGCGTTTGCGCTTCTCGCCCTACATCAAGGAGGTGCTGGTCATCGGTGGCCCGCAGCACGACTTCGTGGTCGCGCTGGTCAACATCGACGAGGTGGTGTTCTCCCGCTGGGCCGAGCAGCGCAACATCGGCTTCACGACCTTCACTGACCTGTCGCAGCGGCCGGAGATCGTCGAGCAGGTGGCTGCGGAAATCCGCGCCGTCAACGCCAAGCTGGAACCGGCGGCCCGCGTGTTGCGCTTCGCGAACCTCCCCAAGGAGCTCGATGCCGATGAGGGCGAACTGACGCGCACGCGCAAGCTCAAGCGCGAGTTCATCGAGGAGCGCTACCGCGACGTGATCGAGGCGCTGTACGCCGGGATTTCGCAGGTCAACGTCGCGATCCCCGTGCGCTATCAGGACGGGCGCAGCGGCACGCTGCGCGCCGCGATGCGGCTCGGCATCGCCAGCCTGCCGGCGCAGCCAGCCACCCCCGTTCGGGCGCCTTCCCCGGTGCTGTCGGCCCTCGAGGCCCAAGAGGTGCAATGATGGAATTTCTCAACTACGTGCTCAACGGCGTGCTGATCGGCCAGCTCTATGCGCTGCTGGCGCTCGGCTTCGTCGTGATCTATCGGGCCAGCAAGGTCTTCAACTTTGCCCAGGGTGAGTTGATGCTGGTGGGCGCCTTCACCGTGTGGACGCTCACCATGGCCAGCGGGCTGCCGACGTTGGTGGCCGTGCCGTTGGCCTTCGTGGCCTCGCTGGCCTACGGCGTCATCATCGAGCGGCTGTTCTTCTCGCGCTTGATCGGCGAATCGGTGTTCTCGATGGTGATGGTCACGATCGGCCTCGTGATCCTTATCCGCGGGTTGATCCTCGTGATCTGGGGGCCGATGGACAGGCAGTTCCCGGCGCTGCTGCCGGCAGCGCCCATCATCGTCGGCGACCTGATCCTGCCGACCTCGCTCACGATCGGCGCCGTGCTGACCGTGGTCCTGGCGGCGGGGCTGTGGTGGTTTTTCAACCACTCGCGCTTCGGTCTCACGCTCACGGCGGTGGCCGAGGATCCGGCCACCGCGATCTCGCTGGGCATCTCGGTCAAGCGCGCCACCACGCTGGCCTGGATGATGGGCGCGGCGATCTCCACGCTCGGCGCCATCGTCTACCTCAACGGCCGCTCGCTGACGCTGGTGTCCGCCGAGATCGGGCTGGCGGCGCTGCCGGTGGCGCTGTTCGCGGGCCTCGAATCCATCTTCGGCCTGCTGCTGGCGGGCGCGGTGATGGGCATCCTGCAGTCGCTGGTGAGCGCTTATGTGGACCCGGCGGTCGGCGGCTCCGCATCGACCATCGTGCCCTACGTCTTCATGCTGTTCATGCTTTTCGTACGGCCGACCGGCCTGTTCGGATGGCGCGCGATCGAAAGGGTCTGAAATGGATGCCTCCGGTGTTTACTTCACAAGCTACGGCGGCGACCGCTCGTTGATCCGCACTCGCCCGCAGTGGGTGGCTCTTGCATTGTTCGTGTTGGCCCTGGCGGTGCTGCCCTGGGTAGCGCCCGAGCGTTGGATCAGCATGGGCTACACGATCTTCATCACCGCGGTGGCGGTAATCGGCCTGCAGATCTGCACCGGCTATGCCGGGCAGATCAACATCGGGCAGTCGGCCTTCATGGGCGTTGGCGCCTATGCCTGTGCGGTCGCAGTGGCGCACTGGTCCTTCCCGGTGCCGCTGGCGCTCGTCTTCGGCGGCGTGGCGGCGGCCGTCTTCGGTTCGCTGTTCGGACTCTCCGCGGTGCGCATCAAGGGCTTCTACCTGGCCTTGACGACCATCGCCGCGCAGGCACTGTTCCATTTCTTCGCGCTCAACCTGCCGCGTAACTGGTTCGGCGGGC
Organism: Variovorax sp. LjRoot290; assembly: GCF_964253985.1. NCBI lineage: Bacteria > Pseudomonadati > Pseudomonadota > Betaproteobacteria > Burkholderiales > Comamonadaceae > Variovorax > Variovorax sp. LjRoot290. The sequence goes on along the minus strand of NZ_CAXURW020000002.1, from coordinate 901,056 downwards.
CGGGCGGCGTGCACCTGGAGGGCGCGACGGCCTTCGGCATCAATCTGGCCAACGACACGGCGATCTACTACTTCGCGCTGATCGTGCTGGTGATCATGACCTTCGGTGCCTTCGGCATCGTGCGCTCCCGCCACGGCCGCGCTTTCGAGGCCGTGCGCGACGACGATGTCGCGGCCGGGATGATGGGCATCAACGTCATGATGACGAAGATGCGCGCCTTCCTCGTCGGCGCGTTCTATGCCGGCATCGCGGGCGGGCTGTGGGCAATCGCGCTGAGGCACGTGTCGGTCGAGCAGTTCACGCTGTTCAGCTCGATCTGGCTGATCTCCATGATGATCGTCGGCGGCCTCGGCTCCATCGTCGGCGCGCTGATCGGCACCGTGCTGATCCAGTTGGCGCGTGAAGGCGTCGCGAGCCTCGGCTCGTCGCTGTCGCAGACCTTCCCGATCGTCGGGCAGGACATCGTCTTCGCCAGCATGAACGTGCTGCTCGGAACGGTGGTGATCCTGTTCCTGCTGTTCGAGCCCAAGGGATTGATGCACCGTGTGAACACGACGAAGCAGGCCTGGCGGCGTTGGCCTTTCCCCTATTGACGGCGGATTTTTCCCTGCGCAACGGCACCCCTGTTAGCCCACTACACCGGAGACACATCATGAGACTCACCGCATCCATCCGACACGCTGCGGCGCTCGCCACGGCCGCGCTGGCCTGCTCGATCGCACCGCGCATGGCCCATGCGCAGACGACCTACGTCGTGCCCTCGCTGTCCGACTTCTCAGGGCCGTTCTCGACGGTCATGCCTTCCATCGGCGGCGGCCGCGAGGCGGTCATCAACTGGTGGAACGCGGAAGTCGGCGCCAAGCAGGGCATCAAGCTGCAGATGAAGGCTTACGACACGCGCTTCGAAACCGCGCAGACGGCAAGCCTGTGGCCCGGCATCCTGGCCGAGAAGCCGTTGGTCGGCTTCGCGCTCGGGGGGCCCGACACCGCGGCGCTGCAGCAGCGCCTGCCCAATGACAAGGTGGTGATGTTCAGCGCCTCGGCCAGCAACGGCTTCGCGTGGCGGCCCAACCAGTGGATTCTGTCGCTGAGGCCCACCTTCGTGCATGAGTTCGTAGGCTTCATCGACTGGTACCAGAAGACCAAGGCGGAAGGCAAGCGCCCGATCAAGGTGGCATTGGTCACCTCCGAGTCGTCGCCGAGCTATGTCGATGTGGCCAAGGGCGTGACCGCGTTCGCGAAGGCGAATCCGAAGGTGGTCGAGTTGGTCGAGGTGGTGTTCGCCGAAGCGCAGCCGGCCGACCTGACGCTGCAGATGCGGCGCGTGACCAATTCGGGCGCCGAAGTCATCCTCGCACCGGCATCGATCCAGCAGGCGATCGCCATCAAGCGTGCGCTGCAGGCGCTCAACAAGAAGGTGCCGGTGGCCTTCGCGATGCACAACGCGCCGGGCTTCATCGCCAAGCCGATGGGCGGCATCGGCTCGATGGAAGGGGACTACGAGACCCAGGGCGGCGCCCTGGCCACGGACGACGACACCGAAGTCAAGCGCTTCTACGACATGCTGGCGACGAAGTACGGCCTCAAGGCACCGTGGAACGGCATCACGATCGGTGGCATCGCGCAAGCGCTGCTGCTGGTGCGAGCGGTCGAGGCGGGCGCGAAGAAGTACGGGTCCGACAAGCTGACCGGCGAGCTGATCCACAAGACGTTGCTGGAGACCACCTTCACGAGCGCCAGCCTGTTCGGGTACTCGAGCGATATCAAGTACGACATTTCCGCGCCGTTCCCGGTGCAGAACCCGAAGGTGAACATCGGCGTCGTCAAAGACGGCAAGCTGATGCCGGCAGTGCTGGGCTATTCGGTCCCGAAGATGGACCTCTGGTGAACGACATGGACGCGGCGGTGATGGAGCGGCCCGCGGCGACCGTGGCGCAGGAGGCTGCGCGGAGCGAACTGCTGGCGATCGAGAACCTCGAGGTGCTCTACGCCAAGGTGATTCTCGCGCTCAAGGGCGTGAACCTGCGCGTGGAGGAGGGCCGCTGCACGGTCCTGCTGGGGCCGAACGGCGCCGGCAAGAGCACGACGCTCAAGGCCATCTCGGGCATCCTGTCGATCGACGACGGCGCGGTGTCGGCCGGCAGCATCCGCTTCGGCGGACAGGCGATCACCGGCCTGGCCGCGCTGGACACGGTGGCGCGCGGGCTGATCCACGTGGTCGAGGGGCGCAAGGTGCTGCGCCACTTGAACGTCGAGCAGAACCTGGTCATCGGCGGCCATCTGCTGCCCGGCATGGCGAGCGTGCGCGAGCGACTGGAATTCGTCTACGCGACGATTCCCCGGCTCGCCGAACTTCGCGACCGCACCTCCGGCTACCTTTCGGGCGGCGAGCAGCAGCAGCTCTTGATCGGGCGCGCGATGATGGGCAAGCCGCGGCTGATGCTGATCGACGAGCCATCGCTGGGTCTGGCGCCGAAGATGATCGAGGAGATCTTCGCGCTGCTCGCCAAGCTCAAGACCCAGGGGCTGTCGCTGCTCATCGTCGAGCAGAACGCGCAGGCCGCCTTGGGACTGGCCGACCATGGCTACGTCATGGAAGGCGGTCGCGTGGTGCTCGAAGCGCCGGCCGAACAGTTGCGCGCGAACGAGGACATCCGGGAGTTCTATCTCGGGGTCAGCGTCGCGGGCGAGCGCAAGAACTATCGCGCGACCAAACACTACCGGCGCCGCAAGCGTTGGCTCGGCTGATGCGCATTGGCCTTCTTTCAAGGGATCTTTCATGAGCGAACCCGTCATCCTGCAGCGCGAGGGCGCCGTCGCCCGCCTGCGCTTCAACCGCCCCGCGCAACTTAATGCGGTGGACGTGCCGACGGCCCGCGCCTTCCTCGCGTGCTGCCAGGTGATCGCGGCGTCCCCGGACATCCGCGCCGTCGTGCTCAGTGGGGAGGGCGATGTCTTCGGCGTCGGTGGCGACCTCAACGAACTCGCCGGCGACGATGCGGCCTCGGCGGTGCCGGGGCTCATCGGGCCGGTGCACGAGGCGGTCAAGCTGATGGCCATGCTCGACGTGCCCTTCATTGCCCGCCTGCATGGCGTGGTCGCCGGCGGCAGCCTGAGCCTGGCCATGGCGTGCGACCTGGCGATCGCCGCCGAGGGCACGAAATTCAACCTGGCCTACGTGAACATCGGCGCCACCTGCGACGGGTCGGCCTCGTGGTCGCTGCCGCGCGTCGCCGGGATGCGCAATGCGATGGCGATCGCGCTGCTCGGCGAAAGCTTCGATGCGGCCGAGGCCTGGCGCTATGGCCTTGTCAACAAGGTGGTGCCGCTGGCGGAGCTCGACGCCAGCGTGGACGCGGTGGCGCAGCGCCTGGCGGCCGGCCCCACGCTGGCCATCGGTCGCATGAAGCGGCTCATCCGCACTTCGCTGGAGAACGACCTACCGACGCAACTCGACCTGGAGCAAGAGGAATTCGTCGCCAATGCGCGGACGGAAGACTTCACTGGCGCGGTCGCGGCCTTCCTGAAGAAGCAGCGGCCCCGGTTCAACGGGCGTTGAGCCGATCATCGGGCCGGCGCGGCGCGCGCGGCCCCGCGGCACTACCCGTGAAGCTTCCGAATTTGTTCGCGATCCGCCGATCCGTCCGGCTTTTTCGGCAGCGAATCCGCGAACACCACGAAGCGGGGCCGCTTGTAGCGCGCGATGCGGCTGGCGACGAAATCGGCGACTTCTTCTTGCGCGGGTGGCGGTGTGCGCGCCGGCACGCAGATCGCCTTGATCGACTCGCCCCACTGGGCATCCGGCACGCCGATCACAGCGACCTCTGCAATGCCGGCGTGCTGGCGGATCACGGCCTCGACTTCGGAGGGGTAGACGTTCTCGCCCCCCGTCTTGATTAGTTCCTTGGCGGCCAGCCGGCCCGTATACCAGAGGCGGCCGTTCGCGTCGATGCGACCGCTGTCGCCCGTGTGCAGCCAGCCGCCGCGCAGCAGACGCGCGTTGTCCTCTGGGCGCTGCCAGTAGCCCAGGCAGGCCGACGGCCCGCGCACGACGATTTCGCCAGCCTCGCCGTCCGGCACAAGCCGGCCGTCGTCGCCTTCGATGCCAATCGCGCACAGTGCCAACGGAAATCCGGCGGCACCGGGCGCATCGCGGAAACGCCCGAGTGTCGCCAGCCCCGACACCTCGGTTTGCCCGTAGCCGGCCCAGAAGGTGGCGTCAGGGCAGGCGGCTTCGAAGCGGCGAATCGTCTCGGGCGAGTCGAGGCCGCACACATGCCGGAGGCTGCGCAGCCGCGAAGGCACGCCATCGCACGCGGAGAGCAGGCCGTCGAGCATGGGCGCGAATTCGCCGAGCACGGTGGCTCGGTGGCGCTCCACGAGCGAGGCCGCTTCCTGCGGTTCGTACTGGCGCGTCAGCACGCTGCCGCCACCGGCCAACTGGACGGCGAGCACCAGCGAGATGGCCGTCGAATGGAACAGGGGCAGGCAGCACAGATGGACGTCATCGGTTCCCAGCTTCCATGCGCCTTGCAGTTGGATGGCGTTCGAAATCAGGTTGGCGTGCGAGATCGTGGCCGCTTTGGGGCGGCCGTCGGTCCAGGCGGTATGGATCAGCAGCAGCGGGGCGTCGGCAGACAGGGGCGTCGATGGGAGAGGGCCGTCGTCGATGTACAGGTCGTCGAGGCATTGGAAGCCCTCGCGGCGAATTCCGATGGTGATCGGTTCCAGATCCGGGCCGGTGCGCGCAAGGGAGAGATCGAGCAAGGGCCAGAACTCATCCTCGGCCAGAACCGTCTTCGGCGTGTCGTTCTCCAGCACAGCCAGCACTTCGGCAGCGGACAGGCGCCAGTTGATCGCGGACACGATGGCGCCCAGTTGCGCCGCTGCGCCGAGCAACTCCACGTACTCGATGCGGTTCTTCGACAGGATGGCGACGCGATCGCCTTGCGCGACGCCGAGCCGGTGCAAACCTGCGGCCAATTGCTGGACGCGCCGCCAATGCGCGCGGTGCGTGACCGCGCCGTCCTGCTCGCGAAACGCGATGCCGTCGCCATGGACCGTGGCGTTGCGGCGCAGTATGTCGCCCAGCGTGTAGTCGCTCGCGCGCTCCATCACATCTTCCTTGCCTGGGCCTCGGCCAGCCGACCCGTGGCTTCGAGAACGGGCTTGACGCTTTCCAGCGCGCCGCCGCCGTCGCAGGGGATCACGGCGCCCGAGATGTAGCTGGCGTAGGGTGAAGCGAGGAACAGCGCCAAGTTGGCGATGTCGTCCAGCGTTCCGAGCCGCTTCAGCGGAACCATGCTCGTGGCCTGCGCGAGTTCCTCGTCGCTTTGCGCCATGAGGCGCCTGACGCCTTCGGTGCCATCGATCGGGCCCGGCGAGATGGCGTTGATCCGAATGCCGTCCAGGCCCCACTCGAGCGCGAGCACGCGGGTGAGCTGATCGACCCCGGCCTTCGCGGCACAAGCGTGGGACTGATAGCGCATCGGGATCGTCGATTGGGGCGCCGTGATGTTGATGACCGAGGCGCCGGGCTTGCGTAGGTGCCCGTAAGCCTGGCGCATGACGTGAAACGTGCCGAGCAGATCGATGTCGACGACGGCCTTGAACCCGTTGGCCGACATATGTCGCGCCTGAGCGAAGAAATTGCCTGCGGCACCCGACACCATCACATCGACAGCGCCGAACTTCGCGGCCGCTTCGGCCATGGCTTGTCCGACCGCCTCGAAATCGCGCACATCAGCGCAAAAGCCCGCCACGCGATGCCCGTGCCCGGTCAGTGCGGCGACGGCATGGTCGACGTTCTCGCGCCGGCGGCTCACAACGCTCACGTCCGCGCCCTGCCGGGCGAAGGCGTCGGCAATGCCGAAGTTGATCCCGGTGGTACCCCCGAAGACAATGACATGACGTCCTTTGAACTGAAGATCGATGCGCATCAACACCCCATGCTTGGATCGAGCTTGATATTTTGAGTGAAGCTCAAGTTTATGCCATGTCGTTTTCCCTATGATTGTTAGTGCGCTTTGGAATCGATAATTGAGAGTAGCTCAAATCAAGTCAGAAATCGAGTCAAGAAGGGGCAAGAGCAGCATGAAATCGACCATGATGCCGGTGCAGCTCAGCACCAATCTGATCCTCGAGCGCGCGGGCACTTATTTCGGCGACCAGAGTGCGCTCGGCCGCTTGCCCGACAAGTCCACCTACCGACGCAGCTATGCGGAGATCTACCGGCGTGCCCGTCAGCTCGCACAGGCCTTGCGGGACAAGGCCGGGATCGCGAGGGGCGAGGCTGTCGCCACGATGAGCTGGAACCATGCCTGGCACCTGGAGTGCTACTTCGGCATCCCGGCAGCCGGCGCCGTGCTGCACACGCTCAACCTGCGGCTGTCCCCCGAGGACATCGCCTACATCATGGACGACGCTGGCGATCGCGTGCTCGTCATCGACGACGTGTTGCTGCCGATCTGGGAGCGTGTCCGACCTTTGCTGAAGGATCCGCCGCGCGCCATCGTCGTGCCCTTTAGCGGTACGCCGCTGGCCGAGGGCATGGAAAGCTACGAAGACTTCATCGCCGGCGACGCCGCCGGCTACCAGTACCCGGAGCAGGACGAGAACGAAGCCGTAGGCATGTGCTACACCTCGGGCACCACCGGGCGGCCCAAGGGTGTGGTGTATTCGCACCGCTCGATGGTGCTCCACGCCATCACCGGCTGCATTCCCGACCTGTTCTCGCTGTCGGCGCGCGACCGGGTGATGATGGTCACGCCCATGTTCCATGCCAACGCATGGGCCGTGCCCTTCTCGGCCATGATGGTCGGTGCGAACCAGATCCTGCCCGGCCCACACCTTGGCGGTGAAGACCTGCTCGACCTGATGGAAGAAGGGCAGGCCACCATGGCCCTTGGCGTGCCGACCATCTGGATGATGATTTACCAGGCGCTCGAGCAGCCAACCCGTCAGCGCAACCTGGTCAAGGGCATGCGCATGCTGATCGGCGGCGCGGCGGTGCCGCAGTCGATGATCGCCAACTTTGGGCGATACGACATGCACATCGTGCAAGGTTGGGGCATGACCGAGACCTCGCCGATGGGCAGCTTCCCGATCATGAAGCCGGAGCATGCCTTGCTGTCGGAGGAGAAGCAACACGCCATCCGCGCGATGCAGGGTGTGGCTGCGCCCATGGTCGAGATGCGCATCGTCGATGAAGTCGATGGTGTGCAGCCATGGGACGGCAAGGCCGCCGGCGAGGTGCAAGTGCGTGGGCCATGGATCACGGGCAGCTACCACGCGACGCCCAATGACCCTGGCAAGTTCACCGCCGACGGCTGGCTGCGCACCGGCGACGTGGGCACCATCGACGCACATGGCTACATGCACCTGGTTGACCGCAGGAAGGACCTCATCAAGTCGGGCGGTGAATGGATCAGTTCGGTCGACCTCGAAAATCTTGTGATGGGCCATCCTGGCGTGGCAGAAGCTGCGGTGGTGGCGATTCAGCATCCGAAGTGGGGCGAGCGTCCACTGGTGGTGGTCGTGAAGCGCCCGGGAGCGGAGGTCGATGCGGCGGCGTTGCGCGATTTTCTGAGGCCAAAACTCGCGCGCTTCCAGCTGCCGGATGACTTTGAGTGGGTCGATGCAATTCCCAAGACCGCGACGGGCAAATTCCTGAAAACACGCATGCGCGAGATGTACCGCGACCGCGTGTCGGTGTCGCCGAGCTGACGACGCTTCGGGGGATCACGCCCAGTGGTCGCGCCAGCGCGAACACTGGGGCCGGCTGTGGGTATCGAGTTTGGCCCAGAGCAGAAAGTCGATCGTGTTGCCATCGCGGTCGACCGCGGATTTGTTCCTCTCGCAAATCGCATTCCGCCAGAGCAGAATCTTGTGCGGCACCCAGGATCTCTGGTCGCGAGCCCAAAGGTGAACTCGATCTGCCAGCACGCAATCGAAACGATCTGGAGAACCAGCATGCCGAAACCGAAGATCCTGACCTATATCGACGCCGGAACTTTCGACGGAACGTCACGTGTGATGAGGACGATCGCACAGCAGCTTCCTCCCGCCGCATACGAGATCCGAGCAGTCATCGCGGACGACCTCAAGCATGACACGGCGCTCTTCGAGGACACCGTTCTGTTTGTCATGCCGGGCGGTGCTGACCTTCCTTTTTGCGAAGCGTTGAACGGTGCCCCCAACCAGCGCATTCGGCGGTTCGTCGAGGAAGGTGGCGTCTACCTCGGCATCTGCGCAGGCGCGTACTACGCCTGCAGGGAACTCGCGTTCCATGCCGGAACCGATGGTGCGATCTGCGGCGCACGCGAACTGAGGTTCGTGGATGCCGTCGCAGTGGGCTCGCTGCCCCAACTCACCGGGGGTGTCTCCTACGACGCAACGCCGAGGAGCGCTGCAGCGGCTGAAATTCGGACGACAGATCGACTGACTGCCGCCCCAGTGACCCTTTACGCGCACTACCACGGCGGCTGCCGCTTCGATCTCGGCGACGCGACGAGCGATGTAGCGCAGATCCTGGCCGTGTACACGGGCATCGAGGGCGCTCCGCCCGCCATCGTGAGCTCACGTGTGGGCAACGGGAGCGCGATCCTGACGGGTGTCCACTTGGAGATGTCGGAGCGGGAGTGCAAGGACGCACTGTGTGGACACTGCGACATGGCTGCACACATGCACGTGTGCCACAAGCTTGCAGAGACCGGAAAGGCGCGATTGGAGGTTTTCCGGCAGCTGCTTGTTCACGCCGGGCTCAGGCTGCGCTGACCGTTCAAGGCGTCCAATACCAGACCGCAGAGTTGGTGAGAAAGGTCTCCCACATCGCGTGCGGCTTGCTGGGATCATCGTCGTCGTAGAGGCGGGCAAGATGCCATTGGGCCTCGATCCGCTCTCTCGATGAGTCGCCGAAGCCATCCTGCTCACCCTGGGCCAGGTAGCGACCGGCAAAGCTTGCCAGCGAGGCATGCTGCTCCGATTGATTCTTCCAGAGCACCGTGAATCCGATGAGAGCGCCGTCTGTCATTCCGTGCGCGTCGAACCACGCTTCAGGGCTAGGCTTCCCCACCTTGGTCTGGTAGCGGCCGGTGAAGTGGGCATCTGGCCCGATGGAAAGAATCTCGAGTCCGCCTCCGTTGCGGCCGAGCCATCGTCCAATACGGATTGTCATGGTGTCTCCTTTGCGTTGCGTGGATCGGAAGTCGTTGCACCGATACTTCTTACCGGTCGCGATCAAGCAGTTCCATGCGTCATACCCGATCTGTCGCCTCCATCCAAGGTGAGCAATGCCCCTGACGTAACCGCGACGGGCGTACGATGATTTTGCGCCGTTGAAGTCCTAGGGCGCCTTGACACCGGCCTCCGCTGCGAGCCGATGGATGAGCGCCACGACCCTTTCCTGGGCATCCTTGCTGACCGGCAACAACGAAGCCCGTTGGACCGCTTCATCGAACTTCACGATGCCCGACGCAAGCAGCGCACGATTGAAATTCCGGTCTTTCTCTCGGTTCGCAACGCATTTGGCCAAGAAGAGGTCAAGGGGGTCCAAGCAGAGTCCGACCTTGCCGTTCGTATTCTGATTCTGAACGCGCACGAGGCGCTCGCGCCACCCGATAGGCAGCTTCGAGGTGCTCGAATCGACACCCTGGGCGTAGTAGCCGTACGTTTCATGGAACAGGGAGCCCTCTCCGAGATTGCCATCGACAAGGTCCGATAGCCGCTTCTCATCGTTCATCGGCAGCACGTCTGCCTCGGCCGACATCGTGCAGACCTCAGGCGGGTGCGCAATCGAGCCCAGAATGGACTGGCTTCCGACGATGATGATCTCGTACTCGTTGGTGACATCAGCCGCCGCGCGGATGATGTGCTCCAAGTCAGCCTTCTGCACTGCTCAGCTCTTTGAGGCCTCGAACCTTGGCGATGATGTCAAGGCGGACATCCTGCGGAAGCACCGTCGACAGCGGTGAGGCTTGACGCAGCTCACGGGCTTCTTCTGAAGTCGCCAACGCCAGGTCCCATCGACGTCCGGCAAGAATTTCGCGCCACTTCGTCCACAGCGGCATGGTCCGCGCATCGCCCTTGGCCATCCACTTTTCGAGCGTGGCTTCAGCGCGCCCCGCGAGCGAAGGGTCGTTGGTGATGCGCCGTACCGCTTCTTGGTGCATGAGCCAGCTCTGATAGTCCTGTGCGATGTGATTGCTGGCGGGCGATGCGGGCCCGCGGTCCGGCTCAGCGGTTGCAACCAACGCCAAATCAGCAGCCGCCCCCAGGGCAGCGAGCACTCTCAAATAGGTGCCCATCGTTGGGGATGCGGCCCCAGACTCGACTGCGTGGAGCGTCGAGCGCGAGATTCCTGCGGCTTGAGCGAGCTCAACTGCCGATATGCACTTGGCCTTTCGCATCAGGCGCAGGCGCTCACCGAGCTGGCGCAGCAGCTGGTTTTGAAGCGAACTTTCAAGAGTTGACTGAGCAGGCATGTCGTGCATTTTAGCCAAAATGGCCTATTTTGTCTACAATGTCGGACGTTTCCTTGCCATCGCGGTCGAAGGTCGAGAGCCCGACTTCGAGAGGCCAAGCTTGAAGCGTTGCTCTGACGGGCGAATGTCGGTGTGGCAACGCGCGCACGCGCCGCCATAGTAAGTGGCGGTAGCCATGAATATGCTGCAGCCGTGAAAGTGGCAGCGAAAGGATCAGAAGGATCAAGCAAAGAAGCGACTGCGTGAACCGATCAAAGAGAGGCTCGATGCTGAATTCCGACCGTCTCTGACCAAGATTGGAGTGAACCCCTGAAGCTGGACCACCGGGGTGCATCGTCGCAGCTGCATGCTGGGCTCATGGGAGGTGGCCGTGGTGGGATCTCCACCTGAGCCTGGGGCGCGCGCCAGGCACTGTGGCCGAACAGGCGCTCAAGCGCATTGCAGCGCTCTATGCGGTCGAGTAGTCCTCCTGAGCGGAGTCGTCATTTAGCGGTAGCTATCGCTCGCGGGAACCGCCTCAGAATGCGACGTTCTCGGCACCTTTGAGCGAAAGGATCTCGCGCGCCTGCCCTGGTGTGGCGATCTGGAGGCCAAGCCCTTCCAGAATCTCCCGCACCTTGTGTACCTGTTGGGCATTCGACTCGGCCAGTTTTCCCGGCCCGATCCACAGGCTGTCCTCCAGCCCGACGCGAACATTCCCGCCCATGGACGCAGCCATGGCCGCCACCTTCATCTGATTGCGGCCCGCTCCAAGCACCGACCATCGGTAGTCGTCGCCGAACAGGCGGTCCGCCGTGCGCTTCATGTGCATGACGTCGTCCGGGTGCGCACCGATGCCGCCGAGGATGCCGAAGACCGTCTGGACGAAGAAGGGCGGCTTGACGAGCCCGCGATCGATGAAGTGAGCGAGGTTGTAGAGGTGCGAGGTGTCGTAGCACTCGAACTCGTAGCGCGTGCCGCTGGCGGAAAGCTCCGAGAGCGCGGTCTGGATGTCGCCGTAGGTATTGCGGAAGATCAGGTCCTTGCTGCCCTCGAGATAGGGGCGCTCCCAGTCGTGCTTGAACTCCTTGAATCGCTCCAGCATCGGGAACAGGCCGAAGTTCATCGAACCCATGTTCATCGAGGCCACCTCCGGGCGCAGTTCGACGGCGGGGCGAATGCGTTCCTGCACGGGCATGTAGGGCGATCCGCCGGTGGTGAGGTTGATCACCGCGTCGCACTCGCTCTTGATGCGCCCCAGAAAGGGCGTGAAGGCCTCGGGGCGCTGGTCCGGCTTGCCGGTCACCGGGTCGCGCGCGTGCAAATGGATGATGGCTGCGCCCGCCTTTGCCGCCGCGATCGAAGACTCTGCGATCTCCTCCGGCGTCACCGGCAGGTGCGGCGACATCGAAGGCGTGTGGATCGCGCCCGTCACAGCGCAACTGATGATGACGACCTTTTGCTGGTGCATGCATTGCTCCTTTGTGTTGCTGTAAAGTACTATACGCTAGAGTACGATATGGCGACAATGCCGGAGAACTCGGAGACAAGCGCATGCTGACACCGCAAGATGACCTCATCGGGCACCAGCTCCCGACCACCTTCGACCAGATCGACAACAGCGATCCGGCGTGGATGGAGCGGCTCTGGTACACCGGCCACCCCTCGCCGGCGGGAGACCTCATCTTCGACATCGGCCTCGGCTATCACCCCAACCGGAACGTGATGGATGCGTTCGCCGGCGTCGCCCTGCCGGGGCGGCAATGGAACTTCCGTGCATCGCGCCACCTGCGACCCGATCCGCTGACCACGCGCGTCGGTCCGCTGGAGATCCAGGTGGTCGAAGGCCTGCGCAGGCATCGCCTGACCCTGGGCAGCAACGCGTCGGGGATTCGCTTCGAGCTGGAGTTCATCGGGACGATGAACCCGCACGAGGAGAAGGCGCACCTGCGCCGCCGCGACGGACGCATCACCGAGAACATGGCGCGTGCGCAGCAGCTCGGGCGCTATGAAGGCTGGATCGAATTCGACGGGCGGCGCGTCGAACTGGACGGTGCACAGTGGCTCGGGCAGCGTGACCATTCATGGGGGGTGCGCGCCGAGATGCGCACGGACGAAAGCCATCCTCCGCTGACCTTCTATCCGCCGTTCTTCTACGCCTGGACCACCGCGCAGTTCAAGGACCGTGGCCTGCATGTCTTCTTCAAGGAGCGCGCGCCCGGCGAGAAGATCTATTTGTCCGGTGAAGAGGTGTTCACGCTGGGCGGCAAGGTGTCGTCGCGCAACCAGCTGGTGGACGTGCGTCACGAGGTCCGGTGGTTCGACGATCCGCACGGCCAGAGCGTCGAGTCCGCCGTGTTCCATCTGCGTTTTGCAGATGGTCGAGAGCGGCCGATCACGATCCGTACCCTGCCCACGCGCTACTTCCTCAAGGGCGGACTCTACGGCGGGCTCAACGGCTGGTTCCAGGGCGATGACCGCGGCAAGGCCTACGCCGAAGCCGATCAGTGGGATCTGAGCGACCCCGCCACGCGCCAGTTGGTACGCACGCTGGGCGACCAGGTGATCGAGGTGCGCGACGGCGACGAGGTCGGCTGGGGCATCATGGAATACGGCGTCGGCAAGGACTACGCGCTCTACAAGGCTGTGCAGAAGCATCCGCCGATCTAGGTAGCAGCATCGCGGTGCTTGCTCAGCATCGCGCCAGCGGCCGCCTGGAGCTCCCCGGTACTGCGGCACAGGATCTGCGTCCGGTTCTCCAGCTCCATCGCGGCCTGCAGGCTCGACGCCTCGGCGTTGGCCCACATCCCGCGCTTGGTCATCCAGACGCCGAAGGCGCTGTTGGCGACGATGAGCGATGCGATCTCGCAGACGCGCGCCATCAGCTGCCCGTCATCCGCGACCTCGCTCACCAAGCCGATGCGGTCCGCCTCTTCGGCCTTCACCATGCGGCCGGTCAGCATCATCTCGAACGCGCGCGACAGGCCGATGCATCGCGGCAGCAGCCAGCTCACACCCATGTCGCAACTCGACATGCCGACGCGCACGAAAGCCGAATTGAACCGGGCCGACGAGCCGGCGATCCGGATGTCGCAGGCCAGGGCAATGCCCAGACCGGCGCCGCTGGCAGCGCCGTTGACGGCGGCGATGACCGGTTGGGGCAGGGCGCGCAGGCGCTGGATCAATCCCGCGAACGCCTCCTGGCGCCGCATCCAGAGCGCGGTCTCCTCAGGCCCGTTGCCCGGCGCATCGCCGGCCGACGCCAGATCGAAGCCGGCACAGAAGCCGCGTCCCGAACCGCTAATCACGAGCACCCTGCAGCGGGTGTCCGCGCCGACCGAGTCGAGCAGCCGGCCTGCGTCGGCCACCATCGCATCGCTGAGCGCATTGAGTTTTGCGGGCCGGTGGAGCCGCAGAAGGCTGACGCCGTCGGCCAGCGTCTCGAGCCGAACATCAGGCATAGATCGCCTCGATCACGTCCGCATACTTCTCGCCAACGCTCTTGCGCCTCACCTTCATCGTGGCGGTGACTTCGCCATCGTCGTGGTCCAGCTCCTTGGTCAGCAGATGGAACTTGCGCACCTGCTGCACCTGCGGCATGCGCGCATTGACGGCGTCGACCTCCTTCTGGATCAGGGCCTGGACCTGCGCCTGTTCGACCAGATGCCTGAAGGTGGTGTAGGCCAGGCCGTTCTCCTCCGCCCACTTGCCCACGCCTTCGAAGTCGATCTGGATCAGGGCCGACACGAAGCGCCGACGGTCCGCCACCACGATCGCTTCGCGGATGTAGGGCGAGAAGCGCAGCGCGTTCTCGATCTCCGACGGTGTGATGTTCTTGCCGCCGGCGGTGATCATGATGTCCTTCTTGCGATCGACGATGCGCAGCTCCTGGCCCGCCGGACCGTCGACCCAGCGGGCCACGTCGCCCGAATGCAGCCAGCCTTCGGCGTCGACGGCCTCCAGCGTGGCGGCGTCGTTTCGGAAGTAGCCGCGAAAGACGACGTCGCCACGGATCAGGATCTCGCCGTCGTCGGCGAGCTTCACCTCGACGCCCGGATAGGGCACGCCGACCGTGCCGACCGGCGATGCGTCGGTGGTCTGCATCGTCGTGGCACCCGAAGCCTCGGTCAATCCGTAGGCCTCGCGGATCGGCACGCCCAGCGTCCGGAAGAACTGAAGGATGTCCGGCGCGATAGGGGCGCCCGACGAGATGGCAATGCGGCAACGGCGCAGCCCGACGAAGTTGAGCAGCGCGCGCAGGATCACGACATACCAGAACGCCCAGAGCACGCGCTGGCCGAAGCGCCACGTCGAACGCGGCGCCGACCCGAAGCCGGCCAACGAGCGCATGGCCCGCTCGTAGAGCGCGAGCCGCAGGCCGCCGGCCTCCCGAAGCTTGAACTGGATGGAGGCGTGGAACTTCTCCCAGATGCGCGGCACGCCGAAAAACACCTGCGGGGACAGCTCGCGCAGGTCTTCCTGCACCGTGCGCAGGCTCTCGGCGAAGTTCACCACGGCGCCGGTCGCCATCGGCACATGGATCGAGAACATCTGCTCGGCCACGTGGCACAGCGGAAGGTAGGAGACCAGCGCGTCCTCGGGCCGGCAGCGCAGCGCAGTGTTGAGTCCGCGCGCGGCGCAGCCGAGGCCGCGCCAGCTCATCATCGCGGCCTTGGGCCGGCCGGTCGACCCGGAGGTGAAGACGATCAGGCCGATGTCGTCGAGCTTTAGCTTGGCAAGACTGTCGGCGATCAGCCCAGGTTGTTCCTTCTGGAGCCGCTGGCCCAGCGCCAGCACGTGCTCGAAATCATGGATGCCGTTGCGGTCGTAGTGCCTCAGGCCGCGCGGGTCCATCACGACGATGGCTCGCAGGAAGGGCAGGTTGTGCCGGATGGAGAGAACCTTGTCGAGCTGCTCCTGGTCCTCGCAGACGATGACCGGCGCTTCGGAGAGTGCCAGCAGGTACTCGACCTCCGGGGCCGGCGAGGTGGGATAGACGCCGGCCGCGATGCAGCCGACCAGCGCGACGCCGAGCTGCGCGAACACCCATTCGCGGCAGTTCTCGCCGAGGATCGCCACGTTCTCGCCGCGCTGCAATCCGAGCGCGAGCAGTCCGAGCCCGAAATGGCTGGCGGTGTCGGCGAAGGCCGCCCAGCTCACCGGCTGCCACACGCCGCCTTCCTTCTGGCGCAGCGCGACCGCATCGGGCTTTTGCTGCGCCCACTGCATCAGCTGAGCGGGCAGGGTGAGCTGCTCCATGCCTGCGGTGACCGTGCTCATCGCGCCTCCCTCATGAGAGCCAGCGTTTTCGCCGCTTGTAGTGTTTGGTCTCGCGGAAGCTGACGCGCTCCTGGCCATCGTCGCTGCTTCCCAGGTAGAAGCGTTGTACATCGGGATCGCCAAGCAGCACCTCCTTTGCACCGTTGATGACGATGCGGCCGTTTTCCATGATGTAGCCGTAGTCGGCCACGCCGAGCGCGACGCGCGCGTTCTGCTCCACCAGCAGCATCGCGACGCCTTGCTCGCGGTTGATGCGCGCGATGATGCCGAAGATGTCCTGCACCACCAGCGGCGCCAGCCCGAGAGAGGGCTCGTCGAGCAGGATCAGCCTTGGCTGGCCGACCAGCGCGCGGCCGATGGCGAGCATCTGCTGCTCGCCGCCCGACAGGTAGCCCGCCAACTGCTTGCGGCGCTCCTTCAGGCGCGGGAAGTAGTCGTACACCATCTCGGTGTCGGGCTTCGCGTTGGACCGGCCGGTCAGCGCGTTGGCCGCGGCGACCAGGTTCTCGTCGACGGTGAGTTCGCCGAAGACATGCCGGCCCTCGCGCACGTGTGCGAGCCCGCGCCGCGGCAACTGATGAGGCGCCCAGCGCGCGATGTCCTCGCCGAAGAAGTGGATGCTGCCGCTCGCGACGCGTCCGTTCTCGAGCGGCAGGATGCCGGATGCCGCCTTCAGTGTCGTCGTCTTGCCGGCGCCGTTGGAGCCGAGCAGGGCGACGATCTGCCGGTCGGGCACGTCGATCGACAGGCCGCGCAGCGCCTGGATGCTGTGGTGATAGACCACCTCGACGTTGGATACCGTCAAGGCGGCGCTGCCGGCGCAGTTCACGCCCTGATCCATCCGCTCGCAGGCTCCATCGTCTTTTTCACCGGGTCGTACCGATACATGCGGCCCGAGGGAATCTGATGCTTGCTGAGGTCGACAAGAAGCCCCGTCACGCCGCCCGAGTCCCAGTCTTTCATCGATTCCAATGCGGCCTTCATGTTGGGCAGCGTCAGCGGCTTGTTGGCCTTGATGCAGCGCTCTGCCACTTCCGCGAACACCATGCCCGATAGCCATGCGCTCACGTAGAACATCGAAATGTGCTTCATGTCGGGCCGGTTCTTGGCGGTGAACTCGCGGATCGTGTTGATCGTCGGCGAATCGGTCTCGTGGCCATAGCGGTAGGGTGCAACGCCGGTGAGGCTTTCGCCCATCGCGCCCAGCGCGTCGTACGCCGGCTTGTTCAAGCCCCATGCAGTTCCCATCACCTGGCTGTTCAGACCCGCTTCGCGCATCTGGCGAACGAACTCGGGTATCGGCGCCAGGATGTAGCCCTGGAAGATCACGATGTCGGGCCGGGCGCGGCGCAGCTTCGCCACCTCCGGGCCGACGTCGATACCGGCCTGCTTGGTCACGATCTCGGTGACGATCGGAAGACCGAGCTTCTCGGCCCGTGCCTTGCCGGCAGGAATGCCGTCGCGTCCGAACTCGGTGTCGGCATAGACGTAGGCGATCTTCGGCTTGTTGGCGGCGCCCTGCGACGTGCGCGCGATGTACTCCATGAGAATCTCGTGCATCGCGCCGTAGATCGGGCCCGGCACGAAGTGCTGCGGCATGTTCACCGGATCGGCCATCGAACTCGCGAGCGAGGTGGAGGAGGTCAGGATCGAATTGGAGGCGATGGCGTCCTGCGCCACCGCCTTGGCCCACTGGGTGCTGTCGCCGTAGAAGAACGAGGGCTTCTCCGCGGCCATGATCTTCTTGAAGATGGCGACCCCCTGGTCGAGCTTGAAGCCGCTGTCCTCGTACACGTAGCGCAGCTTGCGGCCGGCGACACCACCGGTGCTGTTCTTCCAGGCGATGAAGTCGTTCAGCCCGTAGTGCATGTCGGTGCCCGCGAACGAGAAGATGCCGGTGATCGGCTGGGAAGCGCCGATCACGATATCGCCCTTCGCCGCCTGCGCCCAGGCGGGGGACAAACCCAGCGCGCCAAGCGCCGTGGCGGCGCCCAGCGATTGGATGACTTGGCGCCTGCGAATGTCTGTCATGTCGGTCTCCTTTTGTGACGTGCCGGGTCGGCGGATGGTTCAGGTCTTGAAAGGCCACACGTGGAAAGTGCGGCGCACCCGCGCCCACACGGCCGAGAGCCCACGCGGCTCGAAGATCAGGAAGACGATGATCAGCACGCCGAAGACGATCTGGCCCATCGGCAGCAGCAGGGCGGCAATGCCCGGGAACCATTGCGAGCTCACATGGGATGTCAGGCGCAGCAGCTCGGGCACGAAGGTCATGAACATCGCGCCCAGGATGCTGCCCAGCACGGTGCTGCCGCCGACGATGATGGCGGCGAGATAGAAGATCGACAGCGTGAGCACGAAGTACTCGGGCGTGATGGAGCCGTAGAAGTAGCCCAGCAAGCCGCCCGCGACGCCCGCGTAGAAGGCGCCGAGCGCGAAGGCCAGGAGCTTGGTGCGCAGCAGGCTCACGCCGAGGATCTCGGCCGAGATGTCGCGGTCGCGCACCGCGATGAAGGCGCGGCCGATGTGCGTGCGCGAGAGGTTGCGCACCGCCAGCGCCATCAGGAAGGCGCAGCCGAAGATCAGGTAGAAGTTGGCGCGATCGCCGACCAATTCGAAGCCGAAGAGGCGCGCGCGCGGGATCGACGTGCCCGGCACGCCGCCGGTCACCGGCTCCCATTCGCGGAAGATGAAGGTCAGGATGAAGTGTGCGGCCAGCGTGGCGATGGCCAGGTAGAGCCCCTTGACGCGCAGGCTCGGCAGCCCCACGAGCACGCCGATGAGCGCCGCCAGCAGCCCGGCCGCCGGCAGTGCGACGAAGAAGGGAATGCCGTGCTTCGCGAGCCAGGCCACGGTGTAGCAGCCCACGCCCATGAAGGCGGCATGCGCGAGCGAGATCTGGCCCGTGCTGCCGGTCGTGATGTTCAGGCCCAGCGTGGCGATGACGTGGATGCCGATGATGCAGCTCATCGCCAGCACGTAGTCGCTGCCGTAGAGAGGCAGCGCGAACAGCGCCACCGTGAAGGCCAGCATCCAGCGGCGCGCGGTGGAGGAGTCCCACAGCTGCTCCTCGGCGGCAAAGTTCTCGTGAAAGACGCCGGTGCGCATGGTCAGAGCCTTTCGATCGTGCGGGTGCCGAAGATGCCGTAGGGACGCACGACCAGGATGGCCAGCACCACGACGTAGGGCACGACGTCGAGCGCCTTGCCGCCGAGGTAGCCGGCGGTCACCGCATCGATCCAGCCGATGATCAGGCTGGCGACGATGGCGCCGAGGATGCTGTCCAGCCCGCCGAGGATGATCACCGCGAAGGCGCTCAGGGCCGTTGCGGCCAGCAGGGGCGAGAGATTGGCCGAGGAGGCGATGAGAACGCCGGCCACCGTGCCGACCACGCCCGACAGCACCCAGGTCAAACGCTGCGCGAAGCGGATGTTGATGCCCAGCGTGCAGGCCGTGACGGGGTCGCTCGCCGTCGCGCGCATCGCGATGCCGGTCTTCGAATAGCGGAAGAAGAGGATGAAGGCGATGATCAGCGCCGCGGCGACCGCGAAGTTGCCGATCGCGGTGCCCGGGATCATCACCTCGCTGAAGTTCAGCGGGCGGCGCGGAAGCAGCGGCGGCACGGAGTAGGTGTCGCTGCCCCAGAAGGACTCGACCACGCCGTGGATGATGCTGGCCATGCCGATCGTGGCCATCAGCACCGACACCGCCGACTGGCCGGCCAGCGGCCGCAGCACCAGCCGCTCGATCAGCACCGCGAGCAGCGCGATCAGGAGCAGCGACAGCACGAAGGCCGGCACCGGCGAGAGGCCGAAGATCACGTTGCCCGTGTAGTAGAGGTAGGCCCCCAGCATCATGACCTCGCCGACCGCGAAGTTGACGACACCGGTGCCCTTGTAGACCAGCACGAAGCTCAGCGCGATCAGCGCCAGCACGCCGCCCGACAGCAGGCCGATCAGGCTGTATTCCAGCAGCTCGTAGAGGGCGGGTGCGTTCATGCGATCGCCTCTTCGGCCTCTTCGGCTTCGGCGCCGAGGTAGGCCCGGATCACCTCGGGGTGCCGGCGCACCTCGGCGGGCGACCCGCTGGCGATGACCTCGCCGAAGTTCAGTACCACCACGTGGCTGGAGATGTCCATCACCATGCCCATGTCGTGTTCCACCAGCAGCACTGTCACGCCCCAGTCCTCCTGCACGTCGAGGATGAAGCGCGCCATGTCTTCCGTCTCCTCGCGGTTCATGCCCGCGACGGGCTCGTCGAGCAGCAGCACGCGCGGCCGCATCGCCAGCGCGCGCGCCAGCTCGACGCGCTTCTGCAGGCCGTAGGAGAGAGCGTCGACCGGCTTGTGGCGGATGTGGTCGATCTCGAGGAAGTCGATCACCCGGCGTTCAATCTCCGCGCGCAGCGCCAGCTCTTCCTGCTGCGCGCTTCTCGCATAGAGCAGGCTCGACATCAGGCCCGAGCGCATCAGGTGGTGGCCGCCCAGCTTGATGTTCTCGAGCACGCTGAGGCCGTGGAACAGCGCGATGTTCTGGAAGGTGCGCGCCAGCCCGAGGCCGGCGCGGCCGTAGACCGGCGTGTCGGTGATGTCGTCGCTGCCCAGCAGCACGCGGCCGGAGGCGGGGCGGTAGAAGCCCGAGATGGTGTTGAAGACGCTGGTCTTGCCGGCGCCGTTGGGCCCGATCACGGCCGTGATCTCTCCCGCCCGGGCCGCGAAGGAAACGCCGCGCAGCGCACGGATGCCGCCGAAACGCAGTTCGACCTGTTCGACCGAAAGAGAGAGGCCGCCCCAATCAGAGGGGCGCTGGCCTTCGGGGGGCTCGGAGCTCATGGCGTGCGTGTCCTTGCTGCAGTGTCGCGAATATTCGTACACTACTGCACAATAAGGATACGCACATAAGGAATTTCCCTGTGTGCCGGTGCCGGCGAGCCGGGACTCAGGCTTCGATCGGCTCCTGCAGATAGGACAGCAGGTTGCGCTTCATCGTGTCGAGCGTCTTGGCCGTGGTCTCGAGCTGGGTTTCGGGAAGGCCCGCCAGGATCTGCTGGTTGAGCTGGTGGCTGACCTTGCGCATGCGATTGATGAGCTGCTTGCTCTTGGGCTCGAGAAAGACGCGGTTGACACGGCGGTCGCTGGCATCGGCGTCGCGGCGTACCAGCCCCGACTTCTGGAGGCGATCGATCAGGCCGCCGATGGCGACCTTGCCCAGGTCGAGTTCTTCGGCGAGCTGCGACTGCGTCATGCCGTCTTGCCGCGACAGATAGGCCAGGACCCACCACTGGGATCGGGTGACGTTCAGCGGCTTCAGGCAGCGGTCGAAAGCGCTGCGCCGCAGGCGCGACGCGTCGTGGATCAGAAACCCGAGCCTGAGCTCCCAGTCGGTGCTTGTTGTCGGTTCAGCGGCCATGTGCTCTCCTTGGACGATTCATTACTATACGCATGCGAACATTTTATGACCGCGCCTCGCGTGCCCTCAACCGGGCGCCTCGATCCGGATCAGCCGCTTGCCCAGGTTCTCGCCGCGGTAGAGCCCCGCGATCGCATCGGGCGCCTGCTCGATGCCTTCCAGGATTTCCTCCTGGTACTGGAGCCGGCCTTCGCGCAGCCATTGCGCCAGCTCGCGGCGCGCGATGTCGCCGTGTTCGGGATGATCGAAGATGACGAAGCCCCGCATGGACGCGCGTTTGACGAGCAGGTGCCGCTCCACGCGCGGTCCTAGCGGCGGCGGATCCCAGCTCGCCACCGAGGCGGTGCCGCAGATCACGACCCGGGCGTCGACGTTCAGGCGCTCCATCACGGCGTCGCTGATCGCGCCGGCCGTGTTGTCATAGTAGACGTCGACGCCGTCGGGGCAGGCGGCCGCAAGCTGCGGGGCGAGCGCGCCGGCCTTGTAGTCGACGGCCGCGTCGTAGCCGAACAGCCCGGTGCACAAGGCGCTCTTCTGCGCGCCGCCAGCGATTCCGACGCTGCGGCAACCCTTGATCTTCGCGATCTGCCCCACGCAGGAGCCGACGGCGCCCGCCGCGGTCGACACGACCACCGTCTCGCCGGGCTTTGGCCGGCCGATCTCGAGCAATCCGTAGTGCGCCGTGACCCCGTTGATGCCCAGCACCCCGAGCGAGGTGGACAAGGGCAGGCCGTCGTCCTCCACCTTGCGCTGGATCGCCGCGCCGTCGATCGCCGCATAGTCCTGCCAGCCGAACATGCCGGTGACGTATTCGCCGGGCTGGAAGCCGGGATGCCGGGAGGCCTCCACGCGCCCCGTGGCGAAAGAACGCATCACCGCGCCGACGGCCACCGGCTCCGAATAGTTGCCGACGGCATTGACCCAGCCGCGCATCGCGGGCTCGACCGACAGGTAGATGTTGCGCACCAGCACCTGGCCGTCGTGCACCGGCGGCAGATCGGCTTCGACGATCTCGAAGTGTTCGGCCTGCGGCACGCCCTGGGGTCTTGATTTCAGCCGCACCTGGCGGTTTATAGCGAGGGGCATTTTCTGTCTCCGATCAAGGTTCCTACCGAGTTGCAACGCAAAGGGATTTGTTATAGTACACATGCGTACCATGTACATGCGCATGCTACGCCACTGCATATTGTGAGGGGAAATACCGATGGCAGGTCTTTGGTTCGAGGAGTTCCGCGTCGAGCAGGTGTTCGCGCACGAAATACGCCGCACCGTCACCGAAGCCGACAACGTGTGGTTCTGTGGCGCGACCTACAACCCGGCAGCGATCCACATCGATGCCGAGTACTGCAAGAACACCGAGTTCGGCCGCCCGCTGATGAACAGCATCTTCACGCTCGGGCTGGTCATCGGCCTGTCGGTGCAGGACACGACACTGGGCACCACGGTCGCCAACCTCGGCATGACCGACGTGCGTTTTCCTTCTCCCGTGTTTGCAGGCGACACGATCCGCTCGACCACGACGGTGCTGGAAGTGCGCGACAGCAAATCGCGGCCCAACGCGGGCATCGTCACCTTCCTGCACCAGGGCTTCAACCAGAAGGGGCAGGAGGTCTCGACCTGCAAGCGCCAGGCCCTGATGCTGCGAAAGGTCCCTGCATGAGGCTGCGTTCGATGCTCTTCGTGCCGGCCGACAGCGAGCGAAAGCTCGCCAAGGCGACGGGCAGCGCGGCCGACGTGCTGATCCTCGACCTGGAGGACGCGGTCGCCGCGGCGCAGAAGCCGGCGGCGCGCGCCGCGGCGTCGAGCTTCATTGCCAAGGAGGCCGGGCGCCTGTCGTCACGTCTCTTTGTCCGCATCAACCCGCTGGATTCGGGGCTGGCGCTGGAGGATCTCGCGGCCGTTGTGATGCCGGGCCTGGCCGGCATCATGCTTCCGAAGACCTTCAGCGCGGCCGACGTGCTGCGCCTGGGCCACTACCTCGATGCGCTGGAGGCGCGCTGCGGCATGCCGGGCGGCGAGGTGCGCATCGTGCCGGTGGCAACGGAGACCGCGCAGGCGATGCTGACCATGGCTTCCTTCGTGCCCGGCATCCCGCGCCTGGCCGGCATCACCTGGGGTGCCGAAGACCTGTCGGCCGCGATCGGCGCCGTCTCGAACCGCGAGGTCGACGGCAGCCTGTCGCCGCTCTACGTGATGGCCAATTCGCTGTGTCTTTGCGCGGCCGCTGCTGCGGGCGTCGCCGCCATCGACACGCTGCACGCCGACTTCCGCGACGCGGCGGGTCTCGCGGCTTCGTGCGCCACCGCGCGTCGCCGCGGCTTTCGCGGAAAGATCGCGATCCATCCCGACCAGGTCGACATCATCAATGCGGCCTTCACGCCGTCCGAGGCCGAGCTGGCTGCCGCGCAGAGGGTGGTGGATGCCTTCGCGGCGCAACCCGATGCTGGAACGCTCAGCATCGACGGGGTGATGGTCGACATGCCCCACCTGAAGCAGGCCCGGCGCACGCTGGGCCTCGGCGACTAGACGAGAAACGGAGAACCGGCATGGATTTTTCGATCACCGAGGATCATCGCGCGATCCGCGACGGCGTCGGCGCGGTCGTGCGTTCGTTCGACGACGAATACTGGCTCGCGCGCGACGACGACGGCGAGTTCCCGCGCGAGTTCCATCAGGCGATGGCCAAGGCCGGGTGGCTCGGCATCACCATGCCGCCCGAGTACGGCGGCGCCGGACTGGGCGTCACCGAGGCCGTCATCATGCTGCACGAGGTGGCGAGCCACGGCGGCGGCATGGCGGCGGCCTCGACGGTGCATATCAACCTGTTCGGGCCGCATCCAATCGTGGTGTTCGGCACGCCCGAGCAGCGCGCGCGCTGGCTGCCGGCGCTGGTCGAGGGACGCGACCAGTGCTGCTTCGGTTTCACCGAGCCCGACGCGGGGCTCAACACCACCGCGATCAAGACCTTTGCACAAAAGGTGGAGGGCGGCTACCTCGTCCACGGCCAGAAAGTGTGGACCTCGACCGCGCAGGTCGCCAACAAGATCATGCTGCTCACGCGCACCACCAGGCTCGAGGACTGCGCGCGGCCGACCGATGGCATCACCATCTTCTACACCGAGCTCGATCGCAGCAAGATCGAGGTGCGCCGCATTCCGAAGATGGGACGCAAGGCCGTCGATTCCAACGCGATCTTCATCGACGGCCTGTTCATCCCCGATTCCGATCGCATCGGGGAGGAGGGCAAGGGTTTCGGCTACATCCTGCACAGCCTGAATCCCGAGCGGCTGCTGGTCGCGGCCGAGGCCATCGCGATCGGCCAGGATGCCCTGCGCCGCGCGACGCGCTATGCGCGCGAGCGCGTGGTGTTCGGACGTCCCATCGGCCAGAACCAGGGCATTCAGCATCCGCTGGCCGAGCGCTGGATGGCACTGGAGGCTGCATGGTGCATGGTGATGAAAGGCGCCTGGCTCTACGACCAGCACCTTCCCTGCGGCGCCGAGGCCAACAGTGCCAAGTTTCTCGGCGCGCGTGCAGGCTACGAGGCGGCGATGCAATCCGTGCTCACGCACGGCGGCTTCGGCTACGCCAAGGAGTACCACGTCGAGCGATTGCTGCGCGAGGTGGTGGTGACACGCATTGCGCCCATCACCGAGCAGCTGATCCTGTCCTTCATCGCCGAGAAGGTGCTGGACCTGCCCAAGTCGTATTGACGCACTGAAAACGGAGCTCATCGTGATCAAGAGAGAACTATTCCAGCAGGAACACGAGGCCTTCCGCGACACCGTGCGGCGCTTCATCGACAAGGAGATCGCACCGCACCACGCCGACTGGGAAAGAGATGGCGTCGTGCCGCGCGAGCTGTGGCGCAAGGCGGGCGAGGCGGGCCTCTTGTGCTGCACGATTCCCGAGGAGTACGGCGGCCTTGGTGCCGACTACCTGTTCGACGTGGTGGTGTTCGAGGAGATCGGCGCTGCCGGTTACACCGGCCCAGGCTTCCTGATCCATTGCGACCTGGTCGCCACCTACATCAAGTCCTTCGGCACCGAGGCGCAGAAGAAGCACTGGTTGCCGAAGATGGTGGCGGGAGAGGCCATCGGCTCACTGGGCATGACCGAGCCACACGCCGGCTCCGACCTCAAGGCCATCCGCACCAAGGCCGTTCGCGACGGCGACGACTACCTGATCAACGGGCAAAAGGTCTTCATTTCCAACGGCCAGATGTGCGATGTGCTCGTGCTCGCCACCAAGACCGATTCGGCGGCCGGCGCCAAGGGCATTACGCTGTTCCTGGTCGACACCAGCCTGCCGGGCTTCCGCCGCGGCAAGAACCTCGACAAGCTGGGCATGAAGGCACAGGACACCTCCGAACTGTTCTTCGACGACCTGCGCGTGCCGGCCTCCGCGATGCTGGGCGAGGAGGGCAAGGGCTTCGAACTGATGATGACCAAGCTCGCGCAGGAACGGCTTGCCCAGGCGATCCGTTCGGCGGCGGTGGCCGAGCGGGTGATCGAGTACACGGTCCAGTACACCGGCGAGCGCAAGGCCTTCGGCAGGACCATCGGCGACTTCCAGAACACCCAGTTCAAGCTGGCGGAGCTCGCCACCGACACGGCCGTGGGCCGCCAGTTCACCGACAAGTGCATCCAGCTTTTCATGGAAGGCAGGCTCGACCCCATCGATGCCGCGATGGCCAAGATGTTCCTGAGCAACCTGCACTGCCGCGTGGTCGACGAGTGCCTGCAGCTCTTCGGCGGCTGGGGCTATATGTGGGAATACCCGATTGCCCGCGCCTACGCCGATGCCCGTATCGTCAAGATTGCCGGCGGCTCGATCGAGATCATGAAACACATCATTGGGCGCAACCTCTTTGCCGGCTTCCGGCCGCGCCACGGCGAACGCGAAGGCGTGGTCGGCGTGAATCCGACCTGACAGGAGACATGCAAGTGACGGACGCCATTTCGAACGACCCCTTCCGGCCCGACGTGCTGAGCGGCAAGCGCATCCTCATCACCGGCGGCGGCACGGGTCTGGGCAAGGAGCTGGCGCGCGCCTTCGTCGCACACGGTGCGGCCGTGCACGTGTGCGGCAGGCGGCAAGGCGTGCTCGACGAGGCCGTGGCCGAGCTCGCCGGTTTCGCAGCGCATGGCGGCTCGATCGCATCGCATGTCTGCGATGTGCGCGACGCTTCGCAGATCGACGCCATGGTCGAGAGGATCTGGCAGGGCGGTGCGCTGACCGGCCTGGTCAACAACGCCGCGGCGAACTTCATTGCGCCGTCCACCGAGATCAGTCCGCGCGGCTTCGAGGCCGTTCGCTCGACCGTGATGGACGGCGCGCTCCATTCCACCCTGGCCTGCGGCCGGCGCTGGATCGCGCAGGGCCTGCCCGGCTCGGTGGTCAGCATGCTCGTGACCTGGGTATGGACCGGCTCGGCCTACGTGCTCCCTTCGGTGATGGCCAAGACCGCCGTGCATGCGATGACGATGTCGCTCGCGGTCGAGTGGGGGCGCCACCGCATCCGCGTGAACGCTGTGGCGCCGGGGCCGTTCCCGACCGAAAGTGCGTGGGAGAAGCTGGCGCCGATCCCGAAGGCGAATGTGGGCGCCGCATCGTCCGAGCAGGTGCCGATGGGGCGCTTCGGCAGGATGAGCGAGCTGCAGCACCTGCTGACCTTCCTGCAGGCCGACGGCTGCGAATACCTCACCGGGCAGAACATCGCCATCGACGGCGGCCATCACCTGGCCGCGCCCAGCACCTTTGCGGAGCTTGGCAAGCTCACGCCGGAAGACTGGGCCGAGGCCAAGGCGCTGGTGCGCGGCCGGGCCGAGGCCGAGAAGGCCCAGCGAAGCACCGGCGGCGCAGCATCATGAGCTTTGCGATCCTCCGGTGGGCCGGCCTGTTGGCCATCGGGCTCGCGCTGTCCACGCAGGCTGCTGCGCAGAAGTTTCCCTCCCGGCCGATCACGCTGCTCGCGCCCGCCGCGCCGGGCGGATCCACCGATGCGGTGTGTCGCGCGCTGGCTGATGCCGTCTCGCGCCAGCTCGGAACGCCGGTGGTGGTGGAGAACCGGCCCGGCGCCGGCGGCGCGTTGGCCACCGTTTCCCTGGCTTCCGCCAAGCCCGACGGCTACACCGCGGTGTTGATGCCGCTGGCGGTCTTTCGCATCGCCTTCATGCAGAAGACCAGCTTCGACCCCTTGCGCGACATCGCGTACGTCGTCGGGCTGGGTGGCTTCGTTTTCGGCGTGGCGGTGCCGGCTGACGCGCCGTACCGGACGCTTAGCGACTTGCTGGCCTACGGCAAGAGCCACCCGGGCGCGTTGAGCTACGGCCATTCCGGCATCGGCACCACGCCTCATCTGGCGATGGAGGAGCTCGCTGCGAAGTCCGGCGTTCCGCTCACGGCGGTCGCCTACAAAGGGTCGATCGAGGCCTTGGGCGCACTGCTCGGCAAGCAGGTATCGATGATGGCTGGCACCACGGAGTTCGCACCGCATGTGGAGGCCGGAAAACTGCGCGTGCTGGCCACGATGGGCGCCCAGCGCGCCAAGGCCTTTCCCGACGTGCCGACGCTGCGCGAGGCCGGCGTGGACATTGTCAACGAGTCGCCCTTCGGCATCGGCGTGCCGCGCGGCACCGACCCGGCAGTGGTCAAAATCCTGCACGATGCCTTCAAGGCCGCGCTGGAAGATCCGAAAGTGCTGGCCGCCTTCGACCGCTACATGCTGCCGGTGATCTACATGAACTCGCAGGACTATGAGGCCTTTGCGCGGCGCACCGTCACGACCGAGCGCGAGATGCTCGGACGCCTCGGCCTGCTGCGCAAGGACTGAGCGGCCATGGGTCCGACGGACTTGCGTCGATGCGCGGCGCGTGCGCCCGATCACCCGGCCGTGGTGTGCGGTGATGCACGGCTTTCCTATGCCGAGCTGGAGGCGATGGCGAACCGGTATGCACGTGTGCTTGCGGATAAGGGTCTGCGTCGCGGCGATCACGTCGCCAGCCTGATTGGCAACCGGCTGGAGGCGCTGGCCCTGGCCTGGGGCGCGTACCGCTGCGGTCTTTATCTCACACCGATGCCGACAACGCTGGCCGTGGGCGAGGCGGCGTACATGGTCCGGAATGCCGAAGCCCGGCTCGTGGTCTTGGATGCGAGCCTCGGCGAACCGGCCGCACGGCTGGCCGATACGGTGGCGGGCGATGTCGAATGGCTTTCGATCGGCGGCGCGATCGCGAATTGCCAATCCCTCGAATCGTTGGCCGAGGCGCAGCCGCCCACAGCGCGAGACCACGAGCCGCCCGGCGCATTGATGGTCTACACCTCCGGCACCACGGGCGCGCCCAAGGGGGTGTGGCGGCCGCTGCCGCCGGAGGACTTCCAGGGCACACCGGCCTTCGCCGCCGACCTGCTGAAGCTGTTCGGCCTGGGCGAGCCGGGCGTGCGCTACCTCTCGACCGCGCCGCTCTACCACGCTGCGCCGCTGCGCTTCGCGCTGGCGGTGACGGCCGCGGGCGGCACGGTGCACGTGATGGAGCGCTTCGATGCCGCACTTGCCCTCGACATGCTCGAGCGCGAGGCCATCACGCACAGCCAGTGGGTGCCCGCCATGTTCCAGCGCATGCTGGCGTTGCCCGACTCGCGGCGCCGGGCGTTCTCGAGCCCTTCGCATCGTGTGGCCGTGCATGGCGCGGCGCCTTGCAGCGCGGCGCTCAAACGCCGGATGATCGCTTGGTGGGGGCCGATCCTGCTTGAGTACTACTCGGGCAGCGAAGGCGTGGGGCTCACGCTGATCGATTCGCAGGAGTCGTTGCGCAAGCCGGGTTCGGTGGGGCGATGCCACAAGGGCGAGATCCATGTGCTCGGCACCGATGGGCGCGAACTCCCGGCCGGCGAGACCGGCGTCATCCATTTCTCCGGGACCACGCCCTTCGCGTACTTCAATGAAGCTGCGAAGACTGCGGCGCGAACCAGCCCGCAGGGTTGGCAGACCTTCGGCGACGTCGGCCATGTCGATGCCGATGGCTACCTCTATCTCACCGACCGCCAGGACGACATGATCATTTCGGGCGGCGTGAACATCTACCCGCAGGAGATCGAGCAAGCCATCCTCGAGGTCCCTGGCGTGTGGGAGTGCGCGGTGATCGGGATGAGCGACGAGCGCTTCGGCGAGCGTCCGATCGCCTTTGTCGTTCCCGACCGCAGCCGTTTGGCTGACCCGAAAGGGCTGGTGGCGGAGGTCGAGGCGCACAACCGCGAATGCCTGGGCAAGTTCAAGCAGCCGTCCGAAATCCGCATCGTCGAGCAGCTGCCGCGCTCGCCCACCGGCAAGCTTTTGCGACGGGTGCTGCGCGACGGGCTTTCTACTCCGCCTGCACGCTGAGCGGCATTCCCGGCAGCTGGAGCCCGGCATCGTCCTTGTCGAGCGGTGTGGGCGGCCCGATCTTGAACACGCCGCTGGCGCGCAGTACCGGCGTGCCGTCGACCGTGAGCAGGCCTTGGGAGAACAGCAGGTTGCGCGTGGTGCGCAGGATGTCGGCGCGTCCCTCGACCCAGTCGCCGAGCTTCGCGCCCGCCAGATAGTCGATCTGCAGGCTGATGGTCGGCAGGAAGCGGCGGCCGAGCGGGGTCTGGTACTGGGCGGCGGTCGACAGCAGGATGTCGGCCACTGTCGCCAACATGCCGCCGTGACAGGCATTCATCGGATTGACGTGGGGTGGGCCGACGCGAAAGCCGACGAGCAGATGGCCGCCGTGCCAGCGCGCGTGCAGGGGGCCGTTTCGGCTGGCGAAGTGGCCGCCGATGCTCACGGGTTCGAAGCCTTCGGGGAGCTCGTCCATGTTCTTCTTCAAAGTCGGTTGCGAATCGCGCGCCAGGCTTCTTCCAGCCCGGCACGATGTTCCGGTGCCGCGATGGCGATCAGGGCTTCGGCGCGGTCGTCCAGCCCGAGCTCGCGCACCTGCGCCACGCCATGCTCGGTGACGAAGACATCGGCCATGTGGCGCGGCAGGGTGCACAGGCCCTGCGCGCCGAGCGAGGGCACGATGCGCGACAGCGTGCCGCGCTTCGCGGTGGCCGCCATGCAGATCAGCAGGCGGCCGCCGGGCGAGCGCAACGCGCCATGGGCGAACACGGGAAGGCCGCCGGATCCGGCCTGGAGCGCACCATCGTTGCGCTCGGCGTTGACCTGGCCGAACAGGTCGACCTCCACCGCCGAGTTGATGGCGACGAAGCGCGGAAGCGCCGCGAGGCCTGTCGGATCGTGCGTGCTTCGCACGTCGGCGAAGCGGATGTTCGGATGGCGGCCGGCCCATTCGTAGAGTGAGGCGTTGCCGAGCGCAACGCCGGTCGTGATCGGCGCATCGGGATCGAGCGCCCCCGCTTCGTCGAGCGCGCGCGCCGCCTGCGACACCATGCCCGTATGCAGCCCGAGCCTGCGGTGCGAGGTGAGCGAGCCGGCCAGCGCCAGGGGGACGGAGCCGATGCCGAACTGCAATGTGTCGCCGTCGCGCACCAGCTCGGCGGCCAGGCGGCCGATCCGCAGCTCTGTCTCGCTGCCGCCCGCGGCCTCCGAGAAGGTGGTCAACGGGATGTCGGCCTCGATCGCGGCATCGAGTTCAGACAGATGAACGCGGAATGCGCTGCCGGTGCGAGGCATCGAGGAATTGAGCTGAGCCACGCGCCGCTTCGCGCGCGCCCAGGCGATGGGCAGGAAATCGCTGCACACGCCGGCGCTGCACCAGCCCTCCGCGTCGGGCGGGCTGAAGTGGCCGATGGCGAGATCGAAGGGCGGGCACTGCTGCAGGTGCCGTGCGATGCCGGGGTAGTCCAGGCTCAGCAGCTCTGCGCGGCGTTCACGCAACCCTTGCCGAACGGAGGGCGACATGAAGAAGGCCGTCTGCTGCGCCTCGGGGTGGAGGCCCAGGTAGTCCGCGCTGCCGATGCCGGGAAACTGCACGCCGACAAATCGGACGCCGCGCGCGCGCTCGGGATCTTGTGCCAGTTCGCGCAGCAGCAGCGTGGGCTCGCCGCACAGCCCCGGGACGAAGACCCGGGCACCGGGCTGCAGGTGGTCGGCGAGGCGCTTCATGGGGCGACGCGCACCGATGCGCTTCCCGTGATCAACTGGCGGCCCTCGTCGTTGCGCGCATCGAGCGCATAGCTGGCGACGCCGTCTTTCGCGCCCTGGAGGGTGCCGGTCAGCACGATGCGCTGGCCGCGCAGCGCGATGTTGAGGAAGCGGCTTTCGAGCGAACGAAGCGCGTTCGGCCCGAAATGGCTCGTCATCAG
Source organism: Variovorax sp. LjRoot290 (assembly GCF_964253985.1). NCBI lineage: Bacteria > Pseudomonadati > Pseudomonadota > Betaproteobacteria > Burkholderiales > Comamonadaceae > Variovorax > Variovorax sp. LjRoot290. Next base: position 869,618 of record NZ_CAXURW020000002.1, on the reverse strand, counting down.
GCGGGCGGCCATCGCCATGGTCAGCATGCCATGAACCACCGGGCGATCGAAGCCCGCGGCGCGTGCCGTGTCCTCGTCCAGGTGCAGCGGGTTGTGGTCCGACGATGCCGCGGCATACAGCGCCAGGTCCACTGCGGTGATCGGCCCGCATTCGAGGCGGATCTGTTCGGGTGGCTGGGCTGCGGAACCGTTCATGCTGCCTGCTCCGTCGACGCGAGCCCGTTGCGCGTCACGATCGTCTGGCAACTGCTGGCGACCGTGATGCCGTCGCGCCGGTACTGCGTGTCGATCACGATGAAGCTCAGCGCACCGTCGCGCTTGTCGTAGGTGTCGCGGATCCGGCGGCTGATCTCGATCCGCTCGCCCACATGCAGCGGCAGATGGTAGTCGAAGCTTTGCGCCGCATGCAGCACGGTGCGCAGCGGCACGCCGAGCCGCTCCATCAGGATGGCGCTGCTGAAGTGCTCTGTCTCGATCGCCTTGAGAAAGGTGGGCGGCACCGGGCAGGCCTTGTATCCGGCCTTGGCTGCGACTTCCGCATCCCAGTACACGGCGTCTCGTTCGCCGATGGCCTGGCAAAAGAGCCTGACGCGCCAGACATCGATGGTGACCGAGCTCGGCGGGGTGCTGAAGCCGATGTGCTTGCGGTCTATCACGGATAGGCCTTTGCGAGCTTCTGTTCAAGGGCCGGCCACGCGTCTGCAGCCGGGCCGCTCAGGCACGCCGTCAGGCGGCTCCGCTGCTGCCAGAGGTGCGTGAACGGGCCGCCGCTGAATGCGGGTGCGATGCCGGCGGTGCAGGCCGCAACATCCAAGAGCTCGGGATCTGTCACATCGCCGTCGGCGAAGAGTTGCATCGCAGCCAGCGACTGCGCATCCAGCGCAGGGCCGCCGGTGCGTGCATCGCCCGCCGCCGCGAGTTGGAGCAGGGCGCTCTTGTTGCCACGGCTGCGGCAGGGAAGGGCGCCCAGGCGCGCGGCGACGGCGGCGAGCGCTTGCGCCGTGGCATCGTCTTTCGCCACGATCTCGAGCACGCGACCGTAAGGGCCGGTTGGCGAGAGCACTGCGGCGGCTTCGTCAAAGGGCTGTGCGGCCTTGGCGTCGTCGAGCGTGCGCAAGGCGACGCGGTGGTTGCAACCCTGGGTGTCGGTGATGGACGCGGTGTCGGGGGGCAGCGTCGCATCGCTCGCTTGCACGAGCTTCGACGCGCCGACTGCCTCTTGCCACGCCCGGCGTGTGGCGGACAGCGGCCCGAGCAGAATGCGCTCGATGCGAAGCTCGCGTGGCGCAGCCATTTCGCGGTCCGCTCGCTGGCGGTTCAGGAACAGCGTGCGCACCATGTTGCCGGCGACCGGATCGAACATCAGCCGCAGGAACTGCCGCATCTCGATGTTGGTGGCCTCGGCAAGTGGCTTGCGCGCGCCGAGCAGGACGCTGTCGATGATCGCGCCGTGGGCTGGGTAGCGGTCGAAATCGGCATCCGACACGCCGTGCGCGCGGGCGACACGACGCGTCTCTTCCTGTGAATGCGCAGGCACGTCGGTCTGGGCGTGATCGGGGAACTTGGACGCGTTGTCGGGCGCCCGACCCAGCAGGCCGAGCGCGAGCAAGCGCGCCTCGGCCAGCAGGTCTTGCGGTGCCACCACGCCGTCGAAGATCTTCATTTCGGCCGCACGCCTCGGCGAGACGGCGCGGCCGGTCAGCAGCATCGACATGCCTTCCTCGAAGCCGACGAAGCGCGGCAGCCGTTGCGTCCCGCCCGCGCCCGGCAGCAAGCCCCAGCGCACCTCGGGCAGGCCGATGAGGGCGCGCGGGTCGTCGGCCACGAGCCGCGCCCGGCAGGCCATGGCCAGTTCGAGGCCGCCGCCGAGCGCCGTGCCGTTGACGGCCGCCACCCACGGCTTGGCCGATTCCTCGACCCGAAGGAACAGGCGCCCGAGCCGTCCGCAGCGCTCGAACATCACGTCCGGCGTGTCGTCCGGCCCGGGCTCGGTGAAGCCGCGCACCATCACGAGGTCGGCCCCAGCCAGAAAGGACGACTTGCCCGAGGTGATCACGACGCTGCGCACGTTGGGCGTCGCGTTCACGTCGTCGATGAGCGCCTCGAGCGCATCCATCAACGCGAACGAAAACACGTTCATCGTCCGCTCGGGCATGTCGATCGTGGCCAGCAGAACCCCGTCGTCGCCCAACTCGCTGCGAATCAGCATCGGCAACCTCCGCGGCCGGTCAGCCGGCGTACTTCTTGAAGTCGGGCTTGCGCTTCTCGTTGAATGCGCGCACGCCCTCCCTGGATTCCTCGCTCTGGTAGTAGTGTTTGACAGCCTGGATGCCGAGGAAGCCGATGCCGCGGATGTTCTCGCTGTCGGCGTTGAAGGAGCGCTTGGCGATGGTCAGCGCCGTCGGGCTCATCTCGTTGATCTCCCTGCACCACTGGTCGACCTCGGCGTCGAGCTGCTCATGCGGCACGACCTTGTTGACCAGGCCCATGTCGCAGGCCTCCTGCGCCGTGTAGCGGCGGCACAGGAACCAGATCTCGCGCGCCTTCTTCTCTCCGACGATGCGCGAGAGGTAAGCGGTGCCCCAGCCCGGGTCGACCGAACCGACCTTGGGGCCGACTTGGCCGAATGTGGCCTTCTCGGAAGCGATGGTCAGATCGCACATGGTGGCGAAGACGTTGCCGCCGCCGATGGCGAAGCCCTGCACCTTGGCGACGGTGACCTTGCGCACGTCGCGCAGCGCGGTCTGAAATTCCTCGATCGGCATGCCCACGGTGCCGCGCGGCCCGTAGAGGCCGTCCTCGCTCAGGTGAACCTTCTGGTCGCCACCGGTGCAAAAGGCCTTGTCGCCTGCGCCGGCGAAGACGATCACATTTGCAGTTTTCTCTTCACCGCCGCGCTGGAAGGCGTCGATCAGCTCTTCCAGCGTCTGCAGCCGGAAAGCGTTATAGACCTCGGGTCGGTTGATGGTGATGCGCACCACGCCGTCGCGAAGCTCGTAGAGGATGTCCTTGTATTCCTTGTTCATCGCCTGGTCTCCTTAGCCGTGCATGGTGAGACCGCCCGAGACGCTGATGGTCTGGCCGGTCATGAAAGCCGCATCGTCGCTCGCGAGGAAGGCGACGAGGCCGGGGTAGTCCTCGGGCACGCCGATGCGGCCCAGCGGAACGCCGCGCACCATGGCGTCGCGGATCTTCTGACCCTGCTCGCCGGTGCCGACGAATGCTTCCATGGCCGGGGTGTCGGTCGGGCCGGGGCAGACGTTGTTGATGGTGACGTTGCTGCGCGCCAGCTCGCGCGCCAGCGCCTTGGCGAAGGCGATGGTTGCGCCCTTGCAGCCGGAATAGACGACCTCGCCGCTGGAGCCGACGCGGCCCGCGTCGGAGGCGATGTTGACGATACGGCCGGACTTTCGTGCTGCCATGCCCTGCGCCACCGCATGCGTCACGTGCAGCGGGCCGAACCAGTTGATCGCGACCACCTTCTTCCAGAAAGCCTCGTCGGTCTTGAGGAAGGGCATCGGCGTGTCCCAGCCGGCGTTGTTCACCAGGATGTCGGTGCCCGCGCCCGTCGATGCCTCGAAGGCCTGGACCGCGGCGACCACGGCCGCGTAGTCGGTGATGTCGGCCACGGCGACGACGGCCTTGCCGCCGGCGGCCTCGATCGCGGCGACGGTTTCGCCCGCGCCCTTCTCGCTGACGTCAAACACGCCGACCGTGACGCCCTCGGCCGCCAGCCGCAGTGCGATGGCGCGGCCGATGCCGCTGCCGGCGCCGGTCACGATGGCGGTCTTTCCCTTGAGTCCTCTCATGCGCGTTGTCTCCTAGAGATGTGGATGGTGAAGTTGGAGTGAGCTGCCTCAGGCGCCGCAGCGCCCCACGATGGCCACGGCGCTCACGTTCTGGTGGGGATGGCCGCCGAGGTTCTGCGTGAGTCCCAGGTCGACGCGTTTCAGCTGGCGTTCGCCCGCCCGTCCGTGGATCTGCTGGTAGATCTCATAGACCATCCGCAGCCCCGACGCCCCGACCGGATGACCGAAGCACTTGAGCCCGCCATCGGCCTGCACCGGCAGTTTTCCGTTCAAGTCGAACACGCCGTCCAGCACGTCGTGGATCACGCGGCCCGGTGCGCTGAAGCCCAGGTCTTCCATCAGCACCGCCTCGGTGATGGAGAAGCAGTCGTGCACCTCCGCCAGGTGGATCTGCTCGCGCGGCGCGGTGATGCCGGCGCTGCGGTAGGCGCGCTCGCCGGCCGTGCGTGCGGTCGCGATGTGCGCGCCGTCCCAGTTGTTGAATGCCGACTCCTCGCCGTTGCTGACCGAGATCTCCACCGCCTTGATGCTCACGACTTCCGCATCGGGCCTGAGGCGCCGCGCGATCTCCGGCGTGGTGAGGATGGCGCAGGCCGCGCCGTCGCTGACGCCGCAGCAGTCGAAGAGGCCGAGCGGCTCGGCGATCATCGGCGCCTTGAGCACGTCGTCCTCGGTGATGCGATTGCGCAGGTGCGCCTTCGGATTGAGCGCGCCGTTGGCGTGGCTCTTGACCGAGATGTGCGCCATCGCGCGCTTGAGCTCGCGCTTGTTGACGCCGTGCTTGGCCGCATAAGCCGCCGCCAGCTGGGCGAAGGCACCCGGCGCGGTGGCGTTGGGCAGCCACAGGTCGTTGCTGACGCCGCGCGTGCGTACCGGCAGGCCGCCGTAGCCGGTGTCCTTGAGTTTCTCGACGCCGAGCGCGAGCACGATGTCATAGGCGCCGGCGGCCACCGCATAGGCCGCGCCGCGCAGCGCTTCGGTGCCGGTGGCGCAGGCATTCTCGACGCGGGTGGCGGCGATGCGCGGCAGGCGAAGCGCCTGGGCCAGCGGGCCGGCGGTCTTGCCGACGTTGTTCTCCTCGAGACACACGCCGAGCCATGCGGCTTCGATCTGAGCGACCTCGATGCCCGCATCGGCCATCGCCTCGTTGAAGGCTTCGAGCATCAGGTCTTCGGGGCCGCTGTCCCAGCGCTCGCCGAAGCGCGAGCAGCCCATGCCCAGGATGGCGACCTTGTCGCGGATGCCTTCAGCCATGGGGTGCTCCTTGTGCGGCTTGGCGAACCGGCGTCGCCTTCCAGAAGTAGCGCCGGAAACCGCGCTTGGCGTCGAAATCCTTCACGCGGAACACCATGCGCAGCGGGAGGCCGACGCTCAGTTCGTCGGCGTCGGTGTCCGCGAACTCCATCAGCACGCGGCCACCGCCATCGAAGTCGACGTGGCCGAACTGGAATGGCGGCGCCGGCGTATAGGCCAGCCAGTCGCTGGTGTGCGAGAGCACGCGGGCGACGGTGTCGGCCAGGCTCGTGGCTTCTTGCGTGTCCTGCGCACGGCAAGCCGGGTTGACGCACAGGCGCGAGAACGGGAACTGCACGGTGCCGCAGGCCGAACACTTGCCGCCCTCGAAGTGGGCGATGTGTGCGCCTTCGCGCCAGGCCGCGGTCAGAACCGATTTGTTGTCCATCTCCGCGCGCATGCCCCATTCGAGCGCGATCTGGCCGGTGAACGAGAGGTACTTCATGTAGCTGGTCTCGGACCGGCCCTCGTCGGGCTCAGCGCCGGGGCAGGGCAAGGCCGTGCGTCGCAGCAGCAGCGCATCGCAGCCGCTGCCGAAGGCGACGGCCAGGATCAGCTCGCCTGGCGCGGCCGCGCGCAGCGCGGTGTCGAGCATCGCGAGCGGCTGCGCGCCGCCGAGGTCGCCGGCGGATTCGGCATGGGTCGTCACCAGCGCCTCGGGCCGGATGCCGACGCGCTTGGCGACGGCTTCGTTGATGCGGGGCAGGGGTGCGGGGAGCACGAAGCGTGCGATCTCGGCGGCCGTGGTGCCGGCCTTCGTCAGGCACTGGCGGATCGCGTCGACGGCGATCTTCATGTAGCCCTCGTCACGCACCCACCGCTCTTCCCATCCGTAGTCGTGGTCGTTGCCGGCCTCCCGGAAGTGATCGACCAGATCGGCATGCGCGCCATGGTGGGCGACGAAGGTCGCGATCGCGGGTCCATGGCCAACCAGCACGCCGGCGGCGCCGTCGCCGAAGATCATCTCCTGCGCGCTCGCGGGCCGCGGTGTGCGGCGCTCGGCGGCCAGCAGCAAGCGCGTGGCGGGAAGCCCTTCGGCCAATGCCGAGGCCAGTTCGGTCGTCGCCGCGCGCGGGCTGGAGGCCAGGTCGCGCAGGACCACGTCGCTCGGCAGCCCGAGTGCGGTCGCTACCACGCCGGCGTTCAGGCGGTCGGCAAAAGGCAGGGTGGTGGAGACCAGCGTCAGTTGGGACGGTGGCTGCGAAGGCAGCGAGGCCAGCAACTGGCGCGCCGCCTCGACGCTCATGGTGATGCTGTCCTCATCCCACGAGGCCATGGCGCGATGCCCCCGCGCATGCGCCTTCAGACCGGCGGCCATCCAGCGGTGCTGGGCGAAAAGCTCGGCCCGATCGAGCCGCAGCCGCGGCAGGTAGCGGGTAGTGGCGAGCACGCCGAATTCGTTCGTCGGAGGGACCATGAAAACGTTGCCTGGCTGGTCTTGCGAAATATCGTGATGTGATTGATGATACGCTAGCGAACGATATTCGGGCAAGCCAATTCTGGCGTAGGTGATCCGGGTTTTCCCCGGGGCGCGCAGGTGGCGTTTTCCAAGAGGAGACAGATGATGCGATTCAATTCGGGAGCAAGCGAATGACCAGGTTGCTCGAGGGCAAGGTGGCATTGGTGACAGGCGGTGGCCGTGGCGTGGGACGCGGCATTGCGCTGGCATTGGCCGAGGCGGGTGCGAGCGTGGTGGTGAACGATCTCGGCGCGGGGCTCGACGGCAGGCCGGAGGCGGAACAGCCGGCGCTGGAGGTTGTGTCCGCCATCCAGGCGGTGGGCGGGAAGGCCATCGCGGACGGGGGCTCCGTCGCCGATTGGAATGCCGCCCACAACATGGTGAAGGCGGCGGTCGATACTTTCGGCCGTATCGACATCGTGATCAACAACGCCGGCATCCTGCGCGACGCGATCTTCCACCGCATGAGCGAGCAGGAGTTCGACGACGTGATCGCCGTGCACCTGAAGGGCTGCTTCAACGTGAGCCGTGCAGCAGCGACTCATTTCAAAGCGCAGGGCAGCGGCAGCTTCGTGCACATGACCTCCACTTCGGGCCTGATCGGCAACTTCGGTCAGGCCAACTACAGCGCCGCCAAGCTGGGCATCGCAGCGCTGTCGAAATCGATCGCCATGGACATGCAGAAGTTCGGCGTGCGTTCGAACGCGGTGGCGCCCTTCGCGTGGACACGCATGATCGATTCGATTCCCGACGAGACGCCCGAGCAGAAGAAGCGGGTCGATTCACTCAAGAAACTGGTCCCCGAACGCGTCGCGCCTTTCGTGGTGGGCCTGTGTGCCGATGCGGCGAGCGATGTCACGGGCCAGATCTTCGGCGTGCGCAATAACGAGATCTATCTTTTCAGCCAGCCGCGGCCGGTGCGCAATGCGCATCGCTCAGAGGGCTGGACGCCGGAAAGCGTGATCGAAACGGCGTTGCCGATGCTGCGCGCGGGCTTCTTTCCACTGGACCGCTCAGGGGATGTATTCACCTGGGACCCCGTCTGAGCTGTGTGCGGCGCGAAATCAGGGTAATCCCAGTAGGTACTCATATAGATCGTACGCTACTGTACTAGTTATTCCGGGGGACTAGATCATGCGATTCGAGACAACGCTCACACCTTCTCGAGCCGCCGCCATGCGGGCGCATGGTTGGTGGACGGACAAGACCATCAACGACTGTTTCAGGGACGCGGTCCAGGCTTTTCCGGACAAGGTTGCGCTTGTGGCCCACGTTCAGGGCGCCGGAGCTGCGCGTCGCATCAGCTATCGCGAGCTGGACGATCTCGCGGCGAGGGCGGCGGGTTCGTTGCGTTCGATCGGAATCGGGCCGGGGGACGTCGTCTCTATGCAGCTCCCGAATGTCTGGGAGTTCGTTGTCGTTGCGCTTGCCGCGTCGCGCATTGGCTCGGTGGTGAACCCCCTGATGCCGATCCTGCGGGAGCGCGAGCTGGGCTACATGCTCGACTTCTGCGAAGCGAAGGTCCTGATCGTGCCGGCACGCTATCGAGGGCATGACCATGCGGCCATGGCACGCGGCCTTGTGCCGCAGCTTTCCCATCTGAAGCGACTGGTGGTGGTGGGAGAGAGCGGCGCCGATGGGTTCGACACGGTATTGCTAGGCAGCGGTACGCCGGCTCCGGAGGCCAGCCCCTTGCAACCCGACGATGTGACGCTGCTCATGTTCAGTTCGGGGACGACCGGCGCGCCCAAAGGCGTGATGCACACCTCCAACACCTTGCTCTCCACCTTGCTGACTTCCATCGAGGATCTGCATCTGACGCCGAACGACGTGGTGCTGGCTGCATCGCCGGTCGGCCACCTGATGGGCTATGCCTACCTCACGATGATGCCGCTCATGCTGGGCGCCACCATCGTGCTGATGGACGTGTGGGAGCCGCTCGCGGCGCTGGAGTTGACGCGCAGCGAGCAGGTGAGCTACAGCTCTGCCGCGACGCCGTTCCTGAACGATCTCGTGGTTGCCGTGGAGGCCGGCGATCCGGGTGCGACCAGCTTTCGCCTTTTCGGCTGCGCCGGTGCGCCGGTACCGCCGGTGCTGATCGAGCGCGCCGCCAAGGCCATGAACCTGACGGTGTGCTCGATCTGGGGCATGACGGAAGTCGTGGCCGGTACCTTGACCGAGGTCGAGCGCTCGCGCGAACTGTCGGCGCTAGCCGATGGCCGGGCAGTGCGCGGCAACGAGACCAAGGTGGTCGACGAGAGTGGCGCGCCTGCAGCAATTGGCGTGACCGGCCGCCTGCTCTTCCGGGGCAGTTCACTGTTCGTGGGCCATCTCAAACGGCCGGATCTGAACGCGCTCGACGCCGAAGGCTGGTTCGACACGGGTGACCTGGCCTACCTGCTGAACGACGAGGGCTACATCCGGATCAACGGCCGCAGCAAGGACATCATCATCCGCGGCGGCGAGAACGTCCCCGTGGTCGAGATCGAAGGCCTCCTGCTTCGCCATCCGGCCATTGCGGCTGCAGCCATCGTCGGCTACCCGGACGAGCGCCTCGGGGAACGGGCGTGCGCGTTCGTCGTGACCAAGCCGGGCCAGGTTTTCGACATGAACGAATTGACCCGCTACATGGCGTCGTCGCAGACGGCCAAGCAGTACTGGCCGGAGAAGGTGGTGCTGTGCGGAGAGTTGCCCAGGACCGCCACCGGCAAGGTGCAGAAGTTCAAGCTGCGCGAGCTGGCGGCTTCCGTCGATGGCGTTGCGGCGGTTCATTGAACCCGAGGAGACACTTCCCATGGTCCTGACCGACGATCAAAAGGCCTTGCAGGAGACTGCCCGGCGCTTCGCGCGCCAGCGTCTGCTTCCGGATTATCAGAAGCGCGAGAAGATCGGCGTGCTCGATCGCGACCTGATCGCCGAAATGGGCCGCCTGGGCCTTCTCGGCGCCGATCTGCCTGAAGAGCTCGGTGGGCTTGGCGCCGACGCGGTCACCACCGGCCTGATCGCCGAAGAACTGGCGTATGGCGACTTCAATGTCAGTGCCGTGCCCGTGGGCATTTCGCTCAATGCTGCGATCCTGATGCGCCATGCGCAGCCCGAGCTCGTTCAGGAGTGGGTGCCGCGCATGACGCGCGGCGAGGCGGTGGTGGCGATCTGCCTAACCGAGCCGCGCGGCGGTTCCGACGCCAGCAACCTGCAACTGAAGGCGCGGCGCGACGGCGACCACTATGTCCTCAACGGCGAGAAGACCTCGATCACCTTTGCCGACTGCGCCGATGCCTATCTGATCTTCGCCCGCACCGGTCGGCCGGAAGAGGGCGCCAAGGGGGTCACGGCCTTCTTCGTTCCTGCCAGCGCGAAAGGCATCTCGCGCACCCGCTTCGATGACGTCGGCAGCATCATCATCGGCCGCGGATCCGTGTTCTTCGACGATGTGCGCGTGCCTGCAAGTCACATGCTCGGCGACGAGGGGAAGGGCTTCACGCAGGTGATGCAAGGCTTCGACTACAGCCGGGCGCTGATCGGATTGCAGTGCTGTGGCGCCGCGCAGGCCTCGCTCGACGAGGCTTGGGCCTATGCGAAGGAACGCGAGGCCTTCGGCCGGCCGATCGGCCAGTTCCAGGGGGTCAGTTTCCCGCTCGCGGAAGGCGAGTCGCAGATCGCTGCGGTGCGCCAGCTGTGCTACCACGCGCTGGCGCTGCGCGACGCGGGCCAGCCGCACACCTCGGAGGCGGCGATGTGCAAATGGATGGGGCCGCGCAATGCCTTCGACGTCATCCACCAATGCCTGCTGACCTTCGGTCACTATGGCTGGAGCAAGGACCTGCCGCATCAGCAGCGCATGCGCGACGTGATGGGCCTGGAGATCGGCGACGGCACCGCCGGCATCATGAAGCTCATCATTGCCCGCGAGCGCATCGGGCGCGCGGCCGTCCAATATTGAAGCGGAGGATCGACATGCCCTATCAGTCCGTGTTTCGCGCCGGCTTGTTTGCCGGCCGGATCGTCATCGTGACCGGCGGCGGCAGCGGTATTGGCCGCTGCACCGCGCACGAGCTCGCATCGCTGGGTGCAACGGTTGCCATCTGGGGCCGCACGGCGGAGAAGCTCGAGGCCGTGCGAGGGGAAATCGAGGCGGACGGGGGCCGGTGCAGTACGCACGTCTGCGACATCCGGGATGAAACCCAGGTCATAGCTTCCATCGACGCCGTGCTGGCGCAGCATGGCCGCATCGATGGCCTGGTGAACAACGCAGGCGGGCAGTACCGGGCGCCGATGGAGACCCTTTCGACCAAAGGCTTCGAAGCTGTGGTGCGAAACAACCTGACCGGCGGTTTCATCGTGATGCGCGAGGCCTACCTGCGCTGGATGAAGGCGCACGGCGGCGCGATCGTCAACATCATCGCCGACATCTGGCACGGTTGGCCCGACTACGCGCACTCGGGCGCGGCGCGCGGCGGCATGCTCACGCTCAGCGAAACGGCGGCCTGCGAGTGGGCCGCGTCGGGCGTGCGCGTGAACACGGTGGCGCCTGGCGGCATCGCATCCAGCGGCTTCGACACCTACACGCCCGAAGCCAAGGCGAAGATCCGCGAGTACCCGCCCACCGTGCCGCTGCAGCGCTACGGCACCGAAGCCGAGCTGTCGGCCGCCATCGTCTTTCTTCTTTCGCCCGCGGCGGCATACATCACAGGCTCCTGCGTCCGTGTGGACGGCGGAACACCCAACGCACGCGGGACCTGGAAGCTGCAGGCGCACCAGAACAGCCAGCCCTTCGAAGGCTTCCACCGGGCCCGGATGCCGGAAATGCTGCAAGCGCAGAAAGAGACGGAACCATGAGCACGATCGGCGACGAATCCGCGCTCGCAGAACGGATCGCGCACTACCTCGCGCAGCAGGTGGGATCTGCCGTTCAAGTGGGGACGGTCCGGCGATTTCCGGTCGGCTTCTCGTGGCTGACTTTCTCGGTTCCCGTGACCGGTCTTCCCGACCATGAAGACACGCAAGAGCTGATCCTGCGGCTCGGACCGGACTACGGCCTCTTCGCCCCCTACAGCGCTGGGCCGCAGGTGCAGGCCATGCGCTCGCTGGAGGGCAGCGCCGTGCCGTTGCCGCGCGCCTACTGGAGCAGCGACGATCCGGCCATTCTCGGGGCGCCGTTCCTGTTCTGCGAGAAGGTGGCGGGGGAGACCGTGGTGCCGTGGGTTTCCGCCGGTCAACCCGGACTGGAGGAGGGCTATCGCAGGCAATTGGCAGAGCAGTTCATCGATGTGCTGGCCGCCCTGCACCGCGTGCCATGGCAGGACAAGCCGATCGCTGCGACGGCGCGGGGCATCACGCCCGCAACTGCTGCCCGGGTGAACGTCGAGTACTGGGAAACACAGATCGACCGCTGGGCGATGCGCCCTTATCCGCTGGTCGATTGGGGCATCCGCTGGCTGAAGGCGCACTGCCCGGTGGCGCCGCATGTGGCGATCGTGCACGGCGACTACCGGACCGGAAACTTTCTCGAACAGAACGGGCGCATCACCTCGATCCTCGACTGGGAACTCGTGCATCTGGGCGACCCACATGAAGACCTGGGCTGGGCCAGCCTGCCGATGTACATGGGCGGCAGCAAGCTGATCAGCCGGCTGGCCGAGCCCGACTGGTTCTATGCGCGCTACGGCGAGAAGGCCGGCTTCGATGTCTCGATGGCGTCGGTGCGCTACTACCAGGCGCTGTCGCTGCTCAAGCTCGCCGCCACGCACATGGCGGCTGCGCGCTGCTTCGAGGAAGGGCGCTTCAACGACATGCGCATGCCGGCGATGGGCAGCCAGATCGCTACCTGCTTGCGCCAGATGGAAAAGACGATCGAGGCCGCTTCATGAACAACTCCTTCGTACGCCTGATCGATGGCATGTGCGCGACCTTGCGCGGCGAAGTGCTGACCCGGCTGGATGACGACTTCGCGCGCGGGCAGGTCTTCGGCGTCATCAACCTGCTCAACACCTTCAAGGTTCGCGCGGACTGGTCGACGAACTTCCTGTGGGCTCAGGTCGATGCGCAGCGTCACACCTTCGCCCGGATCGGCGCGTTGCTGCAAGAGAGCGGCACGGTGACCGCGCCGACGTTGCCGATCGACGAAGTCCCGCAACCGATCACACCCACCGAGCTCGCATCCCTTCGCGATGGCGGGAATCGCGCAATCGTGGAACTGCTGGCATGGCTCGCCGCCGAGCGTGAGAGCCTGGAACCGACGCTCGTGGCCGACGTCGAGCAACTAGCCCGCGCTTGCATGCGCACCGAACTCGATCTCGAGCTCAAGTATTCGCCGAGGCCGATGTTTGCGGAGATGTCCAGCGGCGTAGAGGTGCAGGCAAAGCCATGAGCGATTCCGAACCTGGAGAACCCGAATGACAACGAATCTCTCTTCGCTGCGACTCGACATCGAAAACGGCCTCGCGACGGTGACGCTAACCCAGCCCGCGCGCGGCAACCCGATCGACGGCGATTTCACGCGAGACTTCAAGGAAGTCTTTCTCGAACTCTGGGACACGCAGGGCCTGCGCGCTGTGCTGTTGCGCGCGGAGGGCTCGAATTTCAGCTTCGGCGGCGATCTCAAGACCTTTCATCCGGTTCGCCATGCGCTGCCTGCAATGGTGCGGCGGCTGACCAGCGATTTTCATGTGGGACTCTCGCGCGCCTGGCAGCTGCCGGTGCCGATCGTGGCCGAGGTGCAGGGCTGGGCCATGGGCGGCGCGGTGGGTTTGCTGGCCGGGTGCGACGTGGTGGTGGCGGCCGAGTCGGCGCGCTTCGGCTCGGCGTTCTCCCACCTCGGCTTCAGCTGTGACTCCGGCTCCAGCGTCACGCTGACGTTTCGTATGGGAGCGGCGCGCGCACGACGCTTCGTGCTCATGGGAGAGGTCCTGTCCAGCGCTGAAGCGTTGGCTGCGGGCTTGGCCGACCAGGTCGTGCCCGATGCGCAGCTCACGGATTCGGCCCGTGAGATCGCTGTGCGCCTGGCCACTGGGCCGACCCTGGCCTATGGCGAAATCAAGCGGCTCTTCCTGCGTGCGGGTCATGCGCAGCTGGAGGCACAGCTGGAGGACGAGGCGCTGACGCTGGCGCGTATCTCGGCCACGGAGGATGCCCAGGAGGGCGTGGCGGCGATGTTCGAGCGGCGCAAGGCGTCCTTTCGGGGACGCTGACATGCATCAGAACCTGCTCGTGGAACATCCGATCGCCGGCGTCGCGATCCTGCGCTTCAATCGGCCTGACAAGCTCAATGCCTTGTCGCTCGCGCTGCGGGCTGAATTGCTGGAGGCAGTCGATATGCTGGAGGCCGACGCCGATGTCCGGGTGCTGGTGCTCACGGGGACTGGTCGCGCGTTCAGCTGCGGACTCGACCTCGATGAATGGGGTGCCGACGGTCTGCCCGCGGCGGCGGGCGCGTATGAAGCCGATGCGGTGACTGCGCTGGCGCGCTTCAGCGGCCCGGTCATTGGTGCGGTCAACGGCTTCGCGATCACCGGCGGGCTGGAGATCGCACTCGCATGCGATGTTTTGATCGCCTCGAGCGAAGCGTGCTTCGCCGATACGCACGTGCAGGTCGGACTGCTGCCGGGCTGGGGAGGCTCGGTCCGGCTCGCGCGCCGCGTGGGACTGCACCGGGCGAAGGAGCTCGCCTTCTCGGGGCGCTTCTTCGATGCGAACGAAGCATACAGCTGGGGAATGGTGAACCAGGTTGTACCGGCCGCGCAGTTGCTGCCGACCGCGGTGACGCTGGCCACCCTGATGCTCAGCGGCGTGCCTGAGACTCTCAAGCTTTACAAGCGCCTGCTGGAGCAGGAGGACGAGCGCTCGCTGCCGGACGCGTTGATCCTGGAGCGCGAGGCCTCTGTTTCCAACAACACGGGTGTGACGCGTGCGCAAATCGAGGAGCGCCGCTTGGCGATGCGGAAGATTTCAATGATGACGTTGAAGGCTTCAGGAGCGTCTTTGCCAGGGGAGACTTTGTCGAAGGGCATGGGTTGTTGATTGATGGGTCGGCGAACTTCCACGCAGGATCGAGGTGAACTCGCGGGCATTTTGTCGAGAGGTTCATCGGTCGGGCCGAAGGCCTGGTCGACCGTCTCAGTTCCTCTGGGCCAACTGCTCCAGAATCGCCGGGTTCTCTAGCGTCGACGTGTCCTGCGTGATGGTTTCGCCCTTGGCGACGGAGCGCAGCAGCCTGCGCATGATCTTGCCGCTGCGCGTCTTCGGCAGGTTGTCGCCGAAGCGGATGTCCTTGGGCTTGGCGATTGGGCCGATCTCCCTGGCGACCCAGTTGCGCAGTTCATTGGCGATTTTCTTCGCCTCCTCGCCGCTCGGGCGGGGACCCTTCAGCACGACAAAGGCACAGATCGCCTCGCCCGTGGTTTCGTCGGGGCGGCCGACCACCGCGGCTTCCGCCACCAGATCGGTGCAAGACACCAGCGCAGATTCGATCTCCATCGTGCCCATCCGATGCCCCGAGACGTTGAGCACATCGTCGATGCGGCCGGTGATCGTGAAGTAACCCGTCGTTGCATCGCGGATGGCGCCATCGCCAGCGAGGTAGTAGCCCTTGAGCTCCGGCGGGTAGTAGCTCGCCTTGAAGCGCTCCGGGTCGCCCCAGATCGTGCGGATCATGCTTGGCCAGGGCTTCTTGACCACCAGGATGCCTCCCTGGCCGTTGGGCACGTCGGTGCTCGTCTCGTCGACGATTGCCGCGGCAATGCCCGGGAAGGGCAGGGTGCAGGAGCCCGGGACCAGCGGCGTCGCGCCCGGCAGCGGCGTGATCATGTGGCCGCCGGTCTCGGTCTGCCAGAACGTGTCGACGATCGGGCAGCGGCCGCCGCCGATGTGCTGGTGGAACCACTCCCAGGCAGCGGGATTGATCGGCTCACCGACCGAGCCCAGGATGCGCAGGCTCGACAGGTCGTAGCGCTTCGGATGCACCGCCTCGTCAGCCTCAGCTGCCTTGATCAGCGAGCGGATGGCAGTGGGCGCGGTGTAGAACACGCTGACCTTGTGGTCCTGGATCATCTTCCAGAAGCGGCCTGCGTCGGGATAGGTGGGCACGCCCTCGAACACGACCTCGGTTGCGCCCAGCGCGAGCGGGCCGTAGGCGATGTAGGTGTGGCCAGTGACCCAGCCGATGTCGGCGGTGCACCAGAACACATTGTCGTCCTTCAGGTCGAAGGTCCACTTCGTGGTCAACGCCGCGTGCAGCAGGTACCCGCCGCTGGAATGCTGCACGCCCTTGGGCTTGCCGGTCGAGCCTGAGGTGTACAGCACGAACAGGGGATGCTCGGCACCCACCCATTCGGGTTCGCAGGTCTCGGCCCGGTCTTTCATTTCCTCGTGCAGCCAGCGGTCGCGCGCGGGGTTCCAGCCGATCGGGCCGCCGGTGCGCTGGTAGACGAGGACATCCTTCACGCTCTCGCAGCCACCCAGGGCGATGGCGTCGTCGACGATCGCCTTGAGCGGCAGTTGTTTGCCGCCGCGCAGCTGCTCGTCGGCGGTGATGACCATCACTGCGCCGACATCCTGGATGCGGTCGCGCAGGCTCTGCGCCGAGAAGCCGCCGAAGACCACCGAATGCGTGGCCCCGATGCGCGCGCAGGCCTGCATCGCGACCACCCCCTCGATGCTCATCGACATGTAAATGACCACGCGGTCGCCCTTCTTGACGCCGCGCGCCTTCAGCGCATTGGCCATGCGGCAGGTGCGCGCCAGCAGCTCGCGGTAGCTGACGCGCGTCACCTGCCCGTCGTCGGCCTCGAAGATGATCGCCGTCTTGTCGCCCAGGCCGCGCTCGACCTGACGATCGAGGCAGTTGTACGAGACGTTCAGCGTGCCATCCTCGAACCATTCAAAGAACGGCGCCCGGCTGTCGTCGAGCCCCTTCGTGAACGGCGTCTTCCAGATCAGGAACTCGCGCGCGAGGCGCGACCAGTAGGCGCTGTGATCGGCATCGGCCTCGGCCACCAGCTTGTCGTAGGCCGCTATGCCGGGCACATGGGCGTCCTTCATATCTGGGACTGGAATCGGATGGGTCCTTGTTTCTTTCTCGTTCACGGTAGATCTCCTGTGTAACCTTGAGCTAAGACGTCCAACGGACGGGGTCGATTCATCGGTCCGCATGGCTGTTCAGCCAGGCTGCAACCGCTGCAGCACTGCGAAAGTCGTCGCAGGCGCGAGCCGGGACGGTGGGCCAGCGCTGATTCCACATGCGCGACAGCGCCTGGCCCGCACCTATTTCCAGCACGCAACGCACCTGCCTGGCCATAACGTTCTCCATGCATTCGTCCCAACGAACCGTTCGAGCGATCTGGGCGGCCAGCGCAGCCCTGGCCGAACTTGCATCCCGGATGCGGTCCGCCGCGTTGCTGAACAACGCGACTTGCGGCGCGCGGAAGGGCACATCCGCCAGCGTGCGCGAGAAACTCTCTGCCGCGTCGCGCATCCAGGACGTGTGCGATGCCACATTGACCCGCAAGCGCGTGCACTGCGCGCCGGCGGCCAGGGCCATGCGTTCGGCGTTTTCCAACGCGACCAGCGGGCCGCCGAGGATCACGTTCGGGCCGCCATTGCGGATGGCGAGCTCAAGGCCGGCCTCGACGCGCAGCCGCTCGAGCTCCGGCTCGGAAATACCGCTGACGGCGAGGAGCCCGCCGGGCACGCAAGCAGCGCACCGATCCATGGCCTCGGCCCGCAGGGGCGCCAGGGCCGCAGCCGTGGCGGGCTCGATCACGCCGGCCGCACTGAAGGCCGCCAACTCGCCGACGCTGTAACCGGCCACTGCCGCCGGCGACGAAATGAGTGGCGCCAATTGACCCCAGGCCGCCAAGGCGAGGCCCGTCAGCAGCGTCTGCGCGTTGTCGTTGCGCTCTGCCCAGACAGGTTCCGCGAGGGCGCGCCGCCAGTCGTCGACGCCGAGGCGCGCGCACGTGTCGCGCACGTGTTCATCGTCCGCCAACCAGGGCAGCATCGCAGGATGCTGGGTTCCCTGGCCGGAAAAAACCAGAGCAAAGCTCATTGGCTTGAACACACGCGAGTGATCCAGCAGGCCGCGGCGAGCGTGTCTGCCGCGCCACCGGGCGACAGTCGCCTCGCGACAAAGGCTTTTGCAATGGCTCTCGCCTCCTGAATGCCGTCCGGCCGCGCAATGCCCCCTCGATCCAGAAAGCCGCGCGCAGCACGCTGGGCGTGGCGCAGGCCGTCGAGGCCGCCGCGGTGCGCGAGATTGCTGTCGTCCAGGACCGCCATGATGTGGAACAAGGTGTCGAGCCGAGCCTGTTGCGACGTCAGGCCGCGGGCCAGCGCGGCCCTCAGCGCGGGTAGCGCCGTCTCGAACAGCACCGGGAACGCCAGCGCCGCCTCTTCGGACGCGCTGCGCAGGCCGTGACGGCGTGCGGCGATGCCCCCGGGCAGGGTGGGTGGGCGTCGGCTGCGCGTGGCCAGGGCATCGCCCCAGTCCCGGCGCAACGCATCACGCAGTTGAAGTGGATGCAATGCGCCGCCGTGCTCACGCAGGGCGGCGCCCGCCGCGGCGCACAGCAGGCCGAGCATGAAGATCGCGCCGCGATGCGTGTTGATGCCACCGGTGGCGGCGAGCATGCGTGCTTCCGCGGCAATACCGTACCGCTCCAGCAGGGCGAAATCTGCGCCGCCGAAGCCGCCTTCGGCGATCTGGGCGAAGTAGCGGCGCAGCGCGAACAGGCTGCGCATGAAGGTGTGCGCGTCCATGTCTTCGTGGCTGCCGCAGTCGATCAATGTCACCAGTCCGGGCTTGGGTGTCAGCGACAGCTCGTCATACAGCGCAAGCGTGGCCGCGCGCCCGATCGCCGCGGGCGTGAGCCGCGGATCCGGTTGCAATGAAAGCGCAACGGTCGTCATTCGTCCAACTCCGGCAATGCGACACGTTGGCACCATGCGGTGTCGCGCTGCAGGGTCACGCCGTCCATTCGCTTGACCATCACCGCCCGCGTGCGTCCGGCGCGCCATGCGGCCCATTCGCGCCACGCCACTGCCGCGCCGTCGCCGAACACGAGCTCGCCGTCCAGCCGGGGCCGTGTGGTGCTGAAGGACTGGAGCGCACGCGTCACAGCATCCCCGTGCGCCGCTCCGTCGACCGCCAAACACATGTCGAGATCGGAGTCCGGCCGCACGTGATCGAGACCGCTGATCGCTTGCCAGCCGTAGCTTCCGAAGACGCGCGCTGCCGCATGGCACGCGTCGAGCTCGTCACCAAGATCGCTCACCGCGCGTCGCGCCGACGGCGGCAGCAGCCCTTGGATTTCGGCAAGGCGCGGGAACTCGTCAAGGCCAAGCACCGCAGCGCGCGACACCTGCAGCGCCAGCCGACGCTTTTCCCAACGCTCAGGCGACGGCAGACCCAGTGCGATCCATCCGTTGGCGGCGGCGTCGATTGACTGACGTGTCACCACCAGCGGCAGTCGATGCGTCGCCCAATGCGTCAGGCAGTCGCGCGCATGCCTGTCCCAG
Source organism: Variovorax sp. LjRoot290 (assembly GCF_964253985.1). Lineage (NCBI taxonomy): Bacteria > Pseudomonadati > Pseudomonadota > Betaproteobacteria > Burkholderiales > Comamonadaceae > Variovorax > Variovorax sp. LjRoot290. The sequence goes on along the minus strand of NZ_CAXURW020000002.1, from coordinate 850,544 downwards.
GGCCGGGCGAGGACGGCGGACCACCCAGCCTCCGAGAGCCGGGCGAGTTGGTGGCGGCGCAGGAAGACCATGGCGCTTGCGACGGTCAGGCGGCGTCCAGCACCCGCTGCACGACGGCGGCGGCAAGCTGGCGTCCACCGCGCTCGGCGCCGTCCTGCGCGCGCCGATCTTGCGTCGGCGTATGGGCCAGCGCATCGTGCAGCGCGGCCTGCAAGTCTCCCTCCCACAGCGCACGCACGCCCCCCATCGCCACGTAGTTCCGCACGCCCGGTGCGAATACCGGGTTGGACTTCGACAACGCCGTGAGCTTGTCCTCTGGCAGCTTGGTCACGCGCGCCATGGCGGGAATACGCATCACCCGGATCTCGGCATCCGGCAGCGCGTAGCAGGCGTCGGCAATCAACCCCGAGGTGATGAAGCCGCCGGAGAGGGCTTGGTCGTACACCAGGCCGATCACGCGGTGGCCGCGGCGCCGCGCCAGGTCGATGCTCGCGCCGAGGTGCGCCATCGCACGGTTGATGCCGAGCAATTCATCGCGTCGGCGCAGTTGCTGACCCTGGGTGTCGATCAGCAGCAGGATCGGCCGACCTGCGTGCTGCGTGATGGTGTCGAGCACCACTCGGGCCTGCGCAAGCGCGAGACGGACCCCGATCGGCGCATGATTTGTGGTGCCGATCACTGTGAGCGGTTCGCCTTCGAATATCACCTCGCCCTGTAGAAAGTCGCCGTCCGCGCGCATGCCGTGGTAGGAGCCGAAGAGCTGGGTGACAAGGGAATTCCATTGCATGTGATGCGCCTCGGTTAGTAAGCGCGCAGCGCGCGCACGGCTTCCACCGGAAGCTCCGGGACCCGCTGCGCGTCGGCGATGCCGAGTGCGCTCCAGAGCAGCGTCGCTTCATCGCGGCCGACCGTGTCAGAGGGCAGTGCGTGCAGGCGCGCCGTGAGCAACGCGTGCTCCTCCTCCAGCGCCGCGAGGGTCAATGGCTTCGACGCATCGATCGCCGCGACAGCCGCCGCGCGGAATTCCGCGACGTCATCCTCGACCAGCGCGTCGCAGTCACCGGTCAGCCAGCGGTGCTTGCCGCCGGTCGTGCGCCAGACCAGCGCACGGTCGCGCGAATCGAATTCCTCCACGCCGTGGGATGCCTCGATCACCTCGGGCCCCGACATCGCCAGGCGCCCGGCATCGCTCATCACGACGTGGTCGGCACAGCGCGCCACGATGCCCATGCCGCCGAAGCAGCCGTTGGCGCCGCCGATCAGCACGATCACCGGGATGCCGGCGGCACGCACGTCGAGCAGTGCGCGCATGACTTCCGACACCGCAATAAGCCCCGCGTTGGCCTCATGCAATCGCACGCCGCCCGATTCGGCCAGCAACAGCACCGCGGCCGGCCGGTCGCGCAGGGCGCGCTGCAGCAGGCCGACCAGTTTGGCGCCGTGGACCTCGCCGACGCCGCCGCCCATGAACGCGCCTTCCTGCGCGGCCACGAAGACCTCGTGGCCGTCGAGCGTCGCGCGGCCGATCGCCACGCCGTCGTCGAAGGCCGATGGCACGCCGAGCTGCGCCAGGTGCGGGCTGGTGACCCGCTCGGCAGGCGGCAGCCACTCGTGAAAGCTTTCCGGGTCGAGCAGCAACGCAAGCCGCTCGCGCGCCGAGCATTCGGCATAGCTGATCATGGCTTGCCTCCGGTGATCTCGGCTACGGCCTGGTCGAGCCGCAGGCTCACCACCGCGGGCGTGGCGCCCATGTCGTTGATCGAGACGCGCACGCCGGCCAGCGGATGGCGCGCGTGGAAGTCGTTCATCACGGCCTGCCAGATCGGCCCGAAGCCGCGCGCCGAGGTCTCGACACGCACGGCGCAGTCGTTGCCGTCGGCGGCCTCGAGCATCACCTCGAGGTTGCCGGAGCCGACGACGCCGACCAGCACGGGCGGGAAGGTGCCGGCCGGTCGGCCGCCGGGGAAGGAAAAGTCCAGGGTTTCGAGCCCTGCGGGAACATCGCTCATGGTCGGATCTCCTGCTACCAGTTTCTGAAGCGCTTGGGCGGTTGGTACAGCCCGCCCGAGGCGCGCACCAGGTCGCGCATGCTGCGTGCGGCCAGCAGGTTGCGCGTGGCCTGGCGGGGGTCGATGCCCAGATCCTGCGGCCGGCGGATCACGCCGCGGTCGCGCAGGTTCTCCACTGCGCGCCGGTCGCGCGCCAGGCCCACCGCGGTGTAGCCGGCCACGCCGCGGATCGCCTGCTCGCGCTCCGCGTCGCTGCGGCACAGCAGGAGGTTGGCGATGCCTTCCTCGGTGAGGATGTGCGACACGTCGTCGCCGTAGATCATGATCGGCGGCAGGTCCATGCCGGCCTGCTCCTGCAGCGTCCAGGCGTCGAGCCTGTCGACGAAGGCCGGCTGCATGTGCTCGCGGAAGGTCTCGACCATCTGCACGACCAGCTTCTGTCCGCGCGGCGTGCCGGCCGCGCCGCTGCGTCCGGCACGCGCCTCGCGCCCGGCCTTGAGCCAGGCCGGGCTGGCATGGCGCCGGCCGCGCGCATCGGCGCCCATGTTGGGCGCACCGCCGAAGCCTGCGATGCGGCCCAGTGTCGCGGTGGAGCTGTTGCCGTCGAGGTCGATCTGCAAGGTCGAGCCGATGAACATGTCGCAGGCGTAGTGGCCCGCCGCCTGGCAGAACGCCCGGTTGCTGCGCAGGCTGCCGTCCGGGCCGGTGAAGAACACGTCGGAGCGCGCGCGGATGTAGTCCTCCATGCCCAGCTCGGAGCCGAAGGAGTGAACCGATTCGACCCAACCGGCCTCAATCGCCGGGATCAGTGCCGGATGCGGGTTCAACGCCCAGTGCTTGCCGATCTTGCCCTTGAGGCCGAGAGACTCGGCATAGGTCGGCAGCAGCAGCTCGATGGCCGCGGTGTCGAAGCCGATGCCGTGGTTCAGGCGCTGCACGCCGTACTCGGCATAGATGCCCTTGATCGCCATCATCGCCATCAGCACCTGGACCTCGCTGATCTGCGCCGGGTCGCGCGTGAACAGCGGTTCGATGAAATTGGGGCGCGGCGCCTTCACGACGAAGCTCACCCAGTCGGCCGGGATGTCGATGCGCGGCAGCGTCGTGGTCTTGCCGTCCACCCATTCGTTGACCTGGGCGATCACGATGCCGCCCGAGAACGCCGTGGCCTCGACGATGGCCGGCGTGTCTTCGGTGTTCGGACCGGTGTAGAGATTGCCTTCGGCGTCGGCCGCCTGCGCCGCCACCAGCGCGACCTTGGGCGTCAGGTCGACGAAGTAGCGCGCGAACAACTCGAGGTAGGTGTGGATCGCGCCGATCTCGATGCGCCCGGCCGACACCAGCTTGGCCAGGCGCGCACCTTGCGGTCCTGAGAAGCTGAAGTCCAGCCGGGCTGCCACGCCGTTCTCGAAGATGTCGAGGTGTTCGGGCAGCGCCAGTACCGACTGCACCATGTGCAGGCCATGGACGCGCTGCGGATCGACCTGCACCAGCGCCTGCGCCAGGAAGTCGGCCTGTTTCTGGTTGTTGCCTTCGAGGCAGACGCGGTCGCCGGGCGAGAGCACCGCTTCGAGCAGGGTGGCGATCGCTTGCGTTTCGACGCGCTTGCCGGCGAGCCGAGTTCCGAGTGCAGAGGCCGCGCGCGCCAGCCGGGCGGCGCGGTCGTCGGCTTTGGAGGTCCAGGATCTGGAGTTCATGGGAGTCCGATGGGGTTGAATGATGTCGGCCGAATGAGAGGCGCCGTCTCACAGCACCACGAAGAGCAGCCATACCACCACGGGGGCCGTCAGGGTCACGATGGCGCCGTACACCATCAGCTGCCGGAAGAACACGTCGCGGTCCACGCCCTTGGCGTTGGCGAGCACCAGCGCGCCATTGGTCGAGAACGGACTGACGTCGACGATGGTCGAGGACACGGCCATCGCCGCGATGAAGCCGACCGCGCTCACGCCAGCATCGCCCTGCAGGAACGGCACCGCCAGCGGGATCAGCGAGCCCAGCACCGCAGTCGACGAGGCGAAGGCCGAGACCACGGCGCCGACGAAGCACAAGAGCAATGCGGCCACCATGGGCGAGGTGAGGCCGGCCACGCTGTGGCCGACGAAATCGATGGTGCCCATCTTGTCCATCACGCCCACGTAGGTGCTGACACCCACGATCAGCATGATCTCCGGCCACGACACCTGGCCCAGGGCGCGCTTCTGCAGGTTGGGCGCCATCAGCGTCAGCAAGAGGCCGATGGTGATCGAGACGAAGCCGATGTCCTGCTTGAAGAACAGGGTCAGCACGGCCAGCGCCAGCAGGCCCAGCACGGTGACGATCTGGTAGAGGCGCGAACCCTGGTCGGCCGGGACCGCCGGCGCCGCGTCCATGAGCGACTCGCCAGCCGCAGTCGCGACGCGGCGCTCTTCGGCGAACGATTCGGCCTCCGCATCGCCGAACACCTGCGCCCCGCCCTGCGCATGCGCCGTGCGGCGCGTTGCCGGCACTGCGCCGGTCACGTCGGCCTTCTGGCGCAGCAGTTTCATGCCGCCCATGAGGAAGAACAACAGCAGCGACACGGACAGGTTGACGCCGAGGCTCGCCAGCATCGTCGCGATCTCGTTGAGCGGCAAGCCGGCCTTGGCGACGATCTTGTTGGTGATGCCGCCGTAGATGCTGATCGGCGAGAAGCCGCCGCCTTGCGCGCCGTGCACGACCATCAGCCCCATGAGCAGTGGATTGATGCCGTACTTGGCGGCAAAACCCAGCGCGATCGGCGCGATGATGGCCACCGCCGCGGGGCTGACCGCTCCCACCGCCGTGAGCAGCGCGGCGATGAAGAACATGATCCACGGAATGGCGGCGATGCGCCCGCGCACCGCGCGCACCGCCAGCTTGACGAGCCAGTCGATGGTGCCGTTGTTCTGCGCCAGCGCAAACAGGTAGGTGATGCCGACCAGGGTGAGAAACAGGTCGGCCGGGAAGCCGCCCATGATCGCCTTGGCGTTCATGCCGGCTACCAGCGTGCCGACCAGGAAGGCGCCGACGAAGGCGATCACGCCCATGTTGATCGGCAGCACGGTGGCGAGCACGAACATGCCGACCAGTGCGTAAATCGAAATCCAATGAGAACTCATCAACGCGTCTCCGGGGGTTTTGGGGTTCGACGCATCGGGCTGTGCATCTGGGTGCGTAAGGTACGCACCCCCTCCAGGACGATCAATGAAGCTGTCGCGTCGATCCTTACGCGAATTGAAACGATCGAGGGTTAACCCGAGCCCAGTCGATGGCTCCCGTTCAGCCGAGTTCCGCTTTCGCCAGGCGGCACACTGACAGCAACGCGAGCAGGTTGGGATCGCGTTCGCGAGTGCGCAGAAAGTTGAGCGCGATGGTCTGGCGCATCAGGTACTTGGTCTGCAACGGGATCAACTGCACCTTCTGAGGCATGGCGCCGCGCACACGGCCCGGCAACAGCGTGTAGCCGACGCCCCCGCTTACCAGGTTCATCAGGGAGAAGATGTCGCCCGTCTTCATCACCACGTTCGGTGTGAAGCCGGCCACACGAAACGACTCCATAAAACCGCTGTAGGTGACGAAGCCTTCACTCAGGCTCACGAAGCGCTCGCCGGCGCAGGCGCTCAGGTCGATCTCCTTCTGCGCTGAATAAGGAGAGTCCACTGGTGCGGCGAACTGGATGTCATCCTGGAACAGCGGCTCCGATTCGACGTCGGAAGCATCTTCGGGGATCGCCATGAGGGCGGCATCGATCGCGCCTTCCCGAAGCTTCTGCAGCAGGTCGGCATTGGACCCGAGGACGAGCTCGGTGTGCAATTCCGGCTTGCGCAGTTTCATTCCCATGATCAGCTGCGGCACCGTGCGACTCGTCAGAGAATAAAGAGAGCCGATGCGGATCCGATCGGCCGAGTAGCCGGCGACTTCTCGCGTAGCGCGGATGCCCGCGGACATCGTGCGAAGCACCTCGCGTGCCACCTCCGCCAGCGCATGAGCGGCTTCAGTCGGGTGCAGGTTGCGGCCTTCGTGCCGGAACAGCGCGCAGCGCAGCCCAGTTTCCAGCGAATGCAAGGCGCGGTGCACGCTGACGGCGCTGATCTCGAGCTTTTCGGCCGCGCGGGCGAGATTGCCGGTCTCCATGAAGGCCAGAAGAATCTCCAGCTTGCGGAATGTGACTTCTTCGTCAATGCGGGGAAGCATGGCAGCCTGTGGATCAAAATCGAATCGTAGCCGCAGCCAGGATGGCTGCACGCCGTCCGCGTGCGCCATCAGGGTACGGCGCCCAGGTAGGCGCCGGCAGTGGCGGCCCTGGCGAACAGCTCGTCGCCCATCTCCTTCCACCACGCTTGGTGATCGCTACAGAGGTCGGCGACCACTGCGACGCATGCGCGCCGATCGCTGCCACCCGCGCGCCCAGGCCGGCGTCGTCCACGACCTCTTGGACCAAGCCGAGCGTCAGGGACTGCGCCGCCGGCACGATCTCGGCGAGCAGCACCAGCGGCTCCATTGCAGCCTCGCCGCTGATCGAGCACGGCAGTGCGCTGCCGTTGCGCATTGGAACCGTCACTTAATCCCGGCGTCATACGAATGCGTCATGCTTCAGACTGACAGTCGGCCGGCGCTGGTAGACGTCGCTTCGGCACCCGCCCAGATTGGGCGGCACCTCGATGCCGGCGGCCGTCTCAGTTTCAGGGGGCGCGATGCCGCTTTTGCAGGCAGAGCATGGTGACGCCCGCGTGACAACAGTCTGCCGCGATGTGCACGTCGTTTTCCACAGCCTTGTCCACCGGCACGGTGGAGAACTTATCTCCTGAAGATGTGCTGCGCCAGGGCGAAGCTAACGCGTCTCAGGCTCTGCGCCTTGATCAAATCGCCCAGGAATCAAGCAAAGCCATCGGTGTTGCGACCGCGATGCAATACAAGCCCTGTGGAATCGAGCGCGGCCATAAGCACCTGACCATGCGTCGAATCGGTGATGAAAACAGTCGACCTTCCACTGCCGCCAAAGGCCAGATTCGTCGTCGAAGCACCTGTCGGGCCGCGCAACACGATCACGGGTTCGCCACGCGCATTGAGCACCCAGACATAGCCAAGTCCAGGGTTCGCAACCAGCAGGCGCCCCTGTGCGTCCACGGCAAGGCCGTCCGGGCCGCTCGGACCGTACGACGTGAAGAACTGACTTACCTTCGCCACACTCCCGTCGGTCAGAAGCGGCACGCGCCACACACAGTTGCCGCGTGTTACGGCGAGGTAGAGCAGCTTGCCATCCGGTGACAGTGCCACGCCGTTCGGGCTGGGCACGTTGGCCAGCAACAGGTCGAGTTGGCCGTCCGGTCGCAACCGGTAAAGACGCCCGGTCGGGTCGTGCAACCCGGTCTGGCCCTGGTCAGTGAAGTAGATGTTCCCCTGTTCGTCGAGCACCAAGTCGTTGACGCCCTTGAAGCCTTCGCTATTGCGCCGCTGCAGATACGGTGTGACGGCGCCATCCCGCACGTCGATGCGCATAAGACCGTTCTTGTAGTCGGTGACGAGCAGGGAGTGCGCATCCAGAAACTTCATCCCGTTGGGCTCGCCGTCGTACTCGGTCACCTGTGTCCATGCACCAGCGGGGTCGATGCGGAAGATGCGCCCAAAGGGAATATCGGCTACGTAAAGGTTTCCGGCGTCATCGAAAACCGGTCCTTCGAGAAACGAGTCCGTGACCTGGCCGCCACGGTTGGCGTCGGCCCACGCGCTTGTCTTGCGCCGCCGGAAGATTTCGGGCATTCGCGAGAACACCTCGAGCTCGTGAACTTGGGGAGCTTGCAGAAAGAACACCGTGGATCTCCGTCGCGGCTTCGATGCCGCGCAGTAGTGAAGGCAGGCTTGACCGCGTGTGGTCAGGCGCCGCCGAAGCCGTAGAGTCGTGCCGGGTTGTCGATGAGGATACGGTCCATCACCCCGTCGTCGCCACACCAGCCGCGCAGCACATTGACCAGGTCTGCGTCGTCAACGGAGCCTGATGCCTCGGTGGTATGCGGCCAGTCGCTGCCCCACACCATGCGCTGCGGTGCGGCCTGCACCAATGCACACCCGAGCGCTTGGGCGTCGCGGTATGCGGGAGCGCCTTCGCGCGAGCGCATGTAGACAGCGGACAGCTTCACCCATGTGTTGCCCCGGTCGAGCAGCCGACGCAACGTGGTGAAGGCGACGCTGTCCAGACCTTCGGCGGGATCGATGCGGGCCATGTGGTCAACCACGAGTGGGGTTGGCAACGCCTCGAGCACCGGCGTGAGTTCAACCAGTTGTTCGGGGTGCACGAAGACCTGGATGTGCCAGCCAAGGCGGGCGACCCTGCGCGCAAGCGTCCGCAGCATTTCCGCCGTGGTGGTGCCCCACGATTGCGCCGTCACGAAGTTGACGCGCAGTCCACATACGCGGCGCGCGTTGAGTCGCTCGAGTTCGGCGTCATCCACGTCGACGCCTACCACCGCAACACCACGCGCTTCATCACCAAGCTGCTCAAGTGCGTCGAGCATGCAGGCGTTGTCGGTGCCGTAGGTCGACGGGTTGACGACCACCGTTCGCGACGTCCCGAGCCGTTGCTGGAGCTGGCGGTAGGCGGCCACCTCTGCGCAGGGCGGCTGGCGCTTCCAGTGCGGCGACGGCGTGAACCGCGGATCGAAGATATGCATGTGGCTGTCGCACGCACCGGCGGGCAGCGCGCGCGACGGTCGTTCAAGACCAACCGAATGCGGGACGGGACGCGTGGGCGGGAGGGCAGCCATCGGCAATTCAGTCGAGCTTGATGTTGCCCTTGCGGATCACTTCGGCCCACTTCGCGTCTTCCTTCTTCAGGAAAGTGGCGAACTCGGCTGGCGTGGACCCGACGGCTTGCACGCCGACGTCGGTGAAACGCTGCTTCACCTCGTCTTCCTTCAGCACGTCGACCAGGGCCTTGTGCAACTTCGCAGCGACGGGCTCGGGCGTGCCGGCCGGCAGCAGCAAACCATTCCACTCGAATGCCTCATAGCCAGGCACCAGCGATTCGGCCACCGTCGGCACGTCGGGCAGGCGCTTCGAACGCTCGGGCGACGACACGGCCAGCGCGCGCAGCTTGCCCGATGAGACCAGCGGGTATGACGCCGCGATGGTGCTGAACATGAAGTCGACCTGACCGCCGGTCACGTCGACGATGGCAGGACCCCCGCTCTTGTAGCCAACATGCACCATGTCGAGATCGAGCTTCTGGCGCAGCAGTTCTGCCGCCAGACGTTGCACCGTGCCGCTACCGCCGGAGGCGTAGTTCAGCTTGCCGGGTGTCGCCTTGGCCTTGGCCACCAGGTCCTTCACATCCTTGATCGGCGACTCGGCCTTGACGATGATGATGTTCGGCGCCAGCGAGACGAGCGACAGCGGCTGCAGAGCGTTGCTCGGGAAGGGCATGCGCGGAAACAGGTGCGGATTGATCGAATAGGGCGTGGCGTCGTAGAGCATGGTGTACCCATCGGCCGGCGCCTTGGCGGCATAGCTTGCGCCGATGGTGCCACTCGCCCCGGGGCGGTTGTCAACAATCACGCTGGTGCCGAGCTTCGCGCCCATGCGCACCGCGAGCACGCGCGCCAGCGCATCAGCCGAGCCTCCGGGTGCGTAGGGCACGACTAGCGTGATTGGTCGGTCCGGAAACGCCGCCTGTGCGGAAGCGGCGACAAAGAGGCATGCAGCGAGCACGCGACGGATCAAGGTTTTCATGGGTTGGTTCTCGAAGAATGTCGGACGGGAATCTGGCGTACGGCGAGCGCTCATTCAGGTTTGAGGTCAAGCGCACGGGCCAGCTCACCGTAAGCCTTCACCTCGCGCGTCAGTTGCGTGCCGAAGGCTTCAGCGCAGGTACTCTGCGCTTCCATACCCAGGAGCCTGAACTTCTCTGCCGTGGCAGGTGACTGGGCGAACTCGGTCGCAACCCGACGCAGCACCGCCAAGGTCGCTGCCGGCGTGTTCGCGGGCGCGAGCAGGCCATACCACGCATCGGCGGAATACCCTTTCACGCCGGCCTCCTCGAAAGTCGGCACGTTCGGCAGCAGCGCAGAACGTTTGGGCGCGGCGACGGCCAGCGCGTTCAGCTTGCCTGCCTGCACCTGAGGCAGCACCGACCCCAGCGTGGCAAAAGAGCTGTCCACCTGCCCGCCGATCATGTCGGTCGTGGCTTGGGCCGCGCCCTTGTAGGGGATGTGATTCATCGAGGTTCCGGTCAGCCGCGTGAACTGCTCACTTGCAAAATGGCCGGAACTGCCGCTGCCCGGCGTGCCGTAGGTGCGCTTGCCGGGGGCGGCCTTGACCTCCTTCAGGAAGTCTCCAAGCGTCTTGACCGGCATCGATGGGCCGACGACCAGCACCATCGGGCTGACGGCCAGCGAGCACACCGGCGCAAAAGAGCGCACAGCGTCGAACTTCACCCGCTGGCTGTAAAGCGCGGGAATCATCGTGTGGTTGGTTGCACCGAGCAGGAGCGTGTAGCCGTCCGCTGGCGCAGACGCCACCGCCTCGGCCGCCAGGATGGTATTGGCGCCGGGCTTGTTGTCCACCACGAAAGGCTGGCCCAGCGTGCGAGAGGCATAGTCGGCGAATACACGCGCGACGACATCGGTCGGCCCACCCGCCGAGAAACCGACGAGGACGTGCACTGGCTTGGCTGGCCAGGTCGACTGCGCCTGGGCGGACAGCGTGACGAACAGACCAGTCGTTCCCATCAGCCATGCGATGGCGAAGTATCGTTTCACGGATGTCTCCTTCTTGTTCTGCATCACTGGGCCATCAGGTCGTGGCTGGCTGGCGTGTCAGCACCTGCAACACATTCCTGGCGGCGCCGACGCCCATGTTCACGTAGGCATCGCTGGTCACGCCACCAATGTGGGGACTCAGTACGAAGTTCTTTTCACCCTGGAACGGATGGCCGGCAGTCATCGGCTCTACCGCGAAGCTGTCGAGACCGGCCATTGCAACCTGACCGGAACGTACTGCGCTCAGCAGCGCGGCCTCGTCGATCAACCCGCCGCGCGCCGTGTTGACCAGGACGACGCCGCGCTTGCACTGGGCCAGCGTGGTGGCATTGAGCAGGCCGCGGTTGTCTTCTGTCAGAGGGCAGTGCAGCGAGATCGCATCGGACTCGCGCCAGATCGTCGGCAAGTCGACGCATTCCACGTACGCTGGCAAGTCTTTCGCAAATGGATCGAACCCGATCACGCGCATCCCGAGGGCATCGGCCATGCGCGCAAAGCGCAGTCCGATCGCGCCCAAGCCGACCAGACCGATGGTGCGGCCACCGAGCTCGAGGCTCTTGTGCGTGGCTTTGTCCCAATGACCGGCGTGCATGCGTGCATCCAGGGCCACCACCGACTTGGCGCACGCCAGCAAGAGGGCCAGTGCCTGCTCGGCCACTGCAGCGGCATTGGCACCGGCTGCCGCGACCACGTCGATGCCGCGGGCCTGCGCCGCCACCTTGTCGATGGTATCGGTGCCGCTGCCGTGCTTGGAGATCACGCGCAGCGACGGCGCTGCGTCCATCACGACGCTGCCGACCTTGCCGTAGCGCACGATGATGGCCACCGGATCATGCGCACGGCAAAGTGCCACCAGGTCGTCTTCGGTCGGCGTCTTGCCGGCATAGATGACATCGTGACCCACTAGCAGCGCGAGCGCCTGCGGCGCGAGGTCAGCACCCGTGACGAGGATCGTGCTCACAGCGCCTCCCCTTCCTTGAGCACACCGGCTGTTCGGAGAGCAGCGTTCAGCCATTTCGCAGCGGTATCGCCAGTTTTGATGGCGCAGATGCGTGCGGCTTCATCCTTCACCTTTTTGGCCGCGAGCGGCAACAGCCCTTCGATCTTCTCGCGCTCGACCACCACGACGCCATCGCCATCGGCGATCACGAAGTCGCCGGCGTGCACGGTCACACCGCCGATGGAAATCGGATGGCCAATGCGGCCGCCGATGTTCTTGGTAGGACCGTTCGGGTTGGTGCCGACGCTGAACACCGGGTAGTCCATTTCGTCGATCTCGATGCTGTCGCGACAGGCGCCATCCATCACCACGCCGGCGATGCCCAGTTGCTTGCAGGCCGTCATCATGATGGTGCCCATCAGCGCCGAGGTCTGGTCACCCTTGCCGTCGATGACGAGAACGTCGCCTGGCTTGGCCATTGCAATGGCGGCGTGAATCATCAGGTTGTCACCCGGCCGCACTTCGACGGTCAAAGCGGTGCCGGCGAGCTTCATGCGCGGACGAAGAGCCTTGATGCGGCCATCCACGGCGCCGCGGCGGCCGGCCACATCGGCCAGGATGGCCGGCTGCAATTCAGCGGCCTGCGCCACGATGTGCGCAGGCACGCGTTCGAAGTCGCGAATGATGTCGGGAAGATTGGAAGGCATGGGATTCTTTCGGATGTAAGAGGAGGAATGGAAGTGGGTCAGTCGGCCCTGAGGTCAGCGTCCTTGATGACCTTGGCCCACTTGGCAAGGTCTGCTTTCTGGGTTTCTGCCAGTTGCTGCGGCGTGCTGCCCACAAGCGTGACGCCGAGCTTGTCCGCCATGGCGACGACCTCGGCGTCCTTGAGGATGCGCACGATCTCCTGGTTCAGCCGCTGCACCACGGCCGAAGGCGTGCCGGCCGGCGCGTAGGCTGCCTGCCACTGCTCCACCACGAAATCCTTGAAGCCGGCCTGACCCATCGTGGGCACCTCGGGCATGGATTTCAGCCGGACCGCAGAGGTCACGGCCAGCGCGTGCAGCCGGCCGCTCTGGATGTGCGGCAGCGCCGCAGCCACCGGCGCAAACATGAAGGTCGCATGGCCGGCCAGCACGTCCTGGATGGCCGGGGTATCGCCCTTGTAGGGCACATGAGTCATTCGGGTGCCGGTTTGCAAGCGCAGCAGTTCGCCCTGCATCTGGAGGATCGTGCCTTTGCCACCGGAGGCGAACGAAACCGCTTCCGGATGGGCCTTCGCCTCCGCGGCGAGTTCGGCCACCGTGCGAAAGGGCTGGGCCGCGCCGACGATGAGGACATGGGGGATCGTGCCGATCAGAACAACTGGCTCGAATGCTTTGACCGGGTCGTACTGCATCTTCGGCATGAGGCTCGGCACGATGGCCAGAGGGCCAATCGATGTGCCTAGCAAGGTGTAGCCGTCCGGTGCCGCCTTGGCGACGGACGCTGAGCCGATCGTGCCGGTGGCACCAGCCTTGTTGTCGACGATCACCGTGGCGCCGAGCGAGTTGCCCAACCGCAGTGCAATGGCGCGGCCCAGAATGTCGGTGGTGCCACCCGGGGGGTAGGGCACGACCCAGGTGATGGGTTTCCCGGTCGGCCAGGTGACCTGCGCCGTGGAGGGCATGGCAGCAAGCCCAAGAAGCGAAATGGCTATCGTCAGGGCGGTGCGCCGGTCAAGCTTGGTCATGGCTGTCCTTGTCAAGAATCAGGTTTGGTAGTCGTAGAGCGCGGCCGGGTTGTCGACCAGCACGCGCCGCAGGGCGGTCGAATCGCCAGCCCATTGCGCGAGCAGGTCCATTTGCTGCGCGTCGTCGGGCAGGGGCTGGTGACCCGCAGTGGCAGACGCATGGGGCCAGTCACTTCCCCACACCACGCGTTCGGGTGCGGCCAGCAGGTAGCCCCGCGCCAGCAGCGCGATGTCGGTGTAGGCCGGCGGGCCTTCTTCGCTCACGATGTAGCCGCCCGACAACTTGACCCAGGCGCGACCTGAGTCGATCAGGCGAAGAATCAATCGGTGGGCTGCATGTCGTTGCGCCAGCGATGGTGCGATGCGGCCCATGTGATCGAAGACCACAGGAACCGGGAGTTGCAGAAGGCGGGCCTCGAGGGCAGCGAGCGTGTCCGGAGCTGCCAGCAATTGCAGATGCCATCCGTAGGGCGCGACACGCGCGGCCAACACGTCGATCTGCTGCGCTGAGTTCGTGACACCCAGCGAGAGATTGAGGCGGACGCCACGTACGCCTTTGGCATGCAACGCTTCAAGCTCGGCATCGCGTATCTGCTCGTCGACAACGGCGATTCCCCGCGCGCCCTCGCCGTAGGCAACAAGCGCCTCGCACATCGGCCGGTTGTCGGTGCCGTAGGTCGATGGCGTGACGAACACCACGCGGTCGGTCCCGGTGCGCTGCTGCAGTTGCCGGTAATCGTCGACGCTCGCATCAGGCGGCAGGAGGCGCGCGCCCGGCACGGGCGCAAAGCGGGCGTCGTACACATGCACATGGCAATCGCAGGCGCCCGCCGGCACCTCGACGTTCGTGCGGCCCTGCCCCGAAGAGAAAGGCGCGACCGCCTTCTCCTTGTCCAACGTCTGCATCGCTCGCTCGCTCTGCTGCTGAATGCGTCAGTCGACCTTGGCTCCGGACTCTTTGACGATCTTGCCCCAGCGGCCGATGTCGTCGTGGATCAGCTTGGCGAACTGCTCAGGAGTTCCACCGAGCGCATCGGCGCCATGGCTGGCTAGCTTCTTCTTGACTTCCGGATCCTGTAGCGCCTTGTTGAATGCGCCGTTCAGCTTGGCGACCACGTCCTTCGACAAGCCCGCCGGCCCGGCAACGCCGAACCAGGTGACGGCTTCAAAACCCTTGAAGCCGGATTCCGCAATGGTGGGCACCGACGGCAGGTCGGCAGTGCGCTTGGGCGAGGTCACGGCGATGGCGCGCATCTTCCCGTTTTTGACGTAACCGATCAGCGTAGGCACCGACGACATATACATCTGGATCTGGCCGCCAATCAGGTCGGTCGAACCTTGCGCAGCGCCCTTGTACGGAACGTGCGTGAACTTGACTGCTGCCGTCTTCTGGAACAACTCGGTCGCGAGATGCGCCACCGTGCCGCTGCCGGAACTGGCGTAATTCAGCGAGTCGGGCTTGGCCTTGGCAGCGGTCACGACATCGGCGAGCGTCTTGTACGGCGAGTCCGCCGCCACCACGAGGACGAGCGGCGCACTTGCAACCTCGACAATCGGAGTCAGGTCCTTCTCCGGGTTGTAAGGCAGCTTGGCGTAAAGCGTGGGGTTGATGGCCAGGTTGCTGGTCTGGCCCAGCACCAGTGTGTAGCCGTCGGCCGGAGCCTTGGCCGTGGCATCCACTCCCAAGTTGCCGCCGGAGCCGGGCTTGTTGTCGATGACGATCGACCATCCGTTGGCGACGGCCACCTTGTTGGCAACTTCACGCGCAATCAGGTCGGTGCCGCCGCCGGCCGGAAAGGGAACGATCAGCTTGATCGGGCGCGATGGATAGGCCTGTGCGGACGCCGTTGCGTGGGCCATGAGCGTCGCACCGGCAACGAGCGTGGTGGCGGCGACGCCGATGAGGCGGCGCGAAGCCGCGGCGGCGAGGGCACGATGTTGCATGAACTTGTCTCCTGTTTAGCCCACCCTGCTCGATTGCGGGCGGTGCGTTCAGTGGAGGCAAGTATTCGGCGTGGGGCTTATTCAGTCCAATCGATACTTTTTGAAGATCGATAGATTTGACTTTGGGTATTACCTCGGTGGCGAATCGGCATATTTCGCCAACAGAAGGATCAGCCGTTGTGCTGCCGGGGAGATGTAGCCGCTGTCGCGATAGGTCACGACCATGCGCCGGCGCATGGTCGTGGCCGGCAGCTTCACTTCGCGCAACGCCGCGCCGGAACGCCCGGCCTGCAGGTGAAGACGCGAGATGAAGCTCAGCAGGCCGGTCTCACCGATCAGCGTCGGCAGCATCAGCAGCATCGTGCTTTCGACCTGCACCACGGGCCGGGGAACTCGATGGCGATCGAAGGTCTGGTCGAGCCAGTCCCGCGTCGGTGCCCCAGGGGGCTGAAGCACCCATCGATAGCCCGCCAGGTCCTTCAGGGCCGGCTTCGGCTTGTCGAAGATCGCGTGCGTGTCGGCGGCGGCGACCACGATCACGTCCTCGGCCAGGTTCTGCGAAGCGAACCCCGGTTCAGTAGAGCCCTCGGTGCCGACCATCAGATCGATATCACCGGCGCGCAGCAGCGGCTTCAGGATGTCAACCAGCGCCACGGTGGTCCGCAAAGTGACTTCGGGTGCCTCGCGCATCAGGTCGCGCGCGGCTGGCGGCAAAAGGAACTGCGCGGCCGTCGGCACGATGCCGATCTTGATGTTTCCAGTCAGGCCTCTGCCGATGTCGCCGATCTCGCGGCGCGCGCTTTCCACGTCGAAGCGTGTGCGCTGGGCCCACTTGAGAAGCGCCTTCCCCGCACTGGTCAGGCGGATGCCGCGGCCTGTTTTCTCGAAGAGCAGGGCGCCGCACGCCTCTTCCAGCCGCCGTACGCAGCTTGTCAACGCGGGTTGCGTCCGGTGCAGCCGTTCGGCCGCGCGCCCCATGTGCTCGAGCTCGGCAATAACTTCAAAGTACTGGAGATCGCGCAGATCCAGGATGAACTCCACAAGTTTGTTTAAAGCACTGATCCAAGACTTTAGGGCAACAGCGTGGTGCCACTGGCGGCCTAGTAGCGGTAGTCCGCAGCTCGAAGCGGACGCTCAATGTGCTGGCGAATGCTCATACTCGTGGCTTCTATTGATGGAGGTGGGCATGGCGCTTGCAGGCATGCACGACGCGTTGGTGGATCACCTGAAGGCGAAGGGGGCGCTGCAGTTCACCTTGACACCGGCCTCTGCTGCGAGCAGATGGCGTCATTTAACACAATCAATCTTGCCAAGGCTCCGAATGTAGCGGCTGAATAGTAATGTCGCGTTTTGGCTAACTAGAAATGTCGCAAAGTCTGCCGTCCCAGTTCCTGGGTCTGGGGTACGGCGCGAGCGCTCGATTCCGTTTTTTTACGGCGTGCCAGAGATCAGACTCCGTGCCGCGCTATCTACCAACGCTGTGGCAGACGGCGAGATGTATGAAAGACGCGCAGAATCTCGACCGCGTCTCCGCCCACGCGATAGGGCACGATGTAACGCGTTTTTGGCACGATCAATTCACGGGTCCCGGGCATACGCCCAGGGCGGCCAAGGCCAGGCTGATGAGCGAGCTGGGCCACAGAGTCGAGAATGCGCCCGACGACCAGTCGCGCCGCAGCCGCATCGTCGGTGGCGATGTACGCGGCCTCTTCGTCCAAATTGAGCAGCGCCTTACGCAGCCACCTAACCCGCATTCACCTTCCATTTTCTTGCGAAGGCCGCGACCTCCTTGTCGCTGGCGAAATCGCCAGCGTCAGCTTCCTTCAGCGCAGCCTGGACTTCGCCGATCTGCCATTCGTTGTTTTCAACATAGGCACGAATCGCTTCGGCTGCCAAGAACGATTTGCTGCGCTGCGTCGCTTCGGCCAGATGGTCGAGACGATCCTTGACTTCGTCGTCAAGTCGAACAGTCATGGTGGTAGACATGGGAGATCTGGAGCGGTGGCACGAGAAGAGTGGTCGGATGTACACATCCTACTACAATATCGCATGCATGCGCCTACCATAGCTGCCTCAGAGCACGCTGCAGAGCGGACTCGACGAGAAAGTCTTCGGGACGCAGCAGATCCTCAAGCGCCTCACGCGTCAGGGTGCTCGTGTAAGTCACGAACGAGCGGTGCTCAGCGTGTTCTCCTGGGTCACTATGCAAACAAATCAGTACCGCCGTGAGTTGATCCGCAGGGATCAGGAGGAGCAGGCAAAGAGGCGCTTTCGCGAGCGAATCGAAGAGGGGTTGAGCTCGGGCCAGGGGCGCGTCATGACGCGCGAGGTCGTTGCAGAGTTGAGGCACAAGGCGTTGGGTAATTTGCCATGAAGCGGCCCGCCTTCAGCCATCCGCCGTCATTTCACATAAGGCATATTGTTTTTGTATGTTCTTCTATGACCGCTCGATGGCCGCCCAACTTCACGCGATCGAGGCTGCGGCTGGCATGAGCTCGGCCTGTCGGCTGTCTGTTCTTCCCATGACTTTGCCGGTGAGGGTCTCAATCCCGAAGGCTCGTCAAAAACTCACGCGCCACCGAGACGCAGTGGTCAAATGTCGGGCGGTATGAGAGCGCGGCAATTGCCTCGAAACCTGCAATCAAGCCGGGCCGGGGCTGCTCAAGTTGGTCAAGGAAGGTTTGCCGGTGGCGCAGAAGGAACGTGGCCGCTCGCCTCAACTGTTGCGGCTCTCGTTCGATCACCAACGAAAGATCGAAAAGGTCGCGCGCAGTGGCACGATTACCCCGGTGATATATCTTCTTTGCGATGATTTCTGCTGCCGTTTCAACCCTTATGCTGCGTCCTGCAATCTCCCAGATTTCCCAGGCCTGGTCGAGAAGATTCGGTGCGGCGACGAAGTCGATTTCGCCCTCCTCGAACTGGAGCTTCACAAACGAGCCAGGCAGCTCCGTGTAGTCGTTCGTTAGTTCAGCGGCCGTGTCGCTCAGGCGAGGCGTCACGAAACCGAGGTACTGCGGGTCGGGAACAAAAATGTCGATGTCCTTGCTGAGACGATGCTCGTATCGGAACATCAGGACCGTGCCACCGCCAAGCGTCCAAAACGGGTCAGCGAGCCCACCATGCTTTTGAATGTCGTCGATGAGCGCCAACGCCCGTGGGTACCTCCCACGGACCTCGAGGAAGGCTCTTCGTCATCACGCCGGCAGCCCCTGGCGGTGCACCGCCAGCGACTTCGCGAGCTTCGCCACGTTGCGCCAGACTTGTCGCGGCAGTACGTGTTCACGAGAAGCCGCTTCTTCGACTGCCATCACGATGATCGGCAATGGCGCTTCATCCAACAGGTGAGTCAGGTGTGCCACGTAGGGTTCGGGAACATCGCCGCTAGCCAGTGCGTGGCCCAAGGTTTCAGGCGCCAGTTCGCTGGAATAGCTGACGCTGGCCGTTTTGGCAGCCATCCAAAGGCCGCGTTTCTTCTCGCGCGCCGCTGTTGTCGGCCCGGATACGTCCAAGCCCAGTACCGAAAGCACTTGGGCGACTCGCTGAAAGCCTAAGTCGCTCAACGTCCCATTCTCCAGCCCGACCAGCGTCTGGCGCGACAGTCCGCTCAGTTGCGCGAGCTGCGCCTGCGTGAGCCCCAACGCCTCGCGGCGAGCTCGCACGGCATGGCCTATCTGAGTGAGATTCATAAGCGCGACAAGTGTCTGTTATTTTGGACATTTTACAGATCATGGGTTCGCACCCTTCCATCTTTGACACATCAGTTCGGTTTCCGTCTCTCGTAGCGCCTGTAATGTCCAAAATATTGGACATAAGATTGTCGAAATCTTCGGCTGATTTCGATGGCTCATCAAACCCAGTTCTCAACAGCCAGGTCGTCGACTCGGCTGAACTCACGCTCGTTGTTGGTGACCAGCACCCAGCCTTCGGCACGGGCGTGGGCGGCGATCCAAAGGTCGTTGTTGCCGATGGACTGGCCTTTGCGCTCAAGGACGCTGCGGATCTGGCCGTAGTGCTGGCCCACCGCCTGTGTGAGTGGTTCGACCTGGATGGCGCTCTGCAGCTGCTGCAGCGCAGCCAGGGCCTTGGAACGGGCTTGGCTTTTTTCCGCGCCGTGTTGCAGTTCGCCCAGCGTAATGACCGACATGGCCAGGACGTCGGCGCTCAGTTGCTCAAAGCGCGCTCGAACGGTGGCCGGATTGTGCTTCGCGATGTAGATGCAGATGTTGGTGTCGAGAAGATAGCCAATGGCCATTCAGAACAACTCCCGCTCCTGGGGAGGGCTGTCGCTGCGGCCATCGGTCATGAAGTCGGCAGGCATGCCGACGAGGGCGTCAAAGATGGCGGCTGCACTGGCGGGCCGCTCACGCAAAACGATGTCGTTGCCTTGGCGGAAGATCTCCACCTGCTCGGCTGTGAATCGAAACTCCTTCGGCAAGCGCACAGCCTGGCTGTTGCCGGACTGGAAAACACGGGCGTAAGTCATCGGGTCTCCTGCGTATATACAAACAGTATATACATTCACGCTGACCGCGTCAACGGGGTGCAGGGGATTCCCTCAGGGATATGCACATCGGTCACGATGTCGGCCAGCGTCAGCCGGCGCCCGGCCCTCAGCAGGCGTGCGGCTTCGCGGAAGACCGCGCCCTTGTCGGGCGCGAGGTTGGGGACCAACCACGTCTGCGGCCAGCAGTTCCACTCGCTGGCCTTTTGAGCGGCGACTGCCGTCGCGCCTTCCCACGCCTTCGGCGGCTTGTTGCGACGGAGCCTGCGTGTGCGCCGCGTGCTCAGATTGAGGCCAAGCTCCTGCTGCTTCATGCCGATATTGTCTTGCCTGCAAGCGATGACACCGCACTGGCGTGGGGAGAGTCTTGAACACCATCCCGCTGCTGCTCGTCAAAGGCCAGTTGGGCGTCGACGCCTGCTGAGGGGATCCGATAACCCATGGTTTGGTAGCCGCGCTGGCGCTTGTCCCACATGCGCAGCAAGGCCGGGTGTCCGGCATCGATGAAGTCGATGATGCGCACGCGGGACTTCTCAGCATGTTCGCGGTGTAGGCGTCCGGCGTACTGCTGCAACGTACCTTTCCACGAGATGGGCATGGCCAGCACCAGCGTGTCCAACGGTGGATGGTCAAAGCCTTCGCCGACCAGTTTGCCGGTGGACAGCAGCACGCGCGGCGCATCAGGCGGCAGAGCATCCAGTGCACCGATCAGTGCAACGCGCTGTTTCTTTGACATGCGGCCGTGCAGCGTGAACAGCGTTGGCACGCGGCCTGCCAAGGTAGTGCCGATGGCGTCGAGGTGGTCGGTCCGTTCGGTCAGTACCAGCACCTTGTGCCCCTGCTCGAAAGCGCTCGCGATCTCATCTGCGATGGCTTCGGTACGGCTGGCGTCGTTGGCAACGTGCCGGAACACGTCCTGTATGCCGGCGTCGGCGGCAAGTTCGATGTGCGCTGACAAATAGCGGGGGATTGCCTCCAGGGTTTGCGGGGCTCCCGTCGGGCGTGCAGCTGTGTGTCGCGTGGGGCCACACTGCATGAAGATGATCGGCTGTCGCCCGTCGCGTCGGATCGGCGTAGCGGTGAGCCCGAGCACGTACCTCGCCCGCGTTCGCTTCATGATGGCTTCGAACGAAAACGCCGACAGGTGGTGGCATTCGTCGGCAATGACCTGGCCGTAGTTCTCGACAATCTCGTTGGTTTCCCCCTGCCGAGACAATGACTGCATCAACGCGATGTCGATCCGGCCCGTAGGCTTGGCCTTACCGCCTCCGATGGTGCCGATCACGCCTTTGCCAACGCCCAGGAAAGCCTGAAGCCGCTCCTGCCATTGCTTGAGGAGTTCGGTACGGTGCACCAGCACCAGCGTGTTCACGCCCCGCCGTGCGATCAACGCCGCCGCTGTGACCGTCTTGCCAAACGCTGTTGGCGCGCACAGGATGCCGGTGTCGTGACGAAGCATCGCCGCGACTGCTTCCTCTTGGTCCGACCGTAGCGTGCCGGCGAAGCTCACCTCCAGCGGTTCACCGCTGAATCGCTCATCCTGCAACTCGCAGCGAATGCCGTTCTCGCGCAAAAGCCCCCGGACGGCATCCAGGCAGCCTCGCGGCAGGGCGATGTGGTTCGGGAAATTCTCGGCGCAGCCGATCACGCGCGGCTCATTCCATACCGACAGGCGCATCGCCTGCGCCTTGTAGAACTCTGGGTTCTGGAACGCGGCCAAGCGGATCAGGCGGTTCGCAAGCGCTTGAGGCAGGGATGCCTTGCCGAAATACAGCAGGTTGGCCAGAGTCACGGTCAGAGATGCAGGCATGGCGCCGGGCAGGCGCTGCTTGGCAGGTCCTTTGCGCGTCCACGGCTCGTGTTGTTCTTCCTCGGTGATGAAGGTGACGTCGAGCGGATGCGAGCCTCCGGTGGCGCGCAGGATCGTTGGCTCGATGTCGTGCGGTGCCATCGGCTGCACCGATGCGAGGAAGGCCCATTGGTCCACGTGGGGCTGCAGCGTATCGTCCACGAACACGCTGCCACCGCGCTCGCGAGATGCCTTCTGCAAAGGCAGGGCAATCAGGTTGCCGAATCCACCCTTCGGCATCGTGTCCTGGTTCGGGAACAGGCGGTCATAGGACGAGAGCTTCAGTTGCCGGGTGCGGGCACAGGTATGGCTGATGAGGGAGGTTCCAAGCCGTCGTGCATCCCGCGCCGCGACCTTCGATGAGAAGAACACCCACGCATGGGCGCCGTTGCCGGAGCGCGAGATTTCCAGCGCGGCCGGCACGCCCAATTCACGGCAGGATTGAATGAAGGCCTGGGCATCGCTGCGCCAATCGGCATCGTCGAAGTCCACGGCAAGGAAGTGGCAGTCGTCGTCTGCCAGTAGCGGATAAACGCCGACGGTATGACGACCGGCGAGGTGGTCGTAGATGGTCTGGTCGACCAAAGGCATCAGCAGTCGATGGCCGCAATCCGAGCATTTGATGCGGGGCTTCTCGCATACGCCCACACGCCATTCATCGACGCACGCTGGCGAGTAGCCTGTCTTACCCGCCTTGCTCTCCCAGCGCACGGGATAGACATCGGTGCGTCCTCGGAACAGCCGGCGAAAGAGCGCGACTTTCTCGTCTATCGTCAGCGGCATCATCGCAGCCGGCGCGGCCGCGGCTTCGGGCACGCGCCAGGCTATGCCATGGGCCTCGAGCAGCCCGGCCAGCCGAGCGTTCTCGGCGCGCAACCGCGCGAGTTCGTCGCCGCTGTGTGCAGTCATGACGAATTCATCCTGACCACAGACCTGCTTCGGTCAGACGGCGCAACAATGCGCCACGCGTTGCATGACGAACCAGAAAGCGCCGCAGCGCGCGGTCGAACTCCTTGCGGCTAGACGTGAGTGCATAGCCCTCCGCCAAGTCGACCAATGTCCGCACCGCATGCTCGTAACCCGATGCCGAACCACGCCGTGCCTGTGCGTCGATGGCAGCCCAGCGCTTGTCCACATCGGTCATCAACAACTGAAGGGCCGCTTCGCGTTGCTGCCGGTGCTTCGTCTCCTGCTTCGCGCGTTCCTTTGTCTCGCGCTCCAAGCGAGCGCCAGAGGCCGATTGGGCGAGTGCACGCAGTTGGCCCACGCTGCGCCGCGATGCGGAAGATGCGGACGAAGGGCGTCGTGCCTTCAGCCAAGCTGCGTGGCGGGATCTGACCTGGCGCTCCGCTTCGTGCCCACGGCCCTGTGCGATCAGCTTCAACATGTTTGCCATCTCGTCATGCGACCATTCACTCAGCCACGCATCGATGCGATCGCCTTGCGCTGAATCAGCCTCAGAAGCGCATCCACTGCCTGCCATCGCCGCCGCGAGCATGTCGGGATCGACTTCCAGGAATTCGACCAAGGCCTGCTGAGGAGGTGACAACGCCGACAGGCTGGGCGGCACTTCCGGTTCCAGCGCGCCGTCCGCGAGTTCGCCGCCAGCGGCTCCGGCCAGCCACCCGAGGTAGAGCGGCCGCAGGTCGCCGCGCAATAGTTCATCGCGCAGCGGCGCCAGGCGCCGCATCCAGCCGCTTCCGTCTTCCATGCCGAAGCGATCGTAGTTTTCGCTCTCGTCGAGCGACCAGTCGATGATCCAGTGCGTGTCGCTGGTCTCGATTGTCAGCGCATGCCGGGAAGAGAAGGGCGCCAGTTCGGCTTTGCGGAACGTGGCCAGCGGCACGCGCAAGGCCAGCCGGCAACTGCACCAGTTGGCGGTGTAGACGAAGGCATCGAAGTAGCGACGCATCCATTCGGCTGGATCGGCCTTCAGGTCTCCCCACTCGTAGTGGTTGACGAAGCCCGAAGGCGTGATCTCCGCGCGTGTGGAGACGGCGCGCAGTTCGGCCATCTCGGTGCGGGTCAGCGGCCGGTCGATGGCCGCGAATTCGTAGTATTGGTACTCGCTCATGTGATTGCATCAGCGTAGGCTCAGCCCGTTCGCTTGCGGGCGGACTTGCGCTTGGCCATCGTTTCCCCGACCGCGCGGAACGCGGAATCGTCGCCGAGGTGGATGTAGAGGTGACCGTGCAACTCGCCGTCAACGATCTCAGCATGCCCGCGCCCAGTCAGTTCATCGCCCTCGTCGAAGCCGTGCCAGGTGAACTCGATGCGTTGGCCCTGCCGCTTGTCGATCTTGCAGTCCATCTGTGCTTGTACCAGTCCGAACTGGAAGCTGCCGGACCGGTCTGCGCTGAAGATGATGTGGCCGGGCACTTCTATGTCCACGTAGTTCTGGTCCCAGCCGGACATCCAGACGATGCGCCAAGAACCGGAAAAGGGGTTCTGCTTCATGATCGTCATCTTGGCACCGTCCTCACCTTGGCGACTTGAACCGCGACGACGATCCATGGGCTGCTTTCATTGGTCGACTCGGCGAAGCCGAAATGGGTCCAAGCAGTTCCGGCCTCGGGCAGCTTTTTTGCTACCCCTTCGAGGCGGCCGACAAGAAGATGTCCAGTACGGATCTGCACACGCTGCAGGACTGGATGAACTTGCGGCGGGCGTGTTGTGCTCCGCATAAGGCGCACGCGCGCCGCGAATTCATGGAGCTGCACGCCGCTAACAAGAGCACGATCGCCGCCACGGCCATCGACTTCAGCGGGCAGTTGTACGGCATCGAACGAGAGATCAAGGAGCTGAGACCCGAGCAAGAAGCAGCGAAGCAAGGCCCCGTCGCGCGCAATCGCAAGGGGCCGGCACTCCTCATCAAAACGGTGAAACCGTACCAATCACGAAAAGTACGATCACCCCAACTTGCCATGTTTTTCCCGTCGGCGCTAGAGGCGGAATTCGTCCACATTCCGCGCCCGGGAACTTCGCATAGCATGCGTCACATGGAGCCCGGAAAATCGTACAGATGGTCTCAACACCGGCTGGTTGTAGGGTCCCCATGAGCGCTACCGAAACCATCCCCTTCGTCTACGCCCCCGAGGACTTCGAAGTCAACGACGCGCGGATCCTGCGCGCGGTGCGCACCCCTGGCGTCGAGGGGACGGCAGTCTTCGGGAGAGCGACCGACGGCTGGACCAGGGTTGTCGTCACGATCTCTGGCGAGCCCGAGCCGATGCGAATCGCGCGCGCCGGCCTGCCGATGGAGGCCCAGGACTTTGGAGGCGATAGGCCAAAGGCGATCAAGCCGCGTCCGAAGAAGTGACCGGCGTGGCCGCGCACTCGCGCATTCCGCCTGAGGTCGTACCTGGATGCTCAGGTGGGTCGCAGACGCCGGCGCGCCAGCTCGGCACTCGTGACCTTCCTCCCCCGCCGGAGCCACCAGCCTCCGAGCGCGGCGATTACCATCATCAGACCCACGGCGACCCATCCCAGGTGCCTCGTAGCGAACGGCAACCGGGCGCCCGAGGTCGCCGCTAGGACCTGTGCAGACGTAGTTCCACCGCCGCTCGCGCCTTCTGCGGCAACTGGTCCGCTGGCGGGCGCGCTCTCCGCCATGGGCGCCGGCGCCGGCGCCGGCGGCGGCGGCGGCGCAGCATCCGATGGCCTGCTTACCTCGGGTCCAACAAGGGGCGCGACGCTCAGGCTCGGCAGTTGCTGGGAGCCTTGCCGCCGAGGCCTGCTCGGCGTGGAAGACGCCCTCTGCCGTTCCGTGGCTGTGGGGAGCTGCGGAAGCTCGGCGACTGCAGGCAAGTCGACCATCTCGGGACCTCCAGCACTCTCGCTGCCCGAAGCAGCCTTCGGGCGGCCCAACGCGGTGAAGTGTTGCCATAGCGCCGAGATCGCGTGCGCGCGGCATTCCGGACCGGCCGGCAGACCTTGCAGGCGCGTGTCGAACCCGTTGATCGATGCCTGCCCATAGCCAAGGCTTTTGAACACCAACTCTGCGTCGTTCAAGCGGCTTCGAGACGTCGGCGACGGCTGAGCCAGGTCAGCATCCGCGGGCCGGGCGCTCTTGCCGCACAGCTCGGCAGCGACGTCACGCAGCAGGATCGACGCGGATGCTTCAAGCTGGCCTCGATTCACGGCTTGCGACCACGAGGGAGCAGATAAGGAAGCGAGGAGGAACAACCAAGAAGCGGTGAGAGGCGCAGACATCCAGCCTATCTTCGCCGCAGGTGCGCTCCTTACACCACGAGAGTTACTCGCCGACACGCCGAGCACCGAGAGCAGCCAGCAGGCGAGCGGCCCTGAAGCAGGCGCCTAGGGCGAGGGTCCCGACGGACCGCGTCCGATGCGCGCCAGCAACTCGCCGGTCATCGCTCCAGCGTGCTCGGGTAAAGATTGCTCCCGTACATCCGGACTTTGGTCGTGGCTTTTGGCCATCTGATGGGATCTGCTGGTTGACGCCTCGCTTTGCGTTGCTCGGCCACCGCGCTGGAGATGCCGTGGACCTAAGCCCAGTCGGCCATCTCGTCAATCCACGTTCTCCGCGGTCTCCGGGGTGGAGACGACGCCGAGAATCTGCGTCCAACGACCGGAGGGGACTATGTTGATCTTCACGAATCGGGGGCGGCCGAGTCGATCGCTACAGCACAGAACGTCGCACTCCTGGCGCCGTGTGTTCGGGCGGTCGGTCATCGCGAATGGCTCGCCAAGATCCGGCCCAACAGCCAGCTCTTCGTGACATTCAACGACGGCGACTCGGTCTTGGCCGGAGCGAGCATCGCAGACAACGGTCTGACGGGTGACACACAGTTGAAGCTCGGGACAGACCCTACACCCGATCGGCTTCGAGTTCCGTACATGCGCTACATCAGCTGCACCAATACAAGGGATGGTGGCGGTGGCCATGGGTACTTTGTCCAAGACAAGATGCCCAAGAAGATGTTGAACGTGTTCGGTCGCACCCTTCGCTCTCGACGCGATCTGGAGGCCGGACAGATTGACCGGAAGATCTACGGAATCAAGGGTGACGAGGACGGTCTGACTTGCTACTTCAACGCACCGGATCAATGAGCGCCGTGGACTTGGCTTGTTTGGATGCTCAACGCACCACCGGCGTGCAAGGCATGGGGGGCACGCGTTGAGCGCACGCAAGCACCACGCTGCGCAGCTAGCCATCGGTCAGTCCACTAGCGTGTGCGTGCCGAGCGCCTCCCGCTACGTTCCGACCGGCGTGGTCCTCAAGCGTGGTGCGAAATACGTGATCGTCGCTGACAAGAGCCACTGGCAGGACTGGAAGCTCGACTCTGATGCCGATGGGCGGGATAGACCCACTTTCGTGCAGTCAATGGTGAGTTGGGCCTTGCGCTGTGAGTCGGGAAGGTGGTTCCAGCTGATCGGTTCGGTGGGACGATCCGGTGAACACCTTTTCCCAGTTGGGAAGCACCTTCAGTGGACCTATGAAGGGCAGGGCGGCAGCCGCGATGAAGAGCTGCACCTATTCGCCAACGATGCCTGGTTTGCGTACTGGAACAATCGCGGCGAGATAAACGTCACTATCACGCGCGTCGCTTAGCGGAGTTGAGCCAGTCGCATGCTCTTCAACTTCAAGCCAGGACGATTCCAAGGTCGAACAGGTTCTCTTCCTTCACGAAAGGCATCCGCAAACCCGATCCAACTTCGACATAGCGCATGTGCGGACTGGCGTCCTCCGAAACAATCAATCCCTCATCCAACGCGTTCACTGCGATGGAGATCATGCAATTGTCCTCGCCAAACTCTGGGTCGCCGAATTGGACGCCGTCGGTGCATTGCTGTACCAATCGGTCAGGGGTGGCGCCGTACCACAGCGATGCCAGGTACAGCTCCCGGCCGGGGAGCTGCAAGATCGTCGTGTAAGCATTCCCCGCCGACTCTACGAAGTAAGCCTTCCGACAAAGCAAGAAGAAGCCGTCGGGATGATTCTTCTGCGCCTGCTCGCCGCGCAAACGGTGCCTCGTACCGTTCAACCGAGATCTCTGCATCGATCAGCCAGCCGAGAGCCGTCGAGCCGGAATCGCATGGAGTGAACAACAAAACCTAGCTGTCGGCTACATAAAAACCTAGCGCTCGGAAGACAATGAAACCTAGCTATTGGTTACAATAAACCCTAGCTGCCGGTTGTCGGAGAAACCTAGCCACCGGTGACTTTTGGATCTGGACCCAAGTAACGAGGGCGAAGCATGGCAACGAATCAGGCGACCGCCAGCCGAACAGCCACCCCTGCTCAGAGGCGACTCGCCGCCGGCCTCGAGGCGTTGCACGCCTTGCAGCAACAGGGCTTAAGCGTCTTCAGCACGAATCAATTCTCGCGCGCGGACCGTGAGGCGTTGCTCCATGCCGGGTATATCCAACCAGTGATCCAGGGCTGGTACATGTCCGCCAACCCTTCGGCGAAGGCCGGCGACACCACGCCATGGATTGCGGGCATGAAGGACTTTATCGCCGCCTATTGCAACGCCAGGTTCGGCGCGGACTGGTGCGTTGCCGCGGACTATTCGCTGAAACTTCACGCCGGCACGACCCTGCTGCCCAATCAGGTCGTCGTTCACGCGCCACTGGGCAAGAACAGCGTGGTTGCCTTGCCGAACGGGTTCTCCCTCATGGACTACCAGGCCAAAGACTTTCCGGGCTCGGACCGGCGCGACAGCGTCGGCAATATTCGCACGATGACGCTGGCACAGGCACTCCTGAAGGCGCCAGAGAACTTCTTTAGAGCCTCCGCCCAGGACGCGCAAGTTGCATTGCTGTCAATCAGCGACGCGTCGGAGCTCAGCCGTCTGCTCGCAGAAGGAAACCACCGCACAATTGCCGGCCGCCTCGCGGGCGCCTTCCGCGCTGTGGGCCGAGACGCGATTGCGGACGATATCGTCGGATTCATGCGCACCTTGGGCAACCAGGTCACCGAATCCAACCCGTTCGAGACCCCGCCGCGAATCGTGCCAGGCGACCGCATCGAGTCCCCCTACGTCTCCAGATTGCGGCTCATGTGGGCGTCCATGCGCGACGACGTGGCCAACACCTTCCCGCGCGAGGAGCAGGACCTTCCGAGGGACGTTCCCGCGTTCATGAAGGCGATCGAAGACGTCTACGTCACCGATGCCTACCACTCTCTGTCCATCGAGGGCTATCGAGTCACGCCTGAACTGATCCGTCGCGTGGCAGCCGGAGACTGGAACGAGGACATCCATGAGCAGGACCGGCAGTCGAGAGATGGGATGGCGGCACACGGCTACTGGCTAGCGCACAACGAAGTCAAGGCCTCCATTCAAAAGATCTTCGCGGGTGCGAACGCTGGCGACGTCCTCAAAAGCGATCATGGCGCTTGGTTCCGAGCAATGTTCTCGCCGAGCGTCACAGCCGGACTCCTCGCGCCAAGCGACCTCGCGGGCTACCGAGGCCATCAGGTCTACATTCGCAACGCCCAGCACGTACCACCGCCGCGTGAAGCGGTGCGGGTCATGATGCCCGTGCTTTTCGAGCTGCTACGCGACGAGCCATCGGCAGGAGTGCGCGCGGTCTTGGGCCACTTCATGTTCGTCTTCATTCATCCGTACATGGACGGCAACGGTCGTCTTGGGCGATTCGTCATGAACGCGATGCTGGCCTCCGGCGGGTTCCCATGGACGGTGCTGCGTCTTGAAGAACGCGACCGGTACATGGCGGCGTTCAACGCGGCAAGCGGCCAGAGCGACATCAGGCCGTTTGCGACGTTCGTCGCCCAGAGCCTGGCCGCAGCGAGGGAGGCGCAGGCCAACACGCGCCGCAACGATGGCGCCTCAGACGCCAACATTGACGAAGACGATCCCCAACGCCCGCGCGGCTGAGCGCCACACGGACCCTGTCGGAAGGACCTCGCGCGCGGCAAGGTGCGCCGAGTTCTGAGTGCGCGTTCGAGATTGGCAGCTCCCATCGGGTGCAAGCGGGCGAGAGCATTCGAACCAGGCCGTGGCGCAATGGGGCGCCCCGCTGCAAGGGCCCGCAAGTGGTTCCAGACAAGGCGCACAGAGAGATTCAAAAAACGTGCTGGCGACGTCTCAAGGTGACATAAGCGGAATTTCGCCAAAGACTTCCTTGGTCTCCATGTTAAGGAGCTCGATTTTCCTCACTAGGACAGGTGCAAGATACGTAATCGTCGTGTACCCGCTTGGCCAATCTAAGGTCGGCTCCTTGATGAAGTAATCGCGAAACGCCCATTCGGGAGATGAGCTGGCCCTGGGCATTGCCCAGACACCTACGGATGTCGTTCCATAAAAACGCCATCTCAATTTGTCAATCATGCGTTTTGCAACTTCCGGACCAACATTTAGACCAACCTGCAGCTTGTTTAAGTCTGGCGTTACTCTGTTTAAAACCACGATTCCAAATTGCTATCTCATGTGCTCGGTAAGGTGCAAGGACCTATGGGCGGGCGAACCCAAACGCGTAAGCCTGGTCCATCCGCTCCTGGCGCGCCTTCGCATCGAGGTCCGTCATCGGACTCGCGATGCCTGCACCCATCGCGCGAGTCATCCCGGCCTTGGCATGCTGCCGATGGTGCAAGGCGCCGAGCGCCAGTGGAATGCGGCGCAGCAGCGAGGGCTTGATGTTGTCGTCGCAAGAGGGGGCTTGCGGGTGGTTCATTGATTGCTCCAGGTCGGCCAGCCGCGCGGGCGCAGCCGCGCGCGCCGGTTGTCAAGGCCCGGACCTGCTGGCGAGGACAGGGCCGGGAACCGGTGTCGCCATGGACACATGCTGCGGCGCAGCATTGTATGGGTGCGCCGGCCGTGATCGCAGCGCTGAGGCGCAGGCTGCCGCTTTCCATTGCCGAGATCGAGGAAGCCTGCCCCGGCGAACGACGCTCGCGAATGCGTTGCGCCGGTCAGATCGACAGCACTGCGTTCCAGATCGCGGTCGCAGCTTGGCCGCTCTGGCGCAGACGGCCGAGATTGAACCGGCCCTTGCGGATGCGATGCACTGCGGATGCGGGTATGCGTTCGCAACGTGTAGACCAAGCTCGGTCCCATTCGTCTGCCATCGAACGGTTCGATTGATCCCCAGAGGAAAGAACGGGATGATAGGTTCCAAGTACAGCATCTGCGGCAATGAAAATCTGACCCCAGTTTCTTCAGTTTCTCCCAGGACCACGCGACTTTACGAATGCAGGCAGCCTCCGTCGTCGGCGTCCGGCTCTGCGCACCGGTTCAGGATCTCCGCGCGCACGGCGTCGCGCAGCCGGATCGACGCTGACCAATCGTCACCATCCGGTCGGACCGGGGCACTGACCATCACGCTGATCGGCACGCGGCGTGGGAACCACTGGCCGTCGCGCAGCACGGAGCGCGTGCCGCGGATCGTCACCGGCACTACGGGCACTCCGGCCTGCGCTGCCGCGGAGAACGCGCCCGCATGGAACGGCAGCAAGCCTGGCACGCGCCGGAACGTGCCTTCCGGAAAGAACAGCATGGCTGTGCCGGCGCAAACGCTGCGCGTCACCCGCGCGACGTCCTCCGCCCCGCGCTGCGCGTCGTCGCGGTCTACAAAAATGGCGCCGAGACCTCGCAAGTACAACCGTGGGATGAACTGTTCCTGGAGCGCTCGCTTGGCGACAAAGCGGACATGGCGCGGCAGTGCGGCGACCAGAATGATTCCATCCAGATAGCTCGCGTGGTTCGCCACGACCACACAGGTCGCCTCTCGCGGCAAATTCTCGAGTCCCTCGACTGCCAACGGGAGCCCGGACAGACGTAAGAAGAGCCGGGCCGCATGGTGGCTTAGCGCCCAGCTCCAGGACGACTTGGGCAGCACTGCGGCCAGCGCCCACGTGATGGGCGCGAGCATCCAGAACACCAGCCAGACATATCCAGCGTAGGCCACCTCCGCACCGACGCGCCAGGCACGCCGTAGTTGCGGCAGTATTGCCTGCCATGCAAACCGCGCGATCTGCCGCCACGGCGCCGGCTGCTCGGCCGAAGCGCCACCGTTCTCGTACAGTTCGCGGCTGGCCGCGCGACGAAGCTTGCCGCTTGATGTCTTCAAGACCGTGTACGGCGGCACCAGGACCACGTCGTCCGGCGGCGCACCGAGGACGCTGACCGCGGCGGTGTTGATCTGGCGGCGCAGTTGCGCTTGCGCCTCGGGGGGCATACTGCGGGTTTCCGCCATGACGACGATCCGTTCGCTGCGGGTCCGAGGGTCCGGGCTGCCGAACACGGCGACGCAGCCCTTGCGGATAGAGGGAATCGCGCCGATGACCTCCTCCAGGTCATACGGGTACACCTGACGGCCGCCCCGAATGATCACGTCCTTCGCCCGCCCGGTGATGTAGACGTCGCCTTGTGCCATGTAGGCGTAGTCGCCCGAGTCCAGCCACTCGCCATCGAACAGTCGGCGCGTCTCCTTCGAGTTGCGGAAGTAGCCGCTGGTGGCCGACGGTCCCTTGAACAGCAGACGCCCTTCCTGGCGTTCCGCCACCTCACGTCCCGTCGAGTCGACCAGGCGGACCTCATGGCCCGGCAGCGGCTGGCCGCATGCCACGACCAGCTGCACGTCAGACGCGCCGGTCGCCGCGGACAGCGCGCGGCCCGAGCGCGAGAACGCTTGGCGGTCGATGCGGTCCACTATCAGACCCCGCCCTGGCGGCGGGAAGGTCAGGCCCAGCGAAGTCTCCGCCAATCCGTACACTGGTGCCAGCGCTTGCGGCCGCAGCCCGTAGCGGGCAAAGCGTTGCTGAAATTCCAGCATGGTCGTCGCGCTGACCGGTTCGGCGCCGTTGAACGCAAATCGCCAACTGGAAAGGTCGAGCCCGTCCAGCGTGGCCTCGTCCAGCCTGCGCAGGCACAACTCGTAGCCGAAGTTGGGCCCACCCGAAAGCGTGCCGGAGTGCCGGTGCACGGCCCACAGCCAGCGTTCCGGTCGCGCGAGAAACCTCAGCGGCGACATCGCCACCAGCGGATACGCGTAGTACAGGCTGCCCAGCCACGCCCCGATCAGCCCCATGTCGTGGTACAGCGGCAGCCAAGAGACGAAGACGTCTTCGGAACTGACTTGCAGGACCTGCCCCATGGCCCGCAGGTTGGCGAGCAGGTTGGCGTGCGTCAGGACCACTCCCTTGGGACTGCTGGTACTGCCGGAGGTGTACTGCAGCAAGGCGATATCGCTTGCATGGGCAGTGACGCGTTCCAAGGAGGCAGTGCACGAGGACAGTTCTTCAACGGTGCAGACAACGCGCAGCGACGGCACCTGCGACTTGAGCAGCGTCGCCAGCGCCTTGGCCTGCGGTACGGTGATCAGCACCGTGGCCAGCGCATTGGTGAGGATGCCGACGTGACGCCGCAGGTGCTCTTCGATCTGCGCCGCCCGCGCCGGCGGGTAGATCGGTACCGGGATGCCTCCGGCGAGCAGAACGCCGGCGAAGCTGAAGAAGTACTCACGGCTGGTCGGCAGCATGAGCGCCACGGGCTGACCCGGCTGAAAGCCCCGATCCAGCAGCCCCGCAGCGACACAAGCGGCGCCCTGCTGCAAATCGGCATAGCACAGGCGCGTCAGTCCGTCGTCGCCGCCGTTGTCGATCACGACGTGCTCGCGCTGCGGATGAGCCCGCACATGCCAGTCGAGCACCTGCTGCAGAGTCGCCGCCGCGTGCGGCGCTTGCGAGACGCGTTCGGGCACCGGAAGCCGCTGTGCCTGCAGCACTTGCGTCTGGCGTGGACCACGTGCGGCCAGCAGCGCACACAGCAGGTCCCGAGGCGCTTCGGCCGTGCTCAGCATATGCTCCGGCGGGCGGACGCCAAACGCGCGCTCGAGGCGCATCAACAGCTCCACGCGCGCCAGGCTGTCCAAGCCAAGGTCTTCCTCGAGCGCGCTGTCCAGCGTAACCGGGCCCATGTCCGCGCGACCTGGGTGAAGTTCGGTCAAGACCTCCCGCACGATCTGCAGTACAGCCTCGTCCGACACTGCGCGAGAAGGCGAGTCTACGTTCATTGGCTGATTACCGCTCCTGCATTGGGGGGCCTTGGGTTGAGGTGCCATCAAGGTTCTTTCCATAGGCGAAACCATCCTGCGCCGTTCTCGACGCCCCGGCAAGAAAGCCATCAGGGCGTGAAGTCGCGCATCAACCCCATGCTCGACTTCAAGGTCCTCAATCACGCGGCGGTGACGATCGCTGGCGTGGAGTTGCTGCATCGCATCCGCAAGGGCCAGTTCGATCTCGCCCGGCTGCGCGTTCGAGGCCAAGCTGCGCCCACGATCTGGAACGCCGTGCTTTCGGCCCGACCCGCGCGGCGCTTTGGCAAGTTACTCGGCCACGCTAAAAAGTTTGCACCGGAGCCCCACTTGGGATGCTCGTACTTTTCACGGAAACTGGGGCGCTTTGGGGCAAAAACACCTTGCGCGGCAACGACTTGCGAGCTCGGGTCATGTCGTGACCGTCGGTCGCCGTAAAGCCTTGATCTCCAACGGAATATCGCCGCTGGCCGTATCAGTTTGCGCAAAAAGTACGATCACTCCGATTCCCTGTCCGTTGGCCCTCATCACGCGAGCAACCCGTTTATTGGTTCACCGGGTGCCCGCGTGCAGCTCACGCGTCACGCGATAGCCGTAGCCAGGCAGCTCGTCCTGGATGTCACCGATGAGTTCGACCAGACGTCCATCGGCAATCTGCTCAGGCTGCACGGTCGAACGGTAGTAGTAGGTGCTGCGCGATGATTGGCAGCGATAACGGCGCCCGCATGGATATGTGAACTTGCGCCGAACCAAATTCCAGCATGATCAGGACGTCTTGGTGAAGGGGCGGCGCATTGCACGCTCGCACGCTGCACGACGATCCGTCATCTTTCCACGCTCGAGTATCCAGACCTTGTCGTCCAAAGAACTTGTCGCCTTCATGCGCGTAAGAAACGCCACATAGCTCGCCCGCTCCAATGCGTTCTTGCATGGGCGATACTTTTCCGTGGAATCCGTCTCCTCGGGCCACCGCGCCGCCTGACGATCGAGCGTTGTCTTGACAGCGTCGAAGGTTTTGCGATCGCCCATTGCTTGAAGATCTGTGACCTGGGTTGAGAGGTTGTTGAGCGTCTTCTGCGCAGAGATCGCCAACGTCCGCACCGCCTCTTCGTCGGCCCACGCACTCTGGAGACATGTCAGTGTCAGAAGAGCGACTGCCGACCAACGACGAAACCGTTTCATGTGAAGCTCCTTCGTGCTCAAGCCTCTTTAGGGGTGATCGTACCTTTCACGGAAATTGGTGCGCTTTGGGGCAAAAACACTTTGCGCGGCAACGACTTGCGAGCCTCGCACCGACGTAAAGCAAGGCGCGCCAGTTCCATGCGCTCTTTCGCCACCTATCATGTACCGATTCGGTGGACAACATTCAAGGTGACCTATATGCCAAGGCCTGCCAACCCAAGCGAGCCACCTGTGAACTTCACCCCATTTGACGGCGAGGGACGACCAGGCTCCATAAGGCGCGTGTTCACCTGCGCGCAGCCGGCGGCATGTTCCGCATCGAAGGTCCACGCAGCAAGGTTGCTTGATGCGACTAGCCCATGCGCCTCGCCAACTTCGCGCACCCAACGCCGGCAAAACCAGCCTGTATCGACAATGTTGCTACGTTCGCAAAAATGCGGTAAGGTATCGACATTGACGATACAACGGAGGCCACATGCATGTAATGGTGAAGAAATGGGGCAACAGCGCGTCGGTGCGCATTCCTGCGGCGGTGATGGAGGCAGCTCGGCTGCATTTGGACGAAACCGTAGACGTGCGTGAGGAGGAAGGGCGTATCGTGATCGAACCTGTACGGCCGGGCGAATTCGAACTCACAAGGTTGCTGGCCCGGATCACCCCCGAAAATTTGCACGGCGAAGTCAGCTTCGGTCCGGCTGTGGGCAAAGAGGCGTTCTGATGGTTCGCCGCTATGTGCCCGAGGCCGGGGACATTGTGTGGCTGCATTTTGACCCGCAAGCCGGGCACGAGCAGGCCGGGCATAGGCCCGCGTTGGTGCTCAGCCCGTCGGCGTACAACGGAAAGACCGGCTTGATGCTTTGCTGCCCTTTGACGACGCAAGTAAAGGGCTATCCGTTCGAGGTCGAGATTGCTGGAGCCCGAGCAGGCACGGCCCTGGCCGATCAAGTGAAGAGCCTTGATTGGGTGGTCCGCAAAGCGAGCCGCAAGGGCAGGGCTTCTTCTGCAGAGTTGGCCGAAGTCAGGGCAAAGGCAATCGCGCTCATCGGCCAGCCTTAGTATTTCCTTTTCTGAGATTCGCGCATTGTTTTCTTCAGGCGGCCAACTCCAAGGGCTGGCTCTGCTGTCGCGCGCCGGCCGGGCATGATGAGCTTGGCGACGCTGCCCTGGATGCGTGCCGGCAGTGCCTCGGCGGCAAGCGCGACGCCGCTCGAAACCTGAAGGCCCCCGTAGCTCGGTGGAACGGGAGTCGTGAATCGTCCGGCAGCTGTCGCCGAATGTTTTCGCTGTTTTCGGCAGGGTTGGACGAACAAGAAACATCTGGTGGCGAAGACCGTGCTGTACGGCCAGCACATCCCCACCTCGTCCATCTGGTGCCTGCCGAAGCCGCTCTCGCGAGCCGCACCCGGCCAGCCGGTCGACGCGGGCGGCCCCGTCGGCCACTGTGCTCGCCCGCGCCGAAGTTCACTCTCACTCGGGCTTGATCTGACGGCACAGACCGGCGTGAAGGTGTACTTCTGCGACCCGCACAGCCCTTGGCAGCGCGGCACTTGCGAGAACACAAACGGCCTGCTTCGTCAGTACATGCCCAAGGGTACGGACCTGAGCTTGTTCAGCCAGGACGAGCTCGATGGGATCGCCGACAGCATGAACAACCGGCCTCGCGCCACGCACGCGTGGCACACGCCTCTGGAGGTGTTCGCACGAACACTCGCATCGTCCCATCAACCGCCAGCGTCAATCCACTGACTCAACCCTGTTGCACTTCAGACTTGAAACCGCCAACTGAAAGGAGAGGGCGGTGGCGCCCATCGGCTTGGACCAACTTGGCCGACCTCTCTATGGACTCAACGTTCGCGACTGCGACGTTCGGCGGGCGAACTCGAACTCACGGCTATCTCGCAACCCTGCGTGTCGGCGCTGTGGCTGCGCGCTTGATGATTGATTTCGCTGCGCCTGAGGGCTTAGCCACACTCGTCGAAGACCGTGTGGCGCGCTTGGCGGGCTTTCTGGGCGCCCCACTCAACGCATCGAGGAGGTGACGTCTGGCAACCTCGTACGAGACCGGTTTTTCACGCATGGCGACCTCGACTTGGTAGGTACTCGCACAGAGCTGTCAGTCAGGGCCGTGCCAATGGCCGCAACCGTCGCCGTGATCGAACGCTTTCGTGACGCTGCGATGTTCTGTCGTGAAGGCGTGATCAGAGGTTCTTTCGATGCTACGAGGTGGTGGCTTTAAACGCGTAAACCCGCGCGCAAACCACGAACTCCTCATGGGCATAGGCAGGCAACGGCGCTAGACTCACTTCGCGTGCGCGAACGCTCGCCGCTGCAGCAGGAGCCGCAGGAATTCACTTTCGAACGCACAAGGTGGTTTGAGCAACAAGGCCATGTTGGAACCCACCGACAGAGACGTCTGACGTGTTGGACGCGCATCGCGTAGTGACCGTCCACCCCATGCGGTGCCCGGCCTTTGCTGGAACAAGCCATCGTGAGCGCTTCAGGAGGGCTGCTAAAGCTAGCTTTCTGTGGCTTGTGACCCTTCAAAGATTCTCCTCTACCGCGGGTAGGTGGCTCCAATGGCGGTAAAGTAGCACTAGTGTGCTACAATAGGTGGGACAGGAATCACCGATGTCCACGACCACCATTCGCATTGAGGATGACTTGAAGGCGCGGGTCGCCGCAGCTGCGGAGCGAGCCGGGAAAACTGCTCACGCCTTCATCGTCGACGCGATCGCTCAGACTGTCGAACAAGTCGAGATAGAGGAGGAGCTTCATCGCGTCGCCGACGCGCGCTGGGCCAAAGTGCTTTCGACTGGCAAGACCGTTCCCTGGGATGATGCCAAGGCATACCTTGAGGCTCGCTTGAAGGGAGAGCGGCCGAGGAGGCCGGCAGCCCGCAGGCTCGTTCGGTGAGCGGTCGAGGAGTTCGGCTTGAGCTTGCGCCGGAGGTCTTTGACGACTTTGATCGGTTCTTTGATCACATGGCCAAGTTCGAGGGAACCGATGGGCCAGGGCGGATTGAGCAGATCGTTCAGTCCCTGCAAATCTTGACTCTCAGCCCTCTTATTGGCCGGCCTGTGAAAGGTGGCAAGCGCGAATTGGTCATCGGGCACGGATCGCGCGGGTACGTCGCGCTATACCGCTTTCTGGCAGATCTCGACATCGTCTTCATTCTGGCCATACGTTGCCAGCGCGAGCGGGGTTTCAAACGCCGGCGCTGAAGTCTGTGTCCACGCCGGTCGGATGTTCTGCGCCGTCGGATGGCGATGCAATCCCGCAGTGTGGGTTGTTGGCCTGCTCCTCATCCTCTTGATGGCGGCCATAGAGACACCAGCGACGCCCACTTGCAAAGACGGCAGGGCGTGAATAACCCCAATAACCTGAATAACCTCGCGCGCGCAGCGCAAGGCGCGCTCGGGCATCATTTCGCTGAATTGGGGAGGGAGCGATGGTTGAGTGGGCTGAGAAATTTGCTGCTGAGATGCTGCGTCTTACGGAAGGGCGCGCAATGTACAACGACATGTTGGACTGGGGTTTAGGGCTGTGGCCTGTACAGAACGAGCGCGACCCTGCGGAGGTCGCGAGGGGCGAGTTTCGCAACGCAGTCCAAGATGACTAAGGCACCAGCAATTTTGGCCGCGCCAACCCCGCACTTGCCATGAGTGCTCGGCTTCGCGCCGCAACGGGCGCAAGAGTGACCGCCGAAGGTTGAGGTCACACTGGATCAGCCAGCGGATTCAAAATCCCCACCGAAAGGTGCGCCGGTTCGATTCCGGCGCCTTGCTCGTTGCACGCTGTCCGCCCCTCGGGGTGCAGCGTTGTGGCTCGGCGAACCCCCGGTGCGCAACCCACGGTAGTCCCGGAGACGGCCACCTCAACGGCTCAAGCCATTCTGCCTAGTTCGCAGCGTCAGCCGGCCGCCCGGCCTCAGCAGGCGTGTGGCTTCGCGGAAGACCGCGCCCTTGTCGGGCGCGATGTTGGACGAACCACGTCTGCGGCCCGCCAGTTCCACTCGCTGGCCTTTTGAGCGGCGACTGCCGTCGCGCCTGATTCAGCGCAAGGCGATCGCATCGGCCACCTCCGAGCGGCGGCGCCCCGGCTTGCGAAAGTGGTCGACCCAAACGGAGGTGTCAACCAGTATCAAGCTGCGGTCTCGTCGCGCCTACGCGGTGCCGCCTTCAAGTTGGGCTGCGTTCCGCCCAGCCGCGCAAGACGCCTGGCACTCTCACGTTCGATGAGGGCCTTCAACCCTTCGCGCACCATCGCCGTACGGTCCAGGGCACCGGTCAGCTTGGCGGCTTTCGCACTTTGCAGCAGTTCCGTCATGACGACGCTCTGTGCGTCGGCTCAGCGGAGTTCACGGGGGTGTCAGACGAAACGGCCTACAGCGCGGAAGGCGCCGAGGAAAGAAGCCAAATGCAGGATACGTGCATTTCTTCACAGTTGCTCCCCTTACCTGGAGGGCTCGCGCTTTAAGATGAAGTGACAAACAGTTTGTTACCATGAGACACAAAAAGATTCATCTGCTGGCTTTGGGCCTGGCCGCCTTCGTAGTGGGATTTTCGCCGGCGGCACAGGCACAGGCACAGGCACAGGCACAGACCCAGCCGCTCGTGATCGGGCAAACCTACGTGCAGACCGGCCCCCTGGCGTCTTTGTCGACCGAGCCCCTGGTCGGCATCCGTGCCATGTTCACGACGCTGAATGCGAATGGCGGCATCAACGGCCGGCCGGTCGAGCTGCGCCAGCTCGACGACGCCTACGACCCCGCCAAGGGCTCCCAGAACGTCAAGACCTTGGTCAAAGATGGCGCCGTCGGCATCCTCATGCCCATTGGCACATCGTCGACGGTCGGCGCCCTGAAGGCGGCCAACGAACTTAGGGTTCCCGTCATCGGCCCTTACACCGGCGCGGGCCCGGTCGCGAAGTTCTCCGAATACGGTTTCCCGGTGCGCATCAGCTTCGACGAGGAATACAGCCGCATCGTGAACCACCTGTTCACGATCGGCATCTCAAGCATCGCCTTCGCGCACAACGACAACCCGGGCGCCCGCTCGGCGCGGGACAGTACGGAAAAGTTCATTGCCGAGCGTGGCGAGAAAATGGCCGGCAGCGTGGCAATCAAGAACGATGGCTCCGACGCCGCCGAGCGCGCGGTGGAGTTGGCCAAGCTCAAGCCCAAGGCGGTGGTGCTGGCGGCGACCAACGAAGTGGCGGCGAAGTTCATCACGGCCTACCGCGCGGCTGGCGGCCAGACGGCCTTCTATTCGTTCTCGTTC
The DNA here is from genome assembly GCF_964253985.1 of Variovorax sp. LjRoot290. Classification (NCBI taxonomy): domain Bacteria; kingdom Pseudomonadati; phylum Pseudomonadota; class Betaproteobacteria; order Burkholderiales; family Comamonadaceae; genus Variovorax; species Variovorax sp. LjRoot290. The sequence goes on along the minus strand of NZ_CAXURW020000002.1, from coordinate 810,331 downwards.
CTGAACGGGCAGAAGCTGTATCAGGACATCCAGAAGGACGTGGCCGGCGTGGTCATCTCCCAGGTCGTGCCTTCCCCATGGAACAGCGCGATGCCGGTGATTGCCGAGTACCAGGCGGCCATGAAGAAGATCGGCGCGATCGAGTTCAGCTATGCCAGCCTCGAGGGCTATGTAGCGGCCAAGGTCATGGTCGAGGGGCTGAAGCGGGCCGGACCGAAACCAACGGCGGAGTCGCTGCAAAAGGGCCTCGAGTCGTTCAAGACGCTCGACATCGGCGGCATTGCGGTGTCGTACCGGCCGGGCGAGCACCGCGGCCTGACATTCTCCGAACTGTCGATGCTCAAGGCTGACGGGCGTTACCTTCGCTGAGCCTTTTCGGTTGGAGAGCTGACGCTCATTCAGCCTCCGGCCGGCCGCAGCACGCTGCCTGCAGCCAGCGAGCCCAACGCTGCGGCCATTCGCTCTTGCTCCCGCAGACGAACATGCAGGCTGTCGGCGATTCTGGGCGCGGGAACGAAAATGTTGATGTCCTTGCTGAGACGATGCTCGTATCGGAACATTTGGACTAATGCTTTTGAATGTTTTCAATGAGCGCCAACCCCATGGGAACAGTGCTTTCCATGGACCTCGAGGAAGGCTCTTCATCATCACCCCGGCAGCCCTTTGCGGTGCACCGCCAGCGACTTCGCGAGCTTCGCCACGTTGCGCCAGACTTGTCGCGGCAGTACGTGTTCATGAGAAGCCGCTTCTTCGTGAGCGTCTTGCCGTCCCACCTTGACGGCAGCGCGGGTCAATCTTCGGGACCGTTGATCTCGTCGATGACCACGCCATCTTCGTAGAACTTGGCGATGGCCTTGTCCAGCCGCTTGAGCAGCGCGTTGAGAGTCTCACCTTTGCGCCTCACGAGCATGGCCAGCGCGTTGTGGCCATCGGCGGCAGTGGCGGCGCACTCGATCGATCCGATCGCACCGACCGTGATCTCGCCGCCATCGTTGATCAGTTCCTCGAGGTTCTTCATGTGGACGTCGGCTCGCTGAGTGCGCGGACGCGCCAGCGGTGCGGCAGCAACTCCTCGATCCGGCTGTTCAGGTGGGTCGGCAGCCTCGCGAGGACGTCGCGCAAGTATTGCCAAGGGTCGTGCCCGTGGAGCTTGGCCGACTGAACCAGGCTCATCACCACGGCCGCGCGCTGGCCGGCGAGTGCGCTTCCGGCAAACAGCCAGTTTTTGCGGCCCATCTGCCAAGGCTTGATCTGCCGCTCCAGGAAGTTGTTGTCCAGCGGGACGTTGCCGTCGTCGAGATGACGGGTGAGCTGTGCCCAGTGGTTGAGGCTGTAGTCGGGTCTATGGGGAGAGGACCTTGCGTGCCAAGCATGCGCAGCATGGTGCCAGAGCGTTCTGCCTCGCACCATTGGCGCAAGCGCTGTCAACCGGCGCGAGCGCGCCGCCGAGCCAGTCACATACGGGTTATGACGTTCATCTCGGGCAATCGTTGCCATGGCAGGCCCAGCACCAGGGCGTCGAACTGCGCCCTTGTGAGTTCCAGCGACACTGGCGCAGCCGCGGTCGCCGACAGCCATACGAAGCGCCCGGCGTTCAATCGCCGCGCAGCGCACCACACGCCGAAGCCGTCGTGCACGATGAGCTTGATGCGCGTGGCGCGCGCGTTGGCGAAGAGGTAGCCGTGATGGGCATGCGCGGCACCAAGTGTCGAGACGACCGCGGCCAGCAGCCGCTCGGCGCCCGCGCGCATGTCCAACGGCTGCGCGCACAGCCATACCTTGTCGATGCGGATCACTTCAGCGCCGCCGCAGCCACCTCGCCCAGCCAGGCCGCGCAGTGCGCCGCCTGCGAGCCGGGCCATTGCACCGTCAAGCGAGTCTCGCCGCATTGCAGTTCTATGTGGATGTCGGCCTCGACGGGCGCGCGGTCGGCGTCAGAGCGATCAACCGCATGAGCGACCTCTGCGCCGGCTGAGGCCAGCTCCACCGGCACGAAGTGCAGCGCTGGCGGCGATGTCGAAGTGGCGGGTGTCGTCGGCTCGACATGCGGTCGCGGCGTGACCGTGCGTGGCGCCGACAAGCCCGTGCGCTTCAGCCCCTTGCCGACGAGCCACTTGCGAACCAGGTTGACGTTGAGCCCGTGCGCGAGCGACACCGCCGCGACCGAGGCACCGGGCTGCTGGCACTCGGCCATGACCGTCGCCTTGAACTCCGGGTCATGCCGGCGCCGAAGCTTCCGTGAATTGGGATTCATAAGGTGCCCACCAAATCAATAGGTGGGCACCATCCTCACGGCCCCGTCACCGAGCAGCAAGATGGGATCGCCAGACGCTCACGCTTCTTCGACTGCCATCACGATGATCGGCAATGGCGCTTCATCCAACAGGTGAGTCAGGTGTGCCATGAAGGGTTCGGCAACATCGCCGCTCGCCAGTGCGTGCCTAGGGAAACGCTGATCAATAGGTCGCGGCGGGCACGGCCCGTGCATGCGTGAAGACAGAGCAACTCACAGCACCACCGAGATGAACCAACGCAGTTTTGCCAGCGCCGAGTACGCGATGAAGAAGAAGCGCACGCGCCGCGAGAAGTTTCTGGCCGACATGGAGCGCGTCGTGCCGTGGTCTCGTTTGATCGCCGTGATCGAGCCGCTGTACCCCACGAGCGGGCGCGTCGGTCGCCAGCCGATCGGTGTTCCCCGGATGCTGCGCATGTACTGCCTCCAGCAGTGGTACGGGCTGGCCGACGAAGCGCTGGAAGATGCGCTGTACGACAGCCAGGCGCTGCGCGACTTCGTGGGCATTGACTTGTCGCGCGAGTCGGTGCCCGACGCCACCACGCTGCTGAAGTTCAGGCGACTGCTGCTGGACAACGACCTCACCAAGGCCCTGTTCGAGGAGATCAACGCTCATCTTGCCGAACAGGGCCTTCTGATGCGCGCGGGCACCATCGTGGACGCGACCATCATCGCCGCGCCCAGCTCGACTAAGAACGAGGGCAATACGCGCGATCCCGAGATGCACCAGACGAAGAAGGGAAAGGCCTGGCACTTCGGCATGAAAGCGCACATCGGTGTGGATGCCCAATCGGGCCTCGTGCACACGGTGGTCGCCACGGCGGCCAACGTCAACGACGTGACACAAGCCGGTGCGCTGCTGCACGGCCAGGAGTCGGTGGCCTTCGGCGATGCCGGCTACCGAGGCGTGCACAAGCGCGAAGAAGCGCAAGGCCCGCAGTGGCACGTGGCGATGCAGCCGGGCAAGCGCCGGCAGCTGGACCTGACGCGCAAGTGGGCGCGCCTGCTGGACAAGGCCGAGCAGCTGAAGGCGAGCGTGCGGGCCAAGGTCGAGCATCCGTTCCATGTGATCAAGAACCTGTTTCGTCACAAGAAGACCCGCTACAAGGGCCTCGCGAAGAACGAGGCGCAGCTGTTCAGCCTGTTCGGGCTGGCCAATCTGGTCATCGCCAAGAGGTCGCTGTTGGCCGCTCATGCCCGAGGTGCGTCTTGAACGCCGAAAGTGGCCTCGCAAGAGGCGCGAAACGCACCGCGGGTCGACCCTCACGGCGTGAAATCGACCGCATCGCTTCGTGATGCCCACAGATCCGACGGCGTCGTTCATTGATCAGCATCTCCCTAGAGTTTCAGGCGCCAGTTCGCTGGAATAGCTGACGCTGGCCGTTTCGGCCGCCATCCAAAGGCCGCGCTTCTTCTCACTCGCAGCTGTTGTCGGCCCGGATACGTCCAGCCCAATACCGAAAGCACTTGGGCGACTCGCTGGAAGCCCAGGTCGCTCAACGTCCCATTCTCCAGCCCGACAAGCGTCTGGCGCGACAGACCACTCAGTTGGTTTCCGAGCAACAAAGGTGTGGGCAAGACATGACTTTCGGCAACTGTCGAGAGCGTGGTGCGATGCCTGTATGTGACCTTCGTTCAGTGCTGCAAGTTGGCGCCGAGTCTGGACTACCAGTGCACCTTCATGCCCACCGAGCCTTGCACCGAGGACTTCACCCGGGCCTCGCCGCCGATGGCGAAGACGCGCCCCACCTCGCCGTAGAGGCTGCTGGCCGGTGTCACGGCCAGCGTGAAGCCGCCCGCCACTTCGCCCGAGCTGTAGCCGACGCCGCTGGCGATGCGCGTCGTGGCCGCCGGGCCGATGAACTCGGCCACGTCCGCGCCGCCGCTCGCGCGGTACAGGTTCGCGCGCGCATAGGGCTGCAGCCGCCCGGCGCCGGTGGCGATGTCGCCCTGGATGCGCACGCCCAGGTGGCCGATCCAGCCGCCGTCGGCGTCCTGCCGCACGTTCGCGCCGCTGATCAGCACATCGTCGAAGCGGCTGCGCTGGTAGATCAGCTGCGCCTGCGGTTCGATGCGCCAGTTGCGGCCAAGGGGAAGGACTTGCCGGCTTCGATCGAGGCCGTGAGGCTCTCGGCCTTGCCCGAGGCGTTCGGGTTGCCGTCGGGGCGCACGGTGGTGCGGTGGCGACCGGCCTGCAGCACGGCATCGGCGTACAGGCCGCTCGCGTCCATCCAGGTGGCGTAGCCGCCGAGGTAGCCGGCCCGCTTCCGTCACGAACCCCGCCCTGAGCGAGTGCGCGGAAAACTTTCCCTCCACCCCCGCCGTCAGGCGCGCCGGATCCAGCTGTTGAGGTCAGTTACTGGAAGCGCCCCCTGAATTTGGCCACTCCCTCGCCCGTGTCGATGGTCCCCGCGGCCCTTGTTCAGGCTGCAAAGACTTCTTGCAGCGTCGCCAATGTCGCCGCCAGTGTCTTCGCTGATACCGCGCCAAGTTTTTTGGCCAAGCGAGCTTTGTCGACCGTGCGCACCTGATCCAGCAGGATCAAACCCTTGGTGCCGCCGTGCGTCAGCGCTACCCGAAACGGCGCTGCGAACCCCTTGGAGGTCATCGGCGCCACAATCACGGTGCGCAGATGGTCGTTCAGCTCAGCCGGGGACACTACCACGCAAGGGCGGGATTTCTTGATCTCGCTACCGACCGTGGGGTCCAGGTTCACAAGCCAGATCTCCCCACGCCTCACCAAGCCAACTCCGCATCGGCTTCGTTGCTGAATTCACCCATGACCAACTCGTCGCCGCCGTTGGCGGCCAGCGCCATAGCGGCCTCGGCCCAGCCGGCTCGCGCCGGACGCGCCGCTTTGCGCAAGACGATGGCCCCCTTCTCGACGGTCATCTCAGCAGCTTCCTCATCGCCCAGTCCCGCCTGCGCCAGAAGTGGCTTGGGAAGGACAACGCCCTTGCTGTTTCCGAATGGTCGAATGGTGACTTGCAATGGCTTACTCCAGTGACAACAATGTTATTCCGTGCATCGCTACCCGTCAAGCGGGTTGTTATTATTTTGTGGTAACGCCTTGTCCTGTGCCTCCGCTGTCCTCGGTGGTCATGCGCGTCTTGCGCAGAGGCTCGATCGCGAAGCTCTGGCGCACTGTCGCGCATCGGCAAGACCCGCGCGAGCGGACATCTGCGGCTCTTGCTGGCGCAGACGCAGCCGAAGATCACCACTTGTGCTGTGCGGCAGCGGCAGCGACGGGATTCCCAGAGTCTGAGGCTTGTCGGCCTGCGACGCCCTGAGCGACCGCGGCGGCACGTGAACTCCGTCGATCGGCACGGCCATGGCTTGCGGCGTCGATGAAGCCGAGCGCGGATACCAGGAACGCCTCACTCCTCATCGAGCATCCGGCTGGTCCTGCTGTTGAGTGAGCTTTCAGAGCGGAAATAGCCCATCACGGTCGCGACGCTGTGATGCCCGGTCATGGCCATCGTCTCGGCAGCGACATGTTCTGTGGGCCGGCTTCCGTCACGAACCCGGCCCTCAGCGAGTGCGCGCTAAAACTTCCCGCCACCCCGCCACCCGGCCACCCGGCCATGGCATATCGCTCCTTCACGATGTCGCGCAGGGCCGCTGGCGCGAGTAGCTCCCCTAGATGCGCCCCCTTGCGAATGCGGCGGAGGAGGGCGCCTTCCTTGATGCCGCTCTCGGCGAGACGTAGCTCAGCATTCCCCGTCGTGACGACGGCATGTTCACGCAGCGACCTCGCGAGTGCGGGGTGAGATCGTCGGGCGCGCCGGTGCTCGGCGCAAGACCTGCTCCCACAGGGCGACGGCGAGAAGGGTGTGCTTGCACTGGGAGCCACATGGCAATCACTGCGTCGACGGTTAGCGAGCAATGTCATCGCGCGCGTCTCACCGCAGTTCATCGGCTACCGCCGCTCGCGGCGAAGGCCTCGGCGAGCTGGCGGCCGTCGGCGTAGTCCGGCCCGCGCTCGTCGACCAGCGTGACAACGCGTCGGTGACGGAGGGGTAGATCTGGCCGCCCGCGCTGCGCCGCTCGTCGAGCACTATGACACTGGCGGCGCATTTCGAGACGAAGGCAGTCCTGGGCTTCGAACCCGTGGCCGCCAGTCGTACCTAGTCGAAACTACGGCGGATCGCGCGAGCTCAGTGCAGTGCTGGCCGATGCATGACGCCAAAACGCATGGCAAGGGCGCCAAGGCTTTTGTCGAGCGTCCAGAGTTTGGCGGGCCGCATGAGCATCGTGGATGCGAGCAATGAGAGATCCACCAGACCACAACCGAGCCCATAGAGACGTTCTCGTTCGATCAAATCCCTGACCTCGGTGAGAGTCGCCTGCTGAACTTTCTCCATAAGGTCCAGATCGCCCAACGTTCGCAGTCGCGGTTCCGGCGGGGTCCCGCATGCTAGCTCTGCAACGATCATCGGATGCGTCAGAACCAGATCTGCCTGCAATAGCGCGATCAGAGCGTTGTTCCGGTGGCGAAAGTGACTCACCCACACGGAGGTGTCGACAAGAACGGGCCCCATCAGGAGTGCGTTGCTGGGCGGCGAGGGCGCCGGCGAGGAACACTTCGCATGTCAGGTGCAGCCGAACCCAGCGCGGCGAGGCGCTTAGCAGCCCGGACGCGAACAAAGGTTTCTATGGCCTCGCGAAACAGCTCGGCTTTATCCATCCCGGGATCTGCCACATCCAGGGCTTTTGCGTACAGCGCATCGTCGATTGTCACAGTCGTTCGCATGTCAGCCGCCTGAAATGATGCAATTGTGCATCAATCTGGATGCGAGTGGGTAGGCTACCGGAGCTTCTCGGCTACAGAATGCGGTAGAACGTCTTCACGGTTCATCCAGCATCCGGCTGACCTTGCTGCCGAGCGCGCTTTCGGCGCGGAAGTAGCCCATCACGGTCGCGACGCTGTGATGACCGGTCATGGCCATCGTCTCGGGCAGCGACATGTTCTGCCGGCCGGCTTCCGTCACGAACCCGGCCCTGAGCGAGTGCGCAGAGAACTTCCCTTCAACCCCCGCCATCGCACATCGCTCCTTGACGATGTCGCGCACCGCCGCCGGCGCGAGTGGCTCGCCTAGATGCCCCCCTTGCGAATGCGGCGAAAGAGGGGGCCTTGCTGGATGCCTCTTTCCGTTAGCACGGCGAGCCACTCCTGCATGGCCTGCGCTGCACTGCCCCCCAGGGGCTTGACATCCTCCGGGCGCTCGGCGCCGGCCTGGTTGGTCTTGGAGTGCGCGAGCGTGTGGAGATAGGAGCGGGCGCCATCCCCGCCAACGCGCTGAAGGTTCTCGAGCGTGGCCGAGGCGACCTCGGAGCGCCGTCGCCCGCCGGTGGCCCATGCGAACAGGAGGAGGGCGCGATCGCGTCTTCCGTGCAGGGTGTCGTCGCAGGTTGCCAGCACCGCTTGCAGCGGATCCTTGGTGAGCGCGCGCTGCTTGCGCGGGCGCGCGCCGCGCTTGGCGTAGGCGCGGCGCGTCTGGGCCAGGAGCTCGCGCACGAGCGGGTCGGCGCAAGGATTCGCCGCCTTGGCCAGCTGGTGCGCCTTGGACAGCACCGCGATGCGGTGCACGAGCGTGTTGAGCGCGGGCGCGCCGAGCCGCGCCTTGTAGCCGTTGGCCACCAGCGCCTGGTCGATGTCCGGCGGCAGCTCGCTCACCAGGCCGGCCTTGGAAGCCGCATCCGCCTTGCGCGCGGCGTGATCGACGATGAACTGGATGGCGACCGGCACCCGCAACTGGCATTCGCAGCGCCTGGCCATACGTAGAAAAAAGCAAATGTGGATCTTCCGCACTTGATGTGACGACGGATAAGCGGGACCGGTTACTCAACCCTTTGGTTGCGGAGCCAGCTCGAAGTCTTCCGACTCGCTCCTTCGGCGAGCGCCCATGCCTTGAACCAACTGGTCGAGCATCTGCACGCCGGACTTCCATTGCTCGACAATGCCGTCGCAGACCGCCTGATGGGCCGGATAGGCTCGGCCGTAGACGGTCAGCTCAGCTGCCGCCTCTTCCAGGCCGCTGGCGATCCGGATGGCGATATCGCGAAGGCCGGGCGTGGTCATGCCACCTCGTTCCTGGGCGAACCGCACGAAGGTCTTGTCGGCCACATCGAGCTTCTTGCCGGCGATCGAGATCGAGGGGATGTCGTTCCTGTACTGCGGATAGACCTTCGTCGTCACCATATCAAACATCGGCGCCAAGCGGACATCCGCGATGCTGGAATACAGGAGTCCGAAGTTCTTCAGGTGCGCGTCGGTGTTTCGCGCCGCCATCGAGAATAGCTGCGCGGCGATCATTCCCTCCTTCGCCTTCAAGCGCTCGGGTCCAACCGTGAAGGCGTCAATGGCCTTGAAGACCCGCTCCATCGTGCCGCTGTACTTTCTCTCTGGCGGAAGTGCGAGCAGTGCACAAAAGTCCTCGAACCCGAGTGAGTTGCCGCTGGTGTCATAGTCGAAGCGCTTGACGCCGAACACAGTGCCCTCCTCGGAGAGCGTGAACTCCGGTGTATGGAGGCCGGCGAGTGAAGCCGCGCGCATCGTGAAGTACTCGTTGACGGCGAGCGAAGGAAGTGAGTTGTCTCCGACCTTCAGGATCCACTGGGTATCGTGAATCGTTGCGCGCTCCTGCACCAGCACCTTCGGAAGCGCACCGGAGACACCAAAGCCAATGAACTCGTCCAATAGCTCCGCAAAGAGGACCCCTGCCTGGCTGTCGGCCATCATCGCCCTGACGTCTACTCGAAGTGGCTTGTTCCAGTCGCGTGCGAAGCCCGAAGGGACGATCTGCTGGCGGCCGATCGTGTTGGCGCCCGTAAGCGCCAGCAGTACGAAATCATCGGTGGCCAGGACTTTTCCGAAACGCTGCGTGATCGTTCGACGCAAGAACCCCTCTGGTAGGTTCTGCTGGAACACCGGAATCAGCGTGGACGCCGCCGCATAGCTCTGCAACCTGACGGGCATCAGCAACGAGACGAAGTCGGCTTCGCCGGTCTCGGGAAGGTAGGCGAACACGCTACCTTGGGCCCCTTCGCGCTCCAGGGTGCCTGCTCTGTGGGGTGCCACATGGACGTCAAGCCGTTTCGCGTTCGCTTCGATCTTCGAGAGGAGGTCGTTCATGGCCGCGGGCCCCTTCCTTCGCTCTGGAAGTCCCTATCGGCCTCTTTCATGGCTTCATCAAGGGTCATGCCGAACCCGGCGGACCGCACGAGGACCTGCATGCCAACATACTCAGCGACCCGGAGCAGGCGACGAACTCCGATGTCATCGAGGTCACCACGTTCCAGGCGAGAGATCGTGGCGATGCTCATCCCCAGGTCATCCGCCACTTTCTGCAGGGTGAGGCCCCGTTGCTTTCGAGCGGCGCGGAGCGCTTGGCCAATCTCCGTCAGGTTCATTTTTATCCGTTGTAATAAATGATCTGTGAGTTTACGCGATTTTTATCACTTACGATAAAAAGTGGCTCCGCCGTGCAGAACCTCATCGAGAACGAAGTTCATGGCGCAGGGTTTGGGCAACAGGTATCGCCTCACACCGGCCGGGTGCCTGCCGACTCTCGAACAAAGCGGCCACACGCTGCTCAGTTACCTGCTCAAGCAGTAATTCTCAGCCACGGACCTGATCGAGGCCATCAGGCAGATCGCGCGTTCGAGGAGATAGCTGTAAGACGTCACGAGTCTCAGCGGAGAGGCTCCGCACGGGGCACGTGGGAGGTGGGGCGTTCCAATCGCCCGGGAACATGAGATCGGCACGGTCGACCTCGGAAGGGTAGCGGACAATACATCTTGTCTGGTGTATCGCAAACGCGATACAATCTTGGCATGAAGACCGCAACGATCCCATCCGTACGCGTGGAACCTGAGTTTCGCGATGAAGTCGAACGCGTGCTCGGTAAGGACGAGTCGTTGTCGCAGTTTGTCGAAGCGGCTGTGCGCGCTTCGGTGCGTCAGCGAAAGGATCAAGCCGAGTTCGTAGCGCGCGGAGTGAGTTCGCTCACAAGTGCAAGAAGGAGTGGCGAATACTTCGACGCAGGCGAAGTGATGCGTCGCCTTCGGGCGAAGCTGGATTCTGCAAGATCTCGGCAAGATTCGCGTGCTCGGTGACCTACGGCGTTCGATTTACGCGGGAGGCGCTAGACGACCTCGAGCGCCTGTACGACTTTGTGCTCGAGCGGGAGCTCAGCCGGGGCGGGGACCTGGCGCTCGCCGAACGAGCACTGGAGGCAATTGAGAATGGCATCGCTACACTGAGCTTTTCGCCCTTCACTTGCCGCAAAGCAGGAGCGGATCCGTTCATTCGTGAGCTCGTAATTCCGTTTGGGGAAAGCGGCTACGTTGCGCTGTTCGAAATCGAGTCCAGCGATTCGATCGCGATCGCTGCGGTCAGGCATCAGCGCGAGGACGACTACAACTGAATCCAAGACACATAGCTCAGGGAGTTGCTGGGACCGCTTGTCTGCGGCTGCGCGACCGATCCAACGGCAGCAGCGCTGGTAGAAGCGAAGGAGTTGCCGTTAGAGCAGCTGCCACGATCAGCGCGCTGCCGGGAGAGAGGATGTCTTACGAGTTGCCGGCGACCGATGGGGCGGCTGTCGACAGCGGCCGCCAGATGGTCGCTGCTGTAGACCCAAACTTGGACGCTGCGCAAGTGATGAATCTGTGCGGCGCGATCCTTCTAGCAATCAACGCTGAGTCGCTCAGCCGGTCGAGCCGGAGGGCCAAGTCGAAGCCTTCTGCGACGATGTCGACTATCCGATCGTCGTAAGCGTGGCCTCAAGGCCCTCTGGCGAGGTCGCGCGAGCGTGAGCCTGGCTATCGATAGCTCGCGAGCTCGTGCTTGGCGATCGCGTTGCGGTGCACTTCGTCTGGACCGTCGGCCATGCGCAGATGGCGGGCGTAGGCCCAGAAGTTCACCAGCAGCGTGTCCTGGCTCAGACCCATGGCGCCGAAGGCCTGCATCGCGTCGTCAATCACCTGGATGCAGTTGTTGGGCGCGATCACCTTGATCATCGCGATCTCCTGGGCTGCCACCTTGTTGCCCACCGTGTCCATGCGCCAGGCCGCATGCAGCACCATCCAACGGGTCTGGTCGATCAGCATCCGACTCTTCGCGATGCGTTCGCGCCACACGCCCTGTTCGGCCAGGGGCTTGCCGAAGGCCACGCGCGACACCACGCGCTCGCACATCATCTGCAGCGCCGACTCGGCCATGCCGATCATGCGCATGCAGTGGTGTATGCGCCCCGGGCCGAGGCGGCCCTGCGCGATCTCGAATCCGCGGCCCTCACCCAGCAGGATGTTGCCCATCGGCACGCACACGTTCTCGAACAGCACCTCCGGGTGGCCGAAGGGCGCGTCATAGTGATTGACCAGGGCCATGTCGCGCAGCACCGTGATGCCGGGCGTGTCGGCGGGCACGATGATCATCGACTGCTGGCGATGGCGATCGGCGTTGTCAGGGTTGGTCTTGCCCATCAGGATGAACAGCTTGCAGCGCTCGTTCATGGCGCCCGTGATGTACCACTTGCGCCCGTTGATGACGTATTCATCGCCCTCGCGCCGGATGCTGCAGGCGATGTTGGTGGCGTCGGAAGATGCCACTGCGGGTTCGGTCATCGCGAAGGCAGAGCGGATCTGGCCATCAAGCAGCGGCTGCAGCCAGCGAGCCTTCTGCTCGGCCGAGCCGTAGCGCTCGATCACCTCGGTGTTGCCCGTATCCGGCGCGCCGCAGTTGAACGCCTCAGCGCTCCAGTAGCGCCGGCCCATGATCTCGCATAGCGGCGCGTATTCCAAATTCGTCAGCCCGGCGCCGTGCGCGGTTTCGGGCAGGAACAGGTTCCACAGGCCGGCTGCCCGGGCCTTTGCCTTGAGTTCTTCCAGCAGCGGCAGCCCGGTGTAGAAGCCTCTGCTCTTCTGTGCGTTCAGGTAGGACTGATGCGCTTCCTCGGCATGGCGCTGCTCGTTCGGGTAGATGTGCGCGTCCATGAAGGCGAGCAGGCGGGTGCGCAGATCCTGGACCTTGGGCGTGTAGGCGAACTCCATGCGGATGTCTTTCGGGTTAGGGGTGGTGGGTCAGGAGAGAAGGCCGAGGGTGATAGCCATCAGCGCCGGTTGAGGCTTGCGTTCCCGTGCCTTCGTCAATGGCGTCGATGCGCGATTGCGTCAGCTCACACCACGACGAGGTGCCGATCGATTGGCCGACGTATTGTTGTAAGTCGTCTCGGTTCAGCACGGGCGTGGTGTGCAGTCGAATGGAAGAGCGCTCCATGTTGCCCGGCCCGGGCCCGCCAGGCTGTCTCCTGCATGACGCGCGCGCGTCCTAGTCAAGAAGAATTGCCCTTTGCATAGCGGATGCCATAAAGGCGAACTATGCTTCAGCTCGTAGCCGGGGAGAACGCTTTCAGCCTCGAGCATGGATGCCGAACTCTTGGTCTCGGGCAGCGCATGTTCTGTCGGCCGGCCCCTTGCATGGCACACACCGCGCTCGGGGAACACACGGCCAAACCCTTCGCAGGACCGCAGGTCGTGGTTCGGCCAATCAAGGAGGCGTTCGCTTCGCGACTCGGAATCATCTTTCCGGAGGCGGGGGCGCGCTTGTCACTCGCAAACGCCTTTGCGAACGACCTCCGGGAAGAGATCCGGCTTTCCGAGCGATCCTGATGTATCGGTGCTTCTCTCTCACCGACCCGAATATTTAACGTAAGCGAGGCCTCAAGGCCCTCTGGCGAGATCACGCGGGCGTGAGCAGGATCGCCTGATCGTGCTCACACTTGGATGTGTGCATTTAACCGGTACGTGCACACATGGACAAGCGAGTCACTTCGGGCAAGGACACCCGGCGCAGGCATAGCGAAGAGCTCAAGCAGGAATTGGTCGAGCGCAGCCTGGAACCTGGCGCATCGGTCGCCGCCATCGCGCAGGAGCATGGCATCAACGCGAACCTCCTGTTCAACTGGCGCCGGCTGCGCCTGCGCGCCGAAGCTCCAGCGGTTGAAGGTGCAGCGCCTCCAACGCTATTGCCGGTGACGGTGCAGATGGACCCCGCGGCCAAGACCAACAAGCCCATCACGCCGCGCCCATCAAGCGGCGTGATCGAGATCGACGTTGGTGCCACACGCGTGCGACTGCGAGGTGCAGTCGATGAAGCTAGCGTGCGCTGCGTGCTGCGCCTGCTGGGTGCCATTGCGTGATCGGCCTTCCTTCGAACACGCGCGTGTGGATCGTGGCCGGCCACACCGACATGAGGAAGGGCTTCGACGGCTTGGCCGCCATGGTGCAGACGGCACTCGCGGCGAATCCGTTCTGCGGCCACGTCTTCGTCTTCCGCGGCAAGCGCGGCGACATCCTGAAGGTGCTGTGGTTCGACGGCCAGGGCCTGATGCTGCTGGCCAAGCGGCTCGAGCGAGGCCGATTCGTCTGGCCCCAGGCCACGTCCGGTAGCGTCTCGCTCACGCCGGCGCAACTCTCGATGCTGCTCGAAGGCATCGACTGGCGCATGCCGGTGCGTACGCATGAGCCATTGCTGGCAGCGTGATCAACTGCACCACCACTGTATGAAGAATCCTCCGGTGTAGCACTGATGTTCGTCGTCCCGCGGGCCAGGCACAGTAGAGGACGTGACGCCGCCGATCAACGACTCCACCACACCCCACACCGTTGAAGGTTTGCTGCGAGTGGTCGAGGAGCGAGATGCCGAAGTGGTGCTTCTCAAGCTGATGGTCGACAAGCTCAAGCTGCAGTTGCTGCGCAGCCTTCGGGCGCGGTTCGGATCGTCCAGCGAGCAGCTCGATGACCCTCAAATCGCTCTTCTGGAAGGCGAACCACTGTATGAACGTCCGGCGCCGATAGCTGTGGCTGCGCCCGATGCTGCGAACGCACCGCAGATCGATCGCAAACTCCCCGCCCACCTGCCGCGCGAGAGCCAGGTGTACCGGCCAGAAACGAGCACCGATCACCATGACGCAAACGGCCAGGCTTGCGGCTGTACCGCCTGTGGTGGTCGTCTTCGCCTGATCGGGCATGACGTCTCCGAGCAACTGGAGTACGTGCCCTCGCGCTTCAAGGTGATCCGCCATGTGCGCCCGAAGCTCGCCTGCGTGGCGTGCGAAGCAATCTTCCAGGCGCCCGCCCCGAGCCGACCGATCGCCCGCGGCGTGGCCGGCCCTGGGCTGCTCGCCAATGTGCTGGTGTCCAAGTTCTGCGATCACATCCCACTTCACCGCCTGAGCCGCATCTACGGGCGCGACGGCGTCGTCATCGACCGCTCGACCATGGCGGGCTGGGTGGGCCAGAGCGAGAAGCTGTTTGACCCGCTGCTGGCCGCGCTCGGACGCTACGTGCTGGCCGGCGAGAAGGTGCATGCCGATGACACGCCGGTGGCCGTGCTCGATCCGGGCCGCGGCCGCACCAAGACCGGCAGGCTGTGGGTCTACGTGCGCGACGACCGGCCGGCCGGAAACACCGAACCTCCTGCGGCCTGGTATCGCTACTCGCCGAACCGCAAGGGCGAGCATCCGCAGGCACACCTGGCGAACTACAGCGGCATCCTGCAGGCGGATGCCTACTCTGGGTACGGCAAGGTCTACGCGAGCGGGCACGTCGTCGAAGCATCTTGTTGGGCGCACGCGCGTCGACCGTTCTGGGATCTGCACGAGAGCCAGGGCTTCGTGCCCGGCTCGATTGCCGAGCAGGCGCTGCAGCGCATTGCGGCGCTGTACGCGATCGAAGCCCAGATCCGGGGTCAGCCGCCCGATGTGAGACGCCAGGTGCGGCAAGCCCGCGCCGGACCGTTGCTGGAAGACTTGCGTGCCTGGCTCACCAGCATGCTTAGCAAGGTGTCGACGAAGTCGGAACTGGCCAAGGCGATCGGCTACTCGCTGACACGCTGGAAATCGCTCACCCGTTACCGTGACGATGGCCGCATCGAGATCGACAACAACGCTGCCGAGCGCGCATTGCGTGGTGTGGCAATCACGGGGTCATTCTGCCCATGTCGGGCAAGAAGTCGAGGTCTTCTACCGCTGGCATCCGCTGTACGGGCGCCGAGTGCGACGGCAATACAGCGAGCAACGGGCCAACGGTGAAGTAGTTCACGTCGAGGCCTCGCCGGGGATCGTCATCGTTGTCGCAGCGTGGATGCTCAACGCGGCGTCCTGCGCCGCGATGGAATTGGGGCCACCAAGAGCGTCGCTGGAGGCACTGGGCGAGTTGCATCTGCTGTTGTGTCAGCGCGGAGTTCGACGAAGCTGCGGTGTTTACACCACCACCAGCGAGAAGCCACATGACTCTGTCACCGCACACGAAGTCGACGATCTCAAGTGCGTCGCGCCCTGCGACGCCGCGCCAGATGAACATGGCGTTCGAGTCAGCAGTAACCCAGGACCTGACCGCGAACGAGCGGGCCAGCGTGGTCGCGCAGTTGGCCACCCTGCTTCTGCAAGCCGCCGGCCGGCCCACGGAGGATGACGATGACGAACTCTGAACTGTTGCCTGCCACCGTGCTGCGGCGCAAGGCCGTCGTCTACGTACGCCAGTCCACCCAGACGCAGGTCCAGACGAACCTGGAGAGTCAACGCCGGCAATACGATCTCGTGCAGGAGGCGCGCCGTCGCGGCTTCGCGCAGATCGAAGTCATCGATGACGACCTCGGACGCTCCGCCAGCGGTATGGTTGCTCGCCCGGGGTTCGACCGTCTCGTCGCTTGGCTGTGTGCCGGCGAAGTCGGCGCCGTGTTGTGCTTCGACGCGTCACGGCTGGCCCGCAACGGCCGCGACTGGCATCACCTGCTTGAACTGTGCGGCCTGGTGGAGGCGCGGGTCATCGACCTGGATGGCGTGTACGACCCGTGTCGGCCCAACGATCGCCTGCTGCTGGGGATGAAGGGCAGCATCAGCGAGTTCGAACTCGGCGTCCTGCGGGCGCGCATGTTCGAGGCAGCTCGCGCCAAGGCCCATCGCGGTGAACTGCGCATCAGCGTTCCGGTGGGGTACATCTGGCATCGTGAAGTCGGTCTGGGCTTCGATCCCGATGCCCGTCTGCAGGAGGCGGTCCACTTGATCTTCGAGCGCTTTCGCAAGCTGGGCAGCGCCAGGCAGGTGCTGCTCTCGCTGGCCGCCGACGGCGTTCATTTCCCACGACCATCGGATGGCAAGAAGATGGTGAGCTTCGACTGGACGCCGATCCGCTACCGCAACGTGATCTCGGTGCTCAAGAATCCCTTCTATGCCGGCGTCTACGTCTATGGCAAGAGCGAGAAGCGGACGACCCTCGTCGAGGGGCGTCTGCGCAAGAGCTATGGCCATGGCAAGCCGGCGGATACGTGGGATGTGGTGATCAAGGATCACCACGAGGCCTACATTGGCTGGGCAGAGTTCGAGCGCAATCAGAAGCTGTTGGCGATCAACGCATACGGTAGAGTGGACGGCGTGAAGTCGGGTCGCGGTGGTCGGGCGTTGCTGTCCGGGATGCTGTGTTGTGGACGATGCGGTCGACGCCTCACGGTGAACTATGTGGGCGGCGGTATTCGTCAGGCGGTGTACCGGTGCGATCGCCCCAATAACTATCTGGGGCAGCCACGATGCTTCACCTTTGGAGGCCGGCGGCCCGATGAGGCGATCACACGCGAATTGCTGCGCGCCGTCGAGCCACTGGCGATCGAAGCGGCAATGCAGGCCCAACGGAGGCACATGGAAGTTCAGGCCGAACAGCGGCGCATCGTGGAATTGGATCTGCAGCAGGCGCGATATGAAGCGTCTCTCGCTGAGCGGCGCTACGCGGCGTGCGATCCCGACCATCGCTTGATCGCCTCTCAGCTCGAGAAGGGCTGGGAAGCTGCATTGGAGCGCGTGCGCCGCTGCGAACAGCGCGTTGCAGCCTTCGATCAGGAGCAGGATGCCGCGCCGGCCCCAAACCTGGACGGTCTTGCCGAGGATCTCCAGGCGGCATGGAATGCCCCGGGAGTGACGATGCGGTCGCGCCAGAAATTGCTGCGCACGCTCGTCAAGGACATCATTGCCGACGTCGACGACGCAACGCGCGAAGTGGTGCTCACGGTTCACTGGCGCGGCGGGCAGCACTCTCAAATCCGCGTGATCAAGCCGCGCACCGGCGAGCATGGCTGCCGCACACCTGAAGACGCCTTGGCCGTCATACGCAGCATGGCTGGCAAGTGGTCCGATGAGCACATCGCCGCATCGCTCAACCGCATGGGCCTGCCTACCGGACAGGGCAAGACTTGGACTGCGCACCGAGTCTCCTCAACGCGCAGGGTGCACGATATTCGGGCCTATCGTTCGGCACACAAGGACAGCGATTGGTTGACCATGTCGGAGGCGGCAGCCACGCTCGGCGTCAACAACCATCGCATTCGACGCCTGATCAAGGATGGGCTGCTACCAGCCGAGCAGGTCGTGCCCCGCGCGCCGTACCAGATTCGGGCCAGCGACCTGCTCGATCCTAAGGTGACCGATGCCGTGGGGCGAACAGATCGCCCGTGTCACGCCGACGGCGAGAAGCAGATTTCAATGTTTTCAAGCACTTAACGAAGAGGGGCACTATGAGCAGGTCATTGCCCTTGGAAGATCCAACTATCTCTTCATGGGTTCGGACGCCGGAGGCGAGCGCGCCGCGGCGATCTACAGTCTGGTGGAGACGGCCAAGCTGAACGGGCTCGATCCGCAGGCGTACCTGCGCGATGTGCTCGCACGCATTGCCGACCATCCGATCAACCGCATCGACGAGTTGCTGCCGTGGAACATCGGCGGCCACCACGTTGGGCAACGACTGGCAGCCTGACCCACACTCGACCAGGCTGCGCAACGAAGGAAGACGCAGTGAACCTGCAAGGCACCGACCCGAAGCTGATCGATGCGCTCAACCGCGCGAGTAGCCTGGAGCTGTTCCAGCTGAGCACCATCATCGAACGCCTGCTGGCCGATCCGCGACGGATCATCGCCGTGCGCACGAACATGAACCTGGGGCAAACCGTGCGCTTCCTCGACTGGCGCGACGGCCAGATGCGCAACGGCAAGGTCGTGGCGATGAAGGACACGCAGGTCACGTTGCACGAGGAAGGCACGCGGCGCGAGTGGAAGCTGCCTTATGCGGCCGTCGAGCCTCCGCTTGCGACCGCGCAGCCGGCGGCGGCAGCAGCACCGTCGCCACCACCACCGCTCAAAGCTTCACGCAATGACTTCCGCGGTGGCGAGAAGGTCTCGTTCGACGACAAGTACCTCCAACCCCAAGTGGGCACCGTGGTTCGCATCAACCAGCGAACGGCCACCGTCGACACCGGCAACGGCCAATCGTGGCGCGTGCCGTTCCACATGCTGCGCCACGTGCTCGACATCTGAGCGCCAGGTCCCCTACACGGCTGCCGCCGTCAAGAGGGTCTTGAGCCCGCGCTTACTATTTAACTGCGCGCGGCGCATCTGTTCGCGTCGAAGCGACGCAAGCAGACAACACACGGCGGACTCAAATGGAGATGTCCCGCTCTTTCTTCAGTTGCCAAGTAGCTGATGACCCACGCACAATCGCAGACACCTGCTGCCCCAAACGCTGTTCCACGACAGGCCTCCACGGCCACCAAGCTAAGCCTATTCCGTCATCCAGCATTGCGAAGCGGCCACTGGCGAGCTGAACTGAGCTGCGGTAGATGCCGTTTGCGCGGTTGTTGTCCTTCACCGGGCGGTAGGTGTGCGCGGTCTGGTCCTGGAGGCCTGGAGGGCTTTACCGGCTGCTTCCTGATCCCTCTCGTGCAGGCTTGCCAGCAGATGGCGTGCGAGGACCATGCGTCGGGGTAACCGCATCTTTTGCGAAATTGACACGGTGGCGGGAGATCTTCCCTTTGAATTCAATACGTTACGCGGAGCGCCCGGCGACGTCCGGACGCGGTCCGTAAGTACTTGTCGCATTTGGAGTTTTCTTGGGGCGACCGTATCAATTTTTATCAAAGATACGATTATCCCGGGATGGAGCGGGCACCCTAATTTCACGCTTGACGTCGGGCCGCAGGCGCTCAGAATGCTGCATTGCAACATGACCGCTTCGACCTTGTCTGGCAGCCTTCTTTTCGCCCTCGAGGATCTCGCGGCGGAGGTGTTGCATGCGCGCCGCGACCTCGATCTGGCGCAGCTTGCGACGCTGTGCTATTGCGAAATGCGTCCATGGGCTCGTTGTGCGGACGAGCGGCGCCTGGCAGAGCTGTCGTGGGCCTTGTGCATACAGCGCCCGCCGCTGGACAAGGCTGCGTTTCTGGGCCAGATCGACTTGTTGATCGAGGAACTCGAACACACCTGCGAACGCGCGGGCCTCCCGGATGCCGCGGATTCGCTGCGCCACGCGCGAATGCGATGAGAAAGGGACAACCGCGGAGCAAAGCTGCCGCCGGCGTGCCCGGGGCGCCGTGAAGGTACGGGAGCGCCTCGGCGCACCGGAGTCGAGAAGCGATGCCGGCGATGGCCAGCGCCCCCGCACCGCTTGCGTGCAGCGGGAAGTGCGATTTGCGTCGAGCATGGCCAGAAGGTGTGCAGGACCTCGTCGCCGTGCGGCGCGGTCGCGAGGGCAATCTTGGAGGCGCCGGCGCACAACAAGGGGTTCATGAGCGGCCGCCCGCCCGGTGGCGAGCGGGATCGCCGAGCACACCGGATCTGGCCCGACGAGATCGTTGCTCCCCGCCCGCCTCAGGCGATCAGCCGCGCGAGCATGGCTCGCAGGTCAGGATGCCGTGGCGGACGGAGGCCGAACTCCGTTTGCAGCGGGCCGGTGATTTCATAGACCTCGGTGAGCTGCCGTCGTTCGCTGCCGCCGCCCGTGTGGTGATCGGCGGGGCTCACGTGCCTATGCCTATGCCATGCCTATGTCGTTCTCTATCGGCATGTTGCCGATGTCGACACGGTCTTCGTTCTTGCACGGCGAAGCCAGCGCGAAGAAGGGGTCAAGCGGAAGAGCTGAGATTGTCGCGCCATGTATTGCACCTACCAGGTAGTGCGGACCTCGCGCGTGTTTCAACATCGGTTTGCCTTCGCCGACCAATCGGCTGACTTTGCTGCCCAGCGCGCTTTCGGCCCGGAAGTAACCCATCACCGTGGCGGACTGGACCGATGCCCCCGCACCGGGAGAGGAGCGCTTGCGCCAACTGGGATTGGGCAGGCTCGCTGCATCGTCGAAGCCAATTGAATTGTGGATCACTCCGCACCCGGCGTCCTCATGGCGAAGACGGCCGATCGCGCAAGCGCTCAGTGCAGTGCTGGCCGATGCATGA
This sequence comes from Variovorax sp. LjRoot290, assembly GCF_964253985.1. Classification (NCBI taxonomy): domain Bacteria; kingdom Pseudomonadati; phylum Pseudomonadota; class Betaproteobacteria; order Burkholderiales; family Comamonadaceae; genus Variovorax; species Variovorax sp. LjRoot290. The sequence goes on along the minus strand of NZ_CAXURW020000002.1, from coordinate 789,764 downwards.
CGCCAAAACGCATGGCAAGGGCGCCAAGGCTTTTGTCGAGCGTCCAGAGTTTGGCGGGCCGCATGAGCATCGTGGATGCGAGCAATGAGAGATCCACCAGACCACAACCGAGCCCATAGAGACGTTCTCGTTCGATCAAATCCCTGACCTCGGTGAGAGTCGCCTGCTGAACTTTCTCCATAAGGTCCAGATCGCCCAACGTTCGCAGTCGCGGTTCCGGCGGGGTCCCGCATGCTAGCTCTGCAACGATCATCGGATGCGTCAGAACCAGATCTGCCTGCAATTGTTGTGGATCTAAGATCCTACGAATGGCGCTCAAGGATCGTGCGAATGACTAGACGCCGTAAGTTATTGAATTTGAAGTGATTTCTTGCTTATGCGAGGCGTTCTGACTTGTTGCCGTCAGCCAACAGGCATTGCCCCAGCGGCTCCCGGTTGTTGCAAATGTCCGTGTTTGGCTCAAAGATCACGCCAATGTGCAATCTCTCCTGTGAGTGAATGCGTCGGATGGCAGCACATCCAGAACCAGCGCAGCGCGAAGTTCAAATTGCCAAGGTGTTTCGCGCGCTCGGCGACGGTCCGCTCAGCCTGAGCCAGGCGAAGGCGGCTGCGAAGCTGCTAGGTGTTTCCTGGTCGACGGTTTATCGCCTGCGCAAGCGCTTCCTGGCCGACCCGGTCGCATCGTCCCTGCGGCCGCAGGCGCCAGGGCCTTCAACGGGCGCTCGGACGCTGGCGCCCAGTGCCGAGCGCATTGTTGACGCCGTGTTGACCCAATGGCTGCCGCGACAGCGCCAGCTTGCCCATCCGATGCGAGACGTGACCATGGAGGTGCGCAGGAACTGCAAGCGAGCCGGAATCAAACCGGTCTCGCGCGCCACAGTTGCGCGCCGCTGGGAGGCGCTGCGCGCACAGCAAGCGCTCGCTCTGGCCAACGAACCCGGCGCTGCCATACCACCAGGCCACCTGATCGCCACCAAGCCGCTGGAGCTCGTTCAGATCGACCATACCCAGGCAGATCTTTTCGTCGTCGACGAGGCGACCCGCCGTGCCATCGGACGCCCATGGCTATCGGTGGCCATCGATGTGGCCAGCCGAGCCGTGGTCGGCATCTATCTCGCGATGGAACGGCCCAACGCCGCCACCGTGGCTTTGTTGCTGACCCGGGTCGCGCTTCCCAAGGCGGCTTGGCTGGCGTCGCTCGGCTTGGCTGACGTGGAGTGGCCGATGAGCGGTGTGCCACAGACGCTGCACCTGGACAACGCCGCGGAGTTCAAGAGCCGCGCTCTGCGAAGCGGCTGTCGTGAGTACGGCATCGAGTTGACTTACCGCCCTGTGCGCCGTCCGCAGTTCGGGGGACATATCGAGCGATTGAACCGCACATTGATGGACCGGTTGCGTGGCCTGCCAGGGGCTACTGTTTCAATCGAGGCAAGGCGGACGAAGAGGGTGCGTCCGCCCGAGCAAACGGCGCAGCTGACGCTGCGCGAGTTCGAGCAATGGCTCGCACTCGAGATCGCCCAGCGGTATCACCACAGTGAGCATCGGGGACTGATGGGCGCGACGCCCGCGAGCGCATGGCAGGCCCTGGCCGCCGCGCACGCTCTTCGGGCACTACCCAGCGATCCGTCCAAGCAGCTGCGCTTTCTCGTCCAGTTCCTGCCGATGGCGACGCGCACCATCCAGCATGACGGTTTGACGATCTTCTATCTGCGCTACTGGCATCCGATCTTTGCGGCTTGGCGCGAGACACGCAGCAAGGTGAGCGTGCGCTACCACCCCGAGGATCTGTCTCGACTATTCGTCAGCGCCGACGGCAAGTCTTATGTCGAAGCTCGGTTCGCCGATCTGAGGCGACCGCGCATTTCCCTCTGGGAGCAACGCATGGCGCGCAAAGCGTTAAGGGCGTCTGGCTCTCCCGACATCAGCGAAGCGCTGATCTTCAAGACGATCGAGCGACAGCGCCGGATCGTGGCGAGCGCCTCTTCTCAAACCAGGCGGATGAGCGCTGTCACCGCCTCTACCCGTCGCTCTCGGCTTCGCGACACACCCTGGCCCGAAACTGCCCCAGCCACAGGTGAGCCCAAGCCGGAGGTCGACTACAGCCAGGTGCCGGAGGAGTCGTATGTCGAAGTCTGGTGACAGCACTGCTGCCCACCTCGCGCCTGGCGTGCGGGAGATGCTGCTCCTGGACGATGAGGCACGCATCCAGTCAATGCAGCGTGATCGCTGGATCGACTACGCTCGCGCCAGCGCGGTGCTCCATCTGCTGGGCCGTCTCCTGGCCACGCCGGAGCGCGACCGGATGCCGTGCCTGCTTTTGCACGGCGAGTCGAACATCGGCAAGACGCAGATCGTACGCAAGTTCATCCGTGACCATCCGCCGAGCTTTGACGATCGGCGCGGCGTTGAGAAGCGTCAGGTCATCAGCATGCAGATGCCGCCGGTTCCGGACCAGCACCGCTTCTACAGCGCGCTTCTCTTCGAGATCGGCGCGCCCCACAACCCAAAAGCTGGCGTGTCCGTTCTGGAGGGCTTGACCCGTGCTCTGTTGCGTGCCATGAAGCCGCGCATGCTGGTCGTAGACGAAGTGCACCACCTGCTCGCTGGCAACTATCGCGAGCAACGCGCCTCGATGAACCTTCTCAAGTACCTCGCCAATGACCTGCAGATGAGCGTGGTTCTTGTCGGGACCGCTGATGCTGTCGTGGCCTTGCAAACGGATCCACAGATGAGCAGCCGGTTCTCGCCGGTGGAGTTGCCCCGCTGGAGCGAGAGCGAAGACTTCCGGCGCTTCCTGCACGCATTCGAGAAGCTATTGCCTTTGAGGCGCCCTTCGTCCCTCGCGCAGCGGGATCTGGTGCGGTTCGTGCTCGCCACCACCGGCGGACTGACCGGTGCAGTCGCGCAACTTCTGACGCTGGCCGCCGAGATCGCTATACGCGACGGCAGCGAGCGCATCGGCCTCGCGCATTTGGAAGAGGTCGCGCAGTTGGCGGCCTGAAAGCACTCCGGTACTTCGACAGGGCTACGCACGTGAGGCCGCTGCCATTTGCACCTCGTGCGTTCCCGGACGAAGCGCTGGGAAGCTGGATCGGCCGACTGGCAGCGCGTTACAGGATTGGCGTTTCGCAACTCGACGCGGACTACGAACTCGGACTCGATCTGAGCGGACCACTCGCATGGTTGTCGCCGGAGCCGATGTCTTGGGAATCACTCGAACGACTTGGCTGGCTCACACGCTCTCCGGCCGCGGCAATCTCGGCCCTGGCGGTCGAGCCAGCTCCGGTCAAAGCCAGAGGCACTTCGTACTGCCGCCGATGCGTATTCCTCAATCCGCTGGAGGTCGAGTCGCCTTATTGGAAACGGGACTGGCTCTTGCCGACGGCATCCGTCTGTCCGATCCACAAGGAGCGTCTGACTGTATTGCCTGCCGCACGGGTCAGAGGAAGCGCCAACATGCTGAAACTGATTCGAACAGTCAGCAGGCATGAGCAGATGCTGAAAGAGAAGGGCCGTCGAGGCGGCATTGGCATCAACTATGGGCCTATTGGCAGGATCTAAGAGCCACAACAGCAGCTTCTTGTAGACGCTGGTGGCGATGGTGTGATGCACGGCGCCCATGAGCAAGGTGTAGCCGTCCGCCTTCGCCTTGGCGACGTAGTCCGCGCCGACCGTCGCGCCCGCGCCCGGCTTGCTCTCGACGACCACCGGCTGGCCAAGGCTTTGCGACAGCGGCGTGGTGATCGCGCGGGCCAGTGCGTCCGAGCTGCCGCCGGGCGGAAACGGCACGATCAGTGTGATCGGCTTCGCGGGCCAGGCCTGCGCGGCGGCGAGCGATGCGGCGAAGCCGAAAGCGATGGCGGTCAGGGCGGTGCGGGGGCGGAATGCGGAAGTCTTCATGATGGTTGTCTCCTTGTGGGTGTGAAGCGACTGTAGGTAGCCGCGAGGTGTTCAATGCGGGCCGAAAGTGAATCCGGCGTTAACTTGAATTCAACGGTGCAGGCGAGCTCAGCGAAGGGATCGGATGGCCGCACGCCCGGCGAACACGGCATCGCGTCCGAGCTCCGCCTCGATGAGGAGCAGGCGGTTGTACTTGGCCATGCGATCCGAGCGGCACAGCGAGCCGGTCTTGATCTGCGTCGCGGCGGTGCACACGCTCAGGTCGGCGATGGTGGTGTCTTCGGTTTCGCCCGAGCGGTGCGAGATCACTGCGGAGTACCCGGCCTTGTCGGCCATGGCGATGGCGGCGAGCGTCTCGGTCAGCGTGCCGATCTGGTTCGGCTTGATGAGGATCGAGTTGGCCGCGCCGCGCGCGATGCCCTGCTGCAGGATCTCGGTGTTGGTGACGAAGAGGTCGTCGCCGACGAGTTGCACGCGCCGGCCGAGTTTCGCCGTCAGCAGTTCCCACCCATCCCAATCGTCTTCGGCCATGCCGTCTTCGATGGTCACGATGGGATAGGCATCGACCCAGCGCGCCAGGTAGTCGACGAAGCGAGCCGAGTCGAAGCGCCTGGACTCCGAGGCCAGTTCGTACTGCCCGCCCTTGTGGAACTCGGAACTCGCAACGTCCAGGCCCAGGGCAATGTCCGCTCCGGCCTTGAACCCTGCCTGTTCGATCGCAGCCAGGATGATCTCGATGGCCGCCTCGTTCGATGGCAGGTCGGGTGCGAAGCCGCCTTCGTCACCCACCGCGGTCGACATGCCCCTGCTCTTGAGCAGACCCTTCAGCGTGTGGAAGACCTCGACGCCCCAGCGCATCGCTTCGCAGAAGCTGGGCGCGCCCACCGGCACGATCATGAATTCCTGCATGTCGACGTTGTTGTCGGCGTGGGCGCCGCCGTTGATGATGTTCATCATCGGCAGCGGGAGCACCGGCTTGCGTTCTCCGCCGATGTGGCGATAGAGCGCCACGCCGCTGGAGGCCGCCGCGGCCTTGGCGGCCGCGAGCGACACCGCGAGGATCGCGTTCGCACCCAGTCGCGACTTGGACGAGCTTCCGTCGAGCTCGATCATCAGGCGGTCGAGTGCGCCCTGGTCTTCGGCGGCGCGCCCGACCAGCGCCCGGCTCAGCTCGCCGTTGACGTGACCGACCGCCTGGGTGACGCCCTTGCCGAGGTAGCGTTTCGGGTCGCCGTCGCGCAGCTCGATGGCTTCCCGGGCGCCGGTCGAGGCGCCGGAGGGTGAGGCGGCGAAGCCCCTTGCGCCGTCGGACAGGACAACCTCGGCGGCCACGGTGGGATTGCCGCGAGAGTCCAGGATCTCGAAGCCGCGGATGTGTTGGATCGATGCCATGTCTGCTCCCGTTCAGATCTGCGCGATGCGCAGCAGGTTGGTGGTGCCGGAGGTGCCGAAGGGCATGCCGGCCGAGATCACGATGGTTTGCCCCGCAGCGCCGAAGCCTTCCTTCAGCGCGGTGCGGCAGGCGAGCTCGCTCATCTCCGGCACGTCCACCACTTCGTGGCACAGCACGGCGTGGACGCCCCACGCGAGCGCCAGGCGCCGCGCCGTGGCGAGCCGGGGCGTCATGCCGATGATGGGCGCGCGCGGCCGCTCGCGGGCCATGCGCAGCGCCGAGTAGCCCGAGCTGGTGTAGGCGACGGTGGCCGCCGCGTTGAGCAGGCCCGTGATGTCGCGCATCGCGCAGCCGATGGCGTCGGCCGTGCGCGCGAGCGGCTCGGCGCGCGAGGAATCGATCGCGGTGCGGTAGTTCGGATCGCTCTCGGTGTGCGCGATGATGCTGCTCATCATCTTCACCGCCTCGACCGGATAGCGTCCGCTGGCCGATTCCGCCGACAGCATGACCGCGTCGGCGCCTTCGTAGATCGCGGTCGCCACGTCCGAGGCCTCGGCCCGCGTGGGCACCGGCGCGCTGACCATCGACTCGAGCATCTGGGTGGCGACGATCACCGGTTTGCCGGCCCGCCGGCAGGCGCGGATGATCCGCTTCTGGATCGAGGGGACCTGCTCGGCAGGCATCTCGACGCCGAGGTCGCCGCGGGCGACCATCACCGCATCCGTCTCGGCCACGATGGCATCGAGCGACGCAATGGCGGCCGGCTTTTCGAGCTTGGCCACGATCCCGGCGCGCGCGCCGATGATGGCGCGGGCTTCGGTGATGTCTTCCGCGCGCTGCACGAACGACAGCGCGACCCAGTCGATGCCCAGCGTGAGCCCGTAGTCCAGGTCGGCGCGGTCTTTCGCGGTCATGGCGGAAAGCGGCAGCACCACGCCGGGGACGTTCACGCCCTTGCGGTCCGACAGCTTGCCGCCGTTCACCACGCGGGTCTCGGCGAAATCGCGGCCGTACTTCTGCACCCGCAGTCGCAGCCGGCCGTCGTCCAGCAGCAGGTCGGTGCCCGTTTCGAGCGCCGCGAAGATCTCGGGGTGCGGCAGTGCGACGCGCGCCGCGCTGCCGGGCGTCTTCGTGTCCAGGTCGAGCCGGAAGGTGTTGCCTTCGACCAGTTCGACAGGGCCATCGGGGAAGGTGCCGATGCGCAGCTTGGGCCCTTGCAGGTCGAGCAGTACGCCGATGGGGCGCCCGCTCTCGCGCTCGACTTCGCGGATCAGATCGAGGCGCCGCTTGTGGTCTTCGTGCGTGCCGTGGCTGAAGTTGAGCCGGAACACATCGGCGCCGGCATCGAACAACGCCTGGATGGTCTGCCGCTCGTCGCTTGCGGGGCCGAGGGTCGCGACGATCTTCGCGTGCTTTTCTCTTCGCATCTCAGTTTCTCCTATGGACGCGCTCGGTGCTGCCGGGACCGGCAGCGATCACGATCGCGCGAAAGTCGTTCACGTTGGTCAGCGTCGGACCAGTGACCACCGAGTCGCCGAGCGCCTCGAAGAAGCCGTGGCCGTCGTTGTCGTCGAGGCGCTCGCGCGGCCTCAGGCCCTGCGCGCGTGCGCGGGCCAGCGTGTCGGGCGCCAGCAGCGCGCCGGCAATCTCTTCCTGGCCATCGACCCCGTCGGTATCGCCGGCGAGCGCGTGGATGCCGGGCTCGCCGTTCAACGCAATGCCCAGAGCCAGCAGGAACTCGACGTTGCGCCCGCCGCGACCGCGTCCGCGCAGCGTCACGGTGGTCTCCCCGCCGGACAGCAGCACGCACGGCGCCGCCACCGGCTGGCCGTGCCGTGCCGCCTGCAGCGCGATGCCGGCCAGCGTCCGCGCCACCTCGCGCGCCTCGCCTTCGATCGCATCGCCGAGGATGCAGGCCTCGAGACCCGCGTCGCGGGCGACAGCCGCCGCGGCCTCCAGCGCCATCTGCGGGGTCGCGATGAAGCGGGTTTCGATGGAAGGCAGGCGCGGATCGTCCGCCTTCGGCGTCTCGCCCTCGCCGGTTTCGAGCAGCGCAAGGGCCCGTGACGGCACCTCGATCTCGTAGCGACGAAGGATTTCCAGCGCGTCTGCGCAGGTGCTGCGGTCGGGCACGGTGGGCCCGGAGGCAATGTCGATGGGGTCGTCGCCCGGCACGTCGGACAGCAGCAGGTTGAGCACGCGCGCCGGATGGCATGCCGCGGCCAGCCGTCCGCCCTTGATGGCCGAAAGGTGGCGCCGCACGCAGTTCATCTCGCCGATGCTGGCTCCGCTGGCGAGCAGGGCCCGGTTGAGCGCCTGCTTGTCTTCCAGCGTGAGGCCCGGCAGCGCCAGCGGCAACAGCGAAGAGCCGCCACCGGAGATCAGGCACAGCACCAGGTCGTCGCTCGTGAGGCCCCGGACCGTCTCCAGCATGCGGGCTGCCGCGCGCTCGCCCGCCGCATCGGGCACCGGATGCGCGGCCTCGACGATCTCGATGCGCTCGCAGAGCACGGCGTAGCCGTAGCGCGTCACCACCAGGCCGCCGAGCGGCCCGTGCCAGTGCGCTTCCACGGCCCGGGCCATCGCGGCCGAGGCCTTGCCGGCGCCGATCACCACCAGCCGGCCCTTGGGCGGCGCCGGCAGGTGGCGCGGCACGCACAGCGCGGGCTGGGCAGCGGCGATCGCGGCGTCGAACATGGCGCGCAGCACGTTGCGGATGTCTGCGGGATTCATGGTGGCAGCCTGCGGGTTCAGGCCGCGATCCGCGCGCCGCCGAGCTCGACGCGAATCGGCTTGACGTTGTTCGCCTCGTCGTCGTCCCCTTCGTACAGCTCGTCCAGGTTCTCTGGATCGCTCTTGCCGTCCAGCACCTGCGTCAGGCGATCGCGGTCCACCGCGCCGACCCAGCGGGCGATCGCGATGGTGCCGACCGCGTTGCCGATGGTGTTGGTGATGGCCCGTGCTTCCGACATGAAGCGGTCGACGCCGAGCAGCAGCACCATGCCGGCGACCGGGATCTTGCCCATCGAGGCGAGCGTGGCGGCGAGCGTGATGAAGCCGGATCCGGTGACCCCCGCGGAGCCCTTGGAGGTCAGCAGCAGCACGCCCAGCACCACCAGCTGATCGGTCATCGTCAAGGGCGTGTTGGTGGCCTGCGCGATGAAGATCGCGGCCATCGTGTAGTAGATGCACTGGCCATCCGGGTTGAAGGTGAGGCCGGCCGGAACGACCAGGCCGACCACCGGCTTCGAGACGCCGGCGTGCTCCAGCTTGCGCATCAGCTGCGGCACCACGGATTCGGATGAGCTGGTGCCCAGCACCGTGAAGAGCTCGTCCTTGATGTACTTGAGGAACTTCCACAGGCTGAACCCCGACATCCGCGCGATGATGCCGAGCACGATGGCGACGAACAGGAAGCAGGTGATGTACATCGTCCCCATCAGCTTGCCCAGCGAGACGACCGAGCCCAGGCCGTACTTGCCGACGGTGAATGCCATCGCGCCGAAGGCTGCCAGCGGCGCCAGCCGCATGATCATTCCGACCACCGAGAACACGCCGTGCGTGAACGAGTCGAGGAAGTCCACCACCGGCTTGGCGCGCGGCCCGATGTGGGACAGCGCGACGCCGAACATGGTGGCGAAGACCAGGATCTGCAGGATGTCGTTGCGGGCCAGCGCATCGACGACGCTGGTCGGCACCAGGTGCATGAGGAAGTCGATGAAGCCGTCGGACTTGGCGCCGGCGGCGGTGTAGCCGGCGATGGCCTTGGTGTCGAGCTGCGTCGGGTCGATGTTCATGCCCTTGCCGGGGCCGACGACATTGACCACCACCAGGCCGAGTGCCAGCGCGAAGGTCGACAGGATCTCGAAATAGATCAGGGCCCGGACGCCGACGCGACCGAGCTCCTTCATGTTCTCCATCCGGGCGATGCCGAGCACCACGGTGGCGAAGATGATCGGTGCGAACACCATCTTGATCAGCTTGATGAAGACGTCGCCCAACGGCTTGAAGTCGCTGCCGATGTGGGGGACGAAGAAGCCGAGGGCCGCACCGGCGAACACGCCGACGAGCACCTGGACGTACAGCTTTCCGAAGAAGCGGCGCATGGTTTGTCTCCTGGTGGATGTGTGGGCACGAGTTCGTCCCTGCGGCGCTTGGCGGCCGCTTCAGGCTGAGAGGCGGCGCGTACCGCGCGGCCCCTCGGTTCAGCTAAAGGGAAAGCCCGGCCGCCGGCCGCCGGCGGCCGGGGTCAGGGGCCGTCAGGCCGCCTTGCGTTGCGCGCTGCCGGCCACCTGGTCGCACACGGCCTGGGTGACTTGAGCGGTCGTTGCCGTGCCGCCCAGGTCGCGCGTGTGCAGCGACTTGTCGGCAGTGACTTTCTCGATGGCCTGCATGACGCGCTTCGCGGCATCGGTCTCGCCGAGATGCTCCAGCAGCATCACGACCGACCAGAAGGTGCCGACCGGGTTGGCGAGGCCCTTGCCCATGATGTCGAAGGCCGAGCCGTGGATCGGCTCGAACATCGACGGATAGCGGTGCTCCGGATCGATGTTGCCGGTGGGTGCGATGCCCAGGCTGCCGGCCAGCGCGGCGGCGAGGTCGCTCAGGATGTCGGCGTGCAGGTTGGTCGCGACGATGGTGTCGAGCGACGCCGGGTTGTTGATCATGCGGGCCGTCGATGCATCGACGAGTTCCTTGTCCCACTTGACGTCCGGGAACTCCTTGGAGATCTGCAGCGCGATCTCGTCCCACATGACCATCGCATGGCGCTGGGCATTGCTCTTGGTGATGACGGTCAGCAGCTTGCGGGGCCGCGACTGCGCCAGCTTGAAGGCGAAGCGCATGATGCGCTCGACGCCGGCGCGGGTCATCATCGACACGTCGGTGGCGGCCTCGATCGGATGGCCCTGGTGCACGCGGCCGCCGACGCCGGAGTATTCGCCTTCGGAGTTCTCGCGCACGATGACCCAGTTGAGGTCGTCCGGGCCGCAGCGCTTGAGCGGGCCGTCGATGCCGGGAAGGATGCGCGTCGGGCGTACGTTGGCGTACTGGTCGAAGCCCTGGCAGATCTTCAGGCGCAGGCCCCAGAGGGTGATGTGATCGGGGATGTGCGGGTCGCCGGCCGAGCCGAACAGGATCGCGTCCTTGTCGCGAATGGCGTTCAGGCCGTCGTCCGGCATCATCACGCCGTGCTCGCGGAAGTAGTCGCCGCCCCAGTCGAAGTTCTCGAACTCGAACTTGAAGCTGCTGCCGGCAGAGGCCAGGGCTTCCAGCACTTGCTGGCCGGCGGGCACGACTTCCTTGCCGATGCCGTCGCCGGGAATGGTTGCGATCTTGTACGTCTTCATGGGGTTGTCTCCGAGGGGGTGGTGTTGAAGGGGTAGGGGTACTGTAAGAATTCGACACCCCATCGGAGCGGCGCTAAAGTGAATCCATTGTTAACCTGAGTTCAACAGTGGAGCGACCATGACCAGTGCAATCCTGCCGGCGGACCTGGGCTTTTTTTCCACCCTCGCCGGTGCCGGAAGTCTCAGCGCCGCGGCGCGGGAACTCGGTGTCACCACGCCCGCGGTGAGCAAGCATCTGGCGCTGATGGAGTCGCGCGTCGGGGTGTCGCTGGTCAATCGCTCGACGCGCCGCATGAGCCTAACGCCCGAAGGCGAGGTGTACCTCGAGCACGCGCGGCGGATCCTCGGCGACATCGACGGCATGGAGGAACTGCTCGGAACGTCCAGGGCGACGCCGAAAGGCCTGCTGCGGGTGAATGCCACGCTGGGCTTCGGGCGCAGCCACGTGGCGCCGCTGATCTCGCGGTTCGTGCGCAAGTATCCGGAGGTCGAGGTGCAGCTGCAGTTGTCGGTCAACCCTCCGGCGCCGACCGAAGACCTATTCGATGTCTGCGTGCGATTCGGCGCACCGCCGGACAGCCGCGTCATTGCCAGGCGCATCGCGGCCAACCGCCGCCTGCTGTGCGCGGCGCCGGCCTATCTGGCCAGGCATGGCATCCCGAAGGTTCCGAACGACCTGACGAAGCACAACTGCATCGGCATCCGCCAGGGCGAGGAAGCCTACGGCGTCTGGCGGCTGGCGAGCGGGAGAGGCCGCAGTGCGAACACCGAAGCGGTCAAGACGCGCGGGAACCTGGCGACCAACGATGGCGAGATCGCGGTCAACTGGGCGCTCGACGGCCACGGGATCCTGATGCGGGCCGAGTGGGACATCGAACGCTATCTTCGCAACGGCCGGCTGGTGCCGGTCCTGCCGCAGTACTTCACGCCCGATGCCGACATCTACGCGGTGTACCCGCAGCGGCACCAACTGGCCGCGCGGGTCCGGGCCTTCGTGGACTTCTTGGCGTTGTCATTCACTCAGCAGGCGGCGGGCGCGAAAACGTAGCCTGTGTAGAAAAAGCCCGGGGCCCGCAAGTCCGGAGCGCAATGTCAGCTGCACGGAGCTAAGCCGACCAAGTCAGTGGCTCGACGAAAGTCTGCAGCTGGCTGAATCCGGCGGTTGGCCGATTCTGCCCTGCCCAGCTGGGACTCTCAGCTGGGCGTCGCTCGCATGAGGCTTCATCAGCGGGGGGTCGAACGAGCGTCAGCGGGCGGGAGTCGACGACCAAGGCAAAGTCCAGTGAAGCGAAAGGCAAGGTCCACTGACGTTCCGCACTTGCTCGGCAAGTTGGGCGCTGTCGATCGACGCCCATGATGGCTCCGCCGACCGTTTGCGCATCAAGGTGTTAGGCGCCGGTTCCGCAAGCTACCTTGAACCCGCTGTTCCGCTGTTCACCACACTTTGAATATGTCGGCGGGTTTTTCACCCATAGATTGAATTTTCCGGTTGCCCGACCGCATGACCTGGTCGCGGGTTGGCTGGCGCTGCCGACGGCCGCTTTCCGGCAATCATGATGTCCGCTGGCGGAATGGGCCCCTCAGCTGACGTCCGACGCCTCGGTTGCCCGCGCCCGGCCTTCGATACGGCTTCGACGTGGATGCACGCGCCTTGCGCTTGGATCACAACCGCCGCTGCTCGGAATTCCGCGGCCAAGGCCGGCTGACAACTTTGATGACGATCTGCCATGCCATGGCCAGTGAACTACCGCATTGGCAGCCGGCGATCTCGCAAAAACTTCTCGACCATCTATTAACTACGAAATGTCGCGCGAGTGGTTATTCGGTTTTTCGCTGGCGATGCTGCGAACAAGCCGAAGCAAGGAAGGCCGCAGAATTCGCGCCTCGAAGTCGCGGCGCGGTATCGCGAGTTGAGCCATGATGAGCCCGCCAAGAGAATTCAACACGAAAGCATAGTCCAAATCTGGATCAGTGGATCCAAGCTTCAGAAAGCTATTCCGCGTCAGACTGGCATCTATCTTTCCCCATTTCACGAGTACGCCACGCAACGCTTCGTCGCGCGCCCCGGCAAGCGTCAGTCCTGTGATGGCCATGCCCATGGCACGGTCATTAACCATATATTTAATGTTGTGCTCCGCAAGAACAGTGGCGAACTGATCGGCATCGTCCGCGCATTGCTCGAGCTTAGGAGTGATGAGAGCAAGGTGGTTTGCAATTCGACGGCAGACATCTTCAGCGACCGCGCACATCAAGGCGCTTCGGGAGCCGAAGTAATAGTTGATCGCCCCATGACTTGCATTGGCTTCGACTGAAACAGTGCGCAAAGTTACAGCATGATGCCCGTCACGAACCAATACGCGAAGCGCCGCTGCAATCAAGTCCTTGTGACGCTGACATCCACGCGCGCTTAGCGGCAAAGCTGGTTCACTGAGTTCAGCAAAGGCGCTCACGGAAGCCTCAATGAGTCGTTTGGACCATCAGCTTAGCAGAAGAAAACGCACGACCATCGGGCCCAAGTGTGGAGATTTAGTTGAAAGCAAACCGTGTTTAAAGATATCCAGATATTGAATCACCCGGATCCTGTGAAGGCTCAACACTTTGAGTGGTTTGAGCCACGAAGAAGTCGAACAAGTTCTCACCCGAGGTCCGTGAGCGCGCGGTGAGGATGGTGCAGGAACACCGTGGAGAGCACCCGGCTGCGATCGAATCGATTGCACCGAGATCGGCTGCGTGCCGCATACCCTGCATGAATGAGTCAAGCGCGACGAGGTTGATTCCGGCGTGCGCGAAGGGTCACGACCAGCGCGGCCCAGCGGAGGAAGGAACTCGAGCGCGAGGCCAAGGAGCTGCGCCGGACTAACGAGATCCTTAAACTGGCGAGCGCGTTTTTCGCCATCGACAAGCATCGCGACACCTTCGGGATCGAACCGATCTGCAAGATCTGCACATAGCCCTGTCGGGCTATCGGCGCCGCGCGGCGCTGCTGCTCGAGCCGCACAGGCGCCGCGCCAGAGCGCAACGCGACGATGACCTCGCGCCAGAGATATACAGGTCTGGCAGGCCAACATGCAGGTTCATGGCGCCGACAAGGTATGGAGGCAACTGGCGTGAGGGCACTGCGGCGGCGCGCTGCACAGTCAAGCGGCTGAGGCGGCGGCTGTGGCTGCGAGGCGTGATGCGCGGCAAGGTGGTGAAGACCACGATCAGCGATGCCGAAACCATGCACGCTGGATCCGGTCAACCGGCAGTTCTGCGCGCAGCGCCCGAATCAACTGTGGGTCAGCGATTTCACGTACGTGTCACGTGGCAGGGCTGGCTAACGTGGCCTTCGTGAATCGATGAGTTCGCCCGTCGCCTTGTGGGCTGGCGGGTCAGCAGCTCGATGCGCACGGACTTCGTGGATGCCGAAGCGCAGACGCAGGCGCAGTAGTTAGCTAGCGCCATGTATTGCGCAGCTCGCGAAGTTTGACGAACACGGTTTTCGGATCCGGCTTTTCGGGCAGGTCGGGAAAGGCCTCGCGAAGCGCCGCAATGACACTCGGGCTCGACAGGCGCAGGAAGGTGTTGATCTGCTTTTCTTCCGCCAGCGTGGTGACGCGCACGGTCGCGGGATCGTGGCCGGCCACTTCGGGCAGCAGCGCCTTGGCGGCAGCGTTGTCGGCTTCGCGCGCGAGCGTGAAGCGCAGGTTGTTCTCGATGTAGTCGTGGCCCGGGTAGACGCGCGTCTCGGCGGGCAGCTTCGCCAGCTGCTCGACGAAGGTGGTGTAGAGATCTTCCGCGTTGCCTCCGTTGTGGCAGTTGCCCGCGCCGGCGTTGAACAGCGTATCGCCGGAGAACAGCGCCGGCTGCTCGGTGTGGGAGCGCAGGCAGATGTGGCACATGGTGTGGCCGGGCGTGTCCATGCATTCGAGCTCGACGGTCTTGCCGACCTTGATCACGTCGCCGGCCTTGACGCCGCGATCCACGCCTTCGATGCGAGAACCTGCCCGATGGTGCGCAATCACCTTGGCGCGGGTCGCAGCGACGACGGCTGCATTGCCGCCCGTGTGATCGTGATGCTCGTGCGTGTTAAGGATCTGCGTGATCTGCCAACCCTTCTCCTTGGCGGCGGCCAGGCATTTCTGGTGGTCCAGGGGATCGATGGCGAGAGCCTCGCCGCTCTCGGGGCAAACGATCAGGTAGTTGTAGTTGCGATAGGCATTGCCGGTCCAGATGCGCTCGACGATCATGCGTTGCTCCAGGTGTCAGATACGAATGGCACTTTACTTAAGGCCCATGGCGTTGAAGGCAGGGGCGTAAGTCGCTAAATTTGAAGAGAAGGGGAGGTTGCTGGCAAAGGGATTGATAGGTGGCTGTTACAAAGCTCCCAAACCATCTTTCGAAAAAAAAGGGCCAGCCACCAAGAATCGTAACGCCCGCAGCGCTGTGCAAGTTCGGACAGAGCTGCTGCGTAATCAGTCATTGAGCGCCGCCCGAACTAAGGACATGGTCCGGTCGACCGTGCCGACGCCGCTGATGGCGCGGTACTTCGGCGCTGCGGCCGGGTCCGCCTTGGCCCAGGCCGAGTAGTAGTCGACCAACGGCCGGGTCTGCTGGCTGTAGACCTCGAGCCGCTTGCGCACGGTTTCTTCCTTGTCGTCCTCGCGCTGGATCAGGTCTTCGCCCGTGAGGTCGTCCTTGCCTTCGGTCTTCGGCGGGTTGAACTTGACGTGGTAGATGCGCCCCGACGCCGGATGCGAGCGGCGCCCGCTCATGCGTTCGATGATGTCGGCAAAAGGCACGTCGATCTCGAGCACGTAGTCGATCTTGACGCCCGCCGAGCGCATGGCCTCGGCTTGCGGAATGGTGCGCGGGAAGCCGTCGAACAGAAAGCCCTGGGTGCAGTCCGGCAGCGCGATGCGTTCCTTGACGAGGTTGATGATCAGGTCGTCGCTCACCAGGGCGCCGGCATCCATCACGGCCTTGGCCTGGAGCCCGAGCGGTGTGCCGGCCTTGACGGCGGCGCGCAGCATGTCGCCGGTCGAGATTTGAGGAATGCCGTATTTCTGGCAAATGAAGGCTGCCTGCGTGCCTTTGCCTGCCCCGGGGGCGCCCAACAGCATCAGTCTCATGGCGTCTCCGGCATGCGTTGGACGTTTCGGGAAATGCCGTCCATGATTTCCTTCCTGGCGGCATCGATGCCTTCCCAGCCCAGCACCTTGACCCACTTGCCGGCTTCGAGGTCCTTGTAGTGCTCGAAGAAGTGCGTGATGGCCTTCAGGCGCATCGGGTTCACGTCCTCGACCTTCTTCCAGTGGCTGTAGATCGGCAGCACCTTGTCAGTGGGCACGGCCAGCACCTTGCCGTCGACGCCGGCCTCGTCTTCCATCATCAGGATGCCGATCGGCCGGCACGGCACCACCACGCCGGGCACCAGCGCCCAGGGGGTGATGACCAGCACGTCGACCGGATCGCCGTCGCCCGAGAGCGTCTGCGGCACATAGCCGTAGTTGGTCGGGTAGTGCATCGCGGTCGTCATGAAGCGGTCGACGAAGATCGCGCCCGATTCCTTGTCGACCTCGTACTTGATCGGGTCGGCATTCATCGGGATCTCGATGATGACGTTGAAGGCTTCAGGAGCGTCTTTGCCTGGGGAGACTTTGTCGAAGGGCATGGGATGTTGATTGATGGTTGGCGAACTTCCACGCAGGATCAAGGTGAACTCGCGGGCATTTTGTCTAGAGGTACATCGGTCGGGCCGAAGGCCACATCGACCGTCTTAGTTCCCTCAGTTCCTCGTGGCCAACTGCTCCAGAATCGCCGGGTTCTCCAGCGTCGACGTGTCCTGCGTGATGGTCTCGCCCTTGGCGACCGAGCGCAGCAGTCTGCGCATGATCTTGCCGCTGCGCGTCTTCGGCAGGTTGTCACCGAAGCGGATGTCCTTGGGCTTGGCGATCGGGCCGATCTCCTTGCCCACCCAGTTGCGCAGTTCATTGGCGATCTTCTTCGCCTCCTCACCGCTCGGGCGGGGACCCTTCAGCACGACGAAGGCACAGATCGCCTCGCCCGTGGTTTCGTCGGGCCGGCCGACCACCGCGGCTTCCGCCACCAGATCGGTGCAAGACACCAGCGCAGATTCGATCTCCATCGTGCCCATCCGATGGCCCGAGACGTTGAGCACATCGTCGATGCGGCCGGTGATCGTGAAGTAACCCGTCGTTGCATCGCGGATGGCGCCATCGCCAGCGAGGTAGTAGCCCTTGAGCTCGGGTGGGTAGTAGCTCGCCTTGAAGCGCTCCGGGTCGCCCCAGATCGTACGGATCATGCTTGGCCAGGGCTTCTTGACCACCAGGATGCCTCCCTGGCCGTTGGGCACGTCGGCGCCCGTCTCGTCGACGATTGCCGCGGCAATGCCCGGGAAGGGCAGGGTGCAGGAGCCCGGGACCAGCGGCGTCGCGCCCGGCAGCGGCGTGATCATGTGGCCGCCGGTCTCGGTCTGCCAGAACGTGTCGACGATCGGGCAGCGGCCGCCGCCGATGTGCTGGTGGAACCACTCCCAGGCAGCGGGATTGATCGGCTCACCGACCGAGCCCAGGATGCGCAGGCTCGACAGGTCGTAGCGCTTCGGATGCACCGCCTCGTCAGCCTCAGCTGCCTTGATCAGCGAGCGGATGGCAGTGGGCGCGGTGTAGAACACGCTGACCTTGTGGTCCTGGATCATCTTCCAGAAGCGGCCTGCGTCGGGATAGGTGGGCACGCCCTCGAACACGACCTCGGTTGCGCCCAGCGCGAGCGGGCCGTAGGCGATGTAGGTGTGGCCAGTGACCCAGCCGATGTCGGCGGTGCACCAGAACACATCGTCGTCCTTCAGGTCGAAGGTCCACTTCGTGGTCAACGCCGCGTGCAGCAGGTACCCGCCGCTGGAATGCTGCACGCCCTTGGGCTTGCCGGTCGAGCCTGAGGTGTACAGCACGAACAGCGGATGCTC
Source organism: Variovorax sp. LjRoot290 (assembly GCF_964253985.1). Taxonomy (NCBI): domain Bacteria; kingdom Pseudomonadati; phylum Pseudomonadota; class Betaproteobacteria; order Burkholderiales; family Comamonadaceae; genus Variovorax; species Variovorax sp. LjRoot290. Next base: position 772,156 of record NZ_CAXURW020000002.1, on the reverse strand, counting down.
GGCGCTCACCCATTCGGGCTCGCAGGTCTCGGCCTGGTTCTGCATCTCCTCGTGCAGCCAGCGGTCACGCGACAGATCCCAGGCGATCTTGCCGCCTGTGCGACGGTAGACGATGACGTCTTTCACCGCCTCGCAGCCGCCCAACGCGATGGCATCGTCGACGATGGCCTTGAGCGGCAGCTGTTTGCCGCCGCGCAGCTGCTCGTCGGCGGTGATGACCATCACTGCGCCGACATCCTGGATGCGGTCGCGCAGGCTCTGCGCCGAGAAGCCGCCGAAGACCACCGAATGCGTGGCTCCGATGCGCGCGCAGGCCTGCATCGCGACCACCCCCTCGATGCTCATCGACATGTAAATGACCACGCGGTCGCCCTTCTTGACGCCGCGCGCCTTCAGCGCATTGGCCATGCGGCAGGTGCGCGCCAGCAGCTCGCGGTAGCTGACGCGCATCACCTGCCCGTCATCCGCCTCGAAGATGATCGCCGTCTTGTTGCCCAGGCCGCGCTCGACCTGACGATCGAGGCAGTTGTACGAGACGTTCAGCGTGCCATCCTCGAACCATTCAAAGAACGGCGCCCGGCTGTCGTCGAGCCCCTTGGTGAACGGCGTCTTCCAGATCAGGAACTCGCGCGCGAGGCGCGACCAGTAGGCGCTGTGATCGGCATCGGCCTCGGCCACCAGCTTGTCGTAGGCCGCTATGCCGGGCACATGGGCGTCCTTCATATCTGGGACTGGAATCGGATGGGTCTTTGTTTCGTTCTCGTTCACGGCAGATCTCCTGTGTAGCCTTGAGCTAAGACGTCCAACGGACGGGGTTGATTCATCGGTCCGCATGGCTGTTCAGCCAGGTAGCGACCGCTGGAGCACTGCGAAAGTCATCGCAGGCGCGAGCCGGAACGGTCGGGTAGCGCTGATTCCACATGCGCGCAAGCGCCTGGCCCGGGCCGATCTCCAGCACGCAGCGTATGTGTCGTGCCATGACGTTTTCCATGCATTCGTCCCAACGAACCGTCGTGGCGATCTGGGCGGCCAGCGCGACGCGTGCAGACCTTGCGTCCCGGATGCGGTCCGCTGCATTGCTGAACAGGGCGACTCGTGGCGCATGGAACGAAGCGTTCTCAAGCGTGCGCGCAAAGCTGTCAGCCGCCTCGCGCATCCACGGCGTATGGGATGCCACATTGACGCGCAACCGCGTGCACTGTGCACCTTCGAGCAAGACCATTCGCTCCGCCTGTACCAATGCAGCCATCGGTCCGCCGAGGATCACGCTGTCCTCGCCGTTGCGGATGGCGAGTGCGAGGCCGGTTGCCGCGCGAAGTCTTTCCACTGCGGAAATGGAAAGACTGGTGACGGCCAGCAGTCCGCCGGGGGCACTCGCCGCACATTCATCCATGGCCTGGGCCCGCCGCTGTGCAAGCTCGATGGTTGAATCGGGAGCGAGCACGCCCGCCGCGCTGAAGGCTGCCAGTTCTCCTACGCTGTAGCCCGCTATCGCGGCGGGTGGCGCCACGAAGGGCGCCAGTTGATTCCACGCTGCCAGTTCGAGGCCGGTCAGCAGAGTCTGCGCGTTGTCGTTGCGTTCGGCCCAGCCAGGATCGGCCAGCGCTGCGCGCCAGTCCTTGACACCGAGGCGCGCTCGCATGTCGCGCACGATTGGATCGTCGGCAATCCACGGCAGCATCGCCGGGTGCTGATTGCCTTGGCCGGAGAACAGCAGCGCGAAGCTCATGGACCTCCACACACACGCGTGATCCAGCATGCTGCGGCGAGCGTGTCTGCCGCGCCTCCGGGCGACAGGCGCCGCGCCACGAATTCGTCGGCAATTGCATGCGCCTCCTGAAGTCCGGTGGGCCGAGCGACACCTCCGCGATCCAGAAACTCTCGCGCAGCGCGCTGTGCGTAGCGCAATCCGGCGAGGCCGCCGCGATGCGCGAGGTTGCTGTCGTCCAGGACGGCCATGATGTGGAACAACGCGTCGAGCCGTGCCTGTTGCGGTGTCAGGCCGCGGACCGTTGCCGCCGTCAGCGCCGGCAGCGCCGTATCGAAAAGCACCGGAAAGGCGAGTGCCGCCTCTTCGGAGGCGCTTCGCAGGCCATGGCGCCGCGCGGCAATGCCGCCGGGCAGTGTGGGCGGTCGCCGGCTGCGGCTGGCCAGCGCATCGCCCCAATGCCGGCGTAGTGCACCACGCAGCTGATCCGGCTGCAGTGCGACGCCATCTTGGCGCAGGGCCGCACCGGCCGCGGCGCACAACAGGCCGAGCATGAAGATCGCGCCGCGGTGCGTGTTGACGCCGTCGGTAGCGGCGAGCATGCGTGCCTCCGCAGCGATGCCGCACCGCTCCAGCACGGCGAAACCCGCGCCGCAAGCGCCCGCTTCGGCGATCTGCGCGAAGTAGCGTCGCAGCGAGAATAGGCTGCGCATGAAGGTGTGCGCGTCCATGTCGTCGTGGCTGCCGCGGTCGGTCAATGTCACCAGGCCCGGCTTGGGCGCCAGCGACAGCTCGTCATACAGCGCAAGCGTGGCCGCGCGCCCGATCGCCGCGCACGTGAGCCGCGGATCCGGTTGCAATGAAAGCGCAACGGTCGTCATTCGTCCAACTCCGGCAATGCGACACGTTGGCACCATGCGGTGTCGCGCTGCAGGGTCACGCCGTCCATTCGCTTGACCATCACGGCGCGCGTGCGTCCAGCGCGCCACTCGATCCATTCGCGCCACGCGACTGCCGCCCCATCGCTGAAGACGAGTTCACCATCCAGCCTAGGCTGCGTTGAGCCGGACTGAAGCACATGCGCAACCGCATCCGCGTGTGCCGCCCCACCGACGCTGACCGCCAGATCGAGGTCGGAGTCCGGCCGCACGTGATCGAGACCGCTGATCGCTTGCCAGCCGTAGCTTCCGAAGACGCGCGCTGCCGCATGGCACGCGTCGAGCTCGTCACCAAGATCGCTCACCGCGCGTCGCGCCGACGGCGGCAGCAGCCCTTGGATTTCGGCAAGGCGCGGGAACTCGTCAAGGCCAAGCACCGCAGCGCGCGACACCTGCAGCGCCAGCCGACGCTTTTCCCAACGCTCAGGCGACGGCAGACCCAGTGCGATCCATCCGTTGGCGGCGGCGTCGATTGACTGACGTGTCACCACCAGCGGCAGTCGATGCGTCGCCCAATGCGTCAGGCAGTCGCGCGCATGCCTGTCCCAGGGCCGGGCGAGGACGGCGGACCACCCAGCCTCCGAGAGCCGGGCGAGTTGGTGGCGGCGCAGGAAGACCATGGCGCTTGCGACGGTCAGGCGGCGTCCAGCACCCGCTGCACGACGGCGGCGGCAAGCTGGCGTCCACCGCGCTCGGCGCCGTCCTGCGCGCGCCGATCTTGCGTCGGCGTATGGGCCAGCGCATCGTGCAGCGCGGCCTGCAAGTCTCCCTCCCACAGCGCACGCACGCCCCCCATCGCCACGTAGTTCCGCACGCCCGGTGCGAATACCGGGTTGGACTTCGACAACGCCGTGAGCTTGTCCTCTGGCAGCTTGGTCACGCGCGCCATGGCGGGAATACGCATCACCCGGATCTCGGCATCCGGCAGCGCGTAGCAGGCGTCGGCAATCAACCCCGAGGTGATGAAGCCGCCGGAGAGGGCTTGGTCGTACACCAGGCCGATCACGCGGTGGCCGCGGCGCCGCGCCAGGTCGATGCTCGCGCCGAGGTGCGCCATCGCACGGTTGATGCCGAGCAATTCATCGCGTCGGCGCAGTTGCTGACCCTGGGTGTCGATCAGCAGCAGGATCGGCCGACCTGCGTGCTGCGTGATGGTGTCGAGCACCACTCGGGCCTGCGCAAGCGCGAGACGGACCCCGATCGGCGCATGATTTGTGGTGCCGATCACTGTGAGCGGTTCGCCTTCGAATATCACCTCGCCCTGTAGAAAGTCGCCGTCCGCGCGCATGCCGTGGTAGGAGCCGAAGAGCTGGGTGACAAGGGAATTCCATTGCATGTGATGCGCCTCGGTTAGTAAGCGCGCAGCGCGCGCACGGCTTCCACCGGAAGCTCCGGGACCCGCTGCGCGTCGGCGATGCCGAGTGCGCTCCAGAGCAGCGTCGCTTCATCGCGGCCGACCGTGTCAGAGGGCAGTGCGTGCAGGCGCGCCGTGAGCAACGCGTGCTCCTCCTCCAGCGCCGCGAGGGTCAATGGCTTCGACGCATCGATCGCCGCGACAGCCGCCGCGCGGAATTCCGCGACGTCATCCTCGACCAGCGCGTCGCAGTCACCGGTCAGCCAGCGGTGCTTGCCGCCGGTCGTGCGCCAGACCAGCGCACGGTCGCGCGAATCGAATTCCTCCACGCCGTGGGATGCCTCGATCACCTCGGGCCCCGACATCGCCAGGCGCCCGGCATCGCTCATCACGACGTGGTCGGCACAGCGCGCCACGATGCCCATGCCGCCGAAGCAGCCGTTGGCGCCGCCGATCAGCACGATCACCGGGATGCCGGCGGCACGCACGTCGAGCAGTGCGCGCATGACTTCCGACACCGCAATAAGCCCCGCGTTGGCCTCATGCAATCGCACGCCGCCCGATTCGGCCAGCAACAGCACCGCGGCCGGCCGGTCGCGCAGGGCGCGCTGCAGCAGGCCGACCAGTTTGGCGCCGTGGACCTCGCCGACGCCGCCGCCCATGAACGCGCCTTCCTGCGCGGCCACGAAGACCTCGTGGCCGTCGAGCGTCGCGCGGCCGATCGCCACGCCGTCGTCGAAGGCCGATGGCACGCCGAGCTGCGCCAGGTGCGGGCTGGTGACCCGCTCGGCAGGCGGCAGCCACTCGTGAAAGCTTTCCGGGTCGAGCAGCAACGCAAGCCGCTCGCGCGCCGAGCATTCGGCATAGCTGATCATGGCTTGCCTCCGGTGATCTCGGCTACGGCCTGGTCGAGCCGCAGGCTCACCACCGCGGGCGTGGCGCCCATGTCGTTGATCGAGACGCGCACGCCGGCCAGCGGATGGCGCGCGTGGAAGTCGTTCATCACGGCCTGCCAGATCGGCCCGAAGCCGCGCGCCGAGGTCTCGACACGCACGGCGCAGTCGTTGCCGTCGGCGGCCTCGAGCATCACCTCGAGGTTGCCGGAGCCGACGACGCCGACCAGCACGGGCGGGAAGGTGCCGGCCGGTCGGCCGCCGGGGAAGGAAAAGTCCAGGGTTTCGAGCCCTGCGGGAACATCGCTCATGGTCGGATCTCCTGCTACCAGTTTCTGAAGCGCTTGGGCGGTTGGTACAGCCCGCCCGAGGCGCGCACCAGGTCGCGCATGCTGCGTGCGGCCAGCAGGTTGCGCGTGGCCTGGCGGGGGTCGATGCCCAGATCCTGCGGCCGGCGGATCACGCCGCGGTCGCGCAGGTTCTCCACTGCGCGCCGGTCGCGCGCCAGGCCCACCGCGGTGTAGCCGGCCACGCCGCGGATCGCCTGCTCGCGCTCCGCGTCGCTGCGGCACAGCAGGAGGTTGGCGATGCCTTCCTCGGTGAGGATGTGCGACACGTCGTCGCCGTAGATCATGATCGGCGGCAGGTCCATGCCGGCCTGCTCCTGCAGCGTCCAGGCGTCGAGCCTGTCGACGAAGGCCGGCTGCATGTGCTCGCGGAAGGTCTCGACCATCTGCACGACCAGCTTCTGTCCGCGCGGCGTGCCGGCCGCGCCGCTGCGTCCGGCACGCGCCTCGCGCCCGGCCTTGAGCCAGGCCGGGCTGGCATGGCGCCGGCCGCGCGCATCGGCGCCCATGTTGGGCGCACCGCCGAAGCCTGCGATGCGGCCCAGTGTCGCGGTGGAGCTGTTGCCGTCGAGGTCGATCTGCAAGGTCGAGCCGATGAACATGTCGCAGGCGTAGTGGCCCGCCGCCTGGCAGAACGCCCGGTTGCTGCGCAGGCTGCCGTCCGGGCCGGTGAAGAACACGTCGGAGCGCGCGCGGATGTAGTCCTCCATGCCCAGCTCGGAGCCGAAGGAGTGAACCGATTCGACCCAACCGGCCTCAATCGCCGGGATCAGTGCCGGATGCGGGTTCAACGCCCAGTGCTTGCCGATCTTGCCCTTGAGGCCGAGAGACTCGGCATAGGTCGGCAGCAGCAGCTCGATGGCCGCGGTGTCGAAGCCGATGCCGTGGTTCAGGCGCTGCACGCCGTACTCGGCATAGATGCCCTTGATCGCCATCATCGCCATCAGCACCTGGACCTCGCTGATCTGCGCCGGGTCGCGCGTGAACAGCGGTTCGATGAAATTGGGGCGCGGCGCCTTCACGACGAAGCTCACCCAGTCGGCCGGGATGTCGATGCGCGGCAGCGTCGTGGTCTTGCCGTCCACCCATTCGTTGACCTGGGCGATCACGATGCCGCCCGAGAACGCCGTGGCCTCGACGATGGCCGGCGTGTCTTCGGTGTTCGGACCGGTGTAGAGATTGCCTTCGGCGTCGGCCGCCTGCGCCGCCACCAGCGCGACCTTGGGCGTCAGGTCGACGAAGTAGCGCGCGAACAACTCGAGGTAGGTGTGGATCGCGCCGATCTCGATGCGCCCGGCCGACACCAGCTTGGCCAGGCGCGCACCTTGCGGTCCTGAGAAGCTGAAGTCCAGCCGGGCTGCCACGCCGTTCTCGAAGATGTCGAGGTGTTCGGGCAGCGCCAGTACCGACTGCACCATGTGCAGGCCATGGACGCGCTGCGGATCGACCTGCACCAGCGCCTGCGCCAGGAAGTCGGCCTGTTTCTGGTTGTTGCCTTCGAGGCAGACGCGGTCGCCGGGCGAGAGCACCGCTTCGAGCAGGGTGGCGATCGCTTGCGTTTCGACGCGCTTGCCGGCGAGCCGAGTTCCGAGTGCAGAGGCCGCGCGCGCCAGCCGGGCGGCGCGGTCGTCGGCTTTGGAGGTCCAGGATCTGGAGTTCATGGGAGTCCGATGGGGTTGAATGATGTCGGCCGAATGAGAGGCGCCGTCTCACAGCACCACGAAGAGCAGCCATACCACCACGGGGGCCGTCAGGGTCACGATGGCGCCGTACACCATCAGCTGCCGGAAGAACACGTCGCGGTCCACGCCCTTGGCGTTGGCGAGCACCAGCGCGCCATTGGTCGAGAACGGACTGACGTCGACGATGGTCGAGGACACGGCCATCGCCGCGATGAAGCCGACCGCGCTCACGCCAGCATCGCCCTGCAGGAACGGCACCGCCAGCGGGATCAGCGAGCCCAGCACCGCAGTCGACGAGGCGAAGGCCGAGACCACGGCGCCGACGAAGCACAAGAGCAATGCGGCCACCATGGGCGAGGTGAGGCCGGCCACGCTGTGGCCGACGAAATCGATGGTGCCCATCTTGTCCATCACGCCCACGTAGGTGCTGACACCCACGATCAGCATGATCTCCGGCCACGACACCTGGCCCAGGGCGCGCTTCTGCAGGTTGGGCGCCATCAGCGTCAGCAAGAGGCCGATGGTGATCGAGACGAAGCCGATGTCCTGCTTGAAGAACAGGGTCAGCACGGCCAGCGCCAGCAGGCCCAGCACGGTGACGATCTGGTAGAGGCGCGAACCCTGGTCGGCCGGGACCGCCGGCGCCGCGTCCATGAGCGACTCGCCAGCCGCAGTCGCGACGCGGCGCTCTTCGGCGAACGATTCGGCCTCCGCATCGCCGAACACCTGCGCTCCGCCCTGTGCATGCGCCGTGCGGCGCGTTGCCGGCACTGCGCCGGTCACGTCGGCCTTCTGGCGCAGCAGCTTCATGCCGCCCATGAGGAAGAACAGCAGCAGCGACACGGACAGGTTGACGCCGAGGCTTGCCAGCATCGTCGCGATCTCGTTGAGCGGCAGGCCGGCCTTGGCGACGATCTTGTTGGTGATGCCGCCGTAGATGCTGATCGGCGAGAAGCCGCCGCCTTGCGCGCCGTGCACGACCATGAGCCCCATGAGCAGCGGATTGATGCCGTACTTGGCGGCAAAGCCGAGCGCGATCGGCGCGATGATGGCCACCGCCGCGGGGCTGACCGCACCCACCGAAGTGAGCAGCGCGGCGATGAAGAACATGATCCAAGGAATCGCGGCGATGCGCCCGCGCACCGCGCGCACCGCCAGCTTGACGAGCCAATCGATGGTGCCGTTGTTCTGCGCCAGCGCGAACAGGTAGGTGATGCCGACCAGGGTGAGGAACAGGTCGGCGGGGAAGCCGCCCATGATCGCCTTGGCGTTCATGCCGGCCACCAGCGTGCCGACCAGGAATGCACCGACGAAGGCGATCACGCCCATGTTGATCGGCAGCACCGTGGCGAGCACGAACATGCCCACCAGTGCGTAAATCGAGATCCAATGAGAAGTCATCAATGCGTCTCCGGGTTTTTGGGTTCGACGCATCGGGCTGTGCATCTGGATGCGTAAGGTACGCACCCCCTCCGGGACGATCAATGAAGCTGTCGCGTCGATCCTTACGCGAAGTGAAACGATCGAGGGTTAACCCGAGTCACGCCGTTGTCGCGTGCTCAGCCGAGTTCGGCTCTTGCAAGGCGGCACACCGCCAGCAACGCGAGCAGGTTGGGATCGCGCTCGCGCGTGCGCAGGAAATTGAGCGCAATCGTCTGGCGCATCAGGTACCTGGGCTGCAGCGGGATCAATTGCACGTTCTGCGGCATGACGCCGCGCACACGGCCCGGCAACAGCGTGTAGCCGACGCCCCCGCTTACCAGGTTCATCAGGGAGAAGATGTCGCCCGTCTTCATCACCACGTTCGGTGTGAAGCCGGCAACGCGAAACGACTCCATAAAGCCGCTGTAGGTGACGAAGCCTTCGCTCAGGCTCACGAAGCGCTCGCCGGCGCAGGCGCTCAGGTCGACCTCCTTCTGCGCTGAATAAGGAGAGTCCACTGGTGCGGCGAACTGGATATCGTCCTGGAACAGCGGCTCCGATTCGACGTCGGAAGCATCTTCGGGGATCGCCATGAGGGCGGCATCGATCGCGCCTTCCCGAAGCTTCTGCAGCAGGTCGGCATTGGACCCGAGGACGAGCTCGGTGTGCAATTCCGGCTTGCGCAGTTTCATTCCCATGATCAGCTGCGGCACCGTGCGACTCGTCAGAGAATAGAGAGAGCCGATGCGGATCCGATCGGCCGAGTAGCCGGCGACTTCTCGCGTAGCGCGGATGCCCGCGGACATCGTGCGAAGCACCTCGCGTGCCACCTCCGCCAGCGCATGAGCGGCTTCAGTCGGGTGCAGGTTGCGGCCTTCGTGCCGGAACAGCGCGCAGCGCAGCCCGGTTTCCAGCGAATGCAGGGCGCGGTGCACGCTGACGGCGCTGATCTCAAGCTTTTCGGCCGCGCGGGCGAGATTGCCGGTCTCCATGAAGGCCAGGAGGATCTCGAGTTTGCGGAAAGTGATCTCTTCGTCGACGCGGAGGAGCATGGGCGGCTTACGGATGGAAGCCAATCGTAACTCTGAGCTCGGTTCTCAACTTACCTTGCTTTTTTGCAGTTAGTTTGAACTCGTCTTGGCAGGGCGGAGCCAGCCGCGAGCCTTACGACGGCGAGCCTGACCCAAAGCCTCCTCCACCGCCGTCCGTGCCGCAGGGGACCTCGAGCCAAATGCCAGGAGGAGAGAGTGATAGGCGGGGGCGCAGTCCACCGGCACCGCAAAGCAGGGCGCTGGCAAGAGCGGCGAGCAGGGCAGAATGTGGCGGACCGCCGGAATCGGCCGAGACCCTTTGTGTCGCCGTCGCCTGTGTCGGCTTCAAGCCCCAAAGCGGGCGTGACAGTCTCGACCTCTCGACCTGATCCCTTTTTGTCGAGAACCAAAGTCGCGCTTTTCGCTTTGACAAGTCCGCAGAAGATCTGGCGGCCGCGCACGTTCTTTCGTGCGAATCAGCTCATCTCGGCAAGCGCTTCCCGGATACCCTGCTCTCGCAACGGAGAGTCGGGCGCCATCCTGGTTCAGCGCCGCACCTGGAGGCACTGGTGTTGCGCAGTCCTTGTAGATCGTCCCTTCCTTCATTGCGCTTTGAACCTTGGCCGGATTCGTGAGCAAAGCCAGATTCATAAAGGGATCACGTCCACCAGAACGATGTCTGCCAGTGAGCCCGCCTTCAATTGGCCGAGTTCGTCAGGTCTTTGCATGATCTGGTCACCGAGTTGAGTTGCAGCTAGCAAAGCCAACGTGGACGTCATCGATGGAGTCGACAAAGTGCTGCAGGTCGTTGGCGTTGGTGCCGTGCGGCATCCACGCAAAGCCAAGGTCGCTGCGCGGGAGGATGCGGACCCCGCGCTTGTGCATTTCGCGCAGCGAAGCCCACGCAACTTCCTTGCTTGTAGCCCATCCGCGTGGCTGCGGCCTCGGTGATGCCGAATTCGGCGGCATTTTAGGTAGTGCGGATCAACCAACCGATGCCCGGGTGCGACGTAATGCCTGTCCCTTGCAGCTTTGAGTATGTCCAAGGCCTCGGCACGGCAAAACTGGCGTGGTAGACCATTTCGATGTCGTGGCGCACGCCTGCGTCACCGATTCGCTGGACAGGGCGTGCGCAGCCATGCGCTTGCCATAGCGCTTGGCCTCCTGCGCCAGCATCGCCACCTCGTCATCGGGGAACCGGGACATCTCGGCGGGCAGGCCGGCGATCTACTCGCCGGAAAGGTGACTTCTCAATCTTAGCGCTTCACTGCATATGCGCAGACGCCGGAGTCACCGACCCGGCGCTGGCGGCACGCACGAAGGCGGGCTGCACACATACGATTCCAGCGGCTTGTCGTTGGGATCGGCCCATGCGGCCCGTGTCGCAGCACTGGCAGGGACGTTCAGCTTGATGTTCTTCGGTGGAATGGGCTGCACGAACCAGCGGTCATACATCTTGGCCAGTTCTCCTGTCTTGATCAGTTCGCGAATGGAGTCATCGACCACCTTCTTGAATGCTGGATCGTCCTTGCGTAGCATGATCGCGATTGGCTCGATGCTGATCGGCTCGCCGACGATCCGGTAGTCGGCCGGACTTCTTGAGGTGGCAATGTTGCCGGCCAGCACTTGGCTGTCCATCACGAAGGCGTCCGCACGGCCTGACTCCAGCAGCAGGAAGCTGTCCGCCATATCTTTGCCGGACAACACGTCCTTGAACTTGAGTTCCGCTGTGCGGTTGTGCTTGCGCAGTAGTTGAACGGACGTCGTGCCTGTCGTGGTGACGATCACCTTGCCCGCCAGTTGCGTGAGCGAGTCAATGCCGGAGTCGGCCTTGACTGCAACGCGCACTTCTTCGACGTAGGTGGTGAGCGCAAAGGCGACGTCCTTCTGGCGGGCGAGATTGTTGGTGGTCGAGCCGCACTCAATGTCTACTGTGCCGTTCAGCACGAGCGGGATGCGATTCTGCGAGGTCACTGGCTGATAACGAACCTCGACCTTCGTGCCTAGCGTGCGCTCCAGGTTCGAGATGACGCGCTGGCAAACGTCCACATGAAAGCCTGCGTACTTGCCGTCGCCAATCATGTACGAAAGGGCGCCCGACGACTCGCGCACGCCCATGGTGATGGTGCCTGAAGATTTGACTTTGGCGACTGTGTTGTCTGTCTGTGCGAACACGCAGGCCGTTGTCATCGCGGCGAGTGCGACGGCCAATAGTTGTTTCTTCATTCTTAAATCCTAGGGGATGGAACGCGGTGAATGTCGACTACTCGACGGTGACGGAGATCGAGAAAACTGCATTGCGCACACCATGTTCGGGCTGACCGAGGCCGGTACTGTCAAACGCACGGCAACGCAGCTGGTAGGTACCCGAAGATGGCGGCGACCACTCGAACTCGAATCGCTGCCATGCATGGTCATTGCGCGCGTCAAGTTGTGCGTCTGCCCACCTTGTGCCTTCGTCGGTGCTGACCTCGACGCGCGTGATTGCATCAGCGCCCCATGCCCAACCGACGATCTTCTGACTGCCGGAGGTTAGTCGTGCGTGCTCAGATGGCTGAACCATCACCGCGTGAGGTGCCACCCTCCAGACGGGAGAAAGCTGCTCAATGCCGTCTTTGACGACGCGGTCGTTGTACATGACTGTCGTGAAATAACCCGGAGATCTCGTGTCGCTTAACGCGAGTCGTACCAGCCATTTGGTTGAGTTCGTTCCGTAGAAGCCAGGCACGACCAGGCGCACCGGTCCACCATGTTTGTCACTGAGTGGCTCTGAGTTCATGTGCGTGGCGAGCATCGCCTCGCCGCCATGCAGCTCCGAAACTGGCATGTCTTTGACATAGGCGGGAATATCGATGCCGTGGTAGTCGCCTCCATCTGCGCCGTAGGACCAGACGAAACGCGCGGCAGGCGATACGCACGCCTGCTTCAGCACTTCGGACAAACGCACACCGCGCCAGACAACGTTCGCCACACGGCGCACCGGCACCGTAGGGTGCAACGGGTGCCCCGCGCACTCATGAACTGCACAGACCTCGGTCTGCGGCATGGCTTCGAGATCGGCAAGCGAGAGCGACAACTCATACTGGACCAGCCCGCCGACGGCAAGTCGCCAGGTCGCCCTGTCGATCTCCGGCATAGCCATGTGGCGTAAGAAGAAGACGTGCTCTAGCGGCGTGACAAAGTCGGTCAACCGGGCAAGGGCAGGTTGCTGTAGGTTCGGCAGGTCGACGCCGGTGGACCAGTAGGCGCTCATGACAACATCGCACTGGCAATCGCGGCGTAGTCGCGTGACGGCTGCGGAAGGGTTGTGTCTGGAGGCTGACGACGCTGGAGCATCTGCAAAGTCTATGTTCTCTAGGTTGTGAACAACAATAGAACGTCGGCACATCTCTATCCCGTATTGATATAGGTCGGCTGGCGCGATGCCCGCTCATCCCGATAGCCCAGCTACCAGGCATGTCGACAGCGTGCTTCGTCGAGCCAGTCCTCTGTCAGGGCGGCAGGACCGGGCATGTAGATTTCCAGCGGCAGCGATATCCATTGGAAGAACTCTGGCAGGTTGGGGGCTGGCGTTCAGCTGGTGGTGTCGAGCGATGAGGTCCCTCGAGCATCATGTCCCGACGCTGAACCAGCGCAGGCGCTCGCGAAGAAAATGGGGCGCAAAAGCTCTGCTCATCTAAGATGATCGGCAGGGCGAACCGCTCGATCACACCGCCGGAGCAGCCCGGTGATGTGCCCTGCCTTGCCGGCTTCGGGTACAGGTTCTCCGGCCAGCAGAAGCTACCGCTAACAGCAGCTCGGCGAACATCGTCTGATTCAAGCCGCCGCAATGAATGAGGCGGACGACCTCGGTTGCCAACGCCTCCAGCGCGAGCAGTGGGGCGCTGTCGTGGCAGAGCCCGCTGGAGTGTTCCTTTTTTCGGTAGCTGGAAGATGGCAGCCCGATAGTCGAAGGTCAAACGACCTAAGGCGCCCATCGGGCGTTCCCTGAACGCGTGCTCCTGAGGACCGCGGACCTCGTCAATGAACGATCTGCTGCAGAAAGCGTTGGGCTCGCGGCGTGATATTGCCCGAAAAGAAAGCGTCCACCGCGGTGTTCTCGACGATCTCTCCGGCGTCCATGAAGATGATCTGATCTGCGACTCGTTTTGCGAATCCCATCTCGTGCGTGACAACGACGCTCGTCATGCCGCCTTCGCTGAGGTCCGCCATGACATCGAGCACTTCCTTGATCATCTCTGGATCAAGCGCGGATGTCGGCTCGTCGTACAGCATGAGGCGGGGTTTCATGGCCAGCGCACGAGCAATGGCCACGCGCTGTTGCTGGCCGCCGGACAAATCGTCGGGGTACGCATGCGCCTTGTCAGGAATGCGGACCTTCTCCAGCAGCTCGAACGCTTCGCGGCGTGTCCGGCTTGCATCCGCGCGAAGGATGCGCACCGGCGCGAGCATGATGTTTTCCAGTACGCTCAGGTGTGGGAACAACTCGAAGTTCTGGAACACCATGCCCATCTGTCTGCGGGTCAGGTACGCCTTTGAGCGATCACGGCCGACCTCCTGGCCGTTGAAGATGATTGAGCCTTCATTGATGGTTTCCAGCAGGTTGATGCAACGCAGGAGCGTGGATTTTCCGGAGCCGGAGGGGCCGACGATCACGACCGTCTTGCCAGGGGCGACTGTCAAGGAGCAGTTCCGCACCGCATGGTGTTCACCATAGTATTTCTGGATGCCCGTCATGCAGAGTAGATCGTCGCGACTGAGGGATGAAGACATGATGCTCTTACCGGATGGGGGTGCGGGTCGCGGTGATACCGAGCAGGCGTTGCGTCAGCGAAGAGGAGGCTGCGGTGCGTCGCGCACGAGGATTGACGGCACGTTCGGTCAGGGCCTGTATGCCCATAAAGACGGTTGTCATCGCGAGGTAATAGATGCCTGCGGCGGTCAGCGCCTCGAAGTACTTGAAGTTGGCGCTTGCGGTTTGATTGGCAATCAACAGCAGCTCTTCGACAGCAATCACCGACACTAATGCACTGAGCTTCAGCATGCCGATCATCTGATTGCCCAGCGGCGGCAGGATCACCTTCAGGGCCTGCGGAATCACGACATGACGCATCACTTCCCAATCCCGCATGCCGAGCGAAAGTCCCGCAGTGCGCTGGCCATTCTTCACTGCGAGAAGGCCGGAGCGCACCACCTCGGCCATATAGGCACCCTCATTGAGCGAGAGTGCTAGCACAGCGCTGGCAAAGCCGGTCAGCGTGACGCCTAAGGTCGGCAGCACGTTGAAGATAAAAATGATCTGGAACAGCACCGGTGTACCGCGAAACAGCCATAAGTAAGCGATGGTGCTGCCGCGGAAGAGTCGAAGGCGTGAGTCCTGCGCCAGCGCCAGCATCATCCCGATGGCCAAACCGCAGATGAGCGACGCCACGGTGAGTAACAGTGTCACCCCGGCGCCCTTGGCGAATGGAATCGAGAAGACATACTGGAGGACAAGCTCAGGCGACAGCGTCATCGCGTTGCCTATTCGAAGATAGACATCGTTGCGGGGAAGCCCCACTTCACCACAAGGCGCTTGTAGGTGCCGTCTCGCACTACGGCTTTGAGTGCATCCTCCACCGCCTGCCGCATGGCCTGATCACCCTTGCGCACGGCGTACCCAAGGCGCGTGTTCGCTTCGAAGGTGCTGCCGACGCGAACGTACACGTCGGGCAGTTCGCTCATGGCCTTGATCGCACCGGGGGTCGAGTCGAACAGTGCGTCTGCCCGGCCTTGCCGCACCGTCAAGAGCGAGTCCTGCGCCGTGGGAAAGGTCATGACGATGACGCCGTCCTTGCCCGCGGCCCTGCAGCGAGCGTCATCGCCGCGCGCATACGTCTCCTGGATGCCGCCGAGCGTGACTGCCACCCGCTTGCCGCACAACGAGTCGTCGCGGCCGGTGATCTTCTTCACGTTCTCTTTCGCAACGACGACCTCGGTGCCTATGCGCAGGTAGGGAATGAAATCCACCTCTTTGGCGCGCGCCTCGTTCATGTACATCGCGGCGTTGATGAAGTCCACGCGGCCGCCTTGCAGTGCGGGAATGACGCCCTTGAACTCGATGCTCAGGGGTTGGACGGCAAGACCCATGCGCTTCGCGATCTCGGCGCCCATGTCGATGTCAAAGCCGGTGAGCGCCCCGTCTTTCATGAACGCGAAGGGCGCGAAAGTGCCGGCCACCGCATAAGTCAGCCGGCCCGGCGTGACGAGCTGCGCCGGCGGTTTGATCTCCTGCGCGTGGACACTTCCGAGAGATCCGGCCCACAGACAAAGCAATACAAATAACTTGGACATGCGACTATTCCTTGTATCGAGGATCGGACGCGAGCTCCATCGGCGGATGCAGCTGCGCGAAAGCCCGGACCGGGAAGGCGGCCGCATCGCGCGCCTTCAGCGGAATGGAGAAGAAGTCAAACGACCTGCCGTGCAGGCTTTCGAGGCGGGTCAGGTTCTCCACGATAAGGATCTCTTTTTTGAGGAACCAAGTGTGCGCCGGGCGCTCCGGATCCTTGGTCGAGTCGGCGTTCGAGCAGTCCACCCCGAACAATGCGATGTTTGCGTCGCAAAGTCGTGTCAGCACCTCGCGTGAGACGAACGGGTGCGCGCGGTATGTTTCGCTCCCCCAATGACGGTCCCAGCCGAAGTTGAACAGCACCGCCTTGCCCGCGATATCGCTGGGAATCCGAAGGTCGCCCAGGCCTAGCTCCTGTTCCGGTCCTGCATGGCGGGCGTCGATGACGACGCCGTCGAGGATCAATCGGTCGAGTGCGATGGAGGCGATGTCGGCGGCGCCCTCGAAGCGATGGCGCGGCGCGTCCATCTTGGTTCCCACTGAGGTCTGGAACGCAACGTCGGTAATCTCGAAGGACGCCTTTCCTTCGTAGTGCGCGCACGACTGCGAATGGGTCATGAAAGGCTGCATTCGGGCGGTCAGCTCCATCGGCTCGCCAGCGTCGTTCTTGAAGCGAACGCCGGGCATTCGGTCGTGAAACACGTGCGAAAGATCAACAACCATGCGTCGGGCTCCTATTTCGGCGAAAGTGTAGGAGTGGAAACGAATGCGCACAAATGATCTATCGCGGGGTGTCTATGTAAATTTGGTATGAGCCAAATCAAGCCGCTCCGCCTCGTGCGCCTCAGCTCTTCAGGGTCTTGAAATAGGCCTCCAGGCGCGCCACGAATTCCGTCGTGAGCTTCGACGGCGCTACGTTGGGTGCATACGCCATGTGCGTCTGGACCACGATTCCCGGCGTGAAGGGGACGGCACGCACCAGGTCCGCGAAGACCGATGCCGCATAGGTGCTCACAAGGCCGATGCCCACGCCTTCGGCCGCGAGCCTGCAGATCGTGGCTGAATAATTGGTCTCGACGATCGACGGGGGTACGACCCCGTGCTTTGTCATGGCCTGCTGGAGCATCTGGTGTTGCGCGTCGTCCGCATGGTGGGCTAGCAAAGGGTAGTGCTGCAGATCGCGCACGTGCACGGTGGGCTTGCCTGCCAGCGGATGCTTCCTGTGCATGACGCACACCGACCGGTCCTGGTGCATCAGCACGGGATCCAGGCCGATCGTGCTGATGTCGCTGGTCGACAGCGCAATGTCGTACATGCCGCTGAGCAGGCCGTCGCGCATGAGGTGCGTGCCGATGGTGTGCAGCGTGATGTGCGTGCCGGGGTAGTCGAGCTTGAAGCCGTGCACCACGGAAGGCAGTACGGCGAGGCCCAGAACTGGCGTGCATGCGATACGCAGCAGTCCGACGCCCGTGTGCTTCAACGACGCGATTGTTTGCTCTACCTTTTCGAGACCGAGAAAGTGCCGCTGCACTGCGTCGAACAGCTCCTTCGCTTCTGGCGTCGGCAACAGCCGGCCGCGCTGGATCTCGAACAGCCGGATGCCACTGGCCGACTGCAGTTGGGCCAGCGTGCGGCTGATCGCCGGCTGTGTGGTGTGCAAGATCTGCGCGGCGGCCGTGGTGGTGCCGCTGAGCATGACGGCGCGAAACGCTTCGATCTGGCGGGAATTCAAGGGGCGGCCCATGGCAACTCCGGTGGGATGGGTAATGGCCGAATGTATGTGAAAGCTGAATAGAGGTGTGGCAATAAATCATTTGTGGATATATGTCTGAATTTCTAGACTTGTCCGCATGCCCAACGCCTCAGCCGCCGACGCTTTTGCCTCCACTGCCACGGACTGCGTGCGCGGCATCACGTCCGGCCGATGGACTTCCGAGCAGATGGTGCGTGCCAGCCTTGAAAGAGCGATAGCGCGAGAAGAGGACCTCCATGCATGGGCCTGCCTCGGTGTGGAGGAAGCAATGAAGGAAGCGCGCCAGCGTGATCGCCAGACGCGCCGCGGGCTGTTGCATGGTCTTCCGATCGGCATCAAGGATCTGTCGGACACACAGGCACTGCCAACGGCGTATGGGTCGCCCGCCTATGCGGGTCATCGTCCGTTCATGGACGCCGCGTGCGTGGCCCTGGCGCGTGCGGCGGGCGCAGTGATATTGGGCAAGACGGCCACCGTGGAGTTCGGTGCGACGCGCCCCTGTGCGACGACGAATCCGCACAACAAGCTGCACACACCCGGAGGGTCTTCAGCCGGTTCGGCTGCCGCTGTTGCTGACGGCCAGATTCTGCTGGCCACAGGCACGCAGACCGGCGGGTCGATCATTCGTCCGGCCGCATTCTGTGGCGCGGTCGGCTTCAAGCCGACATTTGGTGCCCTCTCTCCCGCGGGCACCAAAGGCTATTCGTGGTCGCTCGACACCGTCGGCGCCTTCGCGACCTGCGTGTCTGATGTCGCACTGTTCTTCGACGTGCTGCGAGGACGTGACGAATCGACACCGCTGTCATCTGCGGGGCCCGCGCCCCGCATCGGCTTTTTCCCCGGTCCGTTCGCGGACCGGGCCGACCCCGCTGCGATGGCGGTGCTGGACCAGGTGGCCGCTCGATGCAGCCGCGCTGGGGCCATGGTCCGCAGCCCCGGATGGCCGGGTGGATTCGAGCTGTCCCTCGACTGGCATCGCACTGTTTCCCGCTACGAAATGGGCCGATCGCTGCTGCCCGAGCAATGCAGCGCCCAAGGCGGCGAACTCGGCCCGACGCTGCTGTCGGAGATCGAGCGCGGTCGGCATGTTGACGACGAAAGCTACGTCCGTGCTAAGGCCGCCAGCCTCGACTTGGCCGTCACGATCGAGGCCTTGATGGCCGATCACGATGTGCTGCTGACGCTCGCCACTCCAGGTGAGGCGCCAGCCGGACTCGCATCGACCGGCGACGCGACTTTCAATCTGAGTTGGTCGTTGCTCGGGCTACCTTGTCTTTCGCTTCCCGTAGCCCGGGGGCCACTGGGACTGCCCCTGTCCGTCCAACTCGTGGGTGCGCGGCATGGCGACCGGCAGCTGCTTGAAGCCGCGCACTGGATCGAACGAATTGCCTCTCTCCCTCAACTCAAGGAATCCTGAATGAACTTCCCTCAAGGCCGCAACTTTGCGCACACCCGCAGCCACGAATCTCCGGCCCCCATCTGGCAAACCGAAGCCGTGCGGGCCGGCGCTTTCGTTTTCACCTCGGCCGTGCTGGCCACCGACTGGGTTCATGCGATCGCACCCGAAGCCGTCATCGATGCGCAGTTTCCGTATTTCGATTCGGCGGCCGAACTCCAGACCGACTACATCTTGCGCACGCTCTCGAAAACGTTAGAGCAAGCCGGCAGCTCGCTGGACCGTGTGATCAAGGCCCATGTGTTCCTGCTCGACAGCACGGACTTTCCCGGTTTCGATCGCGTGTGGAAGCGCTATTTTCCCAATCCGCCGACACGCACCACCGTCGGCGCCGCTGGGCTGCTGATTCCCGGCGCGCGACTGGAGATCGCGCTGATCGCCGTCGCATCTGATGCCGACATTCCGATGCGGCCCGCAGTCTCCGATGCGCCCCGTCCGCTGACCAAGAAAGTCGAAGCGATGCGAGCGGGCGACTTTGTGTTCACCTCGGGTCAACTGGCACACAATGCCGTGGCCGGTGTGCCGCCCGAGGCCGCCGGACCGGATGGGCAGGTCGACCTCGCCAAACAGACCATCTATACCCTGCAGAACATGGCGCGCTCGCTGGCCGCCGCCGGCGCCAAGCCCACGGAAGTCGTCAAGGGGCAGGCGCTCTTGCTCGACACCAGCAACGAACACGACTTCCTTCGCGCCTGGCGCGAGACCTTCCCGCGCAAACCAGCGCTCGCGGTGACGGGGATCGGCTCACTGCTTGTGACAGGGACGATCATTGAGATCGACCTCACCGCGTATACCGGCGATGCACTGCGACTGCCGCCGGAGATTGGCTCGCGAGGCCCCGAGGCCATCGGCTGCGGCGAGTTGGTGTTCTCCGCCGGCATCTTCCCGGGTTTCGACACCGGCGAGATGCCACCGGAGTGCGTGGTGCATGCCGCATACCCGCACTATGCATCGTCCATCCAGCTGCAGACCGAATGGGTGCTGGCCCGTCTGGACGCCGCGCTGCGCAAGGTCGGCAGCGACCTCGCACACGTTGCCAAGGCGCAGGTCTTCCTGACGGACCTCAACGACTTTGCCATCTTCGATGACGTGTGGCGCGCGCACTTCCAAACGGCGCCGGCGCGCTCGGTAGTCAAGGCATCGCCACTGCCCGTGCCGGGTGCAAGAATTGCAGTCGAAGTGATTGCCTTGGCGGCGTAAGAAACGAGACCTCCGGCTCGCCGTCGCGCGCCGGAGGTCTTGTCTCAGCAGGACGGTGGAAACACCGTCTCGTGCTTGATTCAGCGTGGCAGTCCGGGGTCGAGGATGTAGATCCGGCGTTCGCCATCGTGTATCGAGTCGATGCACACCTGACGGCCGTCCCGGCTCCAGCGCGGATGCAAATCGCAGCGATTCTCCTTGCTCAGATCGGGGTTGGTGTAGAAGCGCCCAATATCGACCCGCTGGCCGGTCTGCATATCGTAGACAAATAGATCGCGCTGGTGGGTGCGGGCGTCTGGGTATGTGTCGCTCAGCAGCCATCGCGTGCTCACCGGCGAGAAGCTCATGTGGCCATTCTCGGTCAGCACGTCCTTGCCGATCACCTGCACGTCGCCGTCTGTCGCGTCGGTGTATAGGTGGTAGTGAATTTCGCCCAGGTGCGGACCCCACACGACGATGTGCGTGTTGTCTTGCCAAAGCGGATGCGAGATCTGGTACTCCGATTTTTCATAGTCGAAGGTGCCGACGGCGCTCGGGTCGAAATCGTCTGCCAGTTGGGGCAGCGGATGGTCCGAACACTCGAGCAGCCGCAGGTCGGAGCCGTCCGGATTCATGGTGATGAGCCGGTGCAGGAAGCAGGTTTCATCGGCCACGCGTTCGGTCCATCGATGCAAAAAAAGGATGCGGCTTGACGCTGGATTGATCTCGATGTGGCTTACCCAGTGCAGTGCTTTCTCCATTGACTGGCGTGCGTGAAAGTCGCGAAGGGCCTGATAGCTCAAAACGAGTTCGGCGGTGCCGGTGGCCAAGTCCATGCGGTAGATGCCGTCGTCAGCCGGATGTTTCGCCAGATCGCCCTCGGGAGGGGTGGCTTGATTTGCGCCATAGCCGATGGTCTGGTGAGTCACCCAAAGGCGCCGATAGTTGACGCACAGGGCCCACTTGCTGTTGGGCGCCGTGACGTACACAGGCATGGGTAGGCTTCGTTTTTCACCGGTCAGGATGTCGCAGATTTCGCTGCCGAAACCGGGGTAGCGAGTCCTTATCGCGGCGGTGCGCACGTTGTAGATGATCTTTTGCCCCGGAGCGTTGTCGAGCCACTGGAGCTGCGCGCCCATCTGCCAGTTCCAAGCGCCTGTTTCGGTGACGCGCACGAAACGGTCCCCGTCTTGCGTGTCGAAGTAGCCAACGCCGGCCACCAGATCGGGCGTGAGCTCGCGATCGGCCCAGGGCACTTGAAGCGCGAGCACCAGTCGGTTCTCGCGGTCCCAGTTGGACTTGTTGTAGTACCCGAAGAAGTAGTGCTGGTCGTCGCTGCCGACACGCCGGCAGGAAGGCGGGTTGAAGATGGTGGTCATGCGCGAAGGGAAGTGGGGATGTGCTGTCGCTGCGAGTCTAGGAGCCGACGCCCCGTAGCGCCAATGGCGTTTCATGGCAGAGCTATACAGCGGCGGTATAGGCCGATAGGCAGGCTCCGCCCCTGTAATCGGGCCAACCTTCCAAAGTTCACGAACTTCCCTCAGCCCGCCTGACAAGAACCGCGGCGGAACCCTCACCGCGGCTGCAGCGGTCCCATTTCGAAGAATGCAGGCTGTGCTGCGTGGTGGAGGAAACGGCTTTTTCGGACCTGCCGACAACAACGTGCTGCTTAAGAGCACCTGGCTTGCCGGCGCGCCTGCCACGAATGTTGTATCGCGCAACCTCGCTGCACTTGCCTCCAATGCAACAAGCCAGTGATCGGCACTGGTTGCAGGGCCACGGGGCGTCGCCTTGCGCTTACCAGTCCCCACCGTTGCGGGGAGGGGGCTTCAGATGCTGCACACCATCGAAGAGCTTGAGCAGGCCGGACGTTCCATGGTGCAGGGCTCCCTGTCTGAGGTCACCCGGCGATGCGGCGATCCGTCGTGCGCCTTAGTGCTACGGCGCCCATCATCGGGACCTATCTTCTAGGCACGAAAGGTAGCTGGCATTCGACCGCGATCATGGCCGGAGTGTCGGCGATCGCCGCGGTGGCTGGCATGATGCTGCCTGCGACGAACATGCAGGTGGTCGGTCGACCGCAGCTTGGCTGACGTCGAATTCTTGAACGTCACGTTCAGATACCCCCGCTGAGGAACTTGCCTCCAGAGCGCCGCAAGTGCTGCGGCGAGGGCGCGCCTATCAATCCCCCGGGCACGAGACGAGCAATTGACAAGGACTCCGCCGCATCTTCGATCTGCCGGCCACCCTCGGGTCCGAGTAGGTAGTCCGCCTCGCTGCCCTTGGGGAGCGCTTGCGAATGATCGATCTGACGTCTTGCCGGGGCGCGAAACAACCGGAGGTGAGCGGGTGGCGGGACTCGCCCGTGAGTGTGTCGAGGTCCTGATTGACCTCGATGAAGTCGTCGGGCGTCATCAGATCGGGCCCGGACCGAAGCGCAAGGTCCAAGTAGGCGCACTCGCGCTCTGAGCTGGCGCTGTATCGCTTGGCCGTTTGCTGCAAGTGTCATTGCGCAGATTCACATTGCGTGCAGCCTGTGCGGGCCAACATACTGCGACGCCGCGCTCGATTGCTGATGCGGAGAGGATGGGCCTCTCCATTGTGGCATTCGGCGAAGACGCTGGAGAAGACATGCTCGCGAAATCTGTGAGGTTTCTGTTTTTGGTAGCAGGCGTGCTGTTCGCTGCTACAGCGCAAGTCTCGGCCCAACCCATCAAGATCGGCGTCCCAATGATCCTTTCCGGGGCGGGCGCCCAGTTTGGCGCCCCGATTCTGGATGGCGCGCGCCTGTATGCAGATCAGGTGAACGCCAATGGCGGCGTGCTTGGCCGCAAGATTGAACTGGTGCCGCGCGACACGAAGTCCCGCCCGGAAGAAGCCGTGCGGGTGGCCCGTGAGCTGATCCTGCGCGACAAGGTGGATTTTCTCGTCGGCACCTTCACTTCGGCCGAGGGAACGGCGATCTCGCAGGTCGCAAAAGAGAACGAGATCGTCACGATCGTTCCGGGGCCCAAGACCGACCGCCTGACCGCGCCAGATCAACTGCATCCCTACATCTTCCGCACTTCCGGAAACACGACCACCGAGGGCCGGGTGGCGGCGGAGATCGTCGCCTCGATGAAGGTCAAGCGAATCGCGACAATCGCGCCGGACTTTGCCTATGGCCGTGACGCGGTGACGGCCTTTGCCACGCATCTGCGCAAGCTGGTGCCCGATGTGCAAATCGTGGACCAACAATGGCCCAAGCTCAATGAGTCCGACTACACGGCCTTCGTCACCGCACAGCTTGCGGCGAAGCCGGAGGCAGTGTTCTCGGTAATCTGTTGCGGCAACTTCGACGCTTTCGTCAAGCAGGCCAGCGCGCTTGGCTACTTCAAGCAGCTCGGGCCGCGTCTGGTAGCCGTCGGTGAGGCGGGCTCCGTGGAGATGTTGAAAGCGCTGCGCGACGAATATCCGCTGGGGATCTGGGGTAACACCTACGACGCCGACAACTGGGAGTCATCGCCGGCGCACAAGGCATACCTCTCGCGCGTGCGCGAAGTCACCAAGCAGGCCGTTCCTTCTTCATGGGTCATCCAGGGCTATATCTCCATGCAGTTCTTGGTCGAGGCGATCAAGAAGGCCAACTCGATCGATGCCGTGAAGGTTTCAGCGGCGATGAAGGGATTGACCATCGCTTCGCCGCAAGGGCCGATCACGATGCGCGCCAAGGATCAGCAGGCCGATCGGGCGCATCTATGGGGCCAGGCGGCCAAGGTCGCCGGCTCGGAGACCCCGGTTCTCACCAACATCCACAGCATCGCCGTCGGCGGCCTGATGGACTAGTCAGTCGGATTCGGGAGCGCGGCCATGGACCTCTCTTTTGTTCCGGCACAGCTCGTCAGTGGACTGACGACGGCCATGACGCTGTTCGTCACGGCCTCAGGCCTGTCGCTCATCTTCGGTGTGATGGGGATTCTCAACTTCGCTCATGGCAGTCTGTTCATGCTGGGCGCTTTCCTGCTCGCCTCGCTGGCGCGGCTGCTTGGCGCGTCGGGCGTCGGCTTCGTGGCCGCGCTGTTCATCGCATCAGTCGCGGTGGGGGTGATCGGTGCAGCTCTAGAACGCTGGCTCATCTCACGTCTGTACGGCAAGGAGGAGCTGTTTCAGCTGCTCTTCACCTATTCGCTGGTCCTGGTGCTGGCCGACTGCGTCCGGATGGTGTGGGGAGTCAACCAGCAATCCGTGATGCGACCGGCGATGCTGTCCGGATCCTTCGAACTCGCTGGTGCGACGCTTTCCCACTACAACCTGCTGCTCATTGGCGTGGGATTCGCCATTGTGCTCGGTCTGTGGTTCCTGCTGCACCGCACCCGCATCGGGGAGCTGATCCGCGCTGCGTCGCAGGATCGAGAAATGCTGCTGATGCTCGGCAAGAACGTGCGCTGGATTCAGACCGGCGTCTTCGCGCTGGGGGCCTTCCTCGCCGGCTTGTCGGGTGCGCTGATGGCGCCGCTGGTGTCGGTGGTTCCAGGCATGGACTCCGAGATCATCATCGTACTGTTCATCATCGTGGTGATCGGCGGGCTTGGCTCACTGGCCGGCACGCTTGTGGGTTCGCTCGTCTACGGCGTCGTCTACTCATTCACCGTGTACTTCTTCCCTCAGCTTGCTCTGTTCGTTGTCGCAGCCCTCATGGTGATCACCCTCACCTTGCGCCCGCAGGGCCTGCTCGGTCGGCGGATTGGCTAGTGCTCCCGCAGATAGGTGCATCATGAAGAGTCATACTGAAGCCACGCTCGCGCTGATCCTGTTTCCTTTGGCGCTCGGCATCGGCATCTTCGGCTCCCGCCTCTGGTTGAACTTTGGTGCCGAGGTGGCGATCTGGGCATTGTTCGCCGTCAGTCTGAATCTCCTGGTCGGCTTTGGCGGCATGGTGTCGTTCGGCCATGCCGCCTACTTCGGCCTCGGCGCCTATGGCGCGGGGCTCGCCGCCATGCGCTGGGGCATCGGGCTCGTTCCGGCCACATTGATCGGCATGGGCTTGGCGGCACTCTTCGCGTTGCTGTTCGGCATGCTGTGCGTGCGGCGATCGAAGGTCTATTTTGCGATGTTGACACTCGCATTCAGTCAGCTGGTGTGGGCGGTGGCCTTCCGATGGAACGACCTCACTGGCGGTGATCAGGGGATCAATGGCTTGCCGATGCCGCAGTTCGAGAACCTGCTGGGGTGGACCAATCAGCGCTGGTTCTACTGGATCTGCCTCGTGCTGCTGTGCGCCGTCCTGTACTTGTTGTATCGCCTGGCGCGCTCTCCATTTGGCACCCTGCTCAATGCGGCGAAGCTCAACCCGGAGCGGGTGCAGTTCCTGGGTACCTCGGTGCCGAGGGTGCAGCTGGTGGCCTTCGTGATCGCCGGTGCGCTGGCGGGACTCGCTGGCGCGCTGTTCGCTTTCCATACCCGGGGACTGTTTCCCGACTATCTGTTCTGGACAAAGGGTGCCGAGGCGCTGAACATGGTCGTTCTGGGCGGCATGAATCAGTTGCTCGGACCTGTGCTCGGAGCCGCCGCGCTGCTGTTCATCAATCAGGAGGCTACCGCCGTCACCGAGTACTGGTCCGCAGTGACCGGTGTGATGCTTGGTGCGCTGATCCTCTTCGCGCCCGGCGGTCTTGCGGGCGGTCTGCAGCGATTGTTCGAGCTAACCAAGCGCAAGGGTGCACGCAAAGCCGGCCAATCCGTGACCGATCTTGAAGCCGATCTCCGGAGGCCTCAATGAGCGTGCTGATCGAGATCGAGGGCCTGAGCAAGACCTTCAGCGGATTCAAGGCACTGAGCGAGGTGGGTTTTGCCATCCCCGAAGGCAAGATCACGGCGGTCATTGGCCCGAACGGTGCTGGGAAGTCGACCTTGTTCAACCTCATCACGGGCAAGCTTGTGCCAAGCAGCGGGGCAATCCGACTTCGGGGCTGCGATATCACCACGCTGTCACCGGAGGCGCGGGTACGGAGCGGGTTCGGCAGGACTTTCCAGCGCACCAGTGTGTTCGGTGAAATGAGCGTGCGGGAGAACCTTCGGACCGCGCTGTTGTGCCAGGGCCGTCACGTCTGGTCGTTCTGGCGCGCGGCAACTGCTTTCTTCGAGTCGGACGTCCAGGCGCTCGCGTCGCGCTTCGAGCTCGGCGACGCGTTGGATCTGCAGGCCAAGACCATGTCGCACGGCGATCAGAAGCAGCTCGAGCTGGCCATGGCCGTCGCCCAGACGCCCAAGGTGCTGTTGCTGGACGAGCCTTTGGCAGGAATGTCGCCGGTGGAGACACGAACAGCCGTCGCAGCCATCGTCGACGAGGTTCGCCAGCGCGGCATCACGCTCCTGTTCACTGAGCATGACATCGATGTGGTGTTCGAGATTGCCGACGTGATCGTGGTACTGGACAAGGGGCGCTTGATCGCCAGTGGGCCAGCGGCGCAGATCCGTACCGATTCGAGGGTGCAGGCTGTCTATCTCGGCCAGAGCGATGCGCTCGAGGCGTCGGCACCGCAGTGACCAACAGGCCTTCTCCGAACTTATCCGACCATGGAACCAATCCTCGAAGTTCTTGCGCTGAAGGCCGGCTATGGCTCTAGCCAAATTCTCTTTGACATTGCATTCAATGTCTATGACGGTGAATGCGTCTGCCTGCTCGGCCGTAACGGGATGGGCAAGACGACCACGATGCGCAGCGTGCTCGGCCTGACACGCCGCCTCGGTGGCAGCGTGCGCTTCCGCGGTCGCGACCTTGGCCGAGCATCGGGCTTCGAGGTTGCCAGGCTGGGCATCAGCCTCGTCCCAGAGGACCGACGCATCTTTGCTGATCTGACCGTCGAGGAGAATCTGCGAGTTGCGGACGCGCGCGGAGAATGGACGCTGTCACGCGTATATGCGCTCTTTCCCGAGCTTCAGGAGTTCGCGACTCGCAAGGGTGGGCTGCTGTCGGGTGGACAGCAGCAGATGCTGACCATTGCACGTTCGCTAATGACATCCCCCCGCCTCCTGCTGCTCGACGAGCCGTCGGAAGGAATCGCCCCGATCGTCGTGCAGCGGCTGCGCGACCAGATCCGGGAACTCAAGCGGTCTGGGCTGACCCTGGTGCTGGCCGAGCAGAGCCTCGCATTCTGCCTGGCAGTGTCTGACCGGGTCGTGGTGCTTGAGAAAGGACACGTGCGCTACAGCGGAACAACCTCCGCATTCTCGAGCGATGCTGCATTGCAGAAGAGGCTGCTTGGCGTAGGGCACTGATTCACACTACCAAAGAAAACCATATGACAGCAAGGATCACCGAGAAAGCGCCGGCAGAAGCCTACGGTCCCTCAGATCGCCGAATTCCCTTGCGCAAGCGCGAGGGATTCGTCCCCCAAGTGCAGCGCTGGTCCTTCCAGCTGCCGCCCGACTGCATGCAGATGCGCGTGGGCTTCCTGGCGGTGCAAGGTATGGATGATGCAGCGCTCGAGCAAAGCGCCTTCTTTCGATGGGCACAGAGTGCGCTGTCGCATGCTGCCGGTCCGACGACCTTCGATCACGCTCGATTCACCGACGCGCAGGGATTGCGCAATCACGTGATCGCGGCCTACTGGGTTGACGAGCGTCGGTTCGAACGCTGGCGCTCCGACGACGTGCTGCAGTCGTGGTGGGCCTCGAATGAGCGTCTGCACGACAAGACGGGCGTGTGGCGCGAGATACTGCGCGTGCCGCGTGAACGCCAGGAGAGCATCTACTGGCGGGACTATCCGGCAGGGCTGATGTCGAGCGACGAGGTGGCGATCTATCCGACCCCTTACTGTGGCTACTACGGTGCGATGCGCGACCGCATTCCGCTGGCCGCGCGTGATCCCCTGGATGCGCCGGAAGACTCCGGGCTTGTTGAGCCGACCGGGCGTGCTGGATACGGCGAGCGCTGGCGTATCACCCCGCCTCACAATCTGGCCGTGATCCGCTCAGCCAATACGTGGGGACGCATGGACGAGGAGCAACTGGCCGACTACGAGAAGAATCTCAGGCAGCCGCTGGAGAACGGCATGGCCTACTTGCGCGAATCACCGTTGCCTACCGGCTGCGCCTCGTTGCGCATGCAGCGCAAGTTCGACGCGCAGGGGCGCCCACTGCCCGAGGAGCATGCGCTCGGGCATTTTCTTTCGCTACGCCACATGGAGGCTTGGGCGGAGAACCACGCGACGCATGCGGCAATCTTCAATGCCGCGATATCTCGCTACAAGCGCTACGGGACTGACAATCAGCTGCGTACCTGGCATGAGGTCTATGTGCTTCCGGCCGGCGATCAGCTCTTCGAGTACATCCATTGCGGCCCGAAAACCGGTCTGCTGCGATGGTTCGACGGCGAGCGTGTGGGCTGAGAAAGCCTGTTTCGCGGCGCCGGGGCTTCCGCCACGCGAGGGGGCTAGGCCGCACTGGCTAAGTCCATGCACGTGAGGGAAAGTCCGCGGGCAACGAACCGGGCGCGGTCCTGAGGATCCCGTTGCCGGTGCTCATTCTGCATGCCCGCAGACGAGGCCACGATGCGGGCGCGTCGGCTAGCCGCGCGGCTCCACGTCTGGGGGGCCGTTGAGCCATTCTTGCTTAGACTCGAAGAGCCGCTGCAGGTATTCAGTGACGGCTCGGATCCGGGACGAGTATTGGAGGTCATGGTGCACGCTCACCCAGAGCGTTCGCATCACCCTTGCCGTATCGGCGAGCACCGGCACCAGCGTGTCCTCTTTCACTACGGAGAACTTGGGAAGCAACACCAGGCCCAGCCCAGAGGCTGCGGCGGCCATCTGCGCCAGCATGCTGTTGGATTGGAAGCTCATGTTCGGTCTTGTGATCAGCTCATCGAGCCAGCGTACGGCGTCGAGCTGGATCAGGTCGTCCAGATATCCCACGAACTGATGTTTCGGAAGGTCGGACAGATCCGCGGGTTTTCCGTGGTTCTCGAGATAGCTCGGCGAGGCATACAGGTACAGCGCGAACGAGCCCGCTGTCTCGCATGCCAATCCTTGTCCGATCGGTTTGAAAAAGCTGACGAAGACGTCGGCTTCTCTGCGGCTGACATTGACGATGGATGGGGAAGTTACGAGTTCCACCCGCAGCTTGGCGTACTTGCGCAGCAGTGAGGCGAGGTGGCGAGCCACGAATGTGGTACCGATCCCCTCCATCATCGCGATGCGCACGCTGCCCGACGGCTCTCTGTCGGTTCCGCCGAGTTCCTCCTGCAGCGACAGGATCGCGCGCTCCATGTTCTCAGCCTGGAGGGCGAGAAGATGCGCCAGCTCGGTGGGCTTGAGTCCGGCGCGGCGACGTTCGAACAGGGGACCGCCCAAACACAGCTCCAACTGTGACAGCCGGCGGCTGACCGTGGAGTGATCGATGTGGAGCTGCCTGGCCGCCTGGGACAGGCTGCCGGTGCGGTTGATATGCAGGAACAGGCGCACATCGTCCCAATTGAGATTGGTGAGAGGTACCTTCTTGGTCGTCATGCGGCCTTCTTGTGCGTGGTCGTGTGCAATGTTGCTCCTCGTGGCTTAGATATCAGTTTGTATGGTGATGCGCAATACAGAAGAACACTGCGCTTGAACGACAACGATGGGAGCGGGAAAGCAATTTGCGTTCCGTCGCCGGCGGCGGTGTGCCATGCCCGTCGCTAGGCCGTGGCGTTTGACGCATGGGCTGGCGCCTGCGGGGCAAGCGGCCGTTTTCCGGCGAAGAGGGCTCTCGACCCGAAGTTGAAGGTTCGGGCTGGAGAACGGGGCCGGAAGAACTCAGCCGGTGGGCTGCTCGACGTGCGCCTGGCGTCTGTACAGGAAGTCCATCAGTGCGCGCCTGCACTCTGCATAGGTGGGGTCGGTTGCCAGGATGACGCGGTCGCGCGGGCGTTCGATCGGGACGTCCAGGATCTCCCCGATGCGTGCCGCCGGACCGTTGGTCATCATGACGATGCGGTCCGCAAGGAGCACCGCTTCGTCCACGTCATGCGTGACCATGACGACGGTGCTTTCGGTTTTCTCGACGATGCCGAGCAGTTCGTCTTGCAACTTGGCGCGCGTGAGCGCGTCGAGCGCGCCGAATGGCTCGTCCATCAGCAGGACCTGAGGTTCCATGGACAGCGCTCTGGCGATGCCGACGCGCTGCTTCATGCCGCCGGAGATTTCGCTAGGCTTCTTGTGCGCGGCATGAGCCAGGCCGACCATCGCAAGCGCCGCTTCGGTGCGGTGATCGACCGCGGAAGCGGACTCGGCACGAAACACGCTGCACACGGCCATGCGCACGTTGTCGAAGCAGCTAAGCCACGGCAAGAGAGAATGGTTCTGGAATACCATCGCCCGCCGAGGTCCCGGCCCACGGATGACCTCCCCATCGCACGAGACGGTTCCAGCGGTCGGGGATGCCAGGCCGGCGAGAAGATTGAGCAGCGTGGATTTGCCGCAACCGGAATGGCCGATCAGGGCAACGAACTCGCCTCTGCGGATCTCGAGGTTGATCTCGCTGCGCGGAAAATTCGCCTTTGGGCGTGCTGAAGGTCTGCCGCACATTGCAAACGCGCAGAAACCCGGGCGTGGTGGTCGAGACAGTTGAGAAAGTTGGCCGCAACATCGTCTGACCTCTCATTCACGGAAGCTCAACTGCTTCATCAATGCGCCGAGCGCCTGGTCGAGCACCAGACCGACAATGCCGATCATGACGATGGCGACGATGATGCTGGAGATCTGCAAGTTGTTCCATTCGTTCCAGACGAAGAAGCCGATGCCGCTCTGGCCCACCACCATCTCCGCCGCCACGATCACCAGCCAGGCGATACCGATCGAGATGCGCATTCCCGTCAGAATCATGGGAGCTGCCGCCGGAAAGCATCGGCGCACTGGCTGAGGCCTTGGCGATGATGGCGTCCGCAGAGCATCGCCTCGCCGCCATGCAGCTCCGAAACTGGCATGTTTTTGATATAGGCGGGAATATCGATGCCGTGGTAGTCGCCTCCATCTGCGCCGTAGGACCAGACGAAACGCGCGGCAGGCGATACGCACGCCTGCTTCAGCACTTCGGACAAACGCACACCGCGCCAGACAACGTTCGCCACACGGCGCACCGGCACCGTAGGGTGCAACGGGTGCCCCGCGGCGCATCTGACCTGGCCCTCTTCAGTGGAGCGGGTGATGCACACGATGAAGCTGCCGCCCGAAAAGCACTTGCTCATCACCGCGCAGAACGCGCGCATCACGCTGGACCATGGGTTCGCAGCGCCTATTCCGCCGGCGCACTCGGCGAGCGTTTCGAGGTTGCGCTGCGCGACATGATGGGCGCTCGGTTCCTGCCCGGCGCGCGTCTGCGCGCGTCAGCGCTGAAGAAGGGGCGCCGAGGGGGTGATCGGAATTCCTGCCGGACACGACCCCACGCACGATCGCAGCATCGAGGGACGGCGCGGATACATGCGGCGCATGGCCGAGATGGGCATGGAATCGATCACCGGGCCACTGACTGACCCATCGTGTGCACAATGGGGGCGCAGACCTCGCCGGTCCAGGGCAACATCGCCGCAAGTTCGGCAATTGGTTTGGTGAGTTTGATTACGCCCGTCAGGCCGGAGGCGAAGGCTAGGAGCCGGGCCACCCAGATGCTGGCTTGGAGAGCGACCCCAGGTTCAGAACCGCGGAAGGATACGACGGAGTGTTCGGTGCGTCCGGGTTCCGAGTGTGCACAAGCCTGTCAACCGGCCATGCGGAAATGGACAAGCAATGACTGGAGCGACCTTCGATATGTGGTGGCGATCACCGGCGGCGGCACGCATGCTGGGTGTCTCTGATCCCACGGCCCTGCGCATCCAGGCACTGGAGCAGGCCATCGGCGCACCATTGTTCTACCGCTTGCACCACGAGCTCACTGAGGGGGCCGGCAACCGGCTGATGCCGGGCTTCGATCGAGATCGTTGTCGCGAGCGCGCGGCGGTCCATCGACGTGAGGGCCACTGAGTTGACTGGCACGATCAGGTTCACCACGACCGATTCCCTGGTCCATCCTCACCTGGGTCGAACGCACTGCGTCGGCGTGTTCATGCAGCATGTTGGAGGCCCGGTACGCGACGTGCTGCGTGGCGATGCGGAGGTGCTGCGGTGAGCGCCGACAGGCCCGATCTGGCCGCGCCGCTTCCGCACACCCAAGACGGTGACGCGGCACCCGCCTGGGCAGTGATCGACTCTCGCTGGCGGGTGTTTCTGCGCGTCGTCGAGGCCGGCAGTCTGAACAAGGCGGCCGCCGCGTTGGCAATGCCGCAGTCGGCGATCAGCCGAGCGATCGCGCACCTGGAGCGGCAATGCGGTGAGCGGCTATTCGTGCGCACGGGCCGCGGCGTTGTGCTCACCGAGTTCGGCGCACAGTTATTGCCGCGCGTGGTTCGGTTGGCGGCGGACGCCGACACGCTAGTCGAAGACATCCGGGCTGCGCGGGGTCAGCCGATGGGCGACGTGCTGATCGGGCTGCTGCCATCAGCGGTGCCGCGCTACGCGGGGCCGCTGGCGTCGACGGTGCGTGAGTGCATGCCCGGTGTGCGGCTGCACCTGGTCGAAGGGGCAAGCGCGCAGCTCGAGGAACAGTTGCGCGAAGGCCGGCTCGACATGGCAGTGGTGCTGCGTGAGGACGCAACAAGCGTTGGCGACGAGCGCATCCTTGCGCGGGTGCCATTGCACTTGATCGGCCGTCTCGGTGACGCGGTGCTGGCGGGAGGGGAGGTGCCACTGATCAGGATCTCCGAGTTGCCGCTAATCCTGCCTGCCCGACCGCACCTATTGCGCACGCGCCTGGATCGATTGGCGGCTGAACACGGACTGCGCCTGCACGTCGTGATCGAGGCCGACTCGGTGCACCTGCAGTACGAGGTCGCGGCGGCGGGAGGTGGCTATGCGATTGCGGCGTTCCCTGACGGTGCGGGCGACGCGCGGCTCGCTTCCGCGTGCATCGTGCAGCCCCAGCTCGAGCGCTTCGTCGTGCTCGCCGAATCGCCGCGCCGGCCTCACACGCGCGCCTCACGAGAGGTGCATCGGCTAGTCTGCGCGCTCGCGGACAAGATCACCGCCCGCTGACGAGGGCGCTACGCTCCATCCGTTTTTCGCAAGTCTGCCTTGCGCTGGCAGCAGTGCCCGGACCGCGGCTAAGTCGTTAATGTTCCGATCCATCCCAACACTGCCGCCGTCCTGTGTCCGACACCGCTACCCTGGCGCCGCCCGCGCCCACCCTGTTCCTCGGTGACGCCGACGTCGCTGCGCTCGCCGACTGGCCTTCGACCGTCAACGCCCTGGCCCGCGCCTACGGCCTGCCGGTCTCGGCTGCCATGGTGCCGCCGCGCTCGATGGCGCGCGGCGAAGGCTTCTGGCTGCGCAGCCTGACGGCCATCTCTCCCAGCGGCGCGACCATGGGCTGCAAGCTCATCGCGGCCTCACCGCGCGCGCGCCGCGCCAGCTACCTCATCTCGCTGTTCGACCAGCAGACCATGGCGCTCACGGCGCTGATCGACGGCAACCGCGTCACCGGCCTGCGCACCGCAGCCACCGCAGCGTTGGCTGTCGACCGGCTGGCACCGCAGCGGCCGCTGACCGTGGGCGTCGTTGGCTCGGGTTTTGAGGCGCGCGGTGCGCTCGAATGCCTAGCGGCCGTGCGCACACTGAAGTCGGTGCGAGTCTTCAGCCCAACGCCGACCAGCCGCGAACGCTTCGCGCAGGGCTTCCGCCCCGCGCTGGACATCACGGCCGTCGACTCCCCCGAGGCCGCGGTCCGCGCGGCCGATGTCGTGCTGTGCGCGGCGCGCAGCCGCGACGAATCGCCGGTGCTTCGCGGCGCCTGGCTGCCTGCCGGCACCACCGTAGTTTCGCTTGGCTCGACTCTGCCCGAGCAGCGCGAGGTCGACGAAGAGACGATGGCGCGCGCCGCCTGCATCGTCGCCGACATGCCCGAGGAAGTGATGCACGACACGGGTGACGGCATTGCTGCCACAAATGCGGGCGTCGATCTGTCTGGCAAGCTGGTGCCGCTTTCCGATCTGGTGGCCGGCCGCATTGCGCCACGGCGCAGCGCCGCCGACATCGTGCTCTACAAGTCGGTCGGCTCGGCGCTGCAGGACATCGTCGTGGCCGAGATTCTGTTTGCCCGTGCGCGCCAGTTCGGCCGCGGTGTAGACATGCCCGCCAGCATCGTGCCCATTGCCAAGTGAAGTTCAAGGAGAATCGAATGCCCAACTACAAGAAGACCGACGTCCGCGCATGGGCGCGCCAGCACCTCGTCGGCTGCTCGGCAGTCACCATCCCCAGCTACAGCGCCGACCTCAAGCGCTTGAACGAGCTCGGGATCCGCCACGACATCGAGCGCGTCGTGAAGCTGGGCTTCACCTACACACTGCTGTGTTCCGAGGTGGCGATCACCGCCGAGGAGAACGCCCAGTTCACCGACTGGGCCCGCGACACCGCGGGCAGCAAGCTTGGCCTGTTCTTCCACGCCGCATTCGGCACGCTGGCCGACAACATCGAGGCCGTCAAGCTGGCCGAGAAGGCCGGTGCAGACCTGGTGCTGCTGTCGTACCCGTCGAACTTCTGGCCCACCAGCGAGCAGGAGATCTACGACTACACCAAGGCCTTCTGCGACGCGACCGACTTGGGCGTGATGCTGTTCCCGATCCCGACCTGGGGCTTCGAGCGCGTGCACCCGGCCGGCATGTCGCTGGAGTTGATGCGCCGACTGCTGAAGGACTGCCCCAACGTCGTTGCGATCAAGTCCGAGCAGGGCTTCCCATTGCCTGCCGGTATCTGCGAGATGTACCACCACTTCCGCGACGAGGTGGTGATCAGCTGTCCGATCGAGGCCGACGCGATCCCGCTGATGAGCCTGATGAAGCTGCAGTTCTCCGGCACCAGCAACACGCAGTGGATGGGGGACTACTATCCGCGCGCCTTCGAACTGGCCCGTACCGGCCGTTTCGAAGAGGCGATGAAGCTCTACTGGAAGGTCAACCCCGCCCGCCAGGCCAACACAGCCGCGTCGGCGGCCTCGGCGCCCGCCATTGGCGCGCTCAACCGCACGCAGTGGAAGTATCAGGACTGGCTGGCCGGCTTCAACGGCGGGCCGCTGCGCGCGCCGTCGCTGCGCATCCCCGACCGCTGGATGAAGTCGCTGCGCCAGGGGCTGGTGGCCTCGGGCTGCGAAGTCACGCCCGACCCCGATTCGGCCTTCATCGTCGGCCGTTACCCGTGCTGAGCGAGAGTCCACGATGAAACACCTGCTCAAAGACGCCACGCTCTGGCGCGAAGCCGCCTTCATCAGCGGCGAATGGGTGGCCGCGACGCCGCATGGCCGCTATGCGCTGCACAACCCGGCCGACGGCTCGCGCCTGGTCGAGCTTCCGCGCTGCCGGGAGGACGAGACGCGTCGCGCCATCGATGCCGCGCAGGCCGCCTTCGGCCCCTGGCGGCGCACCACCGCCAAGGCGCGCGGCGAGGTGCTGCGTCGCTGGTACGAGCTGATCGTTCAGCACAAGGAAGACCTGGCCACGCTGATCACGCTCGAGGAGGGCAAGCCGTTGGCCGAGGCGCGCGGGGAGATCGACTACGCCGCCGGATTCGTGCGCTGGTTCTCGGAAGAGGCCACACGCGTGCGCGGCGACATGATTCCGGGCGTCAAGGAGACGCAACGCATCGTCGCGCTGCGCGAGCCCGTCGGCGTATGCGCCGCGATCACGCCGTGGAATTTCCCTGCCGCGATGATCACGCGCAAGGCCGGCCCGGCGCTGGCCGCCGGCTGCACGATGGTGGTCAAGCCCGCCAGCCAGACGCCGATGACGGCGCTCGCGCTGGCCGAGTTGGCCCACCGCGCCGGCGTGCCAGCGGGCGTGTTCAGCGTACTCACCGGCAACGACACGCGTGCCATCGGCGGCGAGCTCACTTCCAACCCCGCAGTGCGCAAGATCACGTTCACCGGCTCCACCGAAGTCGGCCGCGTATTGCTGACGCAGGCCGCGCAGACCATCAAGAAGTGCTCGATGGAACTGGGTGGCAATGCGCCCTTCATCGTCTTCGACGACGCCGACCTCGATGCCGCCGCCGACGGCGTGATGTCGGCCAAGTTCCGCAACACCGGCGAGTCGTGCATCGGCGCCAACCGCGTGTTGGTGCAGTCCGGCGTCTACGACGCGCTGGCCGAACGCATCGTCGAGCGCGTGGCGAAGCTGCGGGTCGGCAACGGCCTGGAACCAGACGTGAACCTCGGCCCGCTGATCGACGCCGCCGGCGTCGAGAAGGTCGAGGAGCACGTGGCTGATGCGCTTGCCAAGGGCGCGCGGTTGCTGCATGGCGGGCGCCGCCACGCACTGGGGGGCAATTTCTTCGAGCCGACCGTGCTGGCCGACGTGACGAGCGCGATGCGCATCGCGCACGAGGAGACCTTCGGCCCGGTGATGCCGCTTTTCCGCTTCGAGACCGAAGAGGAGGCCATCGCGATGGCCAACGACACCGAGTTCGGCCTGGCCGCCTACCTGTACAGCCGCGATGCGGCACGCATCTGGCGCAATGCCGCGCGCATCGAGGCGGGCATGGTCGGCATCAACTGCGGGCTGATCTCTAATGAGGTGGCGCCCTTCGGCGGCATCAAGCAAAGCGGCCTGGGCCGCGAGGGCTCGCACCTGGGGATCGACGAGTACGTGGAGGTGAAGTACCTCTGCTGGGACGGGCTGGACGCAGTATGAGGTCGCGCGTGAGAACCTGGGGCATGAGACAACATCGATTCCTCATGGGACTGGCCACAGCGGTGGTCTCGCTGTCGTGCGCCGCGCAGACGGTTCCGGCCACGCTTCGGCTGGTCGTTCCGTTCCCGGCTGGTGGCGTGACAGACCTGGCGGCGCGCGGGCTGGCCGAACGGCTGGGCCCGGCGCTCGGGCAGACCGTGATCGTTGAGAACAGGCCTGGCGGTGGTTCGCGCATCGGCACTGACGTGGTGATGAAGGCTGCGCCGGACGGGCAGACTCTGCTGTTTACCAACACCAGCTACACCATCCTGCCGATCGTCGATCCGGCCGTGAAGTACGAGGCCGACAAGAGCCTCTTGCCGGTGGGCATCCTGGCCAGCTATGGCCTGTCGCTGGTGGTGGCCAATGCGCTGCCCGTGAAGTCGCTGCCCGAGCTGGTGGCCTATGCGCGCAGCCATCCCGGCAAGCTGAGCTATGGCAGCTCGGGCCCGGGCAGCGGCACGCACTTCCTCGGCGAGTACTTCAAGTCGCTGACGGGCACGTTCATCGTTCACGTTCCTTATCGGTCCACCGCTGGCGCACTCAACGACGTGGCCGGCGGTACGCTGGACATGGCTTTCGATGCCACCGCGAAGGCATATGCCGAGGCAGGCAAGGTGCGCATGCTGGCCGTCACAGGCGTGCACCGCGATCCTCGCATGCCGGGCGTGCCCACGGCGGTGGAGGCGGGGCTCAAGGACTTCGCGGTCGTGAGCTGGGTCGGTCTGCTGGCGCCGGCGGGCACGCCGGCTGCCACCGTGACGCGCCTGAACACCGCGCTGAACGAAGCACTGGCAGCACCGGCACTGCGCCAGCGGCTGCAGGACATGGGGTTGACGCCTGAGGGCGGTGATGCCCAGCGCATGCTGCGCCAGATCCGTGAGGATGTGCGGCTGCACCGGCAGATAGCGGAACGGGCCCGGCTGCGATTTGAGTAGCGGGGTTCCTCGGTATGTTGCCGAATTCGTGCAGGCACGACCCTCCGAGCGACGGGGAGGCGCCCGAGCGGGAGATCCTGCGTACCTACTTCGAAAACCTGCTGTACCTGCTGCGACGCCAAGGTGTGGGGCTGGCCGAGGAAGCGCTGTGCCGTGTTCGCCTCACGCGCGACGACGTCGCTACCGCGTCGGAACGCCTGAGCTTCGACGCCTTCTATGCCTTGCTCAGCTGGCTGCATGCGTCGCATGCCCTGCCGGTGCCCGGCCTGCAGCTGGGCTTGCGACTGAGCCTGCGCGACTTCGGCATCTTCGGCCAAGCCCTGCTGGGCGCCGGGAGGTCTGGGGAGGCGCTGAATCTCGCGCAGCGCTTCTACGGCTCCGCGTGGCGGCATGTGCGTCTGGAGGTGTTCCGCGAACGCGACATGGTGGTCTGCCGCTATCTCCCACAACCCTCTGCGGTATGTCATCCGGTGCCGCTGGCCCAGGCGATGACGGCGATGAGCGCCGCGGTCACGCGCGAACTGGTGCCAGGCGTCGAGCCGGATCGCTTTGAAGTGCGCTACGGTTTCCGGACCCCGCCCGACGCTTCCGAATACCGCCGGCGGCTCGGGTGTCGCGTGCAATTCGGCCATGCTTGGCATGAGGTGCGGCAGCCGGCCGCATGGTTGGAACAGCCGCGTGACCCGTGCTCGGTCGTGTCGGCCGCGCCCCTGCGCGCCCTCGGCGCCTGGCAGCGACAGCAGCATCCGGTCGAGATCGAGGGGCGGGTTCGGCAACTGTTGATGGCGCAATGCGACGACGGCTTCCCGTCGCTGGAAGAGGTGGCGCGGCGCATCGGCATCGCGTCGCGCACGCTGCGGCAACGGCTGGCGGCCCGCGGCGTGTCGTTCCGCGCGCTGCTGCTGGAAATCAGGCTCGACATGGCGCGGCGCCACCTGGCTCGCACGGGGGTCAGCGCGGCCGAGGCGGGGGCCCTTGCCGGCTATCGCCATCCGGCCAGTTTCCATCGTGCCTATCGCCAGTGCTTCGGCGTTGCCCCGGGGCACGACGGCGAGAGCGGGTAAACGCTGAGCTGCTTGGCGCGCACCGTGCCGAAAGTGCGATGACGCCGCCGGTCCGGATTTTCATAATGTGCTGCATCGCTTCTGTCAGGAAATCCCGATGTATCCGCTCGAAGATGGCCAACTCTTTCCGCGCAACCAGTGGTGGGTGGCGGCGCAAAGCGGCGAGGTGGGCCGCACCTTGCTGGCGCGCACCCTGCTCGAGGAAGAGCTGGTGTTCTACCGCAAGGCCAATGGCGAGCCGGTGGCACTGGCCGGTCGCTGCCCACATCGGCTATTTCCCCTCGTCAATGGCAAGCTGATGGGCGACGACGTCGCCTGCGGCTACCACGGCTTCGTCTTCGGCGGTGACGGCCGCTGCGTGCACATCCCCACACAGGACAAAGTGCCCACGTCGATGCGGGTGCGCCAGTACCCGGTGGCCGAGCACATGGGCTGGGTATGGGTCTGGATGGGCGATCCCACGCTGGCCGATCCGGCGCTGCTTCCTCGTCCGGCTTGCGCCGGGCCCAGCTGGCTGTTCTGGCATGGCATCACCACGCACATCAAGGCGCGCTACACGCTGCTTCTGGACAACCTGTTCGACTTGACTCACGTAGCCTACGTGCATGCCTCGGTGTTCAACTTCCCCGAAGGCGAGGACCCCCCGGGCTTCGACGCGCCGTTGTCACTGCGCGTGGAGGGCGACCACCTTTTCGCCGCCCGGCCGCTGCGCGGCGTGCCGTATGACGACTACGCCACGCTGCAGTTTGGCCCTGGGCAGGGCACGATGGATCTCGACTCGCCGTCCGACTACCATGGGCCGGCACTGATTGTGACCGGCACGGTTCACCGGTTGCACGACGAGAAGGCCGGGTCGCTGGCCATCATGCATCCTGACGGCCAGCGCGGCGGAGCGCTGCGAGTCTTTCATGGCGTCACCCCGGAGACCCGCTCCTCGACGCACTACTTCTCCGCGTTCTCGCGTGACTACCGGCTCGATGATGAGGCGTTCTCGCAGCAGTTTGCGCAGATCGACCGCGGTATTCGGCAGGAGGACATCGACGCACTGGAGGCCATCGAGCCGGCCGCGGCACGCGCAACCACGGCGCAAGAGCAATCCGGGCTGCAGGATGCTGCGGGCATTCGCGTGCGCCGCATGCTGTCGCAGCAGATCGCGCGCGAGACGGCCGTGCTGCGGCCCGGCGGGCAGCCGCGCCCGTGAATGTCCGCTGCATCAAGGTTCGATGTGCGGAACGGCCAACCCACTTGTGCGCCCGCGGCGTACCGATCGACGCCTACCCTGGTGTGGATCGAGCAGGGGCACGTCTTCATCGCGCCCCGTTGAATCGAATACCGGAACAGGAGAGAAGCATGGGATTTCTGCGCAATGCCTGGTATGTGGCCTGCTGGAGCGAAGACGTCCAAGCGGGGGAGCTGTTCCGTCGCAAGCTGCTCGAAGAGGACGTGGTCTTCTATCGCAAGGCCGATGGCGATCCGGTGGCTCTGTTCAACCGCTGCCCGCACCGATTCATCCCTTTGCACCTTGGGCATCTGAAGGGTGACACGATCGAATGCTGCTATCACGGCCTGCAGTTCGACTGCACGGGCCGCTGCATCAAGAATCCGCACGGCGACGGCAGGATACCGGCCGCCGCCAATGTGCGAAGCTACCCGGTGGTGGAGCGGCACGGCATCGTGTGGATCTGGATGGGCGATCGCGAGGCCGATGCCGCACTCATTCCCGACTACAGCATGCTGGACGCCGGCTCGGGCTTCCACACCACCAAGGGCGCGATCAACATCGCCGCCAACTACATATTGATGGGCGAGAATCTGCTCGACCTCAGCCATGTGGCATACCTGCACAAGGGCCTGCTCGGCAGCGCCCAGATGTTGCAGACCCTCCCCGTCGTCCGCGAGGAAAACGGTGCGCTGCACGTGGA
This sequence comes from Variovorax sp. LjRoot290, assembly GCF_964253985.1. Classification (NCBI taxonomy): domain Bacteria; kingdom Pseudomonadati; phylum Pseudomonadota; class Betaproteobacteria; order Burkholderiales; family Comamonadaceae; genus Variovorax; species Variovorax sp. LjRoot290. The sequence goes on along the minus strand of NZ_CAXURW020000002.1, from coordinate 731,376 downwards.
CCGCGACATGCCCAACGTGGACGTGCCAGCGGTCTTCAACATGCTGTTTCGCCAGGACGGCAAGCCGGTGGACGCTTGGCAGAACATGCGCTGGACGGCGCCGGGCTGCTATCTGCTCGACGCCGGCGTGAAGGCGCCGGGCGGCGAGCGTGAGGTTCGTGGTTGGTACTACGGCATCCACCTGGTGACGCCCGAAACCTCATCGACTACGCACTATCACTTTGCCTCCGCGAGGCCGCCCGGCACGGCGTTCGATGCAGCCACCGACGAGGAGCTGGCGCGCCTGCGCCGCATCGCATTCGCCGAGCAGGACAAACCCATCGTCGACGCCCAGCAGCAGGTCGTCGGCGACCAGGATCTATGGGCCATGAAGCCCGCGTTGCTGGCCATCGATGCCGGACCCGTGCGCATGCGCCGAACGATCGAGGGATTGATCAGAGCTGAACGGGAGGCTGCCGCCGGCCATTGAGAGCGCCCCCAGGGCCGGGCTCGCCCGTACACGGCACTGTGGGCGGCGATCGCGCACCCCGAGAAGGTGCGAGCGCTGGCCTTGACCGAGCCGCCGGTCTTGCCTTCAGCTGATCGGGTGCCCGGGGGCCGGGAAGCCCGACTGCAGTTCGAACGCGAGGTGTTTGCACCGTCCGGCGAGGACTTCCGGGCCGGCCGTCCCGGGCGTGCCGTGGAACTCCTGACGACGGGCATCAACGGCAGGGGCCGAGCGAGGCGACGACGCCGTCGGGTCTCGCCCGCCGGTTGTGCAAGCCGAGGCGATGCACGCGCTGGCGCTCTCCTCGAACCCCTATCCGATCGTCGATGCGGATGCGCTCGCCGCGCTGCGCGTGCCGACGCTGCTGCTTCGGGGAGAGCGAACCATGCCCGTGCACCGGGCCACGTTCGCGGCTCTGACAGAACTGATGCCTCGCACGCACACCGTCCCGGGGTGCGGCCACGGCGTTCATCGAGACAATCTGTAGGCCTTCAACACGCTGGTGCTGGAGTTCCTGCGGGAACTGCAGTGACGCCGGTGGCCGGTTGATGTCAGGCGGGCGAGACGAACGGCAGCAGCAGGTGGGCGTCGTATCGCCCGCCGACGTGCAGCACGTGCGCGCCCTTGTTCAAGGTCGGCAGCGCCGGCAGCTGCGGCAACTCGGGTCGCACCAGCGTGTCCACGCCGTTGACCGTCAGCTCGAGCGTCTCGCCCGCATGCCAGCGCATCGACATGGGCCATACATCGATTTCGACCGGCACGGTCTCCCCCGGCGAGAGCTTCTGCACCGTGTCGAAGGCGTGTACCGGCAGTTCCGGCCGCGATCGTTCGGGATCGAGCCGGCGCATCGACACCCGCAATCGGCCGTTCGGTCCTTCGTGGCTGGCGCCGGTGACTACGTGCGCCGATTGCACCTGTCCATGGGCGTCCAGCTTTCGCACCGTCACGAACAGGTCCATGTCGTCATGGTCCGGCGCCTCTACCCACAGTTTGGCCTTCACGTGGCCGGTGATCTCGGTTAGGCGATCGAAGGTGACGCGGAATTTGATGCCTGTGGCGTCGGCGCTGTCGTACGACAGCGCTGCCTCCTGTTTCGGCGTTGCGCGCTCCAGGCTGCCCTCGGCAGTGAGATAGAACGGAAGCAGTTCCTGGCGAGCCAGCGGGAACGTGTCCTCCGCGCGGTACACCACATCGGCATGCCCGGGGTCGAGCACCGTCAGCCGCACCGGCGGGGTGGCCTGCCAGCCGTTGTCCAGCCCTTTGAGGACGTGGTCGAAGAAGCGGCGCAGGTCTTCGACGTTGGCGGGGTTGTAAAGATCGTTCCACTCGTGCGTGTTATGCACCCGCAGCCACTTCCGGGTGCTGCCGAGCTGTGACCAACCGCGCAGCGTGCCCGCGGTATGGACCAGATTGGTCCACGACGCGGTGACGTACGCTGGCACCTCGATGCGCGACAGCGCCGCGGCCTTGTCCCGCCAGTACGAGTCGTACAGCGGGTGCTCCGCCTGCATAACCTGCGCGTCCTCGATCCTGCGCTCGCCGGGCAGCGTGCCCAGAATCGCCGGTGAGAAGACTGTTTCCGGAATGCCGCCCCGGCAGGACGAGTCGCGGTACAGGTCGGAGGCGCCCTCCCACGGCGCAATGGCGGCCAGGTGTGGTGGGCGCTGCGCTGCGACGAACCATTGGGTCATCGCCAGATAGGAGTTGCCCGCCAGGCCCACCTTGCCGTTCGACCAGGCACGGGTGCCCGCCCACTCGATGAGGTCGTACTCGTCGCGCGCCTCGCGCTCCCCCCACAGGTGGATGTCGCCTTCGGACGAGAAGATGCCGCGAGGGTCGGGCGAAATGACGGCATAGCCGTGCGAAACCCAGTACGACGGGTTCGGTGCCTCGAACATGTTGAGGCCGTCCTCGAGTTGCCGCGGCACGTCCATCCTTGCAGGGTGCTGGAACGTGTCCAGGTTCAGCGGGCCGAACTGCTTGCCGTAGGGGCTCCAGCCGATCAGCACCGGGCAGTCGTGTGCTTCGACGGGGCGGAACACGTCCACGTAGATGCGCGTTCCGTCGCGCAGCTGCACTTCCGCGTCTTGCTCGAACAGCACGTCGCACTGCAGCGGCAAGACGCCTTCGCGGTGCACGTGCCCGCGTTTGAGTACCTTGGATGCGGGTCGCAGGCCAGGGTAGCCGGTGCGCGCCGTCCCGGCCGCCGGCCGATAGCGCAGGGGCGGGAGGTCATTGGTGTCCAGCATGGTCGTCTGATTGGTAGTAGATCGCCGTTCAAGCCTGCGGCCGAATGTTGACGGTCGAGTTGGACCCGTTGTCCGGGTCGTAGCGGTGCTTGATCTTGGCCAGCCTGGCGAGGTTGTCCCCGTAGCTGATGCCGGCCCACTCGGGATCAGTTTCGCTCGTGAAGTTCATGAAGATCTGCCCGGTGGCGAAGGGCTTCAGGTGCCCCCCCACAGCCTGCGCACCCATTCGATGTTCTTGCGGCCGTCCTTGGGGTCGGACCAGCGCGTCAGGATGAATCCGTTGTACCGACTCTCGCGGTGGAAGAACGCTGTGTCGGTGGGGCTGCGGTCGCGCAGGGGCGTCATGCTGAGGCTCCCACAGCACCATGGCCTTGGGCGACGGCGTGTTGGCGATGTCTCGGGCGATGCGGTACTTGTTGGCGCCTTCGGGCGTGATCACCGGGCAGCCGAGCAGCGCCTCGAGCGCCTTGGCATCCGCGGCCTTGACCGCCGCGAAGGCGTTCGAGATCCGCCCGCCCAGCGCCGCGAAGGCGGCGAGCGCGCCCAGCACCAAGCCCGCGGCGCAGTGAGAGATGCCTGGCTTCATGAGGTCCCTATTTCGTTGAGGTTCGCGACAAGCGGCGCGACTAGCAGTCGGGCCGGGGATTGCAACTGAAGAAACTCGATGATGTGCTTGCGCGTCTTCTCGTCGTCCAACTCGACCCACATCTTGCTGCCTGGCGCGAACCGCTGCGCGTCGCTCAGGAAGGGCTCCAGCGTGGCATTCGACCACGCCAGGTTGAGCTGCCGCAAGGTTGCGGAGTAGCTGTAGCCTTCGGCCATGGCCGACTTCCGCCCGTGGATGGAAGTCAGGGACGGGCCGATCCGGTTCTGCCCTTTCTCGAGCGAGTGGCATGCAGCGCAGTTGCGATGAAACGCGAGCTCTTCATTTGCCACGCTGTTGGCGTCCGCATGAGCCAGGGTCATGGTGCCGGCCAAGCCGGCGGGAGCAGCTTTGCGATGGACATTGCTACCTTAGAAGCGCGGTGAGGGTCAGTGCGCCGCGGCAAGCGCTGCCGCGAGCGTGGTGGCCATGGGCGTTGTCGGCCGCCCGATCAGGCGGCTGAGTTGCCGACCGTCGTCGAACATCGCACCCTCTACCGCCGCCGTGTCGGACTGAGCGACCATGGTGGCCACCGGTTCGGGCAAGCCCGCGCCCATCAGGGCCCCGCGATAGTCGTCTTCGGGCAGGTTGTGATACGGGATCGGCCGGCCGACCTGGCGCCCGATCTCGGCGGCCAGTTCAGCGAGTGTGAAACTGCTGTCGCCCGCAAGTTCGTAGACCTCGTCGGCCTGACCGTTGGCCACCAGTACGGCGGCGGCTGCGGCAGCGAAGTCGTCGCGTGACGCCGCCGCAATGCGGCCGTCTTCGGCGGCGCCGATCAGCGCGCCGTGTTGCAGCACGGCAGGCAGGCTCATCAGGCAGTTCTCGGTGTACCAGCCGTGGCGCAACAGGACGTGCGGGAGACCACAGGCTTTCAGCAGGACTTCGGTCTCGCGGTGCTCGCCGGCCACCGGCAGAGCAGAGACGTCGGCGCGCAGCACGCTCGTGTAGGCCAGCAGCCCGACGCCGGCGGCGCGCGCGGCATCGACCACCGCGCGGTGCTGCGGCACGCGGCGCCCGATCTCGCTGGAGGAGATCAGCAGCACCTTGTCCGCCCCGCGAAAAGCCGTCGCCAGCGTCTGCGGCCGGTCGTAGTCTGCCTGGCGGACCTGCACGCCGCGGGCGGCCAGGTCCTGGGCCTTCGCGGGTGACCGTACGGCCGCCACCACGCCCGAGGCGGGCACGCTCTTCAACAGTTCTTCGATGACAAGGCGGCCGAGTTGGCCGTTGGCCCCGGTGACGACGATCATGGACGGGTCTTTCAAGGGTTGACAGATCAATGGCCAGATGCACCAGGTGCATGGGCGGGAATGGGTAGCGAAGCCGCGAACTACGGAGCAGCCTCGAACGCCGCGCGGACCTGGTCGTGGAACTGGGCCACGACAGGCCACATCAGCGGGTGCGTGACGATCAACGGAGCCCGGCGCTCCATGCCGCGCAGCACGATCTCGGCCGCCGTTTCGGGCGGCATGTCGGCCGCGGCCAGCAAGGCCGGGGTCTCGGGCGGCATGTCGTAGGCCACGGGTCGCAGCGCACCGACGTTGGCTGCGATGTCGGTGCGAACCAGCCCGGGATAGAGGATCGACACCTCGATGCCTGTGCCGGCCAACGCGCGCCGCAGGTCCAGCGACAAAGCGGTGACGGCCATCTTGGTGGCCGCGTAGACACCCTGGTGCCAGCCGGGGTCGGGCACCAACGCAGCCATCGACGAGACGTTGACGACGTGGCCGCCTTCGCCGTGCCGCCGCAGCTTGGGCACGAATGCCTTGATGCCGTTGAACACCCCGCGAAGGTTCACGTCGATGACCCAGTCGAACACGCGATCCGGCACCTGGTCGAGCGGGGTGCCGACTTCGCCCACGCCGGCGTTGTTGAAGACGTAGTGCACCTTGCCGAAGCGCTGTTCGACGGCGTCGGCAGTGGCGTAGAAGGCCGCCCGGTCGGCGACGTCGAGCACGAAGGGCGCCACGTCGGCGCCTTCGGCCGCCAGCCGGGCGCAGGCGCTATCGAGCGCTTCACGGCGCACGTCGCTCATCGCGACGCGCACGCCGCGCGACGCCAGTACGCGGGCGAGGCCGAACCCGATCCCGCTGGCGGCACCGCTGACGAACGCCACGCGGCCCTTCCACGGATGCGCCGCGGGCGAGTTCGTTGATCTTTCTGTAGACATTTGGGTCTCCTGAGCAGGGGTTTCGGGCCGCGTGCGCGGCCGCTTCAATACAAGGTGCCGCGCACTGGCACGGTCTCGGCCAGCAGGTAGAAGCCTGCATCTCGCTGGATCAGCGGGCCGAGGCGACGTTCGATGCGGGCGACGTACTCGGCCATGGCCGGCTCGTCCTTCGGCTGCAGAAACCCCAGCTCGCACATTCCCGCATAAGGCGGCGGCTCGGCGTCGGGGGGTGACAGGGAAATGTTCAGCGTGGCGCGGCGCACGCCTTCGAAGAGCACCGGTTCTTCGTCCAGCAGTGCCTGGTGCGCTGCGGCCCAGGCGGCGCGCAGGCCCGCGGCGGCCTCGGCGCTGCGCGCACGAAGGTAATGCAGCAGGCGCAGGGTCGACGCGCCGCTGCAGGGCAGCGGCAGCGGCGACTCGTCGAACATCAGGAACAGCGGCGAGCGCTGGTCGGCAAAGTGCCCCTCGTCCGGGGCGATGATTTCCTTGTACTCGCGCGTCGAGCTGGCGGCCTGCTGGTCGGCGAGCGTGGCCGCATGGATGTGGCTGACCGAGTCATACCGCCACGCGGGCGCCTCGGGCCCGTAGCAGCCGTCGTAGACATGCTGCTGCACGTAGGCCTGCAGATAGCGCGCCACAGCCTCGGTGCCAAGCACCAGGCGCGCATGGTCGTCACGCAAATAGCGGCTGTACTGTGCATGGGTCATGCCCGGCCGGCGGGCCGCGCAGATGTTGAGTTTGGGCATCGATGAACCTCAGAGGGCCGGTGTGATCGCGTTGGGCCGACCGCTCACGGCGCGACACTGTCCATGTCGTGGCTGTCCGGCCAGGGGTCGAGCAGGAGCTTGCCGAGGGCGTCACGCCCCTGCATCAGGATGTGCGCTTCGGCGGCCTGCTCGAGCGGCAGCACGCCGTGCACGGCGGGGGCGACGGCACCGCTGCGGACCAGCGCACCCAATTCGGACAGCGCTTCGGCGACACGAGCCGGTCGGTGCTGAAAGTAGCCGCCCAGGAAGAAGCCGGTCAGGCGCTGGTTGCGGCTGGTGATGCGCAAGAAATCCAGGGCCCTGGGCGTGGGCGCCGCTGTGCCGTAGACGACCATGCGTCCCCAAGCGGCGAGGCATTCGCTGCCCTGGCGCAGCAACTCGCCGGCAGTGGCATCGAGCAACAGGTCCACACCCTGACCCTGGGTCAGTTCGAGCACACGTTCGGGCCAGTCCGAGTGGCTGTAGTCGACGCTGGCGTGCGCGCCGAGCGCTGTCGCCTGATCGCATCGGGACGCCCCGCGCGCGCCGCCGATCACGAGTGAGGCGCCCTTCGCACGCGCCAGTTGCAGCAGCCACGAGCCGACGCCGCCGGCGGCCCCGAGCACCAGCACGCGCTCGCCTGCACGCAGTTCACCGGAGTCGTGCAGCGCCAGCGCGGCCGTTGTCCCCTGGATCAGCAAGGTGCCGGCCAGCCGCGCATCCAGCCCTGCGGGCCAGGGCAGCAACTCGGCACACGGCAGCGCGATGTACTGCGCATAGCCACCGCCCATGATGCTGGCGCCGAGCACCTGCCGGCCCATCCAGCCGGTATCGACACCGTCGCCGAGCGCACACACGACGCCGGCCACCTCGGACCCTGCATTGAAAGGCAGCGGCGTCGGCACCGGATAGGGTTCACCGGCGCGACGCAACACGTCGGCGTAGTTCACCCCGGCCGACAGTACGCGCACCAGCACCTGGCCGGGGCCCGCACTAGGTGTCGGCACCTCCTCGCAGCGCAGCACCTCGGGGCCGCCGGTCGCGTGAAAGCGTACTGCGCGCATCGTGGGCGGGTTCATCAGGGGCGGCTTGCCTCGGCGGGGGAAAGCGCCGGATTGCGGCGCGACAGGTAGGCGCCGAGCGCTGCCAGGTCCGCTTCGCTGATCTCGGTGCGCCGGTAGAACGGCATCACCGAGACGCCGTGTCGCACGAAGACCGTGACGAACTCGGGCGTGAGGTCGGTGCGCTGGTCGAGCACCGGCGGTACTTTGCCTTCGTACTTGGCCTCCAGTGCTTCTGTGCCGGTGAGCCCTCGACCGTAGTAGCCGGGACCCGGTCCGTGGCAGGCCACGCACCAGGTCTCGTAGACCCGCTTGCCGATGGCCTGGCGCGGCGACAGCGTGTCTTCGTCGGCCCGGGCGGTGCCGGCGCACAGCAGCGCCAATGCCAGGCCAGGGATCGACAGCATGCGCAGCATGAACGACGTCTTCACTTCTGCCGCCCCTTTCTCAGGTGCTTGGGCCAGATGCCTCCCCTTCCCGGCGCGATGATGCCGTTCGGGTCTGCCGCGTCCTTGAGCGCCTCGGTGAACCGGCGCAGGGCATGGTCGTTGAACGAATACACGCTCGAGATGAGATCGCTGAAGATCGGCGACGTGCGGTACTCGGCCCAACCGCGTTCGGCACTGAGCTTCACCGCATGACGGAAGATCTTCATCGAGGCTTCGTTGATCTTGGGGTCGGTCCGGGAGATTGGCAGGCCGACCACCAGCAGCAGCGATCGGAAGATTGACGCCTGGGGCGGCCGGAACAGGGGGTTCAAGCCGGGTATTCGCATTGCCGCCATCACATCGGCAAGAACACGGGTGGCTTCCAGGGCCGCCTCGCCCGTCTTGGGAATGATCGGCGAGAAGAAGACGTGTCCGTCCATCGGATAGGGGTTGAAGCGCGAACGTACCGGCCCCTGGGAAAAGCCCTCCAGGCTCGGTGCGCCGATCGACACCCGGAATGGCACTTGTTTCTGGTCCTGTGCGGACATCGGAAACCTGAATGTCGGGCCGTCTTCGAAGCGGGCATCGGGGATCGCTTCGCGCACCAGGCGCTTCGCATACGACCAGTTCGCCGCCACCGTCTCCGCCGGGCCGTAGAACTGCAGCGTCAAGTCCCATATGGGCAGGCCGCGCCGCGCCGCGAACTGATCCAGCTCTTTGTCCGGTACATCCACGCGGCTGGTCAGTGCCGTGAGCTCGGGGTCGATGAGGCTGGCGAGCGGGCTGTCGTAGATCGGCAGGCCGATCAGCCCGCCATGCTCGAGCCGGTTGGTGACGTCGATCAAGGGGATCAGGTCGCGCCGGCGGAGCACCCGGACCTTGCCGGTGGCGTAGGCCTCGGGCTCGGGCATGAGCCAGATGCCCATGCGCGTCACGATGCCGAAGTTGCCCTGCCCGAACAGGCCATCGACGGTCGGGCCGAAGCCGTAGGGAAACTGCGCGAAGGTGTCGGCGTTGGGCATCGCACCCATGCCGGTGCGCATCAACTCGCCGCTGGGCAGCACCACTTCCAAACCGCAATGCGAGCCGAAGTGGTCGCGGAAGTGCCCCGTGGTCCAGCCGACACCACGGTCCAGCGCATTGCCCAGCACGCTGCCCCAGCCGGGCTCCGGGCAGTCGATCCAGACGCGCAGCTTGCGCTCCTGGATGTAGTTATAGAGGTCGAAATACGAAACACCTGGCTCGACGATCGCAAAGTGGCGCCGGTCGTCGACTTCGACGATGCGGTTCATGCGCTTGAGGTCTACGACGATCGAACCGCTGTAGCCCGGCGCGGAGCCACCGTAGCCGAGGTTCTTCCCTGTCGAGATGGGATAGAGGGGAATCTTGTAGCGGTTGGCGATACGTACGACTTGCTGAACTTGTTCGACCGACCTGGGCGCGACAGCAGCGCTCGCCAGGCGCTCTTCGCGTGTGCCCCAGAGCGGGGAGTAGGCGTCGCGATAGAGATTGAGGTCAGCCTCGCTGGTAAACACCCAGTCGCTGCCGACCGCGGCAGCGAACTGAGTCAGCGCGGCCGCAAAGTCGCGATCACTGACACCTGGGGGCAAACGTCGGGCCATGCGTCTTCTTTCAAGAATCCAAGTTCAGCGCCAAGCGTGGCGCCATCAGCCACGCGACCCATCGATATGGCGCGGCGTCGAAGGTGGGTTCCAGTGGTCGCCACGACGACGGAGCGCCGAGTCGCGCGCGCAGCCGCTCGACGGCAATGGCAACCGCGCCGGCTTCCGGCGCTGCGACACGCGCGACGGTGCGTACACCGTCTGCCGCTGCGACTTGCTCCAGGCAAAACAGCGTCGCTGGCGTCGTGAGGCCGATCACGGGGCCGCGCAGGCGGCGCCAGTTCACGGCATGGGGACCGAACAGCGCCTCGTCGACGCTGGGGCCGAGATTGATTTGCTGGATGCCTCCCCGCCAAGCGGCAGCAAACAGACGGCTCTCCACCAGTGCCTGCTCATTCAAGAGCAGCTCCGTGGGCACTGAAGGCCCGGACTGCGACGCCCGATGGGCCCCGATTGCCTGGGCGATCGGCAGTGCGGTGGCGATTGCCACCACTGTTTGCAACCAATCTCGGCGGTTCGCGCGCATGTGCCACCTCTTGAAATCGATATCGGAGCGGCCACGCGCAGAAGGGGGCGGACCGCAGGGTGGCGAACGTTACGTAAAAAGACGCGGCTCGGGCACTGCCGTCGATGAATAGCAGTCTTGCAGAATGCGGATGGGTCGCGCTGCCGGGATCGCGCTCAGCGCGCCATGCGGCTGGCGTGCGGCCGGCCGGAGAAGCCGAGATGAGCCGCCATCAGTACTCGTCGATGCGACTTGCTGCTTCTGCAACCAGGCTGCGCAGCCAACTCAGCCCCGGATCATTGGTACGGAACTTGTGCCACTGCATGGCCTGCTCCATGGCATCGATCTTTATCGGCGTAGGGCGGATCTCGAGTGGCCAGACGCCGACGAGGCGACGGGCAACGCGCTCGTGCACCGTGGCAACGCGGTTGGTGCCGACCAGCAAGGCGAGCAGCGTGATGAAGCTGTAGGTCAGGACCTCGACGCGCCGCGTGACGCCGTAGCGCTTCAGGAACCAGCCTTCGAAGGCGTCCACACGTCCGTTGCTGGGCTGCATCACGACATGTTCGGCGGAGACATAGCGCTCGAATGTCAACTCGCCGCGGGCCAGTTCGGCATCGCGCCAGACCATGCAGACGAAGTCCTCCTTGTAGAGCACCTCGCGCGGGTGGTCGGGGGACATGAATCCAGTGGGAATGATCAGCAGGTCTGCCTCGCCGCGCTCGAGGTCGCGGTGCGGCTGTGCGACCTGCTGCGCAAACTCGAAGCGAACCCTGGCCTTCTGCTGTGCTGCCAGCGTCATCAGCGCAGGCCCCAGCACCAGTTGCGCGTAGTCCGACGAGAAGATGCGGAACACCCGATCACTGGCATGCGGCTCGAACACCGGAGGCGCAGCGATCGTGCTGTCGAAGCGCAGCAGCAGGTCGCGCACAGCCTCTCGCAGGCCCTCGGCGCGCGGGGTCAGTTCCATCTTGCGGCCGATTTGAACGAGCAAATCGTCGTCGAAATACTCGCGTAACCGCGACAGCGAATTGCTTATGGCCGACGGGCTGAGACTGAGGGCCTCGGCGGCACGCGTCACGCTGCGCTCCTTCAGCAGCACGTCAAGAGCCACGAGCAAGTTCAGATCGAAATTGTGGAATCGCACGGGTGCCTCGTTTTTCGATCCGGGTGTTGGGCGGCGTAGAAATCCTCACGCGCGGTCGCGCAACTGCGCCCAGTCATCCGAACGAGACGGGGTGATGCGGGTTTGCCCTCGATCATTCCATGCCATCGAACTGACGCTTCGATCGAAAGGATTTCTCTTGAATCCGCCCGGAGTTTAGTCTGCCGTGCACCGAGTCCGGTACAGGGCTCACACTAATAAGCGGAGACAACGAATGGTCGTCGACCATGCTTCGGGCGAGCTTTCGCTCGGAATTTCAGGAGGGCGGTCCGCGGCGGGTGCTCTGGTCCGTCGTATCGTCGTTGTCGGCGGCGGTATCACCGGATTGACCTGCGCGCTGGCCTGCGTGCGCGCCGGCGCGCATGTGGAAGTGATCGAGGCGCATGCATCGGCAACTCGGCTGCCTGCGCACATTGATGTGGTTCCAAATCTGCTTCGCGATCTGGCGCGACTCGGCGTCGCGCAAGCCTGTGTGCAGCGCGGCTTTGCGTACAGCGGTCTGTCGGTCGTCGATGAGCGCGGTGACGAGGGCTTTCGACTGCCGACGCCGTCGCTCGCGGGGCCGCAGCTCCCGTCCGCCGTCGGCATTGCGCTCGCAGACCTGTTGGATCTGCTCGAAGGTGCCGCGGTGCGATCCAGCGTGGACGTGCACCGCGGCTGCACGGTGAGCAGGGTCGATTCCGAGAGCGGGCGCGTCATCGCCGAGGACGGGCGCGTATGGGAAGCAGATCTTGTCCTGATTGCTGCAGGCGCCGGATCGCCGCTGGCCAGTGCGCTGCTCGGCCCGGCGCGACCGGGCGTGCTGCGCCACGCCTGGTGGCACGCACTGCTTCCACGTCCACCTTGGCTGGACCGTTCGACATGGATGGCCGGATCGGTGGGTCGCAGGTTGTTGCTCGTGCCAATCAGCATGTCGAGAGCGGGCGTGGCCGTCGTTAGCACTGAGGAGGCGAGTGGGCCCACTGACGGATACGCCCTGACACGACAGCTGAAGTCGTGGGGTTCCTTTCCGCGGCGCATCGCCGCGGCGATTGACCCGTCGGCGCCGGTCGTGCTGCACCGCGTTACCAGTTGGTTGCGCGACCCACCTTGGCATCGTGGTGCGGTGTTGTGTGTCGGCGCGTCCGCGCATGTCATCGCGCCGCCGTTCGGGCAGTCTGCAGCGCAGGACCTGGAAGACGCCGTCGTGTTGGGCGAGCTGGCGGCCGCGGGGCTCGACCGCCCGCGCCTGCTGCGGCAATTCACCGAGCGGCGCAGCGAGCGCGTGCGGTGTCTGCATGAGCTGACCGAACGCGCAGCCCTCTGGACGACGCAGCCCGAGCCTGCAACCGACTTGCTGCAGCTCGCCGGCGAGATTGACAGGCTTGTGGCGACGCCAGCCTAGCTGCCTTTTCGACCCCACTAACCACAGAGAGAGAGGAATCTCCAAATGAGACAAGCTTCACCGCGGCCCGGCCGCACTGCCACAGCGCTGGCCGCCGCGTTCGCGGCCGGCGCAGCGCAAGCAGTTGGCATCGATCTCGGCGAGTCGGACTGGTCGCTGCGCTTCGACAACACGGTCAAGGCGGGCCTGATGGCGCGCACCCAGAACGCCGATCCAGCGCTGGTCAACTCGTTCCGCCTGCTCGTGCCTGGAGTGTCGGCTTCGGCCTTCCCGCAGGCGCTGAACTTCAACGCCGGCGATGACAACTTCCGCAAGCGCGGCCTCGTGTCCCAGCGAGTCGACTTGCTCAGCGAGTTCGATGCGGTGTACCGAAAGGACTACGGTCTGCGACTCAGCGCAGCTACGTGGTACGACGCAGCCTACCGAGGCACCACCGATGCGGCCGATCCGGTTAACGGCCAGACGCCGATCAACGAGTTCCCGGAGCACACGCGCAGGCTCGCCGGTCGCAAGGCCGAGGTCCTCGATGCCTTCGTCTTCGGCAGCTTTGACCTCGGGGACAGCCGCCGACTGACCACCCGCCTGGGCCGTCATGCGCTGCAGTACGGCGAAAGCCTGTTCTTCGGCGACAACGGCATCGCGCGCGCCCAAGGACCGATCGACATCCTCAAGCTGCTCGGTTCGCCGAACGCGCAGTTCAAAGAGATCATCCGCCCAGTACCGCAGCTGTCGGCGCAGTTTCAGGTCACGCCCGAGGTCTCGGTTGGCGGCTACGCGCAGTTCCGCTGGGAGGCCGATCGCCTGCCTCCTTCGGGAAGCTACTTCTCGACCACCAACATCCCCTGGGGATCCGAGCAGCCCGAATTCGTCGGCATCCCCAACGTCGGCAATTTCGGTCTGCTGCCCGGCGGCGATCGCAAGCCCAAGAACTCCGGCCAGTTTGGCCTGCAGCTGAAGTGGCGCCTAGACGACACCGATCTCGGCTTCTACGCTGCGCGCTACCACGACAAGGGCGGTCAGCTTTACGGCCGACTCAACCCGGCGGGCACTCCGGGGCCGGGCGGCACGCTGCCTGGCGACTGGTACTTCGTGTTTCCCGAGGCGGTGAAGGTCTATGGCGTGAGCGCCTCGCGCTCGGTCGGCGACTTCAACTTCGCCGGCGAAGCCTCGGTTCGCGACAACATGCCGCTGCGCAGCACCAACATGTTGTACGGCTTTTTCCCCGGCCAGCCGCAGCCGCGATACGCCACCGGTCGCACGGCGCACCTGAACCTGTCGACCCTGGCCAGCTTCGGCCCGAGCTTCATCTCGCGCGAGTCGAGCCTGGTCGCGGAGATCGCGTGGAACCGGGTGCTGCACAAGACCGATCCAGATGGCGAACTCGACGCCGGTCGCACGCGTGACGCCACCGCGCTGCAGCTGATTTTCACGCCCACGTACCGCCAGGCGCTGCCCGGACTCGATCTGAGCATACCCATCGGCCTGCGGTACACGTTGGACGGACGCTCGTCGGTCACCGCCTGGGATGCCCGCGGCAACGGCAGCGTCAACGTGGGCCTGGAGGGCAACTACCTCGGCGTGTGGCAGTTCGCACTGAACTACACGCATTTCATCGGCAAGGCCGTGCCGTTCGTCGATTTCTCGCCGTCCTTGAATGGCGGCAGCCCGATCTTTGGCCATGGCAACGCACTGGCCGATCGCGACTTCGTCTCGCTCACGTTGCGCCGTACGTTCTGAACAAGGAGACACTCGAATGAAACCATACTTCGTCGCCACAGCTGCCTGTGTGGCCGCACTGGGTTGGCCTGTTGCAGCCTCAGCCGGCGTCAACGCCGAAGAGGCTGCGCGCCTGAAGACCGACCTGACGCCCCTGGGTGGCGAGAAGGCCGGCAACAAGGACGGCAGCATTCCCGGCTGGACGGGCGGCTACACGATCCCGATCCCAGGTGACAACCCGGGTGGAAGGCGAGGCGATCCGTTCAGGGACGAGAAGCCTCTCCTTTCCATCACCGCAAAGAACGTCGACGAGTACGCCGAGAAGCTGACCGACGGCACAAAGGCGCTGTTGAAGAAGTACCCGGACACCTATCGCGTCGACGTCTACAAGACGCATCGCACCGCGGCGGCGCCGCAATGGGTCTACGACAACACGTTCAAGAACGCGACCCGCGCCAAGCTCAGTGGCGACCTGGTTGACGGCGCGTATGGCGGCATTCCGTTTCCCATCCCGAAGACCGGCGCCGAGGTGATGTGGAATCATCTGCTGCGTTGGCGTGGCACCGCGTGGCAGTTCCACGTCAACATGTACCAGCTCACCACGGACGGGAAGGCCGTGCTGACGACCGACGGCGTGGGTGACCAGCAGATGGCCTACTACCTGCCCAAGGGAACCCCGGAGCAGTTTGCGGCCAAGGGCAACTTCTGGGAGGTGCGCCTGTTTAACGACGGTCCGCCGATCCGCGCCGGCGAGGCCATCGTCGGCGGCCAGAACGTCGATCCCGATAAGAGCACGGCCTGGGTCTACCTCACCGGCCAGCGCCGCGTGCGCAAGTTGCCCAACCCTTGCTGCGACACGCCGACGCCGGCTGCAGCGGGCGTCATGTCCTTCGACGAGATCGAGGTCTTCACTGGGCGGCTTGATCGCTTCGACTGGAAGCTCCTGGGCAAGAAGGAGATGATCGTCCCGTACAACTCCAACCGGCTGCTGCAGCCCAAGACCGACGCCGAGGTCATGAGCGCACACCACCTGAGCCCTGACAGCGTGCGTTGGGAACTGCACCGCGTCTGGGTCGTTGAAGCCACCTTGCGCGAGGGCAAGCGGCACCAGGCTCCGAAGAGCCGCTACTACTGCGACGAGGACAGTTGGATCTGTGTGCTGGGCGACCGCTGGGATGCCAACGGCCAGCTCTGGAAGACGCTCTGGAACCAGACCTTCGTCGCGCCAGACGTCCCCGGCCTGATGGGAGGTTCGATGGGCTTCTACGACCTGCTCTCGGGCACGGCCTTCATTGGCAATCTCTTTAACGCCAAGAGCAAGCAATACCTGGTCATGCCCCCATACCCGGAGAGCGCGTTCACGCCAGACGCGGTCGCTGCCGGCGCCCGTTGAACGCGAACCCGAAGGAGGACTACAGATGATCAAGATGATGGCCGCAATCTGCCGGCGTCCCGGCATGACACACGCGGAGTACCTGGCTTACGTGCAGCATGTGCATGGCGCAATCTCCAATGAGAACCCTGTGACCCTGCGGCGCTACGTGCAGAACCACGTCTTCGACGCGGCGTTCGGCAGCAGCGCCGAGGCCATCCATGCGATGACGGTAGCGCGCGATTCGGTGACCGAACTGTGGTGGGACAGCCCCGGGGACATGCAGGCGACCTTTGCGCACGAGCATGTGCGCACCAAGACCGGTCCTGACGGTGCGAACTTCGCCGATACGAACCGCACGCTCAGCGTGGTGACCGTGGAGGCCGAGCAGCCGGTGCCGAACCCTGGGCGGGCCGCCGGCGCCAAGGTGCTGCACTACCTGCGCATGGCCGACGGACTGACGCTGACTGAATTCTTTGGGCGCTGGGCGCGGGCCCACGAGCGCGCGCTGGTGGCCGCTCCCATGGCTGCGGCGGCCATGCGCCGCTGCGTGCATAACCACCAAGTCAGCGAGTTCAACCCAATGCTCGCGTACTTCGGTGCCAAGGACGTGCCGATCTACGAGGGCGTCGCAAGTCTCTGGTTCACCGACACCGCGTCGGTAGGCGCGTACCGAGACTACGAGCGCGCGCTGCTCGCAATCAATGCGGAGCTTGGTGCGGCGTTCTACGTGCCGGCGCAGTCGTTCTTCGTCTACGCCACCGAAGTGTCGATCTACGAGCGTCTCGACGACTGAGTTGGGACTGAATCCATGAAAACCTATCAGCGCAACGCCTGGTACGTCGCGGGCTTCGCCGACGAGTTTGCGCCCGGCAAGTTGGTGGCGCGCACGCTGCTGGACGAGAAACTGGTGCTATTCCGTACGTCCGAAGGAGGGATCGCCGCGTTGGCCGACCGCTGCCCGCACCGATTCGCACCTCTCTCGGCCGGGAAGGTGTGCGACGGCGGCCGATCGGTGGAGTGCGCCTACCACGGTCTGCGCTTCGGGGCCGATGGTGCATGCGTACACAACCCCCAGGGAGACGGTCGCATCCCGAAGGCGGCCACTGTGCCGGCGCGCGTGGCGCGCGAGCGCGACCGATTGGTGTGGCTGTGGGCCGGCGACCCGACGCGTGCCGACGAGTCGCTGATCCCCGACTACTCGCACGTGACCTCGGCGTCAGAGGATGCCACCGTGCGCGGCTACATGCCGACCGCGTGCGACTACCAGCTCCTCGTCGACAATATTCTTGACCTGACGCACGCCGACTACCTGCATGCCGGCACGCTGGGCAGTGGTGCGCTCACCCGATGCAAGCCGCAAGTCAGTGACCTCGGTGAGCGCAGCGTGGGCATCGCGTGGATCTCCAGCGGGGACCTCACGCCACCGGCATTCGACATGCACCTTCGCGAGCAGGGGCGTCCAACCGACCAGTGGACCGAAGTCATCTGGACGGCACCCGGTTGCATGCAGCTCAATGTCGGATCGACGCTGCTGGGCGAGCCACGCGAGTGTGGCGTGGACTCATTGAACCTGCACCTGGTGACACCGGAAACGTCCAGGAGCTGCCACTACTGGTTCTGGACCACGCGCGACTTCGCGGTCGACCCGGAAGCCAACGGGCACATCCGCAAGCTCGTCGAGCACGCGTTCTCGATGCAGGACAAACCGATGCTGGAGGCGCAGCAGCGCGTCATCGGCGATGCCGAGTTCGTGTCGCTGAACCCGGTGCTGCTCCCGGGCGATCCGGGTTCGATGCGCGTGCGGCGCAAGCTGGAGCAGCTCATCGCGCAGGAGCAGGCGGGATGAAGCGGCTTCTCGCGGGCATCGCCTCGCTTGCAGTCTTCTCTGTGACGGGCGCGGCCGAGCCGGTCGGCGCCGCGCTCGACCGTCCTGCGCTGGCGGTGCGCGCGCCGGAGCGCGCCGTGCTGCTCGGCGCCACGCAAGTCGGCGCGCAGTGGGTCGCGGTCGGCGAGCGTGGTCTCGTGCTGCGTTCGGACGATGGCGGCAGCGGTTGGCAGCAGGTTCCCGTTCCTACCAGCGTGACGCTGACCGCCGTGCGCTTTGCCGACGAGCGCAACGGCATCGCGGTCGGGCACGGTGGCACTGTGCTGGTCACGACGGATGGCGGGCATCGTTGGGAGCGCCGCCTCGACGGGAGGCGCATCGCTGAGCTGATGCTGGCCGACGCGAAGGCGCGTCAGGACGCGGCCGGGCAGAAGGCGGCCGAGCAGCTGCTCGCCGACGGGCCCGACAAGCCGCTTCTCGACGTCCTGCCGCTCGGACGGGATCGTGCACTGGTCGTCGGAGCCTACGGCCTGGCGTTGGCCACCCAGGACGGTGGTAAGACATGGACCTCGTGGGCCGGGCGGCTGGACAACCCGAAGGGTTTGCATCTGTACGCAGTGCGTCAGCGCGGTAGTCGCATCGTGATCGCCGGCGAGCAGGGTCTGGTCCTGAAGTCCGACGATGCTGGCCAGAGCTTCCAGCGCATCGACACGCCGTACAAGGGCAGCTTCTTCACACTGGAGCTCACCGGAGAGCAGGAGGTCGTGCTGGCCGGCCTGCGCGGCAACGTCTGGCGCACGCTCGACGGCGGGCGCGAGTGGCAGGCGCTGCAGCTCCCGATGCCGGTGTCCGTGGTCGCGAGCCAGCTCGCGGCCGACGGCACGCTGCTGTTGGCCAACCAGGCCGGCTTCGTGTTCGCCCGACGGGGCGACGCCTTCGCGCCGGTCAATCGTGATCCGCTGCCTTCGCTCACCGGTCTTGCCGCCGGCCGCAACGGCGCGTTGCTGGCCCTGTCTGTCCAGGGCGCGATGCCCATTTCCTCCAAGCCATGACGCCTCAGGATTTCGACCCACGCTCCGGCTCGCTCGTCGAGCGGGCGCTTTTCAACAATCGGCTGCTCGTGGTCGCGCTGTGCACGGTGATCACTTTGTTGCTCGGCTGGCAGGCCACCCACCTGAAGCTCAATGCAAGTTTCGAGAAGACCATTCCTGAGAAGCATTCGTACATCCGCAACTTTCTGCAATATCAGAACGAGCTGACTGGGCTGGGCAACGCGGTACGCATCGCGGTCGCGAACCCGAAGGGAACGATCTTCGACGCGGAGTACCTCGATACGCTGCGCCGCATGAGCGACGAGGTGTTCCTCGTGCCTGGTGTGGCGCGCAACCAGATGAAGTCGCTGTGGACGCCGACGACGCGCTGGGTCGGCGTGACCGAGGAGGGCCTGGAAGGCGGGCCGGTCGTCCCCGATGGATACGACGGCTCACCGAAGAGCTTGGAGCAGATGCGCGCCAATGTCGCGCGCTCGGGAGAAGTCGGGCAGATCGTCGCGCTGGACGCGAAGTCCAGCGTGATCTTTGTGCCGCTCCTGGCCAAGGACCCGCAGGGCCAGCCGCTGGATTACGGCGCCCTCGCTCATCGTCTCGACGAGCTACGCGCCAAGTACGAGCAACAGGGCGTCGAAGTGCACATCACCGGCTTCGCCAAGATCGTCGGCGAGCTGATCGACGGTGTGCGTGCCGTGCTGGTGTTCTTCGCCCTCGCAGTGGCGATTGCCGCGGCGATGGTCTTCTGGTTCACGCGCTGCGTGCGCTCCACGCTGCTGGTTGTCACCGTGTCCCTGGTGGCGGTGGTCTGGCAGGTCGGCCTGCTGCCGACGCTGGGCTTTGCGCTCGATCCGTACTCGATCCTCGTGCCGTTCCTCGTGTTCGCGATCGGCATGAGCCACGGCGCCCAGAAGATGAACGGCATCATGCAGGATATCGGGCGGGGCCAGCCCAAGCTGGTGGCCGCGCGCCACACCTTCCGGCGGCTGTTCCTGGCGGGCCTGACGGCGCTGCTGGCCGATGCTGTGGGTTTCGCGGTACTGCTGGTGATCGACATCCACGCGATCCGCGAATTGGCCATTGCCGCGTCGATCGGCGTGGGCGTGCTGATCTTCACCAACCTGATCCTGCTTCCGATCCTGCTGAGCTACACCGGCGTCAGCGCGGCCGCCGCGCAGCGCAGCCTGCGCGCCGAGGCGGCTGTCCAGAAGCAGCCGCTGTGGCGCTGGCTGGACCGGTTCACCCAGCGCCGCTGGGCGACGGTTGCGGTGGCCGCGAGCGCCGTTCTCGCGACAGGCGGATTGGCTGTCTCGAGTCAACTGGCCATCGGCGACCTCGATCCCGGAGCGCCCGAATTGCGGGCCGACAGCCGCTATAACCGCGATGTCGCATTCATCAACACCGCCTATGGCGCGTCGAGTGACGTGCTGGCGGTGATGGTGAAGACGCCCGATGGCCAATGCTCGCAGTACGCGACGCTGAACAAGATCGACGC
The DNA here is from genome assembly GCF_964253985.1 of Variovorax sp. LjRoot290. Taxonomy (NCBI): domain Bacteria; kingdom Pseudomonadati; phylum Pseudomonadota; class Betaproteobacteria; order Burkholderiales; family Comamonadaceae; genus Variovorax; species Variovorax sp. LjRoot290. The sequence goes on along the minus strand of NZ_CAXURW020000002.1, from coordinate 711,459 downwards.
CCTCGAGTGGCAGCTGCGTCAGCTCGAAGGTGTCGAAACCACGAACTCACTGGCGCTGTTGAACAGACGCGTGCTCACCGGGCTGAACGAAGGCAATCCCAAGTGGTACGAGTTCCTGCCCAACCAGGACATGCTCAACACGATCACCGCGGGCGCGCCGCGCGGTCTCTACAACGACGCCTGCTCGCTGTTGACGGTCTACGTCTACCTGCGTGACCACAAGGCCGAGACGCTGACGCGCGTCGTCAATCGCATCGAGTCGTTCGCGAATGCGAGCGACACCGCTGATGTGAAGTTCCTGCTGGCAGCAGGCAGCGCCGGCATCGAGGCGGCGACGAACATCGTCGTCAAGAATGCCTGGCGCACCATGCTGTTGCTGGTCTACGGCGCAGTGGTGCTGCTGAGCTTCATCACTTTCCGGTCGTGGCGGGCGGTGCTGGTGGCGGTGCTGCCGCTGATGCTGACCTCGGTGCTGGCCGAGGCGCTGATGGTCAGCCTTGGCATGGGCGTCAAGGTGGCCACGCTGCCGGTGATCGCGCTCGGCGTTGGCATCGGCGTGGACTATGCGCTCTACATCCTGTCGATCACGCTTGCGCAGCTGCGCGAAGGCAAGAGCTTGTCGCAGAGCTACTACCGTGCGCTGCTGTTCACCGGAAGGGTGGTGCTGCTCACCGGCGTGACGCTGGCCGTGGGCGTGGTCACCTGGGTGGCCAGCCCCATCAAGTTCCAGGCCGACATGGGACTGCTGCTGGCCTTCATGTTCCTGTGGAACATGCTCGGCGCGATGGTGCTGCTGCCGGCACTTGCGCACTTCCTCCTCGAGCGGCCCAAAGCGGCAGGAGACCTGACGGCCGAAGTCTTCGCCGGGCAGGCCGCGGCCACGTGACCGGAGTGCATGCATGTACAAGCATCTTCTCGTTCTCATCGACGGCACACCGCTGGCCACCGTCACCCTCGATCACGCGGTGGCATACGCGAAGTCTACCGGGGCGCGGCAGACCTTTCTGCACGTGCGTGCCGAAGCGGCTGCCAGCTGCAACGGTGCCCTGCTGCACGCGATGTCGCCCGAGATGTTCACGGAGGCCGCCGCGGGCAACGCGCGCGCGGCGGTGGCCAAGGCCGAGGCGTCGGCGCGCGCCGCGAACGTCGACGGTGCCTCGATGGTGGAGACAGGGGGTCGGCCGTACGAGGTGATCCTCGACGCCGCGATCCATGCCAGCTGCGACCTAGCGCTCATGGGGCCGCGCGCACGACGCGCTCTGAAAGGCGCCATCCGCGGCTCGGTGATCGACAAGGAGCGTGCCGCATGACGACGCGCCGCGTGCGCGTTGCGCGCAAGACGCTCGAGGCGCAGGACATTTGCAGCTTCGAGCTGGTCGCAGCCGATGGTGGCGCGCTGCCGCCGTTCACCGCCGGCGCGCACATCGACGTGCGTCTTGAAGGCGGTCTGGTGCGCCAGTACTCGCTGTGCAACGATTCGCGCGAGACGCAGCGCTATCAGATCGCGGTGCTGCGCGAACCGGCTTCGCGCGGCGGATCGCGGGCGATGCATGCGTTGGAGCCGGGGAAAGAGCTGGACATCTCCGCGCCGCGGAACCACTTTGCGCTGGCGCCCGGTGCAAACCGCCACCTGCTGCTTGCCGGTGGCATCGGGATCACACCGATCCTGTGCATGGCCGAGCATCTGGGGGGAGAGGGCGCCGCGTTCGATCTGCACTATTGCACCCGCTCGGCCGACCGGACGGCTTTCGTGCAGCGCATCCACGCATCGGCGTTCGCGCAACGCGTGCAGCTGCACCACGACGAGGGGCCGGCCGCGCAGAGGATCGACATCGCCCGCGTCGTAGCGAACCCGCAGGCGGGCACGCATTTGTACGTGTGCGGACCCGCGGGCTTCATGGAGGCGGTGCTTTTGGCCGCGCGAGCCGCGGGCTGGCCCGATGCGGCGCTGCATCGCGAGTACTTCGCCGGCGGCGCAACGAAGTGCGACGCCGATGACGCCTTCGAGGTGCAGATTGCGTCGTCTGGTGCGGTGATCCGCGTGGCGTCCGATCAAGCCGTGGTCGCCGCGCTGGCCGCGGCCGGCGTGCAGGTGCCGGTCTCCTGCGAGCAGGGCGTCTGCGGCACCTGCCTGACGCGCGTGATCGGCGGCACGCCCGATCACCGCGACATGTTCCTCACCGAAGAGGAGCGCGCCCGCGGCGACCAGTTCACGCCCTGCTGCTCACGCTCGAAGTCGCCGCGGCTGGTGCTGGATCTGTAGATCCGGGCGAGAGAGAGATGACGATGGCTGCTCACTACCCGAACAACGGCCCGGCGACGCAGGGCGGCGATCGACCTCGATGGTGCGGTTGGGGTGATCGCTTTTGTTGCGCCGCGTTGGCGGCCGCCGCGCTGGCCGGTTTCGCGCTGCTCGTCTGGTACGTCCGGCAGATGCCGGCGCTGCACTGAAATGACCATGTTTCGCTACTTCCCCACAAACTACGTCTGGAACCTTTCGGTCGATCTCGCCATCGAGATGGGCGCGCGCATTGGCGAGATCGAGGAAATGTGCGCCCCGCTGCACGAAGCGGCCAAGGCACCGGACGCAGCGGGCACGCAGGCCTTCCGCGAGACCTGGGTACGCATGGCCGACAAGCTGTGCATGCTGGCCGAGGAGGACCGGGTGCGCGGCCGGCTGCTCTCCGCGGGCGAGAAGTTTGCGCGCGCCTCCAGCTACCTCATCACGGCCGAGCGGCTTCAGGCGCACGACGCGCCGGGCCGGTTGGCGCTGTATCGCCGCCAGCTCGACCTCTTCGACGCGGGCGTGCGGCTGGTCGGCGAGAACTGCGAGCGCGTCGAGATCCCCTACGAAGGCAAGCACCTCGCGGCGTTGTACGTGCGCGCCGAGGGCGTGCAGGGCAGGGCGCCGATCCTGGTGCAGCTCAACGGCCTGGACTCGACCAAGGAGATGAAATACCGCGTCGGCCTGCCGGGGTGGCTGGCCCGGCGCGGCGTGTCCTCGCTCGTGGTGGACCAGCCCGGCACTGGCGAGGCGTTGCGTCTGCACGGGATGACGGCGCGCTACGACAGCGAGCACTGGGCCAGTCGCATCGTCGACTGGCTGTGGACGCGCGACGACGTCGATCCGAAGCGCATCGGCTGCGAAGGCGTGTCCCTGGGCGGCTACTACTGCCCACGCGCAGTGGCGATGGAGCCGCGTTTCGCCGCCGGCGTCTGCTGGGGCGCCAACCACGATTGGCGCGGCGTGCAGAAGAAGCGCCTGCAGAAGGAAGGCGACTTTCCGGTGCCGCACTACTGGGCACACGTGTGCTGGGTCTGGGGCGCGAAGGACGTCCATGACTTCATGCGCATTGCCGAGAACGTGCACCTGGACGGAGTCGTCGAGAAGATCCGCGTTCCCTTCCTGGTCACGCACGGCGAGAAGGACACGCAGATCCCGCTGAAGTGGGCGCAGCGCACCTACGACCAGCTCGTCAACAGCCCGAAGCGTGAACTCAAGGTCTTCACTGATCGAGAAGGCGGCGCGCAGCACGCGAGCTTCGACAACAGCATCAACGCCGGCCACTACATCGCCGACTGGGTGGCCGAGACCCTCGGCGGCCGCATCGCAGCCACGGCCGGCTGATCCCTCAACCAGCAAGCAAGGACTCTCATGAACATCATCGGACTGGAAACACTCGTCTTCGCCGTCGACGATCTGGCGAATGGCGCGCAGTACCTCCGCGACTATGGCCTGGCCGACGCCGGTGGCGGCCGCTTCGAGGCGATGGACGGCACCGCGATCGTCATCATCGACGAGAAGGACCCGACGCTGCCGGCGCCGCCGGCACCTGGCTGCCGCCTGCGCCGCACCGTGATGGGCGTTGCCAGTCGCGCCGACCTCGACGCGATCGCCGCCGAACTGAAGCGCGACCGCGAGGTGCGCGAGCGGCCCGACGGCTCGATCGAGTCGATTGATGACGAAGGATTCGCGATCGCCTTCCAGGTCAGCATGCGCCGTTCGTTCGAGAGAGCCGGCGAGATCGCAAACGCGCCGGGTTCGCCGTTCAGGCGGCCGGCCAACCAGCTCGGCGTCGACGCCGATGCGCCGCAGATCAAGCCGCGCACGCTCTCTCACGTCGTCTATTTCGTCGTCGACGCGGCAAAGGCCGAAGCCTTCTACGTCGAACGCCTCGGCTTCCGCTGCACTGATCGCTTCACCGGCGTCGGCCCGTTCCTGCAGCCTGCCGGCACGCTCGATCACCACACCCACTTCTTCATCGAGGCGCCTGCGTTCATGAAGGGCTGCGAGCACTTCACCTTCCACTTCGCCGGCCCGGGCGAGATGCTGCAGAACGGCTGGCGATTCGTCGCCAAGGGCTACCAGCCGTTCTGGGGCCCGGGGCGGCACCAGCTGGGCTCGAACTGGTTCTGGTACTTCAACAGCCCATTCGGTTGCCACATGGAGATGGACGCCGACATGGACCTGCACGATGCGACCTGGACGCCGCGCGAGATGGCGATGGGTGCCGACAACTCGCAGGCCTTCCTGCTCGGCTACCGCAAGAAGTGGTCGCCGGGGCCGGGCACGACGGAGGACGGCGACTATGCCTGAGGCCGGTGACCGTACGCCGCCGCCACGGCGGCTGTGCCATCTCGCCGAGTTGCCCGACGGCGGCGCGCGCGGCTTCGATCCGCTGGATCGCGGGCGCCACACCGTGTTCGCCGTGCGACGCGGCGACACGGTGCGCGTATGGGCCGACCGCTGCCCGCACCACGGCACGCCGCTGCCGTGGCGCAAGGATGCCTACCTCAACGCGGCCGGCGACCGTATTGTCTGCGCCGCGCATGGCGCGCTGTTCGAGATCGACAGCGGCCTGTGCGTCCACGGCCCGTGCCTCGGCGATCGGCTGTGGCCGATACCGTTCGCGCTCACCGATCAGGGCGAGCTGCTGCTGGTCGCAGCCGCCATGCAAAGCAACATCACCACTTCAGGAGACTCGGCATGACCCTTGCAGCCCAACACATCCTCATCGTCGGCGGAGGCTTTTCCGGCATGTCGGCCGCGATCGAGCTGCGCAAGCTCGGCGCCGAGGTTGACCTCGTCGAGATCGACCCAGGCTGGCGCAACTACGGCGCCGGTATCAGCCTGGGCGGCGCGACGCTGCGCGCGTTCCGCCAGCTCGGCATCCTCGACGCCTTCCTCGAGCACGGCGCCGCGCACGACGGCGTCTCGCTGCGGCTGCCCAATGGGGCGCAGGTCGCCGAGCTGCCGACGCCGCGCATCGCAGGCCCCGACGTGCCAGGAGGCGGCGCTATCATGCGACCGGTGCTCGGCCGGCTGCTGGCCGACGCGACACGTGCCGCCGGCACCACGGTGCGCCTGGGCTGTACCTTCACTTCCATCGAGCAGGATGCCGAAGGCGTGGAGCTGAGCTTCACCGACGGACAGCGCCGCCGCTATGACCTCGTCATCGGAGCCGACGGCCTGTATTCGAAGTTGCGCGAGACCCTCTTCCCCGACGCGCCCAAGCCGCGCTACACCGGCCAGGCCTGTTGGCGCGCCGTGGTGCCGCGTCCGCCGGAAATCCGCAACGCGACCATGTGGATCGGTCCGCAGGTCAAGCCGGGCGTCAACCCGGTGTCGAAGACCGAGATGTACCTCTTCCTTCTCGAGCCGCGGCCGGTCAACGAGCATGTCGATCCGGCGACCTTTGTCGATCAGTTGCGCGGCCTGCTCGCCGACTTTCCCGCGCCGGAGCTGCAGGCGATTCGCGCAGGACTCGGGCCGACATCTCAGGTCGTGTTCCGCCCGCTCGAAGCGCTGCTGATGCCGCGACCATGGTCCAAGGGCCGCATCGTACTGATCGGTGACACCGTGCATGCGACCACGCCGCACCTGGCGTCGGGTGCCTGCATCGGCATCGAGGACGCACTCGTGCTGGCCGAGGAGGTCGGACGGCACGACCGTGTCGAAGCCGCGCTGTCGGCGTTCGAGGCACGGCGCTGGGAGCGTTGCCGAATGGTCGTCGAGAACTCGGCCCGCCTCGGCGAGATCGAGATCGACGGCGGCGACAAAGAGGAGCACACCGGGATCATGCGCAACTCGCTGATGGCGCTGGCGCAGCCGATATGAAAACCACGGCCCCTGTGCCGCAGGAGAAGACGATGATCAAGACCGATTCGACCCGCGGCCGCATTGGGCTGATGGTGGCGCACTGCGCCGGCATGCTGGACACCGTGGCATTGCCCGTCTGGGTGGGCACGCTGGTGGCGGCGTACCACTTCGACCCGCAGCAGGCGGGCCTGCTGGTCACGCTCTTTCTCGGCGGCGTCGTGGTGGCCAGCGTGCTGCTCGCGCCGCGCTTCAACCGCCTGTCGGGCCGTGCGGTTTCGACGTTGGGCTTCCTCGCGTGCGCGCTCGGTTTCGGCGCGGCGTCGTTGACGACCGACTTCGTGATGCTCGCGCTCGTTCACGCGCTGTGCGGCGCGGCGACCGGCGCGGCGCTGAGCGTCACGCACGGCACGATTGCGCTGAGCGCGCGACCGCACCGGCTGTTCGCGATCGTCAACACCGCGCTCGGTATCGCCGCCGTCTTCTATCTCGGCATCACGCCCCAGATTGTCGCGAAGGCGGGCGGCCCGGCGCTGTTCCTCGTGTTCGGCGCCGTGATGGCGCTGGCCGCACTGGTCAGCCTCTTTGCATTCCCGTCCGCCGAGACCGCACCGGCGGCTGCCGCTGTCGCCGGCGCGCCGACGATGCAGGCGCCGGCGCGCTTCGGGCGCGCGGTGTGGTTCGGCATCGCGGGCATCGCGCTGGTGACGGTCACGCAGGCGATGGTCTTCAGCTTCGTCGAGCGCGTCGGCAACGCGCGCGGCTTCGGTGCCGAGGCGGTCGCCGGTGTGCTGATCGCGCTGGGCTTCGTCAACCTGCTGCCAGCCCCGCTCGCCGCGCTGCTGGAGCGGCGGCTGCCGGCGCGCCTCGTGCTGGTGAGCGCGCCGGTCGTGCAGGCGGCGCTGGCCGTGACGGTGATGAACACCACCGCCTTCTTCGCCTATGGCGCCGCGGCGTCGGTCATCGTCGCGGTCGCGATCTTTTCGCACACCTTCGCATTCGGCCTGCTCGCGCGGCTGGAGCCCACGGGCCGCGCGCTGTCGGCCACGCCAGCCATGCTGATGACAGGCGCGGCGATCGGGCCGGTGCTCGGAGGCACGCTGATCAAGTTCTTCGGCTACGACAGTCTCGGCATCGCCGCGATCGTGCTGTGCTGCGGCGCGGTGCTGTGCTACTCGCGCCTGCCACGCCAGAGCGCTGCCGCGCCGAGGCCCACGCCTGCGCCGGCGCAGGCCTGAACTCTTCCTTCATTCAGGTCCCCTCGCCATGAAGATTCGGCGCCGTTTCGTCGACCTGTCGATCTACCTCGAGAACGACGTGCTGTCGGATCCGCCGCCGCTGGCGCCGAAGATCACCTACCAGAAGCATGACACACTGCCCGAGTTCATCGCGATGCTGCCCGGCACGAAGCCTGAGGACTATCCGGACGGCGAGGCCGCGGCCGCCGAGTGGGTGACGCTGGCCACGCACAACGGCACCCACCTCGATGCGCCGTACCACTTTCATTCGACGCAGGATGCGAAGCTCGGCGGCAGTCGGCCATCGATCACGATCGATCAGGTGCCACTCGAGTGGTGTTTCCAGCGCGGCGTGAAGCTCGACTTCCGCGACTTCCCCAACGGCTACGTCGCGACCGCGGCCGACGTCGAGGCCGAGCTGAAGCGCGTCGGCCACGTGCTGGAGCCGCTGGACATCGTCGTCGTCAACACCCGCGCCGGCTCGCGCTACGGCCACAAGGACTACGTGTCCTCGGGCTGCGGCATGGGCTACGAGGCGACGATGTTCCTGCTCGAGCGCGGCGTGCGGCTCACCGGCACTGACGCGTGGAGTTGGGATGCGCCGTTCCCCTACACCGCGAAGAAGGTCGCCGAGACCGGCAACAAGGCGCTGATCTGGGAAGGGCACAAGGCGGGCCGCGACATCGGCTACTGCCACCTCGAAAAGCTGCACAACCTCGAGGCGCTGCCGCCTCACGGCTTCACGATCAGCTGCTTCCCGCACAAGATCCGCGGCGCGAGCGCCGGATGGACTCGCGCGGTCGCCATCTTCGAAGAGTGACCAGGGCTGACCTGCGTTCACGAAGCGTCTCCCATCTCACATCTCTCCAGGAGTCCACCATGAGCTTTCCCCCGATCCACCGCGTCGTCACCGGCCACGATGCCGAAGGCAAGGCGATCGTCACCAGCAATGGCCCGCTGCCCACCGTGATCGAGCTTCAGGCCATCCCCGGCACCGTCTTCCATGAGGTGTGGGAGACGCACGCCACGCCGGCGCCTTTGACCAACGCGGCGGACCCCACCACCGGTCCGTTGAAGCTGCCGCCGCCCAAGCTCGGCACGCGCATTCGCTTCGTTGACATCCCGCCGGACACCAAAGAGTTCCTGGCGCAAGGCGCCGCGCAGATGAAGGATGCCTTCACGCAGGCGGGTGACGTGGCCGCCTCCACCGTCAAGCGCGACTCGCCGCACCCCCTGATGCATCGCACCGAGTCGATCGACTACGGCGTGGTGATCGAAGGCGAGATGACGCTGGTGCTCGACGATTCCGAGGTGTCGCTCAAGGCGGGAAGCGTCGTGATTCAGCGCGGCACCAACCACGCGTGGGCCAACCGCTCGGGCCGGCCCTGCCGGATGCTTTTCGTGCTGATCGACGGTGCCTACGAGCCGTCGATTGCGACTGCGCTGGCCGGGCGCTGAGCCGCTGCGAAAGAGCAATCACGATGAAGTTCGCCACACTGAAAGACGGCTCGCTCGATGGGCGCCTGGTCGTCGTCTCGCAGGACCTGAAGCATGCCGTCGCCGCGCCGAGGGTCGCGCCCAGCCTGCTCGACGCACTGCAGCGCTGGGACGCCGTGCGCCGGGCATTGCAGGATCTTTCCGATGCGCTGAACGCGGGCGTCGGCGACGGCGTGTTTCCTTTCGACCCCGCCGCGTGCGCTGCGCCGCTGCCGCGCAGCCCGCAATGGCTGGACGGCTCGGCCTTCCTCAACCATGGCCGGCTGATGGAGCGCGCCTTCAACACGCCGCCCATCCCCGACTTCGAGAACGTGCCGGTGATGTATCAGGGCGCGAGCGACGACTTCCTCGGCCCCATGGACGACGTGCCGCTGCCTGACGAAGCGCACGGCATCGACTTCGAAGGCGAGTTCGGCGTGGTCTGCGGCCCGGTGCCGATGGGCGTCACGCCCGAGGCGGCCCTGCAATGCATCCGCCTCATCGTGCAGGCCAACGACTGGAGCCTGCGTGTGCTGGGCCCGCGCGAGATGAAGACGGGTTTCGGCTTCCTGCAGGCCAAGCCATCGACCGCTTTCGCCCCCATCGCGATCACGCCCGACGAACTGGGCGACGCCTGGAACGGCGGGCGCGTGTGCATGCCGCTGCACGTGCAGTGGAACGGTGAACGCTTCGGCGAACCTTCGGGCGGCGAGATGAACTTCGACTTCGGCCAGCTCGTCGCGCATGCCGCGCGCACGCGCAAGCTCACCGCCGGCACGATCCTGGGCTCGGGCACGGTTTCCAACGTCGCGCGCACGGCCGGATCGGCGTGCATCGCGGAACGTCGCGTGATCGAGAAGCTGGACGTGGGCGAGATCCGCACCGGCTTCATGAAGTTCGGCGACCGCCTGCGCATGCAGGCGCGCTTCGCCGATGGGCGCGAGGGGCCGTTCGGCGTCATTGACCAGCGTGTCGTGCGCGCGCAGGAGCAATGACTATGCACGTGCTGATCACCGGTGCGAACGGCTTTGTCGGCCGAGCCCTCGGCGCGCGCCTGCTCGCCGACGGCACGCTGCAGGGGCGCCGCATCGAGCGCCTGAGCGCGCTCGATCTCGATTTCGGTGACGCGCCGTCTGCGCAAGGCGTCCTGCGCCGCCATGCCGGCGACCTGGCCGATCCGGCGTGGCTGACGTCCGTGCTGGCAGCCTGGCCAGTGGACGTGGTGTTCCACCTCGCCAGCATCCCGGGCGGCAGCGCCGAGGCCAACTACGCGCTGGCCCGCCGCGTGAATCTGAATGCGACGATCGACCTGCTGGAACGCGGGCAGGCGCAAGCGGCGGCCGGTGGCCCGGCGCCGGTGTTCGTGTTCGCGAGCACGATCGCGGTGTTCGGCGCCATGCCGCCCCTGGTGACTGACGACGCCCTGCCGCGGCCGGCAATGACCTACGGCGCACAGAAGCTGGTGGGCGAGATCCTGATCGACGACTTCAGCCGCCGCGGCTGGATCGATGGGCGCTCGTTGCGCATCCCCGGCGTGCTCGCGCGGCCGCCGGCACGGACCGGCCAGCTCTCGGCCTTTCTCAGCGACATCATCCGCGAGCTTGCTGCCGGCCGGCCCTTCACATGCCCGATGTCGGCCGAAGCCACGACCTGGGCTTCGTCGCTGCCCAACGTGGTGTCGAACCTGCTTCACGCTGCGGCGCCGTCGCTGCCGGGGCTGGAGAGCCGGCGCACGTTCACGCTGCCGACGTCGCGGTTCTCGATGCGCCAGCTCGTCACGGCGATCGGCGAGGTCCGCGGAGCGGCTGTGCACCCGTTGGTCACCTACCAGCCTGAGCCGCACATCGAGGCCTTGTTCGGGTCGTTCGGCGAGCTGCGCACCGACGCCGCGCTGGCCGCCGGCTTCGAGCGCGATGCGAGTCTGGCCGACCTGGTCAGGATGGCGTTGCAGGGCGACGCCAGCGGCGTCTGACAACACTCCCAACTTCTCGAGGTACCAATCCATGAAAGCTGCTCGTCTCCACTCGTACGGCGATGTCGATCAATTCGTAATCGATGAAGTGCCCATTCCCAAGCCGGGTGCCGGCGAGGTTCTGATCAAGATCGAAGCCTCTGCGGTCAACCCCTTCGACCTGATGGTCCGCCAGGGCTTCATGGCCCAGTTCATTCCCCTGGACCTTCCGGCCGTGCTGGGTGGCGACGCTGCCGGTGTCGTGATGGACAAGGGAAGTGACGTGAGCGGCTTCTCGGTCGGTGATCGGGTGATCGCCGACTTCGCCACCAACGGCAAGGGGGCCTATGCCGAACTCGGGGTCGTACCCATCACGGCCGTTGCCAAGCTTCCGGCCAATCTCAGCTTCGAGCAGGGCGCCACCCTGCCTAAAGCCGGACTGACCGGACGTCAGACGGTCGATGCGTTGGGCGTGCGCGCGGGTGCCCGTGTGCTGATTTCCGGGGGCCTCGGTGCGGTCGGTCGCGCCGCGATCCAGTATCTTCAGGAGATCGGCGCCAAGCCGGTGGCCGGCGTCCGGCCCGAACGGATCGAAGAAGCGCGCCAGCTGGCGGGTGACGCGCTCGACATCACCGCGCCGCCAGCCGGCGCCACGTTCGACTACGCTATCAGCGCGGCGGCCCCGATGGCGACGCACCTCATCCAGCACGTGCGGGACGGAGGTCAAGTGGCCAGCATCGTTCCGGTGCCAGAGGGCGCGAACGCGGGCAATCGCGTGCGCATTCAGGAGCTCTACCACCGCGCCGATGCGGCCACGCTCGAAGCCGTGGCCAACGCCGCTGCGCGTGGCGCATTGATGATCCCCATCGCCAAGACGTTCCGGCTGGAGCAAGTCGGCGCTGCCCACGCGGCGGTGGCCGCCGGTAGCCGTGGCAAGGTCGTGCTGAAGCACTGAAATGAACAGCGCCTGCACGCCTATCCCCTATAAGCGTGCACGGCATGCCTGCGAGCCAGACGCCGCTCACCGTCTAGCGCTGGCCGAGCTCGCCCAGCGCGCGCGTGCCGGCGGGGGGTGTTCAACGTCGTGACTGGCAATAGCCCCCGCCCTCGACGGCACGCTGACTTCGCACCCCGCTCGTGCGCAAGATCACGCTCACGGGCTCGACCGAAGTGCGACGCTTGCTCCTCGGTCAGGTCTTCGCCGGTGAGGTCGTCCTTGCCTTCGGTCTTCGGCGGATTGAACTTGACGTGGTAGATGCGTCCCGATGCCGGGTGCGAGCGACGGCCGCTCATGCGTTCGATGATGTCGGCGAAAGGCACGTCGATCTCGAGCACGTAGTCGATCTTGACGCCATGATTACTTTGAATTTTCGGGCGGGTTTTTCACCATTGATTGAATTTTCCGGTTGCCAGGCCGCATGACCTGGTCGCGGGTTGGCTGGCGCTGCCGACGACCGCTTTCCGGCAATCATGATGTCCGCTGGCGGGCTGGAATGGGCCCCAAGCGGGCACTGGGAGTTTCAAACTCACTGCCGCAAAACAGACCCTCAGCCTTCGACTCGAAAGGGCCCTGCGCGTGGGTGCACCTCTCGCAATCCGCGACCTTCGCTTGCGAACGGTCGACCGCGCGCTGAGCACATGCGAGGATCGCCTGCGCATGGAACACCTAGCTGGGCTGGGATTGACGAGCATGCCCGTGCCGTCACAGGCGTTAGCAAGCGTCTTGTGCAGGAGCCCTTGGAACAGCGCAAAGCTAGCGGCGAAGTACGTTAAGGCAAAGTAGCACCGGCTTTCCAGCCTATGGTCGGCCATAGGCTGCAATTTGGCGAAGCTCAGGCAACTTCTTCAATAGCTCATAGCATGGCAATCCGCAGAAATGAGCAACGTAGTCCGCCACCTCGGGGACAAGGACCGCAGACTGCGGCACCTCGCCCAGGCAGATCTCGCAGACAAGGCGTTCGGTTGGGACGCTTGGTTGTAGCGTGGACATGCTGTGTTTCCTTCCTCCGACAGAAAGCCGGCAAGAGCTTGTGAATCAGTCGCCGCCGAACTTCTCGGGAGGACGAACCGAATTCGTCCTCCCGACACCCGGCGTCATTGAACCGGTGGGAAGTCCACGTCGGTGTCGTTGATGCGATTGAAGGTGTTCGTGAACACCGTCAGCGCGACTGCCAGCGCGATGTCCGCCAGTTGCGTGTCGGTGTAGCCCGCAGCACGGATGGCCGCAACCTCGTCGTCGCCGATCGTGCCGCTCGTTTGCTGCAGCGTGCGCACGAACCTGGCCAGCGCGTCGCGCTTGGCATCGCCGGTGACCTGGCCGATGCGGATCTGCCGTAGCGTGTCCGGCGTGAGGCCCGCCATCCTGCCCAGCATCGTGTGCGCAGCGACGCAGTAGTCGCAGCCGGTCAGTTCGCTCACGAGCAGCTTGATCGTCTCGAGGTCCTGCTTGCTGAGACTGCCGGCCGCAAGTGCGCCTTCAGCGTTCAGCACGGCCTTGAGCGACTGGGGCGCAAGGTGGCCCAGCGCTGCGAACATGTTCGGGATGCTGCCTCCTGCGATCTTCCTAATCTGGGCATAGACCTCGACAGTGGCGCCGGTGGCGGAGGCAACCGGGGGGATGGTGATGCGGCTCATGGTGAAGCTCCGGAATGAAGTGGATGAAGCCCAGACTGTAGGGAGCCGATGTGATCTTGCCGAGTCCAAATAGTCTCAGTACGATGCTCAAAAGTATCAAGTCACTAGCATGTCGTTGCCAACGGACTGGCTCAGCCATCTCCTCGAAATCATTGCCGTGGCAGGTCGAGTCGAGATCCGATGCGCCTACGGTTCGCCGTGGCGGATCGTGTATGAGCCCTCGCCGTTGGGAGAAATCCCCTACCACGTCGTGCTTGGTGGTTCCGCGGTGCTGGAAGATCCGGCCGGCGACGCGCCGACACTGCTCGGTGCAGGCGACATCGTGTGGCTGCCGCATGGCTCTGCGCATGTGCTGCACGATGGCAGCGGCAAGCGTCCGAGGCCCGCGCGCGAGCGTGAGGGACTCAACCTGACCATCAGCGAGAACACCGGTGCTGGGGAGCGCCTCGACATGCTGTGCGGTCGCTTCATCATCACGCCGCCGCACAACCAGTTGATGCGGGATTACTTGCCGCCGGCGTTGGTTGTCAGCGCCACACGGCATGACGCCGCCGCACCAGACGAGACGCGCGCCCAATTGGCTCACCTCGTGCAACTGATGCGCATCGAGTCGTTCGGAGACCGCTTGGGCGGTCATGCGATGCTCAACGCATTGTCGGCGACCCTGTTCACCTTGACCTTGCGTCTTGCGAGCGGGGCGAGCGATGCGCCAACGGGCCTGCTGGCGCTTGCGGGCCATCCGCGGCTGGCACCGGCGGTCTCGGCCATCTTCAACGAGCCGGAAAGAGCGTGGACGCTGCCGGACCTTGCGCGTCGCTGCAACATGTCCCGCGCGACGTTCATACGTCAGTTTCAGGACAGCCTGGGGCGCACGGCCCACGACCTGTTGCTCGACGTGCGGATGAGCGTCGCGGCGAACGCATTGAAGAAGCCACTCGCGTCCACGGAGGCCGTGGCGGCAGACGTCGGCTATCAGTCGGTGGCCGCCTTCCGTAGGGCGTTCACGCAGCGCATCGGCATGACGCCTGGGCAGTGGCGTCGCTCCGCCGCCGTGGATCGACAAAGCGTCTGAGGCTCGGCTGTTGAAGGCTTCCCCTCCTGTCTGGGGTGAAGGCCTTACTCCTGCAGCAGGGCCTGGGCAACGTGCTCCGCAAAGGCCCGCACCTTGGCCGAATGCCGCCGTTCGCGCGGGCTCACGAGGTGAATCGGGATCTCGAGCGCCGGCCAGTCCGGCAGCAGGCGCAACACCTCGCCGCTGGCGAGCTCTGCATCGAAGAGCCAGGCGGGCGAGTAGCCGATGCCCATGCCCGACATTACCGCGGCGCGGATCACCTCGCTGCTGTTGGTCTGCAGGTTGCCCTCCACGCGCACGGTGCGCGTCGTGCCTACCGTGTGGGGTGCTCCGGGGCCGGCCGTGAAGGGCCAGTCGTTGCGCATCGCGATCTCTGTGTAGACGATGCAATTGTGGTCCGCCAGGTCCTCCGGCGCGACGAGGCGCTGCCTCGCCTTGGGTAGCGCGCGCATATAGCGGCGGTGCGCGACCAGCATGCGATGCGTGGTGCCGGCGCGCCGCGCGATGAGGCTGCTGTCCTGCAGCTCGCCGATGCGCACGGCCACGTCGATGCCCTGCTCCACCAAGTCGATGAAGCCATCGCTCAAGCGCAGGTCGATCCTCACCTCCGGATGTTTCTCGAGAAAGGACTGCACCACCGGCATCAGCTTGAGTCGGCCAAAGCCCACCGAGGCAGCGACGCGCAGCCAGCCGCCGAGCTGCCGCTCGCCGCGGCGCAGCCCCGCTTCGGCCTCGGCGATCTCGTCCACCAGGCGCCGCGCCTGCTCGAAGTAGCGCTCGCCTTCCTCCGTCAAGGCCAGCGAGCGCGTGGTGCGCGTCAACAGCCTGGCGCCAAGCGCCCGCTCGAGCGCCGCCACCTGCTTGCTCACCGCGCTCTGGCTGCTGTCCTGCTCGTGCGCGACGGCGGAAAAGCTGCCCGCCTCCACCACGCGCACGAAGGTCCTCATCGCCTGCAGCTTGTCCATCCTGACGCCTTATTTATGCCTAATGGGAATCAATCATATGAGCGGAACCCCACTGAATCAAACGATCGGAATCAATCACAGTGGGGCCATCGCAACCCGGTACCCCTTGAAAGGAGCTTCACCATGAACCTGCCCGTCGTCCTCATTACCGGCGCCCTCACCGGCATCGGCCGCGCCACCGCTCTTGCCTTCGCCCGCGAAGGCCATCGCATCGCCGTCAGCGGCCGGCGCGACGAAGCCGGCCAGGCGCTCGCCGCCGAGCTGCGCGCACTCGGCGCCGAAGCCGAGTTCATCCGCGCCGACGTGCGTTTCGAAGGCGAGGTGCGCAGCCTGGTCGAGCAGGTCGTCGAGCGTTTCGGCCGTCTGGACGTAGCAGTGAACAACGCCGGCACCGAGGGCCAGCTCGGCCCAATCACCGAGCAGTCAACCGACAACTACGACAGCATCTTCTCGACCAACGTGCTGGGCACGCTGCTCTCGCTCAAGCACGAGATGCGAGTGATGCTGGCGCAGGGCGCGGGCGCGATCGTCAACCTCTCCTCGATCGCGGGGCAGGTGGGCATCGCCGGTGCCTCCATCTACGCGGCCAGCAAGCATGCGGTCGAGGGACTGACCAAGAGCGCGGCGCTCGAGGGCGCGGCGGCGGGCGTGCGCGTCAACGCGGTGGCGCCCGGCCCCGTGGCTACCGAGATGCTCGAGCGCTTCGTTGGCGGCGACCAGCAGGCCAAGGAGGGCTTCCTCGCCACGATGCCGGCGCGCCGCGCCGCGAGCGTGGACGAGATCGCCCAGACCATCGTGTTCCTCGGCAGCGACAAGGCGCGCTACCTCACGGGGCAAAGCCTGGCCGTCGACGGCGGCTACACGGCGCAGTGATGCCCTTCCCCACCCCACCATTGTTTGAAACCTGAAGGAGAACCCTCATGACCACCGCCATCAACGTCCCGACCCGCAACGACGTGTCCCCCGCCAACCAGGCGATCTTCGACCAGCTCAAGAAGAACCTCGGCAAGGTGCCCAACCTCTATGCGACCTTCGCGCACTCCGAGCACGCGCTGGGCGCCTACCTCGCGTTGCAGAACGCCAAGAGCAGCATCACCGGCAAGGCGCGCGAGGTGGTGAACCTCGTCGTCAGCGAGGTCAACGCCTGCGAATACTGCCTGGCCGCGCACACGGTGATCGGCAGGATGCATGGTTTCAACGACGAGCAGATTCTCGAGATCCGCGGTGGCACGGCGGGCTTCGACCCCAAGCTCGACGCTCTGGTCCGGCTCGCGAAGAACATTGCGCTCGAGCGTGGCCACGCCGACCCCGCGTTGGTGGATGCCTTCCTCGCCGCGGGCTGGGACAAGGGTCACCTCGTCGACACGATCGTCGCGATCGGCGACAAGACGGTCACAAACTTCCTGCACGGCACGACGCGCGTACCGGTGGACTTCCCGGCTGCGCCGCAGCTCTGAGCCAGGACAGAGGGTGCGCACCATGAACGCCTGCAATCCGGCCGTGCCCGCCACCGCGTCGACGGACGACTTCAGACGGCTCGTCCAGGGCATCGCCGTAGGCCTGCTGGCCGCGAGCATCGGTGCGCTCTATACGGTCTACGCCCGATGGGGCATCGCGCGGGGCCTGCACTCGCAGGACCTGACCGCCCTGCGCTTCGGCGTGGCCGGCCTCGTCACGCTGCCGATCCTGGTGCTGGCCTGGCGCCGGAACCGGCAGGAACTGAGCGGCCACTGGAAACTGTGGGCTCTGATCTCGCTGCTGGCGGGCACGCCCTTCGGCCTGCTGATGTTTGGCGCGCTGCAGTTTGCACCGGCGAGCCATGCGGCCGTGTTCCCGTTCTCGGCCATGAGCCTGATGGGCATGGTGCTCGGTGCACTGGTGCTCAAGGAGCGGATCACGCCGCGGCGCGCCACTGGCATCGCGGCTGTCCTCGTCGGGCTGCTGCTCGTCTCGGGGCTTGATGTCTCCAGCTTCACCGCCCGCACGCTCGTCGGTGATGCGATGTTCATCGCGGCCGGCACGCTGTGGGCCGGGTTCGGCATCGTGCTGCGCAAGCATCGGCTGGACCCGCTGCTGGCTACCGCGGTGATCTCCTTCTCGTCCCTGGTCACCTATGTGCCCTTCTATTTCCTCGCCGTCGGTCCGACGCGACTGCTCGCGGCCAGTTCCGAGGTGTTCTGCACGGAGGTGCTGGTCCAGGGGCTCATCGCCGGCGCCGGCACGCTGTTCACCTATGCACGCATGGTCTCCTTGCTCGGACCTGCCCGTGCCTCCATCTTCCCGGCGCTGGCACCCGGCTTGGCAGCACTGATGGCGTGGCCGGTGCTCGACCACTTTCCAAGCGCCGTGGAAGCACTGGGCCTAGCAGTCGTGATGGCGGGGCTCGCCTGGGCGGTGACGGGAGCGACCCGCCGCTAAGGCGGTGATCGCCTGCCACACGCGATAGCTGGCGACGCTGCCGCTTGCATGTCGAGCGGCACGTCGTCTGTGTCGCCAGTTCGGAAGTAGCGGCGGGCGGGCCGGACCGTGTGTCGCCGAGTTCAGCGTGCCCTGGTCCATCGGCCGGCAACCAGAAAGCAGACCGTCGCGAAGGTCTCCTCATGGCCGCATTCTGACCTAGACAGAATGGCTTGAGCCGTTGAGGTGGCCCGTCTCCAGGACTACCGTGGGTTGCGCACCGTGGGTGCGCCGAGCCACAACGCTGCACCCCGAGGGGCGGACAGCGTGTCAACGAGCAAGGAGACGGGCCATGAGTCAATCTACCACCACTGCGGCCACCGTTTACGTTGGCCTAGACGTCCACAAGGACAGTATCGACATCGCCCTGGCCGAGGCCGGCCGTGACGGCGAAGTGCGCCATTTGGGCGCGGTCGCCGGCGGCGTCGGTGCCGTCACCAAGGCCCTGCGCCGCCTGGTCAGCCGGGGCCATTGCCTACATGTCGTCTACGAAGCGGGCCCCTGCGGCTTCGTGCTGCAGCGCCACCTCGCCGCACTGGGCTACCACTGCGAGGTGGTGGCGCCCTCGTCCATCCCCAAGCGCTCGGGTGATCGGGTGAAGACCGACCGCCGCGACGCCTTGATGCTGGCGCGCCTGGCACGCGCAGGTGAACTCAGTGCCGTGCGCGTGCCAGACGCCGTGGACGAGGCGCTGCGCGATCTGGTGCGCGCCCGCGAGGACGCGGTGCGGGAACAGCGCAACGCGCGCCACCGCCTGAAGGCGCTGCTGTTGCGCAGCGGCGTGGTGTACGCGGGCAAGAGCGCCTGGACGGCGGCGCATCTGCGCTGGCTGGCCAGCATGGCGCTGCCGCACGCCGCGCAGCAGATCGCCTTCCAGGAGTACCTGCACGCGGTGAGCGAGTCGGGGGCGCGCATCGCACGCCTGGAGCAGTCGCTGCGCGATGCGCTGGCGGGCTGGTCGCTGGCGCCGGTGGTGGCCGCGCTGCAGGCGCTGCGCGGTGTGCAGCTCATCGCCGCGATCACGCTGGTGGCCGAGATCCAGGACTTCCACCGCTTCGCCAACCCGCGCCTGTTGATGGCCTACCTGGGCCTGGTGCCCAGCGAGAGTTCCAGCGGCCAGCGCCGCCGACAGGGTGCCATCACCAAGGCCGGCAACTCGGCGGCGCGGCGCATGCTGGTGGAAGTGGCGCACCAGTACCGCTACCCGGCGCGGGTCAGTGCGGTCATCGCCAGGCGCCAGTCGGAGTTGCCCAAGGCCGTGACCGACATCGCCTGGACGGCGCAGTTGCGGCTGTGCGCGCGCTTCAAGCGGCTGGCCGCGCGGCGCATGCCGCACAACAAGATCGTGGTGGCCATCGCGCGCGAACTCTCGGGCTTCGTGTGGGCCATTGCGCGCGAGGTGACGCCGCCTGCCTCGACGTGAACCCGCGATGACATGGCAAGCAACGCGAAGGAGGCGCCTATCGAACAACCTCTTTGAGGCCGGATCGGGAACGCGGCGCAGCCACGGCCACAGGGGAATCCTCGGCGCGGCTATTGCGCAGCCACGCAAGTGACCAACCGCAGACCCTAGAAAGCAGGCAGCCCCGCGACGAATACATGAACTGTCGGTAGCCAATCCACGCATATCAGCATGATCAACCGTCGCTCACGCACCCGGCTCCGTCGCGTTCCCCATCCGGCATTCGCGAACGAATTCTGCAATCCGGAACCCGGAGAGATGGGCTTGCGCTCTTGACAGGATCAAGCCATATCAGCCGCGAGTTGCTCTCTTGCTCAGGTATCAAGCGAGACCTCGTCCCATCTTTGCGTGCTCAGTGACCATTCGAGTGCACGGCGTCGCTCCTCCAGCCCATCAAAGCGAACCGCAGCACGGGCTTCTCGGGCTCCCCAGTGCACGCAGTAAAACATGTCCAGCATGCCCAGCGCATCAGCCTCCGTCACGCATTGGACGTTTGAGCGAAAGCGCTCGCTCGGCTCATCCGATTTCAGGTTTGGCAACAGCTTGACCAAGTTTCCGGGTAACGGCGAAATTGGCGACAACGCCGGCTCCAGGCCTAGGAGCCATGCGAATGCACAAAGGGAATGGACGGACGTCCTGAAGGTTGGGGCGGTCGACGCGGGCGCGGCGAGTAGCGCCCGCTCGGCAGGGGTCATCGCGAACCAAAGTCCCTCGCGCTCAATCCATTTGCGACCAGTCTGCGCCGGCAGTCCGAATGAGACGGCTGCGACGGCAGTGAGACACAGCGCTCGTTCGACAAGGGCGGAAGGTTCCCGAAGACGGCCGCCGACTGCCGGCAAGTGTCGCCCCACCGGTATGCCCAGGGATGCGGCGAATGCCAGTGCCTTTTGCCTCGATGCTTTCATCTTGTTCTCGGGTCCTCTATTGGGCGACGCTCGCGAAGGTCTGCTGTTGGCCGTCTACGGCTGTCGGCCACCCCAAGCGATATTGTGTTCAAAGCCCGGGACAACCCCAAGCAGCCGTTCGGTCGCCTCCTTGGCAACCATGAAGAACGCAGCATACGAAGAATCCTGGCCGTCGTCGCGAAAGCCAGAGAGCTCGATGCTGCATCCCAGAACCGACATGTAGCTCTGCGCAAGCAGGGTCGTCAGTACGCCGTTCTTCGCGGCTGCCACGTACTCATCAAGGATTCCATCCGCGCTGACGGAGATGGAGAAGGCATCAGCAGGTGTGATGGCAGCTGTTAACGCAGCGCTCATGCTCCGTCCGCCGAGCTGCCTTCGCCATTCGTGAGCGACGGTGCGCCCTTTGTGCACGCTCGCCCATGGATGCTGCTCGACCTTTTCAACGAGCCATTCATTGATGATGTGGGGAGTCTTCATGTTGGCCGGCTGAGTTGGTCAATGGACGTGCGCCTGGAGCGTCGGCTTCTGGCCGGCTGTAGCCGCTGCCCGCCGCTGGTGCTAGCCGCGAATGGGGGCTGCGCCGCAGGTCTGGCAGACTAAGGCTTCCACACCGACGAGAGCGCACGTTGCACGAACTTGTCATTCGCCCCGACTGGGCTCAGCAAATCGGCCAGCTGCGCGAGCGCCTGACCGAGGACACGAACATCATCCGCTGGGGCAACAGCTTCTACCGCTGCTGCCGCAACGGGGCACCAGTCGCTCTGCGCGTGGCCGCGCCCGACAGGAGCATGGCGCTGCCACTGCAACTGCGCCCGAGCGACCTGTACGTCACGCAGGTGGGTTTGGCCACCGAGATGGGTCGTTACGGCAGTCTCACCAGCGAGCTTTTGGTTAGCTCTGCGAAGTTCGAGCATGCGGTGCGCAGTCTGGCTGCGGGCACTGTGCATGGCGACGAGGCGTTCGGCCTGCGCAGTTTGGTGGTGTTCTGCGTAGCGGAGGCGCTGCGCTTCGACAGCGTGGCCCACGATGTCGGCTTTGCCCTGCGCACGATGGATGTGGCCGGGGGCGCCAAGCCCATGCCGCTGAGGCGCTGGTGGCCCACTGTGCATGCTTGGGGCCAAGCCTGTGATGCGGTCTGGGCAGAGCTCAACGCCGAGCTTCGCCGTGCGTCGCTGTTGCCGGCGGCGTTACGCAACGGCCCGGACCGCACCCGGTCGGCCCGCGCAACGTACAAGCGTATGAGCGGCGCCGTGCTCGAGGCCGCCAAGGGCGCCGCCGTGCTGAAGCGGCCTACGGCTTGACGCGCCGTCGCGCTCATCACCGCCGCGGCAAGCATGCTCGGGCGAGATGCCCGGAAGCCGCCGGTCGCCAGCGACAGCTGATGGCCGGATGCCGAAATTGGAGTCACAAACCGCTCTCACTGTACTGAGCCGCGGCAGCTCCGGCGCGAGTTCGCCAGCTTACTCAAGGCTGTACTGTTCCCGTAGCTCAGCCCATTTCAGCAAGCTGTCCAACGCTGGGCACAGCTGCTGCCCCCAAGCCGTCATCCGGTAGTCGACCTTTGGTGGCACTTGCGAGTGCACGGTACGTTCGACGATGCCATCAGCCTCAAGGCGTCGCAATTGCTGGGCGAGCATCTTCTGGGAGATGCCGGTGATGCGCTTCTCCAGGTCCGAGAACCGCAGCACCTGTCCACCGAAGAGGTGGAACAAGATGACGAGCTTCCAGCGCCCCTCCAGAAGGCTGAAGCACGCCTCGACGTCGATGGCGGCAGTGAGCGGCGTGTAAGCCTTACGCTCCACGGCGGGCCGAGCACTAACTTTTTGGTGCGTACTTGTCATCAGGGGAGCGTAAGCCGAGCATCCGGGCATTGCAACTTGCTCGCCGATGCCATGTCCGTTCCTCTCCCTGACGCCATTGCGCGATACCTTGAATCGCGCGGAGCCGACAACGCGGTCTCGTTGAGCGGGTGCTTCCACGCGGCTGCTGTTGTTCGAGACGAGGGCCAGACGTTCCGTGGCTTGAATGCCATCATGGCCTGGAAGGCAGCAGCCGAAGCCAAATACCAGTACCGGCTGACGCCACTCGGCCTCTCGCGGGAAGGCGGCACGTTCAAGCTGTTGGCGCACCTTGAAGGTAATTTCCCGGGCAACCAGGTCGATTTGATGCACGTCTTTAGCCTCAAGGACGGCCTCATCGACTCTCTCGAAATCCGTAGAGCTGTCGAACTCGAGGGCCGCACGGCCCTTGTCACGGGCGGCACCAAGGGGATTGGAGCCGCCGTGGTCGCGCAACTGATTCAGGCTGGAGCCACGGTGTTGACCGCAGCCCGCTCCGCGCCTGCGGACCTTGGGAAGGCCGCCTTTGTGGCCGCAGACCTGTCCACTGCAGCCGGCTGTGCCGAGGTTGCGCGCGCCGTCGAAGAACAGCTCGATGGCGTGGACATCGTGGTCCACGTGGCGGGCGGCTCATCGGCACCGGCCGGCGGCTTCGCCGTGCTTGATGACGACGAATGGCAGAAGGCTTTCGCCATGAACCTCTACGCTGCCGTTCGCATTGACCGAGCCCTGCTGCCGGGCATGCTTGCCCGCGGCGCGGGCGTCATCGTGCACATCACCTCCATCCAACGGCAGATGCCGTTGCCGGAGGCGACCACCGCCTACGCTGCCGCCAAGGCCGCCCTGTCGACGTACAGCAAGAGCCTGTCCAAGGAGGTCAGTCCAAAGGGCGTGCGTGTGGTGCGCGTGGCACCCGGTTGGGTGGAGACCGAAGCTGCGGTGAGCCTTGTCGAGAGAATCGCCGAAGAGAATGGAACGGACTACGACGGTGCACGCCGCTCCCTAATGAACTCCCTCGGCGGCATACCGCTTGGGCGTCCTGCAAGGCCACAGGAAGTCGCAGAGCTGGTCGGATTTCTGGTGTCACAGCGCGCAGCCTCCATCACGGGGGTCGAGTACGTTATCGACGGTGGAACAGTTCCCGTTGCGTGAGGCAAGCTGCGCGCAGCGGCGGTCTGCGCGGGGTGCCACCGGTAAGGCCAGTGAAGCCAAATGAAGAGTTCGACCATCGAATCGGAAGGTCGGGCCGAACGTCGGCTGTTGGCCGCAAGCCGCTGATGCTAGCCGCCTTCCCCAACGCCGACCGCGCGGCGCAGGTTTGTCTAGACTCGGCACCGCCGATTCCACGAAGAAGAGGTCCTCCGCGATGCCCGTGACGTTGTCGGCAATGCCGATGACGAAGTCGCGGCCGAAAGCAGCGTGCAGCGTGCCTAGGAAAACAGTAATACGCTCGACGTCGGCAAACCATCTATCGGGCTCTTGCCCGACGTCAGGAAGCGCGAGGTTAGGCCGAGGTCCCGCGACGGCAGGTCCCCGGCACGAAGGCCATCGTCTGTGCCTCGCCGGTTGACTACGAGTGGAGCAGCGACCCGCCAGTCGCCTTCCCTAGCATAGGCGTCCAAGCGGTTTTCCAAAGAATCGGCGATTTCGTGGAGGTAGGCGCCATCAACGTAGGCGAACAGCGTGTGTTTGGACATAGAGGTGAATGTCATCATTTGTCTGTCTCCTTCAGTTGATATGCCCCTTGACGGCGAGGGCTGCCGTCGGGCCGCGCGGCCTCGATGCATGTCCTCAGCACCTTGCTGTCGCCGAGTTGGTTGGCCAGCAAGAGTACGAGCTTGGCATTGACGAGCTGTGACTCATGGTCCGACAACCCGGCATGGGCGTCGAGCAAGAGTTCGTAGAAGCCATCCGGGTCCAGGATGCTCGGTTGGGTATTCATGCGACAAGCTCTTCATGCAAGCCCAGGGCGCGCTCCACCGCCGGCACCGGATCGTCCTCCATGCACTGTGCCACGGCGGCCAGGTATGCGTCCGGGCGCAGCAAGGCCCAGGGGCAGGCTGCCGGAACGCCGCACGCGAGGCGCAGCTGATCTTCGACTTGGTGCACGGGATCCTGCGCCGGGACCGGTCCGGTCGTGCCCGGCACGTCCACACATCGTACCGGCCGCCCTGCCAGCCGATCGCGCAGCCGGGCACGGTCCCGCGGTCCACCAAACATCAGCAGAACAAGCCTCGCGTCGGCTCGCAGCAGATCGTTGAGCAGGCCGTGGCTGCCGTCGCCCAGCGTCACCGCCACGTTCTGGACAGAACGGCCACCACCGGCGCCGCACGCACTGGAGCGCGTGTACGCGTTGGCCACCGCCATGCGCCCGGTGTTGACGAACGGGCGCGCGAACGGATGCTGGCGTGCCAGTTCCAGTACAGCGGTGCGCAACAGCCGCTCGATGCCGTCGCGCGGACGCATGAAGCGCGCCGTGCGGTCGGTAACGCGGATGTTCTCGCGTGCCGCCTCGTGGCGTTCTGCGTGGTAGCTGTCGAGCAGCGCCGGCCGCGCATCCCCCTTGAGCACCGCGGCCAGCTTCCAGGCCAGGTTGTCGGCGTCAGCGATGCCGCTGTTGCCGCCGCGCGCGCCGAAGGGGCTGACCACCTTGGCCGCGTCGCCGATAAAGAACAGCCTGCCGTGGCGCATCGCGTCCACACACTCGCTGCGGTAGGCATAGGGGCCAACCCAGATCACCTCCACCGCGCGCTCGGGGCCGAAGTGCTGCGCCAGCCGCTCACGCACAGCGTCTTCCCGGCCGACGGCCCGGGGATCCGCATCGGGCGCCATCTGGTAGTCGATGCGCCAGACGCCATCGGCCATCAGGTGCTGCCAGACCGCGCGCCCATCGTTGAAGGGGGCCTCCACCCAGGTATGGCGCTCTAGGGGCGGCGGATCAGTGAAGCGCACGTCGGCGATGCACCAGCGATCGTCCCCTTTCTTGCTCGTGACGGAGGCCCCGGCCCAGTCGCGAAACAGGCTGCGCGAGCCGGTGGCGTCGATGACGTAGCTGGCCTCCAGCTGGTAGTTGCCCGCCGGCGTCTCGACCGTCAGGCGCGCGCCCTCCGGCCCCTGCTCGAAAGCCGTAACCCGGTTGCGCCAGCGAAGATCGACCCTGCCCAGTTCGTGCAGGCGCTCGACCAGGTAGCCTTCGATGTAGAACTGCTGGATGTTGATGAAAGGCGGCTGGTTGGAGATCTCGAAGCCGCTCTGGCGCTGCAGGTCGAAGGCGTATACCTCGTCGTCGCCGCAGTAGGTGCGGCCTACGCTCCACTCCACGCCCTTGTGCGCGATGCGCTCGTAGATGCCCAGGCGCTGGTAGATCTCCAGGGATTTCTGCGTGTAGCAGATGCCGCGCGAGGACGCGCCTTTGACGCCGACGGTGTTGTCCTCGTCAAGCAGTACCGCCGCAATGCCTAGCCGTGCGAGGCAGCAGGCCAGCGTCAGGCCGGCCAGTCCACCGCCGACGATGGCGATGTCATGCCGCGGGCTGCCTGCGCCGGTCAGCTCGGGTGGCGGAGCGAACGGATATTCCGGCAGCGTGTAGCCGCTGCCCTCCGTGAATTCATAGCCGTTGGTGTACGCGCACGGCGCGTAGGGTGTGCCTGTCGGATTCATGATGTGATGTGATCGCTCGTCAGGTCAGGGCATTCCAGAGCTCCCTGTCCTTTTCGTTAGTCCAGATCTGCGGATGCTCGATGCCGCGCAGTTCGTCCCAGGCGCGCGCGACGTCGAAGGGCATTACGTGGCGATACACCGGCCAGTGGCCGAAACGCGGCGTGAGCTGCTGGTCGGCCAGGAGGTAGCAGCCCTTGAGGTCCAGCCCTTGAGCGAGTCCCTGGCGCACGATGGTCAGTAGCGTGACGAGGAAGTCCTTGTGAGTGTCGATCGCGTCGCTGATCTCCTTGAGCGTGCGCATCGGGCTGCCGCGCCCCGGAACGAGCACCTTGGGACGGAAGGCCCGCAGACGCTCCAGGGTCTGCAGCCATTCGGTCAAATAGGCGTCGCCGCAATAGATGCCGCAGCGGTTCTCGATGAGGTCGCCGCCGAACATGACGCCAGCGCCCGGCACCCAGCAGACTGCGTCGCCGGCGGAGTGCCCCTTGCCCAGATGCATGAGCCGCACCTCGTGGTTGCCCAGGTCCATTACTAGCTCTTCCTTGAAGCCGATGTGCGGCCTGGTCAGGCCAGGGATGTCCGACACGTCGGGAAACAGCCTCGGCATGCGCGCGCGCTCGGATTCGTAGTCGGCGAGCCCGCGCTCGGCTATCAGGTCGCGCGTTCCTTGGCTGGTGATGATGGTCGCGCCTTCGAAGGCGGACGCGCCCATCACGCGCACCGCGTGGTAGTGCGTGAGGAACACATAGCGCACCGGCTTGTCGGTGATCTTGCGCAGCTCGGCGAGCCAGCGCCGGGCCAGGGTCGGCGTGGCGGTCGTGTCGACAGCCAGC
The DNA here is from genome assembly GCF_964253985.1 of Variovorax sp. LjRoot290. Lineage (NCBI taxonomy): Bacteria > Pseudomonadati > Pseudomonadota > Betaproteobacteria > Burkholderiales > Comamonadaceae > Variovorax > Variovorax sp. LjRoot290. The sequence continues at coordinate 684,871 of NZ_CAXURW020000002.1, read as the reverse complement.
ACGCAGTCGCGGCCGACAACGAATCCGCAGTTCGGGTCCGAGTTGCTGATGTAGCCGTAGACATCGGAGCCGAGTTCCACGACTTGCGGGCGTTGCTCGGCGGTATCGGCGGTAGAAGCGAAGGGTGTGCTCATGGCAATGGTTCTTGCGAATGGGGTTGGGTGGATGGATTTCAGGTGGTTCAGTAGGGGAGTGCCGGTGTGACCATGCCCCGGCACTCGCCGAAGCCAATGGGCACGAAGCCGGGCGCGCAAGCGCGCGCCGTGAACACGATCTCGTCGCCATCCTCCAGCCAGCCGCGCTGCTGGCCGTCCGGCAGGGTCAAGGGCAGGGCGCCGGCGCTCGTCAGCTCCGTCATGCAGGCCCGGCTGTTGTCGTCCGGGCCCGAGATGGTCCCGGTGCCGACGAGATCGCCGGTCTCGAGCTGGCAGCCGTTGCTGCTGTGATGGGCGATCAGTTGGCCGGGCGTCCAGTACAGGTGGTGCAGGTGCGTTCGGGTGACGACTGCGGGGCCCATGCCGGATTCGCGCATGCGGCGCGTGGACAGGCTGGCTTGCAGCGCGATGCTCCAGCTGCCCAGTTCGTGATCGAGCGCCGAGTCGAGGTAGGGCAGGAGCGGCGGATGCGCCGGCGCGCGCAAGGGCGCTGCCACCCGGAACGGCTCGAGCGCTTCGCGTGTCACGATCCACGGCGAAATCGAGGTGATGAAATTCTTGCCGAGGAAGGGCCCGAGCATCTGCTCCCACCACTGCACGCTCTTGGAGGACCAGTCGTTGAGCAGGCAGGTACCGAAGATGTGCTCGCGGGCCTCGTCCAGGCGGATCGGGACGCCGCGGTCGTTGCCCCTGCCTACGAACAGACCCATCTCGAGCTCGAAATCCAGCGCCTGCACCGGCCCGAACACAACGCGGCCGTCGCCGCCTTTCCATTGGCCATGGGGCCGCTGCACCGGTGTGCCGCTCGTCACGATGGTCGACGCGCGGCCATGGTAGGCCACCGGCACCCAGCGGTACGCTTCCGGCACTGGAACGGCCAGGCCCTTGAGTCGCCCGTTACGTTCCGTGTGATGTTCCGAGGCCAGGAAGTCGGTGTAGCCGCGAATGGGGCAGGGCAAGTGCATGGTGACCTGCGCCGCCGGCCGCAGGATGGCATCGGCATGGCGTCTTGCCTGCGTGCCCGGCACCCCCTCGTCGCACAGCAGGTCCGACAATGCGGCACGCAGCGCGGACATCGCAGACGCAGGCCCGGCCATTAGCGCCGGCAATCCCCTGCTGGTTGCCGCCTGCGCGGCGTCGGCGGCCAGACCCGTCAGCAACCCGCGTGCCTGCACCTCGCACAGGTCGAGAACGCTGTCACCAATGGCGACCCCCACGCGGGGCACGCCGCCGGAAGTGGCGAAGCTGCCGAAAGGCAGGTTCTGCAGTGGAAAGTCGTTGTCCGGCGCGTTGGCCGATTCGACCCAACTGCGGCGCAGCGGATCGTGCGTGCGGTCGATCTGCTTCATGCCTGCTTCTCCCGCGTCCAATCCTCCAGCTGGGCGTGGGCCTCCCGTTCGTATCGCGCAAGCTGGGCCGGTGTTGCCGTCACGGCCGTCAGTTCCAGCCGCAGCCCGTTCGGATCGAAGAAGTAGATCGACTGCACGAAGCCGTGGTCCGTAGGGCCCAGCACCTCGATGCCGTGGGCCTGCAGGCGCGCCTTCATCGCCTGCAGGGCTTGCAGCGAATCGAGGCGCAATGCGATGTGCTGGACCCAGGCAGGCGTATTGGGCGAGGGCTGCGCCGCCGTGCCATCGCCCAGATCGAAGAAGGCGAAGCAAGAGCCGTCCGTGAACCGGAAGAACAAGTGCACGTAGGGGCACAGTTCGCCCGTGCTCGGCACGGTGTCCGATCGGATGACGTGGGCCAGCGGCAGCCCGAGCAGGTCTTCGTAGAAGTGTCGGGTCTCTTCGGCGTCGCGGCAGCGCGCGGCGTAATGGTGCAGTCCATGGATGGCTGGGCAGTGGCTCATGTGCGGAGGGTCCTGTGCGAACTGGTGTGTCGCTGGCGCAGAAGTGTCGGCGTCCTCTGCGCGTGCGTCTGCCCCCTTGCAATGGGGACAGCGCCGCCGATCAAGTCGTCAGGCAGTCTCAGCCTGCCTGTGCGCGGCATGGCTGATGCCGTGCTTGGGGCGAAATCGCTCTATGCCTCGTGCCACTGCGCGACCAGCGCGCGCTGGTTGGGCAGCCCGAGCTTGGCCAGCGCGCGCTTCTTGTAGGTGATCACGCTGCTCGGCTCAATGTCGCAGGCTCTGGCGATGTCCTTGGCGGCAAGGCCCCCGACGATGCCAGCGCAGACTTGCCGTTCGCGCAGGCTGAGTGTCGGGAAACGCTCGGCCAGTCGTTCTTCCAGCGCTGCCGGCGCGCAGCCGTGAGCCTGCGGCTGCGCGGCCGCAAGATCGACGTGTCGGCCGACGAGCGCCATGAGCACGTCGGCACTCGAAGTGAAACGCCGGAGTTCGCCGGGTCCGAAGCATCCGTGCACCGCGCGGCGGTACGCACTGAAGAGGAACAGCCGCCCGCCGACGGCACCGAGGACCGAGATCCGGTCGACCAGTTGCGGCTGCTCGTAGCACACGGCACGGTACCAGGCGTGCGGGATCTGGTTCCAGGCTTGCTGGCACGCCACCGTGCCCGAGCCTGCGCGATGGGCCTGCACCAGCTGGTTCAAGCCCGGATCGCTCTGCCAGTAATCCGTGGCATAGCGGACACCGGCGCGCTGCGCGAAGCTGCCGCCGAGTTCGGCGACCGCCGACGAGAGCCGGTAATGCGGCCTGCAATCCCCGTCGATGGAGAAGGCCGACACCAAGTCGGCACCGACGACGGCACCGACGACTTCGAGCAGGGCATCCGCGAACGCCGGCCGGCCCAGCGCGAGGATCGGCCTGACAAGCAGGCCGGCAAGCTGGGCGCCGTCATCGGCATGTGCATTGCTGCTGAGGATCATGGGCTCGTCCCTTCGTCCTCCCATGATAGAGGGCTACATGTCCCCAGCGGAAGGGGACAGACACGGCAGCTGCCGCCGAGGACACTGGGCGCCCCGAAGGAGACACCCCATGAACCGTACCCGTTTGAGCCGCCGCGACCTCCTGGCTTGGACAGCCTGCGCCGTCGCCGCCGAAACCGCGCCCGTCCTGGCACAGGACAACAAGCTGATCGAATGGGTGGTCGGCGCCGCGCCGGGCGGTGGCTCGGACGTGGTGGCCCGCACTTTTGCCGAGCCGATGGCCAAGAGCCTCGGCCGGCAGATCGTGGTGGTCAACAAACCGGGCGCGGGCACCAATTTGGCGGCCGACTACGTCGCCAAGGCGCGCGACGTGGAACACGTGCTGCTGACGGCCGATTTCGCCGCCCTCGCGGTGAACCCGTGGCTGTACAGCAAGCTGCCATACAACGCCCAGAAGGACCTGGCGAACGTCGGCATGCTGGTGCGCTTTCCGCTGGTCGTCGTCGTGTCCACGCAGCACCCGGCCCGCACCTTCCCGGACCTGCTGTCGTGGATCCGGTCGCAGGGCGGGCCCGTGGCCTTCGCCTCCCCCGGTGCCGGCACGCCCCACCATCTCGTCACCGAGCAGCTGCTGCGCAGCCTGGGCGTGCAGGCGACGCATGTGCCGTACCGCGGCGCGGCGCCGGCGGTGCAAGATGTCGTCGGCGGCCTAGTGCCTTTCATGCTGGTGGATTCGGCCAGCGGCATGCCGATGATCAGCGGCGGCAAGCTGCGCGCGCTGGCCGTCTCAACCGCCGCGCGGATGAAGACCTTGCCGGACGTGCCCACGCTGCAGGAACAAGGCCTCAAGGGCTTCGAAGGGTTCGCGTGGCAGGGGCTGGCCGTGCCCATGGCCGCCCCCAAGTCCCACGTGGCCCGCGTGAGCAGCGCGCTGCTGGAGGCTTTCAACAACACCCTGGTCGAGGCGCGCCTGCAGGCCTTGGGCGTGGAGCCCTTGCCCGGCACGCCGGCCGAGATGGACCGTTTCGTCAAGGCCGAGCGCGAGCGCTGGGGCGCCGTGGTCCGCGACCTGCAACTCAAGCTGGACTGAGGCATGAAGACACCTTTGATCCTGGTTTCCGGAATGCTGTGCGACGCGACCGTCTGGGAGCCGACCGCGGCGCTGCTGCACGACGCGGCAGACATTCGTGTCATGACTTTGGGCAGCATCGATTCCGTTGGAGCGATGGCCGACAAGGTGCTGGCCACGGCGCCTGCGCAGTTCGCCCTCGCGGGGCATTCGCTCGGGGGACGTGTGGCATTGGAAGTGGTTCGCCGCGCGCCGCAGCGCGTGCGCCTGCTCGGCCTGTTCGGCACTGCCTACAAGGCACGCGCGCCGGGCGAAGCAGGGCAGTCTGAGATTGCAACGCGGGAAGCGATGGTCGCGCGCGCCGAAGCCGAGGGGCTGGTCGCCTTCGCCCCACAGTGGGTGGCCCGCATGGTGCACCCGCGCTGGGCGGCCGAGGCCGGCAAGCTGCAGCCGCTGACCGCCATGGTTGCCCGCCAATCACTCGAAGCCGTGCGCGCGCAGGTGCGCATGGGCCTGTCCCGGCCCGACTTTTCGTCGCTGTTGCCGGGCATCGCCTGTCCCACGCTGGTGCTGGCGGCCAGGGGCGATGCGGCGATGCCTCTGCCGCCGCACGAGGAAATGGCTGCGGCCATTCCCGCCGCGCATCTGGCCGTTGTCGAAGATTCGGGGCACCTGATGACCTTCGAGCAGCCGCAAGCATGCGCCGCGGCGATCCATCCCTGGTTGGCCGGATTTTCCCGGATTGCAACCTGACCGCACTTCCATGCCGCACATCATCATTGAGGCCACGGCGTCGGCCACTTCCCTCGTCGATCCGCAGACGCTGACCCGTACCTTGCACGAAGCCGCCTGTGGGATCGACGGCTATCCGAAACCCGGCGTGCGCACCCGCTTGCACGTGCTGGAGCACTTCCGCCTCGCGGACGGCAGCCCCGACGCGGGCTTCGTGCACGTCAATATCCGTATTGGCACGGGCTTCTCCACCGAGGCGCGTCGCGCCTCGGCCGCGGCGCTCGCGAACGAACTCTCCGCGCTTTTCGCTCCTCATCTTGCCAACACGCCGATCGCGCTGTCCGTCGAAGTGACCGAACTCGACGTCACCACCCGCGTGAACCGCAGCAACGTCGCTCAGGTCTTGGCCGCGCGGACGGCTGGTGCTTGATCGATGGGCGTCGTCTTCCTCGGCATCATGAGCCATGCACCCGGGCTGACCGGGCGCATCGGGCAAGCGCCCGCAGCGGACCGCGAGGCGGTCTTCGAAGGATTCGCGCAAATGCGTGCCCGGTTGGAAGTCGCCCGCCCCGATCTGCTGGTGGTGGTCGCCGCCGAGCACTTCGCCAATTTCTTCATGGACAACATGCCCGCCTATGCATTGGGCATGGCCGATCGCTATGAAGGACCGATCGAGGACGAGCAGTGGCTGCGCATACCGCGTACCGTGGTACCCGGCAACGCGGCCGCATCCCGCGCAATCATCCAGCACCTGATCCACGAGGTGGACCTGGCGTATTGCGAGGAGTGGAAGTTCGACCACGGAATCATGGTGCCCCTGCACTACCTCACGCCTGACTACGACGTCCCGATCGTGCCGGTCAACATCAACTGCCAGCAGCCGCCGTTCACGCCGCTGGCGCGCGCCTGGGCTTTCGGGCAGGCTCTGCGGCGCGCCTGCGACGCGCTGCCGCAGCGCGTGGCCTTGCTGGGGACGGGCGGCATCTCGCACTGGCCTGGTTCCACGCAAATGGGGCGCATCAACGAGGACTTCGACCGGGAGTTTCTGCGGCGCTGGACCTGCAACGACCGCGATGCGCTCCTCGCCTATGCGGACGAGGAAGTGCTGCGCGAAGCTGGCCATGGCGGCATCGAGATCAGGACACTCGTGGCCATCGCGGCTGCTGCGGGTGGCGGCAGTCCTGGTGAACTTCTCTTCTATCACGGCACCCCGGCGTTCTCGATCGGCTCCTGCGCGGCGGTGATGCCGGTGCTGCCCACCGGGCCCGCGCGTGCATTTTCTCGGGAGGGGGGCCATGTCGCTGTACCAGATCCAGAAGCTCCTGTATGACCTGAATAGGACTGCTTCCCTGCAGGAGCGGTTCAGAGCCGACAGGCAGGCGGTGCTGCAGGATCGCGCGCTGACCGAGGAGGAACGCGATGCCTTCGCGCGCGCCGACCTGGGCCTGCTCTACGTGCTGGGCGCCCATCCTTCGCTGCTGATTCACTTCGCCGGGATCGTGGGTGTCCCGCTGGTCGAGCACCGCCGACACCTGATCGACGGGCTGGAGCGCTACGGTCCAGTGCGGGAGGGCATCCTGGCGCCGCCCGGATGACGCACCACGCGCGAGACGCTGGCCGACATCGCAAGCGGCGAGCCGCGGCTGTCCGGTTCCGGCGTGAGCTTCGAGGAGTACAAGAACCTGGTCGGCCTGCCCACGTGGTCCCGGATCGAGGATCACTATGTTTGACGAAGAAGAAAAGGAGCGCATATGCTGTTCGTGATTCATGCGCTCGACCGGCCAGGTGCGCTGCCGGTGCGGCTGGCGAACTACGACGCCCACAAGGCCTATCTCACCGCCATTGAGGGCGAGGGCGTAAAGACCTTGATGTCCGGGCCGTTGGTGGAGGACGACGGGCAGACCATGAAGGGATCGCTGTTCGTTGTCGACGTGGCCGACCGCGCGGCCGCAGAGTCCTACCATAACGACGACCCGTTCTTCACGGCCGGTGTCTGGCAGCAGGCGACCATCACTGCCTATGTCAAACGTGTCGGCTAGAACAACAGTGCGGCGAACGGAAGCAGGTCTATCTCCCAGTCAATGTGGCTAATCGGAACGCAGATCTCTCACTGCATACTCTGTGGGAGTACGGCAAGGCATCTCTATCGTCGGATCAACGGGCGCCCAGGCAAGTGGCCTACTCAGGTCGGATGCCCTCAAAGGCCTTTTGCAAGAGTTCCCTGATCTCGCCTCGCTGTGTTGCACCGACCTCTCGCGGGTTCCAATACGGGTTGCCCACAACGATCTCCGCCGCGCGGTCCAGATCATCCTCTTTCATGCCGATGTCGCGCAGCGCCACCGGCGCACCGTTGCATAGCCCTAAGTCGAACAGAGCTGCGGCGGCACTGCCGTGTCCTTGCGCTCCAAGTGCACGCCGGATGCGCGCCATGGCTTCAGGCACCGCCGGCGCGTTAAAGGCGATGGCATGAGATAGCACTACCGTGTGCACCTCGGCATGAGGCAGATTGAAGCTGCCACCCAGGGTGTGGCACAGCTTGTGGTGCAGCGCCATGCCCACGTTGCCCAGCACCGTCCCGCACAGCCAGGCACCGTACAGCGCCTCCCCGCGCGCATCGATATCGTCGCTGCGCCGAAGGATGGCCGGCAGTGCCCTGGCCAGTGCACGGATGCCTTCCTCGGCCATCAGGTCCATCACCGGATTGCCGTCGCGCGCGTACAGGCCTTCGGCCGCATGCGCGATCGCGTTCATCCCGCTCGTCACGCTCATCGCCACAGGCAGCGTCAGCGTCAACTCCGGGTCGTAGATCACGGTGCGAGGCAGCACACGCGCGTCCTTGCCGGTCTTCTTCAAGCCGCCCTCAGTGATGCCGTAGATCGGCGTCATCTCGCTTCCCGCATAGGTCGTCGGGATGGCCACGATGGGCAAGCCGGAATCCAGCGCGATGGCCTTGCCCAGTCCGGTGGTCGAGCCGCCGCCGATGGCAACGGCGCAGTCCGCGCCCAGGCGGCGAGCCTCCTCACGGGCCTCGCGTGCGGTCTCGATGGGCACATGCATGACAGCGCGCGCGAAAACGCCCGCCGCGCGGCCGCCAAGACGCTCGGCCACGCGCTGCGCCTGACCCTGCTGCTCGGGCGTGGACAGCACGAGCGCGCGGCGCGCCCCGAGCAGCTCGATCTCGCGCTCCAGATGCGCCAACGAGCCGGCGCCGAACACCACCCGCGACGGCTGGCCGTTGTAGACGAATTCCTTCATACGATCCCCAATGCGTCGTGCTCAGTCCAGGCTCAATCGACCTGGACTTCGTAATCCACCTGATGCCGGGCGATGCGAACGCCAGCCAGCTCGTCGCGCACCCGCAGATGTTCCGGATGCACGGCATACGCGGCCAGCGCTTCCCAGGATTCGAACTCGCTGTACAAGACGACGTCGCAGGCATAGTCCACGCTGCTTGCATCCTTGCCGACTTCCAGGTGAAGCAGCCCGGGAACACGGCCACGCAGGCCATGGAAGCAACTTCGCAGACGCTCGATGTTTCCCTGCTTCTCCTCGGCCGTGGGGCCGCTCACGTTCCACATCACGATGTGCCGGATCATGGTGCTCCCTTTACGCGTTTTAGCCCGAAGTTCCCCGAAGCGACGAACGAGATTCCCTTGTGACTCAAGCACTTGCTTGAGTTGGCGAGGAAGTTTTCTGTCTACGGTTTGATGTTTTGCACGAGCGCGAGGGCGCGCAGGTGCAGCGGCTGCGCGTTGGTGAGGAGCTCGAAGGTGGGCGCCTCGGGCCCGGCCTGTGGGGTTCGGCAGGTGTTGCGCACGATGGTGGCGAGCTCGGCCATGAGGGTGGAGAAGCTGTGCACGGGGGTGCCGTCGTCCAGTGTGTGACGGGCCGCCTTGTCCAGCGCCGCCTTGGAGCGCGTGGCCGGCGCCACGGGATCGCGCGTAGCCTTGGCTTGCTGCTCGGTGTCGGCAAACATCAACTCGCGCCAGGCCTCGCGCATGTGCCACTCGACGTAGTAGGCGAGCATGCACAGGAAGATGTGTGCGCGCACCCGATCGGCGGTGCGGTGGTGGATCGGGCGCACCTTCAGGTCGATCGTCTTGAGCGAGCGGAACGCGCGCTCGACGTTGGCGAGCGCCTTGTAGTTGCGCACGCAGTCGGCCGAGTCCATCTGTGTGGGCGGCACCGACGTACGGATGATGTAAATGCCGTCCAGCGCCGCCTCGGCGGCAATGGCGTCTGTCTTGCGCGCGAAGGTGAAGGTGGTGTCGCCGATGGCCAGCTCGAAGTGCTTGGCCATCTTGTACTGGTTGACGACCTTGCCCACGCGCAAGCCGATCTCATCCTTGCCGGCGAGCTTGCCCGCGTCCACGCGGGCCTTGATCTTCTCGAGGTTGGCCTCGGTGGCCGCCAGTAACTCCTCGCGCTTGTGCGTGCGCAGCTTGGCGAGTTCCGGATTGCGGCATGCCACCAGGCGCTCGCCCGGATAGTCCGGCGAGCTCAGTTCGAGCAGATTGCGCTCGTCGAACAGGTCCAGTTGCAGTTGCCCCTGCTCCACGAGCGCGCGGATCGACACGCTCTTCAATGCGCTGATCCACCCCACGCCCTCGCACTCGCGCATCTCCTGGATCGCCTTGTTGGAGATCATGCCGCGGTCGCCCACCATCACCAGCTGCTCGACGCCGAAGTCTTCGCGCAGTCGCTTGAGCTCGGGCAGCAAGGTCAGGCTGTCAGCGACATTGCCCTCATGCACCGACACGGCCACCGGGCAGCCGCGCGCATCGGTGAGCAAGCCGTAGTTGACCTGCAGCAACCCCTTCTTGCCGTCGCGGCTGTAGCCGAGCTTGGCCAGGGGACAACAGCTACCCTCGAAGTAGCTCGAGGACAGGTCGTACAGCACCAGGGCGCCAGCGCTCAGATGGCGCGAGGCCAGCTTCTTCTGGATGCGATCCTGGCGTTCGAGCAGCCAGTCCATCGCCGCATACAGATCGTCCTCGTCGGCTTCTGCCACGCCGAAGTCCTCGGCCAGCGTGGTGGTGTGCCACCAGCGCGTGGTGGCCAGCTTGGTGTGGGGCGCTGCGATGCGCGCGGCCACCATCGCCAGTACCAGCTCGCGTTCGCGGCAGGGCTTGGAGGCAAGCAGCGAGGCCATCTCCAGGCTGGCCATCGCGGCGCCTGCCGCCTGCACATGGCCATGGGGACGCGAGTGCGTGATCTCGAACGCGCAAGCCACGGGCACGAAGGTCTCGCCCTGCAGCGAGCGCCGAATGATCTCGATGAGTTCATCGGGCAGGTGCGACAGATTGCCCAGGGTCTCGTTCTTGACCTTGCCGTCCTCGCGATAGCTGCGACGCAGCAGGTGGGTGCGATAGACCTGGTCCTTGTAGGTGCGCGTCGTAGTGACGACGTGAGCGGTACCGGTGCGGGCTGCCATGTAGAGAAATCTAGTCGACGAATGTGAAATTTGCAAGTCACTTTAGTGACTACATGTATCGCCCAAAAAAATCCTCCACGGAGGAGGATTCATCAGCGGCGACAAGTACTTGCCGCCGTTGGAGTGACTACAGAGGGCGGGGAACTTCGGTTTAGCGAGGGCGAGGTGTCAGGCATCCGCAGCGCCGTTTCTGGCGGGGTTCAGCACGAAGTCGTAATCTACGATGTAGGAGCCGTCGGATTGCTGCTTCCAGTCGGCGATCAGCGATTGACGCACACCGAACACGGCATCCGAATCCAGGTACTGATCGTCGCTGCGGAACACATGCGTGATCAGCTTCTCGTAGCCTTGCGCCTTGATCAGGAAGTGCAGGTGCGCGGACGCCAGGGATGTCGGCCGGTGGCCTGGAGCAGGTCGCCCACCGGGCCATCATGCGGAATGGCATAGGGGACTGCGAGGATCGAACGGAAGTGATAGCGACCCTCACTGTCGGAGTGCACGATGCCGCGCGCCTGTGCATGGCCGATCTCCGGGTGCTGCACGTCGTACAGGCCGTCCTCGTCCGATTGCCAAACGTCCATGTGCGCGTCGGCGACCGGTTTGCCGTCGATGCCGCGCACGGTGCCGCGCACAAGGCATGGGAGGCCGCGAGCGCCGTTGGAAATGTCCGCACCGAGCTCGTAGTGCGGCGCCCCCTCCACGTGGAAGGGGCCGAAGACGGTCGCCTCGGTGCAGCCTGCCGGCTTGTCGTTGTTCTGTGCCACCGTCAACATCGACAGGCCCAACACGTCCGACAGCAGGATGAACTCCTGGCGCTTGTCATCGGTGATGTGGCCGCAACGGGTCAGGAACTCGATGCCCATGAACCACTCCTCCTCGGTCAACTCCACTTCGCGCGCAAAGGCGTGCAGGTGCTGCACAAGACTGTCCATGATGCGCTTGAGCCGTGGGTCTGCCGTCTGCGCCTGCCGCGCAAGCACGGCTTCGGTGATGGTGTGATGGTTCAGATTGCGCATGATGGCTCTCCTTCAGTCCAGCTGCAGTTGGGTCCGCTGCGCGACCGCACCCCACTTGGCAAAATCCTCCTGGCTGCGCCGTTGCGCCTCCTGCGTGCTATAGCCCTCTACACGCAGGTCCATCTCCGCCAGCCGTGACTTCACGGCGGGGGCCTGGAGCGCGGCACGCACGTCGCGCTGGATCTTCTCGACCGTGGCGACCGGCAGGCTCGACGGTGCCATCAGAGTCTCGAAGAAGGTGGCATCGAAGCCGGGATGTCCGCTCTCGGCGATCGTCGGAACCTCGGACAGCAGGCCCGATCGTTCCTTGCCGGAAACGGCAATCGCGCGCAGCCGCCCGCTCTGGACATGCGGCAGGACGATGGAGGAGACGATGAAGCCGCAGTCCACATGGCCCCCCATCACGTCCTGCGCGGCCGGGCCGGGACCCTTGTAGGGAACATGGGTGAGCTTGGTTCCGGTCGTCGCCAGCAACATCTCCATTGCCATGTGGCTTGGTGTCCCGGCGCCGCCGGAGGCGTACAGCCGCGTCGGGGGGAGCTGGACGAACTTGGCGAGCGATGTGATTCCGGCGGACGGGTTGCACGCCAGCGTCTGGTTGAAGCTGGCGAAGTAGGTCACGGGCTTGAGCGAAGTCCGCAAATTGAAGCTCAGCTTCTTGTACAGGTGGGGATTGATGGTGAGGATCGTGTCGGGCCCGACGAGCAGGGTGTGCTCGTCCTTGGCCTGCGCCACTTCTCCGGCGGCCAGGTTGCCTCCTGCGCCCGTCTTGTTCTCGATGACGACCGGCTGATTCCATGCGGTCTGCAGCGCCGGCTGTATCAACCTGGCGATCACGTCGCCCGGCGTGCCCGGCGGAAATGCCGCCACCAGGCGAACCGATTTGGTGGGCCAGGCTTGCGCGAAGGCCGAGGGAGCGATTGCCAGGACCATTGCAAGGGCCGAAAGCCGAAGAGGCAGGGTGGTGGCTTTCATGACGGATCTCCTCTCGTCGCATCGACGGAAATTGTTGAATGTGTTGAAGCGGCATGCGGCGCTGCGCGGCACGACCGGGCCGTGACGCGAGACAGCACGCTTGCTGCATCGTCTGCGGCCGTACCGCGCCACGCCACGATCTGGTCTGGACGGATCAGCGCCAGCGGCGCTTCATAGAGTTCGCGCAGGAGCGGCTGCGCCAGCCGCACGACGCGCAGTTCCATTTCCAGATGCCGGGCCGCCGCTTCGAAGGCCTCGGTAGCGGGGGCATCGGGCCCCAGCGCGAGCAGGGTCCATTCGGCGTGGAACAGGTCGAACAGCGAGCGCCCGTCATCGAGCCACGCGTGCGGTGGCCGGCCGCCCGGACTGGCGGTGGGTGTGTAGGCATTCGGCTCGTCCGGCGGCAGCGCGGCCCCATCGCGGAGGATGATCGGCGAGCCGTCGTACCGGCCGCCGAAGGTCACGCCCGGGATATTGAATTCGAGCCGCGCATGCGCATCGAAGTGCAGTCCCGCGAGCTTGCGCTCGGCATCGCCCCGCGCGGAGGTCTCTTCCAGTTCGGGCTTTGCCGCGAAGAGCCCCACCGAGTCGGCGAACTTGCGCGCATAGCCGGTGTTGCGTTCGGCCAGGGGCCTGCGCTCGGCCTCGTAGCTGTCGAGCAGCGCCAGCGGTGCCTGGCCGCGGATCACGCTTGCGAGCTTCCAGCCCAGGTTGACCGCGTCTTCGACGGCCGTGTTGTAGCCCAGCCCGCCGGTGGGCGTGAACAGGTGGGCCGCGTCGCCCGCGATGAAGACCCGGCCCCGTTGGAAGCGCTGGGCCACCAGCGCATGTCCGGCGAGCCAGGTGCCCATCGAAAGAATCTCGATCGGTACATCGACGCCTACCGCCTCGGCGAAGACGCGGCGTGCATCGGCCTCGGTCCAGCCCTCGGCATCTTCGCCGGGGCGCAGCGCCGCATGGAAGGCGTACTCGGACACCCCGTCCACCGAGGCCATGAAGGCGCGCCGTTCATGGTTGACCGCTACGTACATCCAGGCCTTGGGATGGTGCAGTACGGAGAGGAAATGGGGCGCGCGCAGGTAGATGGCAAACATCTTGCCCCCCATGAACTCGCGCTGGATGCCGGTGACGCCGCCCCACTCGATGCCCAGCTGTTGCCGGACCAAGCTGCGCGCGCCGTCGGCACCGATCAGGAATTTCGCGAGTACGTCCTGCGCCGGACCTCCGTCGCTGGGCTGCACCGTGGCGCTCACCGAACCACCGTCATCGCTGAACCGTTCCAGCCGCCAGCCATAGCGCACATCGGTGGATGGCCAGGCCTGCGCATGGCGGCGCAGGGCTTCCTCGACGAACTTCTGCGACACGCGATGCGGCAGCTCGGCGGCGCTCCAGGACCCAGTCATCGTCTTGACCTTGACGGCGGCCTCGGCGGCCGTGGGCAGGCTGATGCGCGCCAGCTCATGGCCGGCGAAGCGCGTGAAGTACGCAATGTCCGTCGGGTGATCGGCAGGCAGGCCCAACGCGCGGATCTCGTGCGCGAAGCCGAGCCGGCGGAAATGCTCCATCGTTCGGGCCTGGGTCGCATTGGCCTGCGGGTTGAAGGCCGTGCCCGGCTTGGCGTCGACCAGCAGGCAGCGGATGCCGCGTCGGCCGAGTTCGTTGGCGAGCATCAGGCCACAAGGGCCGCCGCCGGCGATCAGGACATCCGTGGCGATGAGGGGAGGGTGGCCGGCTGCAGGCCGGGGCGTGGCGGTCATCGGCTGTCTTTCTTCTTCATGCATCAGTCGGCGCGGATCCCGCGCTCCCGGATCACGGCGCCCAGCCGCTTGAAGTCGGCCGCGCCCTTGTCGCCGAAGGCTGCGGGCGTCAGCGGCTCCGGCACGTTGCCGAGGGTTTCGATGGTTGTCCTGACGGCCGGCAATCCCAGCGCGCGGTTGACTTCGGCATTGATCCGCTGGATCACGGCCGGCCGCGTGCCGGCGGGCGCGTAGAGGCCGAACACAGCATCGGCGTCGAAACCCTTGAGGCCGAGTTCATCGAGCGTGGGCACGTCGGGCATCTGGGGCGCGCGCTTGAGGCTTGCCACCGCCAGCATGCGCAGCTTGCCGGTGTTGACGTGCTGGATGCTGATTCCCGGATCGAAGAGGAAGTCGATCTGGCCGCCCAGCAGGTCCGTCAGCGCGGGTGCTGCGCCACGGTACGGCACGTGCACCGCCGTGGTCCCTGTCCGTGCCTTCATCATTTCGGCCGCGAGATGGGGCGAACTCCCGTTGCCGGGCGAACCGAACGATCGCTTGTCGGGGTTCGCCTTCAGGTCGGCGATCAAGCCCTTGAAGTCCTTGATCGCGCTGTCGGCACGAACCACCAGGTAGAACGGCACGCGTGCAACGGACGCGACCGGGACCAGATCCTTCGCCGGATCGAAGGGCATCTTCGCGTAGAGGTGCGGATTGATCGACACCATGCCGCCGGAACTCATCAGAAGCGTGTAGCCATCGTGGGGTGACTTGGCGACGAACTCGCCACCGAGGTTGCCCCCGGCGCCGCCCTTGTTCTCGACTAGCACCGGTTGCCCGAGCGCTTCCTGCAGCGGCGCGCCGATCGCGCGGGCCAGCTGGTCGGCCGCGCCGCCGGGGGCGAAGTTGGCGATGATCTTGATCGGCTGCTTCGGCCAGTCCTGGGCCTGGGCGATGGCGCACGGTCCGAGGCCGAGGGCCAGCGCCGCGGTTGCGAGCAGGGATTTCATGAGCTGTCTCCTGCGCTTCATCAGAACGGATAGTGGCGGTCGGTGGTCTGCACCGTGAGCCACCGCAGCTCGGTGAAGGCGTCGATGCCGGCCTTGCCGCCGAACCGGCCGTAGCCCGAGTCCTTGACCCCCCCGAAGGGCATTTGCGCCTCGTCGTGCACGGTCGGGCCGTTCACGTGGCAGATGCCCGAGTCGATGCGATTGGCCACCTCCCAGGCACGGGCGATGTCGCGCCCGAACACGGCAGCAGACAGGCCGTAGGGGTTGTCGTTGGCCACGCGCACCGCCTCATCGACGCCGTCGACACGCACCACCGGCTTCACGGGCCCAAAGCTCTCTTCATGGTAGATGCGCATCTGCGGCGTCACATGGTCGAGCAGCGTCGCCGGCATCAGCGTGTTCTCGGCCTTGCCGCCACACACGAGTTTCGCCCCCTTGGCGAGCGCATCGTCGATCAGCGCGTTGCAGCGCTCGACGGTGCTCGCATCGACCACCGAACCCAGCACCACCGGCCCCTTGCGCGGATCGCCCAGCGGCAGCTGCGTGGCCTTGGCGGCGAGCCTGTCGACGAAGGCGTCCGCGATGCGGCGGTCCACGACGATGCGCTCGGTGCTCATGCAGATCTGGCCGCTGTTGGCGAAGGCGCCGAAGGTCGCACCGTTGACTGCGGCATCGAGGTCGGCATCGTCCAGCACGACGAGCGGGGCCTTGCCGCCCAGCTCCAGCACAGCCGGCTTCAGGTATTTGGCGCAAGTCAGCGCGATCAGCCTGCCGACGCGGGTGGAGCCCGTGAAGTTCACCCGGCGCAGTGCCGGGTGCGCCACGATCGCTTCGACCACATCGGCTGCATCCGCCGGTGCATTGGTCACGAAGTTGACGACCCCGGGCGGTAAGCCCGCATCCTTGAACGCCTCGACGATCAGGCCGTGCGTGGCCGGGCTGAGCTCCGAGCCCTTGAAGACCACCGTGTTGCCGCACGCCAGTGGTGTGGCGATCGCACGCACGCCGAGGATCACCGGTGCATTCCATGGGGCGATGCCAAGTACCACACCGGCCGGGCGGCGAAGGCCCAGCGCCAGGCTGCCAGGCACGTCGGAGGGGATGACCTCGCCGCCGATCTGGGTCGTCATGCCGGCAGCTTCCTGCAGCATGCCGGCCGCCAGATGCACGTTGAAGCCCGCCCACGGAGCGGCGGCGCCGGTCTCCGCCGCCATTGCATCCGTCAGGGCCTGCGCCTTGGCTTCGATGGCGTGTGCCGCCTTCAACAGCAGCGCCCTGCGTTCGCCCGGGCCGGTGCGGGACCAGGCCGGAAATGCGGCAGCGGCTGCCTCGACCGCGGCCACAGCGTCAGCTGTCGTGGCGGCGGGTGCGATGGTGGCCACCGTACCGTCGAGCGGGTTGCGGCGTTCGAATGTGGCATTGTTCTCGGCCTGCCGGGACTCGCCGTTGATCAACATCGATATCGTGCCCATGGTCTGGTCTCCTTAGTAGTTGGGGAAAAGCGAAAAACCGTCAGGCCACTTCGACCTCGACCAGCATCGGTGCAGTCGAGTCCAAGGCCTGGCGCAATGCCGGACGCAGCTGCTCAGCCGTTTCGACGCGCAGCCCTTTCATGCCTTGCGCGCCAGCCAGCGCAACAAAATCGAGATCGGGCAGGTCGGTGCCCGGAACATGCTCGTCGGGCCGGTAGCCGAAGATGCGGGCGAACTCATACAGCGCCGCGTAGCGGCGGTTCTTCAGGATCACGATCGTCACCGGCAAGGCCAATTGCGCTGCACTCCACAGCGCCTGGATGGCGTACATCGCCGAGCCATCGCCCACCAGCGCAATGACCCGTGCGCCCGGCTTGCCCAGCGCCACCCCGACCGCGGCCGGAAGACCAAAGCCCAGGCCACCGCTGCACATGGTGTAGAAGGTTCCCGACTCGAAGATCGGCAGATGGCCGTGCATGACCGGGCGCGCGCTGGGTGCTTCCTCGACCAGGATGCTGTCGCGCGCGCGCACGTCGGCCAGCGTCTGCAGAACCCACGCAACCGGCAGGCGTTCGCCGGGCTCGGGCTCTGCGACGCGCGGCGGCCGCACATGGGCGGGTGGTGCCGGACGATCGAGCGGCGTGCTGCACTCGAGCAGATCGAGCAATCCCAGGCGGATGCTGCCGACCACGGAGGTTCCGGTCGGCGCCCAGGCTGCGACCTGGTGATCGTCTGTCAGCTGCACCAACTCGGTTCCTTCAGGCAGGTGCGGCCCGTGGCCTGGGACATGGTAGGTGAACGCTGGCGCGCCGAGCGCGAATACCAGGTCGTGGCCGGCGAGGCGCTCGACGATGCGCTCGCGCATCGGCGGCAGGAAGCCTCCCCACAGCGGATGATCTTCCGGGAAACTGCATCGGCCCGACATGGGCGCGACATACACACGCGCGTTGTGCCGCTCGGCCAATTGGACCGCCTCGTTCCAGGCCTCATCGCGATCAACCGCAGCACCGACCACGAAGGCTGGGGAGCGGGCGCCATCGATCGCCTCAGCGATGCGCGCGAGCAGGTCCGGATCCGGGCGCAGGTGGCGGCTGACTTCTCGCGCATCGACCGGCAGGGTCTGGACGTCCCAGTCGTCCGACGGGATCGACACCAGCACGGGGCCGCGCGGCGGCGTCATCGCGATGTAGTAGGCGCGCGCAATCGCCAGCGGGACGTCTTCGGCTCGCGCCGGCTCGACGCTCCACTTCACGTAGGGCCTCGGCAACTCGGGCGCCTGCGTGGAGCCGAGGAAGGGCTCGAAAGGCAGGATCGACCGCGCTTGCTGACCGGCCGTGATCACCAGCGGCGTGCGGTTGCGAAAGGCCGTGAAGATGTTGCCCATCGCATGGCCGACGCCGGCGGCGGAGTGCAGATTGACGAACGCCGCGTTGTGCGTGGCCTGCGCGTACCCATCCGCCATGCCCACGACCACGGACTCCTGCAGCCCGAGCACGTAGTGGAAATCTTCCGGGAAATCGATGAACAACGGCAGTTCCGTCGAACCGGGGTTGCCGAACACGCTGGTCATGCCAAACGCGCGCAGCAGCCTGAAAACGGCATCCCGCACGGTCAGGGGACTGCCCGCCGCGAGGTTTACTTGCGCGAGCGGCTTGACGCGTTGATCCATGAATGCTCCTTGGTGAATCCCGCAGTTTTGCGGCTGCCGCCATATCCATCAATACAATGAAATGTCTAGAAGAAAATAAGCAGTATGCATAGTGAAAAACTGGACATGAACCTGCTTCGCCTGTTCGAAGCGGTGTACCGCCTGGGTAGCGTCAGCCGCGCTGCCGATGCGCTGGGACTGTCCCAGCCGGCAGCCAGCCAAGGGTTGACGCGACTGCGGCTCGCCCTGGGCGATGCGCTGTTCGTGCGCGCCAACGGGCGCATGCGGCCGACGCTGCGGGCGGAGCGGCTGGCAAGCGTCGTGCAGCCGGCCGTGGCCGCCATCGAGGATGTGCTGCGAGACGAAGACACGTTCGATCCGTCGCGCTCGCGCATGACCGTTCGGCTGCACATGAACGACATCGGCGAGGCCCGGTTGCTGCCGGAACTGATGGCGGCCTTGCACCGCCAGGCACCGGGCATGCGGGTGCATACGACCCCGCTGCCGCACGGGGAGATCGCCGATGCCCTCGAGACCGGGGCCATTCATTTCGCGCTCGGCTTTCTGCCTTCGGTCAGCGGAACGGAGCGCGTCGAGTTGCTGCGCGACCGCTATGCGGTGGTGGTGCGGGCCGGACATCCGATGGCGAAGGCCTCGAACGCGTCGGATGTGCGCATGACGATCCAGGACTTGCGGCGCCTGGAATACGTGGCCGTCCGCTCGCACTCGGAGACCTTCCGCATCCTGCAGCAGCTCGGCCTTGATGGCAGGCTGGTCTTGAACTCGGCGCACTTCCTTGCGCTGCCGGCCATCATTGCGCGCACGGATTTCGCCGTGGTGATGCCGCAGGCGATCGCGCGCAGGTTCATCGAGCCGAAGCGTTACGCGGTGCTTCCGGCGGAGCTTCCCCGCAGCACCTTCACGGTGTCGATCCACTGGAGCCGCCGCTTCGAATTGGATCCGGCGCACTACTGGATCCGAAATCTCTTTGTCGGCCTCTTCAAGGACAAAGGACGCTGATGGGGTTCAATTTCGCCCTAGTCGCAAGCGCCGAGGTCACAGACGAAAATGCCGGTCGCCCTCAGGGCCGCGCTTCGGGCAGTCGGCGTCCGGCTCGTCGAGCTGGCGCCGCCGTCGGGCGCGAGCCAGGGCAATCATGTGCTGGATGTCGACGGCGTATATGCTCCCTTTCTGAAGTCGCTGGATGCCGATGTTGTTCTGATGCGGCCTGACTTCGTGGTGTACGGGCACGCCGATCGCGCAGGTCTCTCGCATCTGACCGAAAGCCTCCTGCAGCTGCTGCAGTACACCTCCACGAGGGCGCAGCACCGCGGGCCGTGACGATGGCTGAGACGGCGCGCGTCATGCTCGATCAGGTCGACAAGGACGTTCTTGGCAGCGGCGCGCTTGACCCCGGACACAGCGAGACCAGTTTTCGTGTACCGATGCCGGATTCGGTCGTATCGACCCTGAGACGCTTTGGTGAGTTTCATAGGACACAAAGTGTCCTATAATGACGTTCGTTCATCAGACCGGCTGGATCACAGCTATCAAGGAGCAAGGAGCGTCTACATGCCTACTGCCGCAGACCACCCACCGCAGCTCGAAGAACGGCAAGTCGTTCCTGCCTGGACGGGGGTCGTTCGAAATCTGCACGTCACGCCCCGAGCCTTCCTTCCCATGGAGGCGTTCGACGAGCTGATGCTCGTGGCCGGCAAGGGCATCGAGGGGGACCGGTACATGATCGGCCGGGAGTCCGGCTTCTACTCCCACAAGCCAGAGGAGGGACGACAGATCACGCTGTTCGAGATCGAGACGCTCGAAGCCCTGGCACGCGATGCAAAAATCCAGATGCTGCCTGAGGAGCATCGAAGAAACGTGACCGTACAAGGTGTGCCGCTCAATCATCTCGTCGGCCGCCAGTTCTGGGTGGGGGAAACGCTTCTCAAGGCAACCCGGCTGTCCACGCCGTGCCGCCACATCGAGGAGATCCTCGGCAAGGCCGTGTTCGATCCATTGATCAACAGGTCAGGGCTCAACTGCCGGATTCTGAAAGGCGGCGTCATCCGCGTGGGCGACGCCGTCCGAGAGGTGTGACATGCCGAAGGCGATCAAGCATCTCCAAGCTGTCGTTCGGGAAATCGATGAGCCCCTGCCGGGCGTCAAGCGGCTGGTATTGACAGATCAGGACGGTTGGCGCTTGCCTGCGTTCAGGCCCGGAGCGCACATCGACCTCCATTTGGCCAATGGGCTCGTACGCACCTATTCGTTGTGCAACGATCCCGCCGACTGCAGGAGATACGTTGTTGCAGTCAAGCGCGAAGAGGAGGGGCGCGGCGGGTCCCGTCACATACACGACGAGGTCCGTGCCGGCGAAGTGATCGGTGTTTCGGTGCCTCGAAGCGGGCTGGAGCTCTCGCCCACCGGGATGAACATCTTTGTTGCTGGCGGAATAGGCGTGACGCCGTTCGTCTCTGCGATTCTGGCGCTGGAGCGCGAGGGGAAGACGAACTACGAGCTGCACTGGGCCAGCATGGGCCATCCGAGCCTGATCGACATGCTGGGGCCAGCGGTCAAGGGCGGACGTGTCCATCTCTACAACACGCTCGAGGTCGGTCCGCCAAACATCCCATCCCTCCTGGAGGCCTTTGGCCAGGACGCGAAGGCATTTTGCTGCGGACCCGCGGGGATGCTCGATGCATTCGAGTCTGCCGTCGCTGAATGGCCCGAAAGCCGCAAGCATGTGGAGCGATTCACCGCACCGAAGTTGGTTCCTGCCCTGAAGGCACGACCCTACAGCGTGGTGCTGGCCAGGAGCGGACGCGAATTGGTGGTCCGGCCCGAGGTCGGCCTTCTGGCCACCTTGGAAGCGGCGGATACCGATCTCTCGGTGTCGTGCGCTGGTGGCATCTGCGGCGCTTGCCGCACGCGCTGGATCGAAGGGCCGCCGATCCATCACGATCGTGTGCTGAGTCCTCAGGAGCGCGCACATGAAGTGATCGTATGCGTTGCGGGGTGCGCAGGGCCGCGCCTGGTGCTCGATCTGTAGGCCGTGGCTCTGGAACGCAGCAGGCATGCCGCGCCGCGCCCGGTCGAGACGACGGTCGAGATACTCGTGCCAGAATCGGGCCCCGCAGCAATTTCCAGTGGGTTCCGGGCAGCAGAGCAGCCTGACCTGAACCCGTTCAAAGCCTTGGCACTACACCTGAAGTACCTGCGCGTCCAAAGCGGGCTGACGCTAGAGAATCTCGCTCGAGATTCAGGGCTGACGCGCAGCTATTTGTCAAAGATCGAGCGCGGCGTATCCACGCCCTCGATCGAGTCGGCGCTCAATATTGCCAAGGCCCTGGGTGTGACGGTGGACCGGCTCTTCGGGCAACAGTCGGAGGAAGACGTCGTTTCCATCGTCCGGGGCAATGGATCTATCGCGGGAGATCCTACGACGCATCTCTCGCTGGTCGCAGGGCTGCGCAACGATCGCGTGATGCGGGCATTCATCGTGCGGCCGGGAAAAACGCAGAAGCGCGGCCGGATCATGAGCCACCATGAGGGCGAAGAAATCCTCTTTGTGCTGACCGGCCACATCGAGATGCAAATCGGGGCACGCAAGGAGCGCCTGGAGCCCGGCGACTGTGTGCAGTTCGACTCCACGATTCCGCACAAGCTGACGGCGCTCACCGATGAACCGGCTTCGGCCCTCGTCGTGATTGCCGCCACCGCATAGGTCCGAAAGAGGCGCGGTTCGCGCCCGGCACGCTGGCTCCCGCCTCAGCGGGGCGGCGTCAGAACCCCGTCCGAAGAGAATCGCCGCAGCGTCGGCGCCGGCTTCAGCGGCGCCCCGGTGAGTTGCTGCACGGATTCAAGCGATGCGCCCTCGAAAAGCGCCTGCACGACGAATCCATTGCCGGTAATGTCGATGATCGCCAGGTTCGTGAACACCTTGGCCACGACCCCCACCGCCGTGAGCGGTAAGGTGCAACGCTCGATCAGGCGCGGCTGGGCGTCGCGCGTGGTGTGCTCCATCATCACCCATATCTGCTTTGCTCCCACGGCGAGATCGATGGCTCCGCCGATAGCCGGAGGCGCACCGTTCAGATCGCCGGTGCTCCAGTTGGCCAGGTCGCCGTGCTGGGACACCTGGAAAGCACCCAGGATGGCGATGTCGAGATGCCCTCCGCGCATCATTGAAAACGACAAGCTCGAGTCGAAGAAAGATCCGCCACGGGCGAGCGTGACGGGCATCTTCCCGGCATTGATGAGGTCCGGGTCTTCCTCTCCCTCGGCTGGCTTGGGCCCGACGTTGAGAATGCCGTTTTCGCTGTGAAGCATGACCGAGGTATCGGAGGGAAGATAGTCCGCCACGCTCGTCGGCGCTCCGATGCCGAGGTTGACGAATCCTTGTTTCGGAAGCTGGTTGGCGACCAGGCGTGCGAGTTCCAGTCTGGATAGCGAGTTCATGCGTGCCTCGAGAGAAATACGCGGTCGACAAAGATGCAGGGCGTGATGATGCCCTCCGGGTCGAGCTCGCCGGGTTCCAGGAGTTCGTCGACTTCCACTGCAACCACCTCGCCGGCGGTGGCCATCACGACCGAGTGATTCCGTGCCGTCTTGCTGTAGTTGAGGTTGCCGAGCACATCGGCCTGCCGGCCCTTGAGCAGCGAGAACTGAGCGCGCAAGGGCTTCTCCAGAAGGAACTCGCGGCCATCGACCACGACTTTCTGCTTGCCCTTTTCGAACACGGTGCCCACACCCGTGGGGGTGAGGAATCCGCCGAGGCCTGCGCCCCCGGCGCGGATGCGCTCGACCAGCGTGCCCTGCGGAACCAGCTCGAGTTCGACCTCGCCGGCCCGGTATTGATCGGCGAACACGTCCGCACTTCGCGGGTAGGAGCAGACGATCTTCCGGACGATGCGTGCACCGAACCACAGCGAAAGATCCTGGCCGCCGGAGCCTGCATTGTTGGAGATGACGGTCAGTTCGCGCACGCCCAGGTCCAGCACCGCCTCGATCATTCCGCGCGGAACGCCTGCGCCGCCGAAGCCTCCGACCATCACCGTATCTCCGTCGCGCAAACCGCTGACTGCGGCGTTCGCATCCTTGACGACCACATTTCTCATCGATCAGATTCCTTTTGCGCGGGCGAAGGCCCATAGTCTTTGGCCAGGCCCTTGGCGATGCGGTCGAGCAGCATCTGGCTGGTGCCATCGCCAAATGCCGCCAGCCGCGTTTCGCTCGACAGCATGGCAAGGCGGTGATCGGCGCTGGCGCCGGTGGCCCCCATTGCGCGCTGGCACTGGTCGAGTGCCCAGACGGCCACGTCGACGGCGAACTTTTTTGCTTGAGCGGCCAGCGTCAGTGCCGCCTTTCCTGTTTGCACGGCAATCGCTGCGCGCAGGACGAGTGCATTGGCCGCTTCCAGGCGCAAGGAGACCTCCGCGAGCTCCCATCCGAATCCCTGGTGCTTGAGCAGCGGCTTGCCAAAGGCTTGCCTTGATTCCGCGTAGCCGACCGTCTCTGCCAAGGCCGCCCTGGCAGAGGCGACGCACATCGCCGCGACATGGACGCGTGCGGCATTGACCGATGCCATCGACGACTTGAACGCCTGCCCCGGCGGGTCGAAGAGGCACCAGTCGGGAACGAAATGATCCTGAAAAACCAGGGATGCCAGCCGGAAGGACAGGGCGCCCGGCATGACAAGCTCTTCCCTGCGAAGCGTCGGTCCATCGGTCAGCGGCACCAGAAAAGACGCGATGTCGCCGGCTTCCGCGCCGAGAGGGTCAACTCTTGCGAGCAGGTTTGCGCACTGGATGATCGAACCGTTGGTGATCCACGACTTCGTGCCGCTGATCAGCCATCCGCCGTCCACGCGCCGCGCCTTCGTCTTCAGTGCGGCCAGGTCGCTGCCGCCATCGGGCTCCGACATGGCGGGGGCGCACAGCGTTCGCCCGCTCAGCATGCCGTCGAGGAGCTCGGCACGTTGCTTCTCGGAACCGAAGCGCGCCACGCGGGTCACGGAGCCCTGCAGATTGTTGATGGCAAAGGCGGCGGCAAAGCCATGTTCCGCCATCGTCTGCGCCACGCGGATCTTGCAGATGAACGAGGCATCGTGGCCACCGAATTCCCTTGGCGTTTGAAGCCCCAGGAAGCCTTCCTTTGCCCACCTGTCGATCCATGAAGCGTCGTAGGCGCGACCCTGCGTGTGCGACTCCAGGAGGTGGGCACTGAATTCGCCGCGGCAGAAGTCGCTGGCAGCCTGGACGAGCGCTCGCTCCGCCGCGGACAGTCTCTCGTCGTAGAGGTCGTAGAAGTTCATCGGTTTCGAATACTCGGCAGTCGCTCAGCGGGCCAAGGGAGTCGTCAGCGTTTTCGCCCAATCGTTCCAGAACACGATCTCCTTGGCCACCTGCCTGGTGTAGAGATCGGGTGTCGACTCCTTCACCGGAACGGCACCGAGCGTCTCCAGCTGCCCAAGAAACTCTGGATTCCTCACAACCTTGTCGAGCGCCGCCGCCAGCTTCTGGATGACTGGGCCCGGAGTGCCCGCAGGAGCCGCAATGCCGAACCAAGGGGAAAGGTCGATCGGCTTGCTGCCGGCTTCCTGGATAGTCGGAAGATCCGGGAATGCGGGCGAGCGCTCCGGCGCGGCGACCGCAAGGGCCTTGATTTTTCCGGCGCGGATGTGCTGGGCGACTGTCGCCTCGGTGAAGAAGCCCACCTGCACCACGCCGGCCATGAGGTCCGTGATGGGCTGCGCCCCGCCCTTGTAGTTCACGAAGGTCAGCTGCGTGCCGTTGCGCGCGTCGAAGAGCGTGCCGCCGATATGCGACGTAGCGCCGAAAGTGCCTCCGAAGTTCAGTTTGCCGGGGTTCGCCTTGGCGAAGGCAATCAGTTCCTTGATGCTGTTGACCGAGGCGTCGGGATTCACAACGACCAGATTGCGCTGCTTGGCGACGTTCCTGATATAGGCGAAGTCCTTGAGCTGGTCATAGGACAGGGTCGGATTCAGGGCTTGACCGCGCGTCTGCGAGGATTCGACCGCAACGAGCAGGGTATAGCCGTCCGGCTTCGACTTGGCTACAGCGTCGGCGCCGATGACACCGCCGGCGCCGGCGCGGTTGTCAATGATGATCGTGCCATTGAGTTCCTTGCCCAGTGCTTGTGCGATGACGCGGGCAATGATGTCCGTGGGCCCACCGGGCGGGAAAGCCGCAACGAGCTTGATCGGCTTCGACGGATACGGCTCGTCCGCCAGCGCCGGCGCGATAGCCAGGCAGGCGACGCCGGCGGCGACAAGCCATTTTCTGATTGAGTTGAGCTTCATTGGGCTTCCTTCTGCAAAAGGTGAGGAGGTGATGAAAGTATTGCGGTCAAGGACACATTGTGTCAATTAGGACTCGTCCTAGGGTTTGCGAGCAAGAGTCGGGCCCACGATGAAACCGGCGAGATCGTGGATCTCACGCCCATTTCTCTGCGATGAAACCGCCACTTGCACAGTGTCAGGGCGTGTATGGGCGCATGTTGGTGCAGTTCTTGAGGATGCGCGTCTGCCCGGAAAAAACTGTAGGTACTTCCTAGTCGATCGGTCTAGAATTGACGAATGAATGAAAAACCCAGGATGGCCGTGGCGCGCGGACGGCGACCGTCACCGGCGTATGCGGCGACGCGCGATGTGCTGATTCGGTGCGGGATGGAACTGCTCACCGAGCAGGGTTTCAGTTCGACCGGCTTGGATGCCGTGCTGAAGCGGGCGACTGTGCCCAAGGGCTCGTTCTATCACTACTTCGAGAACAAGGATGCGTTCGGAGCGGCAGTGATGGACGCCTACGACGACTACTTCAAGCGAAAGCTCGATCGATGGTTGTTGAACCAGGAACGCGCACCGCTTGATCGGCTTGCCGACTTCATCGCCGATGCATCCAGAGGCATGCGCAAGCACCGCTTCACACGGGGATGTCTGGTCGGCAATCTGAGCCAGGAGTTGGGTGCGCTTCCTTCAGGGTTTCGCGAACGGCTTGACGCAATTCTTGTCGGTTGGCAGGAGCGGGTGGCGCGCTGCCTCAAGGAGGCTCAAGCCGCAGGAACTATCCCCGCAACATTGAACGTCGAGCAGCTCGCCGAATTCTTCTGGATCGCTTGGGAAGGGGCCGTGCTTCGAGCCAGGCTTGTTCAGACGGACCGTCCCCTGGTGACCTTCATCGAGGCATTTCTGTCCAGCCTGGGTGTGCGCGCCCAGGCCTCGCCCCGCAGCGCAGCGGATCACTAATCTCTTGTTGGAACGAAAACATGTTCAAAGGCATCGTTGTGGAAAAGGACGCGGAAGGCTACCGCGCCTCGCTGGGTGAGATTGATGAGAGCCGCCTGCCTGCGGGAGACGTCACAGTCCGGATCGAATACAGCACGCTGAACTACAAAGACGGGCTGGCTATCACCGGAAAGGGCCCAGTTGTCCGGAGCTTTCCCATGGTGCCGGGCATCGACTTCGCCGGGGTGGTAGAGCAGAGCGACCATCCCGAATTCAAGCCTGGCGACCCGGTGGTACTCAACGGCTGGGGAGTTGGCGAAACGCACTGGGGCGGACTCGCACAGCGGGCGCGCGTGAAGGGCGATTGGTTGATTCCTCTCCCGAAGCGTTTCAGCGCCAGAGACGCCATGGCGATCGGTACTGCGGGGTATACCGCGATGCTGTGCGTGATGGCCCTGGAGTGGCATGGGCTGAAGGCGGCGGATGGGCCGGTGCTCGTGACAGGTGCGAATGGTGGCGTAGGAAGCGTTGCGGTCGCCCTCCTGGCGAACCTTGGATACAAAGTCACCGCGTCCACGGGGCGGCTCAATGAGTCTGACTATCTGCGGCGCCTTGGTGCAAGTGACCTGATCGATCGCAGCGAGTTGAGCGAACCGGGCAAGCCGCTGCAGAAGGAGCGCTGGATCGCCGCCGTGGATTCGGTTGGCAGCCACACGCTGGCCAACGTATGCGCGCAGCTTCGATACAACGGCGTGGTCGCTGCGTGCGGCATGGCTCAGGGGCTCGATCTGCCTGGCTCGGTCGCGCCCTTCATCCTTCGTGGCGTAAGCCTCATCGGTGTCGATAGCGTGATGCGTCCAAAGGCAGATCGCGTCGCAGCCTGGGAACGGCTGGCCCGGGACCTGCATGGCCCGATCCTGGAAGACATTGCGGGCGAGATCCCACTGGCACAGGCGATTGACGCCGCCGCAAGACTCATGCAGGGCGAGATCCGAGGCCGTCTGGTTGTCAACGTGAACGCGCCGTAAAAGGACAGTCATGACGTATCGAGTTGCCGAGGCAATCGTTGACAGCATGGTCGCGCATGGTGTGGACCGTGCGTTCAGCGTTCCCGGTGAAAGTTTTCTGGCGCTCCTTGACGCGCTTCACGCGCGGCACGACTTCGATTTGGTGACATGCCGCCACGAAGGGTCTGCTGCCTTGGCGGCGATCGCAGACGCCAAGCTGAGCGGCCGCGCCGGCATCGTCATGGCAAGCAGGGGGCCCGGGGCGTTCAATGCCGCGATCGGAGTACACGTCGCGGCCGAAGAAGCGGCTCCACTGATCCTTTTGATCGGCCAGGTCGAAACGCCAAACCTGGGCAGGGGTGCCGTTCAAGAAATCGACTCCTCAAAAGCGTTCTCTGGTTTGCTGAAATGGTCGGGACGTATCGACAGGGCGGCCGGCGCCGGCGAAGTAATGGCTCGAGCCTTTTCTGCAGCTGCGTCGGGAACCCCTGGTCCGGTCGCGGTGGAGTTGCCCGAGGACATCTTGAACGAGCTGGTCGACCGGCAGCCCGCGCGGGTCCATGGCTTGGCGCTGTCGGAGGCGAGGCTGGAGGACGCGGCGCGCGTGCACGAGCTGCTTTCCAAGGCCAGCCGCCCGATCCTGATCGTGGGCGGGGAATGCCGGACCCAGGAATTCCGCAGCGACCTCCAGGAGCTCGTCAGCCGGTGGGGTATTCCCATCGCCCTCACCAACAAGAACCAGGACCAGTTCTCGAACACAGATCCTCACTGGATTGGTCAGCTGAGCTTCTTCACCTCGCCCGCCCATACGGCCCTCTTCAGCGAAGCTGACCTGCTTGTCGCGATCGGCAGCCGCATGGGTGATGTGTCGTCTCTGGGATTCGCCTTCCCGCGACAAGGTGCCAATCCGCAGAAGCTCGTTCATGTGTATCCCGATCCGTCCATGATCGGGCGTCACTTTCCGACAGAATTGCCAATGGTCTCAACGGCGCATGGATTCGTGCGTGCTGCACTGCGCCATGGTGGCTCGGCATCGGTGTCCGGCCAATGGCTAAAGCGGGTGCGCGAGACTGCTGAGCGTGCACACGGGTGGCAGCCGGAGAACGTGGTGGCGAATGACGTCATGGGCCACACGATCATGGCGCTTGCACGGCTGGCCCAGAGCGACGCGGTCTTGACGACCGATTCTGGAAACTTTGCATCCTGGGTTCACCGCATCTTCAAGATGACGCCGGCAAATCGGCTGCTCGGCTCGGCTTGCGGAGCCATGGGGACGGGCGTCCCCGCTGGGGTAGCGGCTGGCTTGCGCTATCCGGGTCGAGAAGTTCTCGCCTTTGTCGGCGATGGAGGATTCCTCATGAATGGCAACGAACTCATTACCGCAGTCGATAGGAAGCTGAACCTGCGCGTGGTGGTGTCCAACAATGGGTCGTACGGAACGATCCGTACCCACCAACAGCGGCACTTCCCCAATCGCATCAGCGGCACTGATCTGGCAAATCCCGGCTTCGCGAAGCTTGCCGAGGCATTTGGAGCTCGTGGATTCAGGATTGAGCACGCCAGGGATGCCGCAGCCATCGTCGAGCAAGCCATGGGCATCAAGGGACCGGTACTGATCGAGGTATGCAGTGATCCAGACATGTCGGTTGAACGCTCCCTCAAGTGGGATTGAGCGACCCGCCCAGAATGCCCCGTTTCGGCCGGAGTCAGCAGCGACGGTTTCGACGCCCGCATGTCATCTTGTAACGCAAGCCTCTAGGAGAAGTGGATGTCAATAAAATCGAGTGCTGCCGCCGGTCTTTTCATGCTCTTCGCTTTGGGGGCCGCGCAGGCAAGTGACTTTCCGAGCGCACCCATCCGGCTCGTCGTACCCTATCCACCGGGTGGCCCGGTCGATTTCGTGGGGCGCGTCATCAGCGTTCCATTGGGCCAGGAGCTTGGCCAGCCGATCGTCGTCGAGAACAAGGCGGGAGCCGGTGGCAACGTAGCCGCCAACGAGGTGTCTCGTGCCAAGGCTGACGGATACACGTTGTCGCTAGTCTACGAAACGCATGCGACGACGAATCTCTTCTATAAGAACTTCAAGTGGGATGCCTTCAAATCGTTCGACTACATCTCGTTGCTGGGCTACTCCCCCCTCGTTCTGACGACGTCCACGCAATCTGGCCTGGATACGCTGCCCAAGCTGATCACGGCGTTGAAAGAAAGGCCTGGTGCACTCAACCAGGCCATTACTGGGCCCGGCGCAGCCAGCGTCCTGAAGCCTGAGCTGCTTCACCAGGCAATGGGCACCAAGGTGACTTACGTTCCGTTCCCGGGAGTGGCCCCCGCCCTGCAGGCGCTGGTGGGTGGGCAAATTGACATGGCTCTGGTGTCGGTCACGGCGGCCCTGCCGCTGATTCAATCGAAGAAGATCAATGCGGTGGCGGTCGGTGCGACTAAGCCCCTGGCCGCGCTGCCCGGTGTTCCAACCATGAACAGCGCTGTGCCCGGTTTCGAGTCGACCGCTTGGGTCGGCATCGTGGCACCGAAGGGTTCGTCCAGCGAGGTATTCGGCCGTCTTCAGACCGCAGTGCACAAGGTGATGATGAGTGACGCAGTCAGGAAGCAACTCGAAGCATCGACGTTCGTTGTGTTGGCGACCGACCAGAAGGGCTTCACGGATCGCGCGCGGGCAGACTACCGCGACGCCGAACATCTGGTTCAGAAAGGCATCTTGAAGCCCGATGAGTAAAGGAAATGCGATCGGCTGGTCGTCTCGAGCGGCCGCTGGCGGCAGCAATGGCACGGTGTCGTGGTAAGCCGGTCTGGTGATCCGCAGAAGCCTTTGTCGGCCCGCGATTGAAAGCAACAAACAATCGACTAGGAGAATGGTAGATGACCGATTCGATCGACGCCTTCTATTGGATTCATTCTGACTGGGCCTACTTCGGAGGCCCACGCCTGAAGGCCATGGGTGAGCGTCATGGCCTGAAGGTCAACCACCGTCCGGTGGATCTCACGACTGTCTATGCACGCACGGGCGGCATAAAGCTTCCGTACCGCTCGGCGGAACGGAAGAACTATCGCCTTCTGGAGATGAAGCGATTTCGCGAGATTCTCGGCATGCCGATCAACCTCGAACCAAAGTATTTTTGCGTCACGGGGCATCTACCGTCATGGTTCGTGATAGCGGCGGAAGAGTTGGGGCATGACGTCGCGGACCTGAGCCAAGCCATCATGCGGGCGATCTGGGTCGAAGAGCGCAATGCCGAGGACCCGGCCACGCTGGTGTCGATTGGCGACGAGATGGGGTTCGACGGGACGAAGATTCTGAAAGCGGCTCAGGATCCTCGTACCGAACTGACCTACATGAAGTACACGAATGAAGCGATAGAGCGCGGCGTCTTCGGAGCTCCTTTCTACTTTTTTCGCGGCGAAGCCTTCTGGGGTCAGGATCGACTCGACATGCTAGAGAGGACCATATCCAAGGCCCTTGGATCATGAGACCCATATCGGAGGCAAACCTCGCGTCGAGCATCTATGACGAATGGGATGCCCTCCTGACACCAGAGGAAGTAGATCTCGTCCGAAAGGCGCAGGCCTTCTGTGATTCCGAGTTGATTCCATTCGCCGAGCACGCCCATCGGACTGGGAGCGCACTTCCTAAAGAGCTCGTTCAATGCTGGGCAGCGCTCGGCCTTCAGGGACTGCAGACCCCACGCGAACTTGGTGGCCAAGGGGCCTCCTACTTGGCGAAGATTCGGGTCGTGCAGGTCTTGTCACGCTCAGCCTTTGCGGCGGCGTTCAGCCTGAACAATTCGCACAGCATGGTCCAAATGATGGCGACTCAGGCTTCGGTGCAGTTGAGAGAACGCTATCTGGGCGATCTTCTGTCCGGGAAGCTGGTCGCCTGTATTGCCCTGACTGAGCGCGGCGGCGGCAGCGACCTGGCCGCGATGAAAACTACTGCGAAGAAGGTCTCGGGTGGCTGGATCCTCAACGGCGAGAAGGCTTGGATCACCAACGCGACGATCTCTGATCTCGCCGTGGTTGGTGCGCAGACCGGCACCGGGACAAAGGGCATTGGACGGTTCCTGGTGCCCTTGCGGGAGCGAGGCGCAGAGAGGTTGGGCGCTCATCCGCTGGACGCGGGCACGGCGAGTGGTGTCGGTGGGCTGAGGTTCAATGACGCCTTCGTTCCGGAAGATCATCTTCTGGAGCAGCCAGGGGAGGGATTCAAGCGTTCGATGGCAGCCATCAACGGGGCAAGGGTGCATGTCGCCGCCATGGCGACGGCTTGTCTTGAGCGTGCACTTGAAGTGGCAGTCAGCTATGGGCAGCGCAGGACCGTGTTCGGCAAACCTCTCCTAGAGCATCAAGGATTGCGCTGGCAGCTGGCCGATGTGGCGAACGAACTGGAGGCAACCAATGCGCTCGTGCTGCGCGCGGCGCGGCTGATATGCGCCGGCGAGAGCGCTGAGCTCCCGGCCGCGCACGCAAAGAAATTCGCAACGTCGAGCGCGGTCTCAGGCATCGAGCGCTGCATGCAAAGCATGGGGGCAAATGCGCTATCGCGCGAGCATGGACTGCACCGGCAGCTGGCAGAGGTCAAGATGGCGAGCTATGCGGATGGAACTACCGAAATCTTGAATGAACGGATCGGCAGCCACCTGGTTCGGCGATATCCATGAAAGGGACCTGCGATGGACCTGGGTCAGTCGTTCGAGGGGATCCGCGTCTGTGATCTCAGCCAGGGAATCGCGGGACCGCACGCGACAATGTTGCTGGCACAGTATGGCGCGGAGGTCGTCAAGGTGGAACCTCCCGAAGGGGACTGGGGGCGACTGCTGGGCCCCCGAAGCGAGGACCACTGCGCGCATTCGTGGCACTACAACCTTGGAAAGAAGTCGATTGCGCTGGATCTGAAAACAGCGGCTGGCCGAGAGATCCTGACGAAGATTGCGAGCCAATGCGACATCTTCATCGAGAGCTTCAGGCCCGGGGTGATATCGCGCCTCGGCTTCTCCCATGAAGCTGTGAAGGCGATCCGGCCCGACGTGATCTATGTTTCGGTTTCTGGGTTCGGACAGACGGGCCCATACAGTCAGCGCGGGACAGTGGATTCCTTGATCCAGGGTTTCTCGGGGATGATGGTGATGAACCGCACTGCCGAAGGCGTGCCCCAGCGCCAAGGCATGGTCGCTGCCGATGTTGTTACGGGTCTGTATGTGTTCTCCTCTTTGACAGCTGCGCTTGCTTCGCGGCAACAGACCGGCAAAGGGGGATACCTGGACCTCAGCCTCATGCAGTCTGCCGCTGCGTTTCAGGGTGCGAAGATCGCGGAGTTTCATGCCAGCGGAGGCGAACCCAAGTCCTTCTATGGGCCCGTCGGATACCTTCCAACCTGCGACGGAGGTGTTTCTGTCTCCTGCCGGAAGGAAGAACACTATGTCCTGCTCTGCCAGGTGCTCGGGCGTCCGGCGCTGACGGACGACACGCGCTTCAAGTCCGGCGAGGACCGAGTCCTAAACGAGGCCGTGCTCATGCAAGTACTGGCGCGGTTGACGCAACCCTGGACAACCGCGGCTCTTCTCAAGGCACTTCAGGACGTGGGAGTGCTCGTCGAGCGTGTGCAGTCTTACGGTGAGTGGCTGAACAACGAACAGGTCCTCGCGACTGGGGCATATCGCTGGACGAATGCCGGCGCCCTTGGTCAGCTGCCGCTCGTAAGCTTGCCGGGCATCAATGCGCCACGACCGAATCGATGCCATTCGCCGAAGATCGGACAAGACTCCGTTGCCGTGTGCCGGCAATTTGGTGTTGACGAGTCATTGATAGACCAGGCCCTCAAACGGGCCTAGTCAGCTCATAGCTGCTATGCACTGCAGTGCATGGCTTCTTGTGCGGTCGCCCAGGATACTTTGTGTCATCGCCAGGTAATATTTTCCTGGCGATCCTGCGACAGAAAGACTGATCAGGAGGCACACCACATGGCTGAGGACTTGCGATCCAAGGACTACTTTGACGAACGTGCCACGAAGGATATGGCCAAGCACCTGGCGTCGCCTCGCCGGACCATGAAGGAGACGCTGGCCTGCGCTTGCCGGATTCTCGCCATGACTGGGCAGGAGGCGGGGCTTGCAGGCCAGATCAGTGCTCGATCCGGCCGCGAAGGCGCGTACTGGACGCTCAGGTTTGGGCTCGGCTTCGACGAGGCCACTCCGGACGACTTTATCGAAGTCGATGGCGACCTGAACACGCTGACAGGTATCGGCATGCCGAATCCGGCGACGCGTTTTCATCTGTGGGTCTATAAGGCGCGTCCCGACGTTCAGTCCATCATCCACACGCATTCGCCATGGGCGTCCGCACTCGCTGCAGCCAGGCAGCCATTGGTCATCGCCCAGATGGACATGACCCCCCTCCATGACGATTGCGCGTTCCTGCCGGACTGGCCAGGGGTTCCCATTGCCGATGACGAAGGGGTCATCATCTCCAGGGCACTGGGATCGAAGCGAGCGATCGTCCTGGCGCACCACGGCTACCTCACAGCGGGAAAGACCACACAGGAAGCCACCTACTTGTCGGTATACCTCGAGCGCGCTGCGAGGATGCAGATGCGGGCGCAAGCCGCATTTGGTCCCTTGACGCCCGTAGACGACGCTTTGGCGCGCGAGGCTCACGACTATCTCCTGAAGCCGTCGATCGTGAACAGCACCTTCGACTACTGGTGCAGGCAGACCGAAGCAGGCTCGGCGACGCCGCTCGCCGACCAACTGCGCCAATAGAGCACTTGCCCAACCGCGCCGCCTTCCGGCGTTGGTTCCGATGAGCATGCGCCAGGCATGTTCGTCCTCCATTCGCTCGCCCGCCCACTTCTCCACGCCCAGCGCCTGCGCTGAAAAAACCTCAGTCCACAAGGAAGATAGCCATGAAACTTGTCCACCTCGCGACCGCCGCCCTGATGGGCCTTTGTCTCTCAGGCCTGGGCCATGCCGGCCAAACATTCGACACGGTGAAGAAGCGTGGTTTTGTGCAATGTGGCGTCTCTACGAATCTTCCGGGATTCGCGTTCACCGACAGCAAGGGGGAGTGGCAGGGCATCGACGTCGACACGTGCCGCGCCATTGCAGCCGCGATGTTCGGAAACGCGACCAAGTTCAAGGTGATCCCACTGACGACCCAGGCACGCTTCACTGCACTTCAGTCCGGTGAAGTCGACGTGCTGACGCGCAATACGACCCAAACCATGTCGCGCGATACCACCCTGGGCCTCATTGGCGTTGGCGTGAACTTCTATGACAGCCAGGGCATCATGGTGACCAAGGATGCCAACGTCAGCAGTGCCAAGAACCTTGCGGGCGCCACCATCTGCGTCCTGCCGGGAACCACTACCGAACTGAACCTCACCGACTGGTTCCGCGGTCTCAAGCAAACGTTCAAGCCGGTGCTGCTGGACACCGTCGACGAGATCAAGCGCGCGTTCGCGTCTGGCCGCTGTGATGGCATCACGATGGACAAGTCGCAACTGGCGCTGGCGCGTATCGCTTTTGGAAACACGGACAAATACGTGATCTTGCCGGAACCGCTTTCCAAGGAGCCACTCGGACCGATGGTCCGTCAAGGCGACGAAGCGTGGTTCAACGTCGTTCGTTGGTCTCTCAATGCGCTTCTGGAGGCGGAGGAATACAACCTGACGTCCAAGAATGTCGACGAGGTTGCGAAGGGCAGCGCCCCGCCCAACATCCAGCGGATCCTCGGCACCACCCCGGGGATGGGAAAAGGACTCGGACTTGATGACAAGTGGGCATACAACATCATCAAGCAAGTCGGAAACTATGGCGAAATGTTCGATCGGAGCCTGGGGGCTGGGAGTCCGATGAAGCTCGAGCGCGGCTTGAATGCCTTGTACACGAAGGGCGGTTTGATGTACGGGTGGCCCATTCGATAGCTCCACGCCCATGCGACAGATGCGACGCGCGAGTGGCGCGCGCATCGTCGCGATCGCGCCAGATCCGCACTCAACCTCCCCATGAGCTCACCCCAACGCGCTCCGCTTAGATTCAACTGGAACAATCCAGAGTTTAGGGCAATTGCCTATCAGTTCGTCGTTGTGGGCCTGGCCGCCCTCTTGGCGTACTACCTCATCTCCAACACGTTGCACAACCTCGCAACGCGCAACATCGCGACTGGTTTTGCATTCTTGGAAAGAGAAGCGGGATTTGCGATCGGCGAGTCGCTGATCGAGTATTCACCCTCGGACACCTACGCTCGGGCGATCCTTGTCGGCCTCGTCAACACGTTGCGGGTCTCCGCCGTCGCATTGGTATTGGCCACGATTCTCGGCGTCATTGTCGGGATTGCCAGGCTGTCGAACAACTGGCTCATCGTGCGGCTGGCAAGTGCGTACGTCGAACTGATCCGCAACGTGCCGCTTCTGCTGCAACTGTTGATCTGGTACGCCGTTGTTGGTGAACTTCTACCTGGTCCGAGATCAGCCTTCCATCCGCTTCCGGGCATCTACATGTCGAACCGCGGCATGCTGATGCCGTCGGTTGACGGGCCGGCCGTTGCGGGGATCCTTTCAGGATTGGTGCTCGCTGCAATTGCCACGGTGGCCGTTGGCCGCTACCAGCGCTCCAACCGGTGCCGGACCGGGGTCCAGTCAAGACTATGGCCGTTCGGCCTGATCCTCTTCCTGGTCATGCCGGCAGTTGGCTGGCTCGTTGGTGGGCGCGAATTTCACTTCAGCATCCCTCACCGGAGCGGCTTCAACTTCGAAGGAGGCTGGGCGCTATCTCCCGAGCTGTTCGCATTGCTGGTTGGCCTGATCACCTACACAGCCGGATTCATTGCAGAGATCGTTCGCGCTGGCATTCAATCGGTGAGCCATGGTCAATGGGAGGCGGCACAGACGCTCGGACTGACGCGAGCACGGGTGCTTCGGCTTGTCATTCTGCCTCAGGCGCTCCGCGTGATCGTTCCTCCTACAACAAGCCAGTACTTGAACTTGGTCAAGAACAGTTCGCTCGCCGTCGCGATCGGCTATCCCGATCTGGTTTCCGTCGTCAATACCGTCCTGAACCAGACCGGCCAGGCTATCGAGGGCATCTTGATCATCATGGCTGCGTTCATGACTGTGAGCCTGACGGTCTCGCTGCTGATGAACTGGTACAACAAGCGCATCGCCTTGGTGGAAAGATAAGCATGAGTACGACGACTCACACGAATCGGCCCACCGTGCAGGCTCCACCCAAAGTCCATGTCAAGCCCTTGACCAGGCTTCGCCAAAGCCTCTTCCAGTCCCCGACGAGCGCGGTCTTGACAGTCCTGACGATCTGGCTTGTGCTGATGCTGGCGCCTCCATTGGTGCAGTGGTTGCTGGTCAAGGCGAGCTTCCGGGCCCCTGACGCACAGGCCTGTAGAGAAGCGGGCGGAGCCTGCTGGGCCTTCATCCGCGAGAAGTACCGGCTGATCCTCTTCGGTACCTACCCACACGCGGAGCAATGGAGACCATTGCTCGCGACGGGGATGCTGATGGCGTCGATCGTCTGGACCGCCACGCGCCGACTGAGCGGACTTCAGATTGCCGGGCTATGGGTGCTCACCATCCTGGCAGTGGCGACCTTGATGTGGGGCGGATTCCTGGGTCTGGAGTTCGTCGAAAACACGCGCTGGGGCGGCCTGCCCTTGACGTTGATCCTGTCGACGTTCGGAATCGCGTTCGCCTTTCCCATAGGTATCTTGCTCGCCCTGGGACGTCGTTCCCAAATGCCGGCGATCAAAGCTATGTGCATTGCGTATATTGAGCTGATACGCGGCGTGCCTTTGATCAGCCTGCTGTTCATGTCGTCGGTGATGCTGCCTCTGTTCCTGCCAGAGGGCTTCAACATCGACAAGCTATTGAGGGCACAGCTCGCGATCATCTTCTTTGCGGCGGCCTACGTTGCGGAAATTGTCCGTGGCGGACTCCAGTCGATTCCCAAGGGCCAGTATGAGGGCGCCGAATCCATCGGACTGAGCTATTGGCAGCAGACGCGCAAGATCGTCCTGCCGCAGGCCCTCAAGGTTGTAGTTCCGCCTTTGGTGAGCACCTTCATCGCGCTGTTCAAGGACACGTCGTTGGTCGTCATCATTGGAATCTTCGACCTGACGCAAGCAGCAAAGGCGGCTCTTTCTGATCCAGCGTGGGCAGGCTTCGGCGTAGAGGCGTACCTGTTCATCGGCATGATCTATTTTGTCTTCTGCTATTCGATATCCAAGTACAGCCGATCTCTTGAGCGGGATCAGAAGCGTTAGCGTTTCGTCGCAACGCACGCGCGACAGGCACCGAGGCATCTCGAACCCACAAAGGGAACATCAATGAACGAAGTGATCGTCAGTCTGCAGAAGGTCAACAAGTGGTATGGAGACTTCCATGTCCTGCAGGACATAGACCTGAGCGTTCGCAAAGGAGAGCGGATCGTGATCTGCGGCCCATCTGGCTCGGGCAAGTCCACGATGATTCGGTGCATCAACCGGCTCGAGGAGCACCAGTCGGGGGTCATCACGGTCGACGGCGTCGAATTGATCCATGACCTGAAGCGCATCGAGGCCATCAGGAAAGAAGTCGGAATGGTCTTCCAGCACTTCAACCTGTTTCCTCACCTGACCGTCTTGGAGAACCTCACGCTGGGCCCGACCTGGGTTCTGAAGAAGCCGTTGGCCGAAGCGCAGGCGATCGCAATGAAGTACCTGGAGCGAGTTCGCATCCCCGATCAGGCACACAAATACCCGGGCCAGTTGTCTGGGGGGCAGCAGCAGCGCGTTGCGATCGCCAGATCGCTGTGCATGTCGCCAAAGGTGATGTTGTTCGACGAGCCTACTTCGGCACTGGATCCCGAAATGGTCAAGGAAGTGCTCGACGTGATGGTCAGCCTGGCCGAGGAGACGAAGATGACCATGCTCTGCGTGACGCACGAGATGGGCTTCGCCCGCAAGGTTGCGGACCGGGTGATCTTCATGGACCGAGGGGAGATCGTCGAACAGAACGTCCCCGAGCTTTTCTTTGGAAACCCGCAAACAGATCGCGCTCGCCAGTTCTTGAATCAGATAGTCCACTAGGCGCAGCGGTTGCTGAGCCAGATAGGCCTCACCGGCACATTTCACAATGAAAGAGTCAAGCATGAAAGAGGAATCGCAGGGCCTGGGTTTCCAGACACGCGCGCTGCATCATGGTCACGATAGATCGGATCCCTACGGGGCCGTTTCGCCACCGATCTACATGACCTCAACCTTCGCCTTCGAGAACACGGCAGAAGCAGCAGCGGTCTTCTCCGGAGAAAGCGAGCGGTACGTCTACGGCCGGCAGCACAATCCGACACAGCATCTCCTGGAGACCAGGCTTGCAGAGCTTGAGGGGGCCGAGGCCGCTCTGGCCACCGGGTCAGGGATGGGCGCAATCTGCTCCACCTTGCTCACGCTCCTCTCCGCCGGAGATGAGTTGATCGTGCATCACACCATGTATTCGACGGCGGCTTCGTTGGTCGACGAGGGGCTGCCGCGCTTCGGTGTGAAAGTCACGAAGGTTGACCTCACCAAGCCCGAGAGCCTGAAAGAGGCGTTGTCCGATCGCACGCGGCTCGTGTACTTCGAAACGCCCGTGAACCCGACGGCTCAGCTGTTGAACATTCGCGAGCTTGCAAAAGTGGCGCACAGCCGTCCCGGCGTTCGGGTGCTTGTCGATTCGACGTTCGGCTCGCCCGCCCTGCAGCGGCCTATCGAGCACGGTGCCGACCTCGTCGTGCACTCCATGACGAAGTACATCAACGGACACGGCGATCTGCTCGCGGGAGTCGTGCTTGGAGATCTGGCGACGATCAAGCGGATCAGGTCGGCGGGCTTGAAGTACATGACGGGCGCGACGCTCTCGCCAATGTTGTGCTTCCTGGTCATGCGTGGGCTGAAGACGTTGACGTTGCGGATGCGGCAGCACAGTGAGAGCGCGTTGAAGGTTGCTCGCATGCTGGACGCCCATCCGGCGGTGAAGCTCGTGAGGTATGCCTACCTCGAAGGCAGCCCCGATCGTCAACTCGGCCTCTCGCAGATGAGTGCGGGTGGAGGGATGATGTCCTTTGAGTTGCACTCCGGTGTCGGCGGTGCGATCGCGATGATCGACCGGTTGAAGCTCGTATCCAGGGCAATCAGCTTGGGCGACACGGAAACTTTGATCACGCATCCAGGCACCTTGATTCTTGCGCGTCAAAAGGTCGAGCCTGCCGCACGTCTCAGCGCAGGTGTGACGATGGACCTCATCCGGTTGTCCGTCGGACTGGAAGATGCGGAGGACATCATCGCTGACCTTCGACAGGCACTTGACTCATTGAAGTAACCATAGGGACGCGGGAGTGAACACCTAGGGAGACGCTGAACTATGAGCGTCGCAGCCAGAGTTGAAGACATGACGAAGGAATGCAGCCGAGGAATCCGTCGACTTCGCGGTGCGCGGCCTTCGCCGCTTAGGTTTTGCGCCTCGTTCGAGGCTACTTTCGTTGTTCAAGACGCACCTCGGGCTGCGACTTGCAGGAGCGACCTCCTGGCGATGACCAGGTTGGCCAGCCCGAACAGGCTGAACAGCTGCGCTTCGTTCTTGGCCAGGCCCTTGTAGCGCGTCTTCTTGTGACGAAACAGATTCTTGATCACGTGGAACGGGTGCTCGACCTTGGCCCGCACGCTCGCCTTCAGCTGCTCGGCCTTCTCAAGCAGGCGCGCCCACTTGCGCGTCGGGTCCAGTTGCCGACGCTTGCCCGGCTGCATCGCGACATGCCACTTCGGGCCCCGCGCCTCTGCGCGTTTGTCGACACCCCGGTAACCCGCATCTCCGAAGGCCACGGACTCCTCGCCGTGCAGCAGCGCGCCGGCTTGCGTCACGTCGTTGACGTTGGCCGCCGTGGCGACCACCGAATGCACGAGACCCGATCCGGCATCCACACCCACATGGGCCTTCATCCCTAATGTGGCGTTGGTCCATACGTGGCGCCCAGCGAGTCCGCCGTCTGGAGATTGGTCGATGAGCGCCACATAAGTTTCACGGCGACGTAGTCTCGGATTCCCTCAGTTCACAAGGGAGATCCGATCATGTTCGAGACTCTGTATCGGTATCCGCCCGTCGTGGCCCGGCATCTCGTTGGACCGGCGGCCAAGGAGCGAGGCCGCTTTGTCGCGCACTTCGCTGCGTCGGGTGCCACCAGCGATTCGGTTCCACCCGTCAAGCAAGCCGTGGCATACCCGGCCGCACATCATGTAGTTCCGGCGACCGTTGTGATTGGAAATTTATGTGGCGCTCAGCAAACGGCCTCCCGAGGGCGACGCCGCTTGGCGCCACATATGGACCAACGCCACATTAGGGCTGAAATGTGGTCGACCACATCTCATGCCGAAGTGCCATTGGTTTCCCTTCTTGGTCTGGTGCATTTCGGGGTCGCGTGTGTTGCCCGCGTTCTTGGTCGAACTCGGCGCCGCGATGATGGTCGCGTCCACGATGGTGCCCGCGCGCATCAGAAGCCCTTGCTCGGCAAGATGGGCGTTGATCTCCTCGAACAGGGCCTTGGTGAGGTCGTTGTCCAGCAGCAGTCGCCTGAACTTCAGCAGCGTGGTGGCATCGGGCACCGACTCGCGCGACAGATCGATGCCCACGAAGTCGCGCAGCGCCTGGCTGTCGTACAGCGCGTCTTCCAACGCCTCGTCGGCCAGGCCGTACCACTGCTGCAAGCAGTACATGCGCAGCATCCTGGGGACGCCGATCGGCTGGCGGCCGACACGACCGCTCGTGGGATACAGCGGCTCGATCACGCCGACCAAGCGCGCCCAAGGCACGACGCGCTCCATGTCGGCCAAGAACTTCTCGCGACGAGTGCGCTTCTTCTTCAATGCGTATTCGGCGCTGGCAAAACTGCGTTGGCTCATGTCCGTCATGCCCTCAAACGTGGTCCTCTCACGCATGCATACGCCGTGCCGGGATCGATCAATTAATCAGCGTCTCCCTAGACGCTCACTCACTGGTCGGCGTCTGGAATGAGCAGCGGAATTGAGCGGAGCCGGCATATCCTTGCCGTCTCCCGCCTTCGCAAGGGCAGGGGCGTTCGGGCTGTTCCGTTCGCATGATCGACGCAACGATGCGCTTCTGGTTCACCCCGCTGAATCATGATCAGCTTCATGGGCATCACCCGATCATCAAGCCGGGTTCCTGTAGAGCTCTCCAGGAGGCGCACTCCAGCGCGTCGTCATCTCCATCGCCCGGCCTGGTACGCGTGAAAGCACTGGAGTCTGATGCCGTGATCGATCTGTATGCTGCCTTGTGCAACGCTCCGTCGCTTGGTCTCGGGGTTGAACGACTTCGTCTCCATCAGCCTGACGACACTGAGCAAGGAGTCACTCGCCGAGTTTGAGCGCCGAATCGCCGAGCATGACGAGGTCATGGAGTGCTATCTGATGACCCGGAGATGGTGACTATCTGATCCGCGTTGCGGTGGCGGATATAGCAGCGTTGGAGAGATTTATTCTGAACCAACTCACACCCATCTCGTGGATCGAGAAGATCCGATCGAACTCTGCCCTGAAGCAGGTTCGATACAGGACTGTTTTGCCACAGCCACGATGAGATGTGAAGCAATGGGTGCGGTTGCAGCCGATAGTGGCCAGACGAACAATCGAAAGTATCGACGACCACCTCGCGCGCCGACCTGTGAATCGCTCACGACCGGGCCGGTTGAGATGCTCTTGTCAAGACCGAGAACTTAGAGGGGCCGTGCATGAAGAGCGAGCTGACGATCGCAACGACGCCAAGCGCGCTGAGGTACCACACGATGTATCGGGGGCTACCGCCTCCATAGGCGAGCAATGAAGTCGCGACTATGGGGGCCAGTCCGCCGCCGATGGCACCCGACACCTGGACTGCAATGGAAATGCCGCTGTAGCGAACCTCAGGGGGGAACTGGGCGGAGAACAGGCCGCCTTCGGGACCGTACAAAGATGCGTAGACCACTCCGATAGCGATGACGACGGCCATGGTGATTGACCGCGCATCGAGGGTCTGCAGGAGCGAGAAGAACACGGGTGCAAAGACGAGGATACCCACGGATCCGGCCAGGAAGATCCATTTGAAGCCCACCCGATCGCCGAGGACCCCGAAGATCGGCATGGTGAACAATGCAAGCAGGGCGCCCCATACGGTTGCGTCAAGCATCAATGCTCGTGGAATGCCTAGCGTTCCAGATGCGTAGGCCAAAGAAAATGTGACGACAGTGTAGAACCAGGTGACCTCCGCCAAGCGGCCGCCCACCACCACGAGAACCTCCTTTGGGTATTGGCGCAGAACCACAAGAGCGGGCACCTCCACCTTGTCTCCTTTGGTTTCCATATGCTCGAAGTCCGGCGATTCGGCCACCTTGACCCGAATAAACCAGCCCACAAGCAAGAGGAAGACGCTGGCAAGGAATGGGATGCGCCAGCCCCAGCTCAACATGTCTGACTCCGGGAGCTGAGTGACCGCACCCATTGCAAGCGACGACAGAATCAGACCCGGTGCGACACCTGTTTGCGGCAAACTTCCGAAGAACCCCTTCTTCCCTTCTGGAGCATGTTCGACGGCCATAAGCACCGCGCCTCCCCACTCGCCACCGACCGCGAGGCCTTGAAGGAAGCGCATCAGAACAAGCAGCACTGCTGCCCAGTAGCCGATGCTGTGATACGAAGGGATCAGGCCAATGAGGATGGTTGGTATGCCCATCAGGAACAGTGTGATGAGCAGCATCGATTTGCGACCAACTCGGTCGCCGAAATGGCCAAAGATGATGCCGCCGAGGGGTCTCGCGAAGAATCCGACCGAGTAGGTCGCAAACGCAGCCAAGGTTCCAGTCAATGGGTCGATCGACGGGAAAAAGATCTTGTTGAAGATCAGCGCCGCTGCGGTGCCATAGAGAAAGAAGTCGTACCACTC
This sequence comes from Variovorax sp. LjRoot290, assembly GCF_964253985.1. Lineage (NCBI taxonomy): Bacteria > Pseudomonadati > Pseudomonadota > Betaproteobacteria > Burkholderiales > Comamonadaceae > Variovorax > Variovorax sp. LjRoot290. The sequence continues at coordinate 641,591 of NZ_CAXURW020000002.1, read as the reverse complement.
AATGGTTGTGCCCATCATGCTCGCCAGGCCAGCGGTCACGTACTGCCGCCTTGAGCGGGTTGCCTGATTGGCTGCGGAGGTCATCACAAGTTCCTTTCAACTTCGAGTCCAGCAAGTCGCTCGGGCCCTGCATCGAGCGGACAGATGCAAACGCGATGGCATCGCTGCATTCGCGGCTCAGGAGCACGACGTCTGCGGTGAAATCCTCCTAGAGGAGCAGGAACTTTCGCAGCAGGACAGCTTCAGAAGCTGGTGCGATTCTGTTTGTGCAAAGTCGTGAGCGCCAATGAAGGCGGTCTCATATCAGCTATTCCGGCTGCTCACGCTGCAGTTGTTCAGCGACCTGCAAGACGCAAACGAGGAGATCAGAGGTCAGGGGCGTCATCGCCTTGGCCGTCTTGGAGATCGCTACCACCCGGCGACGTAACGCAGGTCGCTCGATGTGAACCTTGCGAAGCCCGTAGTCGGCGAGTAGCTTTTCGGGGATCCGTGACGGCAGTATGCAATTGCCAACGCCGGAGGAAACAAGCTTGAGCATGGCGTCTATGGTTTCTGCTTCGGCAACATAGGTAGCTTGCAACCCAGCGCTATGAATCATCCGTCTGAGCGCGTAGTGAGCCGGAAAGCCGACCAGGCGCAGATTGAGGATAGACAGGTCCTGGGGTGTGTTCAGAGGACTGTCATCGAGGACGATCAATGCCATTTCGTCCTCGAACAGCGACTTCGATGTCAAGGTACCGCAGTCCACTGCAGAGTCATAGACGAACCCCAGATCCGCCTTGCCTTGGTCGACCAAAGCTACGACTTCGGGCGAACTGCGGCTCAGAAGCGAGAGATTCACATCCGGGTGCGTGCTGACGAACAGCGAAACCACTTCGGCGACGAAGTAGTAGCTGAGCGTATGGACCGTCGCCAGCCGGACGGTGCCGTGAGTGACTCCTTGCCGGCGTACGCTGTCGACAGCCCGATCGATTTCTCTGAAGGCTGGCGCCAGGGCGTCATAGAGTCTCGTGCCGGCCTCGGTGAGTTCAACCCCGCGTCCCGTTCGAACGAACAGTGATTGACCAAGGTTCGATTCGAGCGCAGCCAATTGCTTGCTCAATCCGGACTGTGTTTGGTCAAGCTTGTCGGCAGCTTTTGATAGCGAGCCGAGCTCCGCTATGCACAGAAAATACCGCAGCGGCCGGTCAAGTGTTTCGATCGCCATGGTGTTCTGTGGTTAGTAGTTGTGTGCGTGATCGAGTTGGCAGCCGACCTCCCATGGGGCCGATCAGCCGTCCGGGCTACGATCGCCGCGCTGCACCATTATCGACAGAGTCATGGTGAAGCAGAACGTATAGCCGAGTCGAGGTCGTCCCAGAGATCGTCCGCATCCTCGATGCCGACACTGAGCCGCAGGAGCGAAGGTGGAAGGTGGCCCTGTCCCGGGATCGCAGCTCTTCTTTCCATCGTTGATTCCACGGCACCGAGACTGGTGGCATGACGGATGAGCCTGACGTTTTTGCAGATGCTGTCAGCAAGACCAGCTCCTCCACGCATATCGAACGAAATGATGGTTCCGAAGCCCTTGAGCACACGCTTGGCAGTACTATGCGTCGGATGTGAGGGCAAGCCTGGATACCGGACACGGGTGATCAGCGGATGCCCCTCAAGCCGCTCTGAAAGCACCATGGCTGTTTGTTGGGCCTGCTGTAAGCGAAGCGCGAGAGTTCTCGCGCCGCGGACGGCAAGGAAAGCTTCGAGCGTTCCTGGTGTCGCGCCAGTCAGCTCGCGGGATTTCCTGAGGGCGTGCCACAGCGCGTCGTCTGTTGTCGTGGCGACCCCTGCCAGTAGATCGGAGTGGCCGCCAATGAACTTGGTTGCCGATTGCAGAGACACCGTGGCACCGAAGTCAAGCGGGCGCTGATTCAAAGGAGTGGCGAAGGTGTTGTCCACTGCCACGATCGCTCCGGCCTTGCGTGGAGCTGCGCAGATCGCCTCCAGGTCCGCTACGGTCAGCAGGGGGTTCGAGGGCGACTCAAGCCAAATCAGGTCAGCGACGCCGCAGGCGTGAATCCAACCGGCTGTATCGTCCACTGCAACGCGCTGCACCGACCAACGCCTTCTTTCAGCGCCCGCTGCCGCCAGGCCCGCAACACCTTGATAGCAATCATCTGGCAGCACGACAACGGCACCAGCCGCAAGCTGATCAAACACTGAGGCAATGGCGGCCATGCCGGAGGCGAACGCGACGGCCTTGCCGGACTCAAGCCCGCCGACAACTTCCTCGAGTGCTTCCCAGGTCGGGGTGCCATCATCACGCGAATACTCGCGCCCGCTGCCGATGATGAAGTTCGAAGCTGGGATTGGCGGTACGCTCAACGGAGCGCCGGGCTCGGGGGAGCGGCCTGCCGTGACGAGCCACGATTCCGGCTTGATTGCAGACGGGTGCTTTTCCATTCTCAGTATCTCCAGAAGGTTTGTGGGGCGGAACTATTGATGCGAGTTCCGTTGGATCCCATGGCCATTGCTCATGTTGGTATCGATCTGGCCACGAACGTGCTTGCGATGCACGGCGTTGATGATGCAGGCAAGCCACGCGTACTCGGAGGCTTGCACCTGCACCCAAGCAGACTACGCCGAGCTTGCCAGCTTGAGGCCGACGATACCGGCGACGATGAGCCCCAGGCTGAGCAGCCGACCGGGCGCTGCGGGTTCGCCGAACAGGATGATGCCGAGGATTGCTGTGCCGACGGCCCCGACTCCTACCCAGACGGCGTAGGAGGTGCCAACGGGTAGGGACTTCATGGCGATTCCCAGCAGCACGACGCTGATGACCATGGCAGCGACCGTGAAGATGCTTGGCCACAACCTGGTGAATCCATCCGTGTACTTCAGGCCAATGGCCCAACCCACTTCAAGAAGACCGGCGACAAGCAGAAGCATCCAGGCCATATGATTCTCCACTCCGCGATCCAGACGCCGCATTCGATCGACTCCGTCGCTGTTCATAAGACTGCCGAAATTCAGCGGACATGAGGTGCTGACTGCGTTGCGTCAGCGAGCGGGTGCGCAATGCCGCCATCGCCATAGGAACGGACGACCTGCGCAATGACGACCTGATAGCCTTTGAGCCAGTGCGCTTGCCGCTGCTTCGCAGCGATGTGTGCCGGGTGCTTCATGAGTTCCTGAAGTGCGTCCATGGTTTTCCAGTAGTACACGTTCGAGATGAGTCCTGTTGCATGGTTCTCCCAGCTCTCTTCGCCCAGGTAGCCGGGGATGGATCTGGCAATCTGGGCAATGACATTGTCCAAAGCGTGGAACTCGTCGTCGAACTGGCCCTTTGCGAAAGTGAAGGTGGATGTGTACATGGGTTTGTGTCGGCCTTAACTCGTTCCGCTGGCATGGCGCATCAATCCCGCCAGTTCCTCGCGTCCGCGCGCCTTCAACATTTCTGCGGCATTGAGGCGGTCACGCGCTTCCTTGTTCTGGCTGAGCTTGGACTTGCCCACCAGCGAGGTGACGGCAATCTCGATGCCCACGATGTTGCGCACCATGCTGTCGATGTACTCGGGTGCGGAGTCGCCCATCTTCCAGGGCTTCGGCTCGGCCGCCTCGTGGCGCCGCGTCAGGCGCGCGATGATGCGGCGCGCAAAGCGCTCGTCGTCATGCACGGTGAGCACGCCGTGCGCGTGCACCACCTCGTAGTTCCAGGTCGGCACCTGGCGGTGCGCCTCCTGCTTGGACGGGTACCAGCTGGGCGAGATGTAGGCCTGGGCACCGCCGAAGATGACCATCACCGGAGTTCCCGTGGGGCAGCGCTGCCACAGCGGGTTGGCGCGAGCGACGTGCGCCGAGAGCAAGCCATGTGCTCCAACATCGGGATCGAACTCGAAGGGGAGGTGATCGGCGTCCAGGCCCGCGGTCCCTTGCGTGACCAGCGCACCCAGCGGATGCTCGCGGATGATGCGGGTCAGTTCCTCGGGTCTTGTTTCGGCGAAGTGCGTGGGGATGTACATCGGGGGAAGGTGGGAATGGTGTGGGCAGCTGGTACTGTCGCGCGGAACCGGCACAATGGGAAGGTCCAGTTCCATTCCTTTTGCATGGACCAGTTTCATACGCCGCTAAGCCCAAGTTCTGGTGCCGACAGGGCCGGACGCCGCATCTACGACCTGCTGCGTTCCCAGATCGCCGACGGGACGCTCGCCGCAGGCGCGCAGGTGCCGTCCACGCGTGCCCTGGCGGCAGATTTGGGGGTGTCGCGCACCATCGTCACCGCCGCCTACGAGCAGCTTGCGGCCGAGGGCTTTCTTGCCACGTCGGCCGGGCGGGTTGCCCGTGTCGCAAGTCCGCTGGCTGCGCCCGAGCGTCCCGATACGAAGCCGAAGCAGCGCGGCAGGACTGCACCGACTCTCTCGGCCTTCGGTTGTCGCTTGGCGGCGATCGACATGCCCGGGCTTGCTCCTGCGGAACCTTGCCGCATCGACTTCCTGTACGGCGCTGTGGCCTCTCGCGACTTTCCGGCGCTGGCCTGGCGGCGTGCCTACCAGGCCGAACTGCTGCGCCATCAACGCCGGCTCTACTACGTCGCGCCCGAAGGCGATGCGTCGCTGCGCCGATCCCTGCAGGGATACCTCCGGCGCGCGCGGGGCCTGGCCTGCGATGCCGAGCAGATCCTCATGGTGCACGGCTCACAGCAGGCCATCGACCTGTGCGCGCGGCTCCTGTTGAATCCCGGCGACGCCTTCGTCTTCGAGGAGCCCGGCTACCTGATGGCGCGTCGGTGCTTCGAGGCCACCGGCGCGGAGGCCTTGGCAATACCGGTGGACGCCCAAGGCCTGGACACCGCCATGCTGCCAAACGACGATCGCACCCGCCTGGCCTATGTGACGCCTTCGCACCAATTTCCACTGGGAGGTGTGCTGCCGATCGGCCGGCGCCTCGAGCTGCTCCGTTGGGCACGAACGCACCACGCCTGGGTCGTGGAGGACGACTACGACGGCGAGTTTCGCTACGGCCAGCGCCCGATCGACGCACTGCAGTCGGTGGACAGCGATGGCCGCGTGATCTACATAGGCACTTTTTCCAAGGCGCTGTCGCCGCAGCTTCGGCTCGGCTACCTGGTGCTGCCGCCTGAACTGGTGCCGGTGTTCCGGCAGGCCAAGCGACTGGCCGACCGCCATGCGCCTGTGCTGGAGCAGCGTGTGCTGGCGTCGCTGATCGACAGCGGCGCCTACGAGCGTCACGTGCGGCGCACGCGCCGCGAGCACGAGCGTCGCCGGGCGGCGTTGCTCGAGGCCATTGCGCGCCACCTCCCTGCGAGCGCCACGGTCATCGGCGCGGCGGCCGGGCTGCATGTGGTGCTCTGGCTGCCATTCCTGCGGCCGCAGGACGAGCCCGCGCTGGCGGCTGCTGCCCGCAGCAAGGGCGTGGGTGTCTACCCGGTGTCGCCGCTGTTCGCCAAGCCGCCGTCGCGCATGCAACCCCGGCCGGCTGGACTGATCCTGGGATATGCCAGCCTGAAGGTGGAGGAGATCGATCAGGGTATGCGTGTTCTGGCAGCGGTGCTCGCCGAGCGGTGAGCGAAGCCGAGCGCTGAAGTGCGCCTTCCGCGCGCCAGGTCGAGAGCTTGTCGGCATAGGGATCGAGCCTTCTCGAGCTCGCCCGCTTGGCGTAGCGCGGCTCTTCTTCGCCGGCCCGCAGGTACTTCTTTACGGTGTTGCGAGACAGGCCTGTACGCCTTGCGATCTCGCGGATGGACATCTGCTCGCGTAGGGCCCAGCGTCTGATGACACTCAATGTCGCCACGTCTATCACTCCTAGGATCCCCTGCTTAAAAAATGAGCAGGGTAGGGTTTTACGTGGGTCAGTCTTAGACGGAAATTACTGCGTTTAGAGGGTCAATTTTCTGTGGCATTCAACAGTCGATAAGCCTTTCCTCGATGACGAGGAGGCCTGCGAGTTCACGAGTGTAGAACGAGCCAAACCAACTCGCTCACTGAGCAGCCACTGGCTCAAACATGTCGCTCACCGGAAAATCGCCAAGCTGGCGCAGTGTCGGACGCGCCAGGCACTCGCGAAACATCCGCATCGCGGTTGACTCGAAGGCGTCTCGACGTGTGACGAGCAGCGTTGGCGCGCGGGAGATCGAGGCATCGATTTCGTGCACGACCAAGCGCTCGTGTGCAAACGACCTTGCGACCACATACCGAGGCAGCAGGGTGACGCCGACGTCGGCGCCGACGCAGCCCAGAATGCCTTCCAGCGTTCCGAACTCGAGCCGCCGATAGGACGGGCGGCCGAGCTGGACGAGCAACTGCTCGAGGCGCTGACGGTATGAGCAGCCGGCTCGGAACATGAGTGCGGTCAGCGGCGCTGTCTCATTGCGCAGAGCCGCGAGGTGAGGCCAGCGCCGCGACGTGACCAGGACCAGCTCCTCATCGAAGATCTTCTCGGCCTTCAGCCGGGGGTGATCGATCGGTCCCGCAACAAATGCGCCGTCCACCTCGTTGTCTATGACGCTCTGGATCAGCTCGGCCGTGGGCCCGGTGCGCACGACCAGCTCGACGGCCGGATGGCGGGCGTTGAACTGACCCAGGACTTCCGGCAGACGCACCGCGATGGTTGTTTCCATGGAGCCGATCACTAGCGGCCCTCTGGCCTGGCCGTCGTCGCGCGCGTTGGCAGCCGCTTCCTGCAACAGTGCCACTGCACGAGATGCGTAAGGCAACAGGCGCATCCCTGCGCTGGTGAGGGCGACGCCGCGGCTGTGACGTTCGAACAGCGGCACGCCGACCTCGTCCTCGAGCGCCTTGATGCGGCTGGTGACGTTGGACTGGACCGTGTGAAGCTCCTTGGCTGCCTTGGTGATGCCTGCGCAGCGAGCCACCGCAGCGAACGTTGTGAGATCGCCAACTTCCATATGCATCTCCAAATCAGATCAAAAAAGCCACCGACTTCAGTCAGCAGGTTGCTTGCGCAAGATCTGTACCTGCAAAAAAACGGGCTTAGCGAGCAGATGGTGCGAACGCGCCCCACCGAGGGGCATCGTAGGCAGTTTTTATGGGATCTCGCCCATGGTTAGCCCTAGGTGCATGCGGCAGCGGGACGCCCCGTCGGCACCGCCAAGATGTCTGGCGAGCAATCTATTTCTCAGATTGTCGGCATCAAAACAAATCGTTTCCCAGGATTTGATCGGCTTCCTAGCATCCGGGCCTTCCACCACCCCATGTCGAGGAGACCCATGCTCACCAATCGCTTCACCGAAAAGTTCGGCCTGCAACATCCGATCGCTCTTGCGCCCATGGACCCTGCCTCTGGCGGCGTGCTCGCCGCGGCGGTGTCGAATGCCGGCGCACTCGGCCTCCTGGGCGGCGGATACGGAAGTCACGAAGTCCTGGAGCGCGAATTCGACCTGGCTGGCGATGCGTCCATTGGCTGCGGCTTCATCACCTGGTCGATGGCGCGGGATGTATCGCTGCTCGACAGGGCGCTGGCGCGCCGGCCGCGATGCCTGATGCTCTCGTTCTCCGATCCCGAGCCCTTCGCCGCAAGAGTGCATGCGGCGAAAATTCCGCTGATCTGCCAGGTGCAGACGCTTGAGCACGTGCAGCGCGCACTCGACGTCGGCGCGGCTGTCGTCGTGGCGCAGGGGACAGAGGCGGGGGGACACGGCTTCGACCGGCAAACCACGATGACCTTCATCCCCGAAGTCGCCGACTACCTGGCAGTGAAGGGGCCGGAGACAATTTTGCTCGCCGCTGGAGGCATCGCAGACGGACGCGGTCTGGCGGCTGCATTGATGCTTGGTGCCGACGGAGTCTTGATGGGAAGCCGCTTCTGGGCAACCCAAGAGGCCCTCATCCACCCGAACGCCAAGGCTCGCGTGACGCAGGCGCGCGGATCGCAGACGATTCGCACTTCCGTGTATGACATCGTGCGCGGAAAGGCCTGGCCAAAGGAATATACCGGCCGCCTCATGCGCAACGACTTCATTCATCGCTGGCACGGGAACGAAGAGGCGCTTCGGAGCCTGCGTGAATCGGAACTGCGCGCCGTCGAGGCGGCGCATGAGTCCGGCGACTACGACTGCGCGAATGTCACCGTGGGGCAGGCCATTGGCCTGATCGCCGACATCCCGTCGGCCGCCGATGTCGTGCGCCGGACCGCCCGGCAAGCGCAGGACATCATCAACAACGTGCGCCGCTGCGGCTGAGAGGTCCGCACATGCCACTCTTGAAGTTCGACGTCATTCAAGGACGAGACGACGAGCAGCTTCGAGCGCTCCTCGACAGCGCCCACATGGCGATGGTGGAGGCGTTCGAGGTGCCGCTCTCCGACCGCTATCAATGTGTCACGCAGCATCGACCGAATGAACTCGTGATCCACGACACAGGGCTGAATCTTCCGCGTTCGAACAATGTGGTGCTGCTGACCGTTGTCACCCGGCCCCGATCCGACATGCAGAAGACAGACTTCTACCGGCTGCTTGTCACCAACCTGCGCAGGGATTGTGGCCTGCGCGCGGAGGACGTGGTGGTCAGCCTCGTGGAGAACAAGGACGCGGACTGGTCCTTCGGCCTTGGGGAGGCTCAGTTCCTGACGGGGGCGCTCTAGCTCAGAGCACACGAGGCCGTCCGCGTTGGTGCAAGCAATGCACCTTCATCAGGCATCTGGACAACGGATTGGTCTCATCGAAATTAATCGTTTCTTCCACCTCGGCCGCATCGATATGGTTGCGCCCGGATCGAATCAACTTGACGGAGATTTTCATGCGTCGCGACCTCAACGATGGAGGCGGCGAATCGCTGGGCTTCGGCCTGGCGCTCACCGCCGTGCAGGTTCTTGTCTACTTTACGTTTGTGTTGATGTGCTGCTTCAACGCGAGAGGAATGGCGTTCACGGTGCCTGTGCTCGACATCCCTTTCGCATTCGCTTTCGGTCTCCTCGTGATCCTGTGCGGGATCGTGTTGACCGTCATCTACGTTGTTCGAACCAATCGGATGGATGCCTGATATGAAGAAATTGGTCGCTGCGTTCGCAGCTTCGGCTTCGGCGACCCACGCGTTGGCGGCGGGAGGGGCCATTGGCTCTCCCTCCGCAACCTCTGTATTGCTTTTCCTCGCAGTGATTTCGATCACGCTCGCCATCACATGGTGGGCGGCGCGGCGAACGTCGTCGACCAGCGACTTCTACGCGGCGGGAGGACGCATCTCGGGATTCCAGAACGGACTGGCGATCACCGGCGATGCCTTGTCTGCTGGCGCATTTCTCGGTTTGACCGCGCTGGTCTTCTCGAGCGGGTTCGACGGCCTGATCTACGCCATTGGCTACACGACGGGCTTGCCGATCGTTGTGTTTCTGATGGCGGGAAAGCTGCGACAGTTGGGGAAATTCACCTTCACCGACGTCGTTTGTTCAAGACTCGACGGCAGTGCCATACGGGTATTTTCCGCGTGCGCCTCGCTGATCATTGTCGCGTTCTACCTCATCGCCCAGATGGTCGGCGCCGGGCAGTTGATTCAATTGCTCTTCGGCATCGACTACACCCTCGCCATCGTGCTCGTCGGTGTGTTGATGGTGCTCTACGTCGTCTTTGGTGGGATGATGGCCACGACGTGGGTTCAGATCATCAAGGCCGTGTTGATGCTGTGCGTTGGAGGGGCAATCACGTTCCTGGTATGGAAGCAGTTTGGCTTCAGCATGGGCGCCTTGCTTCGCAAGGCGGTCGAAGTGCACCCAGGAAAGGACGCAATCCTCTCGCCGACGTCTTTTGCCAAGGATCCGCTGTCGGGGCTTTCGCTCGGTATTGCGCTGATGCTTGGTACCGCCGGGCTACCTCATGTGCTCATGCGCTTCTTTACTGTGCCCGATGCCAAGGCTGCACGCACTTCGGTTCTCTGGGCAACCATCTTCATGAACTGCTTCTATGCCATGATTTTCATCATCGGCTTCGGCGCACTTGCATTGCTTCGCACGCATCCGGAATATATGGACGCGAAAGGCTTGTTGATCGGCGGCAGCAATACGGCTGCACTGCATCTGTCCCACATCCTTGGCGGCGAGATCATGTTCGGACTTGTTTCTGCCGTCGCGTTCGCCACCATCCTGGCGGTTGTTGCTGGCCTGACTCTATCTGGCGCTTCGGCGATCAGCCACGACATCTACGGCGCACTGTTTCGACACAAGACGGCCGATGCTCGGGAGGAAATCAGAATCGTGCGTGTTGCCACGATCGCATTGGGCCTTTTTGCGATTGCGCTCGGCATTGCGTTCAAGGGGCAGAACGTCGCCTACATGATCAGCTTGGCGTTCTCGATCGCCTGCTCGTCGACATTTCCGGTGCTGGTTCTTGCGATTTACTGGAATCGCCTAACAGCCACCGGTGCGGTGGTAGGGGGAAGCGTGGGGCTATTGTCTTCGCTGCTGCTGACGGTGCTTGGTCCGGCGATCTGGGTCAAGGTGCTTGGACACGCGAGCCCTGTGTTCCCGATAGATCCGCCTGCCTTGATCACTGTTCCTCTTGCCTTTTTAGCCTGCGTGATTGCCAGCCGTTGCTGGGCACCGACGGAGTCAACGCCAGGGGACCTGCGGCACTCAACCCCTCATCGCGGGAAAACGCAACTCGAAGCGAATCAAGCCGGGCATAGGGCATGAGGCGCGCACTTCGCCGCCGTGCAATGCCACGATCGCCTTGACGATCGCGAGCCCGAGGCCGTTGGATTCGGTGTAGCTGCGTGCTGCGTCGCCTCGGTAGAAACGGTCGAACAGGCGCCCGAGCTGTTCGGGCGGGACCGGCACCCCTTCGTTCTCGACAGCTATCGTTGCCACGTCGCCGTCTTGCGCACCGATCAGCCGCACGGTCGTCCCCCGTGTGCCGTGGCGTACTGCATTCACGACAAGGTTGTTGACCGCACGCCGGCACAGCGCGGCATTGACGAAGGCCACACCGCTGGCTCGCACGTCGAACCGAAGCCCGCTCTCATCGGCCGGGCCTTCGAAGTATTCGGCAATCTTCTCAAGCTCGCCGTGCAGCGCAATCGGAGCTCGCTCGATCGTCAGCGATGCATGGTCGGCTTGCGCGAGGAACAGAATGTTCTCCGCAATCTGGCGCAACCGGTTCAGCTCTTCGAGGTTCGATTCGAGCAAGTACTGGTACTCGGTGTCGCTGCGGGCCCTTTGCAGCGCAACTTGCGTCTGCCCGATCAGCGCGCCAATGGGAGTCCGGATCTCGTGCGCCAGATCGGCCGAGAACTGCGAAAGACGTTCGTAACCCGTGGCAATGCGGTCAAGCATGGCATTGAACGCGACGACCATATGCTGCACTTCGAGCGGCGCGTCATGCTCCGGCAGCCGCACGGCGAGATTGATCGGGTTGATCAAGGCCGCCTTGCCGGCAACCCGGTGCAGCGGCCTTAAGCCGTGCCGCAGCACCAGATACGCAAGAATGGTCGAAGCGAGCATCGCGACGAGGGCGCTGAGAACTACGCGATCTCGGTTGGCGTGAATCATCCTCACCTCGTTGGTCAGCGGGTGGCCGGCCACCACCTCCACCATTTCGCCATTGCGGCCCGAGCGCGCGAGCGCCGCGACCCAATGCATCGGCACGCCATCCGCCATCGGGATGTCCAGTACGTTCCCGATCGCCAGATCGCGATCGGCCGCTACTGCGGCGAGCGCGCCGGGCACCGGAAAACGGCGGGGGTTGACGTCGATGAAAGGCGCCTCGCCGGGGCGGCGCAGCAGCAGCACGTCGCTCTCGGCACCGAGCATGGCCGTGAACAGCGACGGCCGCTCGTGCAGGTCAGCGATCGTCTGCACGTTGCCCACCAGGCGGCGGAAGTGCTCGACGCGACCGATCAGCCGCGTGTCAAGCTGCTCGGTGATCGCCGACCGCGCGGAGTAAAAAAAGTAGGCGCCGAGCATGCCGGTGACCGTGCACGTGATCAGGGCAAGCAGCAAGGTGGCTCGCACTGCCAGCGATCGCGGCAGCCACCTCATGGCGTGTCGCCGAACGAATAGCCGATGCTGCGCACCGTATGGATCAGCTTTTTCTCGAACGGCTGATCGATCTTCGTGCGAAGACGCTTGATCGCGACGTCGACGACATTGGTGTCGCTGTCGAAGTTCATGTCCCACACTTCGGAGGCGATCAGCGTGCGCGAGAGCGCCTCGCCTTGCCGCTTGATCAGCAGTTGGAGCAGAAGGAACTCCTTGTTTGTCAGCGCGATCTCCTTGCCTTCGCGAGTGACCTTGCGGCGCAGGACGTCAACCTTCAGATCGGCGAACTCGTAGAACTCGGCTTCGCGCACGATACCCCGGCGCAGCAGCGTGCGGATGCGCAGTACCAGTTCTATGAACGAGAAGGGCTTGACGAGATAGTCGTCGGCGCCGAGTTCAAGGCCGCGGATGCGGTCGTCCAGGCGGTCGCGCGCGGTGAGGAAGAGCACAGGCAGATCCCGCTTGTCGCGCAAGGCCTGCATGATCTGCCAGCCGTCGATGCCGGGCAGCATCACGTCAAGCACGACGAGGTCGTAGGCGTGTTCAAGCGCCATGTGCAGCCCATCCGTTCCGGTGCGTGCAAGGTCCACGGCGTAGCCGCTTTCCTTCAGGCCCTTTTTCAGGTAGTCGCCCGTCTTCGGGTCGTCTTCGATAACAAGGATGCTCATAGGAGTGCGTTTGCCATTCTCTCTCGCGGTGCGGCGCCGCTTCATGACTTTTTTGTCATCCGAATGTCATGCCCATGAGCATGGGTGATCCCTAGAGTGGCCTGTCTTCATTCTCTATGGCTCATCCATGAACACCAGATTCGGAAAACTCCTTCGGACCCTCGCCCTCCCGACCTTGATGAGCGCTGGCCTGCTCGGCGCCAGCTACTCCGTGCACGCCCAGACGCCGCCGCCGGTGGGCGTGCGCGGCGCGATCACCGCCGTCAGCGACGATGCGATCAAAGTCCACACCAATCGCGGCGAAGATCTGACGGTCAAGATCAACAGCAACACGCAGGTTCGCGCGGTCACGCTCGCCAAACTGAGCGACATCAAGCCCGGCAGCTACATCGGAACGGCGGCGACTCCGCTGCCCGACGGTTCGTTGAAAGCGCTTGAAGTGCATGTTTTCCCGCCCGCGATGGCGGGCACCGGGGATGGTCACCGTGCGTGGGATTTGGCGCCCAAAAGCACCATGACCAACGGCACGGTCGGCGACCTGGTCGCGACCAACGGCCGTACCCTGACTCTCAAGTACAAGGGCGGCGAGAAGAAGATCGTCGTGCCGGATGACGTGCCGATCGTCAACCTCGAGCCCGGCGACCGCTCGCTGCTCGCGGTGGGCACCAAGGTCGTGTTGTTCGCGAAGAAGGAAGCCGATTCAAGCCTGTCCGCAAGTTTCATCTCCGCAGGCAAGGACGGCGTGACGCCGCCGATGTGAAGATGAAGAGCACGATGATTCATCCGCTGGCGGTGCGCACCGCCCACTGGGTCAATGCGTTCGCGATGACCTGCATGCTGATGAGCGGTTGGACGATCTACAACGCGTCGCCGATCCTGCCATTCCAATTCCCCGCCTGGGCGACGCTCGGCGGTTGGCTCGGTGGCGCCATTGCGTGGCACCTTGCGGCGATGTGGCTGCTCGTCGCGAACGGTCTGCTGTACTCGCTTTACGGCATCGCCAGCGGTCACTTCCGTCGCGAGTTTTTCCCGATTCGCGCCAGCGAGTTGCTGCGTGACACCGGACGTGCGCTGACGTTACGGCTATCGCATGAAGTCGGCCGCTACAACGCGGTGCAGCGCTTCGCCTATGTCATCGTGCTGCTGTTTGGCGTGCTCGTCGTCGCATCGGGGCTGGCGATCTGGAAGCCTGTGCAGCTGGCATGGCTGGTCGGCCTTTTTGGTGGCTTCGATCTCGCGCGCAAGGTGCACTTCGCGGCAATGGCCGGCATCGTCGGCTTCATCGCGATCCATCTGCTGCTCGTCCTCCTCGTGCCGCGCACGCTGCTGCCGATGGTCATCGGACGTGCGCGGGCCTCTCACCGTACCGCATCATGATCAAGCTCTCCGATCACAAGACGCAACTCGTGAACCTCGAGCGACGGCTGCTGCTGCGTTCGTCGCTGTCGATTGGCGCGCTCTCGATGCTGTCCGGCTGCAACCTGCAGGACAACGACCAGGTCGACAAGGTCCTGTGGGCGCTGTCGCGCTGGAACGACCGCGTGCAGGCCCGCCTCTTCAGCGGCAGCCGCCTCGCGCCGACCTATGCGGCAAGCCAGGTCACGAAGCCGTTCCCGTTCAACGCGTTCTACCCAGAGTTCGACGCGCCCCAAGTCGACTTGTCGAGCTGGCGGCTTGAAGTCTCGGGACTCGTCGCCGACAAGACGGCCTGGACCGCCGGGCGCCTGCGCACGCTGCCGCAAGCCGGGCAGATCACGCGCCATATCTGCATCGAGGGTTGGAGCGCGATCGGTGATTGGCGCGGCGTCTCGCTCAAGACCTTCCTGCAGCGCATCGGCGCCGACATGACGGCGCGTTACGTCGGCTTCAAATGTGCCGACCGTTACTACTCGAGTCTCGACATGGCCAGCGCGCTGCACTCCCAGACGTTGCTGGCGCTCGACTTTGGCAACGAAGCGCTGCCGACGGCGCACGGCTTCCCACTGCGGCTGAGTGTGCCGACCAAGCTCGGATTCAAGAGCGCGAAACACGTCACCGCGATCTTCGTGACCAACACGAATCCAGGGGGCTATTGGGAAGACCAGGGATACAACTGGTTCAGCGGAATATGACATCGGCAACTCGGCGACCCTGCCGCCGAAACATTGACCGCCTTATGACCACGCCCGGTGTTCTGCTTGATCGCCTCGGCCTTGAACTCTTCAAGCCCAGCGTGGGGTCGCTAAAACAAGGCAGGTGAGCGCCGAAGCTCCCGGTATAGCGTTGCACGGCTAATGCCCAGCCGGCGCGCGGCCTCGTCCTTGTCGCCGTCAGTCTCCGCGAGCGTCTTTCGTATGCAGGCATCGCGCTCGCGATCGAGATGTGACTGCAAGGTGGTCGCTGGCGGCGTTCCGTGCCGGCCGGCAATGGCCTGGGGGCGCTTTGCGGCAGGCTGATCCGGCAGCCCTGCTTCGCCAGAGAGCAGGAAGCGCAGCAGCGCGGCTTCCAATTGCCGCACGTTGCCCGGCCAATCGAAGGCCAGCCATCGCGCGCGAACAGATGGGGGCACACGGCGCCGCGGCAGGCCTTCGCGCAGCGCCATGCGCTCGAGCAGCTGTTCGGCCAACCACTCCAGGTCGTCGCGTTCGCGCAGCGCGGGCATGTGCACGCCGAGCACATTGAGCCGGTAGTACAGGTCGGCCCTGAACTGGCCGGCATCAACCCGCTCCTGAAGGTCGCGGTGGGTGGCGCAGACGACACGCGTGTCGATCGGGATCGGCGAGACGCCGCCCACCCGCACGATCTCCTGGTTCTGCACCGCGCGCAGCAGACTGGCCTGCAAGTTGAGCGGCATGTCCCCGATCTCGTCGAGGAACAGCGTGCCACCGCTCGCCAACTCGAACTTGCCCGGCTTGCCGCGCGTCCGCGCCCCGGTGAAGGCGCCGCCTTCGTAGCCGAAGAGCTCCGCGTCGATCAGCGATTCCGGAATGGAAGCGCAGTTGACCCACACGAACGGCCGCCTGGCGCGCGGCGACAGCGCGTGGATCGCATTGGCCGCCAGTTCCTTTCCGCTGCCGGTCTCGCCCTGGACCAGCACCGGCAGCGACAGCGGCGCGGCCTGCTCGATGGCCGCACGCACCGAATCCATCCCGGCGCCCTGGCCCAGGATGTCGTCGAGCCCGTAGCGCGCGGTCCATGGCGTGAGCGGGCTCTGGATGGCGCGCCCCTGGTCGCCGACGACGGCGACCGCCTTCTTCAGCGCCGCCATGTTGGAGAACAGCGCCAGGCCGACCGCGCCGATGATTCGCTCGTCCTGATAGACGGGCACCTGCCGCGCGAGCAACTGGTGGCCCCGCACTTCGAGCGGCATCATGGTCACGGTGATGTCGCCGCGCGCCACATGGTGCAGGCGCGTCTGCGGAGAGACGACGTCGGTAATGTGCCGGCCGATGAAGTCTTCCGGCGGGCCGCCCAGCAGGCGGCAGTAGGGCGCATTGATGAGCACGACGCGGCCGTTGGTGTCGACCGCCACCAGGCAATCGGACACGTGGTCGAGCACGCGGCGCAGGAACTCGGCCTCGTTCTGGCCGGAGCCGAACCATTCGGGAAAGGGCATTTCTCGTCTCGTGATTGCGACGTTAGGACTCAATACTGAGACTAAGGCATGTGCTCCAGGCCGTCAATGGAAGCCGTGGTGAGCATTTATCCAAGCAAATCAAGCACTTGGCGCAATCGCGAAGACCGTCCGCCGAGCTGGCCCCGGATTTGCTCTGTGCCCTCCGCCTCGCATTCGAAGCGGCGCAGCGGCTTCCACCCTTTCACCTGGAAATGCACATGAACGACATTATTTCAATCGGAGACATGCACGTGCGCGTGGCGGGCCACGGCCCGGCACTCGTCTTTTGCCACGGCTACACCACGACCGGCGAGTTCTGGCGCCAGCAGGTGGGCGCGTTCTCGCGTGACCACCGATTGGTGGTGCCCGATCTGCCTGGCCATGGCCGCTCGGCATCACCGCGCTCACGCCGCTACACGATCGACGCGTTCGTGGACGACCTCGTGCTGCTGTTCGACAAGCTGCGTCTCGATGATGCCATCCTCGTGGGGCTGTCGATGGGCGGCACGATCGCCCAGCGTTTCGCGCTCGCGCACCCAAGCCGTTTGCGCGCGCTGGTGCTGGTGGGCGCCACGCCGCACGGACTCGGCCCCGACGTCAGCGTGAAGAATGTCCTCAAGGCCATCGATGGCCTCGGCGTTGCCGCGGCGAGCCAGGCGGTGATCGACCGCTCGTTCGGCTCCGCCGCCTCGGCCGAGCTGCTGGCGTTTGCGCGCGAACAGGTAGCGCAGACGCCGGAATTCGTCGCTCGCGAGGCCATCGTCTCGCTCAATGAAGCCGACAGCCGCGCGCAGCTCGCGCGCCTGGCATTGCCGACGCTCGTCGTCTGCGGCGAGGAGGATGCCATCACGCCGCCGGCGGAGTCGCATGCGCTTGCCGCCGGCATTCCCGGCGCGATACTGCAGCTGGTGCCCAGCGCCGCGCACTTCCCGATGCTCGAGCAGCCCGAGCGCTTCAATGCGATCCTGCGCGACTTCATCGCTCGCATCGACAACCGGAGCGGCGCTTGACGCCCGCCCGCCATACATCAAGGAGTATGGACATGACGACAACAGTCGAGACATCCCCCGCAACGCCCGAGCGTTCGCGTGAAACGCGCCGTGTGGTCTTCGCCGCGGCACTTGGCACCGTGTTCGAGTGGTATGACTTCTTCATCTACGGCAGCCTCGCCGTGTTCTTCGGCGGGCTGTTCTTTCCCAAGGGCAATGAGTCGGCGGCCATCCTCGCGTCGCTCGCGACCTTTGGCGCAGGCTTCGTGCTGAGGCCCTTCGGTGCGATCGTCTTCGGGCGACTGGGCGATCTGGTCGGGCGCAAGAAAACCTTCCTGGTGACGATGATGATCATGGGCGTCGCCACCGCCACCATTGGGTTCCTCCCCACGTTTGAGACCATCGGCTGGGCTGCACCCGCAATCCTGGTGCTGCTGCGTCTTGTGCAGGGCTTGGCGATCGGTGGCGAGTTCGGCGGCGCGGTCACCTACATCGCTGAGCATTCCGATCCGCGGCGCCGGGGCTTCATGACCAGCTGGCTGCAGATCACCGGCACCATCGGGCTGCTCGTCTCCCTGGGCGTGATCATGTTGCTGCGCTCGTCGATGTCCGTCGAGTCCTTCGCGATGTGGGGATGGCGCGTACCGTTCCTGTTGTCGATCGGGCTGCTGGCGTATTCGCTCTATGTTCGCATGCGGCTGGAGGAGTCGCCTGTGTTCCTCGAGATGAAGGCGCACGGCAGGGGCTCGCGAAACCCGGTCAAGGACACCTTCGGCGACCCGCGGACCCTGCGCATCGTGTTGGTGACGATCTTCGGCGCAGTGGCCGGCCAGGCGGTGATCTGGTACACCGCGCACTTCTACAGCCTGCAGTTCCTTACCGCCACGCTCAAGCTGCCGCCGCAATCCGCCTACGCCTACCTCACGATCGCCCTGGTGCTAGCCACGCCATTCTTCGTGCTCTTCGGCTGGCTGTCCGACCTCATCGGGCGCAAGTGGATCATGTTGACCGGTTGCCTGCTCTCCGCAATCTTG
This sequence comes from Variovorax sp. LjRoot290, assembly GCF_964253985.1. Lineage (NCBI taxonomy): Bacteria > Pseudomonadati > Pseudomonadota > Betaproteobacteria > Burkholderiales > Comamonadaceae > Variovorax > Variovorax sp. LjRoot290. The sequence goes on along the minus strand of NZ_CAXURW020000002.1, from coordinate 623,326 downwards.
TTCATGCCGCTCTTCCAGGGCATGGCCAAGTACGGCAACCCCGCCCAGCAGGAGTTCCGCGCCAGCACCCAGGTCGTCATCGAAGGCGGTGACTGCCGCGAGGACCAGTCCTTCGTAGGCCAGCTGTTCCAGCCGAAGGCGACCAAGCCTTGCACGCGCGCCCGCTCGTTTCTCGCGGCGCAAGGCGTGCCGTACACGCTGCTGCCGCAGGTGGGCGAGTTGCGGTTCGTGGTGGGCGAAACGACGCTGACCGGTTTCGATGAAGCGGCACTGCGCCGCGTGCTGGTCGAGCGCGGCATGCCGCTCACAGCCGATCCGGCGCGTGTCGATGCACCCATGGTCGTGCTGATGCTGTTCGTGCTGGTTCTGCTCGCGACCATGGTGTACGGGCCGATGGGCGCGTTCCTCGTCGAGCAGTTTCCGACGCAGGTGCGCTACAGCGGTGTTTCTGTAGCTCTGCAGTTCGGCAATGGCTGGATCGGAGGCTTCGCGCCTTTCATCGCCACCGCGATGGTCGTGAGCAGTGGCGACATCTTCCGAGGCCTCGTCTACACGATTGCCGTATCGCTGCTCACGCTGGTTGTAGGGGCGATCTGCATCCGTGACCGCCGGGGCCTCGACATGCGCGAGCCGATTGCAGCGACGGAGACGCTGCCCCCCGCCGCGGCACTCGCCGCGTCGGAACGGTAGTGCGGACGGGCATGGCTCCCGCCAAGATCCCCGTCACGGTCGTCACAGGATTTCTCGGGGCGGGCAAGACCACGCTCGTGAACCGCCTGCTGGCGCAGCGCAGCGGCACCTACATCGGCATCATCGTCAACGAATTCGGCGAGGTCGGCATCGACGGGCAGCTGATAGTCGCAGATGACCAGCCGCTGATCGAGATCACCAACGGCTGCGTCTGCTGCACGGTGCGCAAGGACCTGACGGAGGCGGTGAACGAACTGCTGCAACGGGCTGAACGCCCGGTCGAGCGGCTGATCATCGAAACCTCCGGCCTGGCCGATCCAGCACCGGTGCTGCAGAGCTTTCTCGCCGATGCGGCCCTCTTGCAGCGGGTGGAGCTCGAGTCGGTGGTTACCGTAGCCGATGCGCACCATATCCTGCTCCACGTCGACGATGACATCGTGCGCGAGCAGATCGCCTTCGCCGACGTCGTCGTGCTCAACAAGGTCGAGGCTGCCAGCCCGCAAGAGCTGGAACGGCTCGAGCGCGAGCTGCGCCGGCTGAATCCGGTCGCGTATCTCATCCGCACGGAACGCGCACAGGTTCCGGCGGCGGAGCTGCTGGGCGCGAAGCGTTTCTCGCTGCCACACGTGCTGTCGATCGAGCCCGATTTGCTGGACGGCGAGGCGCATGACCACGAGCACGACACCTCGATCAGCTCGTGCTGCATGGAAACCGACGGCGCGATCGACCCGGAGCGGTTCAGCCGCTGGATGAACCGGCTGGTCCAGAGCGAAGGCGCACGGCTGATGCGCACGAAGGGCGTGCTTCACTTCAACGGCGAGGCGCGCCAATTCCACTGTCACAGCGTGCACATGCTGCTCGATGCGCGCCCTGGGCGGCGGTGGGGCCCCGACGAGCCGCGCCGCAGCAAGCTGGTCTTCATCGGGCGGGAACTGGCAGTCGACGCCTTGCGCGAGGGCTTCCTCGGATGCTTGGCGATTCAACCTAAATGGATGCCGGCCCCTGCCGCCGAATCTGAAACGGAGCACCCATGAAACTCCAGCATGCGCTGGGCGGCCTCGAGAACCTCGGGCCTGTCAACCTCGAACCCCGCGTCTTCGTGCAGGACTGGGAGAAGCGCATCTTCGGCATCCACACCGTGATGATGGCCGAGAGCGCCCACCTCGCCGATGCATTGCCGAAGTACGCCATGGCCACCTTGCCGTCCACGTTCAAGGACACCTGGACCTGGGCCTCGCTGCGCACCGGTGCCGAGGGCATGCAGCCCTTCGAGTACTTCAAGTTCCGCTACTACGAGAAATGGCTGATGGGCATCAGCCAGTTCTTCGTCGACAAGGGTTACATCACCGCCGATGAGCTGGCCCGGCTGACTGCGCACTACCGCACCCAGCCTGACGCGCCGCTGCCCGAGCGTCCGAGCGAACCGATCAAGCGGCAGGTGGTCGACTACCTGCTGCATGGCGACTCCAGCCTGCGGCCGCTGCCGCATGCACCGCGGTTCACGGCCGGCCAGATGGTGCGCGTGGCTGACCCCGCGGCGGCCGACCACACGCGGCTACCCGGCTATCTGCGCAACAAGAAGGGCACTGTCTGGGAGGTGTACCCGGGTGCGTTCGAGTATTTCTGTTCGACCGGGCCGGACGGGCTGGAAGGACCGATGCCGGTATACCGCATCGCGTTCGACGCCCGCGACATCTGGGGCCCCGACCTGTGCGAGCCGAACACGACGATCTACGCCGACCTCTTCGAGGTCTACCTGCAATCCCCAACGCCCGAGGAAGAGAAAACGCCATGAGCAGCGATCTGTTCAAGTACAACGACGAGCGCGAAGCGGTGAGTGCAGCGAAGGTGCGCGCGCTGGAGGCCCTGCTGATCGAGAAAGGCGTGATCGGCAGCGACTCGGTCGACGCAGTGCTCGATCATTTCGAGAAGATCGCGGGACCGTTCAACGGCGCGCGCATCGTTGCGCGGGCATGGGTCGATCCCGCCTACAAGCAGCGCCTGCTCGCCGACACGCCCCAGGCCATTGCCGAACTTCAGCTGCCATTGGGCATGGAAGGCGCCGAGGGTGAGCACATGGCCGCGGTGGCCAACAGTCCGGGTGTGCACAACCTGATCATCTGCACGCTGTGTTCTTGCTATCCGTGGCCGGTGCTTGGGCTGCCGCCGTACTGGTACAAGGATCCGGTGTTCCGCGCCCGCGGCGTGCGCGAGCCGCGCGCGGTCTTGCGCGAGTTCGGCGTACCGGTGAGCGAACACACCCAAGTCAAGGTATGGGACAGCAGCGCGCAGATCCGCTGGTTCGTCGTGCCCGAGCGGCCGGCCAACACCGACGGCTTCAGCGAAGAGCAACTGGCTGCGCTGGTCACGCCGGAGGCGATGATGGGCGTCGCGCTGGTAGCGCCGCCTGCAGCGACCTGAGGCGGGGGCCATGTTCACTCGCTTCGAGGAATATGCGGCTTCTCAGATGTTGGGTCATGCCGACTCGCCGCCGCGCAGCCAGGGCAAGTTGTTCTTTGCAGAGGCCTGGCAGCGCCAGCTCTTCGGGTTGACGCTGGCCGTGGCCAAGCAGGGCCACTTCGACTGGGAGGACTTCCGCCAGCATCTGATTGAATCGATCGGCGATTGGGAACGGCTCGACTGCGCAGCGCAGCCGCCCTGGGACTACTACGAGCGGTTCTTCGGCGCGCTGCTGCAGGTTCTGGAGCGGCAGCAGGTGGTCACCGAAAGCGAACTGGCCCGGGTCTTGGCCGATCGGCCGGTGCGGAGCAGTGAATGAGCGCCGAGTGGCTGTCCTTTTCGGGGCTGGTCCTGATGTTCGTGCTGGGCCTGCGGCACGGGTTGGACCCCGACCACATCGCCTGCATCGATGGCCTGACCTGGCGCGCACTCAATCATTCGCATGCCCATGCAGGTTGCATCGGGACCTTGTTCGCGCTCGGTCACGGCCTGCTGGTCACGCTGATCGCGGTGGTCGTCAGCAAGCTGGCGCTGCACTTCGATCCCCCGGGCCTTGTGGTGACCGTTTTCGGATGGATTCCAACCTTGCTGCTGATCGTGGTCGGTTGCCTCAATCTGCGCCTGCTGCTGCGCAGTGACAAGGCCTACGTGCCGACCGGCTGGAAAATGAGCCTGATCCCTGCGCGCTTGCGGCAACAGACGAGTGCCTGGTCGGTGGTGGTCATTGGCGTGCTGTTCGCCACCGTCTTCGACACCGCCACACAGGCGGCAGCCTGGGGCTACGTCGCCAGCAACAAGAACGGCGGTGCATGGGCTGCCTTGCTCGCAGGGATGACCTTTACGGCAGGGATGATGGTGACCGATACGCTGGACGGCCGCATCATCTGCCGAATCGGCCGAGGCATCGAAAATCCGGAGGCAGGGCGCCGCGTGCGCCGGACACTGGGCTGGCTCATCGTTGCCATCTCATTCGGCGTAGCCGTCTACAACGTGGCCAAGGTGTTGTTGCCGGAAGTCGAACTCGACGACATGGCGTTTTCATTCGCCGGCGCTGCGCTGGTTGTTGTCATGCTGGGCATCTGGGCGTGGAGTGCCAGGCGCGCACGCAGTGCGCAAGCGGCCGTCATGCCCGGCCTTCGGGAAGACGCGCCCCCAACACCCCTTCCTTCGCGGACCTCCTGATGTCGCCCCGCAGCGTACGTCGGTGAACCGACAGCTGCCGGCACGCGGCGCGGCTGCGGTCGGGTGGCCACGAGTGCCTCTCTGCCCAGCGCTTCCATTTTCTTCTTCTCCGGTTCTCCCATGGTCAAACACATTGCATTCCCGGGCGTCGTCGTTCTGGTGGTCAGCACCTCGACGCTGGCGCAGGTGAGCCTGCAAGCCGTTGAGGTGACAGCCACGCAGCAGGATCAGTCTCCATCGTTGCAGGCAACGCCTGCGGTGGGCAGCAGGCTCGGGCTGACCGTGCGCGAGACGCCGGCCTCGGCCGAGGTGATCACGCAGGAAATGATGGAAAGGCGCGGTGCGCGGACTTTCGAGGAGGCGCTGCGCGGCAGCGTGGGCATGACCGCAGGCGGTGCGCCCGGCTCGCCATCGGCAGCCTCCACCCGCGGGTTCACCGGTAGTTTCATCACCTACCTGTTCGACGGCGATCGGGTCGCAGTGGCTTCGATGGTGAGTCGGCCACAGGACACCTGGAATTACGAGCGCATCGAACTGCTGAAAGGCCCGGCCTCGGTGCTGTATGGCGAAGGCGCGATCGGCGCCGCCGTCAACTTCGTGACCAAACGGCCCGACCGCAACAATCCGGGTGCCGAGGCCATGCAGTCCTATGGCAGCTTCGGCACTGCCCGTACCGGTGTCGGGCTGGGCGTGAACGTCGGCGAGTCGAGCGCTTTTCGCCTGGACTACAGCCACCAGCAGACCGACGGCCACGTCGATCGCAACAAGCAGCGCTACGACAACCTCACGATGGGTTTCACCACAGCATTGACCCGCGACCTGACGTTCGACCTGACGATGGACTATGCCAACGACAGCGCACGGTCGTACCAGGGAACCCCACTGGTGCCGCGCACCTATGCGTTGCAGCCGACCGACATCGTCAGCGACTCGACCGGCCGGGTGGTCGATCGCAGCATCGCATTTCGCAACTACAACGTCGACGATGCGCAGATGAGCGCGCACAGCCTCTGGACGCGCACCAAGCTGACCTGGCAGATCGCGCCGGAATGGAAGCTGCGCAACGAACTGTCCTACTACACAGCGGATCGGGCCTGGCGCAACTCGGAGTCCTACGCCTTTGCCGCGCCCCAGCGCATCGTGCGCGACCTGGTCGGCATCACGCACGACCACCAGATCCTGACCGACCGGCTCGATCTCACCAATACGTCGTCCATTGCCGGAATGAAGAACAGGTTTGTCGCGGGCCTCGAGTACACAAAGACCGACTTCTCTTCCAATCGTGATTTCTCGAACGGCTCCACCGCGGCCAACAATGCATTGTCGGTCGGCGAATTTGCCACCTTTCCGGGCAGCTACGCCGCCTTCGCCGCCAACCCTGCACTCTACGCCGGTGCCGGCAACCGCAGCATCTTCAACGCACAGATCCCGACCAGCTCGCTCTTCCTGGAAGACGCCCTGTCCGTCAGCGACCGATGGACCATCGTGGGCGGCTTGCGGCAGGACTACGTCAAGCTTGATCGCCAGAACCTGGATCTGAACACCCGCGCCCTCACGTCGTTCACCCAGAAGTACAAGCCGACATCAGGACGCCTGGGCGTCGTTTTCGCCATCGACCCCGACACTTCGGTCTATGCGCAGTACACCAACGCGAGCGCGCCCGTCGGCACGGGCAACTTGCTGCTGCTCTCGGCCGCCAACGGTGCCTTCAGCCTTTCGAAGGGCAGGCAGCTCGAGGTCGGCCTCAAGCAGTCGGCTTTCGATCGGCGGCTCGACTACACGGTGGCGGCTTACAAGATCGAACTCGACAACGTGCTGTCGCGCGATTTCAGCAACTCGACGCTCACCGTCAACAGCGGCAAGCAGTCCGCGCACGGGATCGAGTTCGCTGCGGCCTGGAAGGCCACGCGTGACCTGACGCTGAGTGGCAATCTGGCATGGGTCGATGCGCAGTTCGACCAGCTCATCGAGGCCGGCAACGTTTCGCGGGCCGGCAATACGCCACCGAACGTGCCGAAGACGGTGGCCAACCTCTGGGCCGACTACAAGGTGCCCGGATGGCCGGTGCGAGTTGGTGCGGGCGTCAACCGAACCGGCTACTCCTACGCCAACAACGCCAACACGCTGCGCATGAACGGGTTCACCACCGCGACGGCTTATGCGACCTGGACGTTGCCGAAGGGCGAGCTCACGTTTCGTGTGCGCAACCTGACGGACAAGCTCTACGCCTACTGGAGTGGCGCGAACGCGAACAACCAGGTCATGGTCGGTGCACCGCGCAGCTTCGAAGTCAGCTATCGGGCCGCCTTCTGATGAAGGCATGAAGCGGGTCTTGATCTTCATCCACAAATGGCTCGGCATCTCGCTGGCGCTACTGCTTCTGATGTGGTTCCTCAGCGGCCTCGTGTTGTACTACGTGCCGTTCCCGAACCTGACGCAGGCAGAGCGCCGCGCGGGACTGCAGCCCCTGAAACAGGCTGTCGGCTGTTGCCTGACCGCCGAGGAAGCCGCAAGGCGAGCCGGCGTCGCGTTCACCGAAGCGCGCCTCGGCATGGCCGACCAGGAGGTGCCGGTTTGGCGCCTGCTGGTCGATGCCGGCGAGCAGCACACCCCGCAGTGGCAAGCCCTCGACGCCCGTACCGGTGCAATGAACGCGCCGCTGACATCCGTAGAGGCCATGAAGGTTGCCGAGTCCTTCAGCGGGCGGCGAGCGGTGCTGGCCGAGGGGCTGGAGCGTGACCAATGGACCGTTCCGCAAGGCTTGAACCCCTACCGTCCACTTTTCAAAGTCAGGCTCGATGGCGACGACGGTCTCGAACTGTATGTGTCGAGCACCGCCGCCGAAGTGGTGCGTGACACACGTCGTGCCGAACGGTTCTGGAACTGGGTCGGCGCCGTGCCGCACTGGATCTATCCGACCGTACTGCGGCAGTTCCCGAAGGCGTGGAACCAGGTGGTTGTCTGGCTGTCGATCCCGGGCGTGCTGCTGGCCGGAACCGGACTGGTGTTGGGAGTCTGGCAGCTGTTCCTCAACAGAACCCGCTGGATTCCCTATCGCAAGTTGTGGATGCGTTGGCACCACATTGCCGGCCTCGTCGCCGCGGTGTTCACGCTCACCTGGATTTTCTCGGGTTTGATGTCGATGAATCCATACGGGGTGTTCTCGTCACGGGGAGCCTCGGCCTCTGAGCGGGAACACTGGCTCGGCGCCGACGGGAAGGCCCTTGTCAGTCCGCAGGCTGCTTTGGCGGCAGTACGGTCGCGGGAAGCCGGTGCGCAGCCGCTGGAATTTGAACGGATTCGTGTCGACGGGCAAGTCTGGTACCGCCTCGAAGGCATGCAACGGCGGTGGTGGGTGCGGGCGGACGTTGCCGGCGTCGCGCCGGCGGTGGAATTGGCGCTGCCAGACGGGTTGATGGCGGGCGCTCTGCGGCGCCTGCGCGGTGTCGATCACCTCCCTTCGAATGTGACGCGGATGGATCGCTACGACGATGTCTACTATGCGAAGAATCCGGCCTCGGCGGAAGCGCTGGACACCCGGCCATTGCCTGTCTGGCGCGCTCATTGGCCAGACGGCGTTGACCTTTATGCCGATGCCACTTCGGGCAAGCTGCTTTTGCGGGCCGACCCATCGGGGCGGTGGCAGCGGGTGCTGTACCAGGGATTGCACAGTCTTGATTTCGAGCCGCTGCGCGAACGGCCATGGTTGCGCGAAGCGCTGGTGCTGCTCTTCTCCTTTCTCGGCATCGCGCTGTGTGTCACGTCGTGCGTAATTGGATGGCGCGCTCTGTCGCCCGAGGCGGAAAGCGGACGACGCAATGGAATCGCTCGTTAAAGAGGAGACACGGCTTCGAGCTGATGCAGTTCGAGGGTGCACATTCGGAAATCGATCTGCATATGCGAGGCGCGATGCCTCCGGGTAAAGCGGATCAGTTCTGCTTTGCCCAGTGGTCCAGCCGCGGGGCCACTCCAACCAACAACGCTGCCCTATGTCATCCCGATGCAGTTTGAGCAGGACGGGCCTGCCAATCAACCAAAGCAAGCCAACTCATGAGCTCGGCTAGGGGTACGGATTCCAAGGGCAATGTCAAGTCGACGATCGCGATGCTGGGAGAAAAATCGATGCCCCGTACTTCTATCCCGATCTAGCGAGCTCTCTTCAGGATCTCCAGCGTGGCGGACGTCTCAGGCGTACGCCCAGCCACGCCTCAATGTCTGTGATGGCGCCTCGCCAAATCGCCGTCGATACGCCCCGGCAAAGTCGCCGACATGGGCGAAGCCGTACTCGAGGGCGATGTCGGCAACGCGAATTCCGCCACGGCTTGGCTTTTGCAGCGCGCCCCGCGCCGCTTCCATCCGCCTTTCCCGCAGCCAAGTCATCGGCCCCACGCCGTGGCAAGACTGAAAGGCGGCGAACAGCGCGCGGCGCGACACGCCGCATTCGACGCAAAGATCGTCCACCGAAACGTGGGCTCGCAGCCGACGCAGCATCAGCTCCTCCGCCTGCCTGACAATCCGCGGCGAAGCCGTGCAGGTCGCGCGTGCGTCGAGCGTGGACTGCTGATTGTGGGCATGCTGGGTGAGCAGAAGCGATGCCAGAGCGTCCGCCAGTGATGCTTGCGTGAATTGCCGCGCCTTGCCGGCTGGCGGGAGCGCCGACGCCATACCGGCGAGGGCGACAATGCCGTGCCACGCCTGGGTCAGCTGCGGTCGCGTGGGCAGGGGCGTTTCGAAAATTAAGGGCGCCATCAGCGGCCGGCCGGTCAGGCCCTGCCAGGCATCTGCAATCAATGAGCTATCAACGCGGATCAGCAGTTGGTCATATCCCTCGTGCACTTCCATTGAGAAGGTGCGAACTGGACTGAAAACGCCTGGACTCTGCGCAACCAGTTGGTGCAATTCACCGCCTTGGCGTACTTGCGCTGCTCCTCGAGTCGGCAGGCTGATCAGGTAGTAGCCCTGCAAGGCCTGTGACAGAGGTTCGAGTGAAACACGCGCTCCCCAGCGTGTGCGGTTGAATGACACAGGCCCCATCGGAACGCAGTCGAGCGTGCCATGGAACACATCGTCACGCCGCAGCCGCTGAAGCCGGCATTCGCCAAAAAAAGGCGCGGTTTGCAGGGGCGATTCGTCAACATCATGGCTGTCCGCCACACGGAGGCCGCGCAGGCTTGTGCCTCCATGATCGAACTCAATGGGAGGGAACGGCATTATGGAGCTCACTGGAAACGACGATGGTCCGGCAGTAGTCGACTCGCAAGAGGGAAATCCCGAGTCGACGATTTGCACGCAATCCGCTGAATTGCACTGAGGCGTTAGGGCGAATGCCGCACACCACCGATGCTCCGGAACCTATTCCACGGAGACATCGCGATGCTTCTTTCTCGACGCGCCATCATCTCATCTGCCCTTGCAGCCTCCGGCGCGGCCTTGGCCGGCTGCTCGGGAACGCAGGCAGAACCGGCGCCAGCGCTCTCGCCAAAAAGCCCATACTTGCTGGTTCACGGGGCCTGGCACGGCACCTGGTGCTGGGGCAAGATCAGCCCATTGCTGGCTGCCGCCGGCCACCCGGTGCTGGCGATCGACTTGCCGGGGCATGGCCTCAATGCGGCATTCCCGGCGGCGTTCGACGTTCAGCCCCGGACGGCGGCACTGGCGACTGAAGTCTCACCGATCGCGGGTATCACGTTGGCCGACTACGCTCGGGCCGTGGCCAATGCCGTCGACTCCCTACTCGCCGCCGGCTTCCCGGCGCCGATCGTCGTGGGTCACAGCATGGGCGGCGGTGCAATCCATGCTGCCGCTGAACTGCTGGGCCCCGGCAAGATTGCGCGCCTGGTCTACCTCGCGGCATTCATGCCCAAGGACGGCCAGCCGATGGTGGCATTCCCCCCTGATGAACAAGCACCGCCATCGCTTTTGACACCGCTGCTGCGCAGCGATCCTGGAATTACCGGCGCCCTGCGACTCGACCCCGCATCCACGAACGATAGTTATCGCGCGGGGCTTATCAATCTGTTTTACGGGAAAGTGGACGCTGCAACAGCGCGCGCCGCTCTCAATCTGCTGTCGCCGGATATTCCGATAGGTGCGATGGTCACGCCAATTGCGACGTCGGTGCAGCGCTGGGGAGCCATCCCACGTACTTATATCCGGACCAGCGCGGACAACACCATCCCGCCGGCGCTCCAGGACCTGATGGTGGCGCAGGCAGACACCGCGACACCTGCCAACAAGACGCAGGTGCTGCAACTGGACTCGGATCACAGCCCATTCCTGTCCATGCCGCAGCAGTTGGTTCGAGCTCTGCTCTCGCTGGCTTGAAGAGGAGGCGCAAATGCATCATGGGGTCATCAATGCCTACAATGAGATGTTGACCGTCATCCAGATCGTCAGATTGCATAGGAGCGTTTGCCTTGGGACATTCGCAGGCCGAAAAGGCGCAAAGTCGAGAGCGGATCCTGAGGGAGGCCGCCGACCAGATTCGAGAAGGCGGACTTGAGTCGGTGAGCGTGGGCAAGCTCATGAAGAGCGTGAATCTCACGCATGGCGGCTTCTACGGCCATTTTGCATCTCGCGCGGACTTGCTCGCCCAGGCCCTCAGGCGCGCCCTGGTTGATGGCGTACGTCGATCGGCGGCGAGGGAGAAATCAGCGCGTCCGACCGGCTTCGCCGGCTTCGTCAGCGACTATCTGAGCCCCAGCCATCGGGACTCGCGCAGCACTGGATGCGCAGTGTCGGCGTTGATCTCCGATGTCGGACGCGCCGACGCCCAGTCCAGGGCGGTCATGTCAGGCTCTATCGAGGACTATATTGCCGCCGCTCGGCGCCACCTTGACGACAACGACGATTCCAGAGCGATGTTGGCCGTCAGCGCCATGGTTGGCGCTCTGGCCCTGTCGCGGGTGATGGCAGACCCGGCCCGTTCGGACGACTTGCTCCGCAGCGTGCGCGAGCAGTTGGTGGCGTTCAACGAGCCCAATGAGCGGACGCGCTCAGGCAACCAGGACCAAACCTGAGTCGCGGCACGGGCGGTACGCGTTCCCCTCGGCGCGTGCTCAGCAACTGCGGAACATGTCAGGTCCTTGCGCCCGACGGTGAGCGCTCGCAGGTTTTCGTCGCGAGTGGTGGAACTCAAATTGCATGAGTGCTGAGCGCAGTGCCTGAGCGCGGGGTGCTGACCGACACGCCTATTCAGCTTATGTGAGCTCCCACCCCGGCTACAAGTAGCTCCCATCTGTGGGCCGACCTTTGTGGCTCAGGTTGTTTATCGGAGTGATCTCATTCGGGCCCGACCTGTCTGGCCCACTTCGCGCGCGGTCGCTTGCGCTCCTTCAAAGCGTAATCCCGCCGCGCGAGCAATGCGCGCGTGCCCCGCTTTGGCGGGCATGCCCGTCGTCCAGGGCCAAGTACCGCCCAGACCGTTCGAGCCATTTGTTCCCGGCGGCTGCAACAGCCACGCTGCACGGTCGCCGCTCCAGTAATGGACCAGCCAGGGCCATGCCGTCGCGTTCTGATTGATGCATCCCGTCTCCGGGTAAACCAGTGCAGGTGAAACATCTTTTGGCGAAGCAATGCGGTAGACAGGATGATGATCGTCATGCAGAATGGGGCATGAACAGCGGATGGTGTCGGCAGTCGCCGGCCCCACAGCCCGCTGGACGAACAACTGCGCCACCGCTTGTCGGCGCACCATGGAGACAGCGCGATGGCCGAGGTGCGGATCTTTTCCTACTTGCCCAATCCTCGTGTGTGGAAGGCAGTCATCGCCGCGCGCATCGGCGGCGTCGAGTTGGAGGTGCGGGGCGCCGCGGGCGCCGAACTCGTGGACTGGCTCTGGGATTTCGACGCGCGCCCGTTAAGCGAAGTGTCCGCCGAAGCACGCGCCGCCGCTGAGCGTATAGGCCGCATCGGGTTCAAGGGCCGCAAGCTCTACAAGACCGACGCCTTTCTTGTAGCTCAGCCGTTTGGGACAGTCCCCGCGGCTTTCAGCGGGGACGGGCAGGTCGGCATCTTCGAGTCCAACAGCATCATGCGCGCAGTCGCCCGCCAGGCGGAGCGGAGCGGGCTATATGGCAACGATCCATTCGAGGCGTCGCGGATAGACAGCTTTCTGGATGTCAGTCTGGTGTTCGGTCGCGATGCGCAAATCTACCTCCTCGCCATGCAAGGCTCCAAACTTTCAGCGGACGTCCATGCTCGCGCCGACGAGGCGTTCACGACCTACATGGCCGGCATCGACAGGGCCTTGGAGCCGGCCCGCCAGACCCTTGTCGGCGAGAGGGTGAGCTTGGCCGACATCTGCTTCGCCTGTGAACTAGCCGTTTTCCACAATGAACTGGGCCGTAGCGAGGCCCTGAAAGCGCTCGGCAAGGCGCCGTTCCTGGGCAACGCCCGAGAGCGGTTTCCCCGCGCCATGGCGCATTTCGACCGCCTCGCGACTGATCCGGCCTTCGCGCCGGAGTTCGGCCCCTATCTCGCCAAGTTCGCAACCGAGCGCGGAGCCGGCCGCGGACTATGAACATCATTCACAACTACGGATTGCACCAAAGGAACCCCAAATGAAAACGATTGACTTCTACTTTGACTATCGCAGCCCCTACAGCTTCCTTGCACTGTCTCAGGTCCGGAAGATGGATGTCGAGATCGCCTTCCATCCATTCGAAATTGGGGCACTTATGAAAGCGGTGGGTAACGTGCCGACGAGCATCACCTGCGCACCCAAAGGACGCTACGTGATGACGGACATGGGCCGATGGGCTGCCCACTATGGGGTTCCACTCAACCGGCATCCCCAGGGCTCGGAGATCGACGCCAGCCGCCTGTTGCGCGCCACGCTGGTGGCCGGGCAAATGGGCGCGATGCCCGCGGCGGTGGACGCGATCTTCAACGCGTTTTGGTCAACTCCCGCGCCACTGGGGACGGCGGCCGAGGTCGCGGCCCTGCTGGGCACCGCGGGGCTCGACGCTGAGGCGCTTGAAGGGCGGATGGACTCGCCGGCCGCGCAGGCCCTCCTGGACGAGGCAACCGCCGGGGCGGCGTCGCGTGGCGTGTTCGGCGCGCCGACCCTGTTCGTGGGGGACGATATGTTCTTCGGCAACGACCGCCTGCACTTCGTGCAAGCTCGCCTGGAGCAGGTCGCATGAGGCCACTTGTCATCATCACCGGCGTAGGGCCGGGCACCGGCTCGGCAATGGTCAGGCGGTTCCACGATGGCGGCTACCAGGTGGCCATGCTCGCGCGCACGGTCGAGCGCTTGACCGATCTCGAAAGCGAACTTCCAAACGCTTTTGCGGTCCCCTGCGATGTGGCCGACCCTGCTGCGCTAGCGGCCGCCCTCGATGCCATCGAGCAACGTGCAGGCGTCCCAAAGGTGGTGATCCACAACGCCGTGGGTGGTGCCTTCGGCAACTTCCTCGACATCGAGCCGCAAGTTCTCCTGCAGAATTTCCAGATCAATGTCATGGCCTTGCTGCACCTGGCGCGGTGGGCGGCGCCGCGGATGGAGGCAGCAGGGGGCGGCGCCTTGCTGGTAACAGGCAACACCTCGGCCGTCCGTGGCAAGGCCGGTTTTGCCGGCTTTGCGCCAAGCAAGGCGGCGCAGCGCATTCTGGCCGAGTCCATCGCCCGCGAGATGGGGCCCCGGGGCGTGCACGTGTCTTTCATGATGATCGACGCGATCATCGACGTGTCTTGGACCCGCGCGCGGTGGGCGGACAAGCCGGATGACTTTTTCATCAAGCCATCCGACATCGCCGAAGAGGTCTGGCACGTCACCCACCAGCCGCGTTCGGCCTGGTCGTTCCTGACGGAAGTGCGGCCCTTCCGCGAGTCCTGGTGATCAGAGGCGTTCAGCTTCAATGAAACCGCCTTCGTCCAACTTACGAGACACCCCCATGCCGCTGCAACTCCGCTCCATCGTCCGCGCCGGCGGCGAGCTTGAACTCTCGCTCGCCGAGGTGCCGATGCCCGAACCGAAAGCCGACGAGGTGCTCGTGCGCATCGACGCGGCCCCGTTGAACCCGTCGGACCTGATGGTGCTATTTGGCATGGCCGACATGTCGACCGCGAGGGCCTCCGGCACGGCCGACCGCCCGGTCGTCACCGCCACCGTGCCGCCGCGCATGCTGCCGGCCGTGGCGGGCCGTCTGGACGAGTCGGTGCCGGTCGGCTACGAAGGCGCCGGCGTCGTGGTCGGCGCCGGGAGTTCACCGGCCGCGCAGGCGTTGCTCGGCAAGACTGTGGGCGTGATCGGCGGCGCGATGTACTCGCAGTACTGCGCGGTCAACGTCGCGCAGTGCCTGCCGCTGCCCGAAGGAACATCGGCCGCGGAGGGCGCCTCGTGGTTCGTCAATCCGCTCACCTCCCTAGGCATGACCGAGACGATGAAGCGAGAAGGCCACACCGCGCTGGTCCACACCGCGGCGGCGTCAAACCTGGGGCAGATGCTCAACAAGGTCTGCCTGAAAGACAGGATCGGCCTCGTCAACATCGTACGCAAGCCCGAGCACGAGACGCTGCTGCGCGAACTCGGCGCGAAGTACGTCTGCAATAGCACGTCGCCGACCTTCATGGAAGACCTGACGAACGCGCTGGCCGCAACCGGCGCGACGCTGGCCTTCGACGCGATCGGGGGCGGCAAGCTGGCCGGCCAGATCCTCATGGCGATGGAAGCGGCCGTGAACCGCAATGCGAAGGAATACAACCGCTACGGCTCGACCGTGCACAAGCAGGTCTACATCTACGGCAGCCTCGATCGGGGGGCGACGGAATTCACCCGCGGCTTCGGCATGTCGTGGGGCATGGGCGGCTGGTTGCTATTCCCGTTTCTGCAGAAGGTCGGCGCGGCCGAGGCCGAGCGGCTGAAGCAGCGCGTGGCATCCGAACTCAAGACAACCTTTGCAAGCCACTACACGTGCGAGGTGTCGATGGGCGAGGCGCTGCAGCTCGACGCCATCGCGGCCTACAGCAAGGCGTCGACCGGCGAGAAGTACCTCGTCAATCCGAACAAGGATCGGGGCTGACCGAGTCAGCATTTTGCGACATCTGGTGTCGATCTAAAACTAAGGAATCATGTCCATGAGCAACCGAACCCAATTTGAAGTACGCGCGGTGTCGCCGTCCTACTGGAAGGTGACCTTCGAGAACGGCCCGATCAACCTCATCGCGATCCGGACACCATCGATCAGCTTGGCGATCTGGTGACCCGCATCGAGCAGGACCCCGATCTGACCGTCGTCGTGTTCCAGAGTGCCAACCCCGACTTCTTCATGGCACACTTCGACCTCAAGTCCGACATCCAGCGCGTCTACACTACGGCGCCGGGCCCCACCGGGCTCCTCCCCTACCCGGACGCCCTGCTGCGCCTCAGCAGGGTCCCGGCCCTCACTATCTCGGCCATCAACGGCCGCGTCCGAGGAGCGGGAAGTGAGTTCGTCCTGAACACGGACGTCCGCTTCGCCGGGCCCAACGCCATCCTGGGGCAGCCCGAGGTGGGCTTCGGCGCCGTACCCGGCGGCAACCCGATGGGGCGACTGGCCGAGCTGGTGGGCCGAGGTCGCGCGATGGAGATCGTGGTGGGAGGAGACGACTTCCCGGCCCAGCTCGCCGCCGAATACGGCTACGTCAACCGCGTTCTTCCCGAGGGCGAGCTGGACGACTTCGTCGACACCTTCGCCCGCCGCATCGCCGGCTTTAGCAAGGCCGGGGTCTCCGGCACGAAGGCGTTCGTCGACGCGGCCACCGCAATCCCGGAGGGGGACTACGCAGCCGCTATGGCCGCCTTCAGGCGCACGGCGGGTCGTCCGGAGAACGCAGATCACGTGCGCAGCCTCTTCGAACGCGGCTTGCAGCAGCCTAAGGGAGTCGAACTCGACCTCGGCAAGCAAGTCGCTGAGAAGTTCTGAGCCGCGCGGCCGGAGCCGTCAAGCCAACCGAAAATACTGTTGTTCGGGCTCGTGGCTGGCTCTACGTCACGCGGAAAAGCCCAGCGACGCGCCTGGTAGTTCGTTGGCAACTCCGGGACGTGGCGATGTGGCCGATCCCTTGGGGAATGATGAGGCCAAGCTCAGCGAGGAGGCAGCGTATCTGGTTTGCTTGTGCGGTGCGCGCTCGCACAAATCCTTGCCGCACGCGATGCAGCGCGAGCACTGCCTGCTGCTCGATTGCTTCACCGGAACGTGGTGCATGTTTGCCGACCCACTGCCTCGCGGATCGCCTCTGCATCGGCTGCATTGCTTCTTCATGCGTCGATGACCCGAGGGCGTCGCTGAAGTGGACGCACGCTCGTTCAAGCGCATTGCGCAAGTGCCCAACCCATCTGCGCAAGCGGCCGCGCACCGGCGCTCGCTTGCTTTGCCTGCGCGCTCGACGCTGTCCCCGTCTCCACACGTTTGGCAATTCCTTGCAGAATGCCGGCGAGCCGGAACATGTTGTAGGCGAGGTAGAAGTTCCAATCGGCCATCACTGCGTCGGGGTCGGCGCGGCCGGTCCGCTCGCAGTAGCGGCGCACATAGCTCTTCTCGTCGGGTATGCCGAGAGCGGCGAGGTCGAGCCCGCAAATGCCGAGGGTTGGGCCCGGCTGGATGTGCCACGACATGCAGTGGTAGCTCAAGTCGGCCAGCGGATGGCCGATCGTCGAGAGCTCCCAGTCGAGCACTGCGATCGCCCGTGGCTCGGTGGCGTGGAACATCAGATTGTCGAGCCGGTAGTCGCCGTGCACGACCGACACTTGGCTCTCGTCGCGCGCGCTGGCTGGTATGTGGGCAGGGAGCCAGTCCATCAACTGATCCATCTCGGGGATCGGCTGCGTGATCGAAGCCTGGTACTGCTTCGTCCAGCGACCGATCTGGCGCTCGAAATAGTTGCCAGGCTTGCCGTAGTTCTCGAGACCCGCTGCCTTGACGTCTACGTTGTGCAGCGCGGCGATCACGCGGTTCATCTCGTCGTAGATTCGACTCCGCCGCGTGTCGTCGGCATCGGGGATCGATTGGTCCCACATCACGCGGCCGGACATGTACTCCATCACGTAGAAGGCGCAGCCGATCACGGATTCATCTTCGCACAGCAGGTACATTTCCGGGACCGGAACGTCGGTCGCGCGCAGCGCCCGCATCACGGTGAATTCACGATCAATCGCATGCGCCGAGGCCAGCAGCTTCGCCGCCGGGCCGGGCTTGCAGCGCATCACGTAAGAGCGCTCCGGCGTGTTGATCTTGTAGGTTGGGTTCGATTGCCCGCCCTTGAACTGCTCGACCGTGAGTGGGCCCTGGAAGCCGTCGACCCGCGGCTCAAGAAAGGCCCGTAGCGCGGCCACGTCGAACGCATGAGTCTCGGGGATGGGCTTGGTGCCGGTTTGAGCTTCTGTCATGTCTATGGTCTCGTGATCACCGTTCAATCAGGTCGGTGCGGGGCAGTAGCTTGCCGGAACGCAGTTCAGCCTTAGGTCGTCCGAAGGTAGACGCCCGGCTCGGCCGACAAGCCCTGCTTGACTTGCCGCGTGATCTCGTCGGCCAGCGCCTCCTCGGCCCCGGCTTCGAGGGTGTCGAGGCTGCGGCGCACCACCTCGTCCGGGCTGGACTTGGGCTGATCGTTGCCGCGCGCCATGTCGGTGTCGACGAACCCCATGTGCAAGCCCAGTACCTGGGTGCCCTGGGCGCGTAACTCGTGGCGCAGACTATTGGTCAGTGACCAGGCGGCCGATTTGGTGGCGGCATAGGTCGCGAGACGGGGTGCTCTGATCCAACTCGCGAGCGACAGGACGTTCAGGATCGCACCGCCACCGTGGCCGGCGAGCACCGGCGCGAAGGCGAGCGCCATGCGCAGCGGCCCGAAAAAATTGGTCTCGAACTGGGCGCGGGCGGCCTCGACACTGCCTTCGGCAAGGAATCCACCGAGCGTCGCGATACCGGCGTTGTTGATCAGCAGCGTGACGTCGCCGCAATGGCGTGCCGCTGCGGCAATCTCATCGGGCCGGGTGACGTCGAGGCGGATGGCTTCGACGCCGGCCAACGTGACGCTGGCCGGGTCGCGCGCTGCCGCGTAGACCTTGCGGGCGCCGCGGGCCAGAGCGGCGCGGGCGAAAGCGAGACCGATGCCGCGGTTGGCGCCGGTGACGAGGACGGTGGCGTTGTCGAGTTTCATGGTCGGGTCCTTGCAGGAAGTTGAAGAGGCTGCGGTGCAGCGGTAGAGCGCCGCATGGATACGCTATTCGTCATTCTTCGCGGTCGAAGGAAGGTGCGAAGCTGCACGCAGGGCTCCTCCCGCCAGGAGGTTCAGTGAACTTCAATTGGTCGACGAGGCTGACGCGCTCGGCCGCTACGACCGAAGATGCAGTCTGGCCAGGCCGGGGAGCTGCGGCCAAGGCCTGCGCACTGAGCAGGTGGAACAGCTTCATCGCTCTAGATCTGTGCAATGCCGCCGTCGACGAACAACTCGATGCCGGTGACGAAGCTCGATGCGTTCGAGGCCAGGAAGACTGCGACCTTGCCGATTTCATCGGGTTCACCGACCCGGCCCATCGGGATCTGACCTGCAAAACCATCGAGCAGCCCCTGCTGGTGCTCGACCGGCACCAGCCCTAGCAGCCCAGGCGTTTTCGTCGGTCCGGGACTGAGGACATTGATGCGAATGTTGCGACCTTTGAGGTCCAGAATCCAGCTACGAGCGAAGTTCCGGATTGCCGCCTTCGAGGCGCTGTAAACGCTGAATGCCGGTAGGCCATGTATCGAACTGGTCGAACCAATCAGGATGACTGCCGCGCCATCCGCCAACAGGGGAAGTGCCTTCTGAACTGTGAAGAGCACCCCCTTCACATTGGTGCTGAACGTCTGGTCGAACAGGTCTTCCGTGATCGCGCCAAGCGGAGCCATGCTGCCGCCTCCCGCGTTGGCGACCAAGACGTCGATTCGTCCATGGTGTTGCTTGACGGTATCGAAGAGGGTGTCGAGATCCTGCAGGCTGGAGGCGTCGGCGCGGACGCCGGAGGCTTGATCCCCAATTTCGGCGACCGCGGCGTCAAGCTCTTTCTGGCGCCGACCGGTGATAACGACGCTTGCGCCTTCGGCTGCAAACCGTTTGGCAATGGCCAAACCGATGCCGGTGCTTGCGCCAGTCACGACAGCGATCTTGCCTTGGAGCGAGGGGGTCATTTGGGACCTTTGGAATAGTCCGGCATGGGGTGCGCCGGACGGGATGAATGAAGAGCGAGGCCAGGTACTGAAGCCGCTATCGGGCGAGCCTTCAACGTGTCGCCATCGCTCTGTGTTGTTGCGTTCATCAGCAAAGCCTTTACTCAACAGCCTTGCCCATGTCCTCAACCACCTTCTTGGCATCCCCAAAGACCATCATGGTCTTGTCCATGTAGAAGAGATCGTTGTCCAGGCCCGCATAGCCCGCGGCCATCGAGCGCTTGTTCACGATCACCGTCTTGGCCTTGTAGGCCTCCAGGATGGGCATGCCGTAGATCGGGCTGCCCTTGGTGTGCGCGGCGGGGTTCACCACGTCGTTGGCGCCCAGGATGATCGCGACGTCGGCTTGGCCGAACTCGCCGTTGATGTCCTCCATCTCGAACACCTGGTCGTAGGGCACCTCGGCCTCGGCCAGCAGCACGTTCATGTGGCCCGGCATGCGGCCCGCCACCGGATGGATCGCATACTTGACGGTGATGCCCTTTTCGGTGAGCTTCTGCGCCAGCTCTTTCACGGCATGCTGCGCGCGTGCCACCGCCAGGCCGTAGCCCGGCACGATGACCACAGTTTCGGCATTGCCCAGCACGAAGGCCGCGTCGTCGGCGCTGCCGCTCTTCACCGGCCGCTGCTCCTTCGCGCCGCCCGTCGCTGCGGCTGCGTCGCCGCCGAAGCCGCCCAGGATCACGTTGAAGAACGACCGGTTCATGGCCTTGCACATGATGTAGCTCAGGATCGCGCCCGAAGAGCCCACCAGCGAACCGGCCACGATCAGCATCGCGTTGTTCAGGCTGAAGCCGATGCCCGCCGCCGCCCAGCCCGAGTAGCTGTTGAGCATCGACACCACCACCGGCATGTCGGCGCCGCCGATCGGGATGATGATGAGCACGCCCATCACGAAGGCCAGCGCCAGCATCGCGAAGAAGGCAGGCCAGCTTTCGGTGAACATGAACACCAGGCCGAGACCGATGGTGGCCACGCCGAGCACGAGGTTCAGCATGTGCTGGCCGGCAAACTGCACCGGCGCGCCCTGGAACAGGCGGAACTTGTACTTGCCCGAGAGCTTGCCGAAGGCAATGACCGAGCCGCTGAAGGTGATGGCGCCAATGGCCGCGCCCAGGAACAACTCGAGCCTGTTGCCCGCGGGAATCATCTCGCCCTTGGGCGTGATGTTGAAGGCGTACGGCTCGGCCACGGCCGCAACCGCGATGAACACCGCCGCCAGGCCGATCATGCTGTGCATGAAGGCGACCAGCTCAGGCATCTTGGTCATCTCGACCTTGTTGGCCATGTAGGCGCCCAGGCCGCCGCCGAGCACCAGCGCAACCAGCACGTAGCCCAGGCCGGTGAGATTGCCGCCCGCCAGCTTGTAGATGAGCGCACCCGTCGTCAGCACGGCAATGGCCATGCCGGTCATGCCGAAGATGTTGCCGCGGATGGAGGTGGTGGGATGCGAGAGGCCCTTCAGGGCCTGGATGAAGCAGATGCTGGCAACGAGGTACAGCAGCGTGACGAGATTCATGCTCACTTGGCGACTCCCTCTTCAGCCTTGGGCGCGGCCTTCTTCTCTTTCTTCTTGAACATCTCGAGCATGCGCCGCGTGACGAGGAAACCGCCGAAAACGTTCACCGCGGCCAGCGCCACCGCGAGCACGCCCATGGTCTTGCCCAAACCGGTTTCGGTGAGCGCCGCTGCGAGCATGGCGCCCACGATCACGATGGCCGAGATCGCGTTGGTCACGGCCATGAGCGGCGTGTGCAGCGCGGGCGTCACCGTCCACACTACGTGGTAGCCCACGTAGATGGCCAGCACGAAGATGATCAGATTGATGACTGTGTGGGAAACGATGTCCATGGGTTCTTCTCCTCGTTCGAACGCTGGTGGGCCGCTTACTTCTTCGTGACCTGGCCGTCCTGCGCAACGCGGCAGGCGGCGACGATGTCGTCCTCGAGGTCGATCTTGAGCGCGCCCTCCTTCGTGACGATGAGCTTGAGGAAGTCCAGCACGTTGCGCGCATAGAGCGCCGACGCATCGGCCGCCACCAGCGCGGACAGATTGGTTTCGCCCACGATGGTCACGCCGTGCTTCACCACCGTGCGGTCGGCTTCCGACAGCGGGCAGTTGCCGCCCACGCCATCGGGCCCCTTGCCGGCGGCAATGTCGACAATCACCGAGCCGGGCTTCATGGACTTGACCATGTCTTCGGTGATGAGCGTGGGTGCCGCGCGGCCCGGAATGAGCGCGGTGCTGATGACGATGTCGGCCAGCGCCACGCGCTTGGCCACCTCGACCTGCTGGCGCGCGAGCCAGCTCGCGGGCATTGGCTTGGCGTAGCCGCCGACGCCGACAGCGGCTTCTTTCTCTTCGTCGGTGTCGTAGGACACTTCGATGAACTTGCCGCCGAGCGATTCGATCTGTTCCTTCACGCTCGGGCGCACGTCGGAAGCTTCGATGACGGCGCCCAGGCGCTTGGCGGTGGCAATGGCCTGCAGGCCCGCCACGCCGACGCCCAGGATGACCACGCGCGCCGCCTTCACGGTGCCGGCGGCGGTCATCAGCATGGGGAAGAAGCGTTGGTATTTGTCGGCCGCCATGATCACGGCCTTGTAGCCCGCAATGTTGGCCTGCGAGCTGAGCACGTCCATGCTCTGGGCCCGGGTGGTGCGCGGCGCGGCTTCGAGCGCAAAGGCCGTGAGCCCGGCCGTGGCCAGCCGCTGCAGGCCGGCCGCGTCGAAGGGGTTCAGCATGCCGATGACGACGGTGCCCGGCTTCATCAGCGCGGCTTCGGCGTCGTTCGGCGAGCGCACCTTGAGCACCATGTCGGCCCCGAAGGCACCCGCCACGTCGGTGATTTCAGCGCCGGCTGCAATGTAGGCGGCATCGGTGACGCTGGCTGCAACGCCGGCTCCCGACTGCACGCGAATGGTGTGCCCCGCAGTGACAAGTTTCTTCACCGTTTCGGGTGTAACGGCCACACGGGTTTCGCCGGCCATTGTCTCGGCAGGCACACCTATCTTCAACGTCACAGCGCGGCACCAAGCGACGAGCGCAGCAATTTCCCGACCGCTGACCGGGGGAGCTTTGTCCGGAATTCAATGATCTTCGGGCGCTTATACGCAGTTAGGTTTGCCTTCATGTGTTGTCTTATTGATTCTTCAGTTAGCGCGTCACTCCGAGGCACCACAACCAATTTCACGGCTTCTCCAGTGAGCTCGTCAGGAACGCCGACAGCCGCGCACTCAAGCACTTGGTCCATTTCGATAGCCACAGCTTCAATCTCGCTGGGATAAACGTTAAACCCGCTCACCAGCATCATTTCTTTCTCCCGACCAGAAATGCACAGATAGCCGTGTTCATCAATGCAGCCGAGATCACCTGTCAAAAAAAAACCATCTTTCGTCATGAATCGAGCAGTTTCTGCATCGCGCTGCCAATAACCCTTGAACAACTGGGGGCCGCGAACTGCAATTTGTCCAACCTCTCCCAATGGCAGCGCTTCAAATTTTTCGTCAAGGATCAGTACTTCCGTTGACGGTGCTGGCGGGCCGACTGTCCCTTGGCGAATATTGCCGTGAGGTGGGTTGCAGCTTACTGTTCCGGACGTCTCGGAAAGTCCGTATCCCTCGCTAATGGCGCAACCCGTTCTTGCCAGCCACCGAGCGGCGATTGGACGCTGCGTGGCCATTCCGCCAGCTGTGGTTACCTTGAGGTGTCGCCAATCGACTGTGTCGAACTCAGGATCATTCATCAAGTTGCTGAACAGCGTATTGATGCCGGGTAGCATGTGAAAAGGGGCTTCACGTAATTTCGCCAACATCTTTGCCGAATCACGAGGGTCGGTAATCAGGAGCATAATTCCCCCCAATTTAATGCTCGCCAAGAGTGTTATGAAAGAAACTATGTGATATAGAGGCAACGCACATGCGAACACGGGGGCTGGTATGTCTGCCAATGCGGGCTGGAACCAGGCGGAGTTTTGAGCCGTGTTGGCCAGTAGGCTTTCATGAGAGAGCATTGCTCCCTTGGAAACCCCTGTGGTTCCGCCGGTGTATTGCAGAACCACGGTGTCGCTTTTGGCCAGTGTAGGCATTGAATAGGTTGCCGACATCCCGAGCGAGAGCGCTTCAGGCATATCAATCACTGATTTGGCGGCAAGGTTTGTGCGACGGCTTTCTCGTATCGGTTCCAAGTCACCGCGCAGATTGCACAGGATTGAATGGCCAACCTGCGTCTGGGACAGGCCATCCTTCACTGCATCGAACTGACCTTCGAGCAATATGGCCACCTCAGCTTCAGCATCCGAGACTTGCAGCAGGAACTCCCGAGCGGTGTAGGCGGGATTGACGTTGACCAATACCATGCCCGCTCGAATCACACCGATTGCCGCTATAACGTACTGTGGTGAGTTGGGAAGAGCGACGGCTACTTTTGCCCCCACCTCGAGCCCCAGCGTCTGTAGATACGCTGCAATTGCTAGACTCAATGAGTCTAGATTCGAATAGCTGAACTCACTTTTTTCGTGACGAATGGCAATACGATCGCCCAAACGATAAAACGAAGCATTGAAGAACTCGACAAGAGTCCGGTACTCCTTCAAAGGCTCGATAGTGTGTGGAACTTGAGGCGGGTACCACTTCAGCCACGGGCGATTGTTCATAAGCTACCTCACAAAGCAGCAAGGCCAGCCGGTACCGGGAGCCTGATAAGCATTTTCCCGGTGTTTCCACCCTCGAACATGCGCTGTAGTGCAGTGGGGAAAGTGTCAATACCCTCGAGCACATCTTCGTAAGATTTGATCCAGCCGGCGGCTAGCCAACCTCGCAATGCATGCAGTGCCTCGGGATAACGCTTTTCATAATCGAAAATGACAAACCCCTCCATCGTGGCTCTGTTCATGAGCAAAGACATGTAGTTTTTTGGCCCGCTGCCACGGGCTACATTGTTGTATTGGGAGACGGCCCCGCAAACCACAATACGCGCACCGCGTCGAATGCGACCGAGAGCGAGATCAAGTATTTCGCCGCCGACATTGTCGAAGTAAACGTCTACACCATCCGGGCATACTTTTGACAACTGAGCACGCGCGTCAGACTGTTTGTAGTCGACGGCAGCATCAAACCCCAGATTGTTTACAAGGTGAGCGCATTTCTCTGCTCCCCCTGCAATACCAACGACGCGACATCCCTTGATCTTGGCGATTTGGCCGACCACTGACCCCACGGCTCCTGCGGCACCAGATACCAGGACCGTGTCGCCGAATTTGAGTTTTCCTATTTCAAGAAGACCAAAGTACGCCGTAAAACCAGGAGTGCCAAGGGCGCCCATATAAGCCGTTGCTGGCACTTTTGAAATATCAATTTTCGTAAGATCATTGGCGTCCATGGTCGCGAACTCCTGGACACCAAAAGCCCCCAGCACAGCGTCGCCGACACTGAATCTTGCATCCTCGGACCACAAGACCAGACCTGCCCCGGCAGCCCGCATGACATCACCGATAGCGATGGCCTCCATGTAGGATTTGCCTTCATTCATCCACGATCGCATGGCCGGATCCACAGAAATGAAGGTGACTTGCACCAGCACCTTTCCTTTCTCAGGCGCCTTTACTGCCGTTTTTAACTGCTGCCAGTCGCTTTCTTTTGGCAGCCCGCTGGGACGCTGCCTGAGAACGAACTGCTTGTTGGAAAGTTGCGAAAGGTCGGTCATGGGATATCTCCAGAGTTGGAATTGGTTAAAGTTGCCGGTTGGTTGAAAGATTTGCGAATTCAACGACCTGGCTTGCCATCAGCTGAATCTGCTGTACCACGGAAATTGATTGGCATGTGCCTGCGGAATCGAGCGGAGCTTCAGATATGTTGATGGCGACACCCATCGGGGTGGGCCACCCTCTGAGCGCATGCACTATCTCCCTCAAGGAAGCCATCGTTCCGACAGCCGCTTGCCATCCCCCAGCTACGGCCATGCAGCCGACCGCACGTTCGCTGAAATAGGGGCGCTTATCGCTTCTGGTTTCCTCGGCATAATCAAGCGCGTTCTTCATGAACCCCGACACGGTGCCGTGATAGCCAGGCGATGCGATGATGATTCCGTCGGCTTTGCGCAATTCCTGAACAAGTAGCTGTGCTGCAACGTCTGCGGCTGCGCTGGGTTCATAGAGCGGTAAACGAAGCGAATTGGCACCGAGGAAGGTTGTTGTTGCCCCTGCCTTTTGAGCGGCGCTCAGTGCAAGCTGCAGATAGCGCTCGGCACTTGAGCCGGGTCTTGTCCCACCCCCAATGCCAAGGATGCGTGGTGGGGAATTAGTCATCATGCGGCCTCGAAATACTGCAGTTGGGGTCCACTTTCAACGGCGGACCAGTACTCGCGGATTAGCCTGTCCATCAAAGCGGCTGTTGGCTCAATCGCATTGAGCGATCCCACTCCATGGCCGGCTGACCACACCTTCGTCCAGCGCTCAATGTCTCCGTTGCGCACCGGCTCAGCAGACTCGAGTTCGTCAGCATTGATGCCGACCGCGGCCAGACTTTTGCGCAACCAATACGCCGGTACTCCAGAAACAGCTTTGGTCAGGATCAGATCGTCGATATCCGAATCCAGCAACATTTGACGGTAAGAGTCGCTGGCCATTGACTCGGGGCAAGCGATAAATGCTGTGCCCATGGAGGCAAGGTCCGCGCCGAGCGTTTCCGCAGCCCGAATGCCCGACCCATTGATGATTCCCCCGCCTAAGACTATCGTCCCGCCGAAAAACTCTCGAATGGCGGGGACCATTGCAAAGGCGCTCATCATCCCTGTATGCCCCCCCGCGCCGGCAGCTACTAGGACAAGCCCGTCGACCCCGAGCGATACGGCTTTTCGGACATGCTGTACAGAGTTCACGTCAGCAAACACTCGTCCGCCATACGAGTGCACGCATTCAATTACCTCTTTCGGACTTCCAAGAGCCGTGATAATTAGCGGTGGCCGATAGCGCGCCACTACATCAAGGTCTTGGCTGAGCCGCTGATAGCTTTTGTGAACGAGCAGATTCACACCCCAGGGCGCATCAGTCGGCCCTAGCTGAGTTGAAATCCGATGAAACCACTCATCCAAGATTTCAACAGTCCTGGCATTCGCTGCCGGAACGGTTCCAATGGCACCCTTACGGCACGCAGCCACTACCAGCTCGACGGTAGACACCAGAAACATCGGTGCGATAAGGAGCGGCAATTTCAACCGTCTGAGCCAGTCTTCAGGCATTGTCATTTGCGTCCTTCAAAGCATTGCGGAGTTCGTCGGAAGGCCGAGATACAGCCGGCCAGTGAGTTCATATGTGGACTCACTGACCATCATGTGTTGGGACGCAGTTAAGACATCGCGCAGGCAGCGCTGTAGTCGAGAGTCGTTGAAGATCGCGCTGCCACCCGCACAGGAATACACCCGAGTGACGACTTCGACCGCCTGTTCGCTTGCGTGGGTCGTCGCCAGTCGAAGGTCGCGGCGTAGCGCCACAGAGATCTCTCCCGCGTTGTTCGACGCGGACCATGCCCGGTCAACCGCGTCAATCAAGAAAGCCCGAGCGGAGCGAAGCTGGGCTTCCGCCCTTGCTACGTGCTGCTGAGTTGAGGCGCGCTCTGCCAAAAGACGAGCGCTGCCTTGAGGTGTCTTTTTTGTTGCAAGCTCTATCAAACTATCGATGGCAAGACGTGCGATGCCGAGCGCTACTGCCGCGATGCCCACACCCAGGATGCAAAACACCGGAAACTTAAACAATGCACCTGCGATCGGCACGTCGGTAAGTATTGATGCGGACAAGCCGGCAGGGACGAATACATCTTTTACGCTGTATTCATTGCTGCCTGTTCCGCGCAAACCGAGCGTGTGCCAGGTATCAGCGATCGATACTTGCTCCGCTCTGAAGATCATGGAACGATTTTCAAGTGTTCCATCCGCCAATTTTTCTGGTTTTCCATCCTCTCCCAAAATCACACATCCGCCGGTGATGAAATCAGCGTTGTACGATGCTGATCCCCACATCCAACTTCCATTTACCAGGAAACCCGGTACCCCGTCGACTGCCGTGCGGACCGCAGTCCCGCGCGGCGCGAATACTCCGGCCATTTTGATGTTTGGATTCTTAAATATTACTTTTGCTTCGGGACCAGGAAGATAACCCCCAATGATGGTCGATGTGTTCGAGATAAACGTGCACCATGCCGCCGCAGCATTAGCTTGTGCCAGTTTTTCTACGACGGCCACGAATGTATGCACATCCGCCTCCAAGCCACCGAGTGCACGCGGAACGAACATGCGATAAAGGCCGGCCTGAGCCAGTGTTTCGGCAAGTTCGTTTGGCAAATGTCTTTCTTTTTCTACCGTGTCGTTTGCCGCTTGCAAGATTGGGCTCAACTCTTGGCATGCGTAAAGCAGTTCATCACGCTGCGTCAACTCTGATGGTTCGTACTCAAACGTCATAGGGTAAGCTTTCGTTCATTGGCGAATTGATATTCGTGCATTCACGCGCCGATCACCGCGCTGGTGCCACCATCGACAACAATTGCATGACCGGTCATGTGTTTCCCGGCTGCAGAAGCGAGCAACAGAGCAGCGCCTTTCAGGTCGTCTGGATCGCCCAGCCGCCCAAGAGGCGTCGTGCTGATGATTCTTTCCTCACCAAACGCTGCAATCACCCCGTCTGCCATCTTGCTTGGGAACAGCCCCGGGGAGATCGCATTTACGGTAATTCCGTGCTTACCCCATTCGGCAGCAAGTGCACGGGTAAACGTGATAACTGCTCCTTTACTGGTGTTGTAAGCGACGCATTCCATTGGCGCTGGATTCCCGCCGAGCCCGGCAATTGAGGCGATGTTGATGATGCGACCGCGCTTGCGCGGGATCATGCTTCCCACGGCAGCTTGTTGGCTAAAAAGAAAAAGACTTCTGATATTCAGATTCATGACGCGGTCCCAGGCTTGAAGCGTGTGGGTTTCAGCCGAGGCGCCCCAGGAAGTTCCCGCGTTGTTGATCAATATGTCCAAATGGCCGAGCGTGTCGAGAGTTCTGCTGCAAACACGTTGGACCTCGGACGAGTCGCTGGAGTCGGCCGCAACCCAGGACGCCTCGATTCCAAGACTTCCCAGGTGAGCGGCTGCGGCCTCGAGCTCGGCCTCCTTTCTTGCCGTCAGCATGAGCCGCGCACCAGCACTACCGAGCGCCTCCGCAATTTGGAGCCCGATGCCTCGCGACCCGCCCGTGATAAGAGCGGTGGAACCTTCAAGGTCGAAAAGCGTATTGGAATAGTGGTTCATGGATTTATACAATGCTCCAAGTGGAGAAGTTGCGGAGAAATTTTTTTCCGAGGGAAACTCTGTTCAGGGGCGTGCCATTCGACAGGTTGAGGGTCTTGCAATTTCTTCAGCAGCGAACTCGCGCACAGGCGCGAATGTTTTACCAGTTCCTTCGGCACTGTATGGGAATTGAGCGCTCACGCTCGTCCATACAGTTACAAAAAACGGCTGCTGAAGTTGGTGATCCGATTTTCTCATTTCGACCACGCCATTAAAGCCGCGAAATTTCGCTCCTTCCATCTGCGCTGCCACCCGGACCACATCTACAGATTGCACCTGTTGAATTGACCTACTTAACAGTTCGAAGACTAAGGCAATACTGTGCGTATAGAAATCGTCGTTGAACCGCTTACGAAATTCATTCATCCAGACGTTCATTTGACCGCCCATGTTGTAATGACTGAAGGCGACTTGAAACACTCGATTGTCGGCAATCCCGCGGAGTGCTGTGGGGGTGCCGGCAACCGCCGCGTAGTAGGTGTAGATAGCGCCTTTCCAACCGCTTTCTTCTGCGGCCTTCACAAGCAGCGAAAGGTCTGTCCCCCAGTTCCCTGTAACGATCGTATCCGCTCCAGAAGCGCGGACTTTTGCCATGTAAGGTGCGAAATCACGTGTCTGTGCGAGTGGATGGCGATCGTCGCCAACAATTGCGATATCCGGCCTCTTCTCCCGCAGGCGGAGTTTCGCGGCTTCTGCGATTTGGATGCCCGAGGAATAATTCTGATTGACTAAATATACTTTCTTGACCATAGGCTGGTCTTTTATAAAGCTTGTCAATGCCTCCATCTTCATCGCTGTGTCAGCCTCAAAGCGGAAGTGCCAGTAGCTGCATCGGCTGCCAGTCAGCTCCGGATCGGTGGCAGCGTGGTTTAGGTAAAGGACTTCCCGTCCTGGGTTGCGCTGGTTGTGCTTTTCGATCGCGTCGATAAGCGCCAGCGCCGGCGCTGAACCAGTGCCTTGCGCAACAAACCGAATACCCTGATCTAGTGCGCTCTGAAGTGCTGAGACAGTTTCAGACAGACTCAGCTTGTTATCGAACGCAACGATTTCAAATTGCAGGCCGGCTGCGTTAGATTTGCTGAATTGTTCTGCTAGGAACTGATAGGTCCTCAGCAGGTTTGTGCCTACGGAACCCATCATCCCGGACAAGGGTTCGATCACTGCAATTTTCACCACCTGGCCTTTCAGCACAGGCTTCTGGTTTTGCGCGAGCGCTTGTCTTGAAAGACCTAACCCAGCCACTGCCCAAGTCGCGATGCGGGCGAAGTGCCTCCGCGTGAAGGTTGTTGGTGCCATCAGAAAAGTACTCCAAGTGGATAAGTTGCAGTCTGGGTAATCTAACTGCCGCGGGGTCGGGCGGAACTAGTACTTACCCGAGAGCAGTCGCGCAGGTGATCTAAGGGAGAGCTCCAAGTGATTCACGACGCGACCCCTGATGCAACCCTGAAGGCCAACAGTTCTGGGCGCGAATCCGAAGCTTCAGTGGCCGGAATCACGGTGGCTCAAGGCCAACTGACGGCCTAGTGCACTGGGGGCTGGAGTGCCGCGACGCCGTCAGCGCGCAAGGCTGGTGAGAGCCCGGTGCCTGAACTCTCCATCTCATCGTGCAGCGTTGATCTTTTGGTGCTGTGTGGCTCGCGAGGCCGAACCTGCACGCTGTCACTGACACGGCGAGGGCCCCATCGCGCCTGGCTCTTCGCCAACTGGCTAGGCAACCGCATGGTCCTTGTGCAAGATGGTCTGGCTATGCAGGCGCCAGCGGAGTCAAGGCTGCTTCCGCTGGGCGAACATGGCCCTGCGACACAGATGGCCTGTCGCGTGAACAGCTCAATGCATTTGTGCTCGGGCACTGCGGCAGCGCTTGGGCGATGGAGGCAGGGTCACATCAACATGGCGTGAGCGTCAAGTGGCCAAGCAGCAATTGGGACGTTTGCCAATAGGCCGCGTGCCGCGGAGTTCGGCAAGCTGGCGCCCATGCTCAGCAGCGAACAACTCCAGGGACTCGGCGAGGCCGAACTGCGCCGACTGGCGCAGGGATTGCTGACCCAGATCACCTAGCGCGGCACGAAATCGTGCTCAGGCGAGCCCAGCTTACGCAAGCCGACAGCGAGATGCTGATGCAAGTGCGGCTCCGAACTCAAGCGCATCCGGAGACGTGGGCGAGAAGCTCGAATGCATGCCAGATTTGTTCACAGTAGAGCGTCACACTCGGCGGATGAGCCTGCACGCCGCTGCGGTGCAAGCGATTCCATCTGATCCCACAACAACGGGCACCCGCTGGACCATCCTCATCGCGCGTTCAGGACCACGGGAGTCACTTGTTCGATCCCCTCATGGCCCCTATCCTTTGAGAGTGTTGAGCCTCGACAAAACCGGACGCATTTCAATCTCTTAGAGACGGTCTGCTTGAACCTAAATCTCCCACTTGAGGCCCGATGATCGAACGTCCTCTTCTGCTAAGCTGATGTCCAAATGACTTTTAAGAGCCTTCCGTGAGCGCCTTTGCTGAACCAGATTTGCCACTAAGCGCGCGTGGAAGTCAGCGTCACAAAAACTTGATCGCAGCGGCGCTTCGCGTACTAGTTCGCGACGGGCATCATGCTGTAACCTTGCGAGCGGTTTCAGTCGAAGCCAATGCAAGTCATGGAGCGATCAACTATTACTTCGGCTCCCGAAGCGCCCTAATGTGCGCACTCGCTGAAGATGTTTGCCGTCGAATTGCAAACAACATCACCCTCGTCACGCCTAAGCTTGGGAAGTGCGCGGACGACGCCGATCGGTTCGCCACCGTTCTTGCGGAGCACAACATCAAGTACATGGTCAATGATCATGCGATGGGCATGGCGATCACCGAACTTACGCTCGCGGGGTCGCGCGACTTAGAGTTGGGTAGCGTGCTGGTGAAATGGGGAAAGATACATGCCAGTCTGATGCGGGATAGCTTTCTGAAACTTGGGTCCAGTGATCCAGATTTGGATTATGCCTTTGTGTTGAATTGTGTTAACGGACTCATCATGGCGCAGCTCGCGATACCGCGTCGCGATTTCGAAACACGTATTCTGCAGCCCTCATTACTTCGGCTAGTTCGCGCCATTGCCAGTGAAAAACCGAACAATGTTCCGGCGAACTCTTGATTAAAGACGGTCGAGAAGTTTGCGCCAGATCGTCTACTATCAATAAGTTAGCTGCCTTGCCAAGGCGTACCAATGCCGGGTGCGACTCGTTCGGTGCGGCATTTCGGATCCTTCTAACTCCCTTCCGCCAAGGAAAGAAAACAGCCGACTCCAATTAGTGACCTGCCCGGTTTGATCAACACTGTTTTTCTTCAATGCCGTGGCCGGTGTACCGATACCAGTTGATCTCGGTCGCAGATAACCGGCCTCCTCAGGCCGGGTGCCCTCGAAGGCCTTTTGCAGGAGTCCCCTGATCTCGCCTCGCTGAGCTACGCCGGCCTCTCGCGGGTTCCAGTACGGGTTGCTCACAACGAGATCTGTGGCACGGTCAAGGTCATTCTTCTTCATGCCGATGTCCCGGAGCGCCACCGGTGCCCCGTTGTCTCGCGCCAGGTCGAACAGGGCCGCCGCGGCGCTGCCTCGCACCCCGGTGCCGATTCCCACCGCGCGCTCGATGCGGGACGTGGCCGCGGGCGCCGCTGGCGCGTTGAAGGCGAGGGCGTGAGGCAGCACCACCGTGTGCACCTCGGCATGCGGCAGGTTGAAGCTGCCGCTCAGGGTGTGGCACAGCTTGTGGTGCAGCGCCATGCCCACGTCGCCCAGCACCGTTCCGCAAAGCCACGCGCCATACAGCGCATCCCCGCGCGCATCGAGATCGCCGCTGCGCTGGCGGATGACCGGCGTGCGCTGACCATTGCGCGGATGCCTTCCTCGGCCATCAGGCTCATCACCGGGTTGCCGTCGCGCGCGTACAGACCCTCCGCCGCGTGCGCAATCGCGTTCATGCCACTCGTGATACTAATGGCCACGGGCAGGCCGGATAGAAGGCAGAGTCGAGTCGTCGAACAATGGGCCGCTGCTGCTTGGCCACAACTTGGTGAATCCATCTGTGTACTTCAAGCCGATGGCCCAGCCTACTTCAAGAAGACCGGCGACAAGCAGAAGCATCCAGGCCATACGATTCTCCGTTCGGCGATCCAGACGCCGCATCCGATCGACTCTATCGTTGTTCATAAGACCGCCGAATTTCAGCGGACACAAGGTACTGATCGCGTTTCGCCAGCGAGCGGGTGCGGAATGCCGCCATCACCATAGCAGCGGACAACCTGTGCAATGACCACCTGGTAGCCCTTGAGCCAAAGCGCCTGGCGCTTCTTTGCAGCGATGTGTGCGGGGTGCCCGATGAGGTCCTGGAGCGCCTCCATCGTCTTCCAGTAGTACACGTTGGAGACGAGCCCTGTTGCAGGGTTCTCCCAGCTCTCCTCGCCAAGGTAGCCTGGGATGGACTTGGCAAGCTGTGCAATGACGTTGTCCAAGGCATGGAACTCGTCGTCGAACTCGCCCTTTGCGAAAGTGAAGGTGGATGTGTACATGGGTTTGTGTCGGCCTTAACTCGTTCCGCTGGCATGGCGCATCAATCCCGCCAGTTCCTCGCGTCCGCGCGCCTTCAACATTTCTGCGGCATTGAGGCGGTCACGCGCTTCCTTGTTCTGGCTGAGCTTGGACTTGCCCACCAGCGAGGTGACGGCAATCTCGATGCCCACGATGTTGCGCACCATGCTGTCGATGTACTCGGGTGCGGAGTCGCCCATCTTCCAGGGCTTCGGCTCGGCCGCCTCGTGGCGCCGCGTCAGGCGCGCGATGATGCGGCGCGCAAAGCGCTCGTCGTCATGCACGGTGAGCACGCCGTGCGCGTGCACCACCTCGTAGTTCCAGGTCGGCACCTGGCGGTGCGCCTCGTGCTTGGACGGGTACCAGCTGGGCGAGATGTAGGCCTGGGCACCGCCGAAGATGACCATCACCGGAGTCCCGGTGGGGCAGCGCTGCCACAGCGGGTTGGCGCGAGCGAGATGCGCCGACAGCAAGCCATGCGTTCCGATTTCAGGATCGAACTCGAAAGGGAGGTGATCGGCGTCCAGGCCCGCGGTCCCTTGGGTGACCAGAGCGCCCAGCGGATGCTCGCGGATGATACGGTTCAGTTCCTCGGGTCTTGTTTCGGCGAAGTGCGTGGGGATGTACATCGGGGGAGGGTGGGGACTGGTGTGGGCAGCTGTTACTGTCGCGCGGAACCGGCACAATGGGAAGGTCCAGTTTTACTCCTTTGGCATGGACCAGTTTCATACGCCGCTAAGCCCAAGTTCTGGTGCCGACAGGGCCGGGCGCTCCATCTACGACCTGCTGCGTTCCCAGATCGCCGACGGGACGCTCGCCGCGGGCGCGCAGGTACCGTCAACGCGTGCCCTGGCGGCTGATCTGGGGGTGTCGCGTACCACCGTCACCGCCGCCTACGAGCAGCTCGCGGCCGAGGGCTTCCTTGTCACGTCGGCCGGGCGGGTTGCCCGTGTCGCAAGTCCGCTGGCTGCGCCCGAACGTCCCGATACGAAGCCGAAGCAGCGCGGCAGGACTGCACCGACTCTCTCGGCCTTCGGCTGTCGCGTGGCCGCGATCGACATGCCCGGGCTTGCTCCTGCGGAACCTTGTCGCATCGACTTCCTCTACGGAGCGGTGGCTTCTCGCGACTTTCCGGCGCTGGCCTGGCGGCGTGCCTACCAGGCCGAACTGCTGCGTCATCAACGCCGGCTCTACTACGTCGCGCCCGAAGGTGACGCGTCGCTCCGCCGTTCCCTGCAGGGGTACCTCCGGCGCGCGCGGGGCCTGGCCTGCGATGCCGAGCAGATCCTCATGGTGCACGGCTCACAGCAGGCCATCGACCTGTGCGCGCGGCTGCTGTTGAATCCCGGCGACGCCTTCGTCTTCGAGGAACCTGGGTACCTGATGGCGCGCCGGTGTTTTGAGGCCGCGGGCGCCGAGGCCTTGGCGGTCCCTGTAGACGCCCTGGGCCTGGACACGGCCAGGCTGCCAAAGGATGACCGCACCCGCCTGGCCTACGTGACACCGTCGCATCAGTTTCCGCTGGGGGGTGTGCTGCCCATCGGCCGGCGCCTGGAACTGCTCCGTTGGGCGCGAACGCACCGCGCTTGGGTCGTCGAGGACGACTACGACGGAGAGTTTCGCTACGGCCAGCGACCGATCGACGCGCTGCAGTCGATCGATACCGACGGCCGCGTGATCTACATCGGCACCTTCTCCAAGGCGCTGTCGCCGCAGCTTCGGCTGGGCTACCTGGTGCTGCCTTCTGACCTGGTGCCAGTATTCCGACAGGCCAAGCGGCTGGCTGACCGCCATGCGCCCGTGCTGGAGCAGCGTGTGCTGGCGTCGCTGATCGACAGCGGCGCCTACGAGCGCCACGTGCGGCGCACGCGCCGCGCGCACGAGCGCCGTCGGGCGGCACTGCTCGACGCCATTGCGCGCCACCTGCCTGCGAGCGCCACGGTCATTGGCGCGGCGGCCGGGCTGCATGTGGTGCTCTGGCTGCCGTTCCTGCGCCCGCAGGACGAGCCCGCGCTTTCGGCTGCTGCCCGCAGCAAGGGCGTGGGTGTCTATCCGGTGTCGCCCCTGTTCGCCAAGCCGCCGTCACGCATGCAACCCCGGCCGGCCGGA
Source organism: Variovorax sp. LjRoot290 (assembly GCF_964253985.1). Lineage (NCBI taxonomy): Bacteria > Pseudomonadati > Pseudomonadota > Betaproteobacteria > Burkholderiales > Comamonadaceae > Variovorax > Variovorax sp. LjRoot290. The sequence goes on along the minus strand of NZ_CAXURW020000002.1, from coordinate 587,809 downwards.
CTGATCCTGGGATATGCCAGCCTGACGGTCGAGGAGATCGATCAGGGGATGCGCGTGTTGGCTGCGGTGCTCGCCGAGCGGTGAGCGAAGCCGAGCGCTGAAGTGCGCCTCCGCCGAACTGGATGCGGTACTTGATCAGGTGCTCTGGCTGAGTCTCACGCTACTTCTTTGGCGTGCCAGCACTTGCGCTTCAGACTGTCCAACCAGCGTCTGATAGGCGGCAGGGGCAGTGGCACCTTCGGTACTGATCAGCAGCACGCGCGCATCGGGCCCCAGGCCGACCCTGGCGGCTTGTTCCGCGTGCTTTCCTAGTTTGAGGAGGCCTGCGAGGCCAGCCGCACCTGATTCGCCAGAGACGACAGGGAGATCCAATTCATTGCCGGTCGCCAGGACCCGCATCGCAGAAATCGCGTCGTCATCACTGATGGTCATGAAGTAGTCAGCTCCGGACACAAGAAACCTCCATGCAAGTGGAGATGTTTCGCCGCAGGCCAAGCCCGCCATCACGGAGTCGACCGAGCCCGTTGCCTTGGACGCAACGCCGCGCAATGCACTTTGAAAAAGACAGTCCGCCTGTGCCGGTTCGACGATCACCACCGTGGGGCGACGCTCCCCATAGCATTCCCAAAAGTAGCTCAGGATTCCTGCCGCGAGGCCGCCAACGCCGCCTTGCAGAAAGACATGGGTGAACGGCACTGCTTCGTCGCTACCGAACGCTTCCACAATTTCAGCAGCGACAGTTCCGTACCCTTGCATGACATCCCGCGGGACCTCCTCGTAGCCGTCGTATGAAGTGTCTGAAACGACATGCCAATCGTTGGCCCTGGCGAGGTGAGCGGCTTCCTCGACAGAAGCGTCGTAGTTCCCCTGGACACGTAACACCGTGGCGCCAAATTTGGCGATCGCCTGCTCTCGCTCTTCGCTCACATTCGCATGGAGAACGATCACACAACGGCAGCCCATGCTCTTTGCTGCCGCCGCAAGGCCTTTTCCGTGATTGCCATCTGTCGCGCTGATCACTGTAAAGGCTTCCAACAACGACCTGTAGCCGCCTTTGAAAAGCACTTTGGGATCCAGGTTGCGATCAGGCCACAAGCGAAGAATCAGCCGAGCCAGAGCAATCGGCGCTCCAAGCGCCTTAAAACTCCCGAGATCGGACCGGCAAGACTCATCCTTCAGATAAAGCTTCCCGATTCCCAGGCTGCGAGCCAGGTCACTGAGCTCGTACAGCGGAGTAGGGCCAGGATTCAAACTATCCCAGGACGATATCCAGTCGCGGCTCTCCTCGGCCTTGACGATGGACATCACCGACTGGAGTTCACTGGGATACGCGCTGCGCGTGGCGCGTTCATTGGCAATCAGCATGCTTCGATTCCGTTGGTTGTTTGCGCTCCGCTGGCTCAAACGCCTGGAGTCCATGAATCCTAGGACCGCTTCTTGTGTCGCTTGGCGCGATCTCGACTGCAAAAACAGGAGAACGAACCAGATCCATGGGAAAGAATGAAAGGCTGTTGCGTACGCGAGCGCTCCTCGCCTTGACCACCAAGGGCGGATAATGGACGGCATGCAACTCGATAACTACGACGTGAAGATCTTGGGTCTGCTCCAGAGGGACAGCAAGATTTCGCAGCGCGAACTGTCGGAGGCTGTCAATCTGTCTCCGTCCGCGGTCAATCGTCGGATCACAGCTCTCGAATCCTCGGGGGTGATCGCCGGTACCGTGTGCGTAGTCGACCCGTCGTCCGTGGGTCACCCCATCACGATCCTCGTTGAGGTAAAGCTCGAGAGCGAGAGACTTGATCTGCTCGACGAGGTGAAGACACGCTTTGCCGCCTGTCCGCAGGTACAGCAGGTCTATTACGTTACGGGGGACTTCGACTTCGTGCTCGTGATGGTCGTCAAGGACATGACGGAGTACGAGCAACTCACCCGCGACCTCTTTTTCAGCTCGGGGAATGTCAAGGGGTTCAAGACCTATGTCGCCATGCAGCGTGTCAAGGTCACACTGAGCGTTCCACTTGCTGAGAAGTGACTGGAATAGGGCACTGAGCCGCTTCTAAAGCGGGCATGCCGCTCCAGGACGGTGCCAAAGCACCATACGTGCAAAAAAACGTCCCACAACGCGTCAACTCTGCGGAACCACAGGGGGGATCGGTGTTTTCCTCGCTCTGCGCGCGCCAGAATTCTCCTCACCGATGGCGGCGATGGGCGTGAAACCTACTTCATCACACCGGGCCTACACAGTTCAGCAGACTGACCATTTAAAGGAGCAAGCTCATGAGCATCAATCGCCGCCAAGTTCTGAAAGGTGTCGCAGGAGTCGGCGGCGCAGTCATTGCGCCGTCATTCCTCGCAGTACCGGCACTGGCCCAGAGTCTCAAGGGCACCGGCGAGGTCGTCGTGTACGACGGCGGCGGGTCGTGGGGAGAGGCCAAGCGAGTGGCGCTTTTCGATCCCTTCGAGAAGGAGACTGGGATCAAGGTCATTGCGCAGCCGCGTACTGATCTGGGTGCTGTTCGCGCAAGCGCGTTGGCTGGCTCCCCGCGATACGACGTAACCATCTTGACGGGCGGAAATACCACGGCCTTCGAGCGCGAGAACCTGCTGGTTCCGATCGACTACGGATACTTCAGCAAGGCCGATCTGGACGCTTTCAACCCTGTTCCGACAGGGAAGTTCACCGTCCCGCACATCATCTATTCACTGCTGATCGCCTACGATCCCGCGAAGTTCGGTAGCAACTCGATCTCTTCCTGGGCCGATGTGTGGGACACGAAAAAGTTCCCGGGTGGTCGCACACTGTGCACGGGTACACGCGGGCCGGACGGCGCTGTCTTCGAGGCGGCTCTTCTGGCGGACGGCGTGGACCCCGCAAAGATCTATCCGATTGATTGGGATCGCGCATTCAAGAGCCTTTCCCGCATCAAGCCTGAGATTGTCAAATGGTGGAACAGCGGTGCCGAGGGCCCCCAGCTGTTGATCGACAAACAGGTGACCGCCGGCAGCGGATGGAATGGGCGGATCTACGCTGCAAACGAAAAGAGCCAGAAAATCGGCTTCACCTGGAACCAAGGCGTCCTGCAATACGACAGCTGGGTGGTTCTCAAGGGCTCCAAGAACGTTGACAACGCTAACAAGTTGCTCGCTTTCATGTCGCGCGCAGAAGTGCAGGCGAACTTCTCCAAGCACATTCTGTACGCGCCGCCGAATTCACGCGCCTACGACTTCATTCCTGCGGAACGCGCAAAGATGCTGCCGACGTATGCCGAATTCAAAAAGCAGCAGATTGTTCAGGACTACGCCTTCTGGAACGCGCTGGGCAAGAACGGTCGCCCCAACAATCTCACCGCGGTGGCGGAATGGGAGCGGTGGCTGGTCGGTGCGCGCTGAAAGGCGCATCTAGCGAATTGAATCGTTCCTTCGTCGGATCTTGACGCCGCACGGCACATGCAGGCGCGTGCCCCGTCATACCCGATCGTTGGTTAGGCACGCCTTGGAAGTCATCGGAACATCTCATGAAGCTTGGTTGGAAGAGCGCACGCAGGAGCCGAGTGCCATTGATTTTGCTCTTGGTCGTGCCGGCATTGGCGATATTCGCGGCGGGATATCTCTTCCCGGTAGCCCAACTGGTACTCAAGAGCTTCCGCAACGAGAGCACTTGGTCGCTGCTGCACTACCAGGAAATTGCCAGCTCAGGAGTTTTTGCCTGGGTCCTATTCCAGACTCTACTGCTTGCGGTCGTCGTGACGCTGGCCTGCCTGATCTTGGCCTATCCGCTCGCGTACTCGATCTCTCGATGCCCCCCGTGGCTGGCAAGCCTCCTGTTGGTGCTGGTCACTCTCCCGTACCTGACCAGCATCTTGATCCGGACATACGCCTGGACCGTCCTGCTAAGTCCGGCGGGCCTGATCAACCAGCTGCTGCTGTACCTGGGGATCGTTTCGGAACCGCTGCGCCTGGTCTTCAACAAGATCGGCGTGTATATCGGAATGATTCAAGTGCAACTGCCACTGATGGTGTTTCCGCTGTATGCCGCACTCGCTCGTTTCGACCGAAAACTAAGCGTCGCTGCGCAAAGCTTGGGAAGTTCGCCCGCAGATGCCTTCCTGCGGATCACGCTCCCCAGTTCCACGCCCGGTATTGTCAGCGGCTGCACCCTCGTGTTTCTCTCCTGCCTCGGCTTTTACATCACGCCCGCACTTCTTGGTGGTCCGAACGACTACATGATTGCTCAGGGCATCACCATCCGAGTCCTTACCCTTGGTGAGTTCGAAGCTGCTGCCGCTCAGGCGACAGTCTTGCTCGCCATGGTTGCAACGGTCTTCGTGATCTTCCGCACCAAAGTTGCGACAGAGCTGGAGGACGAATCCCAGTCGAGCCAATCTGAGAAGAAGGTTCGAGATCTTTCCGCGACTCCGCGTATTCCTGAACCTATTAGAAAGGCGCTTCAACGCGCGCTTGAGGTGATTTCCTCGGTTCGTTCACCGCTTCTCGTACTGCTGTCCGCATTCACGCTCGCCCTGCTTGTCCTTCCGTTTGTGGTGGTGATCCCGCTTGCGTTCAGCGACGCCGCCTACTTGAGCTTTCCCCCGCCCGGTTACTCGCTGCGCTGGTTCACCAAGTTCTTCAGCAACTCGCAATGGTTGAGCGCGCTTTCGTTCAGCGCCCGTACGGCGCTTCTAGCCTCCATTCTGGCCATCACGATCGGTGTACCCATCGCGTTTGCGCTCGTACGCTTCCGGTTCGTTGGTCGGGTTCCCCTCTATCTTCTTCTGATTTCTCCGATGATCGTTCCCCATGTGGTCATGGCGGTGGCCTTCTTCTTCAGCTTCGCAAAGACCCCACTCATTGGCACAGCGACCGCATTTGTGCTTGCATACACCATCATCGCAACACCGTACGTGGTTGTCATCCTGATCGCAGGCCTCAAGAAGTTCGATCGGAGCCTGGAACAGGCAGCGATCAGCCTCGGCGGACATCCGCTCACAGCGTTGCGTACCGTGACGCTCCCGCTGCTGCTTCCTTCGCTGGCCAGCGCGCTCGTGTTCGCGTTCATCACGGGATTCGACGACGTTGTCTACGGTCTGTTTGTGAGCGGTCCATCCTCAACGCCCTTGCCGATCCGCATGTGGGACGACATCCGCCTGGAAATCAGCCCGCAGATTGCCGTTGTAGCTGTACTCTTTCTGGCGAGTCTGGCGGCGCTTGTCGCGGTCCGGATGTTTGCGTCAGCGGCTCTTCAACATCGCTCGCACTTGAAGGATATCTGAACATGAGCAGCATTGGACCCTTTGCCTTCTCCGTCGAGGAGTACCGGCGTCGCCTCTGCATGGTGCAAGACGTGATGCGCGCTCGTCATCTTGACTGGGCGATCCTTGACGAGCCCGAGACCATGGGCTGGGTCTCCGGCTACGCCGTACAAGAAAATCTGTGGCGCGCGTGCCTCGTCCCGGTGGTCGGTGACCCTTTTCTCCTGATCCGAAAACTCGACATGGTGCCTGCACGTGCGAAGAGCTGGCTGAAAGACATTGTTGCCTTTTCGGACTGGGAGGAGCCGGTTTCGGTTCTAGCCGCGGCGCTGAGGGCACGGGGGGCACACGGGCGAATCGGTGTCGACTTCCAGTCCCACTCCTTCACCCGTCAACGACAAGACCTTCTCGAGCGCGCCCTTCCTGAATCGAGTTTCTGCGACCTGGAACGGGCGGTCTGGGACGCGCGCCGATGCAAGTCGAAGGAGGAAGTTGAACACCTTCGGGTGGCTGCGAGCTTGCTGGACCGAGCAGTCTTGAAAGTGACCGACGCCATTCGACCAGGCGCCTCGCAGCGAGACGTTGCAGCCGTTGCCGCTGCCGAGTACTACCGGCTTGGTTTCGACGATGGTTTCGTTGGCTACGTGACGGCTGGTTCCGACTGGGATTGCCTGCACAGCTCGATGAATGACGAGCCAATGGGAGATGGTGCGCTGGTTCACATCGAGCTTCTGCCGAAACTCAAGGGCTATTCGGTGCGGATCATGCGCTCCGTGGCCGTGGGGCGGGCTACTGAAGACCAGAAGGCAACGTTCGCGACTCTCTGCGCACTTCAAGATGAGCAGTTCAAGGCAATGCGCCCTGGCGCGGTGGCCGCGGACGTTGACGCCATCGTGCGTCAGGGCGTGCTGTCGGCGGGCCTGAGGCCCGACTATGAAAACATCACGGGCTACACCTTGGGCTTTTCGGCACCGTCGTCCCAGCGCGTCAGCGACCTATACAGATCTTTCGTACCGACTGCCACTTGGCGTCTCGAGGAGGGCATGGTGTTCCACATGTACACCTCCGCCCGCGGCCTGGCCATCAGCGACACGGTCCTGGTGACAGAATCCGGCGCCGAGCGATTGACTCGCACGCCTCGCAAGATTTTCGAAACTGGGGTGAAAGCATGATGATCAGCCGCATGGAATCGGTTCGCGACGTGTCCGAGACCCCCGTGGGGAGACGAAAGGCTGGAGTCAGCGTTTCGAATGTCTCGAAGTCCTATGGAGCGTTCAAGGCGCTCGACAACGTCTCACTCGCTGTCGAACCGGGAGAGTTCGTCGCGCTTTTGGGGCCCAGTGGTTCCGGCAAGTCGACTCTGCTCATGATGATCGCGGGCTTCGAAACACCGAGCTCGGGCGACCTCCTGGTGGAAGGTGTACGCGTCAACGACCAGCCTGCATACAAGCGCGGCTTCGGGGTGGTCTTCCAGCGCTATGCCCTGTTTCCACACATGACGGTTGCTGAGAATGTGGCGTACCCGCTCTTTCGTCGTGGAGTCAAGGGCACGGAGGTCCAGGCAGAGGTGGCCAAGGCACTGGACCTGGTCGCGCTCGGAGGGATGAGGAACAGGCTGCCAGCCCAACTGTCCGGCGGTCAGCAGCAGCGGGTCGCTCTCGCGCGTGCTCTTGTATTCAAGCCACCGCTCTTGCTCATGGACGAGCCCTTGGGAGCGCTGGATCGCAAGCTGCGCCAGCAGTTGCAACTGGAGATCAAGCAAATCCACAGGCAGATCGGGAGCACGATCATCTTCGTGACCCACGACCAGGAAGAAGCGCTGTCGATGGCAGACCGAGTCGCGGTTCTGGAAGGCGGCCGCTTACAGCAATTTGGATCACCTCGCGACCTCTATGAGAGCCCCGCGAGCGCGTTCGTGGCGGATTTCATTGGGGAAACCAGCTTCCTGCCCGTAGTGTTGTCGCCGGCTGGAAAGGAAATCAACGCAGAAATCGCCTCGCTTCGAATTCGCAGGTCGATACCCGTTGAACGGGTCCTCACTCGTTCAACCTCTGGCCGCCTTGCAGTTCGCCCGGAGAACGTGCAACTGCGACTGTCGGAGGATGGTCCTGCTCGCGTTATTGAATCCGCGTACGCCGGGACGACCCAGGTGGTGCTCGTCGAGGTCGGCGACGCTCGGCTTCTCTCTCGCTCGCAGATGACACCTGACAGGCGGTTGTTTCATGCGGGACAGCGCGTTGAAGTCGATCTCGACACGACGCACGCGATGGTCTATCCGATCGAATAGGGGCTGACCTGATATGCACCATTCCAACCACTCCACTCGAGAATCGGCGATTTCAGCGGCGCTAGAAGCGTTCGACTCGGGCCGATTCCTGGCCGACTTGACTCGCCGTGTCTCGTACCGCACCGAAAGCCAGATCGAAAGCAGCGCTCCGCAACTTCATGCGTACCTGCGGGACGAGATCGCACCGACTCTCGGTCGCCTTGGCTTCACATCCCGCATCGTCATCAACCCGGCGGGCGTAGACGCTCCAGTGCTTCTGGCAGAACGGATTGAGGGGGAGGGCCTGCCGACAATCGTCACATATGCGCACGGAGACGTTGTCCGTGGCTATGACGACCAATGGCGAAAGGGTCTCGAGCCTTGGAACGTGGTCGTCGAAGGAGATCGCTGGTATGGACGCGGCACCGCCGACAACAAGGGGCAGCATTCGATCAACATCGCCGCGCTTGAATCGGTGGTCGCGGCCCGAAACGGACGGATCGGCTACAACATCAAGCTGATATTCGAAACCGGCGAGGAGATCGACTCACCCGGGCTCGGTGCCCTTTGCGCAGCCGAGAAGGACTTTCTGGCGGGGGATCTCTTCCTTGCATCCGACGGGCCCCGCGTTGCCGCGGACAGGCCGACCATTTTTCTCGGCTCGCGCGGTGAGCTCAACTTCCAGCTCGAGGTCGATCTTCGGGACGGCGCTCATCACTCCGGCAATTGGGGAGGCGCGCTACGCAACCCCGCCGTCGTTCTGTCGCATGCGATTGCGACGCTCATCGACAAGGATGGCCGCATTCTTGTGAAAGGGCTCCTTCCTCCGCCCCTCTCTCCCGCAGTACGCGCCGCAATTTCGGATCTCGCGCTCGGAAGCGACGAGCATGCCCCCGCGGTAGATCCATCTTGGGGCGAGCCCGGGTTGACCCCTGCCGAAAGGGTCTGGGCATGGAACGCGTTGGAGGTGATCGCGTTCAAGGCGGGCAACCCTGACGCACCCGTCGGTGCGATCCCACCAACGGCACGGGCGCACTGCCAATTGAGGTACGTCGTCGGCACGGACTGGGAAGACGCGCACCGGCACCTCGAAGAGCACCTTGCCGCCAAGGGGATTGCATCCGTGAAAGTCACGGTGCAGCCCGCCGGAACCGCAACTCGCCTGGATCTGAAGGATCCCTGGGTCGAATGGACACTTCGCTCGATCGAAGCGAGTACGGGGAAGAAGCCTGCACTGCTGCCGAATATCGGCGGCACCGTTCCCAATGCGATCTTCGCTGAAACCCTTGGCCTGCCCACGGTATGGGTTCCCCATTCCCATGCGGCGTGCTCGCAGCACGCGCCGAACGAACACCTCTTGGGCTCGGTGGCGCGTGAGGCCCTGGCCGTGATGGCCGGAATTTGGTGGGATCTCGGAGACGATGGCGCCGACGTAGCCGCAACGCGCAAATGCCGATCTGCCGCCTAGGTTCTAGTGTCCGCTGGCTTTGAGCCGGGTTTGCTGCAAACAGTTCTACCTTAGGCCCCATCGGGTCGCGGCAGAACATGAGGACCTTATACGTTCACGATCGCAGCCCCGGCGAAGGAAGCCATCGTCACTCTGATTTAGAGCCCGATAGAAGCCGCTGAATCTGGACCGAATGGGCCGCGTTTCGTGCCCCGCTCAATGGCTGAATAGATCCATCGGTGTCACGGGCCTTCGCGATGATGCTCACTGGGCCGGGCCTTCGCGGCAGCGGAAGCGTCGCTGCGAACTGCTGCCATTCGAATTCGTGACGGGGCCGGACCTCGGCCGATTGCCACGTTGCCGCGCCATCGGTGCTGAGAGCCACGCCACTGATGCCGTTGTCGCTCCAGGCCCAGCCCTTGACTTCCACCTCATCCGTGGAGATGGTGTCGTCGGGCGCGGGATGGGTGATCAGCGAATTGGGCTCGACTGCCCACACCGGCTCTTGAACGACTTCGCCCCCGTGCTCCTTGTCGCGGTTGTACCAGACGGTAGTGAAGGGGGCGTTCGCACGCCGGCCCCGAACCGACAGCCGGCACAGCCACTTGGTCATGTTGGTGCCAAACCAACCAGGCACGATGAGCCGGACCGGCCCGCCCCGCTCGCGCGTCAGGGGTGCGCCATTCAACTCGTAAGCGACGAGCACCTCGTGCGAAAGAGCCTTCGAGATCGGCAAATCCTTGCGATACCGATTCATCCTGCGGCCGCCGAACTCCCCGCTGTCGAGGCCGTCCGACCAGACATGGGTGGCGCCGGTCTCGAGCTGCGCGTGCTCGAGCAGCACAGCCAGCGGCACACCCGTCCATCGGACGTTGCCCACGCGCCAGAGATTGGCGCTGGCCGGTACCAGGGGGCTGCCAAAGCACTCGTGGAAGGCGGTGACGGAGACTGAAGGCAGTCGCCTCAGACCGTCCAGATCGATCGAGAAAGGCCTGCGAACGAGCCCGTCCACTTGCAGTCGCCAGCGCTTGGCGTCGACTTCGACGGAACCCATGTGGATGGTCTCGAAGAGCTGCGCATCGGATGTGATGAAGTCGCGCAGCCCCGCAGGGATGGGTGGCGGCTTCAGATGGAATCCGGGAGACCGGCTAAGGACGACTGATCGACGCTCCTCCCCCTCGGGAAGTGGTGGCAGAAACATGGAGCTATTCATCCGGAATCCCAACGGTCATCTCATCGTCGAGCAGCCGCGGAAACTGCGGATCGGACTGCCCCGACCAAACGACCGGCTCGTGGCGGCGGCGTTCGACACCCAGCGAGAAAACGTCAAATCGGTTGTAGTAGCCCACCACGTCATGGAACTGCTTCGGCTCGATGCACTTGTTCAAATCGAACTCGGCATAGGCGATCCCCTCCTCATTCTGGAGCGTGTCGCCGACTTGCGTGCCGGTCGGGTCCACGAACATCGACGCGCCGCGCGGAGTGCCGTCGACCACTTCTGCCACGGCCGGATCGCGATCCACCAGGAAGTCGCGCATGGCCTTGTCCATGAAGCTCGCGCAGATGATACCGAACGCCTTGGCTTCGAATGAATGAGCGGACGCCCGAATGCGGTTTGCCGCAACGTTGTCGAAGTTTCCACCGCCCGACGGCTTGCGCGTGGGCCACATCGGCGGCCAGCTGGAGATATGAATCTGCTCTGCCTGCGCCATGAGCGAAAAGCGCGCGAGCGGGTTGGTGTTCTCGCCGCAGATCAAGCCGCCGATGCGCCCGAAGCGGGTCTCGGCGACGCGAAGCCCCTGTCCGTCTCCGGCCGCCCAGACCAGCTTCTCGTAGAAGGTCGGCACCAGCTTGCGATGGTGGTTGAGCAACTCGCCCGTCTCGCCGATCAGGATGTTCGAGTTCCAGATGCAGCCGGCGCTGGCGGTGCTGCGTTCGCTGATGCCCATCGACACGCACACCCCGAAGCGCTTGGCGGCCGCAGCAATCAAGGCCACCTCGGGCCCCGGCAGGTAGACGCTGTTCTCGACCATTGCCTCGAACAGATCGTGGTTGTAGATCGGCGCCCACAGTGCCGCCCACACGGGGAATGCCGGAATATAGGTTTCTGGGAACGCAATCACCTGTGCGCCATTGAGGGCTGCCTCCTTGATGATCGAAACCGCCTTCTCGGTCGTGGCGGTCTTGTCGAGCAGCACCGGCGCTGCGTGGGCGGCGGCAACTTTCACCCGGGGCAATGAACTCATGTCAGGTCTCGCTATGCGTTGCAGAGGCGCACAGGATAGTTGCCAGTGTGGCTGGGCAGATACTCACAAAAGCGCAACGAGAGGTGCATTTTTGCAGGCTCCACTGTCGATGCAGGATCTGCGCACAGAGGCTTGCGAATTTCCCGGCGGCCATTTGCACAAAACATGCTCACCATCACCATGTCACGGACCTGCTCCGTTCAACCCAGCCTGGAGGGACTATGGACCCATCACACGAGTACGTTCGGCTTTCCCGCACCGGCCCCTGCGCATGCGGCAGCACCCATGGTGACGATGAGGAGTGCCTCGCGGAGAAGCCCGCGAATGCCGGCGATGCGTTGGCCGGCGCGATGGCCCAGGGCATGCTGCACGGCCTCTTTCCCGAGCGCGGCCTGCGGCGAGCCTTCGTCAAGACGCTGGGGAGGGCAGGGGCGCTGGCCGCGCTCACAGCACTCACGCCCCTGACCCAGCTTGCCGCCGTCGCGCAGGAGCGCAGCAAGGGCGTGCCGGAGAAAAAGCGGCTCGCTGTCGGCTTCCTGCCCATCACCTGCGCGACGCCGCTGATCTATGCGGAGCAACTCGGACTTTTCCCGCGCGAGGGCCTGGAACTCAGCCTCCAGAAAATCGCCGGAATCGCGCTGATTCGCGACAAGATGGTCAACGGCGAATTGGACATCTCCCAGCAGGTGATGCCCGTTGCGCTGGCCATGTCGGCCGGCATTGGCGGGGCTCCCATCCCCGTCCGTGTGATGACGGTGCTCAACCAGAACGGCAATTCGCTGGTCCTTGCGATGAAGCACAAGGACAACCGTGACCCGAAGAACTGGAAGGGTTTCAGGTTCGCCGTGCCGTTCGAGCAATCCCATCAGATGCTCCAACTCCGCCACTACCTCGCATCGGCAGGGCTGGACCCGGAGCGGGACGTGTCCTACCGCGTCGTTCCTCCGTCCGAGTATGTTTCCAATCTTCGGGTGGGCAACATCGACGGCTTTTTCGGCGGCGAGCCGGGCGGCCAACGGGCCGTGTACGAAGGTGCGGGCTTCATTCACTTGGTCTCGAGCGAGATTTGGCCGGAGCATCCTTGCTGCTCGGTCACAGCAACCGAGGCCTGGATCAAGGCACATCCGAACAGCTTCATGGCCGCCTACCGCGCGCTCATCGCAGCGAGCCTGCATGTGTCCGAGCCTGCCAATCGCACGGGGATGGCCAAGATCCTTGCCCAGCCCCAGTATCTCAACCAACCGGAAACGGTCGTGGACCAGGTCCTCACCGGCAGGTATGCCGATGGACTCGGCAACGTGAAGACCCTGCCGCGCCGCATCGACTTTCAGCCTTTCCCCCACTATTCCAGCGCGGTCTGGCTTCTGACGCAGATGCGCAGATGGAACATGATCAAGGAAGACCTGGACTACAAGGGTCTCGCCCGCCAGGTGATGCTGGCCACCGATGCAAAGCGCCTCATCGAGGAGCGCGGCGGCAGGGCACCCGAGATCGGATTCCGCAAGGAAACCATTCTGGGCAAGAGCTTCGACTCCGACCGCCCCGTCGAATATCTGAAGTCGCTGGGCAGGGCGTGATCATGCAGAGCTCGATCTCGACCTCACGCTCCTGGCTGACTACCCTGGCGATCGGCTTGCTGCTTCTGGCGGTCTGGCATGTTCTCGCCTCCAGCGGGGGCGGCAGTGCGCCGGCGGAGATTTCGGACTACGACAGGCTGATGGGCAAGAGCCCCGGTGCATCCGTGGAGCGCTCGGCCATTCCGACGCCGATAGACGTGTTCAAGCGCGCTGGCGAACTGTTCGCGGACCCATTCCGCCGCAACGGCGAGAACGACTTGGGCATTGCCTGGCACTTGCTCGATTCGCTCAGGCGCGTGTTCAGCGGCTACGCGCTGGCCGTGCTGGTCGGCGTTCCCTTGGGATTCTTGCTGGGGTTGGTTCCATGGCTGGGCCAGGCGCTGAATCCTTTTATCCAGCTGCTGCGGCCTGTCTCGCCCATGGCCTGGATGCCACTCGCGCTCTACACGCTGAAGGACAGCGGCGCCTCGGCGATCTTCATCATCTTTATCTGCTCGATCTGGCCCATCCTGCTCAACACCCTCTACAGCACCGCGAGCGTGCGTCAGGACTGGACCAATGTCGGTCGCGTCATCGGACTCACACCACTGGAGCGCGCGCGCAAGATCGTCTTTCCGGCAGCAGTTCCCATGATTTTGACGGGAATGCGCATCTCGATCGGTATCGCCTGGCTGGTGATCGTGGCGGCGGAAATGGTGGTGGGCCAGAGCGGCATCGGCTTCTTCGTCTGGAACGAATGGAACAACTTGCAGATCTCCAGCATCATCGTCGCCATCGTCATGATTGGCATTGTCGGTCTGGTGCTCGACCAGGCGCTCGGCGCATTGATGAAGCAGTTGAGCTTCCGTGAATGAGAGGTCAGACGATGTTGCGGCCAACTTTCTCAACTGTCTCGACTGTCTCGACCACCACGCCCGGGTTTCTGCGCGTTTGCAATGTGCGGCAGACCTTCAGCACCCCCAAAGGCGAATTTTCCGCGCTCAGCGAGATCAACCTCGAGATCCACAGAGGCGAGTTCGTTGCCCTGATCGGCCATTCCGGTTGCGGCAAATCCACGCTGCTCAATCTTCTCGCCGGCCTGGCATCCCCGACCGCAGGAACCGTCTCGTGCGACGGGGAGGTCATCCGTGGGCCGGGACCTCGGCGGGCGATGGTATTCCAGAACCATTCTCTCTTGCCGTGGCTCAGCTGCTTCGACAACGTGCGCATGGCCGTGTGCAGCGTGTTTCGTGCCGAGTCCGCTTCCGCGGTCGATCACCGCACCGAAGCGGCGCTTGCGATGGTCGGCCTGGCTCATGCCGCGCACAAGAAGCCTAGTGAAATCTCCGGCGGCATGAAGCAGCGCGTCGGCATCGCCAGAGCGCTGTCCATGGAACCTCAGGTCCTGCTGATGGACGAGCCTTTCGGCGCGCTCGACGCGCTCACGCGCGCCAAGTTGCAGGACGAGCTGCTCGGCATCGTCGAGAAAACCGAAAGCACCGTCGTCATGGTCACGCACGACGTGGACGAAGCAGTGCTCCTTGCGGACCGCATCGTCATGATGACCAACGGTCCGGCGGCACGCATCGGGGAGATCCTGGACGTCCCGATCGAACGCCCGCGCGACCGCGTCAGCCTGGCAACCGACCCCACCTATGCGGAGTGCAGGCGCGCACTGATGGACTTCCTGTACCGACGCCAGGCGCACGTCGAGCAGCCTACAGGCTGAGTTCACCCCGGGATCTTTCATTCCGAGTTGCTGCGCTCGGACTAAGAAGCCGCCACGCGTGGCCGCGCGTTCCCTTGTATTGCGCATCTCCATGTGAAATGCTATCTAGTAACCACTGGCCGACCGGCCAAAGGAGCAAGATTGCACACGACGATGCACGAGAAGGGCGCATGACGACCAAAAAGGTACCCCTCGCCAACCTCGATTGGGACGATGTGCGCCTGTTTCTGCATATCAACCGCACCGGCAGCCTGTCCCAGGCGGCCAGGCAGCTTCATATCGATCATTCCACGGTCAGCCGACGGCTGTCGCAGTTGGAGCTGTGCCTGGGCGGCCCGCTCTTCGAACGTCACCGCGCCGGACTCAAGCCTACCGAGCTGGCGCATCTCCTCGCGCTCCAGGCCGAGAACATGGAGCGGGCGGTCTTGTCGCTTCAGGAGGAGCTCGGCGGAACCGACAGGGAGCCTTCGGGCAGCGTGCGTGTGGCCATGATGGAGGGGATCGGCACCACCTTCGTCGCTCGCCACCTCGAATCGCTGCTGTGCAAGTACCCCAAGCTGCGGGTGGAACTGGTGACTTCCTCTTCGATCGTCAATGTGAGCCGCAGGGAAGCCGATATCTTCGTCAGCTTTTTCAAACCGATCGGCCAGGGATTGGCATGCGAGACAGCGGGCTCGTTCGCGCTGTATCTGTATGCCTCGCGGAGTTATCTCGAGAACTACCGAACACCCGCGAGTCTGGCCGACCTCCCAAAGCATCGGTTCGTGGGATATCTGGACGACCTGATCCAACTCGACGCTGTACGCTGGCTCGATGAACTGATCACAAGACCTCACATGAGCTTTCAGTCCAACAGCATGCTGGCGCAGATGACCGCCGCGGCGTCTGGGCTGGGACTGGTGCTGCTTCCCAAGTTCTCCGTCGTGAAAGAGGACACGCTCGTGCCGGTGCTTGCCGACACGGCGAGGGTGATGCGAACGCTCTGGGTGAGCGTGCACCATGACCTCCAATACTCGGCCCGGATCCGAGCCGTCACCGAGTATCTTCGGCGGCTGTTCGAGTCGAAGCAAGAATGGCTCAACGGCCCCCCGGACGTTGATCCGCGCGGCTAGTGGGGTGAGTTCGAGGCTCGCTAGCAAGACCGTTCTTCGCTTGCGTGGATGTCATCAACCAACGCTGCGGTGGCGCCAAGGCAGATCCCCGACGACGGCTCCGGCGGCAGCGTCAGGCTGATCCTCGTGCCTGGCAAGTTGCGCCAGCGTGAGCCCAGCGTTTTCCTTCGAGAACAAGACGATCAATGACAACGCCTAGGTTGCGCGCAGCCACGGCTGTCACGGTTCTGGCGTTCTACCGCACAGAATGATTGCATGTATTTTAGAATTGTCCTAGACTTTCGGCCATCGACACACGAGAGACAGGCGCATGAAGCGATACCAGCTGTTCATCAACAACGAATGGATCGACCCGGCCTCCGGTGTCTGGTTCGAATCGACCGAGCCCTACTCTGGCAAAGCATGGGCCGAGGTTCCGAGGGGAGGGGTGGCAGATGTCGACCTCGCGGTGCGCGCCGCGCATGACGCGCTTGAAGCACCTGCTTGGCGCGATCTGACGGCAACGCAGCGTGGCGCCTTGCTGCGCGAGCTTGCTGACCTGGTGAGCCAGAACGTCGAGGTTCTGGCAGAGACCGAGCAGCGCGACAACGGCAAGCTCATCGCCGAGGTCAGCGGGCAAGTCCAGAACGTTGCGCAATGGTTTCACTATTACGCAGGCTTGGCAGACAAGGTCCATGGCGCGGTGGTGCCGATCAACAAGACCGGCGTCTTCAACTACGTCAAGCACGAACCCCTGGGTGTGGTCGCGGCGATCACACCGTGGAACTCTCCGCTCGCCCTGACGGTATGGAAGATCGCCCCGGCGCTTGCAGCAGGCAACACCATGGTGATCAAGCCTTCGGAGTACACGTCGAGTTCGTTGTTGGAACTGGCTGCCTTGGTGAAGTTGGCGGGCTTCCCGCCGGGGGTCTTCAACGTCATTACCGGCTTCGGCGCTGAAGTTGGGGAGCCGCTCGTGAGCCACCCTCTGGTGGCCAAGG
Source organism: Variovorax sp. LjRoot290 (assembly GCF_964253985.1). NCBI lineage: Bacteria > Pseudomonadati > Pseudomonadota > Betaproteobacteria > Burkholderiales > Comamonadaceae > Variovorax > Variovorax sp. LjRoot290. The sequence goes on along the minus strand of NZ_CAXURW020000002.1, from coordinate 571,224 downwards.
TGGCCTTCACTGGCGGCGACGTTGCCGGCCAGAAGATCAACGAGATTGCCGCCCGGGAATTCAAGAAAGTCACGCTCGAACTCGGAGGCAAGTCCGCCAACATCGTGTTTGACGACGCGGACCTTGATCAGGCCGTGATGGGCGCGGTGGCTGGCATCTTCGGTGCGGCCGGGCAGACCTGCATGGCCGGCTCGCGGCTGCTGGTACAGCGCGGCATCCACGACCGCTTCGTCGCGATGCTCATCGACGTCGCAAGCAAAGCCATCGTGGGCGACCCGGCGAAGATGGAAACCCAGGTCGGGCCCATCGCTACAGCAGCCCAATTCCAGAAGATCCTGGGCTACATCGAGATCGCAAAGGCTGGCGGTGCCAAGTGCATGCTCGGCGGCCATGCGCTCACCGGCGAAGGCTACGGACAAGGCCAATTCGTGGCGCCCACCATCTTTACCGACGTCACCAACGACATGCGCATTGCGCAGGAAGAAGTCTTCGGCCCCGTGCTCTCGGTGATTCCTTTCGACGACGAGGTCGATGCGCTGCGCATCGCCAACGACACGCAGTTTGGTCTCGCCGCCGGCGTATGGACGCAGAGCCTGCATCGCGCGTTCCACATGTCGGATCGGTTGAAGGCAGGCACGGTGTGGGTCAACAACTACCGCGCCACCAGTTTCACCACGCCCTTCGGAGGCTACAAGCGCAGCGGCATCGGGCGTGAGGGCGGCGTCGACGCGATCAAGGAATACCTGCAAAGCAAGAGCGTCTGGATCACCACGCAACCGTCACGCACCAACGCATTCGTGCTCGGCTGACCCCCAACCCCGGCGCCCGCGCGCCACCTCCGGAGACAACATGAATTCAAAGATGGAAACCGACCTGCTGATCGTCGGCTGCGGCGTCGCCGGCCTCTCGGCCGCGGTCACTGCGCTGGAAGCGGGGCTCAAAGTCGTCAACCTCGAGCGCTCGGAGGAAGAGCACTTCGGCGGCAACTCGCGCTGGACCGAAGCCTACATGCGCATGAAGAACGACTCGGAAGTCTCGGACGACTTCGAAGAGCATTTCGCTCACAACGCTGGCTGGAACATCGATCCCAACGTGCTCAACGCACTGACGGACGACGCGGCGCTTCAGCCGGCTTTCGCAAAGGCGCATTCGCTGCCCGATCCAGAAGTGATATCAGCCTTTGCGCAGTCGGTGCCGTCCACGCTTGCATGGCTCAAGGAACTGGGATTGAAGTTCGGCCCCCAGCCGATATACCTCTTGACCCAGAACACCACGCGGATAGCGGCAATGGGCGGCGGTTTGGCACTGATAGAAACCCTGCGCGCGAAAGCACTCGCGCTTGGTGGCGAGATTCGCTATCAGACCACTGCGATCGACCTGGTGCGTGGGGAGGAGGGCGCAGTGAATGGCGTCGTCACAACCCGTCCCGACGGCGTGCGCGAGGTGCTGCGCGCGAGGAAGGTGCTGCTCGCCAGCGGTGGTTTCCAGGGCAATCCCGAAATGATGACCCGCTACATCGGCCTTCGCAGCAAGCATATCCGTCCGGTGGCCATCGGGGGCTACTACAACAAGGGCGAAGGCATTCGCATGGCGCTGGCTGCCGGCGCGGCACCCGCCGGCGAGTACGGTTCGTACCACGCGGAGCCGGTGGACCCACGCTCGAAGATGGCCGAAGCGGTGGTCTTCATCTATCCCTACGGCATCCTGGTCGACAAGCACGGGCACCGCTTCACCGACGAGGCCCCTGGCACGGTGGACGCGCACTACGACAACATCTCACGCTGCATTGCCGATCAACCCGACGGCATCAGCTACGTGATCTTCGACGCGAAGGTCGAGGACATCCCGCGCTGGCGAACCAGCATCCGCTCCGACCAGCCCTCCATCACCGCGCCCACGCTGGAGGCACTGGCCGCCCAGATCGGCGTTCCCGCAGACAGCCTCGCGCGCACCGTGAGCGAGTTCAACGCGGCCTGCCCGAAAGACGAGGGCGACTTCGATCCGCTGCACGTCGATCACCGCGCCACCACCGGCCTTGCAGTCCGCAAGAGCCACTGGTCGCGGCCGATCGACAAGGGCCCGTTCCAGGCCTATCCGATCATTTCCACCAACTGCTTCACCTTCGGTGGCCTCAAGGTCAACAGCGACGCGCAGGTGCTCGATCAGGACGGCCGTGTCATCGCAGGGCTGTATGCCGCCGGGGAAACCATGGGCATCTATCACCAGGTCTACACAGGCTCGACCTCGGTGCTGCGCGGCCTGGTCTTCGGCCGCCGCGCGGGCCGGCATGCCGCGGCCACGCAGCCGGCCTGAGTCCCGCAACCGCGCGCGCATCCACTTCAAAAAACCAACGGAGACACACCATGGACCGTCGTTCCTTTCTCACCGTCGCGGGCAGCGTCGCGACCGGCTCGTTGATGCTGCCGCGCTTCGCTATCGCGCAGGCCAAGCCTTTCAGCTACTACAGCGTCAACGCCTTCTCGGGTAACTTTGCCACCAGCGGCAAGTACAGCGACCTTGGCGTGCGCGCGGCAGTCACGGCCTTCGGCAACGGGCTGGGCCGGCCCATCGACTACCGCAAGATCGACAGCGAAGGCAACCCCGCCATCGCCGTGCGCAAGGTGCAGCAGGCCATCGACCAGGACAAGGCGCGGCACTTCGGCAGCGCCGCGCTGTCGAACGAGGCCCTGGCGATCATGAAGGAGATCGACAAGAACAAGGGCGTCTACATCACCTATGTCGGTGCCGACGAAGTCACCGGCAAGGACTGCAACCGCTCCACGTTCCGCTGGGGCCTGCCGACCTACGGAGCGGTCAACACCGTGATGCGGCCCCTGATCCAGCAGAACCCCAAGTGGAAGAAGGTCTACACCATCACCGGCCAGTACGTGTTCGGCGAAGCGCTGCTGCGCAACGCGAAGGCGGTGATGCAGGAAACGAAGCTGGAACACGTGGGCAACAGCTACCACTCACTGGCCGAGAAGGAGTTCTCGGGCTACCTTGGCAACGCCATGGGGTCCGGGGCCGATGTGCTGGTGGTACTGAACTTCGGCGCCAACACGCTCGACCTGCTGCGCCAGGCCGCCACCTTCGGCCTGAAGCAGCGCATGGCTGTGGTGGTCGTGTGGTTCTCCGGACTCGACACTTTCCAGGCGCTCGGCGCCGACGTGACCGACGGCATGTACTTCGGATTGCAGTACTGGCACACGCTGGATACCCCCGCGAACAAGGATTTCGTGCGCGTCTACAAGGGCGAGTTCAAGGAGAATCCGCGCTTCTACTCGGCCGCCGACTACCAGGTCGCCACGCTCATGTTCGACGCCGCCAAGCGCGCCGGCAGCGACGAGCCGGCCGCGATCGTGAAGGCGCTGGAGGGCCACAGCTACCAGGGCCTCACCGGCGACGAGCAGATCCGCCCCTTCGATCACCAGGTTTCCAAGAATTACCTGCTGGTGCGCGGCAAGAAGAAAGCGGCGATGAAAGACGCGGACGATTACGCCGACATCCTCTCCTCGTCGCGTGCACTGGTTCCCCAGGCCGAGTCGGATTGCAAGCTGGTGTGAGCACGCCATGAACATCTACCTGTTCCAGGCGCTCAATGGGCTGGGGGTCGGCATGGTTTATTTCCTGCTGTCCGTGGGCCTGAGCATCATTTTCGGGCTGCTCGGATTCGTGAACTTCGCGCATGGTGCACTGTTCCTCATCGGGGCCTACACCGCGATGTTCGTCACCGCGCAGACCGGCAGCTTTCTGCTCGGCCTTGCCGCGTCGTTCGCGGCCGTGGCCGTCATCGGGGTGGCGGCGGAGCGCTGGCTGCTGCGGCGCACCTATCGCATGCCGCACGAGTCGCAGATCCTCATCACCGTCGGCCTGACGTTCATCCTCACCGAAGGCGTGGTGATGATCTTCGGGCCCGAGTCGCAGCAGGTGCCCATGCCCGACATGCTTGCCGGCGTGTTGATGCTCGGCGCCTATCCGGTGCCGGTCTACCGCATCTTCATCTTCGGGGTCTGTGCGGTGGTGGGGCTGGGCCTGTGGTTTCTCTTCGAACGCACGCTGTTCGGCGCGCGGGTGCGTGCAGGCAACGAATCGTCCGAGATGCTCAACCTGCTCGGCATCAGGGTCAGCAGGGTCTATGCCCTGACCTTCGCATTGGGAACCGGCCTGGCGGGGCTGGCGGGCGGCCTCGCCGCACCGCTGCGCGGCGCCGATCCCTCGATGGGCGCAGAGGCGATCGTGATCGCGTTCGTCGTCGTTGTCCTCGGGGGCATCGGCAGCTTCAGCGGGCCGTTGGTGGGCGGACTGATCATCGGCGTCACGCAAAGCATGATGAGCGCGATCTGGCCCGAGGGCGCACGCCTCGCCATCTTCATCGTCATGGCGGCGATCCTTCTCGTCATGCCCAAAGGGTTGTTCGGCCGTGCTTGAAAAGATCAAACATTCTTCCGGCCTGTTCTGCCTGGCGCTGGCTGCCTTTGCGCTGGCCATGCCGCTGGTGATGGGCTCGACGGCCACGGCCGGCGTGGTGCTGGTGTTCGCGATTGCGGCGGCCGCCTGCAACCTGTTGCTGGGCTACGCCGGTCTGTTGAGCTTCGCGCAGGGCAGCTTCTTCGGCGTGGGCTCCTATGCCGTCGGCATGGTGCTGAAGGCGGCACCGGGCGCGGGCATGGCGGCACTGCTCGTGTGCATCATGGCCGGCATGATCGTGGCCCTGGCGATTGGCATGCTGAGCATTCGCCAGCGTGGCATCTATTTCGTGATGATCACGCTCGCGATGGCGCAGCTCGCCTACTTCGCCGCGCTGTCGTTCCCCCAACTGACGGGCGGCGAAAACGGATTGCTCGACATTCCACGCCCCGTCACGGGCCTCGAGGGCATCGTCGGCGACGGCGCTGGACAGTACGCGTTGATCGCCACGGTTTTCGTGCTTGCAATCGCTTTTTTGCGCCTCGTGGTGCGTTCGCCCTTCGGCCGCGCGCTCGATGCGGTGCGCGAAAACGAGGTGCGCGCGCAGACCGCTGGCTACGACGTTCGGAAGCTCAAGCTGCTGGCTTTCTGCCTTTCCGGTGGCATCACCGCGCTGGCCGGCGCGCTCTATGCGCTGCAGCTGCGTTCGGCGCCGCTGTCCAACATTGACCTCATGACGTCCGAGACCATCCTCATCATGGCGATCCTCGGCGGACGCAGGTCGCTTCTTGGCGCGGCCTTCGGCGCGCTCGCCATGACCTTGATGGCCGAGCAGCTGTCTCAGTTGTGGCCGCGCTGGCAGATGATCGTCGGCTTTGTGCTGATCGCCGTGGTGCTGTTCGCGCCCAGCGGGCTCGGCGGCGCCCTGGCGAATTGGCGAGCTCGACGCAGCGTGCGCGCGGGAGATCACGCATGACCACGGGCAACCCCTTTCTCTGCGCGCGCGGGCTCGGGCTCGACTACGGTCGCTTCACCGCGGTCGGCAAGATCGACCTCGAACTGGGCACGACCGGCCTGCACTCGCTGATCGGCCCGAACGGCGCGGGCAAGACGTCTTTCTTCAACATCGTGAGCGGCCGCCTGCCGGCCAGCCGCGGCAGCTTAATCTTCGAGGGGCAGGACATCACGCGCTGCGGGGCGCATCGGCGAGCCCGGCTCGGCATGGCGCGCAGCTTTCAGGTGACGAGCCTGTTCGGTGAAAGCAGCGTGCTGCACAACCTGCAGATGGCGGCGATGGGCGTTGAGCCGTCGAGGTCCTTCAGGTTCTGGAGCAACTGGACGCGCGAGACGCAAAGGCTCGACGTTGCCATGGACGTGCTGCGCGAGCTGGAACTGACGCGCCATGCTGCGACACCGGTCGCCGCACTCGCGCATGGCGTGCAGCGCGTGGTGGAGATCGGCATGTGCCTCGCTGCCCGACCGCGCCTGCTGCTGCTGGACGAGCCGCTGGCCGGACTCGGCCTTGCGGAGGTGCCTCGCATCACCGAACTGTTGCAGCGACTCAAGGCCCGCTACTCGGTGCTGCTGGTCGAGCACAACATGCGCGTGGTCATGGGCATCAGTGATCGCATCACAGTCATGTTCCAGGGCAATGTGATCGCCGAAGGCCCACCGGCGGCAATCCGCGAGAACGCCCAGGTGCGGCGGGTCTATCTGGGGAGTCAGTCATGAGCGACGCCATCCTGGTGCTGGAAGACGTGAATGCGTCCTACGGCAAGAGCCACGTCCTGCATGGCGTTTCAATGCACGTGAATGCGGGCGAAATCGTGAGCGTGCTCGGTCGCAACGGCATGGGCAAGACCACGACGATGCGCACGATCGTCGGACTGCTGCGTGCGCATGCCGGCTCGGTGCGCTTCGAAGGCGTCGACATCGCCGGCATGGCGGTCGACGACATTGCGCGCCGCGGCATCTCGCTGGTGCCCGCACACCGCGGCATCTTCACATTGCTGTCGGTGCAGGAGAACCTGCAGATCGCGCAGCGCAAACACGCGGTGTGGACACTCGATCGCGTCTACGATGAATTTCCGCGTCTGCGCGAGCGCCGTCGCAACCTCGGCGGTGCGCTCTCCGGCGGCGAGCAGCAGATGCTCGCCATCGCGCGCGCGCTGGTGCAGGGCCCCAGGCTGCTGTTGCTCGACGAACCGACGGAAGGCCTCGCGCCGGTAATCGTGGACGAGCTCACGGAACTCATTCGCGGCGTGGGAGCATCGGGCATTCCGATCGTGCTGGTGGAGCAGAGCTTTGCGGTCTGCCGCACGCTCGCCCGGCGGCACTACATCCTCGAGGAAGGTGTTGTTGTCTACGAAGGCCGAACGGAAGATCTCGATGCCGACGCCTCGGTGCTCGAGCGTTTCCTGGGCCTGGACGTGGACGCGCATTGAGAGTAGCCAACGGGGGCGTGGTGTCCGGGAGGGCGCGCTAAACTCGATCGATCTTCTTCAGGGTGGCATTCGATGGCCGATGATTCCGGGGTAAGCGCGGTGGAACGAGCGTTGAGCCTGCTCGACGCTTTCAACGAACTGGACTATGCATTGACGCTCGCCGATCTTGCGCGGCGCACGGGACTCTACAAGAGCACGATCCTGCGGCTGGCCGAGTCACTGCAACGCATGGGTTACCTCAAGCGCCTGGCCGACGGCTCTTTTCAGTTGGGTGCCGCGCCACTGCGGCTCGGTGCGATCTACCAGCGGCAATGCCGCACCTCGGAACACGTCCCCGAGGTGCTGCGCGAAGTGGTCGAGGCAACCTACGAGTGCGCATCGTTCTATATCCGCGACGGTGAACATGCGGTGTGCCTTCATCGGGTCGACTCGGCCCGCATGATCCGGGATGCCATCCGCGAAGGCGACCGCTTGCCAATCGACAAGGGCGCCGCCCCACAGGTGCTTTTGGCCTTCGGAGAGAAGAAGACCGGAAAGAAATATGACCGCATCCGCGCCGAGATGTCTTGCGCCTCGTTCGGCGAGTACGACGCGGAGATCGCGGCCTTGTCGGTTCCGGTGCTGAGCGTGAATCGACAGTTGGTAGGCGCGCTGACGATTTCCGGACCGCGCTATCGCTTCGAGAACGTCGATCAGGCGCCGATGCTTCAGGCGCTTTTCGCCGGGGCACGCAAGCTGACCGATCTTTTCGGTGGCGACGCCACGTGGTTCGATGCCGCCTCTTGATGCGCAGCGCTGCGCGCCCCTTATGGTTCTCGGCGAATACCAAGAAGGCGGGCCCGCCGTATTTCAAGCGGGTTGCATAACGCTTGAGGCCCCTCAGCCCACACGCTCGCCGTCGAACCATCGCAGCAGACCGGTCTCAGGACCGCAATGGATGTACTCGAAGAGCTGATCGCCGGCCGGAAGCACATAAACTTCATGCCAGGTACGCAGCTGGTTGTCCTCGCCATAGCGCTTGTAGCGAGAGGTCGCAGCCTTGAAGATTGCCGCGTGCGTCGCGTGGTTCTCCGCCCACGCCTCCATGTGCCGCAGCGATAAAAAATGCCCGAGCGCATGCTCCTCGGGCAGTGGGCGCCCCTGTGCGTCGAACTTGCGCTGCATCCTCAGCGAAGCACAGCCTGTGGGCAACGGTGATTCGCGCAGATACGCCATGCCGTCTTGCAGCGGCTGCTGGAGATTCCTCTCGTAGTCGGCCAGTTGCTCTTCGTCCATGCGCCCCCACGTATTGGCGGACCGGATCACGGCGAGATTGTGAGGCGGCGTGATCCGCCAGCGCTCGCCGTACCCGGCACGCCCGGACTGCGCGACCAGCATGGCGCCTTCCGGTGCATCCAGAGGATCGCGCGCAGCCAGGGGAATCCGGTCGCGCATCGCACCGTAGTAGCCACAGTAGGGAGTAGGGTAGATCGCAACCTCATCGCTCGACATCAAGCCTGCGGGGTAGTCCTGCCAGTAGATGCTCTCTTGGCGCTCTCGCGGCACACGCAGAACCTCGCGCCACACGCCCGTCTGGTCGTGCAGGCGCTCTTTCGAGGCCCACCACGATTGCAGTACGTCGTCGGATCGCCAACGTTCAAACCGGCCCTCGTCAACCCAATAGGCGGCGATGACATGGTTGCGCAATCCCTGTCTATCGGTGAAGCGCGCGATATCGAAGGTCGTGGGACCGGCGGCATGCGACAGCGCATCCTGTGCCCAGCGGAAGAACGCACTCCGCGCGAGCGCTCCGTCGTCCGTGCCCTGCACTGCCCAAAAGCCCACGCGCATCTGCATGCAGTCGGGCGGCAATTGGAAAGACCAGCGCTGCACTTGAGGAACGAAGTCCTCGCGCTTGCGCAACGGAAACCCTCGCTCTGACGGGCCATAGGCTTCCGCGGGCGCGTTCTCGATCAGCTTTGCAGTCATAGCTTCTTTTGCCGGATGCCGCCAAGGTGAGGCCCATCCCCTGCGCAGCGAAATTCCGGCGGGAATCGCAGTATGTTGATCATGCCGAAGCCTACGCAAGGCGAATCTGCGCAATGGAGCGTGCAGAAGTTGCCCAAGGCCGCCTTGCCACATAGGCGCAACCCGATGTGCGATTTTGCCTGGGGACGCCCGCATCGGTGGCAGCCGCGTGTTCCGATACATTGAGGCTCCTCACCAGTAGAAGAGCTCTCGCCATGTCTCAAGACATCAGCACCAAATTGATTCACCACGGCTATGTCCCGCCTGCCGGATATGCGGCGGTTCCGCCCGGCGTGTTCAAGGGGTCTACGGTCTTGTTCCCGAACGCGGCGACGGTGCGCGAACGTGCCAAGGCATTCGGTCACCGCGACGGGTACAGCTACGGCCTCTACGGCACGCCTACAACGTACACCCTTGAACAGCGTCTGTGTACGCTGGAAAGCGGCCGGCACTGCCTGCTCTGCCCGAGCGGGCAGGCTGCCATTGCCACGGTCAACCTCGGCTTGCTGTCGGCCGGTGATGAGGTGCTTTTGCCGACCAACGTCTATGGGCCTTCGCTGCGCCATGCACGCACGACCCTCTCGCAGTTGGGCATCACCCATCAGTGTTACGACCCGATGGACCTCGCTGATCTGGAGGCCAAGCTCAGCGTGCGTACCAAGCTCGTCTGGGTCGAGGCGCCCGGCTCGATCACCATGGAATTTCCGGACCTTCGCTCGTTGGTGGCGACCATCAAGAACGCTGGCGCGATAGTCGGTCTCGACAACACCTGGGGTGCGGGCATCGCTTTCGCTCCCTTCGAGATGGGAGTGGACATCAGCGTCCACGCGCTGACAAAGTACCCTTCTGGCGGTGCCGATATCTTGATGGGCTCAATCATCACGAACGACGACAAGTTGCATGACAAACTCCGCGTCGCTTACCTGGATCTCGGCATGGGCGTGGGTGCCAATGATGCGGAACTGGTCCTGCGGGGACTGGCATCCATCAAGGCTCGCTATGACCTGCACGACGCTACGGCTCGAGCGCTCGCCTCTTGGTTGGCCAAGCAAAAGGGCGTTCTCCGGGTCCTGCATCCAGCGCTGGAATCTTGTCCAGGGCACGAATACTGGGCGACGCACTGCAGTGCAGCCGCCGGCCTCTTCTCGGTGCTCATCGACGAGTCCCATACCTCCGCACAAGTTGATTCCTTCTGCGATCGTCTTCGATTGTTCGGGGTTGGTCTGTCCTGGGGCGGTCCCATGAGCTTGGTCATGCCCTATGACATGGGAAGCCTGCGTAGCGGCAAGCACAGTTATGCCGGACATCTGCTGCGGTTCTCGATCGGCCTGGAGAGCGCTGACGATCTGCGAGAAGATTTGGCACAAGCGTTGTCCGAGGCGTTGGCTGCATAGACAGATTCTCAAAGCCCAGCGGTGCACCCGTGGAGTGATCTACAAAGACGCCGCGCCCCTTCATCATTTCCTCCGAATGGGAAAAACTTAAAGGGCAGGTGCATACCAGCGGGCGCAGACCAACATCACTTCCAAAGGATAGTGCAGCCGTTTGAGCACTTTGCGCAGTTCAAGACGCGTGCCCCAACGAATCTCGCAACCAGGCGCCTGGGCGTGGTGAACAACGTCGCAAGGAGGATCGGCCCCGACGCCTCCGCGCAATTGTGACACCCTGGTCGCAGGCTGCTTTGCGGAGCCTAGCTTTCCTTATCGAGTAGGCTTTGCAGGCGTCGAACCGCCGCCTCCACCGCCACATCGTGCTGCGATGCTGGAGGGGCGTTGGCTGCATACAGACGCAGCACGCGAGCCAGCAGTGGGCCTGCACTATCGGTCGCCGGAATCGATCCGTGCCGATGCGTTTCGGCATTCCCGCACAACGCGGCAACCGCGGCGAACTCTGCATCGCGTTCCGCTGCCATGATCTTCTGACGGGTCTGCTCCACGGAGGTAGGCGGCAACCCGGCGAAACCGGGCTTGAGGGCTGCGCGCAGCGCCCGCAGTGGTGCGATGACCTCGCGCCGCCACGATCCGACACGCGCCTCAGCGCTGGCAAGCGCCTGTTCATCGAGGGCGATGCCCTTGGCGGCAAAGAGGTACATGGCGTGCAGCAGCACCACCACGTCGACGCCCGCGCGATCCTGCAGAAGGAGGCAGGCCTCGGCCACTCCCGGCTGCGCGTAGACGCGCAGGACATGGTTCAACTCGATGGAGAAGGCATCGGATGCGGTATCGGTCATGGGTCGGGGGAAGGGGCAGGGATACGTGGCGTTTGCGGAGGCGCACAGGTCCGGCCGCATTTACGTGCCACGCGACTCCTGCTGGTCCAGGCTGAGCCTGTCGGCGAGAAAGTCCAGGAAAGCGCGAATCTTGCTGGGCATGCCCTTTCGGCTGAGCACCAGCGCGGTGGCATGCATCGACGGGCTTTCCCAATCCTTTAGCACGCGCTGCAGGCGCCCGCTGCGCAGGTCGTTGGCGCACATGACGTTGGGCAGCATGCTCATGCCGACGTGGCCGATGGCCATCTCGCGCGCAATGGAGATGTTGTTCACCACCACCTTCCCCTCGATGTTGGCGAAGCGGTGCGTTGCCTGGTTGCGCAGGGTCCAGATGCCATCCATGCGCTGCTGCGCGGTGATGATGCAGTCGTGGCGGTGCAGATCGTCCACCGAGAGCGGCACGCCGCGGCGCGCAAGGTATTCGGGGCTGGCGTAGACGCCACGCGTGATGGTTGCGATGCGTCGGTAGGTGAGATCCGTGTCCTTCAGCGGCCCGAGCTGGATTGTCAAGTCGTAGGGGTCTTCCCTTGGATTGACCTGGCGGCTGTTCACGTCGACCTCCAGTTCGAGCTCCGGATAGGCCAGCACGAACTCGGCGATCGCCTTGCCGATCCACGACACACCGAAGTCAATGGGAATGCTCACGCGCAGCGCGCCGCGCATGGCGGTTTGCAGTTGCAGGGTGTCCAGCCCGGCCTGCTCGACCTGGTCCACCACGCGCCGGCAGTGCTCGTAGAAGCGTGTGCCGATCTCGGTCGTCGTGAGCCGTCGCTGGCCCTTCTTCAGCAGGACGGTGCCGACCTGCTGCTCGAGCTGCGTGAGCTTGCGGCTGATGGTCGACTTGGGCATGTTCAGCTCGGTCGCGGCCCGCGTGATGCTCTGCGCGTTGACGACGTCGTAGAACAGGCGCAGCGAATTCAGATCGAGTTTGTCGGTCATGCAGATCGGTGTGTTCGGGGAGCTGGGCGGTCCCGAGCGTAGTCGACATCAGGGGCAAAGCGGTATTCGTGCGTTCCATAAATGGAACTCCCGGTCCATCCCTGCAGCTATTCGGAACGCAGCCCTGTTCCTACGATGATCCCCGCGACACAGATCGCGAGCGCGGGCCACCGACGGGACCGCACTCCGCGATTCACCAAAACAAGGAGACAAGCCAATGAAGAGACACGCACTCTCGCGCCGGACGCTGCTCAAGGCAGCCTCGGCCTTTGCACCTGCCACGCTCCTCGGGCTCGGCACGCTCGCCGGCGGCACGGCGAGGGCACAGCCCGCGCTGAAGTGGGCCAACCTGACGCCCGGCTTCACGACGCTGCTGACCGACTACATGGTCGCCAAGGAGCTCGACAAGGCCAACGGGCTCCAGCTTGGCAAGCCGACCGCGTACACCGCGGTGACCACCTACTACAACGACTTCGTCGCCGGCAACTACGACGTGTGCATCGGCAGCTGGGACACCTTCGCCTCGCGCCACCTCTCCGGCGTGCCGCTGCAGTACGTGTGCTCGGTCACCACCGGCAACATGATCAACATCATCACCCAGGTCAAGGGGCCGGAGACGATCCAGGCACTCAAGGGCAAGACGCTGGCGGCCCCGCAGTCCACGGGCACCTACCGGATGATGCGCGCCGTGGTCAAGGACCTCGCCGGGATCGACCTCGAGACCCACGCCGTGGTTCAGAACGTCGACAACCCGGCCGCTTCGGTCACGCTGGTGATGGCCAATCGCGCGGACGCCGGCCTGACCTGGGAACCCAACGTGTCGGTCGGGCTGGCTCGCGTACCCGACATGCGGGTGCTCTACAACGCCGGCGAGGAATACCGGCGCCGCGTCAACCTCGACCTGCCGTACTTCGGCGTGGCGGTGCGCAAGGAGGCCGTTGCCCGCGACCCTGGCTTGGTGGCCCGCTTGAACAAGGCCTTCGGCGAGTGCATCGAGGGCATCAACAGCAAGACTGAAGAGGCGGTGAAGATCGCCGGCGCCAACTCCGGCATTCCGCCGGACGTGCTGAAGACGGCGATCGCCTCGAAGCGGTTGGAGTTCAAGCATGTCTCCATGCAGACCGCGGAGGGCCGCCGCAGCATCGTGACCGCCAGCGAATTCCTGGTGCGCAACGGTGCGCTCACCAAAATCGTCGACAACGGGTTCTTCGCAGCATGAAGCAGGCTGAACTCCGGGCCGTCGACATGGCCAAGCCTGCCTCTTCCTCCTCCGCTGCGGCGGGCCGGAAGTCGCCGACCACCGCGGCCATCACTGTGCCCAAGGTGCGCGATCGCAGCGAGCTGAAGGCGCTGTTGGTCGTTGTCGTGCTGATCTTCGGCGCGATGGAGGTCGGCAGCTGGTATGTGCCCGAGTACGTGATGCCGTCGCCGACGGTGATCGCGAAGGCGTTGGCCCAGCTGCTCACCACCGACCTGCTGCACGTGGCCATCACGCTCGGCCGGCTGTGCGTGGCCATCGTCTTCTCGGCAGTGGCCGGCGTGGCCATCGGACTGCTGATGGGCACCTCCAAGAAGGTGGGACCCTATCTGAAGGCGCTGGTGGTGGTGGATACCGGCATCCCTGCGCTGTCGTGGATGCTACTGGCCGTGTTCTGGTTCAAGGATCCGGAGGCGCGCATCTTCTTCATCCTCACGGTGATCCTGCTGCCCTTCTATGCGCTCAACATGTACGAAGGCGTGCGGGCACTGTCGACCGACTGGGTGGACATGCTGGAGAGCTTTCGCCCGAGCCGCTGGAAGATGCTGCGCTACCTGGTCGCGCCGCACATCGTGCCGTACATCTTTCTCACCACGAAGTCGGTGATCGGCTACGCGATCCGCATGGTGATCTTCGCGGAGCTGGTGGCCTCGGCCTTCGGCATCGGCTCGCGCATGAGCTTCGCGCAGTCGACCTTCCGCATCGACCAGGTGCTGGCATGGACGGTCCTGCTGGTCGTGCTCAACCTGCTGATCCAATGGCTCGCGACCCTGGCCGAGGCGCGCTTCCTTGGCTGGCGCAAGGAAGCAAAGGTGCGCTGACATGACGACGACCTCCACATCCCTGATCGAGCTGCGCGACGTCAGCAAGCGCTTCGGCGACCACACGGCGATCGACCACCTGTCGATGGAAGTCCGCGAGGGCGAAACCGTGGCGCTGCTGGGTCAAACGGGTGCCGGCAAAAGCACCGTGATGTCGCTGCTCATGGGCACCTCCTCGGCCGACGAGGGCACGGTGCGCGTCGCCGGCGCCGACCCGGCGCGCGACTTCGTGGCGCTGCGCGGCAAACTGGCCGTGAGTTTCCAGACCGACCGGCTGCTGCCCTGGCGCACCGCCCAGGAAAACGTCGAGCTCGGCCTGCTGCTGCTCAACCGGCCCCGCGCCGAGGCGCGCGAGCGCGCGGCGCAATGGCTGCGCCGCGTGAAGCTGGGCGATGCCGGCCACAAGTACCCCTCGGAGCTCTCGGGCGGCATGCGACAGCGCGTGTCGCTGGCGCGGGCCCTGGCAGTCGATCCGGCGCTGGTCCTGCTCGACGAATCCTTCAGCCAGCTCGACCATGTGACCTCGCAGACCCTGCGCCGCGACTTCGCCGAGATCGTGCGCGAGCAGCGAAAGACCTGCGTCTTCGTCACCCATCGCATCGAGGACGCGCTCGAGATCGCCGACCGGATCCTGGTGCTGGCCGCGCCGGCCCGCGTCTGCCTGGAGCTGTCGGTGGGCGTCGCGCAGCGCCAGGACGCGGCCTGCATGGCCCGCATGCACCAGCAGATCGAGCACGCCATCGGCGGCGAAACCGATGCATCGGCCGAGGCCGGGCACCCCACTTCTTCCTTCACGACAACAGAGCACTAAGAGAAAGCGAAACAACCCATGAGCTACCAGGACATCATCGTCGAGCAGGTGGAGGGCTGGCTGGAGGTCACCATCCACCGGCCCGAGAAAATGAACTCGCTGCGCGAGACCACCGCCGAGGAGATCCTCGACGTGCTGGGCGAGGCGGAGTCGAACCGCGAGATCGCCGCCGTGATCCTGCGCGGCAGCGACAAGGCTTTTTGCACCGGCATCGACACCAGCGAATTCAGCATCGGCGACAACGAGTACTTCGACTTCTATCGCAAGCGCCGGCGCTCGCGCAAGGTCAACGAGCTGTTCCGTTCGCTGCCCGGCTACAGCAAGCCCATCATCAGCGCCATCGAGGGCTTCGCGCTCGGCGGCGGGCTCGAGTTGGCCCTGGTGGGCGACATGATCGTCGCGGGCGCCAACGCCAAGTTCGGTCTGCCCGAGATCCGCCTGGGCCTGATGCCCGGCGGCGGCGGCACGCAGACGCTGCCGCGCCTGATCGGCCCCGCGCTGGCCAAGGAACTCATGTGGACCGGCCGGCGCATCACCGCGGCCGAGGCGCGCGAGTACCGGCTGGTCAACCACGTGACCGAGGCCGGCCGGGCGATCGAGAAGGCGCGCGAGCTGGCCCGCACCATCGCCGGCAACGCACCGCTGTCGGTGATGTTCACCAAGTCCGTGATCGACCGCGGCATGGACCTGCCGCTGGCCGAGGGCATGGCCGCCGAAGGCGACGCGTCCTTCATGTTGTATTTCACCAAGGACCGCCAGGAAGGCCTCAGCGCCTTCCGCGAAAAGCGCAGCCCTGGTTTCCGAGGAGAGTAAGAGATGAAGAAGAGAGACATCGTGATCGGCGGCTACGCTGAGACCGCCATCGATTTCAAGACCGGCCGCAGTGCCTACGACCTGGCGGGCGAAGCGCTCGACCAGCTGCTGGAGCGCACCGGCATCGACAAGAGCGAGATCGACGGCCTGTCGGTGACCACCGCGCTGTCGGAGGCGCAGAACCCCTTCTTCGCGGTCTACATGACCGAGGCGCTGGGCATCACGCCGACCTGGCTCAACTACGGCGGCATCGGCGGCTGCTCGGCCACCGGCGGCGTGGCGCGCGCCATGTCGGCCATCCGCGACGGCATGTGCAAGCTGGCGGTCGTGATGTCGTCCGACGCGCCCAGCTCCGACTGGCGCTCCAACTACGGCGCCTACCGCAGCGAGTTCCAGGACCCGCCCGGCGTGCAGGGTCCGCCCGCGACTTTCGGCCTGCTGATGAGCCGCTACATCCACCAGTACGGGCTCGACCCCGAGGCGCTGGGCAAGATCGCCATCACCCAGCGCGCCCACGCGCTGCACAACCCGAACGGCTACAAGAAGTTCCAGAAGGAACTCACGATGGAGGAGTACCTGAAGTCGCGCGTCATCTCCGACCCGCTGCGTGTGCTCGACAGCGTGATGTTCTGCGACGGCGCCAACGCCTTCATCGTCACCACCGAGGAGAACGCCAAGCGCCTCGGCCTGAAGAAGATGGTCTACCCCGTGGCCTACGGCGAGGTCACCAACTTCAACGGCGCCGATCCGCTGGCCGACATCACGCTGTCGGGCTTCACAAAAATCGGCCCCGAGGTGCTGCGCCGGGCCGAGCTCGCGCCCAAGGACGTGCGCATGTTCCAGCCCTACGACGACTTCACCATCGCCGTGATGATGCAGTTCGAGGCCTTCGGCTTCTGCGAGCGTGGCGAAGGATCGGCCTACACGCTGCGCACCAACCTGTCCTTCAACGGCGACCTGCCGCTCAACACCGGCGGCGGCCAGATCTCGGCCGGGCAGCCCGGCCTGGCCAGCGGCGGACTCAACCTGGCCGAAGCCGTGCGGCAGATGTTCGGCGAAGGCGGCAGCCGCCAGGTGCCCGACCCGCGCAACGCGCTGGTCACCGGCATCGGCGTGATCCCTTACGGTCGCAACTGGGGCACCAGTTCGGCCTTGGTCCTGGAGGCATGAAAAACATGAGCGATACCACCCCCACCACCGCCCCGGCCGCGCCGGTCCGACCCGTGCCGAAGCAGGGCGTCTACGTCGACAGCAAGCCTTTTTGGGACGGCATCGCGCAAGGCAAGCTGGTGCTGCAGTACTGCACCGTCGCCAAGCGCTTCCAGCACTACCCGAAGCCGGTCAGCGGCTTCACCGGGCGCCGCACGCTCGAGTGGCGCGAGGTCGCCGGCACCGGCACCATCTACGCCTGCACCGTGGTGCGCATCCCCGGTCCGGGCGTCGAAGGCCGCATCCCGCTGTGCGTGGCCACCGTCGAACTCGACGAGGGCGTGCGCATCATCGCCAACGTGCTGCGCTGCGCGCCGAGCGATCTCGCGATCGGCAAGCGGGTCAAGCTGGCGATCGACCACCTGACGCCCGAGCAGTCCTACCCGGCCTTCGAACTCGCCTAGGAGCGTCATGCGTCTCGAACACTTCATGGCGGCGCATGCGCTGCGCACGCCCGCCAAGTCGGCCGTCGTTGTCGGCACGCAGCGGCTGAGCTACGGCGACCTGCTGTCGAGCTCGCGCTCGCTGGCCGCCGGGCTGCGGCGTGCCGGCGTGGTGCAGGGCGATCGCATCGTCGTGTACCTGCCCAACTGCATCGAGTTCGTGCAGATCATGTACGCGGCCTTCTCGGTGGGTGCGATCGTGATTCCGGTCAACACCCGCAACACGCCGCGCGAGCTGGTGTATTTCGCGCAGGACAGCCAGGCGCGCGTGCTGGTGTTCCATGCCGAAAGCGCCGAGGCGATCGGCGCGTTGTCGACCGAGCTCCAGGGCATCCGCCGCGTGGCCGTCGGCGGCGAGGTGGCCGGCGCCGAGTCCTTCGAGACGCTGCGCACGCGCTCCGACGAGCGCCTGCCCGAACTGGCGCTGTCGCCCGACGACGCGATGATCCTCTACACGTCAGGCACCACCGGCAAGCCCAAGGGTGCGATCCTCACGCACGCCAACTTCGTGATCGGCAACGCCTTCATCAACGCGGTGGAGTGGGGCGTGACGGCCGACGACGTCTTCCTCGTCACCACGCCGCTCGCGCACCGCACGGGGCTGGCGCGGCTCATGAATTCGATGTGCCTGGGCTCCAAGCTGGTGGTGATGGAGCGCTTCGATGCGCAGGCCGCGGTCGAGACCATCGAGCGCGAGCAGGTCAGCGCCGCCGGCATGGTGCCCACGGTGGCGCGCATGCTGATGCCGGTGCTCGAGCAGCAGGCTGCGCGCTGCGCCAGCCTGCGTCACATCATCGTCACCGGCGAGGCCTTCCCGGTCGAGCTCAAGCGGCGCATGATCGGCTACCTGCCGCAGGCGCGGCTGCATTCCTTCTTCGCGATGACCGAGGTCGGATCGGTCACGGTGCTCGGCCACGAGGAGCAGTTCACCCATCCTGCGTCGGTCGGCCGCGTCACGCCGGGCGTGCAGGTCAAGCTGGTCGACGACAAGGGCCAGCGGGTGTCGGTGGACGATGTCGGCGAGATCCTGGTGCGCTCCGGAGAGGCCGGCCGCTTTACCACGATGAAGGGCTACTTCGGGCGGCCCGACGCCACTGCCGCGACCATCGTCGACGGCTGGATCCACACCGGCGACATGGGCCGCTTCGACGCCGACGGCTACCTCTACATCGTCGACCGCAAGAAGGACATGGTGCTCAGCGGCGGCTTCAACATCTATACCAAGGAAGTTGAGCAAGTGCTGGTCGAGCACGACGACGTGGCCGATGCCGCCGTGGTGGGCGTGCCAGACGAGATCTTCGGCGAGGCCGTGGTGGCCTTCATTGAACGCCATGCGGGCAGCTCGGTGAGCGCGGAGGCGATCCAGGAGCACACGCGCTCGCGCATCGCGAGCTACAAGAAGCCCAAGCACGTGTTCTTCGTCGATGCGCTGCCGCGCAACGGCGTGGGCAAGGTGCTGAAGGCCGAACTGCGCGAAAGGGCGCTGGCGCGCCTGGCGCAGCCCGTGTCATGAGTGCCGACGCAACGCGCTGGGACACGCAAGCCGCGCACTGGATCGGCGGCGCGTGGCTGCCTTCGGGCCCCGCTTTCGCATCGACCAACCCGGCCGACGCTTCGCTGATCGGCCATGCGCCGGCCGGCGGCACCGCCGAGGCGCAGGCCGCGATCAACGCCGCGCGCCATGCCTTCGACACCACCCCCTGGCGCCACAGCCCGCGCCTGCGGGCGCAGGTGCTGCTCGACATGGCGAACCGGCTGGCGGCCGATGCCGCATCACTCGCGCTGTTGCTCACGTTGGAGAACGGCAAGGTGCTGCGCGAGTCGGCCGGCGAGGTCGAGGGCGCGGCCTCGGAGCTGCGCTACTACGCAGGCATGGCGCGCAGCGCGGCCGGCCGCGTGGTCGAGCCCGCGCCGGGAGTGCGCTCGCTGATCACGCACGAGGCTGCAGGCGTGGTGGCGATCATCGTGCCCTGGAACGCGCCGCTGATCCTGTTCGTGCGCTCGCTCGCCCCGGCACTGGCGGCCGGCTGCACGGTGGTGGTCAAGGCGGCGCCTCAGGCCGCGCTCTTCATGCACCGCGTGGCGCATCGCCTGGCCGAGACCGAGGGCCTGCCGCCTGGCACGATCAACATCGTGCACGAGGCCGGTAGCGACGTGGCGCAGGCCTTCGTCGCGGCGCCCGGAGTCGACGTGTTGAGCTACACCGGCAGCACCGCTGTCGGCAAGGCCATCATGGCGGCGGCGGCGCCGCAACTGAAACGGCTGTCGCTCGAACTCGGCGGCAAAGCGCCCTGCGTGGTCTGCGACGATGCCGATCTGGGGCTCGCGGTGCGCGAGATCCTCGCGGCCGGCACCATCCTGTCGGGCCAGCAGTGCACCGCCGCCAGCCGGATCCTGGTGCACCGCAAGCTGCTGGGCGACTTCCGCGAGGCGATGGCGGCGGCGATGCACGACTTTCGCGTCGGCCCGGGCCACCTGCCCGACAGCCGCATGGGCGCGGTGATCGACGTCGCCAACCGCGACCGCATCCTGCGCCTGGTCGAAGACCCGAGCGAAGGCCACCGCATGGTGGTGCGCGGTGGTCCGGTGGCGGGCCTGCCCGCGCACGGCGCCTTCGTGTCGCCCACGCTGGTGGAGGTGGACGACCCACAGTCTGCGGCGGTGCAGGACGAGCACTTCGCGCCGCTGATGACGCTGGAGGTCTTCGACTGCGACCGCGGCGCGGTCGCTCTGGCCAACGCCACCCGTTTCGGTCTGGGCGCGAGTGTGTGGACGCGTGACAGCGGGCGCGCCCAGCGCATTGCGCGCGAGATCCGCTGCGGCACCGTCTGGATCAACGCGCACAACAAGCTATTCGCGGAAGCCGAGGTCGGCGGCTACAAGGAGAGCGGCTTCGGCCGGCTCCATGGGGCCGAGGGCATGCACGACTTCCTCGAGATCAAACACGTCTACCAGGAGATAGGCAGCCTTTGAGGCGGCCGCCATTGCCATCATGCTCAGACCCGAATCCGCTGCCGACGCAGCCTTTCGCAGCGAGGTGCGCGACTGGCTCGCGGCCCACGTGCCCGACGCGCTGCGCCACAAAACCTTCCGCCCGCTGCCGGCCGATGGCATGCCCTGGTATCGCGCGCTGTCGCAGCGCGGCTGGATCGCGCCGCACTGGCCGCGCACGCACGGCGGCATGGGGGCGAGCCCGGTGCAGCAGGTGATCCTGATGGAGGAGATGGCGCGCGCCGGCACGCCCGACTTCCCGACGCAGGGCCTCAACCACATCGGCCCGATGCTGATCGCGCGCGGCACGCCGGCGCAGCAGCAGCGCCACCTGCCGTCGATCCTCTCGGGCGACGCGGTCTGGTGCCAGGGCTACTCCGAGCCGGGTTCGGGTTCCGACCTGGCCAGCCTGCGCACCCGCGCCGAGGTGCGCGGCGGCACGCTGATCGTCAACGGCCACAAGATCTGGACCACCTGGGGCCACCATGCCGACTGGATGTTCGCGCTGGTGCGCACCTCAAGCACCGGCAAGCCGCAGCACGGCATCACCTTTGTGCTGATCGACATGAAGACGGCGGGCATCCGGTGCCGGCCGATCCGCACCATCGCGGGTGACGAGGAGTTCGCCGAGGTCTTCTTCGACGAGGTGGTGGTGCCGCTCGAGAACGTGGTCGGCGAGATCGACAAGGGCTGGCAGGTGGCCACCGCAGTGCTCAGCGAGGAGCGACTGCGCATCGGTGCACCCGCGCAGGCGCTGCGTGCGCTGGAGCGGCTGCGCATGATGCTGCGGGCCACACCGGCCGAGCGCGTGCCGCCCGGCGGGCATGAGGCCGTGGCGCTGGCCGAAGTGGAGGTCGAGACGCTCGTGGCGGCCTACCTCGAAGCCGCCGAGGCGGCGGAGCAGGGCATCGCGGCCGACAGCTCCTACCTCAAGCTTCTCGCCACCGAGACCGTGCACCAACTGCTCGACTTGGTGCAGCGCGTCGCGGGTCCAGCCGCCGCCCTGCGCGACGCCGTCCGCCACGGCGAGGATCTGCTCGACGCCACCGAGATGTTCCTGCAGGCGCGCCGCCTCGGGATCTACGGCGGCAGCAGCGAAGTGCAGCGCAACATCATCGCGACGCGGGTGCTAGGTCTGCCGGTCGGAGCCAAACCATGAACGCCGAACAAAGCGCACCCCTGCGCATGATTGCCGAGAGCGCTGCCGCCTTCGCGGCCTCGCACGGCGGACCGGCCCTCGCGCGCCGCGTGCACGAGGGCGGCCTTGCGTGGGAGGCCGCAACGTGGCAGGCCATCGCCGAACTCGGCTGGCTCGGGATCGTGGTGCCCGAGGCGGCGGGTGGCCTCGAACTCGGCGCATCTGCGCTCTGCGTGGTGGCGGAGGAAGCCGGGCGCACCCTGCTCACGCCACCGCTCACGCTGGGGATGGCGGCCGCCGCGGTGCTGGCCGAAGGCGGCGCGGCCGCTGCGCCCACGCTGCGGGCGTTGATCGAGGGCATGGCTCATGTCGCGCTCGCACACGCCACGGTCGCGGCCGATGGCACGCTCTCGGCGTCGCTGGTGCCCGAGGGCGATGCAGCGACGCGGTGGCTGGTCGCAAGCGGGCAGGGTGCGGGCTTCGTCGTGCGCCTGCTGGAGCCGGCCGCCGTCGGCCTTGCGCTGCACGTGCGCCATGCGGTGGACGGCAGCCGCCTGGCCAGCCTGACTATCGAGCCCGCGGCCTGGGAAAAGGCGTCGCCGCTGCTGTCAGGCGTCGCCGGCGAGGCGGTCTGGGCGCGCGGCCGGCAGCTCACCTGGCTGGGCGATGCGGCCTACCTTTGCGGCCTGATGGATGCGGCCCTGCGCCTCGCGCTCGACTATCTGCGGCTGCGCCGCCAGTTCGGCGTGCCGATCGGCAGCTTCCAGGCGTTGCAGCATCGTGCCACCGACTGTCATGTTGACGTCACCGCCACGCGGGCGCTGGTGCACGAGGCGGCACGCGCCGTCGGCACTGCGCGCGAGGCTTGGGCCGCGGCGGCCGCGGCGCAGCGGGCCGCGGCCGCCTCGCTGCGCGTCACCAAGGAGGTGGTGCAGTTCCACGGTGCGATCGGTTTTGCCGACGAGCACGATGCGGGCCTCTACCTGCGCCGCGCCATGACCGTGGGCGCGCGCCACGCGGGCGAGGCGCTGGCGGCGCTGCAACGCCGCTGAGAACGAACGAGACGAACAACAGGAGACAACCGAAGTGAGCTACCCGACGATCGTTTTTTCAGGCCGGACGTTCACGCCCGAATGGATGCAGGCCGAGGTCGAGCGCCTGTGCGCCGGCTTCGAGGCCGCCGGTGTGGCGCACGGCCAGACCGTGGCCGTGATGATGCGCAACTGTCCGGCCTATGCGGCGCTGATCCTGGCCTGCCGCCGGGCCGGCATCTACTTCGTCTCGCTCAATTGGCACTGCAAGCCGCCCGAGGCCGCCTTCATGCTCGAAGACAGCGGCGCCGCGATGCTGTTCGTGCACGAGGACCTGCTCGCGCAGGTGCTCGCCGGCGTGCCGGCGGGCGTCGCCCTCGTGGCCGTGCCGGCCGATCCGGCGCACCCGCTGCCGGACGCGGTGGGCCGTGCCACGCGCTGGGGCGACTTCGGTGTTGGCGCCCCGCCGATGGCCCCGCGCCCGCGCCTGCATTTCGGCTCAGTGCAATACACCTCGGGCACCACCGGCAAGCCCAAGGGCGTGCGCCGGCTGGCCCTGGCGCCTGAGTTGCGCGACGCGCTGGAACTGGAGTCGCGCCGCATCGGACGCATCGCGTCGGGCATTGCGCCGGGGGTGACCGCCATGCTGTGCGCGCCGATCTATCACAGCGCCTCTACCATGTACCTCGTGCAGGCCTGCGACGCCGGTGCCACCCTGATCCTCGAGCCCGCCTTCGATGCATTGCGCACGCTGCAGCTGATCGAGCGCCATGCGGTTACGCACGCCTACCTGGTGCCCACGATGTACCGCCGGCTGCTCGCGCTCGACGCGGCCGAGCGCGCCCGTTTCAGCGTCGCCACGCTGCGCCACGTAGCCTCTACCGGCTCGCCCTGCGCGCCCGAGGTCAAGCGCCGCATGATCGACTGGTTCGGCCCGGTCATCACCGAGGCTTACGGCGCCAGCGAGACTGGCTACGTCACCTTCATCGATTCGCCGACCTGGCTGGAGAACCCGGGCTCGGTCGGTCAGCCGCTTGGGCCGGCCCTGCTGCGCATTGTCGACGACGCGGGCCGCACGCTGCCCGCGGGGGAGATCGGCGCGATCTACGTGCGCCAGCCGGCCATGCCCGACTTCACCTACGTCAACAACCAGGCGGCACGCGACGCGATGGAACAGGACGGCCTTGTGGCGCTCGGCGACGTAGGCTACCTCGACGAGCGCGGCTTCCTCTACATCTGCGACCGGCGCACCGACATGATCATCTCGGGCGGCGTGAACATCTACCCGGCCGAGGTCGAGTCGGTGCTGCAGGGCATGCCGGGCGTGGCCGACTGCGCGGTGTTCGGCATTCCCGACGAGGAGTTCGGCGAGGGCGTCGCCGCGGCGGTGCAGCTGCGGCCCGGCGCCGAACTTGACGCAGCCCGCATCCAGGCCTTCCTGCGCGAACACATCGCCAACTTCAAGGTGCCGCGCACCATCGACTTCCACGCCGAGCTGCCGCGCGAGGATACCGGGAAGATCTTCAAGCGCCTGCTGCGCGAGCCCTACTGGCGCGACCAGACGCGCCGCATCTGAATCCTACAGAGCGGCGAGTCTTGGGAGACGCGCCCTCGATATCCCCGTCCGTCCAATCAAGGAGTCTGCACATGACGCTTCCCCAGGTTCTTTCAGAGCGGCTGCGGCTGCCGGTGATCGCCTCGCCGCTGTTCATCATCTCCAACCCCGAACTGGTTATCGCCCAGTGCAAGGCGGGCATCGTCGGCTCCTTCCCGGCGCTCAATGCGCGGCCGCAGGAAGAGCTCGCGCGCTGGCTGCAGCACATCACCGACGCGCTCGCCGCGCACGACCGCGCGCATCCTGAGCGGCCCGCCGCGCCCTTCGCCGTCAACCAGATCGTGCACCGCTCGAACGACCGGCTGCAGCACGACCTCGAGGTGTGTGCGCGCTTCAAGGTGCCGATCGTCATCACCTCGCTGGGCGCGCGGCCGGAAGTGAACGACGCGATCCACGCCTACGGCGGCATTGTGCTGCACGACGTGATCGACAATGCCTTCGCACGCAAGGCGATCGAAAAGGGCGCCGACGGCCTGATCGCGGTGGCGGCCGGTGCGGGCGGCCACGCGGGCACGCAGTCGCCCTTTGCGCTGGTGCAGGAGATCCGCCAGTGGTTCGACGGCCCGCTGGTGCTGTCGGGCGCCATTGCCAGTGGCCGTTCGATCTTGGCGGCGCGCGCCATGGGCGCCGACCTGGCCTACATGGGCTCTGCCTTCATCGCCACTGAAGAGGCCAATGCCGCCGCGGCCTACAAGCAGATGATCGTCGACGCCTCGGCCCGCGACGTGGTGCACACCAACCTATTCACCGGCGTGCACGGCAACTACCTGCGCCCCTCGATCGTCGCGGCCGGGCTCGACCCCGACCACCTGCCCGAGAGCGATGCGAGCGCCATGAACTTCGGCACCGACCGCGTCAAGCCCAAGGCCTGGAAGGAGATTTGGGGCTGCGGCCAGGGGATTGGTGCGATCGATCGCGTGCTGCCCGCCGGTGCGCTGATCGATCGCCTGGCCGCCGAGTACGACGCCGCGCTCGGTCATGGGCTGGGCCGAGCGCGCACCGCGGCCTGAGCAAGATCAGCCTTTCAGACAAACATCAGAAGGAGACAAGCATGACGAAGCATCTTTGGATTCGGGCTGCCATTTGCGCGGCCGGTGCGATGTCGCTGCAGGCGGCGGCCTGGGCGCAGGCCACGCCCGCTTCGGCCACGCTGAACAAGCCCGGCCGCATCGTGGTCACTGTGCCGCCGGGCGGCGGCATCGACACCATCGCACGCCGGCTGGCGACCAAGGTGGCAGCCGCCATGGGCCAGCCGGTGATCGTGGAGAACCGGCCCGGCGCATCGGGCGTGCTGGGCGTCGACAACATCGTGCGCTCCGCGCCCGACGGCAGTTCGCTGATCCTCGCGGCCGGCTCCACCATCACCGTGCTGCCGCACCTGATGAAGAAGCTGCCCTACGACGCGACGAACGACCTCACGCCGATCGCGCAGATCGGCGTCACGCCGCTGGTGATGCTGGTCAACGCCGACAACCCCTCGAAGACTGTCGGCGAGTTCGTCGCCGCGGCCAAGGCCAGGCCCGGCACCATGAGCTACGGGTCCTACGGCAACGGCACGCTGGGCCACCTGATCGGCGAAGCCTTCAAGCACGCGGCCGGTGTCGACCTGGTGCACGTGCCGTACAAGGGCTGCGCGGCCGCCATCAACGACTTGATCGGCGGGCAGGTGAGCGCGGTGGTGTGCGACATCGGCTCGTCGGCCGCGTTCCTGCAGCCGGGCAGCCGGTTGCGAGGGCTGGCGATCACCGGTACCGGCCGCGTCGCCGCCTTCCCGGCGATACCGAACTTTCCCGAGGCCGGCTACCCCACTCTCGGCCCGCTGGTCGGCTGGCTCGGCATCTTCGGGCCGGCCCACATGCCCAAGCCGCTGGTCGATGCGCTGACGGCCGACTTCGCCAACGCGATGAAGACCGATGACATGCGCACTGCACTGGCGCAGATCGGCTACGACATCGGTGACCCTGACCGGGCGCGTTTCACCCGCACGGTGCGCGACGACACGGTACTCTGGGGCAAGCTGATCCAGAGCATCGGCGGCATCGCGGTGGAATGAGGAGCGCCCACACCATGCGCGAAGCCGTCATCGTCTCCACAGCCCGCACGCCGCTCACCAAGTCGTTTCGTGGCGAGTTCAACCTCACGCCGGGCCCCGAGCTGGCCGCCTTCGCGCTGCGCGCCGCGGTCGACCGCTCGGGCGTCGATCCCGAGCGGATCGAGGATCTGGTGTTGGGCTGCGGCTTTCCCGAAGGCACCACCGGCCGCAATGTGGCGCGGCAGGCGGCGCTGCGCGCGGGGTTGCCGCTGTCGGTCGGGGGCACCACTGTCAACCGCTATTGCGCCTCGGGGCTGCAGGCCATCGCGATGGCGGCTGGCCAGATCGTCAGCGACGGCATGTCGGTGGTGGTGGCCGGCGGCGTCGAGAGCATCTCGCGCATTCCCGTGCGCGACGCGGCCGCGCCCGACGATGCCGACCCCTGGCTGCGCGAACACCAGCCCGGCCTGTTCCTGTCGATGATCGAGACAGCCGACATCGTGGCCGCGCGTTACGGCATCACGCGCGAGGCGCAGGACCGCTTCGCGCTCGAGAGCCAGCGCAAGACCGAGGCCGCGCAACTTGCCGGCCGCTACCGCGAGGAGATCGTGCCGGTGACCACCAGCATGGCAGTGAAGGACAAGGTCACGGGCGCAGTCTCGCAGCGCCGGGCCATGGTCGACGGCGACACCTGCAACCGCCACGGCAGCAGCTACGAGGCACTGGCGCAACTGCTGGCCGTTAACGGACCCGACCGCTTCGTTACCGCCGGCAACGCCTCCCAGATGTCCGACGGTGCCGCCGCCTGTGTGCTGATGGACGCGCGGGACGCCGAGCGTGCCGGCCTCGCGCCGCTGGGCGCCTTCCGCGGCCTGGCCATCGCCGGCTGCGCGCCCGACGAAATGGGCATCGGGCCGGTGTTCGCGGTGCCGAAGCTGCTGGCGCGCCACGGCCTGCGCGTCGACGACATCGGCTTGTGGGAACTCAACGAGGCCTTTGCCTCGCAGGCGATCCATTGCCAGCAGCGGCTCGGCATCCCCGACGAGCGGCTCAACGTCGACGGCGGCGCGATCTCGATCGGCCATCCCTACGGCGTGACCGGCGCGCGCCTGGCCGGGCATGTGCTGATCGAGGGGCGGCGGCGCGGCATCCGGTACGCGGTCGTCACCATGTGCATTTCCGGCGGCATGGGCGCGGCCGGGCTGTTCGAGGTCTTCTGACATGGACCTCAATTTCACAGCGGCCGAAGAGGCCTTCCGCGCCGAGGTGCGCAGCTTCCTCGCGACGCAGCTGCCGGCCGCGCTGCGCACGCGCGTGGCCGAGGGACGCACGCTGAACAAGGCCGAGATGGTGCAGTGGCACGCGATCCTGCAGTCGCGCGGCTGGCTCGCGAGCCACTGGCCGCGTGAACACGGCGGGCCGGGCTGGACCGCGGTCGAGCGCTTCATCTTCGAGTACGAATGCGCGCTGGCCGATGCGCCGAGAAACTTGCCGTTCGGCCTGATCATGCTGGGGCCGGTGCTGATTCGCTACGGCACCGAGGCGCAACAGCGCCATTGGCTGCCGCGCATCCTCGACGGCTCCGACTGGTGGTGCCAGGGCTACTCGGAGCCCGGCGCGGGCTCGGACCTGGCGGCGCTGAAGACCTCGGCGGTGCGCGGGCACGATGCCGCGGGCGCGCACTACATCGTCAACGGCCAGAAAACCTGGACCACGCTCGCGCAGCACGCCGACATGATCTTCTGCCTCGTGCGGACCTCCAAGGACGCGCGCCGTCAGCAGGGCATCAGCTTCCTGCTGATCGACATGCGCTCGCCGGGCGTCGAGGTGCGGCCCATCGTCACGCTGGACGGCGAGCACGAGGTGAACGAGGTCTTCTTCACCGACGTGCGGGTGCCGGCGCACAACCTCGTCGGCGAAGAGAACGATGGCTGGACCTGCGCCAAATACCTGCTTACGCACGAACGCAACGCGGGCGTGGGCTTCGCGGTGGCGGCGCTGCAGCGCCTCAAGACCGTGGCGGCCAAGGTCATGAGCGGCGGCCAGCCGTTGGACCGCGACCCGGCCTTCGCGGCGCGCGTGGCGCGCGTGGAGATCGACCTGGAAAACCTCAAGACGACCAACCTGCGCGTGACGGCCGCTGTGGCCAACGGCGGCAGCCCGGGCGTGGAAAGCTCGGCGCTGAAGCTGCTTGGCAGCGAAATCCGCCAGGAACTCGCCTCGCTCGTGCGCCGCGCGGTCGGCCTGCATGCACTGCCGCACCTCGGCGACGCTGAGGCCCTGGCCGGCGCGCCCGCCGAATCGGTGAGCGCGGCCGCGCAGTACCTGAACAACCGCAAGCTCTCGATCTTCGGGGGCTCCAACGAGATCCAGCGCAACATCATCGCCAAGACGGTGCTTGGGCTGTGAGGGACGCCGCATGAACTTCGAACCGACCGACGAACGGCGCATGCTGGACGATGCGCTGCGGCGTCTGCTGGCGCAGCACTACGGCTTCGCCCAGCGCCAGCACATTGCCCAATCGGGCGAGGGGCACAGCGAGGCGATGTGGCGGCACCTCGTTGATCTGGGGGCGCTCGGCGCGCTCTTCGCGGAAGCCGACGGCGGCCTGGGCGGCAGCGGCTTCGACATCGCACTGGTGTTCGAGGCGCTGGGCGGCGCGATGGTGCTGGAGCCCTTGCTCGCAGCGCTGATGGCCGCTGCGGTGCTGGCCGAAGCGAAAACGGATGTGCAGCGCGCGCTGCGGCGCGACATCGTGGCCGGCAGCACGCTGGCCGTTCTTGCGCACGCTGAGCCAGAGGCCCGCTACGAGGCTTCGCACGTGACGACGTGTGCGCGGCCGAGCGATGGTGGCTGGCTGCTCGACGGCCTGAAATGCGTGGTGCGCCATGCGGAGCAGGCCGACTTTTTCATCGTCTCGGCCCGCACGTCAGGTCGCGACAGTGACTCCGCGGGCATCAGCCTGTTCGTGCTGCCCGCCGCAACCCCAGGCATCGTGCTGCGCGGCTACCCGCTGGCCGATGGTGGCCGGGGCGCGGACATCGCGTTCGAAGGCGTGCACCTGCCGGCCGATGCGCTGGTCGGCACCGAAGGCCAGGCCTTTCCGACCATCGAAGGCGCCGTGGGCGCCGGCGTGCTGGCGCTGAGCGCACAGGCATTGGGCGCGATGGAGTCCGCCAAGCAACTCACGCTCGACTACCTGCGCACCCGAGAGCAGTTCGGCCAGTCCATCGGCAGCAACCAGGCGCTGCAACACCGCATGGTGGACCTGTGGCTGGGTATCGAGCAGGCGCGCTCCGCCGTCATCAACGCGGCCAACGCGCTGCAATCGGCTGACCGTGTCACGCGCGAGCGCGCGCTGTCGGCAGCCAAGGCAACCACCGGCCGCGTCGGAACGCGCGTGGCCGAGGAGTGCATCCAGATGCATGGCGGCATCGGCATGACCTGGGAGCTGCCGCTGTCTCACTTGGCCAAGGGCCTGGTGCTGACCAATCACATGCTCGGCGACGAGGACCATCACCTGGCGCGCTATGTGTCGCTCGGCCGTGATTGAAGGCAGCGACTTGGCGCCCGTGCATCCTGCGGCGCGGGAGCGCGTGCGCTAGGCTCCAGCCAATGTCCTACGACCGCTTTTCCGAGCTCAACGTCTTCATCCGCGCGGTTGAGAGCGGCAGCTTCTCGGCCGCCGGGCGGCAGCTGGACCTCAGCGCCTCGGCGGTCAGCAAGTCGATCTCGCGCATGGAAGAGCGCCTGGGCGTGCGCCTGCTGAACCGCACCTCGCGCGCGCTGCAGCTGACCTACGAGGGCGAAGTGTTTATCGTCGGCGCGCGGCGCGTGATGGAGGCGATGGACGATGCGCAGCGCAGCCTGGCCGCGCTCTCGGCCGACCTGAGCGGCAAGCTGCGCATCTACACGCTGCCGAGCTTCGGCTACACGCTGGTGCCCTTCATCGCGGAGTTCGTGCAGCGCTTTCCGCGCGTGAAGATCGACATCCAGCTCGGCGCTGAGCGGGTCGACCTGGTCGAACGCAACATTGACGTGGCCATCCGCCTGGGCGTCCTGCAGGACAGCGCGTACTTCGCGCGCAAGATCGGCATGACCACGCACGTGATCTGCGCCGCACCCTCGTACATCGAGCGGCGCGGGCTGCCGGTATCGCCCGCGGCGCTCAAGGACCACAACTGCCTGAACTTCTCGATCCGCACGCACCACATCCACTGGGGCCTGCGCGCGGAGTCGCCACTCAGGCCGGCCTCCGTGGAGGGCGACATCTCTTCCAACCAGGCCGAGATGCTGCACCGGCTGTGCGTGGCCGGCGTGGGAATCGTGGAGCTGCCTTTCTATGTGGTGCAGAAGGAGCTCGCTGCCGGCGCGCTGGTGACGCTGCTCGACAGCGCGGCCAAGACCGAGTACGACCCGATCTGGGCCATTTACCCGCACAACCAGAACCCGAGTCCGCGCACCACAGCGTTCATCGAATTCCTGCGCGAGCGCATCGCCGGCTCGACGTGCTTCCTGCCGGCGGCCTGAGGCTCAGACCCCGTCTGGGCCCGCCCATTCCAGCGTCTTGCCGTCCCAGTCGCGCGCGGCGGCTGCGATGCCCGCGTAGAAGCGCTCGCTGGTCTCGGTGATCTCAATGAGCTCCACCATCGCGTGCAGCGGCGTCGGCCCCTCGAAATAGGCGATGCGCGCACCACGGCCGGTGCGCGCGGTGTAGAGCACCTCCTTGCCCTGCGCGAGTTCGGCCGCCAGCCGCGCGTCGAAGCGGCGCGTGCCGATGCCCCAGTGGTGGAGCCCGTGGCCGCGCTGCGCCACGCCGTCGCGGAACACCGAGGGCTGTTCGTCGTGCTGCTGGATCAGCTCCAGCATCATCGTGCCGTGAAAGGCCAGGGCAATCGACAGGTCGTGGTTGACCTCGCAGCCGCGGTAGAGCGAGCCCGCCCGCGGCTGCGAGACGCGAAAGCGATACCAGGGGCCTGCGCCCAGCACGCGCGTGAAGGTCGCCATGGCCGCGTCGAGGTCTTCGACCACGTGGCCGGCCTGGATCACAGTCTCGGCGCGGCCGCCAAACAAGAATTCGTTCATGCCAAGTCTCAGTTCTTCTGCTGCGGATGGAGGATGGCCTTGGACGCGATGCGCGCATAGGCCGTTTCGAACGCCTGCACGGCCTGGTGCAGCGGATAGCGGTGCGTGATGAGCGGGCGGAACGTCTCGGGGTTCGCGGTCACCTGCGCGATCACCTTGTGCCAGCCCTCGCGCGTGTTGCCGTAGCTGCCACGCAGTTGCAGCTGCTGGCGCACCATGCGCGTGATGTCGACCGTGGCCTTTTCGGGGTGGATGCCGGTCGCCACGAAGATGCCCTTGCGGCGCAGCGCGTGCAGGCCTTCATCGATGGTCGACATGACGCCAGTCATCTCGATCACGGCGTCGAAGCCGTCGCCGGCCAGCGCGGCCAGGCGCTCGGCGGAGCCGGGCTCCGCGCGGTCGATCAGCAGGTCGAAGCCCATCTGGCGCAGCACCTCGAAGCGGTGCGCGTCGGCAAAACCGGTGACCACGATCTGGCTGGCACCCGCGAGCCGCGCGAACAGCGCCGCGCCCTGCGCCAGCGTGCCGGCGCCCATGATCAGCAGGCGCTTGCCCGGCCCGGTTTCCGACAGCGCGAGGGCGTTTTCCGACACGGTGAGCGGCTCGATCAGCGCACCCAGTTCGCTGTCCAGCGTATCGGGCACCGGCAGGCAGTTGACGGCCGCGACCGCGACCATCGGCGCGAAACAGCCGTTGCGCTGGATGCCGATGCCCACGGGCAGCGCCACCACGCGCCGACCCAGCAGGTCCGCTGCAGCGCCGTCGCCCAGCTGCACCACACGGCCGCAGAACTCGTGGCCCAGCGTGAGCGGCAGGCGGGGCCACACGTTCGCATAGGCCGAGCCCTTGGCGTCGTAGATGTGCAGGTCGCTGCCGCAGATGCCGGCGGCCTCGACCTCGACCAGCACCTCGCCGGGCGCGGGTTTTTCGGGCGGCGCGACGTCCATCAGCGAGACGCCGAAGTCGGGGGAGATTTTTCTCAGTGCAAGCATTTCAAGCTCCTTGATTCCATGCGCTCTCAGGCGCTGTTGGCGCGCAGGCCGCCGTCGATCACGAAGGGCTCACCGGTCACGTAGGGAACGAGGCCGGCAGCGAGCGTGGCGACCAATTGGCCCACGTCGGCGGCCTCGCCCCAGCGGCGAAGCGGCACCTCGCCGCTGGCAATGCGGGCGTCCTGCGCGCTGGTGTCCAGCGAGCCGGTCATCTCGGTGCGGATGAAGCCCGGCCGGATGTCGTGCACGTGAATGCCGTGCGGCGCCAGGCGCAGCGCCAGGATCTTGGCCATCATGGCCACCGCCGCCTTCGACATGCAGTACTGCGAGCGGTTGAGCCGCGCGTAGTGCGCCGCCATCGACGAGATCACGATTACGCTGCGGTAGGGCTGCGGCGCGCGGTCCTCGAGCATCCGGCGCGCAACGGCCTGCGTGAGGAAGAAGGTGCCGCGGATGTTGACGTCGAAGTTGCCGTCGAAGTCCTCGGGCGTGATGTCCAGCACGTCGCGCAGCGGCCGCGCCGCAACGCCGGCGTTGTCGACCAGGCAGTCGACGTGGCCGTGCAGCGACCACACCTCCTCGACCAGCCGGGCGTGCGTGGCGAGGTCGGCAATGTCGGTGAGCACGAAGTCGGCGCACACGCCCAGCGCGCGGATGTCCGCGAGCGTGGCTTGCGTGCGTTCGTCGTCGTGCAGGTCGGCAATCACGAGGTGAAAGCCCTGGCGGGCAAGGGCCAGCGCGGCGGCGCGGCCGATGCCTTGCCGCCCGCCCGTCACCAGCGCCACGGGGGCCTTGGAGGGAGTGTTCATCGCCATCAACCCAGCTGGCTCGGCCGCGAACTGTAGGCCGTGAGCGGCGGGCAGGCGGCGGGGTCGACGATCACGTCGAGCAAGGTGGCGCGGTCGGCCGACATGGCCTCCTGCAACGCGGCGCGCAGGGCGCCGGGCTCCGAGACGCGAACGCCGTGCAGGCCGCAGGCGCGTGCAATGGCCGCATGGTCGACCGGCTCGAAGCGGGTGTCCGTGCGCCCGCCGTAGCGGAACACCTCCATGTCTTCCTGCATGCTGAGCACGCCGTTGTTCAGCACGATCAGCACCAGCTTGATGCCGTGGCGGCGAATGGCTTCGAGCTCGCCCCACACATGGCCGAAGCCGCCGTCGCCCACCACCGACACCACCGTGGCCTCGGGGCGCGCAAGGTGCGCGCCCATGGCCAGCGGCAGCCCCCAGCCGAGCCCTGCGAGCCCGCGCGGCAGCAGGAAGCGTTCGCCGGCACGGCGTGCCGTGAGGTAGAGCGAGATCCACACCGAGGCATAGCTCGCGTCGGCCGTGACAATGGCGTCGGCGGGCAGCAGCTGCCCCAGTTCGTGCATGAGCCGCTCGGGCCGGATGGGCAGGCGGTCTTCGGTGCGCACGCCGTGCTGCAGGCGCTGCGCGGCCGCATGCGAGGTGGCGATGGCGTCCTCCACCGCGCCCCGGGCGGATTGGCGCGGCTGCGCATCGAGCTGCGACATCGCATCGGCCAGCGCCTCGAGCGTGAGCCTGGCATCGCCGACGAGGCGCAGCGATTCGTAGTTGCGGTCGATCTCGACCGGATCGATGTCGATGTGGATGAAGCGCGCATTGCGCGGGTACTGGCTCCAGGTGTCGGTGCCGTTGGCCGCGGTGCGCGTGCCCAGCAGCAGCACCACGTCGGCCTTCGTGACTAGCGCACGCGCCTCATAGGCGGGCGCGCCCACGTCCAGCACGTTGCCGATGACGCCCAGCGACAGCGGATGCAACTCCGAGACGGCCCCTTTGCCCATCATCGTGGTCGCCACCGGTAGCGCAAAGCGCTGCTGCAGATCGGCCAGCGCAGGCGCCGCGCCCGAGAGGTGCACGCCGCCGCCGGCAATCACCAGCGGCCGCTCGGCCTGCATCAACAGGCGCGCGGCCTCGCGCACGCGCTCCGGCGCCGCCACCACGGGGTCGAGCGGAAAGCGGCCGTTCACGGCACGGCGCGTCGTGGCGCCGGTGGCCTGGCTGTCGGCGATATTCACCGGCAGCAACAGCACCGCGGGTCCGCAGCGGCCGCTGGTGGCGATGCGGAACGCCATGTCGACCCATTCGTCGACGCGCTCGGCGCTGTCGATGCGGCCGACCCATTTGCTGCAGCCCGCGAAGAGCTTGAGGTGGTCGTACTCCTGGAAGGCATTGCGCTCGCGCGAGCCCACGGGCACGTCCTGCACCAGCGCGACGATCGGCACCGAGGACTTGAGTGCCTCGGCCAGCGGCGCGACCAGCAGCGTGGCCGCCGGCCCGTTCTGCGCGGTGACCATCGCGGTCTGACGGCTGATGCGGGCGTAGCCGTCGGCCATGGCGCCGCCGGCGTTCTCAGTGCGATAGCCGATGTTGCGCATGCCGTGCTGCGGCACCGCGAGATGAAAACGAACCGGGTTGCACTGGCCGAACACGACCTGCACGCCGTGACGACGGCAAGCCGCCGCCACGCGGTCGGCCACGGTGCCACCGCTTGTTGCTGGAGTTGACATGGGGAGGGATTACTTTTTTGGGGAGGAGGAAGGGAAACGGCTCTTGAGCTTGGCCACGGTGATCTCGGCCTGCTCGATCTCGGCGCGGTACGCCTTGCCAGTCATCGGCGCGGGCTCGATGCCGTAGGTGTCGAGCAGCTTCTTCTGGAACACCGGATCGCGCGCCACCTTGAGGGTGGCGTCCTCGAGCTTGCGGCGGATCGGCTCGGGCAGGCCGAGTGGCGCACCCACACCGAAGTAGGCGTCGGTGACCACGTCGTAGCCGAGCTCACGCAGTGTGGGCACATCGGGCAGCTCGCGCATGCGCGTGGAGCTGGCCGCGGCCAGCACGCGCAGCTTGCCTGACTTGACGTAGGGCATGAAGTCCGTCGGGTTCTGTACCACCACGTCGATCTGATTGCCCAGCAGGGCCACCACCGAGTCGGAGCCCGAGCGATAGTTGACCGTCTCGAACTGCATGCCGGTCTTCTCGGCCAGCAGGAGCATACCCAGCGTGTTGACCGAGCTCGGCCCGCCGAAATTGATGCCGCCCTTGGCCTTCTTCGAGGCCGCGATCAGGTCATCGATGGTCTTGTACGGGGAATTGGCATTCACCACCACGGCGAACACGTAGCGGCCCACGCTCGCGATGCTGGTGAAGTCCTTCGACGTGTGCGGCTTGTCGGAGACCAGCTGCCACAGCGCCAAGCCGCTGGAGAGCATGCCCAGCGTGTAGCCGTCGGGCTGGGCGCGCGCGAGCAGCATGCCCATCACCGTGCCCTGCGCGCCAGGGCGGTTGAGCACGACCATCGGCTGGCCCAGGCTTTGGGAAAGCTCGGTGGTCAGCGCGCGAGCCACCAGGTCGGTGGTTCCGCCGGGGCCGAACTGCACCATGAAGCTGATGTCGTGCTCGGGCCATTCCGCGTAGGCGCTGGTGGCTGCGATGGCCAGCACGAAGGCCGAGAAGGCGAGGCGCCACGATCGGACGCGGGCGAGAAAGAGGGTCATGCGAACTTGTCTCCGTTTTCTTGTGGATTGCCGCCATGCAGGCCGGTGGATGGCAATGCGGTGGCGACACTACAAATCGTACGGAGACGAAGCGCTTTGTTCGAGCCATCTTGTGGAATCACGAGGATGACAATCATTCACAGGTGCGGGCGTGCGAACGCGTCGCGGTCCCTGGATCCGATGCCTCATCGACGGTCGCTGGCAGCCAGCGGCTTGCGGCGCATGGGGCGAGCGCAACGACCCGTCCGATGGTACCCCGCTCGGGCGCCACGCCGCCTCGGACCGCAGCGACGCCGAAGCCGCCGTGGCCGCCGCGCGCTGCGCTTTCGAGCAGCCGCAGTGGGCGCACGACGCGCCCGCAGGGCGTGCGTTGCTCAGTCGCCTTGGGGCACCCGATCGACCGGTGCACCTGCTCATGGACCGCGCCTACGAAGGCAATGAGACCTGGCAGCTCGCACTTGATCTGGGCTTAATCCCGGTCGTGCCACCTCTGAAGACGCGCGTCGAGCCTTGGGAGTACGACCGTGAGATGTACAAACGCCGCAACGAGGTGGAGCGCCTGTTCCGGCGCCTGAAGGGCTATCGCCGCATCTTCTCCCGCTTCGAGAAACTCGACGTGATGTTCGTCGGCTTCATCAGCTTCGCGTTGATCGCCGATGGACTGCGTTTGTGTTAACAGACCCTAGCCCCGCAGCATCGACACCGTCAGCTTCGGCGACAACGCCTCCGGGCTCACCTGCAGCTCGATCAGGGCCGGCTTGCCGGCCGCTCGGGCGCGCTCCAGCGCCGCCGGGAAGTCGTCGGTGCGCGTCACGGTCTCGCCGTGCGCGCCGTACGAGCGCGCCAGCGCGGCGAAGTCGGGGTTTCTCAGCGCGGTGCCCCACACGTTGCCCGGATGGTGTCGCTCCTGGTGCATGCGGATGCTGCCGTACATGGCGTTGTTGACGACGATGACGATCACGTTCAGCTCGTACTGCACGGCCGTTGCGAGTTCCTGGCCGTTCATCAGGAAGCAGCCGTCGCCCGCGAAGCAGAGCGCGGTGCGCCCGGGGTGCACCAGCTTCGCGGCGATGGCCGCGGGCAGGCCGTAGCCCATGGTGCCGCTGGTCGGCGCGAGCTGGCTGCGCATGCCGCGGTAGCGCCAGAAGCGCTGCACCCACAAGGTGTAGTTGCCCGCGCCGTTGCTGACGATGGTGTCGGCCGGCAGCGTGTCGCGAAGGTGGACCATGACGCGCCCCAGGTCGACGTCGCCGGGCATGCCCGGCGGAGGCTCGATGTGGTCGAGCTGGTCGGCGCGCGCGGCGCGGGTCCAGTCGCTCCAGCGCGCGGGGCCCGCCGGCTTCAGCAGCCGCGCGGCCCGCGCAAAGGCCGGCATCGACGCGTTCACCGGCACGTCGGCGTGGTAGACGTGGCCGAGTTCGCCGGGATCGGCGTGAACGTGCACGAGCCGCTGCTTAGGGTGCGGCACGTCGAGCAGCGCATAGCCTTGTGTCGTGGTCTCGCCCAGCCGCGCGCCGACGGCGATGACGAGATCTGCATCGCGCACGCGCTGCGCGATGCGCGGGTCCATGCCCAGGCCGGCCTCGCCGATATAGCGGTCATCGAGGTTGTCGATCAGGTCCTGCCGGCGAAACGCACAGGCCACCGGCAGGTCGAAGTGGGCCGCGAAGGCGGTGATGTCGGCGCTGGCCTCGCGCGTCCAGCCCCCGCCGCCGAGCACCACCAGCGGCCGGTCGGCGCGCTGCAGCTCGGCGGCCAGGCCGTCCATGGCTTCCTGTGTCGGCGCGGCGCCGCTGCGGCGGTAGCGCGGCGCGTCCGGCACCGTGACGAGGTCGGTCAGCATGTCCTCGGGCAGCGCCAGCACCACCGGGCCCGGGCGGCCGGAGGTCGCGACGTGGAAGGCGCGGCTGATGTACTCGGGCAGCCGCCGCGCGTCGTCGACCTGGTCGACCCACTTGGCGATGTGGCCAAACATGTGGCGGTAGTCGATCTCCTGCCAGGCTTCGCGTCCCAACGCGTCGCGGCCCACCTGGCCGATGAAGACGATCAGCGGCGTCGAGTCCTGCCGTGCGGTGTGGACGGCGATGCTCGCGTTGGTGGAGCCCGGCCCGCGCGTCACGAAGCAGATGCCCGGCTCGCCGGTGAGCTTGCCGTGCGCCTCGGCCATGTGCGCAGCGCCTCCTTCCTGGCGACAGACGATGAGCCGGATGGCATCGCGCGCGTGGTACAGCGCGTCGATCACGGCCAGGAAGCTCTCGCCGGGCACGCAGTAGGCGGTGTCGGTGCCGTGGATGCGCAACGCATCGACCAGGATCTGGCCGCCGGTGCGTTCAGGGAGTGTGGGGGTTGTCATGAAGCCTTCAGCAATGGGGCAGGGTGGATGAAAGCCGCGCGCTCGCCATCCTGCAGCGGCAGCCGGTCGTCGCGCACCAGCCAGTCGGGGCCGAGCTGCCGCACATCTGCGCAGCCGAGCAGGGCTTGGTCGGTGTCGATCTCGCGCCGCAGCAGTGCCAGCGCGTGCGCCGCACCGGCCTCGCCGCCGGCCGCAAGGCCATACATCGCGGGCCGTCCGACGAAGACGGCACGGGCACCCAGCGCCAGCGCCTTGAGCACGTCGGTGCCGCGGCGCACGCCGCCATCGAGCAAGACCGTCAGCTGCGGCGCGGCGGCGACGATGGCCGGCAGCACGTCGAGCGGCGCGACTGCGCCGTCGAGCTGGCGGCCGCCATGATTCGACACGAAGATGCCGTCGGCGCCGATCCGCTGCGCAGCGCGCGCGTCCTCGGGCCGCAGCACGCCCTTGACCAGCAGCCGGCCCGGCCAGCGCTCGCGGATGCGCGCGACCTCGTCCCAGGTCATGGCGGCGCGGCCCGCGCGGTGGTCGCCCTTGGCGGCGGTGATGATGCGGCCGCCCCGCGTCGCGGTGAAGTTCTCGAAGCGCGGGATGCCCTGCTTCCACAGCGTGCGCGCGAAGGTCTCGACCATCCAGCGCGGACGCATCAGCCCGCCGGCCATCAGCCTTGGCGTGAAGTGCAACGGAATGCTGAAACCGTTGCGCAGTTCGTTCTCGCGCACCGACGCGATCTGCACGTCGACGGTGAGGACGAGCGTGCCAACCCCGGCGGCCTTCAGCCGCGCGAGCAGCGGATCGATCACCGCATGCTGCGCCGGCAGGTAGGCCTGGTACCAGGTGCCGGGCGCCTCCCGCATCACGCGCTCCAGCGGCACGGTGGACGCGGCGCTGAGCACCGAGGGCACGCCGGCCTTCGCCGCGGCCCGCGCCAGTGCCACGTCGCCGTCGAAGCAGCACAGCCCCGACACGCCCATGGGCGCGATGCCGACCGGCGATGCGTGAGTGGTGCCAAAGAGATCGACCGATTGCGTGCGCTTCGACACGTCCACCAGCGGCCGTGTGAGGAAGCGCCAGCGACCGAAGGCGGCGCGGTTCGCGTCGAGCGAAGCATGGTCTTCCGATCCGCCGCTGACATAGCCATGGATGCTGGGCGGCAGACGGCGACGCGCAGCGTCGGCCAGGTCGGCGATGGAAAGAGCGCGTTCAGCCCGCATCGGCCGCTCAGCTGCCCTTGAAGTTCGGCTTGCGCTTGCCGTGGAAGGCCTCGACGCCCTCGCGGAAGTCGTCGGAGCTGCGCAGGCGGCTGTAGCTGTGGCCTTCGAGTTCGATCGACACGCTGAGCGTCGCATCCTCCGTGTCGTTCAACAGCTTCTTGGCCGTGCGCTGCGCGAGCGGCGAGAAGGTGCGCAGCTCGTCGACCAGGCGGTCGGTCGCGGCTTCGAGCTCCGCGTCGGGCACGCACTCGGTGGCCACGCCCCATTCGTAGGCCTGCTTGCCGGGGATGCGGCGCGAGCGCATCACGATGTCCTTGGTGCGGGTGATGCCGACCATCTTCTGCAGCCGCGCGGAGCCGCCGGAGCCCGGGATCTGGCCGAGCTTCTGCTCGGGCAGGGCGTAGAGGGTGGTCTCGGTCACGATGCGGAAGTCGCAGGCCAGCGAGATCTCGAAGCCGACGCCGAAGCAGTAGCCGCGGTTGGCCGCGATCACCGGCTTGCTGCAGCGCGCCGGCGTGGCGATGTTCCAGGCCAGCTTCGATACGTGCTCGGGCGAAGCCTCCAGGAAGCCCTTGATGTCGCCACCGCTGGAGAAGTGTTCGCCTTCGGCGCGCAGCACGATCACGCGCACTGCGGGGTTCTCGTCGAGCGACTCGATCACCAGGCGCAGCTGGTCGCGCTGCGGCATCGAGATGATGTTGAAGGGCGGGCGCTCAAGCACGATGTCGGCACGTTCGCGGGCGGGGTCGATCTCGACGCGGAAGCCGTCGAGCTTCTCGAGCAGGGTATGGGCAGGGTGGGCGAGCTGGGTCATGTCGTTTCCTCGGGGACGAAGTTGGATGAAGGTAGCTGAAAAGAGCGTTGGCTCAGGTGCCGAAGGTCGGGCGCTTCAGCCCTTCCCAGCGGCGCACGAGGTCGTGGTGCTCGATGTCGAACAGGTCGAGCACGCGGCCGACCGTGTGGTCGACCATGGCTTCGATGGAGTCCGGCCGCGCGTAGAAGGCGGGCACGGGGGGAAACACGATGCCGCCCATCTCGGTGACGGCCGTCATGTTGCGCAGGTGCGCGAGGTTGAAGGGCGTCTCGCGCGCCATCAGCACGAGGCGGCGGCGCTCCTTCAGGATCACGTCGGCGGCGCGGCTGATCAGGTTGTCGGCCAGGCCGTGCGCCACGCTGGCCAGCGTCTTCATGGAGCAGGGCGCGATCACCATGCCGGCGGTGCGGAACGAGCCGCTGGAGACGGCCGCGCCGATGTCCTTCACGTTGTGCACCACGTCGGCCAAGGCCTCGATGTCGGCGCGCTTCATGTCGATTTCCTGCGAGGCGGTCAGCGCGCCCGACGAGGACATCACCAGGTGCGTCTCCCAATCGGGCATGGCGCGCAGCAACTGCAGCAGGCGCACGCCGTAGATGGTGCCGCTCGCGCCGGTGATGGCGACTATGAGGCGCTTCTGCTGGCTCATCGTACCGCTCCGGCGGCGAAGTCCACGCGCGCGGCCGTGTCGATCACCGCCGCGAGGTCGACCTCGTCCTCGCCCGGCACGCGCACCTTGGTGAAGACATGCTCGTGGTAGACCACCGGCCTGGTGGCGTCCAGTCCCATCTTGGCGCTCAGGCCCTGCAGGTGCGGCGGCGGTGCGACACCGTCGCCGAAGTCCTGGCCGATGGTGGTCGAGGGGTCGAGCACCGAACCTTGCGCACCGTGAATCACGACCAGGTCTCGGTCGGCCTGGAAGCGCGTGGCGACGGCCCACTCGACCTGCTGCGGTTCGTGCACCTGCACGTCGTCGTCGACCACGATCACCTGCTTGATGTCGTAGTGCGCACCGAAGGCGGCGCAGATCACGTTCTTCGGCTGGCCCTCGTGCGTCTTCTTGATCTTGACGTAGAGGTGGTAGCGGCCGACGCCGCCGATCGCCAGGTGCACGTCGAGCACGTTCGGGAAGCTGCGCTGCAGGTGCGACAGCAGCGTGGCTTCGCGCGGGATCGATCCGAGCAGCAGGTGCTCCATCTCGGCCGGCACGATGGTGTGGTAGATCGGGTCGCGCCGGTGCGTGATGGCATCGACCTGGATCACCTCGCGGTGTTCGCGCGCGCTGTAGTACTTGGGGAATTCGCCGAAGGGGCCTTCGGGCTCCTTTACGCCTGGCAGGATGCGGCCCTCGATCACGATCTCACTGTCGGCCGGCACGCGCACCTCGTTGGTCAGGCACTTCGTCACGCGCAGCGGCGCGCCGTGCAGCGCGCCCGCGATCTCCAGTTCGTCGCAGTCGATCGGCGCGATGGCCTGGGAGGCCAGCAGGGTGAGCGGGTCGATGCCGATCACGACCGCGACTTCCAGCGCTTCGTTGCGCGCCTCGGCCGCCTTGTAGAAGGCCCACAGGTGGCGCGGCAGCATCAGGATTGCCATGCGCTCCTTGGAATGCACCTGGATGCGGTTGATCGACACGTTCTGCACGCCGGTCGCCGGGTTGCGGGCGATCACCAGGCCGGCCGTGATGTAGGGGCCGTTGTCGTGCTCGCTGTGCGTGGGCACTGGCAGCACCTCGCGCACGTCGCGGTCGCGGTGCACCACCTGCTGGCAGGGGGCCTCACCCTTGGTCACTTCCTGCCAGCGCAGGGGACGCTCCGCCGCGTCGCGGAAGCGCTGCAGCAGTTCGGACTCCGGCACGCCCATGGCCTCGGCGATCCAGGCGCGACGCGACATGAAGCCGGACACCACCGGCACCGCGTGGCCGCCCGGCTTGGGGAAGTAGGCGGCCTGCCGGCCGTCGAGGCGCTTGGCGATCGCGGCCAGCGTGTGCTCCAACGGCGTGTCTTCGCGCATGACTGCGACGCGGCCGCTGTCGCTCA
The DNA here is from genome assembly GCF_964253985.1 of Variovorax sp. LjRoot290. Classification (NCBI taxonomy): domain Bacteria; kingdom Pseudomonadati; phylum Pseudomonadota; class Betaproteobacteria; order Burkholderiales; family Comamonadaceae; genus Variovorax; species Variovorax sp. LjRoot290. The sequence goes on along the minus strand of NZ_CAXURW020000002.1, from coordinate 528,982 downwards.
GGTGAGCGAGCCAGCGGCGCAGATCGGTGAAGGGCGCGCCCTGTGATGTCGACGTCGAGGAGGTAGTCATGGATATTCTCCGGCCTGGGGAAGGTGTGGCGAGGCGGCGGCGCTCAGGCCGCTGGGGTATCGGGATGGCTGCCGAGCGCTTCGTATTCGCCGGCGACGAGCTTGCGCCGCAGGATCTTTCCGACCGGCGACTTGGGGATCTCCGCGACGAAGACGTATTCGCGCGGACGCTTGAAGTTGGGCAGGTCGGAGCTGCGGCAGTGTGCGTCGAGCGTCTGCGCGTCGAGCCCGGCCTCTTCGCCGCTGCGGGTCACGAAGGCCACGACGCGCTGGCCCCAGCGCTCGTCCGAAAGGCCGGCCACGGCGACTTCGCCCACGCCGGGGCAGAGCGAAATGACCGACTCGATGTCGACCGGAGAGATGTTCTCGCCGCCACTGATGATCATGTCGTCGACGCGGCCGGTGACATAGAGGTCGCCGTCGTCGTCGAAGTAGCCGATGTCGCCGGTGTGGTACCACCCGTTGCGGAGTGCCTTGGCGTTGGCGTCGGGCCGGTTCCAGTAGCCCTCGAAGGCCTCGTCGCCGCGCAGGTCCGCGATGATCTCGCCTTCCTCGTTGGGGCCGACGCGGTCGTGCGCGCCGGTCGCGTCGAGCCGCACGATGCGCAGCCGCGTGTTGAGGCCGGCGCGGCCCGCGCTGCCGGGCTTCTTCACCGCGTCCTGGTCGATCGAGACGGTGTAGATCTCCGACGAGCCGTAGTGGTTGACGAAGAGCTCGGGCCGGAAGGCGCGCGTCAGGCGCTGCAGCAGTGCGTCGTGCATCGGCGCACCGGCAAAGCCCAGCTTGGTGACTGACGCGATGTCCTCGCCCGGCCCATCGCCGCCGCCGTCGCGCTGCCGTTGCGTCAGCATGTCGTGATAGAGCGTCGGCACCAGGTAGAGGCAGGTGATGCGCTCGCGTGCGATCAGCGCCAGCGCGGCCTGCGTGTCGAAGCGCGGCAGGCAGACGAAAGTGCCGTCCACCAGCGCCATTGCGAGCAGGGAGCGCACGCCCATCGTGTGATAGAGCGGCATCACGCCGAGCGTGCGTTCGCCGCGGCGGTAGAGGTTCTGCGCCACGTGCGCCAGCGCGGCGGCGCGCTCCTGGCGATGGCGCCTCGGCACGCCCTTGGGCTTGCCGGTGGTGCCGGAGGTGTAGAGCATCAAGGACACGTCGTCGGCCTCGGCGGCGGATTCCAGCATGGCGGCCTCGCCCTCCAGCAGGGCGCTCCAGGTCAGCGTCGCGTCGTCGCCTTCCAGCGCGCCCACGCCGATGCGCGGCACGGCGCGCGCGCCGGTGCTGTACTGCGTGGCCGCTTCGCTCGCGGCCTCGAAGACGAGGGCCTTGGCGCCAGCGTCGGCCAGGCAGTAGTCGATCTCCTCCGGCTTGGCGCGCCAGTTGAGCGGCACGATCACCACGCCGACGAACTGGCAGGCCCAGTGGAGGGTCGCCGCCTCGTTGCGGTTCTGCAGCACCGAGAGCAGCCGGTTGCCGCGCGCGAGGCCGAGCTTGCGCAGGCCGGCGGCGGCGCGCGCCACCTGGACTCGCCACTGTGCATAGGTCAGGCGCACGCCGTCGTCCACCAGCGCGAGCGCATGGGGACTGCGTTCGGCGCTTTGAAGGAATGTGGTTGCGAGGTCGAGCATCTCAGTTTTCCATGGGGAGGGGTTGGGCGCCGGCGGCGGTGCGGCGCAGGGCGGCGGTCTCGAGCACCGCCTGGACGATGGGCGTGTAGCCGGTGCAGCGACAGAGGTGGCCGGAGAGCATGTCGCGCACCTCGGCCTCGCTGGGATCGGAACGGCGGCGCAGGTAGTCGTCGCAGGACATCAGGATGCCGGCGGTGCAGAAGCCGCACTGCAGCGCATGGTGGCGCTTGAAGGCCTCCTGCAGGTCCGAGAGCGGGCCGTCGGCATCGCACAGGCCTTCGACCGTGGCGACGTGGCGGCCTTCGGCCTGCACCGCGAGCGTCATGCATGAGCGGCCGGCGACGCCGTCGATCTGCACCGTGCAGGCGCCGCACACGCCGTGCTCGCAACCAACATGCGTGCCGGTGGCGCCCAGGCGCTCGCGCAGGAAGTCCGACAGCAGCATGCGTGGCGTGCAGGGCGCGCTGCGCGCGGTGCCGTTGAGTTGCAGCCGCACCGTGTGCAGGCTGTCGCGGCCGATCTGTTTCATGAGCGGTTCTCCGTGACGCGAGCGAGCACCTGCGCGCCGAGCCTGCGCACCAGGTGACGCCGGAAGGTGGCGCTGGCGTGCGCGTCGTCCTGCGCCTCCAGTTCCCAGGCGAAGTCGTTGACGGCGCTGTCGAGCTCGGCGCCGCGCAGGCCGGCGGGCCATTGCGCGAGGCGCGGCCGGTCGGCCACGCCGCCCACGGCCAGGCGCAGCCCGCGCGAATCGGCCGTGGCCGCAGCCGACACGATGGCGAAATCGCCGTGCCGCGCCGAGAATTCGGTAAAGGCGCTGCGCTGGCCCGCAGCGGCCAGCGGAAAGCGCACCTCGGCCAGGAGCTCGTCCGGCGCGCGCGCCGTCATCAGCATGCCCTGGAAGAAATCCGCGGCCGCCAGCGTGCGGCGCTTCGAGGCGCTGCGCAGCACGACTTCGCCGCCGAGCGCCAGCAGCACCAGCGGAATCTCCGCGCTCGGGTCGGCATGCGCGACCGAGCCGCAGATGGTTCCACGGTTGCGGATCTGGAAGTGCGAGATGAAGGGGAGGGCCTGCGCCAGCAGCGGGACCTCCTGCACGAGCGACTGGCGCCACTCGACGCTGCCCTGCGTAGCCGCCGCGCCGACAGCGAGCATGCCGCCGTCCACGCGCACGTAGTCGAGGTCGGCGGTGCGCGAGATGTCGATCAGCGCGCTGGGCTGAGCCAGGCGCATGTTGAGCACGGCCATCAGCGACTGGCCGCCGGCGAGGATGCGCGCATCGGCACCCAGCGCACGCAGCTGCTGCACGGCCTCGTCGGCCGATTCGGCGCGCACGTAGTCGAAGGCCGCGGGCTTCACTTCGTGCCTCCGAGCATGCGCAGCAGGCGACGCCACCACGGATCGGGCACCGCCGCCGCGCCCTGGCCGCCGGCCTGCCGGCCGAGCTGCTCGAACAGCTGCTTGAGCACGATCTTGGCCGCACCCTCGAGCATGCGCCCGCCGACCGCCGCGACCTTGCCCGAGACCTCGGCCTCGTAGTCGTAGCGCAGCAGCGTGCCGTCCTCGTTGGGCGCGAGTGATACCAGGCCGCTGCCCTTAGCCGTGCCCATGCTCGACAGGCCGGAGCCGGCGAGCCGCAGGCGCCGAGGCGCCTCGATCTCGCTGAGCGCGATCTCTGCCGCGTAGCGCGCCTTGATCATGCCGACGCCTACGGTCACGTCGGCGCGATAGCGGTTCGGCCCGACCGGCTCCAGCGCGTTGCAGCCGGGGATGACCCGGGCCAGCGCGACCGGGTCGAGCAGCACGGCGAACACCGCTTCGGGCGTGGCAGGCAGCAGGATCTCGCCCCGCGCCGACAGCGCCTTCCCCTTGCCTCCTTTCAGGTTCGCAGGGGATTCCGAAACCGGCATGGCTGCGGCAACGCTGCCCGCCGAGGGTGCAGGGTCGTCCATGCCCAGCAGGTGCATCACGCGCGAGGGCGTGAGCGGCAGCACGATGTCGGCGCGGCCGAGCGCATCGGCCACCGCGTTGGCGATGCAGGGCGGCGTGCTCATGTTGTTGCCTTCGCCCAGGCCCTTGGCGCCCAGCGGCGTGAAAGGGCTGGGCGTTTCCAGGTGCAGGATGACGGGGTCCGGCACCTCGCAGGTGGTGGGCACCAGGTAGTCGGCGAAGGTGCCCGACTGGAAGCTGCCGTCGGCACCGTAGCGGAACTCCTCCATCAGCGCCGCGCCCAGCCCCTGCGCGAAGGCGCCGCGGATCTGGCCATCGGCCAGCGCCGGGTTGAGCAGGGTACCGGCGTCGTGCGTGGTGACGTAACGGTCGATGCGCACGCGGCCGGTGTCGCGGTCGACCTCCACTGCGCAGATGTCGAAGGCGAACCCGTAGGCGGCCGAGGTGTTGACGCGGTCCTCGTCGTCGGGCGCCGTGAGCTGCGGCGGCGTCCAGAACGCCGTCTCGCGCAGGCCGGGGTCGGTACCCGCCGGCAGCAGGCCCGGCGCCCAGTGAGGACTGGCGGCGAAACGCGAGAAGGCCAAGCCGCGTTCCTGAGCGCCCCTCGGAAAGACCTTGCCGCCGGCGAACACCACATCGCCCGGCTCGCAGTCGAGCAGTGCGGCGGCAATGCGCGCCAGCTTGTCGCGCAGCCGCACGCATGCGAGGTGCAGGGTGCCGGCCACGGCGCCAGCGAACCGGCTCGAGTAGTTGCCCGCTGCCACCGACCAGGCATCCTTCTGCGTGTCGAACTCGACATTGACCGACACATCGGCCGGCTCGACGCCGAACACATCGGCCACCACCTGGGCGCACACCGTGCGATGGCCTTGGCCCGCGGGCGACGAGGCGATCACTGCGGTGAGCCCGCCCAGCGGATCGATGCCCACGGTCGCGGCAGCGATGGCGCCGTTCTTCGGGCCGGCCCTGGCGCGCTGCTCGCGCGGCATCACGGTCGTGATGTAGCCCATATTCGACACCGAAGGCTCGACGATGGCCGCGAAGCCGATGCCGTAGAGCCTGCCTTGCGCGCGTGCCGCTTCCTGCCGCCGGCGCAGTTCGGCCAGCCCCCCGTCGCGCACTGCCAGCTCGAGCGCAGTCTGGTAGTCGCCGGAGTCGATGAGCGCGCCGGCTGCTGCGCGGTAGGGGAAGGCGTCGCGCGAGATGAAGTTGCGGCGATACACGTCGAGCGGGTCGATGCCCAGCTCGACCGCAATGCGCTGCACCAGGCGTTCGAGCGCGAAGTACACCTGCGGTCCGCCGAAGCCGCGCACCAGGCCGGTGGGTGTCTTGTTGGTGAGCACCACCCGGTTGCGCACGCGCAGGTTCTCGATGGCGTAGGCGCCGGTGAGGCAGCCGTGCATGCGATAGAAGGTCGCCGGCTCCGGCGCGCGCAGGTAGCCGCCGCAGTCGTCGAACTGGTCGAGCGACAGCGCCGTGATGCGCCCGTCGGCTTCCACCGCGGCCTCGGCATGGCACAGCCGGCCCGTGGCGGAGGTGGCCGCGCTCAGGTGCTCGAGCCGGTCCTCGACCCATTTCACCGGGGCGCCGGCCTTGCGAGCGGCCAGGCACATCAGCACGGCCGGTGCCATCACCGCCTGCTTGACGCCGAAGCTGCCGCCGGAGTCGGCGAAGGTACGGTGCCGCAGTCGGTTGCCGGGCACCTTGAGGGCCATCGCCATCACGGTATGCAGCGAGAAGGGGCCCATGAAGTTGGACTGGATGTCGTAGCCGTCCTGCTCCGACATGAACTCGGCGATGACCACCGCGGTCTCTATCGGCGTGCAGGAGTTGCGCGGGTAGTGCACGCTGAGCGCCACGCGGTGCGGCGCGGCGGCAAAGGCCGCGTCCGGGTCGCCGTAGCAGAAAGAACGGTCGCTCACCACGTTGCTGCCCACGCGCTCGTGCAGCACCGGTGCGCCAGCGGCGGCGGCCGACTCGATGTCGACGACGGCCGGAAGCTGTTCGTAGTCGGCCTCCAGCAACTCCAGCGCGTCCTCGGCGAGGTAGCGGCTCTCGGCCACCACCACCGCGACCGGCTCGCCGGCATAGCGCACCTTGTCCACGGCCAGCGCCCACAGTTCCATCGGCTGCTTGACGCCGACGATGAAGGGCTTGGACCAGCGCTGCACGTCCGCGCCCGTGAGCACCGCGCGCACGCCGGGCATGGCTTCGGCTCGCGCAGTGCGCACGGCCAGCAGGCGCGCGTGTCCATGCGGCGAACGCAGCACGGCCGCGTGCAGCGTGTCGCTGCGCACCGGCGCGTCGTCGCCATAGCGGCCGCGGCCGGTGAGAAGCGCGCGGTCTTCCACGCGCTCGGCCGGGCGGCCGAGATGGGGACGCGCGGGCGCGTCGGCGAGGGCAGGTACGCTCATCAGCACAGGGTTCACTCCGCCTTGATGCCGGCCTTCTGGATCACCGGCGCCCACTTCGCGTCCTGCGCCTGGAAGAACTTCTCGAAGTCGCCCACCGAGCCGCCCAGCACCTCGACGCCCTGCGCCGCGAAGATGGCCTTCACGTCGTCCGACTTCAGCGCCTTCTGCAGTTCCGCGTTGAGCTTTTCGAGGACCGGCTTCGGCGTGCCCTTGGGCGCAGCCAGGCCGTACCACACCGCGACCTCGAAACCGGGATAGCCCTGCTCGGCCACCGTGGGGACATCGGGCACCGCCGCCAGGCGCTTGGGGGTCGTCACGGCCAGCGCGCGCATCTTGCCGGCCTTCACGTGGGGCAGGGCATTGGGCAGGTTGTCGAACATCACGTCGACCTGGCCGCCGAGCAGGTCGGTCACCATCGGCGCGCTGCCCTTGTACGGAATCTGGTTCATGTCCGTGCCCGTCACGCTCTTGAAGTACTCCATCGCGAGATGCAGCGAGGTGCCGTTGCCGGCCGAGGCATAGTTCAGCTTGCCGGGGTTGGCCTTGGCGTTGGCGATCAGGTCGGCCATCGACTTGACGGGCGAATCGGCGCGCACCAGCAGCAGGTTGGGCGTCTGCCCGCCGAGGATGACCGGCACGAAGTCCTTCTTGGTGTCGTAGGGCAGCCTGGGGTAGACGTACTGGTTGACCACCAGCGGGAAGCCGACCACCACCAGGGTGTAGCCATCGGGCGCAGCCTTGGCGCCGGCGTCGGTGCCGAGCACGGTGCCCGCGCCCGGCTTGTTCTCGACCACTGCCGGCTGGCCCAGGCCGTCCTGGAGCTTGCGTGCGAAGACGCGCGCCATCGTGTCGTTGAAGCCGCCCGGCGTGTACGGCACGATGATGCGGATCGGCTTGTCCGGGTAGTTGCCTGGCTGGGCATGGACGGCGGGCAGCGCGAGCGCCATGGCGATGGCCGCGAGGCCATGGAGGAAGGTCTTCTTGTGCATGGTGTCTGCGTTCCTGTGGATCGGGTGCGTGGCGTTCCGGCTCAGACCGTGCCGACCTGTTGGTAGATGTGCTTGATTTCCTGGAAGTCGATCAGCGCGTCGTAGCCGTGCAGGCGACCCAGGCCGCTGCGGCGGTAGCCGCCGGTCTCCGCCTCGGCGAAGAGCTTGTTGTGGTCGTTGATCCAGACCGTACCGTTGCGTAGCGCGCGGGCCACGCGCAAGGCCCGTGCGCCGTCGCGCGTCCACACGCTGGCCGACAGCCCGAATTCCGAATGATTGGCGCGCGCCACGGCCTCGGCCTCGTCCTCGAAGCGCTCGAGCACCAGCAGCGGGCCGAAGATCTCCTCCTGCACGAAGAAGGCGCCGGTGTCGCGGTGCGCGACCAGCGTGGGCGTGAGGAAGGCGCCGCCCGCCAGCGCGCCGGTGCCGCGGCCGCCGCGCAGCAGCACCTCGTCGGCTGCCGCCATGGCCTCGTCGATGCGCTGGCCGACGCTGCGGGCGGAGGCGTCGTCGATCATCGGGCCGATGTGCGCGCCCTCGGTCATGCCGGGAGCGACCTTGAGCGACTGCAGCGCGGCCGTCAGCGCGAGCTTCATCGCGTCGTAGTGCCTCGCATGCACCAGCACCCGGCGTGCGGCGGTGCACTGCTGGCCGCTGATGATGGTGGCGGCGGCCGCGAGCGCCGGCGCCACGGCCTGGACGTCGGCATCATCGAACACCAGGCAGGCCGACTTGCCCCCGAGTTCGAGCGACAGCTTCTTCATCGTCGGCGCGGCCGCGGCCATGATGCGCTGGCCGGTCGCGTTGGAGCCGGTGAAGCTGATGACGTCGACTTCGGCCGACTCGACCAGGCGCGCGGCGCCCTCGTGGCCGTCCTCGCTCACGAGGTTGACGACACCGGGGGGCAGTGCTTCGACGGCATGCAGCTCGGCAACGAGCGCGGCCGTGACGAGCGCAGTCTGCGGCGCCGGCTTGATGACCGTGGTGCAGCCGGCGGCGAGCGCGGGCGTGAGCGAGCGGATCAGCAGCACGGCCGGCGCGTTCCACGGCACGATGATGCCGGCCACCCCGGCGGGCTCTTTCAGCAGCGTGGAGAAGGCACCGGGCTCCACCTCGAAAACGTGACCCGGCATATAGCGCGCGAGGCCGGCGTAGTAGCGGATCTCGGAAACGGCTGCACCGATTTCGCCGCGCGACTGCGCAATGACCTTGCCGTTCTCCAGCGTGAGCAGGCGTGCCAGTTCTTCCGCGCGGGCTTCGAGCCGGTCGGCCCAGCGCAGCATGACCATCTGGCGCAGGCGCGGGTTCTGTGCCCAGCCCGGCTGGTCGAAGGCGCGGCGCGCCGCAGCGATGGCGGCGTCTGCATCCGCTCGTCCGGAGGCGGCGTAGCGGCCGAGCTCGGCGCCGTCTGCCGGGTTGCGACGCGTGCCCCAGGCGCCGGATTGCGCGGGTTGCCACTCGCCGTGGATGAGGTTGAGGGCTTGGAGGTCGTTCATGGATGAGGGATGGGGTCGTTGCGTCATTCGGCGGTGATGCGGCCGTCCTGCACGACCTTCTTCCACAGCGCCATCTGCGCGTCGATGAAGCTCTTGAACGCCGCGGGCGTGCCACCGTCGGGCACCACGCCTTGCTGTGCGAAGACCTTCTTGACGTCCTCCATCGCGAAGATCGTGTTCAGCTCGCGGTTGAGCTTGTCGATCACCGGCTGCGGCGTGCCGGCCGGCACCACGAAGCCATGCCACGAGGTCACTTCGTAGCCCGGCAGGCCCGCTTCGGCTGCCGTGGGCAGCTCTGGCATCAGCGGCGATCGCTTGGTGCTTGCGATGGCCAACGGACGCACCTTGCCGGATTGGATGAAGGGGAGCGCGTGCGGCAAGAGGTCGACGGCCAGGTCGACCTGCCCACCGGCCAGATCGGTCAGCAGCGGCGTGCTGCCCTTGTAGGGAACCTGCGTCATGCGCGTGCCGGAGACGCTCTCGAACAATGCCATCGCGAGATGGTTGGAAGAGCCGGCGCCGGAGGAGCCGTAATTGAGCGCGCCCGGCTTCGCCTTGGCCGCGGCGAGCACGTCGCCGAGCGTTCGCAACGGCCCGGCGGCATGCGACACGATGAGCATCGGCGAGCGGCCTGCCAGCACCACCGGCGCGAAGGCCTTGGCGCTGTCGTAGGGCAGCGACTTGTAGAGCCACGGGTTGGCCGCGAACGGGAACTGCACCACCAGCAGCGTGTAGCCGTCGGCCGGTGCGGTGGCCGCGGCCTGCGTTCCGATCACCGTGCCGCCGCCGGGCTTGTTGTCGACGATCACGGGCTGCTTCCAGGCGATCGACAGCTTGGTCGCGACCAGCCTGCCGAGCGTGTCGTTGAAGCCGCCTGTCGGGTAGGGCACGACGATGCGGATCGGCTTGGACGGGTAGCTATCCTGCGCCCGTGCCGGACCGGCGACGAAGGCGAGCGCGACAGCGGTGCCGGCGGCGGCCGCCAGGAGCGCTCGGCGGCGCTGGAATGTCTGCATGGGTCTTGTCTCCGGAAGTTGTTGTGGGGCGATGCGAATGCGGGATGTGTCAGACGTATGCCGGGCCTTCGATGGCGGGGTGCGCGTCGAGAAAGGCTTCGTCGACTTCGACGCCGATGCCGGGCGCATCGGATGGACGCACGCAGCCGTCGGCGCCGATCGCGAAGGGCGTGGCGACCAGCGCGTCGCGAAACAGGTTGCCGCGTGATACGTCGGCCTCGAAGTAGCCGTTGCCCTCGATGGCCGCGAGCACGTGCAGCGTCGCGGCCATGTTGATGCCCGTCATCGACGAGTGCGGATGGATCGGCAGCTTGTGCGCCGAGGCCAGCGCCGCGATGCGCATCGTCTCGCTGATGCCGCCGGTCTTCGACAGGTCGGGCTGCAGGATCGACACCACGCGGTCATCGACCAGGCGGTTGAACTCGAAGCGCGTGTAGTGGTTCTCGCCGGCGGCGAAGGGCACGCGGCCATAGGCGCGCGCCAGCTCGTAGCTGCGGTAGTCGTGTGCGGGAAAGGGTTCTTCGAGCCAGCCCACGTTCAGCGCGTCCAGCTGCGGCATGGCGCGCCGGGCATCGGCCAGGGTGTAGGCGGCGTTCACGTCCGTCAGGATCTCGATGCCTTCGCCGAAGGCCTTGCGCACCGCGGCCACGCGCGCCACGTCGCGATCCACCGTATCGCCCAGCCGCAGCTTCACCGCCTTGTAGCCGGCTTGCACGTGGGCCGAAGCTTCGTCAACCAGTGCCGACGGGTCCTGCCAGCCCAGCGCCACGCCGCCCGCATAGGCGGGGATCGGCTTCGATGCACCGCCCAGCAGCTTGTAGAGCGGCCAGCCTGCGGCCTTGGCTCGGATGTCCCACAACGCCATGTCGATGCCGCTCATGGCGATGGCGCAGCCGGCGCCGATGCCGTGGCTCGCCAGCTGGCGCGAATAGATGCGCTGCCACACGCCGTGGACGTCGGTCGCGTCCATGCCGAGGACCATTGGCCGCAGCGCATGGGTGACGAAGTGCGCGATGCTCGAATGCGCGCGGCCGTGGTGCGACTCGCCCCATCCCACCAGCCCACCCTCGGTCGTCACCTTGACGATCACCGCGTCGCGCTTGAGCGTGCGGCCTACACCCAGGCGCACGCTGTGCTCGGTCGGAACTGGAAAGGACGTGGCCCAGGCTTGGATGTCGGCGATGGCGCAGCCGCTCGCGGCAGGCGTTGCAGCAGCCGCCGCGTTCGGCACGGACGATGAGGGCATATGTGACTTGTCTCCGGCAAGCGGCGCAGTGGTGGCCGTCTGGGAGAAAGTCTAGAAATCGCCTTGCATCAGGTCAATTAATATTAAATGATGTGGTCAATCACTTAGACTGATGCATCCTCACGGGATGTCCAGTGGAATTTCGTCAGATCCAGTATTTCGTCTGCCTCTACGAAGAAGGCTCGGTGACGCGCGCGGCGCGGCGGCTCAACATCGTCCAACCAGCGCTCAGCATGCAGATCGCCAAGCTCGAGGAAGAGATCGGGCAGCAGCTGTTCGTGCGAACGCCGCAGGGCATGCAGCCGACCGGTGACGGGCGGCGCATGTACCGCCTGTTCCTGCCCGTGCTGGGGGATTTTTCACGGGCGCGCGAGCAGGTCATGCAGACCAGCGCTGAGTTGAGCGGCCAAGTGCGCGTGGGCATGATCGCGACCATCGCGCAGGGTGTGCTGGTCGATGCCCTGCTCGAGTTCTCGGCACTGCATCCCAAAGTGGAGCTTTCACTGACCGACGGCTTCAGCGGCACGTTGACCGATGCGGTGTCGGTCGGTCAACTCGACGCCGCGATCATCAACAAGCCGCGGCGATCGCTGGCGCTCAACTCCGAGCTGATCGCCGAAGAAGATCTGCTGCTCATTACCGGGCCACAGCACGCGGCCTTGCCTGACACCGTCGTCTTCAGTCAACTGGCGCATCTCAAACTCGTGTTGCCCACTCGTCAGCATGGCCTGCGCGGCATCATCGAAAGCATTGGTCAAGCCGAAGATGTGGTGTTGGCCCCGAGCGTCGAGATCGACTCGATCAGCGCCATCCTCAACCTGGTGCACCAGAGCGATTTCTGCACGGTGCTCCCGCGCGTGGCCGTTCGGAAGCCACTTGAGCATGCGTCATTGCGTGGCCATGCGTTGACTGCTCCGCGGCTCGCGCGCCAGATCGTCTGTGTGACGCATCCAAGGCGCCCGTTGGGTCCAGCGGCATCGGCCTTCGTTGCAGTCCTCGTCAAGCACGTCCGAGGGTTGGGACACCAGTGCGACTAACTGCGCTCTGCCGCGTTGCAGGCTCGTCGCGATTGATGCTGATTCAAACTTGACGCCCCTGATGAGCGACCCTCGATCAGAAGGCAGTCAAGGGGGTGTCGAGCCGACGCTTACTTTACAGCTTCGACCATGCGCGCAAGATCGGTCGAGCCCAGCGCCACCTGAGCCACCGACGCTCCAGGTTCCGCGCACGCGGCCAGCACTTGCCGCCAAATCGGCCGCGCGTGGCGCCGCCGGCTCACGCGCTTGGAGTCTTCCATGGTGTTCACCTAAATCGTTTTGGACACCATCGTCATGGACACAAGCCCGCAACTCAAGACGGGATCACCGCGCGTACCGACGATCCTGTCCCCCCGCTGCCTGCTCCGGCGTGGAGGGTGGCCTTACGAGCTGTCGCCAGACCGAGTCGTCCTTGCTTTCATCTGAGAGCTACTCGTCGCCGGTTTCGACACCGTTCACAAGGGACATCCAACTGGAGTTCCCGAGCTGCTGATGGACGGCGACTTCGATGGTGTCCAGGATTCGGTAGAAGGTCTTCAACTCTGATTCGGTCAGAGCTGCAGTGATTCTCTTCTCGACAAGGTTGGACAGTTTCTCGATATCAGCATTGACTTTCGCCCCCTTCGCAGTGACACGCACCAGGGCACGGCGCCCGTCCATCTGGTCGGGAATGCGCTCGATCAGTCCTTGCTCTGTCAGATAGCCGATGTTTCGTGCAACCTTTGGTGAGTCCGAGGACGTGCGTTCGATTAACTCCCCCGGGGAAAGAGGCTGGTAACAAGCGATGACAGATAGCACTTTCATCGCCGCCGGGTTCAGCCGATATTTCGAGCGCGCCATGGAAACGACCAGCGCGCTCCAACGATCAGAGATCCGGTTCAGCCTGTAGTTGATTCGCCTGTCAAGAGGGGTTGTCGCCATGCCCGTCATTGTAGGCCTCAAAACTTGACTTATCGGCATAGTAGCTGCAAAGTGCAGATATCACGCAGATAAGGAGACGATTCTTGGAACACGATGTGGTGATCATCGGAGGCGGTGCCTCCGGGCTGACTGCAGCCCAGATGCTGGCCGGCGAGAGCCTGCGGGTAGCCTTGGTGTCTGAGGGGTCGCTTGCCGGCGATCTTCCAAACTTGGAGTGGCTGAATGACTTCCCACGCGATGGACACAGGGTGCAGGGTTCTGAGTTCGCTGCGCGCTTGATCGATGATGCCCAGGCTGCAGGGGTTCGATTCATCGAGGGGAGGGTTCAGGAACTCGAAAGCTATTCGAGCTCCCATGCTGCGGTTCTCACCAATGGTCGCGCGCTCACCGCCACCTTCATGGTGCTCGCTCCGGGGCGAAAGAGGCGACAGATCGAAGCCATGTCGCTGGACCAATTCAAGGGAAGAGGCCTGATCGACTGCGCAGCCTGCGAGGCGGTCTTCTACAGGGGTCAGTCGGTGGTCGTTTGTGGCGGAGGGCAAGGTGCAGTTGTGGACGCATTGCATCTGGCGCGTTTCGCCGCCGCCGTCACTTTGGTTGAGCAGGGAGCGCAACTGAACTGTGGCGCGGATCTGGAAGCGCTATTGAAGTCCTCGCCCAACATTCGCGTGCTCAGGGCCACCCTGCTTACCGGCGCATCGGGGTCGAGCGGCCTCGAACTCATACAGCTGCGGGATTCATCTGGCTCGGCGAGGTCATTGGCAGCCCAGGGACTGGTGGTTCAGGTCGGCCGCACTCCAGCGACGGATTTCCTGATCAATACGGTTGGCCTTGATGCGCGCGGCTACATCGAGGTAGACGAACGCATGCAGACAGATGTGCCGAACGTATTCGCGATAGGCGACGCGCGATGCGGGGCCCGATTCACGGTATCAAACGCGGTTGCCGATGCCAGAACAGTCGCCAATGCGATTCGAGCGTCCCATTTGACCGACGCATAGATTGCTCAAGAGCCGAGAACGTCGATAACGCCTGAGGAGACAAGCTTGAAACTTACCCGTCGAACACTGCTGGGTGCCGGTGCGGCGCTTGTCGCTACACGCGGTTGGGCTTCTGATTTTCCAATTGCGGGCCGTCCGCTTCGAATCATAGTGCCTGCGGCCCCCGGTGGGCCGGCGGACCTTATGGCGCGGGCCCTGAGTCCAACGCTGACCTCACATCTAGGCGGGGCGCCTGTTGTGGTCGAGAGCAAGCCCGGGGGGGCGACCGTCCTTGGAGCCGGCATAGTGGCCAAGGCCCCACCAGACGGCCACACGCTGCTCTTGACGATCAGCAGCACGCACACTCAGGTTCCGCACCTACTGGCCAAGTTGCCCTACGACCCGCTCAAGGACTTCACGCCGATCACGCAGCTCTTTCGTAGTGGTGTAGTCGTATGCGCTCAGCCGTCGCTCAAGGCGAAGGATCTGAGGGAACTTGTCGAACTTTCCAAGTCGGAAGGGCAGATTTCAGCGGCATCCGCTGGCATCGGAACGAGCGGGCATCTCTACATCGAGATGCTGAACCGGTTATACGGCGCTCGGCTGAATCACATTCCGTACAAGGGCGCCTCAGAAGGTCAGCGCGATCTTCAAGGCGGCATCGTTCAGGTCTATTTCGATTCGGTGTCTTCGGCGATTCCACACGTCAAGGCAGGGCGCGTGAAAGCGCTGGCGATTACGGGATCGACGCGAATTGAAGCGCTGCCTGAGGTACCTCATTGCGTCGAGCTCGGCCTCGGCGCGCTCAATATCTCAGGTTGGTTTGGCGTCTTCGGGCCTGCCGGCATGGATCGGTCGACCGTCGCTGCGCTCAATAAGGCGCTGGTGGCTGCTGTCAGGTCGCCGGAAGTTCAAAGGCAGTTCGTGCCGCTCGGGGTGGAAATCACGGGCACCAGTCCCCAGGAATTCGCGGCGGTCATTCAACAAGACTACGCCGTCTGGGGCAAGGTCATCAAGGATGCGGGAATCCGCATCGAATGAGACCCAGCATCACCAAAGGATCCGTATGGAGCAAGTCGTTGTTGATCGTTCAATGAACTACGAAGTTCTCAGTCCTGCAGGAGAGCCCAATCACCGTACCGTCGCCGCGCCGCAAACAAGGTTGAGCGACTTGAACGGCAAAGTCGTCTTCTGCATCAGTCAGGTCATCGGAGGAGCCGATTCGTTCATGAAATGGATGGCCGAGTATCTCCCTGCGGTGGCTCCTGGTGTGACTGCCGTGTTCGTCCGCCGCCAAAGTACCTATATGTCAGACGAGCCCGAGCTCTGGGCGCGTGTTGAGTCCGAAGCCGATGCGGTGATCTACGGTTGCGGCGCCTGCGGATCTTGTTCGATGTGGGGAACACACTGGTCCGTGGAACTGGAGAGACGCGGCATCCCCTGCGTGTACGTAGTTGACGAGCCGTTCCGGTCGGACGTTGAACTTACGTGTGCGAAGGAGGGCATGCCGGCGTTGAGGCGGGTGCATGTGCCGCATCCATGCGACATGATCGATGAGCCTGTCATGAGGAAAATCGCTTCGGAATTGGTGGCTGGCCTCACCAGACCGCTTTCGCCCTCGGAAATCGCAGCGGGTTCGCGAACCGAGCACCGGGCAGGACGCATTGCGTTTCGCGGCACTTTGGACGATGTGAATCGGTTCTTCACGCGTCGTGACTGGACTGACGGCCTGCCGATCATTCCGCCTACTGAAGCCGCGGTCAGTCGAATGCTCAAGGGCACGTCGAAGTCGCCGGAGGAGATAGTGGTCGAACGATTCCACCCCGAGGGCTATCGGGTCACCGTGGAGAAAGTGGCAGTTGTTGGCGCGATGGCGAACTGCAGCCCACAGCAGATGCCGGTTCTTCTTTCGATCGTTGAAGCGGTCAGCGCTCCGGCCTTTGCGTCGTGCGTACGATCGACGACCTCGTTCTCGCTGGCAACTCTCGTCGGCGGGCCGATCGCGGCAAAGCTTGGGATGAACGTCGGTGCCAATGCTTTGGGTGCCGGAACAGGCAACGCCGTCAATGCATGCATGGGCCGCTTCCTGCGCCTGGCCTTGATCTGTTTGGGGGGCTCCAAAACGGGCGTTAGCGATTTGAGCAGCATCGGAAATCCCACGAAGTACAGCTTGGCTTTCAGCGAAAACGTAAAGGAAAGTCCTTGGCCGTCATGGCATGAGTCCCATGGCTATTCGGCCGATGAAGATGTGGTGACCGTTATGTACGGCGGTTGGAACTTCCTGTCGCCCTTCGCACGCTTCATGTCGGACGTGAAGTTGGGACTGGACTCGATGGCGCGGGGGCTGGCCCAGTTTGAGATGCCGCGTGGAGCGTTGCTACTTCTCGATCCCATCGTGGCCGACAAGCTCGCGAACGCCGGCTATACAAAGGATGAAGTATCCGACTATCTATGGAGGCGCGCAACCCGAACAGCGCGAGACTTTAGAAGCGACTACTTCTACACCGCGTTCATGGAGCAAGGTATCAAAGGACAGGGCGCTTCGTACCAAACGAAGCGTTGGCCAGAGTCCTACCTGACTGCGCCGGACGACCTGGAGATTCAGGTCTACCCGAAGGATTCGATCAAAATCGTTGTAGTCGGCGGCCGGACCAACCCGATGTCACAGGCTTGGCAGTTCTACAACCCCTCGTCGGTGTGCATAGATAAGTGGAAGTAGCGAGATGTGGGTGCTGTGCTTTGAAGGGTGGGGTCTATTTCGCATCTCGCTCTCGAATCTCATCCAGATAGTTGTAGATCGTGAAGCGTGACATATGAAGCGCCGCTGCCGCCCGGCCCACTGCGCCCTTGACAATGAAGAGGCCCCGTTTGAGCATTTCTTCGACGGCGTGCACTTTCTCGTCCTTTGACATGAACTGCACGGGCTTGCCAAATTTCTGCACGGCCGACTGAATGATCTCGTCCATCAATGCGTCCATGTCGGGCGGATCGCTTTGCACCTCATTCGCCGCGGCAGAGGGTGGCCGGCCATGAATGGATTGCTCAAGCCAGGCATGGGCAAGCTTCAGCACCGTAAGGTCGGCGTTCATGCACAGCGCAGCAAAGGGGATTCCTTCCGCGTCCCTGTAGACGACGGTCGCAGATCGCAGGGGCGTGCCCTTCGGACTGATGGTTGGATAAGCGTCGACGACCGAATGACCGCTCTGCGCTGCGTGAGTGGCGGAAGTCAATGCAGCAGAGAACGCACGGTCGTCCTTCGGTCCGGTCAGGATGGGGCTGCCGACATCGCGACCCGAAACATGGCCATTTGCAATCGCAATGACCGACGCCTCGGGGTTGGTGAGGTCGTGGAGGACCAGCTCGGTGTTCGGTCCCAGCATTGAACCCATCATGTGTACCACGGGCTTGAGAACTTCCATGATTCGCCGACGCTCTTCCTTGAGGGCTGCGGGAACAGATGCGTCTTCGGCGCTGTTGGATGTTTGTCGCTTGATACGGCGGGGCTTCGCGGTAGCCGTGGGCCGGGGCAGAGTCTTTGTGTTGGATGGGGAACGGGGCATAGTGAGTGGAATCCCTAGTCGACGCTTCAACAAAACGTAGAACAATAAACTCGGTGTTGAATTCTGGCCATGCGTCTTGCGCAACGCAAGCTTGGCCTTGGACGAGTCGCCCCGCTGTAGGGCATCTACGCACCAAGATTCAACAATTTGTTGACTTCTCAACATGGAGTTTGAATTATGAGCGATTCGGAAAACACGACAGCGCCTGCTACTTCTCGGCGTCGCTGGCTGAAGACTGTGGGCAGCGCGTCGGTAGCGGGCGTCCTGGGCGGACAACTCGCCGCTTGCGGAGGTGGAGGTGGCGGTTCGGGTGGAATCCTGCCGATCGGCACAGCAACAGCGGCCGAGCCCCCCGCGTCCACGCCGACGCTGCCAGCGAAGGCGCTTTTCCCTGGCGTGGCTGACCGCATCTTCCTCAACGGAGCCGCTGATCACCCATGGAACACCTATGCCAAGGATGCCCTAGCGTCCTATGCGCAATCGAAAACAACGCTTGCGGGCGGAAGCGCAACGGCCACGGCAAAGTTCGCGGCCCTGATCAATGCCGATGCGGATGAGGTCACGTACGTTCCGAGTACATCGATGGGTGAGTACCTCGTCACGAAGGCCCTCGGCTTGCCCGAGTCTGGCGGGCGGGTAGTGACCGACGCGCTTCACTTCGTCGGGTCTTTCTACATGTACGAGCAGTATCGGCTCCGGGGGGTGAACGTCATCACCGTTCCAATGGACGCGGACTACCGCATCTCACTTTCCGCTCTGGATGCGGCAATCTCACCCGGAACCAAGCTCGTTGCGATTTCGCATGTGTCGCTGTACAACGGATTTACCCATGACCTCAAGGCCGTATGCGACCTGGCGCATTCGCGTGGGGCGCTCGTGTACGTCGACCTGATTCAGTCCGCCGGCAACATGCCGATTGACGTCAAGGCGGCAGGTGTGGACTTTGCCGCATGCGGAACGTACAAGTGGCTCATGGGCGACTTCGGCTTCGCGTTTCTGTACGTGCGCAAGAGCCTTCTGCCCCAACTCCAGCGCCCATGGTATGGCTATCGCCAGACTCGCAACTTTGCGGCTCCGATTCTTCATGTGTATCCGCTTGATCCGCCGGGCAGCGTCCCATACGAGAGCGTTCAGATCAACTCGGTCGCTGGGTATTTCATGGGATCCTTCCCGGCAAGTGCGGTCGAGGCTGCCTGCGCGGCATCGATCGACTGGATTCAGAGCGTGGGCCCCGACAAGATCCAAGCCTATCGAAAGCCTATGACCGACGCTTTGCAGAACGGCCTGAGGGCCAGAGGCTTTCAAGTGGTGACGCCGACCGATTCCAACTCCGCCATCGTGACATTCGCCTATCTCAACGCATCCCAACTGGCGCCTCGCCTTGCACCCGCGAAGATCGAGATTACCTTGCGCGCAAATCATGCACGCATCTCGCCGTCCGTCTTCAACGACATGAGCGACATCGATAGACTTCTTGCAGCGATCGGTACCCCATGAGTTCCAAACACTTTCAAGCAAATCCACTGTCTTGCGTCTTTGGCGCCGCCGGCCACTTGATACCTCCCGTAGCGCTCGCTGGCCTGGCGATCGTTTTAATCAGCGGCTGTGCGGCTCCGAAGCACTTGAACTCCGGAAAGGTTCTTCCCACAACACTTCCATTTTCCGAAGCAGTGCAAGTGGGCTCGACACTCTACCTGTCAGGCCAAATTGGGAACATCCCCGGCAGCCTCAAGCTGCCACCTGGCGGCATTCAGCCGGAGGCCAAACAAGTGATGGAGAACATCAAGACATCACTGGAGGTGCATGGATACACGTTTGCCGACGTAGTGAAGTGCACCGCGATGTTGGCCGACATGAATGAATGGAACGCCTTCAATGACGTCTACAAGACCTATTTCTCGGCGGGGAAATTTCCCGCACGCAGCGCGTTCGGATCGAGCGGACTGGCCTTTAACGCTCGTGTCGAAGTGGAGTGCATCGCGGCGCGCTGAGTTCGCGAAGCATCATGGCGCCTCGAGCACCTCATTCGCGGCGAGATCGACTAGGCCTCCTCCTTCCTGCATCTTCTTGGTCGTTGACATGAGCAAGCGTTGGCCAAGCTGAGCGATCTTGCCGCCGACATTCGCTTCCAGTTGGTAGGTCAACCTTGTCCCTTCCGGTGTGTCCGCCAGGGCCACTACGGCTGAGCTCTTGGCAAAACCCGCAACGCTTCCCTCGCCCTCGCCGACCAGCCGATAGCCGTTCGGCGGATCCCGATCGAAGAGGCGGACTTTGCCCCTGAATCGCGCCTTTAGCTGTCCGAACTCGAAGCGCATGATCGCGGCGAACTCGCCGTTGGACCTCTCCTCGATCTCTTCGCAGCCGGGGATGCACTGCTTCAGGATCGCGGGGTCGTTCAGCGGAATACACAGTCGCCAGGGAGGCAGGGACGACGTACTCACCAGCTATGTCAAGTGCCATGTCATATTGCAATCATGCAAACAGTCACGTAGGACCTCCGTTTCGAATGACCAAAAGGTTAGGGCAGCGTCATCCGCGCGGCAAATAGCATTCGCGGAGGGCACGATGCCGAAAAGCTATGGCGGGCTGTGGACCTGACGATGCAGCTTCTGGGACGCCGAATTGCGCCGGTACTTCGGAGCTGCGCCACCGGCGTGCGCAAGTACTTGTGCACCGTCTTGCGCGACAGGCTTGTGGCCCTCACGATCTCGCGCACCGCCTTGTTCTTGCGGTGGCACCGCTTAAAAAAGCATCGGGGTAGGCTGAACACGCGGGTCAAATTTGAAGCCCAGCGCCGGCCATACAGCGTAGTCGTCGGCGGTGGCCAACAAGCTGGCGCGAACGATATGGTGGTGTTGGCACGCGGACAGGCGTGGAGACCTGCGGCGTGGCAGCAAGTGCACTGGCAGGAACCTAGAAACTACCGCTTCGAAGGAGAGCAAGCGACCACGCGTGTGATGCGCCAGACAGGTCGGACCGGGATGGGGACACTCCGATAGGGATCAAGAGCACCAATCTCGATGATCAGGGAGCCTCGTCAGCGAATACCATCAGGGCCAGCAGGCATCACGCCTGCACAACAGGCCGAATATGAGACTGCAGCCCTGCCTCCTGATCCTTTACACACAAGTTGCTTGTAATCCGGGAGGCGCCATATAAGCATTTCCCTAGCAGTGTTCTAGATTTACCGAGTCCTTCATCTAAAAAGGCGGTCTTCACGGTTGGTCCGCGTCGCGTCGTGTATTGCGCCCGCGCTGAAACGCAGTCTAGCCAATAGAGCCCGGCCGAACTCGTAGAGTGCCCAAGCTCAGCAGGACGACGTCTTCAGCGAGCTCGCGCGCACCAACAGGTGGTCGTGCCCGACCTCACCGAACTCGTTGATGACCACCACCGTGTCCGCCACGCCGGCATCGGCCAGCAAATGGCGTAGCAGCGTGGGTGCCGCTGCCGAGGAAGCCGGTCAGCGCATTTATCGGCACACAGCCGTCAGCCCAGGCCGCGGCGTGGTTCATCGTCAGGCCAACTCGAAGATGGCATCGACCTGGACAGCGACGTTGCGCGGTAGCGAATTGCAGCCGACTGCGGCGCGCGCATGCCGACCCGCTTCGCCGAACACCTCGACCATCAGGTCGGAGGCGCCGTTGATCACCTTCGGATGGTCGCCGAACTCGGGGGTGGAATTAACGAAGCCGCCGAGGCGCACGCAGCCCGCGACGCCATCGAGGCTGCCGCCCAGGGCCGTGCGCAGCTGGGCAAGGATGTTGATCGCGCACAGTCGCGCCGCCTTCTGGGCGTTCTCGATCGAGACGTCCTGGCCGACCTTGCCCACGTACTGGTCCTTGCCGCCGGCGGTCGGCACCTGGCCCGCGATGTAGATCAGCGAGCCGCTCTTTCGGGCCGGCACATAGTTGGCGACGGGGGCGACCGCCTTCGGCAATTCGATGCCGAGTTGGGTCAGGCGTACGTCGGGTCCTTGCGTTGTCATTCTCTGGTGTCCTTGGAAGTAAGTGGTCAATTGCCGAAATAGAGGTCGTCGAGTGGTGCGGAGAGCAGATCGTCGGCATTCGGCTCGGCAGCCAGTGTGGCCTGCCGGTCGATCACGGTCACTTCGTGGCCGAGTTGCTGGAGGTAGTAAGCCGAGGTCACGCCGAGCATGCCGGCGCCGAGAACGATCACGCGCATTTCGTGAACCTATGAGGTTGCAGCGCTTGAACGCGGAGAAACGGAAGCTCGAAAAGAAAGCAACCGGACCATGCGTCCAAGTTGCCGCTCCCCCTGTCCTCGGTACCTGAGAGATTCACCCGCTGCGCCCGCAGCGAGTTTGCTCCTTCGGTGCATCACATGACGTGATGGCTCTCCAGACGGCTTTGACAGCTGATGCAGTACAGGCTCATCACGTGAGCCGACCTGAGCGTTTATGGGAGTTTGCGCCTTCGGTGGAGCCGCTTCGCGCGGCCCGCTCTCCTGCTATATCGAAGTCTATTCGGATCGTTGCTGGAAGTCGATAGTGCCGCAAGGGGTCGGGAGCCAACCAGCCTCTCGTTGTTCGAGCGCCAAGCCTGGAACGTGAGGCAGGGGAGTTGAAAAAATCAGAACTGGCCGGCCAGCGCGCGGCCGTCGTGATGAGCCTGGTGCAGGCGGCAAGCTCTGCGGCCCCGATCCGCACGCGTACCTAAAGACGTCCTGCAGCGCCTGCCCACGCACATGGCCAGCCGCATCGACAATCTCCTGCCGCACCGCTGGCAATCGATGAAGCGCCCTCCCGGCGAGACCGCCGTGAGCGGCCAATTGCCGCGTGCCGCCGGTCGCAGTCGTCAAGGATCGGACGGCCATCCGCTTACCTTCTATGCGACAAGTGCCATGAGCATCCGATTGCGCGCGGACATACTGCAACTGCTACGATTGCCGACCTTATGGCAGGAGAGTCCACGATGATGCCGGTTTCTGGTGTGAAGGCCGAATCCGCCAAGCTGGCGCGGCGGCGAGTGAAGGTCGGCTTCATCCTCCTTCCAGGCTTCACGATGTTTTCGTACTCTGCCCTGGTTTATATCTTGAAGCATTGCACCGACCCGGCAGCCGCGGTCGGAGTCGACTTTGAATATGTCGTTCTAGGACAAAAGCCAGCGCAAACGACCTGCGGGGTCCAAGTACCTCCGACAGCGCCCCTGCACGCTGCTCGCGATTGCAACTACGTTTTCGTGATAGGCGGGAAGACAGCTGCTCCTGTCGAGGACCGCAGATCGATTCTGGAAGCACTCACAAGCGCCGATATGAAGGGCGCAACTCTTGCGGGAATAGGTTCCGGACTATTTGTGCTAATCGAAGCCGGATTTTTCGATAGATTGCCCTGCGCAACAGATTGGTATCGCGGCGCCGACCGAGATACCCGTTTTGCGGAGGTGCAGCAAATCTCAGGCCTTAACTTGGTCGTGAGCGGCAGGCGAGTTAGCTGTGCGGGAGGGCTAGCGGCACTGGAACTCGGATCATGGCTTTTAGAACGTCATTATTCCGCTATCGGCGCCGAGATTCCCGCGCCGCAAGAGCTTTCGGCCTCCCCCACCGAAACTGAGCAGAATTCTGGAACAAGAGAAAATCCACTCGATGCGAGAGTACTTCGGGCGCTCAAGATCATCGAAAGAAATCTTGGACAGCAGCCATTGAAGGTTGAATCTCTTGCGTCAACCTTGGGGGTTTCTAAGCGGCAGATAGAACGGCTTTTCCAGCAGGAAATGAAGCAGCCGGTCCAGCAATATTGCCGTCAGTTTCGACTTGCTTATGGATATTGGCTTCTTTTAAATAGCCCCAAGTCAATAACGGAAATCGCGACAATCACCGGTTTCTCCGATAGCTCTCACTTCAATCGATGTTTCCGGGCTCAATTTGCAACGACCCCATCACAAGCACGACAATCAAAGGTAAGCGTGGATGACGTTATATCGCCGCAATGGGCTTCTCTCTACGAAAGCATTGTAAAGAGTGATCAGGATTTAGACTTATCGCGATCGAGGAAGTCAGTTTACACAAATCTGGCTCACTCAGTAGTTGGTTCTTCAAGCAGGATCAATCACGATGGCGGCTTGACCGAGCCAGAAATGCACTTAGCGACAGCCCGAAAACTGTTCAAACAACCGAGCCACCTCTAACAACTCCTCGGCAAGCAGCTTGTTGAGTTTGGCGTTCTCGTCCTCGAGCTGCTTCAGGCGCTTCGCTTCGGAAGCGTCCATGCCGCCGTGACGGTCCTTCCAGCTATACAGCGTCATTTCCGAGTCGCCGTGCTCGCGGCCGAGATCGACGGGCTTCGCACCCGCCGCCTGCTCGAAACTTCAATGATCTGCACATCCGGTAAGCCTGGCTCGCTTCATCAATCCGTCATTCCAAGTTGACGGACTTCCCTGCCACTACGCTGGTACGGTTGGGAGGGGGCAGGTGACCGATCTCTCCCGTACCCTTAAACGATACTCCTCGAATCCCGATTGCCGGCCTATCAGAGCGATAGGCCGGCTTTCCGGTTCCCTATATCGGAGCGATCAGATCGCCGCCGTGACGATGAACTCCACCTTGAATTTCGGTGTGGTGAGCTTGGCTTCGCTGGTGGCGCGGGCCGGCGGGTTGACTGGATCGATCCAGGCTTCCCAGACGGCGTTCATTTCGCCGAAAGTGGCGATATCCGAGAGATAGATGATCGTCTGCAGGATCTTCGACTTGTCACTGCCGGCGGCAGCGAGCAGGCGGTCAACGTCGGCAAGTGCGCTCTTGCACTGGTCAGTGACGCTCTCGCCTTCGCCGACCCGGCCGGCGAGATAGACGATGTTACCGTGGACGACGGCGTTGCTCATGCGGGCGCCCGGTTCGATGCGCTGAATGCTCATGGAGTTCTCCTGGAAAAATTGAGCTGTGGGAAAAGGCCCCGCGCGAAAAGCGGGGCCGGGAAAATCTTTAGCCGCAAAGATGCTGGCTCTTTGAAGCACACGTGCGACTAGGTAGATTTAGGTAGGTCGCCCTTCGCCGCGCATGATGGACTGGGCGAATGAGACAAGTACAGCCGCGGCCTCCGAAACCTTCTCCGGGAGAAGTGCGTGGCCAGAACCATGAATGATTTCCATCGTCGTCAGGTGGCCTACACGATCTCGCAAGTAATCTTCTTCAGGTACGGGTGCAATCTTGTCAAATTCAGGCGCAACATAAAGCACCGGCAAATTTTTGCCTACTTCGGTCCAACTACTGTCGGCCGTTGCATTCGTCGCCGCGAGCTGGAATTTAGAGACCTCTGTATGCCACCCGCTCAACCAAACGGAAGCATCGTGCCCCGGAGCGAAGAAGTCACGCTCCAAATAAAATAGGCGGTCTGCATCCGGCTTGGAATTGTCAGATACGACATTCACGGAAATCAAGAGCTCGGGCGATATTGTGCTGCCAATAATCGCCGCGAGAAGTGCGACAGATTTTGTCATCGAAGGCCAATGATGGGCGAGAACCCGCGCGACCCAGTTGCCGAACGCGTGGCCCACCACACACAATGCTTCAGGCTTCTCCGGCGCACAATCGGCTTCGATCGCAGCAACGACATCGGCGGCAAGATCGATCAATGTGATGCCTTCGGTCGGCCCCGAACTCGCGCCTATGCCGCGTGGCTGCGGTCGCAACACGCGGAATCCAGCCGCAGCAATTAATGGTGCAATTTCATCGAAATCAGTAGCGCCTCTCGCCAGCGAGGGGAGCAGGACAATGCGTGGGCCCTTGCCTTCGACTAGAAGTTCGACCTGACCTTCAGGCGTGGGGATCAGTTTGCGCTCGAGTTTTGACATTTAGTATCCTAATTTGGTGGTAGCTGTTGAGACCGTAAGCCGTAGTCACCTTGTAAGAAGCATCAATATGGACCGTTGCAATTGCCGCGCGGCAAAATCTTGCGTCAATGATCAAGATTCATTACATCGCAGGTTATTACCAGCGGTCCATACTTTCCTTCCTATTGTGGCTTCGAGCTATCGAAAAATCTGGTAGAGGCCAAAGAGGGCCGTGACTGTATAGATTGATGCCAGCTAGAGAGCGCCGGGTATTTTTCTCGCCAACCGAGCCTTGGAAACCGAAAGTCAGCGTATTCAGCAACGATAGCCAGCGTAATGGAGGCCAACCCGAAAGGCCGTTGCGCGACTCGCTCGACTGTCGCCTCCAGTCTTGTCCATACCATGCTCGACTTCAAGTTGAACGCATTAATAAGCGCGATCTGCTTCGTATCCTTCATTGATTCGATGCGCCATTGCACCAACAAGTCGAGAAAACCATTGCACAACGCATGCAGCCGAAGCTCTTCAATTCGCGCTTCCGGCGACAACGGAATAAGCTTGGCGCCACCTGCCATATGAATGAGGTGCTCGATGATTACGAGACTATCGTAGAGCGCGGTCCCGTCGTCTAGAACGAGTGTTGGAAGTTGCCCAAGCGGGTTATATGGCAATAAAGCTAAGTCAGGCTTGTTCGGTGCGACGCGAGTTGGAATCGTTTCTAACCTGTCGCTTAGCCCTAGCTCGTGGGCGCTTGCGGTAACTTTTCTTGCGAATGGAGATGTTGATGACCAATATAGTTTCATGAAGAAGAATTCCTAGGCTATTAATCCGGGACATTGATCGATGCTCGCCTGTGACCAAGCGCGCTTCCCTTAGCGACAACTCGCCGCCATCAGTCCAAACCGCAGGTCATCAGGTCGACCAATAACGGAATTTTCGTCCGAGTGTGACGGGATCGATAGAATTGCGAAGCCGTGCGGATATGAAAGCTCCGCCGCCCCATCCGATGATGTCGCAATAATCCAAGTTCAAGCGCGCATTTGTTCTATCGCGCCTGGTTGGGAGCGCGATATCGTTCTAAGCAGTCAGTTTGCATGGGAGCATTCTTGATGCGCTTCCTAGCAAAGTGCATCATCTCTAACGGCCATATTTCGAGCGTTCTAACAAAAGATCAACCTGTCGTCTTGCTTCTGTAACCCGATCCCGTTTCACACAACTTCTATGAAAAATCTTTTTAAAATTGCACTATCCCTTGTCGTTGTTGCTGTTTCGCACGGCGTGGTTGCCGAGACGTTCCCCGCCAAGCCGGTGACCATTGTGGTTCCTTACTCCCCGGGTGGCCCTGTGGACAACCTGACTCGGGCCTTGAGCGTCAGGCTGAGCAAGGAGTGGGGCCAGCCAGTACTCGTTCTCAACAAAACAGGCGCTAATGAGATTATTGGTGCCGAGTTCGTCGCCAAGAGCCCGGCCGATGGCTACACCTTGTTTGCGGCGACGGAGGCGGCCCTGACCATGAATCCGCACCTGTACAAGAAATTGCCCTATAACGCTGAAAAGGACTTTGCGCCCATCTCGTGGCTGATCACCGTTCCGATGGTCTTTATCGTGCCGCAAAACTCGAAGGCCAATACCCTTAAAGAGTTTGTGCAATTGGCACGTAGCGCCAAAGACAAGCCGATGAGCTACGGCTCTTCCGGCGCCGGCGGCATTGTCCATTTGCCCCTGGCAATGTTTGCTAAACAGGAGAATCTGGAGATGGTGCACGTGCCCTACAAAGGCGCAGCGCCCCTGATTCCCGAGATCATTTCGGGTCAGGTGGACTCGGCGATCCTCGGTGTATCAGTCATCGAGCAACATGTCAAAACGGGCAAGATGAAGGCGCTGGCTATTTCCGGCGACAACCGCAGTGTCGCCTTGCCAGAAGTGCCAACGTTCAAGGAAGCGGGCGTGAAAGACATCAACGGTGCTTTCAACATCGGGCTCGTGGCACCCGTGGGAACGCCCTCGGCCGTGGTGGAGAAAATCGCCAGCGACGTTCGCAAGATTCTGATGGCCCCCGATTTCCGCAGCACTCAAATCGACGCCTATTCTTATGTGGCCGTTGGCTCCACGCCCGAGGAGTACAAAAACTACTTGGCGCGAGACTTCAAAGTGCAGGCTGAACGGGTGAAAGTATCCGGCGCCAAACTCGACTGACCGCCCTTTGCTGGAAAGCGTTATGCCCCACCTGAATTTTGTGCAACAAGGGCAAGGCCCGCTGGTGGTGCTGAGCCATGCCCTGGGTTGTGATCTGACCATGTGGGACGACGTAGCCGTCGCGTTGGAAGACCGCTACACCGTGCTGCGATACGACCACCGGGGCCATGGTCGTAGCCCGGCCAGCGCCGGTACCTACACCATGGAAGACTTGGCCGATGACGCGGCCGAGTTGATCCGCAGCCAAGCGGTGGGGCCGGTGCATTTCGTCGGTCTTTCGATGGGCGGCATGACGGCCCAATCGCTGGGCGCTCGCCACCCACGACTGGTACGCAGCTTGGTGATTGCCAACTCGGCCAGCAGCTACGACGATGCCGCACGCGCTATGTGGCAGACCCGTATCACAACGGTGTTGACGCAGGGTGTGCCGTCGATTGCCGCAGGCGCCATGCAGCGCTGGTTTACGCCGGGATTTCATCAACATGATGAGGCTCAGGTGAACGCTTTACGTGCCGTTCTGGAGGCCACTTCACCCGAGCTCTACGCAGCCGCGTGCGGGGCGGTCTCCAATATCGACCTCGACACCAGCAACGCCAGCATCGCGTGCCCCACGCTGGTGATCGCCGGCAGTAGCGACGAGGCGACGCCGCCGGTGATGTCGGAGGGAATTGCCCGGCGCATCCCGGGCGCGCAGCTGCGTTTTCTTGACGCGGCGCATCTGAGTGCAGTGGAGCAGCCCGGTGCCTTCGCGCGCCTGCTCACCGATTTCTGGGCAGGACTGCCTGCCGAGGAAGCCGCAACGGTCCGCCTTCAGTCTGCATTCGGTTGAAGGGCTTCACGCGCAGCCGGGTTGCAGATTCTCTAGCCGTTGCGCTGCGAAAAGCACCGCAACGCCAGAAAATTTCCGCTTGAAGCGCCATCTGCAGCGCGGTCCGAACGATGGCGTGCAAGTCCCTGGCGCCTGGCGCGCAGCACGTTTGGGTACGATGATGGCCAGATCACCCACGCGGCATACGCACAGCTATGCGTCCACCGATTCCGTCTGCACGCGCACTGCGGAATCACGCCGGCCTGGCGCAAGCTGTCGCCACTCAGCTTCCAGGCAACCGGAGGCTGATCCATCGACACATCGACGTGTACGAGTTTCCCGATGGGCGCATCGAGGTGCGCGCGGGCGGCCGAGCCCGCCCTACGTGCTCTATGACAATCTGCCGCAGATCGACACCGCTGCCGTCGTGGAGAACAAGCGCCTGGATCATGCGCTGCGCGCGGCGCAGGCGATCCAGGCGCAGCGAGATGACCGGCGCTGTACGCCATCGCGAACGAGTCTGGTGATCCTGCTGACGGCGGGATCATCGTCACCGTGATGCGGCCCCTGCGCGTGCTGAGCGACGAGTGGCCAGCGCCGCGCGCGAAGGATTCAGCGGCGCCGTGGCCGTGGTCGCGGCAGCCCAGGGCAGCGCCGACGACGAGTTCAGCCGCCTGCGTGGTGGCTTCCACCCCCTGCTGGCCGCCTCGCACGAGCAGTGGGACGATCTGCGCCGGCTCGACAGCTTTCGCCGCGAAAGCGTCAGCAACCTCTCACGCGACCTGCGCAGCCCGCTGACCGCCACCATGGCCTGCCTGGAGACGCTGCAGACGCGCTGGCAGGGTGACGCCGCCCGCGCGGCCGACAGCCAACTGCTGGAGACCGCGCTGCGCAACACCCGCAACGCCCCCGGCATGGTGCGCACGCTGGGCCACCTGGCGCAGCTGGACGAGCCGGACTTACAACTGCGCCCCATGAAGCTGGACCTGGGCGAGTGCTGGACGACATCACGCTGCGTTTTGCCGAACGCGCGCGCCGCCAGGGCATGGCCCTGACTTCGAGCAGCAGGGCGATGACGCGCCGGTGCCGTAGTCGACGTGGAGCTGTTCGAACGCGCGGTGGCCAACCTGCTGGAAAACGGCCCACGCGGCTCGCCGCGCCCCAGATGGATAGAAACACGCAACGGTCCTAGACTGCGATTGCGTTGGACAGAGGCCGCTCGCTTTTTGGAGACATTCATCCCGTCGGAAAACATGGCCCAGGGGAAGCTGCGGACCCAGCTGTGGTGGCACCTTGCGTGACCCCGTTTAGGAAATTGATCTGATCCGAGTCCCCGTCCGGCGTGCTCAACCGATAGGAGGTGATCATGGCAAGACGATCCATCAAGCCGGCGGGCCTTCCCGTTATTCATGACCGCGCTGCGGGCATCGACATCGGCTCGCGATTCCATGTGGTCGGTGTCGCGCCCGAGTTGTGTGAGGAGGCCGTGCAGACGTTCCAGGCTTTTACCGGTGACATCGAGCGAATGGCAGATTGGCTGATGTCGATTGGCATCGAGACCGTGGCCATGGAATCCACCGGCGTGTATTGGGTGCCCGTGTACGAGATATTGCAGAGTCGGGGCATCGAAGTCATCGTCGCCAATGCCCGTGAGGCTCGTGCGGTACCTGGCCGCAAAAGTGACGTCAACGATGCGCAGTGGCTGCAGCGGCTGCATGCCTGTGGCCTGCTTCGCCCGAGCTTCCGGCCCGAACGCGACATCGCTGCGTTGAGGGCTTACCTGCGGCTGCGCGAGAGTCATCTTGACTACGCCGCCGCTCACATCCAGCACATGCAGAAGGCGCTGACCCTGATGAATCTGCAGCTGCACCATGTGGTCTGCGACGTGACTGGCGTAACAGGAATGAAGATCGTCCGTGCCATCGTCAATGGCCAACGCAATCCAGACGTGCTCGCGACGATGCGAGACGTGCGCTGCAAGGCCAGCATGGCGACTGTGCGCGCCGCGCTGGTTGGGAACTACCAACCCGAGCACGTCTTCGCGTTGACGCAGGCGTTGACCCTGTACGACTTCTACCAACTGCGCCTTAGCGAATGCGATGCGCAGATCGAACGCACGCTGGTCGTGTTGAACGCCGACAAGCAGGACCCCGTCGAGCCGCTGCCCAAACCACGGCACAAGACAGTCCAGCCCAATGCCGTGAGCTTCGATACCCGAGGACCGCTGTATCAGCTCACAGGCGTGGACTTGACTCAGATTCACGGTATCGGGCCCTACTTGGCACTGCGCTTGATCGCTGAGTGCGGGACTGACCTGAGCAGGTGGCCGACGGCCAAGCACTTCACGTCGTGGTTGACCTTGGCGCCAGGCTGCAAAATCAGCGGTGGCAAGGTGCTGTCCGCGCACACGCGCAAGACGACCAACCGGGTGAGTGCGCACCTGCGACTCGCCGCCGTCACCGTCGGTCGAACCAACACCGCGCTGGGCGCGTTCTATCGACGTCTGGCGGCGCGCGTTGGCAAGGCCAAGGCCGTAACCGCGACCGCGCGCAAGATCGCGGTGCTCTTTTACAACGCCATGCGGTTCGGCATCCGTTACCAGGACCCCGGTGCAGACCACTACGAGCGCCGATACCGGGAACGGGTCGTCAAGCAGCTGCATCGCCGCGCCGCAGAATTCGGCTTCACCCTCCAAGAGGCAGCAACGCAGAGTGTTTCTTAGGAACGCGCTGAAGGACACGCCGGCTGGCCGCGCAGTGCTTGTGCGCGCCGCACGTGTGGGCGCCGCGAGGTCCAGGTGAGCGTGGCCGACGAAGGCGCCGGCATCGCTGGCGAGCACCTGCCGCACCTGTTCGACCGCCACTACGAGGCCCGCGACAGCGTAGCCCGGCCACCAGCGAGGAAGGCAAGGGCCTGGGCCTGGCGATCGTCAAGCGCATTGCCGAATTGCACGGCGGACGCGTGGCGGTGACCGGGGCGGGGCAGCACCTTGCACCTGCCGGCCTGATGTCGGTGCTGCGCCTGTCCTCAGCGCGTGTGCGCCGGCAGCGCCGTGCCGCGGCACTCGCCCAGGCCGATGCGGGTGGCGCCGGCCCGCTCGGCAAACGCGCGCAGGATCAGGGTCCATGCTGCGCCTTCATCGCGGCTGGATTCCGCGGCACGCTGGGCGAGCCGCCGAAGACGGCGCGCTCAGCGTCGCGGTAGCGCCGGCGCGGCCGCTGCCAGGTCCCAGAACAGGCCCGTCATCAGCTGCAGCGCCTCGCGCGCCACCGGTGCCAGCAGGTGCTCGTCGGGTGCGTGCTGCTGGCAGGCCGCGTAGCTGTGCGGCACCCACACGGTGGGCAGGCCCAGGATGTCGGCAAACACATCGTTGGGCAGGCTGCCGCCCAGGTTGGGCAGCAGCACGGGCTTCTTGCCGGTGCTCTGCTCGATGCTGGCCAGCGTGAAGCGCACCCAGGCGTTGTCCGGGTCCAGCCGGGTGGCGTGCATGACCTCGGGTTCGCTGACCTCGACGCCTTCGAAGCCGTGCGTCGAAAGGTGCTGCTGCACGACGTCACGCAGCCGGCTCACGTCGGTGCCGACGACAAAGCGCATGTGCATGAAGGCCTGTGCTGCGGGCGGGA
Source organism: Variovorax sp. LjRoot290 (assembly GCF_964253985.1). NCBI lineage: Bacteria > Pseudomonadati > Pseudomonadota > Betaproteobacteria > Burkholderiales > Comamonadaceae > Variovorax > Variovorax sp. LjRoot290. The sequence goes on along the minus strand of NZ_CAXURW020000002.1, from coordinate 497,271 downwards.
TGGCGTTGACCGGGAAGTCCGGGTTGCCGGTCTTGTAGGCCAGCACTTCCAGCGTGTTCCAGGCGATCACCCGTTCGGCCTGAGTCAGGCCGGGCTCGCCCCAGCCGGGGTCAACTTCCGGGTCGCCGGCGTCACCACCAAAGCGCAGGCCCTGCAGCGCGGTGCGCACGTTGGCCGGGATGGGCGGCGGGCGCAGGCCCTGGACACGGATCACGCCGTGGGCGTCCACCATGCTGGCAATTGCGTTGGCCAGCACCGTGCCGGGGTTGCGCAGCAGGCCGCCCCAGTTGCCGCTGTGGTGGCCGCCGCCGCGCAGGTTCAGCGTCAGGCTGAAGTTCGCCACACCGCGCGAGCCCAGGAAGACGGTGGGCTGGTCGCGGCCCACGCGCGGGCCGTCGCTGGCGATCAGCACATCGGCGGCCAGCAGTTCCTGGTGCGCAGAGCAGAACGCTGCCAGGCCCGGCGAGCCGGTCTCTTCGCCGGTTTCCAGCAGCCACTTGACGTTGAAGCCCAGCTGGCCGCGCAGCGCCAGCACGGTGGCCAGCGCGGCGATGTTGATGCTGTGCTGGCCCTTGTTGTCGGCCGTGCCCCGTCCATAAAGGCGCTCACCGTCCACCGCCAGCGTCCACGGTCCCTCGCCGCAGGTCCAGCTCTTGTCCTGGCCGCGGATGACGTCGCCGTGGCCGTACATCAGCACCGTGGGCAGATCATCGCCTTCATGGCGGCTGGCCACCAGGAACGGTCCGTAGGCGGGCTCGGGGTTGGGGTGGATGCTGAAGCTGAAGCCCAGCTTGGCCAATGAAGGGCCGATCTCGTCCTGCAGGTAGGCGGCCAGCGCCGGCCCGGAGTCCGGCTCCTGGCTGGCGGTGCGGAAGGCGACACGGCGCGACAGGTCGCGCACGAAGTCGCCGCTGTCGAAGTGGCCGGCAGCCTGGGCCAGTGCGGCGTCGCGCGTCATGCGGCCTCCTGCAGGGCTTCCCGAGGGAGGCCAGCCTCATTGGGGGGTAGACCCATGAGCGTGGAGACGATGCACTTTGCTAGGAAACGCATGAAGATAATCCCAAGTAACTGACTGCTTGGAACGATATCGCGCTCCCAGCCCGGCGGAATAGGACGAATGCGCGCCTGAATTTGGATGATTGCGACGTCATCGGATACGGCGGCGGAGCTTTCATATTCTCACGGCTTCGCAATTCTATCAATTCCAACACACTCGGGCGAAAATGCTGTTGATGGTCGACCCGATAACCTGCGGTTTGGAGTGAAGCGGCGAGTTCGAGCTACGCCTAGTCACATGCGAGCATCGATCAATATTAATAGCCAAGGAATTCTATCTAAACGGACCAAATTAGGATACTAAATGTCAAAACTCGAGCGCAAACTGATCCCCACGCCTGAAGGTCAGGTCGAACTTCTAGTCGAAGGCAAGGGCCCACGCATTGTCCTGCTCCCCTCGCTGGCGAGAGGCGCTACTGATTTCGATGAAATTGCACCATTAATTGCTGCGGCTGGATTCCGCGTGTTGCGACCGCAGCCACGCGGCATAGGCGCGAGTTCGGGGCCGACCGAAGGCATCACATTGATCGATCTTGCCGCCGATGTCGTTGCTGCGATCGAAGCCGATTGTGCGCCGGAGAAGCCTGAAGCATTGTGTGTGGTGGGCCACGCGTTCGGCAACTGGGTCGCGCGGGTTCTCGCCCATCATTGGCCTTCGATGACAAAATCTGTCGCACTTCTCGCGGCGATTATTGGCAGCACAATATCGCCCGAGCTCTTGATTTCCGTGAATGTCGTATCTGACAATTCCAAGCCGGATGCAGACCGCCTATTTTATTTGGAGCGTGACTTCTTCGCTCCGGGGCACGATGCTTCCGTTTGGTTGAGCGGGTGGCATACAGAGGTCTCTAAATTCCAGCTCGCGGCGACGAATGCAACGGCCGACAGTAGTTGGACCGAAGTAGGCAAAAATTTGCCGGTGCTTTATGTTGCGCCTGAATTTGACAAGATTGCACCCGTACCTGAAGAAGATTACTTGCGAGATCGTGTAGGCCACCTGACGACGATGGAAATCATTCATGGTTCTGGCCACGCACTTCTCCCGGAGAAGGTTTCGGAGGCCGCGGCTGTACTTGTCTCATTCGCCCAGTCCATCATGCGCGGCGAAGGGCGACGTGCGTAAAGGGCCCTCCGCTGGCAACGCCGGTGCGGACTTATCCGGTCAAGATTGAAGACGGCAGGGTGTTTGTAAGGATCGAGTGAGGCGAGGCTGCGACATGACTCGGGTGTCGCAGTGTGGTCACGGTGGCGGACTGTGGATCGGATAGAGCGCCGGACCGCCTGCTCCCTCCAGTCGAGAGCTGGTTGAGTGCTGCCTGTGTGCCGAGCGATACCCCGTTGAAGGAGAAAATTATGGCTTTACTCCGCAGATGCCTCCTTGAGCTCCGAGCCCGGCAAGGCGACTACGACTCGCATCAGCAATTGAGTTGTGTTTCCAGTATCTATTTGCCTACCGACATGATGTCTGTCTACGAGGCCGAAACTGGTTGTGCACCCAGCTTGGGCCCAGATTTGTCTACGCGCCAGCGGGCGGCTGAGTGGAAGCGCGAGCAAGCCCTCTTCGGTCATTGACGCTGTTCAGGTGAGGGATGTGGCGGCTCTGCTGGGCCCACACGCCGACTCCACAGACTCTTTGGGGGAACATTGGGCGCCGGACTCAATTCATCGTGGCAGTCAGCGCAGCGAATCGACGAGGCTGACGAATTGCTGGGGCAGCACGGAGATGCGGCGCACGAGCGTGTTGAGCGCGGGCGCGCCGAGCCGCGTCTTGTAGTCGTTGGCCACGAGCGCCTGGTCAACGTCGGGTGGCAGTTCGCTGACCAGGCCGGCTTCGGAATCCTCGTCCGCTTTGCGCGCCGCGTGGTCGACGATGAACTGGATCACCACGGGCACCGGCAGGCGCAGCGCGCGGCCATAGCGCGCGGCGTACCAAGCGCACCCGTAGCGCATGGCCGAGGCATAGGACGCGCGCGTGTTGGCCGACTCGCCCTCGGGGTAGTAGTATTTTTTCGACAGATTGACACGGTCGACCCAACAAACACCAATTACCTCGCTCGGCGGCGTGATGTACGAAGGCACCGAGCGCGAGATCGTGATCCAGGAATCGGTCTTCTCGCGCCACGGCACCGACCGCGTGCTGAGGTACGCTTACGAACTCGCCCAGGCGCGCAGGAGAAAGCACCTGACGGTGGCCACAAGAGCAACGGCATCGCGATCAGCATGCCCTGGTGGGACGGCCGCGCCGTGGCGTGCCGGATCGGGGAGGGCAAGCCGGAAGAAGTGATGCGGGCTATCTGGCCCTACATGGCCGCGCTGCTGGTGAGCGTGGTCGTGATCGCGACCGTGCCGTGGCTTTCGACCGTCGCCCTCTAGGAAATATCGTAGTGAAACTCTTCATGACCGGCGCCGCCGGCTACACCGGAGGCAGCATCGCCGCATGCCTCGTCGCCCGGGGCCACACCGTGCGCGGCTTGCTGCGGAACGATTCGAAGGCCTCCGCGCTTCTCGCATGCGGCATCGAACCCGTGATCGGCAGCCTGGACGATGCGCAGGTGCTTGCCCGCGAGGCGCGCGAGGCCGACGGCGTGGTCAATACGGCCAACGCGGATCATCTCCCGTCGCTGCAAGCCATGATCGCGGCGCTGGAGGGCTCCGGAAAGCCGTTGATTCACACCAGCGGATCGAGCGTTGTCGGCGACGACGCCCATGGCGACCGGCTCTCGGAGCGCGTCTTCGACGAAGACACGCCCTTCGTCGTCGCGCCCGCCAAGCAGGCGCGGCACGCGCTGAACGGCACGGTCCTCGCTGCCGCGGCGCGCGGCGTGCGCTCGGTCGTCGTCTGTCCCACGCTGACCTATGGCGTGGGCGCGGGTTTGAACACGCGCAGCATCCAGATCCCGTTTCTTGTGGAGCAGGCACGCGCAAATGGTGTGGTACGCGTTGTCGGCAAGGGCATCAACCGCTGGTCGACCGTCTACATCGACGACTTGGCGGATCTGTACCTGCTGGCGCTCGACAAGGCACCAGCGGGTGCCTTCTACTTTGCCGAGAACGGCGAAGCGTCGTTCGTCGAAATCGGCGAAGCCATTGCCCAGCGCCTCGGACTGGGCCGTGTCGAGTCGCTGCCCGCGGACGAGGCCGCGGCGATGTGGGGTCAGGCTCGTGCCTACTACTCCTACGGAAGCAACAGTCGGGTCCGCGCTACGCGTGCGCGGCGCGAACTGGGATGGTCGCCGCGCCACGAATCGGCGGTTGCTTGGATCCAGAAGGAAATGCCCCTTTGAACACGAGGACGAAACAATGATCTTGGAACTTGCAGATATACGCATCCATCCCGGCCGGCAGGACGAATAGGCCGCGCGACGCGGCTTGGACACCGTGCTTTCCAAGGCACCGGAATTTCGCAACTACGAAGTGCGGCGCAGCATCGAGTCGGCTGAACGCTACGTGCTGCTGATCCACTGGGCCAGCCAGGAAGACCACACGGTCGGCTTCCGGAACTCGCCAGCCTATGGGAAATGGCGCGCCATCGTGAGGCCTTTTTTGCGCAGCCGCCGGTGGTGGAGCACGTTGAGTTCTGCCGGCGTCCAACGCGGTGGGCGAATGAAAAATGCACAGGGGGCTTCCGAAGATCCAAGGATCACGCCGGTCTGAACGGCCCCCGAGCCTAGGCTTTCGATCTCAAGAGTCGTTTTGGTTTTGTGCGAGCATCTGACGCAGGAGGGTTTTCGATTGAAGCGAAAGTGCGAACATTGCACGGGCAACGGAGCACAAGATGAAAGACGACAAGAACGAGGTGGCCATGGTCGCCGAAGCAGAAGGTCGGCTGTACACGGCGCCTGCGCTGGAAAAGAGCCTCGACATTGTCTTTGCAGGTCTGGCGGTGAGGAGCGATTGACACATTTCCTGCGGAATCGCGCAAACCCTTACTGCACGCGACTTTGCCCCCCATCGGGTCTGTGTCAAAAAGACGAGTGACACATTTGCCTGCGCAAGAGTGACACAGTTGGTTTTTGCTACGACCGTCTCGATCCACTGGAGCCGCCGCTTCGAGTCGGATCCGGCACACCAGTGGATGCGGAATCTCTTCGTCGGCCTCTTCAAGGACAAAGGACGCTGATGGCACGGTGATGCGTCCTCGTCGAGGAATACTGCAGCTGTTGCAGGAGCGTTTGGCCAGAGGCGCGAGACCTGCGCGATCGGCGTGCCCATACACCACGAAGTCGGGCCGCGTCAGAACGACGTCCGCGCCCAGTGACTCCAGAAGGCGAACGTAGACGTCGTCCGCAGCCAGCGCACGATCACTGGCCTTGGCTGAGACTTGCCGAAGATTCTGCCGCTACCCATTGCTCCACCAGCCCACGAAAATGCCCAAGCGCGCCATCGAACGGCGGCACGGCATGCATCTTCATTCCCGGTGTTGCCTGCAACGCCCGATATTGCGCCGTGATGGTGTCCTGATCCTCATGGAAGGCCCGAACAAGGGTGGCATACATGCGGTCGACTGTCTCTGGCGCGCGTTCAAAGTCTGCGCTCTGGCAGGACTGTTGGAAGAAGTAGTGGGTGCTGGTCTCGGTCTCCGGCGTGAGGGTCTGGCAACTCAGCAGCCGGACGGTGCGGGCTTCGTCGTCGGGTGCCGCGATGGGACGTCCACCCGAGTCCATCAACAGCGTTCCGGGCAACACGAAGTCATAGTCGAACCACCGCTCGTACATTTCGTCTCGCAGGCCATCGCGAAAACTCTTCCAGTAGGGTGAGGGCGGCACATCGCTGACCCGGCGCGTCACCTTCAACCCGACCTGGCGGCCGTCTGGAACGAAGACCCGATCGATCTTCTGCCGCGATCGCGCGATCTCCGGAGAGCCCCCGAGGGTGTTGGCGTGCACGTAGCTCAGATGCGAGAAATCCAGCAGGTTGTCGCATATCAGCAGGTAGGGGACCTCGTAGTGCATGTAGCCCGGCTTGTTGCACCATTGCGGATCGTCGTTGGCGAAGTTGTCCGGCAACAGCGCCTCGTCTGCGCGCTCCGGGTCACCCATCCAAACGAAGATCCAACGGTTCTTCTCGACCACCGGGTAGCTCTTGATTTTCAGGTACGAGGGCACCCGCTCCATCCCGGGGACCTCGACGCACTGGCCGCCGCAATCGAACTTCAGCCCGTGGTAGCCGCAGCGCACCGCGTCGCCCTCGCGGGCACCGCGCGACAATGGCAGCAGGCGATGGCAGCAACGGTCCTGAAGAGCGCTGAGGCTGCCATCCTGCTTGCGCATCAGAAGAATGGGCTCGCTCAGCACCGTGCGCGTGAACAGCGCGTCGGCGCCTACTTCGTGGGACCAAGCGATGACATACCAGAGGTTGCGGATAAACACGCTCGCTTCTCCTTTGGGTCTTATTGCGGCTCGATGCCGATCTCTCGGATGCGGCGCGTGATGATGTCGAACTCGCCGCGATAGCTGGTGCGGAATTGCACCGGCGTGGTGGCCATCACTTCCAGGCCGCGATCGACGACGGCGGCATCCACATCCGGCAAGGCCAGGATGGTCCGGATCTCTTGAATGAGCTTTTGCAGCACCGGCTGCGGCGTCTTGCCTGGGGCGATGAAGCAGATCCATACCGCTGCATCGAAGATCGGATCGTCGATTCCCTGTTCCCGCAAGGTAGGGACGCCGGGAAGTGCCTTCGAACGCTCCCGTCCCAGAATGGCTAGGGGCGTGATCTTTCCCGCGAGTACGTGCTGCTTGGCCAGACCGGCCGAGCTCAGGCCGAGGCTGATCGTCTTGGACAACAGATCCTGCAGCACGGGGCCTTCGCCGCGCTGGGGAATATGAACCATGCTCGCACCCAGGCGCTGACTCAAGGCCTCGCCGGCAATGTGACCGAGGCTGCCTATCCCCCACGAACCGTAGCTCAGCTGCCCCTTGTGCTGCGCAGCGTATTGGCGCAGTTCGGCGATGTTCTTGACCGGCAGATCCGTGTTGGCGCTGATGAGTGCGGGACTGAACACCGCCTGCGTCATCAGAGCCAAGTCGCGCTGGGGGTCGTATGGAAGCGCCTTGAACAACGCCACGTTGTTGATCAGCGAATCGCCGAGGGTCACGCCGAGCGTGTAGCCGTCGGGCGGTGCCTTCGCCACTTCGGACACACCCAGCGCACCCGATGCGCCGGTGCGGTTGTCCACCACGACGGGCTGGCCGAGTGTCTTGGACAGGCGGTCACCCACCATGCGGGCGATGAAGTCCGAGGCCCCACCTGCAGGATAGGCCACGACGATGCGTATAGGGCGTGTAGGAAAGCTCGGCTGGGCGCTTGCGGCCAGTGGCGCCAGGGCGGCGGCGGCGAGCATCTGGTTCATCGTGCGGCGGTCCATGGGGATGTCTCCTCTTGCCGTCGGAGGGCGGCGTCCCGGAACTCTAGGCGTCGTCACTGCGCGCGTCTGTACCCAGCGATTGGGACGGGGAATCCCCTATATCAAGCCCCCACGCCAAAGTCATCCGACTGTGGACGTTCAGCTTGGCATAGGCGCGCTTTCTCAGCGTGAGCACCGTCGAGGTGGCAATGCCCAGATCCTGGGCGATGCCGTCCGTGCTGAGGCCCGCCGCAATGCGCGCCGCGACTTCCAGTTCGCGTTTCGAAAGTCTGTCCGACTGCTGCCCCAGGCGGATGGACGCCATCGCCACGCGATTCGCATCCGAAGTCCGGGACTTCGAATCCAGCCGCGGCTGCAGCACAGCCCTCACGATCGGCGCCACCGTGCGCAGGCGAGCGAGTTCATCGGATTCGAATTCGCCGGCCGCTGTGTGCCTGTACAGGTTGAGCGCGTAGGCTCGATGGTCAGCCCCTGCGAAGACCAGGCTCACCCGTCCGGCCAATCGTTCGCGCACGAAGATCTCGTTGCGCCAGTCCCGGTTGGGAATGTCGCGCTGGCGGTAGTGGAACATGTCCACTCTAGGCGCTTTCTCGCTCATAGAAGCCAGTTCGCCGGCCAACGCGGTGACCTCGTCTTCACGGAAGAAGGCGAACCGGTACAGCGAAAAGCAACGCGCCGTGGTGTCCTGGACTTGTGAACTCCGCGCATGCCCTTCGAGCTGCCTTGGCGCGCCGCCGCCCGCGTACTCCACCAGCGAGATGTACTCCACCGGCACCAGATGCGCGATGAATCGCAATGCAGCAAGCGCGGGCGGCCCGGCGCGAAGTTGGTCGAGGAGGGCAATCATCGCCGCGGACGGCACCGTGCTGTCTTCGTCGATACCGACTCGCGCCCAGTGCTTTGCCATGTGGCGGCTCCGACCTATGTGAATGTCTTGAGTGCCGTCGCCGGGTTGCAGGCGGCCGCCGGTGCCGGTGAATGTCCTGCCTCGAGCAACTTGCGCGCCGCCATGTGGTCCTGGGGCGCGTTCACGCTCTCCACACAGGCCAGTCGCCCCTGCGGTGTGTAGTGCAGGATGGAGAATGCGTCCCCCCGCGCGCCAGGACGCAGGTGCCGCACCGACTGCGCGGGCATGCAGCCCGCCATCTGCAGGCGCATGCTGCCCTGTTCAGACCAGAACCAAGGAAGCGCTGCATACGGCGCTGGCCGATCAAGCACCGTGGCCACCGCGGTGCGTGCCTGGTCGTGCGCATTCTGTACCGACTCCAGTCGGCGATCGCTCCCTTGTCCCGACAGCGGGAAGCGCGCGCAATCTCCTATCGCCAGGATGCGCGCGTCGCTGCTGCGCATGAACGCATCGACCACGACGCCATCTCGGCAGTCCAGGCCTGCCGCCTGCGCCAGCGTGGTTTCGGGCCTGGCGCCAATGCCGATGATCAGCAGGTCCAGCGGCACCCGCTGCGCGCCCAGATGGATCGCCCGCAATCTCGCCTGAGCAACCTCGAAGTCGCTCACCTTCTCGCCCAGGCGGATGTCCACGCCCGCGGCGCGATGGCTGAGCAGCACATGCTCGGCCATCTCCGGCGACAGCGAGCGCGAGAGCAGGCGCGGCGCGGCCTCCAGCACGGTCACCTGGCGGCCCAGGGCCTGCGCGGTGGCGGCGATCTCCAGACCGATGAATCCGCCCCCCAGCACCACCACCTGCCGGGCCTCGCCCAAATGCGTGCGCAGCGCGCGGGCATCAGCGGCGGTGCGCAACAGCACTACGTTGCTGAGCCCGCTGGGCAGGCCCGGCAGCACGCGCGCACGCGTGCCGGTGGCCAGAACGACCACGCCGTAAGGCAGGCTGCGGCCGCCGGCCAGGCGCACAACACGCGCCTCCCGATCGATCGCTTCAGCGGCCGTACCGAGGTGGAGCTCAATGCCCGCTTCGGGGTACCAGGCTTCGCCGCGAATGGACTGGGCTGCCTCGTCTGGTCGCTTGAGGAAGCTCTTGGATAGCGGCGGGCGCTGGTAGGGCAGGTCCGGCTCCTCGCACACCAGATGCACCCGCGCGCCCTGTCCGGCCTCGGCCATGCCGGCGCAGAACTGCGCCGCCGCATGGCCGCCGCCAATGACCACGATGTCGCGTTCCATGTTAGTTCAGGATTCAGTAGTGGACGACCGCGCGAATCGACTTGCCCTGGTGCATCAGATCGAAGGCATCGTTGATGCCGGTGAGCGGCATCGTGTGCGTGACGAAGGGTGCGAGCTGGATTCGTCCGGCCATCGCGTCCTCCACCATGCCAGGCAACTGGCTGCGGCCCTTCACACCGCCGAAGGCAGTCCCCAGCCACCGGCGGCCGGTCACGAGCTGGAAGGGGCGGGTGGAGATCTCCTGTCCCGCGCCGGCAACGCCGATGACGACCGATTGGCCCCAGCCGCGGTGCGCGCACTCCAGCGCCGCGCGCATCACCTGCACATTGCCGATGCACTCGAAGCTGTGATCCACGCCCCAGCCAGTCATCTCGACGATCACCTGCTGGATGGGCTTGTCGTGGTCCTTGGGGTTCACGCAGTCGCTGGCGCCGAAGGTCCTGGCAAGCTCGAACTTCGACGGGTTGGTGTCGATCGCGATGATGCGGCCGGCCTTGGCCAGCTTGGCGCCCTGGAGCACGGCCAGGCCGATGCCGCCGAGGCCGAAGACCGCGACCGTGTCGCCCTCCTGCACCTTGGCAGTGTTCTTCACCGCGCCCAGGCCGGTGGTCACGCCGCAGCCCAGCAGGCAGACCTGTTCGGGATTGGCGTCGGGGCTGATCTTCGCGAGCGAGACCTCGGCCACCACCGTGTACTCGCTGAAGGTGGAGCAGCCCATGTAGTGATAGACCGGCTGCCCGTTGTAACTGAAGCGCGTGGTGCCGTCGGGCATCACGCCCTTGCCCTGGGTGGCGCGCACCGCGACGCACAGGTTCGTCTTGCCCGATTTGCAGAACAGGCATTCACCGCATTCGGCGGTGTAGAGCGGGATGACGTGATCGCCCGGCTTGACGCTGGTGACGCCTTCGCCGACCTCGACCACGATGCCGGCGCCTTCGTGGCCCAGCACGGCGGGGAACAGGCCTTCCGGGTCGTCGCCCGAGAGCGTGAAGGCATCGGTGTGGCACACGCCGGTGTGGGTGATCTTCACCAGCACTTCGCCCTTCTTCGGCGGCGCGACGTCGATCTCGACGATCTGCAGGGGCTTGCCGGCTTCAAAGGCAACGGCGGCTCGGGATCTCATGGGATGGCTCCTGGGAATGAAAAAAAGACGATGGAGTGCCTCGCGAGAACGCTCAGGCCCTGCCGGCCTGAGGTCGCACCCTGCGCTTGACCGGCGCTTGCATGCGCGCCACATAGCGGTCGGTGGCAGCTTCGACCTCAGGCAAGTTCTCGTGCAGTCGGCGCAGCAGGGCGATCAGCACTTCGCGTTCCTCACTGCTGAGTACGGAGAGCAAGGCGCGTTCACGTTCCAGCGCCACGCCGATGATCTGGTCATGCAGCGCCCGGCCTTCCTCGGTGAGGGTGGCCACGCGCGCACGGCCGTCCGCGGGATCCGGTGCGATGCGAATCAGGCCCCGCGCCTCCATGCCGGAAAAACAGCGGCTCACGGAGGCCTTGTCCATCCCGATGATGCGACACACCTTGTTGGCAGAGATCGTGGGTTCGATCGCCAGCAGCACCAGGCAGCGCCAGGTCTCGATGCCGACGCCGAAGCTGCGCAGGTAATGCTGCGAGGCGCCGCGCGAGAGCTTGTTGGCGATCCAGGTGAAGAAGGCCGGAACGTAGCGTTCCAGGTCGATGGAAACGTACCGGGTGGAGCTCGTGCGAGTAGAAGGCATGCGCGTCAGTGTGGCCCATGTCGCGCCGAGCGCAGCGGGGGTCATTGCTGCGCCTCGGGCAGATGCAGCACGAGCCCGTCCAGTGCGTCGTCCAGCCGGATCTGACAGGACAATCGACTGTTCGCCCGACGCTCGGCGGCGGTGCATTCGAGCATCTCCCGCTCGTTGGAAAGCGCCTCGGGCAGCCGGGCCGTCCAGGCGTCGTCGACATACACATGGCAGGTGGCGCACATGGCCGAGCCGCCGCACTCGGCGATGATGCCGGACAGGCCGGCACCCGTGGCAACCTGCATCGCGGTGTGGCCGACTGGCGCCTGAACATCGCGCTCGCTGCCATCGGCCATGATGAATCGGATCGTGGGCATGGTGTCTCCTTCGAATTCCTGCGTCAGTACGCTCTCAGACAGGGATAAGCCGCAGCGGCAGCGTGTCCAGCGCGCGCAACGTGTTGTTGAGCCGGCGGGTGTGCGCGCCGGTGATCTCGATCGCCTTGACGCGGCGCGCGAGTGCCTGCAGCACCACCTCGCCTTCCAGCCGTGCGATGACTTGCCCCACGCAGCCGTGGATGCCCGAGCCGAAGGCCATGTGGCCGGTCGGTCGGCGACCGACGTCGTACCGATCCGGCTCAGGCCACTTGCGCGGGTCCCGGTTGGCCGAGGCGAGCATGCACAGCACCTTGGTGTCGGCCGCCAACGCAACACCGGCCATCTCGCAGTCGCGCGAGGCCGTACGGAAGAAAGTTTGCGCAGTGGATTCCCACCGCAGCGCCTCTTCGAAGGCGGGGCGGGCAAGCTGCCGATCGGCATGCAGTTTCGCGTATTCGGCCGGATGGTGTGCCAGCGCGAACACGGCGTTGCCGATGCCGTTGATGGTCGTGTCCACCCCCGCCGAGAGGAAGGAGCGCACCAGCATCGGCGCCTGTTCGTGAGAGATCTCGCCAGCGTCGGCTGCCTGATAGATCTGGTCGCCAAAGCCGCCCGGACGAAGGTGATCGCGCTGGCAGTGGGCCATGATCCAGTCGGTTACCGCGACGACGCGCTCGGCGCTCTTGGCCAGCAGTTCGTTGCGTGGTCCCATCGAATTGAAGATCATGTCGCCATAAAGCAGGAGGTTCTCGCGCCCGGCTTCCTCCACGCCCACCGCGTCGGGGAACACCTTGAGCGGATAGACCTGCGCCAGATCGTGGATGCCATCGATCTCGCCCTTGGCGACGCATCGCTCGACCAGGGCCTCGGCCTCCTGGGCGAAGCGATCGCGGATCTGCATCACCGTCTTGGGACTCAGGATGCGCGAGAGCACGGTGCGCGTCTGTGTATGCAGCGGCGGGTCGGCCTCCAGGATCAGGCTGCGAGGCCGGAAGGGCGTCTCCTTGTTGAAGTTGGTCAAGCCGACGCCGGCGCCCGAGATGAAGGTGGCGTGGTCATTGAGCACGGCTCGCACTTCGTCGTGGCGCGCACACGCCACCACCGAGGGATACGGTGCCAGGCGCACGACCGGCCCGGCCTCGCGCAGGCGTTCGTGCATCGGATACGGGTCGATCAGGTTCGCCGACGCATAGGGGTCGATGTCGAGGACCGGGATGTCGAGTTCGGAACTGAGGGTCGTCATGTCGGGGGCTCCTTCACGTTCAATGGACTGCCATGCCCACATGGCGCTCCAAGGTGGCTTGGTCCGCGCGCAAGTCCGCGGCGGGTGCTTCGTGCACCACGTGGCCGTGGTCCAGGATGAGGGCGCGGTCGGCATAGGCCAGCACCTCGCTCACCTGCTGCTCCACGATGAGCACGGTGACGCTGGATTCGCCTGCCAGCCGGCCAAAGGCCGCGAGCAATTCCTGGCGGATGATGGGCGCCAGGCCTTCCAAGGGTTCATCCAGCAGGAGCAAGCGGGGCCGCCCGAGCAGGGTGCGGGCGACGGAGAGCATCTGCTGCTCGCCACCCGAGAGCTGCGCCCCGCCGTTGTGACGGCGCTCGGCCAGGCGCGGGAAGAGCGCGTAGGCTTCGGCCAGCGCGGCGCGCGGTCGTTGCTTCAGGCCCGCCAGCAGGTTTTCCTCCACGCTCAGCGAGGGAAAGATGTCGCGCGTTTGCGGCACGTAGCCTAGCCCGCGCTGCGCGCGCTGGTGTGGCGCCAGGCCGCTCGTGTCCTCACCATCGAACACGATACGACCGGAAGACAGCCGCGCCAGGCCCATGATGGCCCGCAGAGTGGTGCTCTTGCCTACACCGTTGCGGCCGATCATGGCCAATCGCTCGCCGGGCTGGACGGTGAAGCTCAGCCGGTCGAGGATGGTGGTCGGCCCGTAGCCCGCGACCACTTGGTCGAACTGCAGCAGGGGAGTGATCATGGCAGTCCCTGCCCCAGGTAGGCGGCGCGCACTCGGGCGTCGCCTCGGATTTGTTCGGGTGTCCCTGCGGCCAGCACAGCCCCTTCGGCCAGCACCACGATGCGGTGTGCGAATCGGAAGACGAGGTCCATGTCGTGCTCGATGATGAGTACGCCCAGCTCTGGCGGCAGCGCATCCAGTGCTGCCAGCAGCCGGTGGCCGTCGTCTCGTGGCACGCCGGCCATGGGCTCGTCCAGCAAGAGCACACGGGGGCGCAGGGCCAGCGCGAGTGCCATCTCCACCAACCGCTGCTCGCCGTATGCCAGCTGGCCGGTCGGCACGGTTGCATGGTTCGCCAAGCCGAAGGTGGCCAATATGGCGCGCGCCTCGCCGGCCAGCGCTGGATAGGCTTCGACCGGGCGCCATGCACGGTGGGCCAGGCCCTCGCGCTCGAACAGCGCGAGCTCCACCTGCCGCTGCACCGGAAGGTGCGGCGCCAATGTGGTGATCTGGAACGTACGGACGAGCCCGGAGCGCACGCGTCGCGCCTGACTTTGCGACGTGACATCCTCCCCGGCGAGGCGCACGCGCCCGGCGGAAGGTGCAATGACGCCGCTGATCAGGTTGACCAGCGTGGTCTTGCCCGCGCCGTTGGGTCCAATCAGCGCGATGCGTTCTCCCGGCGCGATGGTCAGCGAGACGCCGCGCGTGACGTGCAGCCCGCCGAAATGCTTTTCCAGTGATTCGACCTGCAGCAGCGGCGTCATGGCCGAACCTCTTTCGATGAGGCGAGCGGAGCACGACGTCCGGCAGCGCCCAGGCGCGCGCGCAGCCGCAGCCACAGCACGCGAGGCGGCACCAGCACCACTGCCATCAGGGCCAGTCCCACCGCGAACAGCCAGTGGTAGGGGTTGATGGAAGCGGCCGTGTGATGCAGCAGTGTGAAGATGAGCGCGCCGACCAGTGCGCCGTGCAATCGCCCCGCGCCGCCCAGCACGAGCATGACCAGGATCTCGGCGGAGAGGCCGAAGCCGAGGCTGTCCAGCCCGATGATGGCGTTGGTCTGTGCTGCCAGGGCGCCCGCGGCGCCGGCCAGGGCGCCGGCCGCGGTGTAGATGGCGAGCAGCCGCGTGCGAACCGGCGTGCCCAGAGCTGCCATGCGGGCCCGACTCTCATGGATGCCGCGCACCGACAGGCCAAAGGGCGAGGCGACCAGCCGCTGCGCGAGGTACAGCCCCAGCGCGAGCACCGCGATGGCGTAGAAAGCCGCGGTACGTCCTTCCAGGTCGAAGGCGAACAAGCCGAGCAACGGCGCCATCGAGAAGCCCGACAGCCCGTCGTCGCCACCCGTCCAGTCGCGCCATTTCTGCGCCAGCGCCAGCAGGATCTGGGCGAAGGCCACGGTGAGCATCAGGAAAGTGAAGCCTTGGTAGCGCAGCAGCAAGGCGCCTGATACCAGCGCTACCGCTGCTCCGGCCGCGACGCCCACCAGCAGTCCCAGCAGAGGATCGGCCTGCACGTGGAGCGCAAACAGCGCGGCCGCGTATCCGCCAACGCCATACAGAGCCGCATGACCCAGCGTAGCGAGGCCGGCCACGCCCACGACCAGGTCAAGGGAGACAACCAGCAGCGCCATGACGGCGATGCGCACGATCAGGCCCAACTGCTCGGGCAGCAGCAGCCCGACTCCCACGCCCAGGATCAGCACGACCAGGGGAGCACGCCAGGCGGGCGCGGTGCGCAAGGTGTTCGGGGTCATCGCTTCAGCAGCCCACTGGGACGCCAGGCAAGCAGTAGCGCCATGGCAAGGAAGAAGAACAGGCTGCCCCAGTCGGAAGCCCAGTACTTGCTGGCCGTCTCCACTGTTCCCAGAACCAGGGCTGCAGCCAACGTGCCGGCGATGCTGCCCATGCCTCCCACGGCGACTACCACCAGCACAAGCACCAGGTACTTGAGCGCGTAGTAGGGCTCCAAAGGCATCAACTCCGCGCCGAGAATTCCTCCCAGGCCCGCCAGCGCCGCGCCGGCGGCGAAACTCAGGCACTGCACGCGGCGAATCGGGATCCCCAACGTTGCGGAGGTCTCCGCATGGTCCACCGCTGCGCGCAGCCACACCCCAAAGCGAGTGCGCAGCACGGTGTAGGTGGCCCCGCCGGCGACGGCCAAGCCCGCAGCGATGACCAACAGCCGCTGTGCTGGCAGGGTGCGAAAGCCCAGATCCACCGGTTGCGCAAGCAGTGGCGGCAGCGCGATGAGCTGTACCTGCGGGCCGGCGATGGCATTGGTGGCGGCGATCAGGAAGAAGGTCAGTCCGATGGTGAACAGTACCTGGTCCAATTCCTTGCGGCGATACAGGTGGCGCAGCACCAGCATCTCCAGCAGCGCTCCCAAGGCGCCGGCGGCCAGCACGGCCAGCGGCAGAGCCAGCCAAAAGCTCCAGCCCACGTCGCGCGTGAGCCATGCCGCCGCATAGCCACCCACCATCGCGAAGGCGCCGTGCGCGAGATTGACAAAACGCATCAGCCCCAGCGTGACGGACATGCCCACGGCGATGACGAACAGCACCATGCCGTAGGCCACACCGTCAATGCCGACGTTCAGGATCGTGCTCACTCGAAGCCTCCGGGTTGCTTCGCTACTTGGTCTCGAGGCCGAGGTCGGGCTGCGGGCCAAAGCTCTGCAGTTCGCGGTTGACCAGCATGCCGCCTGCTTTTTCAACCTTGCGCAGATACACGTTCTGCACGATATGGCGTGTCTTTGGATCGATGCTCACCGGACCGCGCGGACTGTCCCATTGAAGTGTCTTGGCGGCGGCAAGCGCCTTGGGGCCATCCCTGCGGCCGCCCGTGGCTTCGATCATCTTGTGTATCACGTGCATGCCGTCCCATGCACCCACCGAGGCGTAGTTGGGGACTGCCTGCGCATCGGCGGCCTTGAGTGCGGCGACGAACTTCTGGTTGGCCGGCGAATCGTGCGTGCCAGAGTAGTGGAAGGCGGTGGTCAGGCCCAGCGCAGCATCGCCGAACTTCTGCAGATCGAACTCGTCTGTCTCCGCTGTCCCGAGGAACTGAATGCCGGCCTTCGCAAGCCCGTTCTCGTTGTAGGCCTTCACGAAGCCCAGGTTCGGTGGCCCACCCGGCAGGAAGGTGTAGACCGCCTGCGCGCCGCTGGCCTTGATCCGCTGAACAAAGGGTGCGAAGTCGGTGGTGGCGATCGGCATGCGAATGCTCTCCACCACCGTTCCGCCCTGGCGGGTGAACTCGGCCTTGAAGGCTGCTTCTCCGTCCAGTCCGGGGGCGAAGTCGGTCACGGCGGTGACCACCTTCTTGAGTCCCTGCCCAGCCGCCCATCTGGCCAGGGGCACCGTCACCTGCCAGAGCGTGTAGGAGGTACGGATGAAGTAGTCGGACTTCTCCGTTATGGCCGAAGTGGCGGCGTTGAAGATGACCGTGGGCGTTTGCGACTGCTGGATCAGCGGCGCCACTGCCATCGCGTTCGGCGTGAACACGAAGCCGCCGAGGTAGTCCACCTTGTCCTTGACGATGAGCTCCTGAACCAGGCTCTTGGTCAGGCCCGGGTTGGGGCCGCCCGTATCACGGTAGATGAACTCGATGGACCGGCCGTCCAACTTGCCGCCTTGGGCATCCACATAGGCCTGAGCGCCCGTCTTGAACAGCGTGCCGTAGTGGGCGAAGGGCCCGGAGAACGGGCCAACGATGCCCACCTTGATGGCGGATTGCGCCAGCGCCGGCAGCGCTGTCCCGCCGAGTGCCAACGCCGCGCACCATGCCGCCGCGCAACGCCGTGTGGTCTTGCTCATGCCTTGTCTCCTGTCTTGTGGAATGGACCGTCACTGACCTTCGAAGCGACGTGACGACCAGACGGAGTCTCCGAGCAGATAGTTGGTATGTCAACCAACAGGGCGATCAACCAAATGCATGGTTTTCCCGAGCCCGACTTCGCAAGGTAGGGTCGGATCGTCATGAAAGAGGGCTTCAAGCCCGAATGAGAGAGAGGCCCCCGGCGATGTCCAGCATCGTGACACCACCGACCCGCGCGTTTGAACCAATTCGTGCGCCTGCGGCGCGACGAGAGCACGGCCGACCGCGATCGGCGGCGCGCCGCGCTCTATGCCGATCCGGACCGGCTGGCCTATCGTCATGCGAGGGAGAGCGGCGCCGGGTCATGCGCCAGCACAACCGCATGCTCGAGAGCCGGGCATCCCCCAGTCGGCCTTGCTCCAGCATGCAGCTTCGGTGTCGGCTCAACCCCGTGATGCACGACCTCACGGTCGCACGGGAATGACGGCGAGCGAAGAGGTCGCGTTCGCTATCAGGCGGGAGCGCTTCGCGTCATAAAGTTTCGCGTGCGCGAAGGCGACCTGCCGACCGACTCTATCCACCCCCGCTACGGCAATGTAATGGCCTTCCTGCCCAGCGCTCTGCATGTTCACCGTCAAGCTGATGGTGGAGCATGTGTAGCCTGGTTTCAGCCGTGACAGGACCGCCATCGCCATGCCGATGTCCAGCATGCTTGCCAAGGTTCCCCCGCCCACGACGCCGTTTCCCTGCGTCGCAGTTCGCGGCGCGGTGAAGCGGATGACAAGTTCGCCGTCGCGGCTCTCAACAAGCAGGGCCGACAGGCTCGCCAGTGCAGGATTGACCTCGAGGGGGACGTTACGGCGGCCGGAAGACACCGCCTCTGCCACGTAAGCCCGGGTCGGGTTGTCCCCTTCCAGCAAACGTTCCGACATCTGCTGTCGCTCTGAGACTCAGGCCAGCAGCGTGGCCCGGGCGTGTTCGGGGGTGGCGACCTCGTAGCCGAGGTCTTCGATGATCCTGGCCGCCTTGGTGACGAGCTCAGCGTTGTCGCGCGCGAGCTGGCCTGGCGAGAGATACAGGTTGTCCTCGAGACCCACCCGCACGTGCCCGCCGAGCACCGCCGCGATGGCGACCATCGGGAACTGGTCGGGGCCAATGCCGAACGCGCTCCAGCGCGCGCCTGTTGGCAACAGGCGCTGCATCTCGTCCACCACTGCAGGCGTGGCTGGCGCGCCCCAGGGCACCGACATGCACAGCTGGAAATAGGCGCTCTTCGGGATGGCACCGGTGGCGATGAGGTGACTCGCCAGTCGTACATGACCGAAGTCAAAGACCTCGAGCTCCATTGTGACGCCGCAGGCGGCAATCTCCGCGGCCATCTCGCGCAGGTGGTTCGCCGGATTCACGAAGGCGGCTTCGCCGAAGTTCATGGTCGCGACGTCAAGGCTGCAGATGTCGGGCTTCAGCTTCACCACATGCGCAACCCGTTCGTGCGGCGTCATGAGCTCGGCATCCGGGATGGAGACGACCCGGAACGGCGCATCGGTAGGCACCGTCAGCATGGCGCCCGGACCGGTCGTGAGATTGATCAGGACGTCGCAGCGGGAGGCGCGGATGTGCTGCACGACCTCCTCATAGTATGCGAACTTCGTCGAGGACTTGCCGGTCTCGGGATCTCGCACATGGATGTGGACGATGGATGCGCCGGCACGTGCGGCGGCGATGGCCTGGTCCGCGATCTCACGAGGCGAGGCAGGGACGGCGGGATTCTTCGCTCGGGTGTCCCCCGCTCCGGTCAGGGCGCAGGAAATGATGACGGGAAGGCGCTTGCTCATGGTAGGGGTTGGAATAAGGTGACAAGGACCAGTTGGAGCGGTATCGCGCAATGCAGCAAAGCCCCCATTAATTACAATACGACTCGTCTCGCCGCGTATACTAGGTGACTGCCGGGGGCTGCGTCAATCGAAAGCGACGCTTCTTCTGCCTCTAAGGATTAGGGGTAAACACTTATTTGATTGAAATAGAACCGAGACGTACAGTATCGCAACTATCTTTGTATTGGAGTATCAATGAAGCTCGGAAGGTTTGTGGTTCAGGGTCTTGACGGTCCGGTTCAGCGCATCTGCATGGTGCTGCCCGAGCAATCCCGCGTCATCGATCTGCGTGCGGCAGAGGTTGTGCGACAACAGTCGCGCGGGGCGAGCCGCGAGGCTGCGCTGCGATACGCCTCGGTCGTTTTCCCCGAAAGCATGTCGGCGGCCATCGCGCTCGGAGAGGAGTTCCTCGAGACTGCGAACGAGGCGGCAACCCGCCACGGAGACGATGCGTCGCTGCCCTTCGAAGGGCTGCATTGGGCACCGGCTTGCGATCCGTCCGTCGTGCGCGACGGTCTCACTTTCGTGAAGCACATCCGGCAATTCCACGAGCGAATGAAGTTGACGCCCGCGCCTGCGTTGCTGCAGGTCCCGGGTTACTTCAAGGGTTCGCCTTGGACGGTGATCGGTCACGACGCCGAGGTGCCGTGGCCGGCGCGCGCCGAGAAGATGGACTATGAGTTGGAGATCGGCTGGGTGATCGGGCGAGTCGCCCACAACATCACTCCCGACACCGCCCGCTCCCATCTCTTCGGTGTAACGATCTTCAATGATTTCTCGGCCCGTGACCTGCAGGCCAATGAATTTGCGATCGGCATGGGGCCGACGAAGAGCAAGGACTTCGCCTATGGCATCGGGCCGTGGATCACGACGATCGACGAGTTCCCGCGGCTGGATCAGATCCGCATGGCCGTGCGGGTGAACGGCGAGACCTGGGGCGAGGGCGACACCTCGGAGATGCTCTGGAGCGTCGAGGAGCTGATCGCCTACGTGTCTTTGGGCGACCACGTGCAGCCGGGCGACGTGATCGGCTCAGGCACCATGGGCAATGGATCGGCCTTGGAGCTGGGGCGCAGCCTCAACCCTGGCGATGTCGTGGAGCTGGAGGTGGCGGGCGTCGGCGTGCTGCGCAACCGCATGGGCCAGCGTGAGGAGGGCACATGGTGGCCGACCCCGCGCAAGCCTTTCATGTAGGAAGACAGACGTGAAATTCTCTCTGGGAACCTTCTCGCAGGACGGCGGCGAACGATTCGCTGCCTTGTGCTTCGGCGAACATGTGCTTCCTCTGCGTTCGCTGCATGCACAGGCGGCGCGCTTCGGCGCGCGGTGGTCGGAAGGCGCATCCGTCTTCGACCTCCTGCAGGACTGGGACCGAAACCTGGCTGTGCTGCGCGCCATGGCGGAGCAACTTTCTGCCCGGCACGAATCGAGCGTGCCCATGTCCAGCCTGCAGGTCCATGCCCCCGTGGACCTGCCGCGACAGGTGCTTTGCACGGGGGCCAACTATCGCAAACACGTCGTCGACCTCACACTCGACATGGGTGTCGGGCCGGAGGGCCTGAAGGGCGCGGCCCTGCGGAAGTGGGCCGAAGACATGATGGACGAGCGGGCGGCACAGGGAGAGCCCTACGTCTTCCCGAAGCTGCCTTCGGCCATCACGGGCGCCTTCGATCCCCTCGTGCTCCCTGCCACCACGCAGAAGCCGGATTGGGAACTGGAACTCGCCGTCATCATGGGTCGGCCGGCCCGTAAGGTGCGCCGCGAAGAGGCGCTTGACTACGTCGCCGGGTACTCGATCGTGAACGATGTGTCGGCGCGGGATCTTATCGCTCGCACGGACTACAAGATGCTGGGCACCGACTGGCTGAGATCGAAGTCTCCGCCGAGCTTCATGCCTTTCGGTCCCACCCTGGTGCCCGCGTGCTTTGTGCCGGATCCGCAAAAGCTGCAGATCACCTTGAAGCTGAACGGCCAGACGATGCAAGACGAATCCACGGCCGATATGCTGTTCGACGTGGCACGGCAGATCGAATACATCACGGCGCATGTGCAGCTCTGGCCTGGCGATCTCATTGCGACCGGATCGCCCGCGGGGAATGGCACGCACTACAACCGCTTCCTTCGGGAAGGCGATGTCATCGACTCGGAAATCGAGGGCCTGGGCAAGCAGCGCAATGCGTGTGTGCAGTAGCGGCGAGGCTGATCGCGCACAATGGAATACGGAACGACTCGAAATATACCAACCAGGAAGGTCCCCGGCGTGAATACTGAAGCAACTATCCAAGAACAACGTGGAAAGACCCTGGTGCGTCCGCGATCGGTGCGCCGCATCGTCACTGGCGAGAACGAGCACGGCAAGTCCGTGTTCGTGTCGGACGGACCGGCCCCGAACCACACCACCGATCCGGCCACACCGTTGGCCCAGGTGCTCTGGGCGACGGGCGAGGCAGCTGCGTCCGGTGCCGATCCCGCTCCTGCAGGTCATGCGTTCGGCTTCCACTCGAAGGATGGCTCGCTGCTGCGCGTGGTCGACTTTCCGCCCGACGAGAACTACGACGTGTCGCACCTGGCGCGGTTCCTGGACGAGCACGGGGTGCGCGACAAGGGCGAAGCCCGGCATTTCTGGTTCCACAAGACACAGTCCCTGGACTACGCGATCGTGCTGGAGGGCGAGATCTATGCGCTGATGGATGAGGGCGAGACGCTCATGCGCCCCGGCGACATCCTGATCCAGCGGGCGACCAACCACAGCTGGTCGAACCGCTCCGGCAAGCCTTGCCGCATGGCCTTTGTGCTGCTGGACCTGGAGCCTGGCGCCAAGACCTGAGCTCGCCCCGGCGCGGGTGGAACAGGTGTGCGCATGGGGGCTCGGATACTGGATCCGTCTTGCTAGCATCGGGATTTCCTTGCCTACCGACAGTTCTTCCAAGGGGGCCGCAGCCAAGGCTCGCGCCCGTTCTTCTGCATCGACCACGGCAAGACTTGCTGTGGGCACGGGCCCAGGCGCGCTGCGCCCGCGCTCGCCCGGGCGGGTGCGCAGCGACGCATCGCGCGCGTGGCCATCCTCGATGCGGCGCTGAAGCTGCTGGAGACGACACCCCTGCAGCAGATCTCGATCGAGTCGATCGCGCGCGAGGCGGGAGTAGGCAAAGCCACCATCTACCGGTGGTGGAACTCGAAGCTTCATTGAGCGCTGAGTTCAAGGCCGCGATCGCATCGTCAGGCGTTCCCTTCGGCCAACACGGCATACACCGATGCCGCAACGAACTGCGGCAGACCTTCCTCTGCAAGGGTCGGCACGTCAGGCGGGATGGCCAACCGCTGCGGGCTGGACACTCAGATCGCAGCGATGCAGCCTGTGCCGGGGTCGATCAGGGCAGTCGGCGACGTGGTCACCATGATCTGGATCTCGCCGGAGCACAGATCGGTCAATCGCGGGCGCGGACCCCTTGTAGGGAACACGTAGAAGATCAATCCCCGCCTGCTGCCCGAACCATTCGGCGACGATGTGCTCGGTGGATCATGTTGTTTGGCCCGCGCGTCCAGGTCCGCATAGGCGCCAATGCCGCTTTGCTTTGAAACGAGCATGACCAGCGGGAGTTTGCCGACGGCGGCCGCCGGCTTAAACATCCTTTGCGACCTCGTATCCAGCAGCTTCGGCGCCAAACGTCTTCTCTGACATGGCGTTGGACGTCATGGGCGCCATGAGCAGTGTGTAGCCGTCCGGCGTAGAGGGCCTCACGAACCGGGCGCCGATGGCGCGATTCGGGAGTCGGCCCTGCCTGAACCCGTGAGTTGCTGCCGCGGCTGCGGCAGCAGCGCTAAGCGGCCTTAAACGAAGGAGGGGACGGAAACGACATCGCGTCATACCTTCAGCAGGTCGCGCGTCACGGCGGTCGGCCCTGCGTAATGCTTTCGCGCGGCGTCAGTGCCATTGCGAGCAACGGCCGCAGGCAGGAGGAAGCACGCGAGAGCCGGCAGAAGCACCAAGGCGCCGAGCATGTTCCAAAGAAACATGAACGCGAGGAGCACGCCCATATCGGCTTGGAACTTGATCGGACTCGCCATCCACGTCACGACTCCCAGTGCGAGGGTCAACCCGGTGAGCATCACGACTTTGCCGGTGAAGAGCAGAGCCTTGTAGTAAGCCTCTGACAACGACTTGCCTTCGCGCAGCTGCGCGAGCGTCACGGAGAGGATGTACAGCGCGTAGTCGACGCCGATGCCGACGCCCAGGGCGATGACGGGCAGGGTGGCCACCTTGATGCCCATGCCCAGCGCCACCATCAAGGCTTCTGCCAGGATGGAGGTGAGCGCCAGGGGCAGAACAGCAACCACCACCGCTCGCCAGGAGCGGAAAGTGACGAAGCACAGGATGATGACAGCGCCGTAGACGAGCAAGAGCATCTGTCGCCACGCATCCTTGACCACGATGTTGGTAGTGGCCTCGATGCCGGCATTGCCTGCGGCCAGCAGGAAGCGCACGTCGGGCGTGTCGTTCTCCCGGGCGAAAGCTTCCACGTGCTCCCGCACGCGCGTCAGCGTGTCGGCACGGTGGTCCTTGAGGAACACGTATATCGTCAGCAGGTTGCACGCGTCGTTGTAGAGTCCCCGCGGGGCGCCCGCCGTCACCGTGTTCAGCATGTCCTGGTTCGGAAGGAATTCGAACCACTTCGGATTCCCCTCATTCAAACCGGTGAGTACGCGCCTATTCAGCAGTGAGAGCGTGTTAGTGCTTTCGACGCTTTCCAGCTGGCGCAACTCCCATTCCAGCGCGTCGATCTTGTTAAGGGTCTCATACGCGGAACACTGGCCGTCCGGCGTCCTTACCATGACGGCGAGGACGTCGCTCGATGCGCCATAGGCAGCATTCATGAAGGCGACATCCCGGTTGTAGCGGCTGTCCGGGCGCAGCTCCGGGGCGCCCGGGTCGAGATCGCCGATCTTCAGCTGCGTACTTGCAAGAAACCCTGCCGCGGCCATGATCATGGCCGCAATCAGCGCCAGAGTGGCGTACCGCTTCTGCGTAAACAGGTCGAGTGCGGTCCAGACGGGGTGTTTGGCCGTACCGACTTGCTGCGACTTCAGGCTGCGTTGTGCCGCCTTTGCGCTGACGCCGGTGTAGCTCAGAAGCACCGGCAGCAAGATCAGGTTCGTGAAGATCAGGGCGCCGACCCCCAGGCTGGCTGCGATGGCCAGTTCGCGGATGGCCTGAATGTCAATCACCAGCAGCACGGCGAAGCCGACGACGTCGGCCAGCAGCGCCGTCAACCCCGCGAGGAAGAGGCGTCGGAAAGTGAGCCGTGCGGCGACGAGCTTGTCCATGCCCCGGCCGACATCCTGCATGATGCCGTTCATCTTCTGCGCGCCATGGCTCATGCCGATCGCGAAGACGAGGAAGGGCACGAGGATCGAGTATGGGTCGAGCGCGAACCCGAGCGTTGGCAGGAGTCCAATCTCCCACACTACGGCAGTCAGGGATGCGACCAGCACGAGCGCGGTCGAACGGACGCATCGCGTAAACCAGAACACCATGCCTGCCGCGATCACAACGGCGAAGCCGAAGAACAGCAGCACGGAGCGCACGCCCTCGATCAGATCGCCGACAATCTTGGCGAAGCCGGTCACATGGATGGTGACACCCTGCGCCTCGTACTTCTCGCGCAGCTCCTCGAGCCTGTTGGCTAGTCGGGCGTAGTCGGTAGGACGCCCCTCGGGGTCTTTCGCCAGCAAGGGAACGTAGATGACGCTGGAGCGAGCGTCCAAGGCCACCAACTGGCCGATCTCGCCGGACCGTGCGATATTGGCCTGCAGCTGCGCGAAGCTTTTCGCCGAGCCGTCGTAGCCGTCGGGAATCACCGGTCCGCCTTCCAGCCCTTCCTCCGTGACACCAATCCATCGTGTTGTGGGCGTCCACAGCGACTTCATCTGGTTGCGTGCCACGCCGGGGACGAGGAACACTTCGTCGCTTAAGCGGCGCAGCGCGTCGAGGTACGTGGCCTCGTAGATCGTGCCCTTGGGGTTCGCCACCGCGATCCGCACGGCATTGCCGAGGCCGCTCAGGTCCGCCTGGTGCTTGAGATAGTTCTGGACGTACGGATGATGGACCGGGATCGTCTTTTCGAAACTCGCATTGAGTTGCAGCCGCGTGGCCTGCCAGCCGAGCACGAGGGTGACGAGCGCGCACAGGAGCACGATGATGCCGCGGTGATTGAAGATCGCGCGCTCGAGAAATGAGCCGGAAGCCGGGTTCAATTGCGACCCCGAATCGGGTGCGCTGTCTGCCGAAGGATGCATGGAGGGATCAGTTGGTGTTTTTGAGGGCGACCACGGGAGGCAGAAGATGCACTCCCTCGACGCTCAGCGCGAGAAGTGCTTTGCCGGGAAGGGGCAGCACGCCCGTGAGCGGCGGCAGTGAGGGAGTCTTCAGCACCTCGAGAGATGCGCCCGTGCTGGAGAGCAACTGGCCCGCCTGACTCGCTAGGACGAAGCTGCCGTCCTGGCGCAAGGTGGAGGCAATGATGGCGGCCGGGGAAGGCGATGAAAGCTGCTGCCAGCTGCTGCCCGCGTCGGCGGAGCGCCAAACATTCCCGCGCATGCCTGCCGTGATGATGTCCCTTTCGGAGGGCAGTTCGAGGGTGAAGAAGCTGCCTTGGTAGGGCAGGGTTAGCTTGCGGAAGCTATGACCTCCGTCGTCGGAGCGCAGGAAGAGGCCCTGCTCACCGGCGATCGCGATGACCTGGGCGCGGCGTCGTACAGCGTAGAGATGCAAGTCTTTCGGATTGTCCAACAGGCCTGAGCGCACCGCCCATGTGTTGCCGCCGTCAGCGGTGGCCAGTGCCATGCCGAAAGCGCCCACGACGAACACCTCCGACGGGCTGGACACGACGAGATCCAGCAATGGCTTGTCGGGGCCGTCGGCCACCATTCGGTCCGCCGCCTTGCGCTGGGCCGCGTCTCCTCCGCGCATGGCGGCTTCCTGCATCATCGCGGCGATCGCACGTCCGTCCAGCTGGCGCGCCCAGGTCAGACCACCGTCAGTTGTGCGGAGGACGGTGCCACCATGGCCCGTTGCGTAGCCATGTCGTTCATCGGCGAAAGCGACGGCAGTCAGCGACACGCTGACCGGCACCTGCGCCTGGCGCCACGTGCGGCAGCCGTCGTCCGAAACCACGGCAAGGCCCCTCTCGCCCACTGCCACAAAGCGCTCGCCCGCGAGCGCTGCCCCCAGCAACACCGCGCGAGAGGGGGCCCGCACCGTCACCGCTCGTCGATCCAGGGCCGGACTCACAGGGGCCGACCAGGCACTTCCGCATGTTGCCAGCGACAAAAGAAGCGTACGTCGCTTCATGTCGCAACCTCGTTCATGCGCGAGCGTTTTTCCGGCAGGGGATCGCCTTGCTCGCACGCCATTTGCAGCGCGGTGCCTAGTCGGGGGCTCAATTTCAACTTCTCCATTGTTTTGCTGAGCGGCTTTCGAAGGGCGACCATCGACGCCCCACGCGCCAAGCGAACTGATACGGACCGTATCGTCGTCGAATGCTAGGTGCGGGTGGCTGTGACGTCAATGGGGAAAACCGGCGTCTTGCGTGACTGGGAGATCGGGGTAAACACCGAATAACTTGTAGTAAATCGAGACGTACAGTTTCGCATTCGGTTCGATCTTGTCGGAGTCACAGTGAAGCCTGCTTCTGTTCCAAACCCGCAGCGTTCGGCGGCGTTGCTGCTGCAGACCTACCAACGCCTGGGTCATCCCACGTGACGACCGCCCGATAGGGAACCGGGAATGCTCTCGAGTGCAGCGCTCGACGCATCCAGGCGCGTCAGCCCATCCTCTTCAGCACCTCGCAGCTGCGGAGCATCGGGCCGTGCTGCCTTAGTGCCGACGAGCGAGACCCGGCGCACTACCACCAACGATTACATCAACGAGGAGAACAAGGTGAAAAGAAACCGTCTACCGGGGTCCGCCAGACTGCGGCGGCTTGCGCTGGGGGCAACGGCATGTGTGGCCGGAGCCAATGCGTTCGCCATCGAGTTCGACACGGGCAACCCCGATCTCAGTGTGCGCTGGGACAACACGATCAAGTACAGCGCGGCCGCGCGGCTGCGAGGGCAGGATTCAGCCTTGCTGCGCCGACCGAACAACGATGACGGAGACCGCAACTTCAACAAGGGCCTGATCTCCAACCGCCTGGATCTTCTTACTGAGCTCGACGCCGTCTACGCCAAGCGTCACGGCCTGCGCTTCAGCGCCGCCGGCTGGTACGACAACGTCTACAACCAAACCAACGACAACCCTGGTTTCGCCGGCGGAGCCTTTCCCAATCAGGTCTCGGTTCCTTTCAATGCGTTCACGGATGCGACACGCCGGTTGCATGGGCGCAAGCTCGAGGCGCTGGACGCATTTGTGTTCGGCGGCTTCGACATGGGGTCCACGCGGGGCACTGTGAGGCTCGGGCAGCACAGTTTGGTCTGGGGTGAAAGCCTATTCTTCGGAAACAACGCCATTGCGGGCGGCATGAACCCGGTCGACGTAACCAAGCTCGTGTCCGTGCCGAATACGCAGTTCAAGGAGGCGATTCGCCCGGTTCCCCAGGTCTCGGCTCAGTTTCAGATCACTCCCACGTTCTCGATCGGCGCGTACTACCAGTTCAAGTGGCGACCCAATCGCCTGCCGGCGGTAGGCAGCTACTTTTCGGGGGTCGATGCCAATCCTGAAGGTGCCGAGCGGCTCCTCCTCGCAGGCCCGGGCAGCCCTTTCGCAGCCAACGCGCCGCGCCTTGATGACCAGCGCGCCCGCGACAGCGGCCAGGGCGGCGTTCAACTGCGGCTGCGCTCGGACGAGACCGACTATGGCCTGTACCTGATCCGCTTTCATGAAAAGACCCATCAGCAGATCATCTCCGTTGGATTGGCGCCTGCGGCCTTTGGTGGTGTCATTCCCGGGCCGGTCAGCTACCGGCTGGTGTACCCCCAGAACATCACGGCATTCGGCGCCAGCGCTTCGCGCACGTTCGGCGACGTCAACGTCGCTGCCGAAGGTTCGATTCGCCATAACCAGGATCTCGCCAGCAGCAGCCGTGCCGTGGATGCATCCTTTTTCGGTGGACTGCCCAGCAACAACAGTGGCAACCCCGCCTATGCAGTCGGCAAGACGGCGCACCTCAACTTGAACGCGCTGTGGACCGTTCCGCGCACACCGCTCTTCAATGAAGCGACCTTCCTGGGCGAGATCGCCTGGAACCGTGTCCTGTCGATCAGCAAGAACCCCGGCGCGGTGGACGCCAACTCCACTCGCGATGCTGTCGCGCTGCGCATGCAGTTTGAACCGCTGTATCGCCAGGTCGTGTCCGGGCTGGATCTCGGTGTTCCCATCGGCATTGGTTACAGCCCCAAGGGCTCGCGTTCGCGTGCGCTGGGCATCGCCATGCCTCCGGAGAACGGCGGAGACCTCACCGTGGGTCTGAACGGCACTTACCTTGGCGTGTGGAAGTTCAGTCTTGCCTACACGCGGTTCTTCGGCTCCAAGGGGACGCTGTTGGACACTAATAACAATTTCTCCTACCGCCAGTTTCTGCGCGACCGCGATTTCGTCGCGCTGTCGGTAAGCCGCACCCTGTGACATTCGCCAGTGAGGACATTTCCATGACATCCACCACGATCAAGTGCAGCGCCGCTATCCTTGCCGCACTCTTCACCGCCGGGGCCGCCCACGCCGGCGTGAGCGCCGCCGAGGCGGCCAAGCTCAAGGGCGAACTGACGCCCTTGGGCGCCGAGCGGGCCGGCAACCGTGACGGCACCATCCCGGCTTGGAATGGCGGCCTGACGGCGGCGACGCAGGGATTTCGCAATGGCGACCGCAGGCCGGACCCGTTTGCGTCAGAGAAGCCAACGCTGCAGATTTCCGCGAAGAACATGGATCAGTTTGCGGACAAGCTGACCGAGGGCACCAAGGCCATGCTTCGGAAGTACCCGGACAGTTTCCGGGTCGATGTGTATCCCACGCACCGCACTGCTGCGGCACCGCAGTGGGTGTATGACAACACCTTCCAGAATGCGACACGGGCCACAGCGCAGGACACGTCCGCCGGTCCCGTCACCAAGGGCGCGTTTGGCGGCATTCCGTTCCCCATCCCGAAGAACGGAGCCGAAGTCATGCTGAACACCCAGGTGCGCTGGCGCGGCGCCGCATGGAACCAGCAAAGCAGCGGCTACCAGGTGACCGCCGATGGCCGTCCGGTTCTGGTGCATACGGTGAACGTCGACAACATCGCCCCCTACTATTACCGCGAGGGTTCGGCGGAGAACTTCGATGGCGCCTACTGGATGGTGCGAGTTGCCACTTCGGCTCCAGCTCTGCGGGCTGGCGAAGCGATCCTGGGGCACCTGTTCGTCGATGAGAGCAAGACCGCGACCTGGGTCTACCTGACGGGACAGCGGCGTGTCCGCAAGCTGCCCAATTCCTGTTGCGACACGCCGCATCCCACGTCCGCGGGTATCGTGACGTTCGACGAGATCGAGACTTTTGCCACCCGCCTGGAGCGATTCGACTGGAAGCTGGTGGGCAAGAAGGAGATGTACATCCCATACAACTCGAACCGGCTGCTCGTGCCCACCAAGGACACGGATGTGTTGGGTCCGCACCATCTTCATCCTGAGCATGTCCGCTGGGAACTGCACCGCGTCTGGGTGGTAGAAGCCGAGCTGAAGCCTGGGCAGCGCCACACTTCCACGAAGAGTCGCTACTACGTCGATGAGGACAGCTGGTGGCCGGTTGTTGCGGACCGCTGGGACGCCAATGGACAACTTTGGCGCATGCCTTTTTCCATTCCGGTTGCGATGCCCGATATTCCCGCGGTCGTCGGCACCGCATGGGGCACCTATGACCTGCTCTCGGGGACCTATTTCGTTGCCGAGCTGATGAATTCTTCCAAGGAGCAATATCGACTCCTGCCGAAGCCTTTGCCCGAGAAGCATTTCTCGCCCGACGCACTGGCTGGCGACAGCGTGCGCTGAGTACCTTGCAGTTCCATCTACGGTATGGACGATCTGGAGTCGTCCACCCCATTTCCACCGGGACTTCGGTCTCGACATTGTCGGATGCACGGACGCGCAAACCCGCTTCCGCTTGGAAGAGGGTTCGTATCGTGCTGAAACGCCGGAGACATCGCCGGCGTAGTGCGAGTCCTTTGATCGGCCACATCGTGTGGCGAGTCAAGAACTTCGAGAAGTTGAGGGTCTTTTCTCGCAACAAGTTCGACTTCTGCGTCGGCGACATCCAGGTATGAGCCGCCTGCCAGGTCACTTTCCCGGCTGAAGCACGACACGGTCCACTTTCCAGCGCGGCGATGCACTCGGCCGTCGCCGCACACGACCGGCTTCGGCCCCATCTGCTTCGGTGTGTCGGATATGAACGAGGTGTTCGTTGACTGGAACTGCGTGTGGTGTCTCTGCTGGAAGGACTTCCTAGGGGCATCAGACGTCGCCATCGGTTCGGCGTTCTTCCGTCAGCTCGATGCACCCTTGCGACGGCAACGCCGAATACGGGTGCCATTGTCGACTGGGACATCGAAGGTTCGGGCAAGTAGCGCAATACGCGTGTGCGGTAGCGGCGAGGCTGATCTCGCGTAATAGAATACGGGACGACTCGATACATTCCAACCAGGAAGGTGCCTGGCGTGGATACTGAGGCAACTATGCAAGCAGAACGCGAAAGAGCCCGGCGCGTCCGCGAACGGTACGCCGCATCGTCGCTGCAATGCCCGGCCGGCTGCCTCCTCTGCGCGGTGCAGCTGTGCGCATGGGGGCCCGGATAATGGAGCCGTCTTACTAGCATCGGGATTTCCTTGCCTACCAAAAGTTCTTCCAAGGGGGCCGCAGCCAAGGCTCGCGCCCGTTCTTCTGCATCGACCACGGCAAGACTTGCTGTGGGCACGGGCCCAGGCGCGCTGCGCCCGCGCTCGCCGGGGCGGGTGCGCAGCGACGCATCGCGCGTGGCCATCCTCGATGCGGCGCTGAAGCTGCTGGAGACGACACCCCTGCAGCAGATCTCGATCGAGTCGATCGCGCGCGAGGCGGGAGTAGGCAAAGCCACCATCTACCGGTGGTGGAACTCGAAGGCTGCGGTGGTCATCGAGGCGTTCCTGCATGCCCACGTGAGCCACACGCCCATGCCGAAGGGCATAAGCCCTCGCGAGGCACTCATACGCCATATCCATCTGCTGGTGGAAGAGTACAGCGGCTGGTCGGGTCGGATCGTTTCGCAGATCATGGCGGAGGGGCAGGGCGACCCGGACGTGCTGCGCGAATTCCGCGAGCGCTTCTGGTACGGGCGGCGCGCCGTCGTTCGCGAAGTGGTGGAACAAGCGCGCCTGCGCGGCGAGTTCCGCAGTGACATCGACACGGAACTGCAGATGGATGTCATGTATGCCCCGATCTACTTCCGACTGCTCATGGGGCACCTGCCGCTGGACAAGAAGTTCGCGGATGCGCACTGCGCCGCGATCATGCAGGTGCTGGCTCCTTCGCAGCAGGAGCCCGCTGCGGCGCCGGCCAGGCGGCGCAAGGCCGCCTAGGAGCGTGGGCGGCAGTAATCTGCCGAGCCCACGAGGTTGAACGGTTTGCGCCGCGGTGCGGCGAATTGCGCGGTGGCGCCGAACGGCGCTCTGATGTCGAGCCTCAGGGGCACCTCGACGCGCCCCTGAGGCTCTGCAATGGGATCGGATTGACTCATTTTGTGGCCCTCATGCCGCCTGCATGGCACCCATGCGCCGTAGGTTCAGCGCCAGGCACACGAGCTTGAACTCGGCTTGCACGCGGTGCAGTCCTCGAAGGCTGAACTGACGGAACCCGAGCACACTCTTGATCCAGCCGTTGGGTGGCTCGGCAATCCACTTGCGGCGTCGATAGGCCGTCTTGCCTTCATCGGTTTGCAGCTTGAGGGCCATCGCCGACGTGTGCGGATGGGTGTGCGCATTGATCTGCACTTGCTGCTTGCCTTCGCGGCCCAATGCCACCACCAGCTCGATGGGCAGGCCCGCGAGCTGCTCGAAGTTGTCCTCGCTGCGGTAGCCCGCATCGGCCAGACCTTGCCGGGGGAACTCGCCGGTGTTGGTCTTCACCGCTTGCAGCATGGGCACCAACTGCTGCGTGTCGGCTGCGTTGTTGCTCAGCTGCGCGGCCACGATGATGTGCGCGGTGCTGTCCACCGCCGTCTGCGCGTTGTAGCTGGCGTCGAAGCCGCCACCGGTGCGCTTCATGATGCGGCTGTCGG
Organism: Variovorax sp. LjRoot290; assembly: GCF_964253985.1. Lineage (NCBI taxonomy): Bacteria > Pseudomonadati > Pseudomonadota > Betaproteobacteria > Burkholderiales > Comamonadaceae > Variovorax > Variovorax sp. LjRoot290. Next base: position 464,703 of record NZ_CAXURW020000002.1, on the reverse strand, counting down.
GGTCGGTGAAGTTGTCTTGGGCCTTCGCCTCGGGCACGCCGAACTCACGCTTGTAGCGGCCACCCTTGGCGTTGCCGTCTTCGTCACGCGGACGTCGGTCGTCGTCGTCACTGCGGCCGCGCTCGATGTCGGCGTCGCGCTGGCGCTGCTCCAGGCGCTGGCGTGCCTCGGCGATGGCCTTCAGGCGCACTTCGCGCCGCTCGATCTCGCCCGGGATGTCCAACTCGGCCTCGTCGGTCTCGCTCGCATCGGTGCTCCGAGCGCGCTCCAGTAGCGCATCGATCTGCGCCTTCAGTTCGGCCTCGGCCTGCTGCATGCGCTCGTAGCTCATCGCCTTGTGGCGGCTGGCGTTGGCCTTGATCTTGGTGCCGTCGATGGCCACCGTGCCGAGCTTGACCAGACCCATCTCGCGCGCCAGCTTGACCACCTGCACGAACAGCTGCGACAGCTCCTTCAAGTGCAGGGCGCGGAAGTCGCGGATCGTACGGTGCCTGGGGAAGTTGCCTGCACCCAGCATCCGAAACGCCAGGTCCTCGTGCAGGCGGCGTTCGATCTTGCGCGAGCTGAATACGCCTGTGGCGTAGCCGTAAACCAGCAGCTTGACCATCATGGCCGGGTGGAACGGCTGATTGCGCGCGCCGCCACCTGCGTAGCGGGCGTAGAAGGCACTCAAGTCCAGCGCATCGACCGTGTCGCTGATGAAGTAGGCCAGATGCCCCCGGGGCAGCCAGTCCTGCAGCGACGCGGGCAGCAGCATCTCTTGCTGCGGTTCGTAGGGGCGGTAGCTGATGGCCATGGCCTTCAACAATCAAGCTTCATGCCAGCTCTTCCTTCAAGTCTCGGCTTCTGCCGCCCACGCTCCTAGGCTTCTGGCCAGCTCCGGGGCGAGGCGGCTTCAGTCCTCGGGCAGAACCGAGGGATTCACCAGTTCCTCGTAGACCGTATCGGCGCCTGGCAGGCCGACAAGGCGGCGCTGCTCGATGAGCAGCTCGACCCCGGCGCGATCCGGGCGCAGCGAGACCGGCGCGGAGCGGACCATGGCTTCCACGGCCGTAGCGGGGAAGCCTGCAAAGGCCAAGGCTTGGCGTGCCGCGTCGGGGTCGCTGCCCATGCGCTTGCGCGCGCTCTCCAGGCCGCGCAGCCATGCGGAAAGGGTGGGGCGCAGCCGCTCCAGCGCACCCGCGCTCACCACGAGGCCTTGTCCAGGGAAAGTGGGGTAACGCTCCTGCACGCTCGCGATGCGGCTGAGGCCTGCCTGAAGTGCCATCGCGTCGAACGGAGGGCCGAGGAGAGTGGCATCGCCGCGCCCGGCCATGATCGCGTCGTAGCGTTCCGTCACGCCGCCAACCGGTTCCAGCGCATATGCATCGGGACTGACCCCCTCCTCGGCCAGCATTGCGCGCAGCGCCACGATGAAGCCGTTGCGGGGTGCGTCGACGAGGAGGGTGGCGCCGCACAGATCCTGGAGCTTCCCTCGGACCTTCTGTCCGACGAGGGTCAACGGGGTGGTGCGCTCCAGCTGTGCGACGACGCGGAGATCGTGTGGTCCCGGGCGCAGGTTCCAGTCCATCACGTTGTCCATTGCCGTGACCACGGCATCCACTCGGCCGGTGGCGAGTGCCTCGAACTGGGCGTCGGAAGACGGGTTGCGCTCCGCGTGCAGGGTCACATCTGCTGTCAGCTTCAACGCGTCGGCCACCACGGCCAATGGGGAAGGAACGAACCAGAGAACTCGCAGTGTGTGCATTTTCAAGTTTGAGGCATCAGTGGCAGTAGCAGCCCGTCTGCGCGGGACCACTGGTGAGAGGGTAATGCGTGCACAAGCCACCGGGGAGAACTATGTCCGCGCCGGCGACCCTTGTGAACGCGAGAAGGCGGCTGCCGTCGGCAACGCGCAGCTCGATCCGACCAAGCTGTCCACCTCATGCGTGGGGCTGGGGACGACCAAGTCAGCATGCTCAGACCGGCTGGCGGTGCAGGGTAACGGGCTGGGCAGCGCCGGCCGCGCCGGCCGCGGCGGCAGCCTCGGCTGCCTCCTGCTCCAGGCACCGGGCCACCACCCAGCGGAACTGCGATAGCGCAGCATCCATTGCAAACGGGACCATCTTGAATTCGGCATCCAACTCGAGGTTCTTCTGCTGGGCCGTGATGATCGCCCGATCCTCTTCGAAGGCCATGACGATGTTCTGGTGGATGGACTTCGTCACCTCCGGCTTGTCGATGGAGAAGTTGTGCGGATGCGCGAAGAAGTAGTGCGTGGAGTTCTCCGTCTCCGGCGTGATCGCCTGGCATCCCCTGAATTCCACGGCATCGACACGTTGGCCCTCCGGCGCGCCCGTGCCGGCAGGCGCATTGCCCGAGTCCATGATGAGGACGGAGGGAATAGTGAAGGTGTAGATGTTCCAGCGGTCCACCTTGCCGGTCCAGTCCTTCACCGCCTTCACGAATGGAGGCGGCTCCGTGTTCAGGACCCAGCGCGTGATGCGCACGCCCTTGTCCAGACGCTCGACCTTCGGAGGGTGCTCGGCATAATCAGCGCCGCCCCCGAGTGTGGTCGGGTGCACGAACGGCAGGTGTGAGAAGTCCAGCAGGTTGTCGCAGATCAGGAGGTAGTTGACGTCATAGTGGATGTAGCCGTCCAGGCTGCGCCAATCCGGATGGTCCAGCCATGGCGTCTCCGGGATCACGGTTGGGTCTGCTCTCTCGGGGTCTCCCATCCAGATCCAGATCCAGCGATGCTGCTGCAAGACGGGGAAGGTGCGAACCTTCGCCTTGAGCGGAATGCGGGGCTGCGCCGGAGCCTCGATGCATTGGCCGCTCGCGTCGTACTTGAGCCCGTGGTACATGCACCGTACGCAGTCGCCCTCGCGCTTGCCGACCGAAAGCGGCGCACCACGGTGGCAGCAGCGATCCTGCATGGCGACCAGCTTGCCGTCGGCCGTGCGGTACATGAGGATCGGCACGCCGATGATCGTGCGAGAGAAGAGGCCGTCGGCCGTGACTTCCTTGTCCCATGCGGCGACGTACCAGGCGTTCTTGATGAACATGCTTGTCTCCGCTTGCTTCAGCCCAGTTCGAGCTTGATGCCTGAGCGCTTAACGACCGGGATCCATTTGTCGCGTTCGGCGCGAATGTGGGCCGAGAACTCCGCCGGCGTGCTCCCGACCGGCTCGCCACCATACTCGTGGTACCGCTGCGCGACCTCCGGTTTGCGCGCCACCGCGGCGCATGCGGCAGCCAGCTTGTCCATCACGGGCTGGGGCGTTCCTGCCGGGGCAAGAAGTCCGAACCATGTCGAGGCGTCATAGTCCCTGAGGCCCAGCTCCTCGAAGGTCGGCACATTGGGGAGAAGCGCGTGGCGGCTCTTGCCTGTCACGGCCAGCGCCTTCAGCTTGCCGGCGCGCACATTGCTCATGGAGGCTGCGAGCGCATCGAACATCAACTGCGTCTCGCCCGAAAGCAGCGCCGTGTACGGACTGGTGGTGTTGTACGGGACGAACCTGTAGGTTGTCCCTGTGATCGCACCGAACCACTCGCCCAGGAGATGCTGGAAGCTGCCTACACCGACGGTTCCTGCGTTGATGCTGCCGGGTTTTTCCTTGGCCAACGCGATGAGTTCGGACGCCGTGGACGCAGGCAGGCTCGGGTGGGCAACGATCACGCTGCGCAAGGTCGTGAGCTGGCTGACGGCGTCGAAGTCCGAGGGCTTGTACGGCAGCTTCGTGTACAGCTCGGACATGTAACACAGGGAGCTCGGAATCCCCATGAGCAACGTGTAGCCATCCGCAGGCGCCTTGGCTGCCAGCGAGGTGCCGATCGTCGTCGCTCCACCCGGGCGGTTCTCGACGAACACCGGCTGCCCCAGGGCAGCTGTGAGCCCTGCGGCCCAGAAGCGCGAATCGGCGTCGAGGCCGGATCCAGGCGGGTTGGCGACGATGATGCGCACGGGCTTGTTGGGGTAGTCCTGCGCCAGTGATTTGCCACCAACACCGGTCATCAGCATTCCGGCCGCGGCGCCCAGTGCCTGCCGTCTCGAGATCATCATGAATTGACTCCGTAGATCGGACGCCGGCTCGGAGGCGGCGTCCAGAGGTTGACAGGCACATAATACAAGACGACCCGTATTGAAATATACCCGGAGAAACCCCGTAGACGCCCTTCGTTGACCAACTCGGATTTCCGGCGCTCATGCTGTCGGCTGCGTTACGCCGGCCGCAACTGTTCATTGAGGGTTTTTACTGAAAGCATAACGAGACGTAGCGTATAGCATTGAGTTTGAACCCAATGCGGGCCGCGCGGCCCTTTCACTGCAAAAAGAGGAAAAATCGGATGAACATCCTTGGACCTGATTCCTTGGTCTTTGGCGTCGATGATGTCGCCGCTTGCGTCCAATACTTCAGCGACTACGGCCTGACCCCGATAGGCGTGAGCGAATCTGGCGGACGCTTCGAGGCTGTCGACGGTACGTCCGTCGTCATCGCACGCCGCGACGACCCCTCACTGCCCGAGCCAATGGAAACCGGGACGATGCTGCGCAAAACGATCTACGGCGTCGCAGACCGAGAGACGTTGGACGCCATCGCGACCGAGCTCGGTCGCGACCGCGAGGTCAAGCGCTTGCCCGATGGATCGATCGAAGCCTGCGACGACATGGGCTTTGTTCTCGGCTTCCAGCTTTCGGTGCGGCGCAAGATCGACATCCCGGGCGAAGCCGTCAACTCGCCCGGTAGCCAGCCAGGCCGCGGACCCAACACCATCGGGGCGAGCGCCAATGCGGAGTTCCGGCCGCTGACCCTCTCGCACGTCGTGTACTTTGTGCCCGACTTGGCCGAGGCCTCGAAGTTCTATACGGAGCGGCTCGGCTTCCGCTGCACCGACCGTTTCACGAACGCCGGCAGCTTCCTGCGCCCCGCTGGAACGCTGGATCACCACACGCTGTTCCTGATCCAGACGCCGGCCTTCATGAAGGGCGTGGAGCACTTCACCTTCCACCTCTCCGGCCCCACCGCAGTGCTGCAATGCGGCTATCGCTTTGCCGCGAAGGGTTATCAGACCTTCTGGGGTCCTGGGCGGCACAAGTTCGGATCCAACTGGTTCTGGTACTTCAATAGCCCCGTCGGCTGTCATGTGGAGTACGACGCGGACATGGACCTGCACGACGACGCATGGGTCGCCCGCGAAGCACCGATGCAGGTGGATGAATCGCAGATCTTCCTGTTCCAGCACCGTGAGAAGTGGGCGCCCGGTGGCGCGCCGCCGGCCGGCTAGGCGAGATGAAGAGCCGCCATGCGAACGTACCTGTGCAGGGTCGACGAGCTTCCCGACGGGGCAGCGCGCGGATTCGACCCGAGAGGCGCGTCCCGGGACACGATGTTCGTGGTCCGGCGCGGCGGCGACGTGAGGGGATGGCTGGATGCCTGCCCGCATGTCAACGGGGCGCCGCTGGCCTGGCGAAAGGACGCGTATCTGAGCGCCGACGGGCAATCGATCGTCTGCTACGGGCACGGCGCGGTGTTCGACATCGACACCGGGTTCTGCACGAACGGCCCGTGTGTCGGGCAATCGCTCACGCCTGTCATGGTGGAGCGCGATGCGGCAGGTGCGCTATTTATCAGTGAACCCGCCATTAATGAGTGACAACCTTTCCAAGGGGCTTGCAATGACTTCGACGGACAACCTGCGCGCGCGAATCGCGTTGATGGCGGCGCACTGTGCGGGTATGGTGGACATCGTCGCGCTGCCAGTGTGGGTCGGTACCTTGATTGCGCGTTTCGGCTTCGACCCCCAGCAGGCGGGTGCGCTGGCAACCTTGTTCCTGGCTAGTGGCGTCATGGCGAGCATGATCTTGGCGCCCCGCTTTCACCGCGTGCGCGGGCGCTGGATCGTTCCCGTTGCCTACGCCGTCGCAGGTGCCGCTTTCCTGGCCTGCATGCGCACCAGCCAGTTCGAAACGCTTGCCGTCCTGCATGTAGTGGGTGGTCTTGCCACCGGGCTTGGATTGAGTGTCACGCACGGCACCGTCGCCCTCACGAGCAACCCGCATCGGCTCTTCGGCTTCATGCAGGTGGCGGTGGGGTTCTTCGGTATCGCCTACATGGTGTCCGCGCCCCAGATCATCGCCGCGGTCGGGGGGCCGGGACTCTTTGCCGTCTTCGGCGGGATCATGCTCGCCGCGTGCGGCATCACGGCCTTGGCGTTTCCGAGCGCCCGGCCCGTCCCCGCCGCAGCAGCGGCGCGCGCTCCGAGTGCGCACCCGCTGCCGAAGGCGGCATGGTGCGCGATGGCCGGCATCAGCCTGATGAACGTGACGCAAGCCATGGTGTTCAGCTTCATGGAGCGAATGGGCGCCGACCGCGGGTACACCGCTTCCGATCTGCATGCGCTATTGATCGTCGTCGGGGTGGTCAACCTCGCGCCCGGTGCGATCGCCGCCATGCTGCAGCACAGGCTGGATGCCCGGAAAGTCGTGCTTGCCGGGGTGGTGGCGCAGGCGGCATTGGTGTTGAGCCTGGTATCGAGTACAGCATTTCCTGCGTATGCAGCCGCAGGAGCCTTCTTCGTCTCCACCGTGATCTTCACGCACATCTTCACGTTCGGAATGCTGGCCAAGCTGGACCCGATGGGGCGGGCTGTTTCCGCCACGCCCGCGATGATGATGATCGGTTCGGCCATCGGTCCAATCCTGGGCGGGACCTTGGTCAAGTTCTATGGCTACGCGGCCATTGGGTGGGCCGCCGTCGCCATCGGCGCCGTCGCCTTCTGCTTCTTCCTGCAGTTGCGCGGCCGCAGCGCGCACCTCCATCCGCGAAGCGCCTGAATCCAAGCGGAACGAGTTGGCCGCGAAGTGATCTTTCTTTGAATCAACTCTCGAAGGCGATGGACCGCCTCACTAGAACCAGTAACAGGAGACAAAAACATGAGTAGAGCCAAACGCGCGCTTGTGGTTGGAAGCGGCATCGGCGGTGCCACGGCGGCCTACGCGCTGGCCAAGGCAGGCGTGGAGACACATTGCATCGACATCCAACCGGTCAGATCTACTGTCGGCTCCGGCATTTGCCTGCTTCACAACACGATGCGGGCGCTGTCGGAGATCTGGCTGGCCGAGCCTTGCCTCGAAAGCGGCCTGCGTTTCGAGCTGTTTAAGCAGCACGACGCCGCCGGGCACTTGCTCATGTCGAATCCGACACCGCCCGGCATCGGCATTCGCCGTCCGGAGCTCGCCCGAATCCTCGAGACCGCGGCCAGTGAGGCTGGAGCGACCATGGAGCGCGGCCTCACAGCCGAGAACGTGATCGATCGTGGCGACCGGGTGGAAGTCGTGTTCTCCGACCGGCGCGAGGCTGCATACGACCTCGTGGTTGCCGCAGACGGCGCGTACTCGAAGCTGCGGGAACAACTCTTCGGTCCCGAGCATCGGGTGCGGTTCGCAGGCCAGAGTGCCTGGCGTTTCAACGCGCCACGGCCGCCCGAGGTCGACGGCTTCTGCCTTTACCGCTCGCCGGATGGCAAGCGCACCGTGGGCGCGCTGCCGACGTCCAAGGAGACGTGCTATCTGTTCTTTCTGGAGAACAGTGCCCAGCACCTTCACTGGCCGGACGACCAGCTGCATGTTCTCGTGCGCGAGCGGCTGGACGGCTTTTCTGCCCCTGTAATCCAGGATGCGCTGGCGCTCGTCACCACGCCCCAGCAGGTCTTGGTCCGTCCTTTCGACATCACCCTCCTGCCCGCCCCGTGGCATCGCGGCCGGGTCGCGCTCCTGGGCGATGCGGCGCACTCGCCGACCCCGCAGATGACTTCCGGCGGCGGCATGGCTATCGAGGATGCCGTGGTCCTCGCACAATGCTTGAAGGCTCAGCCGGACGTCCAGGAGGCACTGGCGGCCTATACGAAGCGACGGTTCGAGCGAGTGAAGACCGTTTGGGACGCATCGCTGCAGCTGTGCAAGTATGAGCAGGAGCCGGTACCGAACCCGCAGAGATCGGCCGCTCTCCTGCTGCAGACGTATCAATACCTCGGCACGCCCATGTAAGCGAGCCCGCCGCGCCGCCGATGGGGAGGGGGGAGAATTGGAGGCATGAAGTCCGTCATCGACGCCGGTTGGCACCACTTCGTCAAAGTCGCGGAGCTGGGGTCGGTCTCGCGCGCGGCCCTGGCGGCAGATGTTCCGCAATCCGTCGTCAGCCGGCATATCGCTCAACTTGAGGGTGACGCAGGCTCGCGCCTGTTCCGCCGGACCGGCCGCGGGGTGGTTCTGACGGAACTCGGGCAGCAGCTGTATCCCCGGATCAAGGGGCTGATCGCCGAGTCGGAAAGCTTTGCCGATGAGGTTCGCGCGAGCCGGGGAGTGCCTGTCGGAGACGTGCGCCTTGGGCTGTTGCCTTCGACGGTGCCGGAGCTTGCCGGCCCGCTATACCAGCGAGTCCTGAAGCAGTTTCCGCAGGTGCGCTTGCACCTGACGGAAGGCTCGAGTTCGCAGCTGCAGGAAATGTTGGACCAGGGTCGATTGGACCTCTCCTTGCTGCTGCGCGACGGTGGCGAGATCAGTGCTGACGAGCCAGTTCTGATGGAGGGTGCTCTTTGCCTCGTCGTTGCCAGCAGCGATCCGCTTGCGGGCCGGCAGGAAATCCGCTTCGAAGAGGTCGCCAAGCTGCCGCTGGTGCTTCCTGGTGACCCCCACCCACTGCGAGAGAGGCTGGCTTTGCTCGCGCGCAAGATGGGGCTCACGCTGCGGATTGCGGCCGAGGCGAACTCCATCCGTTTGCAGCATGAGGTCGCAGCATCCGCCGCGGGCTATGCGATCACCTCCCTGTCAATAGCTCCGCACGAGCGGAATCGTCTCGTCGCATTGAAGATTGTGGAGCCAGTGCTTGCGCGTGCAGTGGTACTCGCGGTCGCACGCCACCGGCCGCACACGCTGGCGACTCGGGAGATCCATGGGCTGCTGCTTTCAATGGCGCCGGAAGTTCTTGCCGGAGGCGACGCTGCCTGAGCTTTCGCCCGAGCGGATAGCTGCTATCGCGTGCGCCCCCTCGCCCTTTGCGCGCTACGAACCTACAGTCTTATCGCGTTCCGTGCCGCGACTCCCGCGAGCACGGCGGCCATCCCTCACAAGCGAGTCAATACCCACCATGCTTCCTTACAAGCGCGCAGACGCCCGGGCCTGGGCCCGGGAGAACCTGGTCGGCTGTTCGGCCGTGACCATCCCCAGCTACTCGACCGATCTCAAGCAATTGAATGAGCGCGGCATTCGCCATGACGTCGCGCTTGCCAAGGAGCTCGGATTCAAGCACACGCTGTTGTGCTCCGAGGTCGCCATCACGCCGGAGGAGAACGCCACGTTCACCGCGTGGGCGGCGGAAACTGCGGGTCCCGGCTTCGGACTGTTCTTCCATGCGGCCTTCAACACGCTGGCGGAGAACATCGAGGCGGTCAAGCTGGCGGAAGCCGCCGGGGCCACCATGGTGCTGCTCTCGTATCCCGCGCAGTTCTGGCCGACAACGGAGCAGGAGGTCTACGACTACACCAAGGAATTCTGCGAGGCTACAAAGCTGGCTGTGATGCTGTTTCCCTTGCCTGCCTGGGGATTCGAACGCATTCATCCTGCAGGCATGTCGGTTGCGCTGGTTCGACGACTTCTGCAAGCGTGTCCGAACATCGTGGCAATCAAGTCCGAGCAGGGCTTTCCACTGCCCGCCGGCATCTGCGAGATGTACCATCACTTCCGCAACGAGGTGGTCATCAGCTGTCCGATCGAGGGTGACGCCATCCCGCTCATGAGCGTGATGAAGATGCAGTTCTCCGGCACCAGCAACACGCAGTGGATGAGCGACTACTATCCCCGCGCCTTCGAACTCGCCCGCAAGGGCGAGTGGGAACAGGCCATGGAGATGTACTGGAAGGTCAACCCGGCGCGGGGCGCGAACGGGGCGGCGACCCAGGCCTATATCGGCGGGACGTCGGTCCTCAACCGCACGATGTGGAAGTACCAGGACTGGCTGGCGGGCTTCAACGGCGGTCCGCTGCGAGCACCGGCCATGCGCGTTCCCGACCGGTTCATGAAAATGTTCCGACAGGGATTGGCCGCATCCGGTCTTCCGGTCACATCCGACCCGGACAGCGCGTTCATGGTCGGACGGCATCCCTGCTGAAGCGGTCAGGGAGACAAGACCATGAAGTCCCTTGCGCGCCGCGCGGTTCTCAGCGCACTCGGCTGCTTGCTGATTTCATCGGCCGGGGCCGCCGAGGTGCTTCGCGTGATCGTGCCCTATGCGGCGGGCGGGATCACCGACATCGGCGCGCGGGTCATCTGCGAGCAGTTGGGACTGGTATTAGGGCAGCCGGTCGTGGTCGAGAACCGGCCAGGCGGTGGGACGCGCATCGGAACTTCCGCAGTTTTCGCGGCGAAGCCTGATGGGAACACCGTGCTGCTCACGAACATCGCCTACAGCATCCTCCCGCTGGTCGACCCTTCGGTGAAGTACGACGCCCTGACGGCGGCTGCGCCGGTGGGCATCGCATCGGTGTACCCGGTCGCGGTGGTCGTCAATGCGGCGCTGCCCGTGAAGACCCTGCAGGAGTTCATCGAATACGCCCGCAAGAACCCCGGCAAGCTGACCTACGGCAGTGCCGGCCCTGGCAGCGGAGCGCACCTGGGTGGTGAGCTTCTCAAGTCCTTGACGCGTACCCACCTCGTCCACATTCCCTATCGATCGACATCCGGCGCGCTGACCGAAGTGGCAGCAGGCCGCATCGACCTCACCTTCGACGCCACAGCCACCCAGCTGGCGAGCACAGGGAAGGTGAGGATCCTTGCGGTTTCCGGCAACCAGCGGGATCCCCGCATGTCGGACGTCCCTACGGTCGCCGAGGCGGGCCTGAAAGGACTGGAGACGAACTCGTGGCTCGGCATGTTCGCGCCGCTGGGCACTCCCCAACCCGTCATCGATCGCTTGAACGACGCGCTGAACGTCGCCTTGCAGAACCAGGGGCTGAAAGCGCGCTTCCGCGAACTCGGGATGATCCCCCGTTCCGGGTCTCCGCGCGAGCTGATCGAGCAGGTGCGTTACGACAGAGACCTCTACCAACGCGTTATCCGCGACGCCAACCTCAAGTTCGAATGAAGACCTCTAACGTGAATCCCTCCTCAAGCGCCGCGGCCGGCGCACCCTTGTTCGTATCTTCCGAGACTGCCGCTGCCGTTTTTCAGTGGCTGCCCGCAGTGCGGGTCCTGCAGGAAACGTATGCACGAGCCTTTGGACCCCATGCCGTCCCCCGACGTACGATTGCTGCAGGAGCGGCAGAGCGCGCTTCGCTGCGAACCATGACGGCGGTGCCGCCGGGATCCCGCTACTACGGCGCCAAGCTGATGGGCATGGCCTTCGGGCAAGAAGGTCGGCAGCTCGAGTACGTCGTGGTTCTGTTCGACGCGACAACAGGCTCGCTCGCTGCGATCCTCGACGGAAACCTGGTGACCGCGTATCGAACGGCGGCAACGTCCGCGGCCGCCCTGGATCATCTGGCGCCGCAAGGAGGTGCCCGCCTTGCCGTCCTGGGGAGCGGTCTGGAAGCACGCATGCACACGCTGGCCATCGCCGCAGTGCGCGAGCTCCAGGAGATTCGGGTCTACAGCCCGACGCCCGCGAAGCGGGCTGCGTTCGCCGACGGCATTGGCGCAGAGTTGGGCGTCCATGTGCGCGTATTCGATTCGGCTGCCGAAGCGGTGGGTGGCGCCGACATCGTGCTGGCCGCGGCCCGCTCCTACGGAGAGAAGCCCATCCTGCAGGGCGCCTGGTTGGAACCCCACGCAACCGTCGTGTCCATCGGGTCGACGCTTCCCGACCAGCGGGAGGTCGACAGCAGCGTGGTGGCGCGCGCCGAGCTGATCGTGTGCGACAACGTCGAAGAGGTGCTCGAGGAGTCGGGAGACATGCTGGCCGCCCGGCAGGCGGGCATTGAACCCGATAGAAAGTGCTTCAGCCTCAACGATCTGATGTGCGGCAAGGTGAAGCGAACCAACGGCGAGGGCGGGGTCGCGATGTACAAGTCGGTCGGCTCCGGCCTGCAGGATGTGGTGGTCGCGGGAATGATTCTCGACCTCGCCCGCTCTGCTGGCCTGGCGACGCCCTTGCCCATCCAGTTCGAACCGAAGCGCATCGGCTGATGCAGCTCGCAAAGCGACCCACTATGAACAACCTGCTGAATGATCCCGAGCTGCTTCGCAACGCCGCTTTTGTTGGAGGCGAGTGGATCACTGACACGCCGCACGGCAAGTACACCCTGCGCAATCCTGCCACCGACGAGCCGCTCGCGGACCTGCCTCGCCTTAGGCAGGATGAGACGGCACATGCCATCGAAGTTGCGCACCGCGCCTTCCTTGCGTGGCGCCGGACAACGGCCAAGCACCGATCCGAGATCCTGCGCCGCTGGTATGACCTGATGATGCTTCACGGCGACGATCTGGCGACCCTGATCACGCTCGAGGAAGGAAAGCCGCTGGCGGAGGCGAAAACAGAGATTCAATACGCGGCGTCGTTCCTGCAGTGGTTCTCCGAGGAAGCAAAGCGCGTCCGCGGGGATGTGATCCCGGCGCCGAAGGACACCCAGCGCATCGTGGTGCTGAAGGAGCCGATCGGGGTCTGCGCAGCCATCACGCCCTGGAATTTTCCCGCGGCGATGATCACGCGCAAGGCGGGTCCGGCGCTGGCCGCCGGCTGCAGCATGGTGGTCAAGCCCGCGAGTCAGACGCCGCTCACCGCCTTGGCGCTGGCCGAACTGGGACGGCGCGCCGGCGTCCCGGCGGGGGTGTTCAATGTCCTGACCGGAAACGACACGCGCGACATTGGGAACCAGCTCACATCGCATCCTCTCGTGCGCAAGATCACCTTCACCGGTTCGACCGAAGTAGGCCGCGTGTTGCTGGCGCAAGCGGCCGGAACCATCAAAAAATGCTCGATGGAGCTGGGGGGCAACGCACCTTTCATCATCTTCGATGACGCGGACCTGGACGCTGCCGCGGATGGCGTGGTCGCGGCGAAGTTCCGCAACACCGGCCAGGCGTGCATCAGCGCCAACCGGGTGCTCGTTCAGGCCGGCGTGTACGAGGCGTTCTCCGTCAAGTTGGTCGAGCGTGTTCGGAGTTTGCGGGTGGGCAATGGCCTGGAAGCTGACGTGCAGCTCGGCCCGTTGATCGATGACGCCGCTGTCGCAAAGGTGGAGGAACACATTGCAGACGCCGTCGAGCAGGGAGCGACGGTGTTGCACGGCGGGCGCCGCCATGCGCTCGGTGGTCGCTTCTTCGAGCCGACGGTCGTTGCTGGCGCTACGTCGCAGATGGCCCTCGCGCGGGAAGAAACGTTCGGACCGCTCGCGCCGCTCTTTCGTTTCGAGCAGGACGAGGAAGCGTTCGCAATCGCCAATGCGACTGAATTCGGACTTGCCGCCTATCTGTACAGCCGCGACGCCGCCCGCATCTGGCGTGCGTCCGCGGCCATTGAGGCCGGGATGATCGGAATCAACTGCGGCCTGATTTCCAACGAAGTGGCACCCTTCGGAGGGGTGAAGCAGAGTGGGCTGGGTCGCGAGGGCTCACACCATGGCATCGAAGAATTCCTGGAACTCAAGTACTTGTGTTGGGACGGTCTCGCACCCGTCTTCGGTTGAAGTGATCCGGCCGGACGGATATTGAACCCAATCGCACATCAACCACCAACTGCCGAGGTGCCGATCCATGAAAGCTGCCCGTCTACATTCGTACGGCGACATCGATCGATTCGCGATCGATGACATCCCCATTCCCGAGCCGGCAGCCGGCAGCCGGCGAGATTCTGATCAAGATCGAAGCTTCCGCGGTCAACCCTTTCGACTTGATGGTCCGCAAGGGCGACATGGCCCAGTTCATCCCGTTGGAACTCCCGGCGGTGCTGGGCGGCGACGCTGCCGGTGTCGTGGCGGGCGTTGGGAGTGGCGTGAGCGGGTTCTCAATCGGCGATCGGGTGATCGCCGACTTTGCGCTCAATGGCAGGGGCGCCCATGCGGAGTATGGGGTGGTGCCTGCCACGGCCGTCGCCAAGCTTCCGGCCAATCTCAGCTTCGAGCAAGGCGCTACGTTGCCGAAAGCCGGTCTGACGGGGCGCCAGTCGGTCGATGCGCTTGGTGTGGGCGCGGGTGCCCGTGTGCTGATTGCGGGTAGTCTCGGTGCGGTCGGTCGTGCCGCGATCCAGTACCTGCAGGAAATCGGTGCGAAGCCAGTGGCCGGCGTTCGACCCGATCGGATAGAAGAGGCGCGCCAACTGGCTGGCGAAGCGCTCGACATCACCGCGGCGCCGGCGGGCGCCACCTTCGACTATGCGATCAGCGCTGCGGCCCCGGTGGCGCTCAATCTCATACGGCACGTGCGCGACGGTGGCCAGGTCGCCAGCATCGTTCCGGTGCCCGAGGGGGCCAACACCGGCAACCGCGTGCGCATTCATGAGCTCTACCACCACGCCGACGCGGGCACGCTGGCGGCCGTGGCCAGCGCCGCTTCGCGCGGCGTGTTGATCATTCCCATCGCCAAGACGTTCCGGCTGGAGCATATCGGTGCGGCCCAGGCGGCTGTCGCCGCCGGCAGTCCGGGCAAGGTCGTTCTGAAGCACTGACCTGTGGGCGCCGACCGAAATCTGATCACCCAAAGCGGAGTCTGCCGACTCAAAATTGACCAGGGCAGCGCTCATTTTTTGGAATGTCATGACCTCGATGCGCCGCGCCGAAGCTATCTCCCAGCGCCTGCAAAGCACCGACCGTATGATCTCAATGAGTAAGGCTGCCAAGCGCGATTTCCGCGGGGAGCGACACGTTCCGCCGGCCGACCTCCACACGAAGCCGGCTCTTAGTGAGTGCGCAAAAATTTCCTTTCAAGGTCCGCCATCACACATCGCTCCTTGACGATGTCGCGCATTGCAGTTGGCGCCAGCGGCTCACCGAGTTGGCCTCCCTTTGTGGATGCGGCGGAAGAGGGCGTCTTCCTTGATGTCGCTGGCGGCGAGCCACTTCTGCATCGCCGCGGCCGCGCTCCCCACCAGGAGTCAAACACATCCTCCGGGCGTTCGGCGTCAGCCTGGTTGGACCTTGGAGTGGGCGAGCGTGTAGAGGTAGGACTTGCGTCGACGCGCCGCAGGTTTCCAGCGTGGCTGAGGCCACGTCAGAGCAAGGCCTTCCGCCGGTCGCCCAACGCAAAAAGCGCGCTTGTGCGGCCGCGCGCCGCGCGTCCGGCCGAACAACGCGCGCACGAGTAGATCTGAGGGGTTGGCTCCTGGACAAGGCGCTGCGCTCGACGCTGGCGCTGAACAAGCGGTACCTTGCGAACGAAGGGTCGAGGATCTCGACGGCCGGATCGGGGTATCGCGACGAGGGTACCCAGCCGTGCTGCGCACCCGCTGTGCCGGCTGCAGCGCTCGCGGCGAGTGCCAGGCCGGTCTTGAGAAGGTCGCGCCGACGGGCCGGTTCTTTTCGTTCGTTCATCGCTATCTCCGTGGTCAGGGAGACGCACGATAGAAGCGAACTTGTCCGATGGCGACGGGCTGCCTGAAGATCCGCAGGGCCGATCCCAACGGTTGAGACGTTGTGCCGATTCGGAGGGAAAACCCGAGCGGGGCCCATGGCGCGTACCCGCGTTTCGGCGGAAGGCACGCCTCGCGCGAAATCTCTGTGCCGCTGTCCAGCCGGTCTTGCCGCTGATGTTGTTGCATGCGCCTGGTGCCCGTGCGCGGCGGCTCTGTCCCGTCCAGTGGGACGAATCGCCGCATCGGCATTCGGAGCGTTGTGCGAAGGCGCACGCCTGCCTCCAATAATCGCCCATCGACTCTTCCACTGGACCGCAGACGGCGATTGGGAGGTCGGGCAGGGGCTCGCCAGCAGTACCGGCTGGTGTGTTCCGGGAGCCGGTCATTGATTCCAACAAAGGAGACAACATGCACGTCCAGCGTACTTTCCTGCGCCTGCGGGCAGCGGCGGCGATCGCCGCGGCCGCGCTTGCGCTTTCCGTCCAGGCCCGGGACTTCCGTGTGGCGGAGACCCAGGTGCCCGACTACCCAACCGTCGAGGGCGTCAAGCAGATGGGCAAGCTGCTCGAGGAGCGCAGCAAGGGCCGACTGAAGCTCAAGGTCTATGCCAACAGCGCGCTGGGCACTGAGCGCGACACCATCGAGCAGTTGAAGATCGGCGGCCTGGACATGGCGCGTCTGAGCCTGGCGCCGCTCAACAACATGGTGCCTGAGAGCATTGCGCCTTCGCTGCCCTTCGTGTTTCGCGACGAGGCGCACATGCATGCGGTGCTCGATGGTCCCATCGGCGACGAGATTCTCAAGGCCATGGAGAAGCAGGGCCTCGTGGGCCTCGCGTGGTACGACGACGGCGCGCGCTCGGTCTACTCGAAGAAGCCCATCCGCTCGCTGGCAGACATGAAGGGGCTGAAGCTGCGCGTGCAGCAATCCGACATGTTCGTCGCCATGACCGAGGCGTTGGGCGCAAGCGCCACGCCGCTGCCGTACGGCGAGGTGTACACAGCGCTGTCCACCGGGATCATCGATGCCGCCGAGAACAGCGTCCTCTCCTACCAGACCTCGCGCCACTTCGAGAACGCCAAGTACTACAACCTGACCGAGCACACGCTGCTGCCCTGCGTGGTCGTGTTCTCGAAGGCCGTCTGGGACCGCCTGCCACAGGCCGACCGCGATCTCGTCCGCCAGGCAGCCAAGGACTCGGTGCCCTACATGCGCGGGCTGCTGGACGAACGCGTGAAGAAAGCGCGCGAAGCCGTCGTCGCCCGCGGCTCGCAGATCGTGCCGATCACGGACCGCGCCGCCTTCATCAAGGCCGTGCGACCCGTCTACGACAAGTACGCCGCCGCGCCGGAGCTCAAGAGCCTCGTCAAGCGGATCGAGGACACCCGGTAGGCGCGCGGGCGCACCCCCGTCCGCGGAGCCATTCCATGTCCGTCGATCTTGCAGCTCGCGTGCAGCCTGCGCGCAGTCCGCTCACCTCCTTCAACGCCACGCTGGCGCGCTACGGCATGTACCTCGCGGTCGCCGGCCTGCTGCTGATCGTGGTCACCGTGGCCTGGCAGGTGTTCGGCCGCTACGTCCTGAACAATCCACCGGCCTGGGCGGAAAGCCTGGCCCTGCTGCTGGTGCTCTATGTCACCCTGATCGCCGCCGCCGTGGGCGTGCGCGATGCGGGCCACATCGGCATGGAGTCCCTGCTGGTGCTCGCGCCCGACCGGGTGCGTGAAGGCGTCGAGCTCGTGATCCATGTGCTGGTCGCCCTGTTCGGCACGGCCATGGTCTACAACGGCTGGCTGCTGGGCGTCTCGGTCATGAACTACAAGATCTCGGGGCTGGGCGTGTCCGAAGGGCTGCGCTACGTGCCGTTGGTCGTTTCGGGCGCTCTGATCGTGCTCTTCTCCATCGAGCACGTCATCGCCGCGCTGCGCGGGCAGGAAGTGGAGCCCGCATGGCACTGACCATTCTCGCCGTGGCCTTCTTCGGCTTTCTCGCCATGGGCGTGCCGGTGGCCTTCGCCATCGCGCTGTCGGCGGTCTGCACCATCCTCTACGAGGGGTTGCCGCTGGCCGTCCTGTTCCAGCAAATGATGTCGGGCATGAACGTGTTCTCGTTCCTCGCCATCCCGTTCTTCGTGTTCAACGGCGAGCTGATGCTGCATGGCGGCATCGCCGACAAGATCGTGGCCGCAGCCAAGAACCTGGTCGGCCACATTCGCGGCGGGCTGGGCCTGTCGAACGTGGTTTCATGCACGCTGTTCGGCGGTGTCGCGGGCTCTCCGGTGGCCGACGTGTCGGCCATGGGCTCGGTCATGATCCCGATGATGAAGCGCGAGGGCTACCACGCCGACTACGCGGTCAACGTGACAACGCACGCGGCGCTGGTCGGCGCGCTCATGCCCACGAGCCACAACATGATCATCTTCGCGCTGGCCGCCGGCGGCGCGGCCTCGATCGGATCGCTGATCCTGGCCGGCATCGTGCCTGCGCTGCTGCTCACGCTGTGCAATCTCGCGGCGGCGTATTTCGTGGCCGTCAAGCGCGGCTACCCGGCGATGAAGCGCGCGGCAGTGGACGTGGTGCTGCGCTCACTCGCCGCGGCCGCGCCGGGCCTGCTGGTGGTGCTCATCATCCTTGCCGGCATCATCAGCGGCGTATTCACGGCCACCGAGTCGGCCTCGATCGCGGTGATCTACTCGATCGTCCTGACCTTCTTCCTCTACCGCACCATGACATGGAGCGCCTTCATGAAGGCGGCCGCCAGGGCCTCGAAGACCACCGGCGTCATCCTGCTGCTGATCGGCGCCTCGACGATGTTCCAGTACCTCATGGGTCTGTACTCGGTGCCGGACCTCGCGGGCGAATTTATGGAAGGTATTTCCGACAAGCCGTGGGTGATCTTCCTGACCATCAACGTGATCCTGTTCCTGCTCGGCACCTTCATGGACATGGGCAGCACCATCCTGATCTGCACGCCGATCTTCCTGCCCATCGCGCAGAAGTTCGGCATGGACCCGACGCAGTTCGGCATGGTCATGCTCATCAACTGCGCGCTCGGCCTGAACACGCCGCCGGTAGGTACCACGCAGTTCGTCGGCTGCGCTATCGGCGGCGTCACCGTGGGCGAGGTGATGAAATCGATCTGGCCCTTCTACGGCGCGCTGCTGGTGTGCTTGATGCTGGTCACCTACGTGCCCGCGTTCTCGCTCACGCTGCCGCACATGTTCATGGGGAACTGAAATGACCATTCTCATCACCGGTGCCGCCGGCATTGTCGGGACCGGGCTGCGACGTGAGCTCGCGCCCGACCGGCTGAAGCTGCGCCTGCTGGACCGCCAGCCCATCTCCAGCCTCTCCGACAACGAGGAATCCGTGGTCGGCGACATCGCCGACCGAGCCGCGCTGCGCCGCGCCATGCAGGGCGTGCGCGCCGTGGTGCACCTGGCCGGCTGCACCACCGACGCCGACATGGAGGCCCAGATCGACGGCAACGTGCGCGGCGCCTTCAATGTCTTCGACGCCGCGCGCGAGGCCGGCGTCGAGCGCGTGGTGTTCGCGAGTTCGCACCACGTAGTGGGCTACTACCCGCGCACCCGCCGCATCGGAACCGGCGTGCTGCTTCGGCCCGACAGCCGCTACGGCCTGACCAAGGCCTTCGGCGAGCAGGCCGGCGCGATGTACGCCGACAAGCATGGCTTGCGCGTGCTGTGCGTCCGCATCGGCTATGCGGACGACAAGCCCGCGGATCGCCGGCGCCTCTCGATCTGGGTGAGCTGGCGCGACCTGGCGCAGCTGGTGCGCATCGGGCTTTCGCATCCGCAGCTGCGCTATGCGGTGGTGTACGGCGTGTCCAACAACACGCGCGGCTTCTTCGACAACGAGGCTGCCTTCCGGCTCGGCTACCGGCCGATGGACGATGCGGAGGTCCACGCCGCCGAGGTGCTGTCCACTGTGCCGGCCGAAGACCCGGCCCTCGTCGGCACCCACGCCATGGGCGGCTGGGCCGCCAACAACGGATACGTCGGCGCCGTTGAACGCATCCATGAATGGTAGAACCATGAAGATCACCGCCATCGACCCCATCACGCTTTCCATCCCCTTCGAGGACGGCGGCGCCGGCGTCGGCATCACGCCGCAGCGCTGGCACACGCTCGACATGGTGCTGGTACGCATCACCACTGACACCGGCCTGGTCGGATGGGGCGAGGCCTTCGGCTACTTCTGCAGCCGCGCGGTGGCCGCGCACATCCGTGACCTGGTGGCACCGCCGCTCGTGGGGCGCACCGTCGACGACCCGGCGGCGCTCAATCTCGAGCTGCAGCGCCGCCTTGCGCTCTTCGGCCGCTACGGCCTGACCATCTTCGCGCTGTCGGGCATCGACATCGCGCTGTGGGATCTCAAGGCCAAGGCGGAGGGTGTCGATCTCGCGACCCTGATCGCGGGCAGGCGCAAGCGCGAGCACGTGGATGCCTATGCCAGCTTGGTGCGCTACGGCTCGACCGAGCTCGTGGCGCGCTACTGCGAGAAGGCCGCGCGGGAAGGCTATCGCTCGATCAAGCTGCACGAGGTGACGATGCCCGAGATCCGCGCCGGCCGCGGCGCCATCGATCGCGCGATCAGCTTCACGGTGGACGTCAACTGCAGCTGGACCGAGGACCGTGCAGCCAGCGTGATCCCCGAGCTCGTGGCGCTCGACACGCTTTGGCTCGAGGAACCGGTCTTTCCACCCGAGGACTGGGACGCGTTGCGGCGCCTGGGCGCGCTTGGGCTGGCCATTGCCGCGGGCGAGAACGCCTGCACCGCCCAGGAGTTCGGGCATCTGGCGCAGGCCGTGCGCTATCCGCAGCCCAGCATCACCAAAGTCGGCGGCGTCAGCGAGTTCCTGCGTGTGGCCGCCGTCGCGCGTGCCAACGGACAAATGCTGATGCCGCATTCGCCGTACTTCGGGCCGGGCCACTGTGCCACGCTGCAGATGGCCGCGGCGCTCGACGAGTTCGGCATGTTCGAGCACCTCTACGTCGAGCCGCAAGCCTGGGTCGGTGGCGAGCCGCAGCTGCCCGAGCGCGGCCGCATGGGCATCGCACAACGTCCCGGCATCGGCTTCGAGCCCGATCCAGAGGTACTGCAGCGCTACGCGACTTCCTGACCGCAACCGATCTCCACGCTGCCCTGCAGCGTTTCGCCTGGAGCGAGGATGCGTGTGCCCGTGCCGGGCACGCCGCGCGCGTGCAGGTTGAAGCCGTCGGCCACGTGACTGACGGGCTCGATGCAGACATAGGGCGCGTCGGCAGGCCGGTGGACCACCAGATGCGTCAGCGCGCCATCGGCGCGCACACGCAGCGTCGTCCCGTCGTCGCGCGTCAGCGTGAGGGTGCCCGTCCAATCGCCGTGAAACAAGGTGACCTCGCCGGACTCGAACTGGGCCGCCGGCACTGCGATGCGGCGTGGCCCCTCCGGCGCGCCTGGTAGCGCTTGTGCAAGGTAATCCGCGTCGAAGGGCCAGGGCGCCCCGGCATCGAACTGCAGCGAGGTGCCCGGCGCGTGCGGAAGATATGGGTGCAGTCCGATCCCGGCCGGCATCGTGCGCGTGTCGAGATTGCGCAGCCGCATGCCGATGCGCAAACGCCGTGCGCTCAACGCGAACTCGAGCAACGCTTCGAAATGCCATGGCCAATGCACGTCCGGCCGATGGCGGTAGCGCAGGACGGCGTGGTCCTGGCTGATCCGCACCGGCATCCAGCGGCGCTGCTGCGCGATGCCATGCAATGTGTGCGGCTCGCCGCCCGGGTGCGCGGCGAGGTGCACGAGCTGTCCTTCGTGCTGCAGGCGCGAATGGCCGATGCGGCCGCTGTAGGGAATGAGCGCGTACAAGCCGCCCTTGGGCCACGGCAGTCGCGGCGCTGATGATTCCGGGCAGGGGTGCAGCACCGCTCGCACCGACCCGTCAGCCTCCTCAAGCCAGGCATCCGTGATGCGGCCACCGAATTGCGGTGCGATGCGCACCCACGCATTCCCGGCGCTCAGCTGGATCGGCGACGTCAGCGGCCTGACGTCGCTCACGCCGTGTAGTCCACCGCCGCCCACTCGAAGTATGGCTTGAGGTCGGCGACCAGCGCCCGGTGCTGCGGATGGGACAGATAGGCGTCGAGCGCCCCCGCATCGCCCACCTCGGCTTCGAGCACGTAGTCCCAGGTGACGGGCGGGCGCGCCAGCTCGTTGGGGGCAAACTTCCAACCGGCGATCGCAGGGATGCGTGCGCCCAGCGCGGCCATGCGGTCGGCGAGCGACTTCTCCAGCGCTTCGTCCTTGGCCACCTCCGGCTTGCGCCGGAACAGCACGACGTGTCTCAGCATGGCATGCCCTTTCGTTCGAGCAACCAGGCGGGCGCGTCCTGCAATGCCACAGGCCGCAGGAAGCGGTCGAGCGCGGCGTAGCCGACCGACGTGGTGAAGGGTTGCGTCGATGCGGGAAACGGGCCGCCGTGGTGCTGGGCGGCGGTCACGGCAACGCCGGTCGGAACGCCCGCGAAGAGCACGCGGCCTGCGACTTGCGTCGCGGCGCGCGCCAGGCGCCGCGTTTCGTCGTTCTCGACCTCGGCGCCCCACAGCGTGACCGTGAGCGAGCCGCCGATCGTCTTGAGCACGTCGACGGCTTCGTCGGTCGACGCCACGCGCACGACCAACGCGGCCGCACCGAACACTTCTTCGTGCAGGGCATGGGCGGCGATGAAGTCGGCGGCCGACACCTCGGCGAGGAACGGGCGCGGCGCAAGGCCTGGAGCGTCCACCGCATCGTCCACCAGAGGCCTGAGCTGTGGCGCGGCGCGCCATTGCGCCACGCCGAGATCGAAGGTCGCGCGAATGCCGGTCGACAGCATCGGGTGCGGTTGCAGGGTCTTCAGCGCCTTGGCAAGCGCGTCGACGAAGCCGTCGCCAGCCGTGTCCTTCGGCACCACGATCACTCCGGGGCTGGTGCAGAACTGGCCCGCGCCGAGGCAGATGGATGCGGCCAGCGTGCCGGCCAGCTCGCTGCCGTTCTTCGCGAGGACCGCGGGCAGCACGACCAGCGGATTGACCGAACCGAGTTCGCCATAGAACGGAATGGGGCGGGACCGCTCGCCGGCGATCCTCGCAAGTGCGGTGCCGCCCTTGAACGACCCGGTGAACGCCACCGCCGCGATGGCCGGCGCCTTGACCAACGCCACGCCCACCTCGACCGAGGCGCCTTCGACGAACTGGAACACGCCAGAGTCCAAGCCTTGTGCGGTAACGACTTTCTGCGCCAGCGCAGCGGTGCGGCGCGACAAGCCGGGATGCGCGGGATGACCCTTGACCACGACGGGACAGCCCGCGGCCAGCGCCGACGCGGTGTCGCCGCCGAGCACGGAGAACGCGAACGGAAAGTTGCTGGCCGAGAACATCGCGACCGGGCCGACCGGCACGCGAACGCGCATTAGATGCGGCCGGCCCGCAGGCGGCGGGCCTGCCACGGCCGCGTCGTTGGTGAAGGCATGTGCATCGCCGCGTTCGAGCACATCGGCAAAGCCGCGCAGCTGGAAGGTCGTGCGATCGAGTTCGCCGTTCAGGCGCGGCAGGCCGAGGCCGCTTTCGCGGTCGGCCAGCGCGACGAGCGCTTCGCGATCGGCTTCGAGCGCCGCCGCAAGTGCGCGCAGCAGCTCGGCGCGTTGTGCGGCAGGCGTGGCCGCGAACGCATCGGCCGTGGCGGCGCTCGTCTGCACCGCGGCGTCGATCTCGGCGCCCGTGGATTCGGCCCAGTGCTCGCCAATGGTGGCGCCGGTGCGCGCTTCGATGGATTGCAGCATGGTGTTCCTACTTGCTCTTCAGGGGATAGCCGCGGCCCGCGTAGTCGAAGGCGACGAGCTCGTTGATCCTCGCGTCCTTGTCGGCCGGCGCCGCGTAGTAGGCGCGAATCTCCTTGATCTTGCCGGTCTCGGTGTCGAAGTCGTACCACTCGGCGCCGCGCAGCGCGGTGCCGCTCTTGTTCTTCCAGTGGGTCCACTCGATCATCGCCTCGGGCGTGTTGTGGCTCACGATGAGCTTGTCGATGGTCCATTGCGAGCCGAGCGTCTCGACGCACCATTGCCACTTCTTCGCGATGGTGTCGGCCGTGCGCCAGGGGATCTCGGGCAGGCCGGCGGGGAAGTAGTGCACCGCATCGGGCGTGAAGCAGTCGACGAGCGCGTCGTAGTCGGCGGCGTTGCAGGCGTCGAAATAGCGGCGAATGAGCGCCGCGTGGTCTTCGGGGGTGAACCTGGAGGTCATGGAACGGCTTTCGAAGAATCAGCGCGCGGCTTGCGCAGGTGCGATGGACGGGCGGCCATCGGCCACCCACTGTTTGTGCTGCTCGCGCGTGGCGTCGCTCGGCGGATAGAGGCCCCACAGCGCCTCGCCGGCGCGCACGCGCAGCGCGAGATAGGCCTCGATGTCGTCGCGCTGCTCGCACAGATCGGCCATCTCCTCGGCCAGGTGCGCCGGGATCACGGTGATGTTGTCGCCGTCGCCGTGGATCACGTCGCCCGGGTACACCGCCACGCCCGCGCAGCCGATCGGCACCTGCAGGTCTGCCACGTGGTGGAAGGCCAGCCGGGTGGTCGCGGTCACGCCGGTGCACCAGATCGGGAAATCCATCTGCCTGAGCTCGGTGCCGTCGCGGAAGCTGCCGTCGGTGACCACGCCGCGCGCGCCGCGCATCATCATCCGCGTGATGAGCATGTTGCCCATCGAGGCGGCGCGGCCGTCCTTGTTGCTGTCGATCACCAGCACGTGGCCCGGCTCGAGCTGCTCGACGCCCACCCACTGCAGGTTGTCGGCGCTCGGTTCGGTCTTGAGGTTGCCGTAGACGTCGACGTCCTCGCGCGCCGGGATGAAGCGCATCGTGTAGGCGCGGCCCGCGAAAGGCTTGATCCTCCGGTTGAGCGGCGTCAGGCCATGCAGCACCGGCTGGCGAAAGCCCTTGATGTAGAGCTGCGTGGTCAGCGAACCGCTCGTGGCCCTGGCAAGGCGGTCGAGCACCGCATCGGGAACGAAGGGCGCGGGTGCGCGCTGGGGAATGGCCGCCAGCGGCTTGGGCGGGATCATGGTCATGGCCTTGTCTCAAATGGTGGGAACGGATGGAGAAACGGGGCATTTCGCCAGCGGAATCCTGATCGTAGAGAGACGGTCACAAAAATAGAATGCACCGCAGCAGCGTTCCGGCCCCTGCCGGTGCGTCAAGTACCACCATCTGAGACAAACAGGCAAGCAAGGCAAAGCGAATGGTCAACTCCACCGGTGAGGGCACCGGCACCCTCGAGAAAGCGCTCGATGTGCTCGATGCCATAGGCGCGGCGCCCGAAGGCCTGGCGCAGAGCGAGTTGGCCGAACTGCTCGACCTGCCGCGCACCACGGTTTACCGCCTGCTCGCGACCCTGGTCGCGCGCGGGCTGGTGCGGCGCGATCCGCTGCGCAAGGTGTACTGCCTTGGCTTTCGCTGCTTCGAGATGGCGCGGCAAGCCTATGCCATGCCCGACCTCGTGGCCGCTGCCGCGCTCGAACTGCGCGCGTTGCGCGACCTCACGGGTGAGACAAGTTATCTCGCCACGCTGGATGGCCGCGAAGTCATTTCGTTGGAGCGTTGCGACGGGGCGCATAGCCAGCGCTCGGCCGCCGCGCTCGGTCAGCGCAAGCCCGTGCATTGCACCAGCCAGGGCAAGGCGATCCTCTCGGCCATGCCCGACGAGGCGCGCGACGCCATCGTGCGAGACGCGGTGCTGAAGCCGCTCACGCCGCTCACCATCACCGACCGGCGCCGGCTCCAGGCCGAACTGCGCATCACCAGGGCGCGCGGCTATGCGATCGACGACGAGGAGATTGTGCTTGGGGTGCGCTGCGTGGGCGCGCCGGTGGTCGACGCGGCGGGCCAGGTGCGCGGCGCCATCAGCGTGGCCGGTCCGGCCTACCGCCTGACGCGCGCGCGCCTCGAGTTGCTTGGACCCGAGGTGGCCGAGGCCGCACGCCGGGTGGGCGCGCAATTGCAGCCGGCCGGCACCGACCCGACGCCAAGCACCGAGGCGGCGGTGACCGCATTGCCGGGCCACTGGGCCTTCCATGGCGCGCATCCGCTCTGGTCGGCGGACGGCAGCCGGCTCTGGTGGGCCGATGCGCTCGCGCCTTCGGTGCATCTCTATGCAAGCGGTCAGGATCGCGAAGTCGCCACCATCGAGGCGCCGGTGGTCGCGCTGCTGCGCCATGGCGACGACGTGATCGCTGTGCATGAGCGCGGTGCACAGCGCATCTCGGCTGGAGGGCAGTCGTCGCCTTTCGCACCATGGCTCTCGGGGCAGGTGCTCGCGGCGTGCAACGGCGAAGCCGATACGGTGTGGGCCGCCGTAGCACTGCCTGAGGCTGGTACCGCGATCGGCCGCGTGCGCTCTGACGGCGCGCTGGAAGTGCAATGGCGCATGGGTGAATTGGTGCAGGCGCTCGGCTGGCATGCTCAAGGGCAGGCGCTCTATGCCGCCGTGCCGGGCTCGGGAACGATCCTGCTGCTGCAGCCAGGGCAGGGGGCCGTGCGCCGACTTGCGACCGTTCCCAAGGGTTCGGGCCGCCTGAGTGGCCTGGCTTTCGATGCGCACGGTGGCATCTGGACCGCGCTGAGCGACGGCTGGTCGGTGGTGCGCTTCACGGCCGACGGGCAGCTCGATCGCGTGATCGGGTTGCCGGTGCCTTGCGCCACCGATCTGGCCTTTGCACCGATGTCAGAAGGTGCGGAGACCGAAAAGCTGGCTATCACGACGGCGCGGCACAGCGTTCCGCTCGACACGCTGGCGAATGCGCCGCTGTCGGGGCGGCTGCTGGAACTGACTGTTTGACACGGTCATTCGGTGCTGCGTGTCCTGGCTGCGCTCCTGGACGTGCTGCCCGCGCGCATGGAAGGAGACGAAGCGCAGGTCGCGTCCCAGGTCGTTGCCGAACACCGGTGCGAAGCCCGCGAGCACGGCCACACGGGCTTCATCGTCCTGCGCCGGGCCAGCCGCGACCGCCGCACGTTCGGCCGCAGCACGCTGCTCGGCCTGTGCGTCGGCCGCTGCAGGATGGTGGCAC
Source organism: Variovorax sp. LjRoot290 (assembly GCF_964253985.1). NCBI lineage: Bacteria > Pseudomonadati > Pseudomonadota > Betaproteobacteria > Burkholderiales > Comamonadaceae > Variovorax > Variovorax sp. LjRoot290. Next base: position 438,066 of record NZ_CAXURW020000002.1, on the reverse strand, counting down.
TGGGAATGCTGAGCTTGTGTCCTGAGGTGTCGCGCGAGAGCGTCGCGGGCGAAACGGCGAGTGGCTCGTGGTCGGGCACTGGCGCTCGAGGAAGGATTCCGACGTGTCGATGGCGAGCTTCGAGACGCCCCGGCCGCGGCGAACTTCGTGTCGAAGATCGAAGCGTCGACCATGTCGATGAAGCGGTATGAGAAGTGAGCGGGAGGCCTCCTCCGCAAACGTTGTTGCAGGCGTTGAGGCAGCCGAGCAGGTTTACTGCGGCAAGCCGCCGGCCGAACCGGTCGACTGTTCGAGAAAATCGAGCATCGCGCGCATCGCGGCGCTGTTGTGGCGGCGCTGCGAATAGGCCGCGTAGACCCAGTGGTCGCTGCGCATGTGCTCACGCAGCGCCGGAACCAGCGCGCCGCGCTCCAGATGCGACTGCGCCAGCGGCTCCGGCACGTAGGCCACGCCAGCACCGCGCAGCGCCAGCTCGATCAGCGCGATCGGATCGTTGGCTTCCATGCGGCTGTGCACCGCCACCTCATGCTGCCGTCCCGCGGTCTCGAAGGGCAGGTGCGTGGTGGGCATGGCCGCGAAGCTCAGCACCTCGTACCGGCTCAGATCATTCGGCGTCTGCGGAATGCCGCGCTTGGCCCAGTAAGCGGGCGAGGCGCAGACCACCATGTCGAACTGCGCGAGGCGCCGAACGATGAGGTTCATGTCATCGATGCGTCCGCCGGTCAGGTGGATATCGATACCTTCCGCGATCAGATCGACGGCATCGTTGGTGAGGACCAGGCTGACGTATACGTCGGGGTAGCGCTTGATGAATTCGGCGATCACGTTCGAAAGCCATCCCGCGATCAGGCCATGCGGCGCGCTGATGCGCAACCGCCCACGGGGGAGCGCGCCGTGCGCCTGGAGGTCGTGGAGCGTGGTTTCGGCCATGGCCACCAGTTGCGCGCTGCGCTCCAGCAGCAACTCTCCGGCGTCAGTCAGGCTCAGCGAGCGGGTGGACCGGTTGAGCAGGCGCACGCCGCTGCGCTTCTCGAGTTCGGTCACGTAGCGGCTGACGGTTCCCTTCGACACGCCGAGCGACAGGGCGGCGCGGGAGAAGCTGCGCCTGAGCGCCACTTCACGAAAAGTCTTGATGAGATCGAATCCGTCCATGGAGACCTGGGCACATTGCTCCAGCTCGTCAGTGTCGCGCGTCGCGGGTCAAGCTCGCAATCGGCGTGCCGGTACTCTCCACCCAGCCGCCACCGAGCGTCTTGTAGAAGGTCACGAGATTGGTCAGGCGCGAAAGGCGCGTGGCGATGAGGTTCTGCTGTGCCGTGTAGAGCGAGCGCTGCGAATCCAGCACGCTCAGGTAGCTGTCGACGCCACGCCGGAAGCGCGCGTCCGACAGCCTGTAGCTCTCAGCTGTGGCGTTCACCAGCGACTGTTGCGCCTCGAGCTGGCGGCCGAGCGTGCTGCGTTGTGCCAACGCATCCGAGACCTCGCGGAAGGCTGTCTGGATCGCCTTCTCATACTGCGCCACCGAGATGTCGCGGCTGACGGTGGCGATCTGGAGGTTGGCGCGGTTGGCGCCGCCGTCGAAGATCGGCAGCGTGATCTGCGGCGCGAAGCTCCAGCTGCCCGAGCCGCCCTTGAAGAGGCCCGAGAGCTCGCTGCTGGACGTGCCCGCCGAGGCCGTGAGGCTGATGCGCGGATAGAAGGCCGCGCGCGCCGCGCCGATGTAGGCATTGGCGGCCTTGAGATCGCGCTCGGCCTGCAGGATGTCGGGGCGGCGCTGCAGCAACCCGGAGGGCAGCCCCGGCGGAATGCTGGCCAGTGGGCTCGTGGCCGCCGCGGCGCCGTCGGGCAGGGCCTTCGGCAGCAGCTCGTCCGGCACTTCGGCGCCCACGAGCAGCGTCAGCGCATTGCGGTCCCGCGCCACCTGGGCGGTGTAGCGCTCGACGTCGACGCGGGCGGTGTCGACGCTCGTCTGCGCCTGGCTCAGCGTGAGCGCCGAGGCCGCACCCAGCTCGAAGCTGCGCTGGTTGAGGCGGTAGGAGTCACTCTGGCTGCGCAAGGTGTCGCGCGCGAGTTTCAGCTGGTCCAGGTCGGCGGCAAGCGTGAGGTAGCTGGTCGCGACTTCCGCCACCAGGCTGATCTGGGTGCTGCGACGCGCCTCGGCGGTGGAGAGGAATTGCTCCTGCGCCTGTGCGCTCAGGCTTCGGACGCGGCCGAACAGGTCGAGCTCGTAGGCGCTGAAACCGAGCGTCGCGCTGTACTGGTGCGCCGTGAGGGCCTCGCCCGTGGACGACAGGTCGGCGGGCGTGCGGCTGCCGCTGCCGCCGGCACTGGCATTGACGGTCGGGAAGAGCGCCGCATCCTGCACCCGGTACTGGGCGCGGGCCTTCTCGATGTTCAGCACCGCGAGCCGCAGGTCGCGATTGTTGGCGAGGCTCATCTCGATCACGCGCTGCAGCGACGGGTCGTTGAAGACATCGCGCCAACCGATGTCGGCCACCGGCGTGGATGCGGTGGCGCCTGTGTCACCTGCAAATTCTTCGGGGACGGGCGCTGCGGGTTGCTGGTACGCGGGCATCAGGCTGCAGCCGGCCATCAGGGCGGCGAGCGCGAGCGGAGCAAAGCGGAATGGGTTCATGGCAGACACCTCAGGAAGCGGCCACGGCCGGTTGTGCATGCGATGCCGGCGCGGCGGACTGGCCCTTGAAGAGGCCGCGCACCAGCACGAAGAAAAGGGGTACGAAGAAAATGGCGAGCACCGTGCCCGATAGCATTCCTCCGATCACCGCGGTGCCCAATGCATGCTGCGCGCCGGCCCCGGCGCCGCTGCCCAGCACCAGGGGCAGCACGCCCAGGATGAAGGCCAGCGAGGTCATTAGGATCGGGCGCAGCCGCAGGCGGGCCGCCTCCAGTGCAGACTCCACAAGGCCCATGCCTCCTTCGTACAGTTCCTTGGCGAACTCGACGATCAGGATGGCATTCTTCGACGCCAGGCCGATGGTCGTCAGCAGGCCGACCTGAAAGTACACGTCGTTCATCTTCCACGTCAGGATCGCGCCGACCAGCGCGCCCAGCACGCCGAGGGGTACCACGAGAATGACGGAGAACGGAATCGCCCAGCTCTCGTACAAGGCCGCGAGGCAGAGGAACACGATCAGAATCGACAGCGCGTAGAGCAGGCCGGTCTGGCCGCTCGATGCCTTCTCCTGGCGCGACAGGCCGGTCCATTCATAGCCGATGCCTGCGGGCAGCTTCGCCACCGCCTGCTCGACGATGGCCAGCGCCTCCCCGCTGGAGGCGCTGCCCGGCATCGCCATGCCCAGGATTTCCACCGAGGGCACGCCGTTGTAGCGCTCCAGCCGCGGTGAGCCGGAGCTCCAGCTCGCCTTGGCGAAGGAGGTGAAGGGCACCATGGCGCCGGCGTTGTTGCGCACATACCAGCGGTCGATGTCCTCCGGCAGCATGCGGTACTGCGCATCGGCCTGCAGCATCACCTTCTTCACCCGACCCTGGTCGATGAAGTCGTTGACATAGCTGCTGCCCCAGGCGGCCGAGAAGGTGTCGTTGATGTCGGCCATCGAGAGGCCCTGCGCCTGTGCCTTGTGCGGATCGATCTCGAGCCTGAACTCGGGCGTGTCCTCCTGGCCGTTGGGCCGAACGGCCACCAGCCGCCTGTCGTTCGACAGTTCGCCCAGCAGCTGGTTGCGCGCCTGCATCAGGGCCCCATGGCCGAGATTGGCACGGTCCTGCAGCATCAGGTCGAAGCCGGTCGCGTTGCCGAGTTCCGACACGGCCGGCGGTGCGAAGGCAAACACCTTCGCGTCGCGGATCGTCGCGAAGAAGGCGCCGGCCTTCGCGGCCACGCCCGTCACGGCGAGCGTCTCGCCCTTGCGCTCGTCCCAGGGCTTGAGCTTGACGAAGGCGAAGCCGGTGTTCTGCCCGCTGCCCGCGAAGCTGAATCCTGCCACCGCGAACACGCCGGCCACGGCCTCCTTCTGGTCTTCCAGCAGGTGATGCTCGACCTGGCGGATCACTTGGTCGGTGCGTGCGCTGGTGGCGCCGGGCGGCAGCTGGACCAGCACGAACATGCTGCCCTGGTCCTCATCGGGCAGGAAGCCGACGGGCAGCTTCATGAAGCCGAAGACCACCGCGGCCAGCAGCACCGCATAGACGACCATGTAGCGCCATCCTTTGCCCAGCATGTGGCGCACCACGCCCTGGTAGCGGTGGTTGCCCCGGTCGAAAGTGCGGTTGAACCAGCCGAAGAAGCCGGTGGTCGCCATCGCATGGCCCTTGGCGACGGGCTTGAGCAGCGTCGCACACAAGGCGGGCGTGAGCACCAGCGCCACGAGCACCGACAGCGTCATGGCCGAGACGATCGTGATCGAGAACTGACGGTAGATCACGCCGGTGGAGCCGCTGAAGAAGGCCATCGGCACGAACACCGCCGCCAGCACCAGCGCGACGCCGACCAGGGCGCCGGTGATCTGGCCCATCGACTTGCGCGTCGCCTCCTTCGGTGAGAGGCCTTCTTCCGTCATCACGCGCTCGACGTTCTCGACCACCACGATGGCATCGTCCACCAGCAGGCCGATCGCCAGCACCATGGCGAACATGGTCAGCGTGTTGATGGTGAAGCCGAAGGCCGCGAGCACGCCGAAGGTGCCGAGCAGCACCACCGGCACCGCGATGGTCGGGATCAGCGTGGCGCGGAAGTTCTGCAGGAAGAGATACATCACCAGGAACACCAGCACAATCGCCTCGACCAGCGTTTTGACGACCTCCTCGATCGAGATCCGCACGAAGGGCGTGGTGTCGTAGGGCTTCTGGACCTTCATGCCGGGTGGGAAGAACTTCTCGAGCTCGGCCACGCGGGCGTCGATGCCCTTGACCGTGTCGAGCGCGTTGGCCCCGGTGGCCAGCTTGATCGCCAGGCCAGCGGCCGGCTTGCCGTTGTAGCGCGCGACCGTGTTGTAGGACTCGCTGCCGAGCTCGATGCGGGCGACGTCGCGCAGGCGGACCTGGGCGCCGTTGGTCTGCGTGCGCAGCAGGATGTCTTCGAACTCCTGCGCGGTCTTCAGGCGGGTCTGCGAGGTGATCGTTGCGTTGAGCTGCTGGCTGCCCGCCGCCGGCAGGCCGCCCAGCTGGCCGGCCGAGACCTGCGCGTTCTGCGCCTGGATGGCGGTCTTCATGTCCAGCGGCGTGAGGCTGAAGTTGGCGAGCTTGTTCGGGTCGAGCCACACGCGCATGGCGTACTGCGAGCCGAAGAGGGTGGTGTCGCCCACGCCCTCGACGCGGCTGATCGCCTCCTGCACGTTCGCGGCCACATAGTCCGACAGGTCGGACGCGCTCATGCTGCCGTCCTCGGAGGTGAAGGCCAGCACGTTCAGGAAGTTGGTGGCCGACTTCGTGACGGTGACGCCTTGCTGCTGCACCTCCTGCGGCAGCAGCGGCGTCGCCAGCGAGAGCTTGTTCTGCACCTGCACCTGGGCGGTGTCGGGGTCGGTGCCGTTCTCGAAGGTCAGCGTGATGGTGACCTGGCCTGACGACTCGCTGGTCGCGGCCATGTAGCTCAGCCGGTCCAGCCCCTTCATCTTCTGCTCGATGACCTGGGTGACGGTGTCCTCCAGCGTCTTGGCGGAAGCGCCCGGGTAGTTGGCGGTGATCGCGACGGCGGGCGGCGCGATGCTCGGGTACTGCGCGATCGGCAGCGTGAAGATGGCGAGAGCTCCTGCCAGCATCACGATGATGGCCAGGACCCAGGCGAAGATGGGGCGGTCGATGAAGAAGCGTGCCATGACGGTCTCTCGCGATCAGTTCGCCGTGCTGCCGGAAGCGGGGAGGGCCGCCTTGGCCGTTTGGGCGGCGGGCTTGACGCTGGGGCTCCATTGCACGGTCTTCACCTCGACGCCCGACGCTGCGCGCTGCTGGCCGTCCACCACGAGCTGGTCGCCCGCCTGCAGGCCGCTCTTCACCAGCCATTGATCGCCGATGGCGCGTTCCGTCTCGAGCATGCGCCGCTGCAGCTTGTGCTGGGCATCCACGACGAAGGCCGTCGGCTTGCCGGTGCTGTCGCGCGACACCGCCTGCTGCGGCACCAGGAGCGCCTGCTCCTTCACGCCTTCCTGCAGCACGGCGCGCACGTACATGCCGGGCAGCAGGTCGGCGTTCGGGTTGGGGAACACGGCGCGCAGTGTGATGGCGCCGGTCGTCTGGTCCACCGTGACGTCCGAGAACTCGAGCTTGCCCTCGGGCGGATAGGCGCTGCCGTCTTCCAGCAGCAGGCGCACCCGGGCGGCATTGGCGCCGCTCTTCTGGAGATCGCCGCGCGCCATGGCCTGCTTGAGCTGGAGCATCGCGGCGCTGGGTTGCGTCACGTCGACGTAGATCGGGTCGAGCTGCTGGATGGTGGCCAGCGCGGTCGCCTGGCTGGCGGTGACCAGCGCGCCCGGCGTCACCGTCGACTTGCCGATGCGTCCCGAGATCGGCGCGTCGATGCGCGCGTAGGCGAGGTTGATGCGGCTCGTCTCGACATTGGCCTTCGCCGCGGCGACGTCGGCCTCGCCTTGCGCCAGCGAGGCGGCGGCGTCGTCGTAGTCCTGCTGGCTGACCGCCTTGATCGCCACCAGTTCCTTGTAGCGCTCGGCCTTCAGCCGCGTGGTCTTCAGGCTGGCCTGCGCCTTGGCGAGCGCGGCGACATTGCTGTCGTAGGTGGCCTTGTAGGTGGCGGGATCGATCTGGTAGAGCGTCTCGCCGGCCTTCACGTCGCTGCCTTCGCGGAACTTGCGCGTCTTCACGATGCCGCCGACCTGCGGGCGGACGTCGGCGATGAGGAAGGGCGTGGTGCGCCCGGGCAGCTCGGCGGTGATGGCCACGCGCTGCGGCTGCACCGTGACCACGCCGACGACGGGCGTGCCTTCTGCCGGCGGCGGACCGCCGGGCGGCTTGCCGCACGCGGCGAGCAGGCAGGCGGACGCGAGGGCGGCCGCGAAGGTCAGGCCGAAGGTGAGGGGTGGACGCATGGCGAATCTCCTGGATGACGAGGGATGGATTCGTCTTATTAAACGAACCGTACGGTACGGAAATGTAGATTGACTTCCTGCGGATGTCAATCAATAATGAACACATTGGTTCGGATATAAGGAGGCAACGAGATGCGGGTCAAGACGGAAGCCAAGCGCGATGCGATCGTCCGGGCGGCGTCGGAAGTTTTCGGGGAAATGGGATTCGAGGGCGCCTCCATGTCGGAGATCGCCGCGCGGGCGGGCGGTTCGAAGGCGACGCTGTACGGATACTTCAGCTCCAAGGAAGAGCTCTTCGTCGCGGTCATCCTCGGAGCTGCCGGGACGCACTTCGACCCGATCTTCGCGGCCCTGGGGAAGGATAGCGACGACCTGGAGCGCGTGTTGCAGCGCTATGGCGAAAAGATCATGGCCGTGGTGTCCACGAAGGAAATCATCGAGGCGATGAGGGCGGTGATCGCGGAGTCCGGGCGAAGCGACATCGGACGGCAATTCTTCGAAGGCGGGCCCAAGAAAGGCATGCTCGAACTGGCAGGGTTTCTGGAGCAGCAGATGCAGAAAGGACGCTTGCGCAAGGCCGATCCGCAGGTGGCAGCGCGCCACCTGACTGCGTTGCTGGATTCGGAGGTGACCATGCCGCTCCTGCTCGGCATCGAAGGGCCGCCGTCCCGAAAGGATCTGCGGGAGGCCACACGCCGCGCTGTGCAGGTTTTTCTCGGCGGCTATGCACCCGGGAGCGACAAGGCCTCGTAGCCGAAAGGTGCATCCACCATGAAAGTCGGCAGCACAGCCAAGCTCTTCCTGTTCGTTCTGCTTGCCTGTGCTGCCGTGGTCGTTGTCCAGGGAGCTGCGATCCGGCTCGTGATGGAGCGCGGTTTCCTGGGTCGATCGGCAGAGTCGGTGCAGCTCGATCGATTCGCCGAGTTGATTTAGCACAATCAACCTTGCTCATGGCCCGTTTGGGCAAGTACCTTGGCATCGTCCAGGGGCGGCACTACAATACAGAAATCTGTACCCGCGTCCCCAGACTCGGCAGCCCATGAAGACCACGCTCAACCTCAACGACACATTGCTGACCGAAGCCAAGGCGCTGGCGGTGCAGCAGCGAACGAGTCTGACGCGCCTGATTGAAGAAGGGCTCCAACTGCGCCTGCGCTCACGCCCGCCTCAAAAGAAATTCGTGCGCCTTCCCGTCTACCGAGGCAAGGGCGGCCTGGCCTCAGGGCTCGACGGATTGAGCAACAAGGCAATGTTGGACGCCGCCGACCGTGACGCCTGACGTTAACGTGCTGGTCGCTGCATCGCGTAGCGATCATCCGCACCATACAGTGGCCCGCAGCTGGCTGGAAGAAGCCATAGCCGGCGCAACCCAAGGGAAGCCGCTGAAGCTGCAACCCATGGTGATCGCAAGCTTCCTGCGGCTTGTGACGCATCCGAAGATATTCGTCAACCCGACGCCGATCATCGAAGCCTTGCGCTTCGTGGATGTGCTGTTGGCCGCACCGGGTGTGGAGCAACCCACACTGGGCACCGAGTGGACCGTGCTCGGCAAGCTGTGCGCTGACAAGGCACTTTCTGCCAACGACATACCTGACGCCTGGCTGGCTGCTGCGGTCATCCATCAAGGCGAGCATTTGGCCACGCTCGACGGCGACTTCAAACGGTTGCTATCGAGAGCGCAGTTCACACGACTGGCAGCGTAGCAGCGGTCGCGAAGCTATCTTGCTATGCCGCAAGAAATTGAAAAGCGCACTGATTTACACAAGAAGTACGTTTACCCCGGGTAGGACGCCGGCGACGGCTCACTCCTCATCGAGCATCCTGCCGGCCTTGCTGTTCAGCGAGCTTTCGGCGCGGAAGTACCCCATCACGGTCGCAACGCTGTGATGACCAGTCATGGCCATCGTCTCGGGCAGCGACATGTTCTGCCGGCCGGCTTCCGTCACGAAGCCGGCCCTGAGCGAGTGCGCAGAGAACTTCCCCTCCACCCCCGCCATCGCGCATCGCTCCTTCACGATGTCGCGCACGGCCGCTGGCGCGAGTGGCTCCCCGAGATGCCCGCCCTTGCGAATGCGGCGGAAGAGGGCGCCTTCCTGGATGCCGCTGGCGGCGAGCCACTCCTGCATGGCCTGCGCCGCGCTGCCCACCAGGGGTTTCACATCCTCGGGGCGCTCGAGGCAAAGAAATGGCGGGCCACCAGCAGTTCACACTGGCAACCGACATCAAGGTCTATTTCTGCGACCCTCAGAACCCGTGGCAACGTGGAACGAATGAGAATACGAACGGCCTGCTGAGGCAGTACCCCCCTAAGGGCATCGATGTCTCGACCTACTCACAGGCCAAACTCAATGCGTTGGCGCGGAGGTTGAACGCGCGTCCCAGGAAGACTCTTGACTTCCAAACACCGGCTGAGATGTTCAGCCAGATCGTTGCATCGACCGGTTGAATCCGCAGCCGAATCCGGCGGTTGGCCGATTCTGCCCTGCCCAGCTGGGATCTCAGCTGGGCGTCGCTCGCATGAGGCTTCATCAGCGGGGGGTCGAAAACGAGCGTCAGCGGGAGTCGACGACCCAAGGCAAAGTCCAGTGAAGCGAAAGGCAAGTCCACTGACGTTCCGCAGTGGAGGCGCGATTTGCACCAGAGCCGTCAGTTGCAGGTGAGACTGGCGAGCGCCCTGCCCGCGCCAGCCACCGCGGGCAGCTTCTGCTTCACGCAGGCGGGATCCTGCGCCGTGTACACGTAGGGAATGCCAACCGGGAAGGCGCCAGTCGTTATCCAGTCGGTGGCGTCGCGCGACGGCGAGGACCCGCTGGCCACCCACGTGATGCCGAAGCCGCTGAAGTCGGCCGGGGTCCTGATGTTGTTGTTGCGCAGCTCCCAGTAGCCGATGGCCGAGCTGTCGCGTGAGGTCACGGGGTTCTGCGAATTCTCGAAGTAGTTGCCTTCGATCAGCGAGAAGCCGCCCATGCGGATGTTGGCGCCCGTCGTGATCACGCCGCTGTACAGGTTGTTGTAGAGGTGGGTGTAGCCGCCGCGCTGCAGCGGTAGGCGCGAGCCGAGGTTCTCGTAGACGTTGTGGTGGAAGGTGATGAAGCGATCGCTGGAATCGCTGTCGCTCGAGCCGATGAGGCCGACTTTGTGGTGATCGTGGATGTAGTTGTAGGAGTAGGTGAGGTGGTGGGCGCCGGCCTTGTTGTCGAGCAGGCCGTCGAACTCCAGGTCGCCCGCGCCCGAGCACTCCTTCAGGCTGCTGAACAGCGTGTTGTGGTCGATCCAGATGTAGCCCGGAACTTGCCCCCCTGGCCCTCGATGCCGATCGCATCGATCGAACCTGGCAGCAGGCCGATTGTCATGTTGCGGATGACGATGTTCGTGGCGTCCGCCTTGATGGCCAGCCCGAAGTTGGCCGATGAGCCATCGACGCCCTCGATGGTGACGTTGCTCTTGTCCTTGATCTCGACGATGGCGCCAGCGGGCAACTTCCACTGCGTGCAGGCGTCGGTGATGCTGGCGAAGTCGAACGTTCCGTTGTAGCGGATCACGAGCCCGCCGTTGCCGGTGTAGGCGTTAATGGCGGCCTGCATCTGCGCCGCGGTCGAGACCGTCACCGCCGCGACGTTGCCGCCGCCTGTGACCTGGCCGGCGAAGCCGCCGCTATCGCTGGTCGTGGCCGGTGCCGGTGCCGGTGCAGGTGCGGGTGCGGGTGCGGGTGCGGGTGCAGGCGCAGGTGCCTGGGCCACCGATGGCGAGCCCGACTCGCCGCCGCCGCATGCCACCAGCAAGAGCGATGTCAACAGAGCACCCGCAGCGCGCGAACGGTGCAGTTTCAGGTTTGTTTGCTTCATTTTTCTCAGGAGGTTGTTTTCGTGCTGATGCCCCGGCATGAACGACGAATTGTCCGAACCGTGAGCAACACCGATACGCACGCTGCGTGCCGGAGTTGCGATTCGATCTCGTCTCCCCGATGTGAGCGCACTTTGTCGGAAGTGATCGAGATTCACGCGCACAAGGCAGTCAGCTCGACATCAGGATGACAATATTCGTTCTCGTTGTGACAGTTGTTGGACCCTGAGGGGCGGCGCGAGCGATCTGATCGAACGCACGGGGCTCTCTTTTTCGTGCCGAGCGCGGTTGCGGCCTCGCTGAGTGCGCCGAGCCTGCGAGGCCGCGCCCTGGCGGTGCGACCGGCGGTGGCAGCGTCGCAGTCGCGCTCGGCGTGCCGCTTGGCGCGTGGACTGCGAGCTGGGGCGGCTGGCGCGTGGACCAGCTGCTGGTGACCGTGCTCGCGGCGCTCGGTGCGCCCGGGTCTCGCCCGTCCTGCTGGCCGCGCTCTGGGCTTTTGCCGGCTGGGGTTTCGGCCCGGCGCAGTCGATGCGGCTGATCCGCTTGGCGTCCGCGCAGGCGCCGATGACGCTCTCGTTCAATGCCTCGGCCACCTACCTCGGCATCGCTTCCGGCTCCGAGCTTGGCGGCCTGGCGATCGATGCGATCGGCATCGGCGCGTTGCGCTGGGTGGGGCCGGCTTGCCAACTCGCGGGCTTCTTGCTGCTGATGTGCGCAGCCCGCGTTCCGTCGCTACATCCAGCCCCGGATGCGATCGACCATGGCCGCCGCCGAGATGCCATAGCGGTCGTGCAGGGTGGGCAGGGCGCCGGCATCCAGGAACGCGTCGGGCAAGGCGACCTGCCGGAACGTCGGCGCGACGCCGGAGCGAAGCAGCAGGCTCGCCAGCGCCTCGCCGAGGCCGCCGATGACCGAATGGTTCTCCGCGGCGACCACCACGCGATCGAGCCGCCGGACCTCGGACAGGATCGTCGCCTCGTCCAGGGGCTTGATCGTGGGCACATGGAGCACCGCCACATCCACATTGTCGGCACGCAGCTGCTCGGCAACTTCAAGCGCACGCATCGTCATGAACCCGCTGGCGATGACCAGCACATCCTTGCCGTCGCGCAGCAGCTTGGCCTTGCCGAGCTCGAACCTGTAGTCGTATTCGTCGAGAACGAGCGGCACGTTGCCGCGCAGCAGGCGCATGTACACCGGCCCGGGATGGGCCGCGATCTGCGGCACGGCCTGCTCGATGTCCAGCGCATCGCAGGGGTCGATGATGGTCAGGCCCGGAATGCCTCGCATCATCGCCAAGTCCTCCGTCGCCTGGTGACTGGGCCCATAGCCGGTGGTGAGGCCCGGCAGCGCGCAGCACATCTTGACGTTGAGGTTCTCCTCGGCAATCACCTGGTGCACGAAGTCATACGCGCGGCGCGTGCCGAACACGGCATAGGTCGTCGCAAAGGGAACGAAGCCTTCCTTGGCCAGGCCGCCGGCGGCCCCCATCAGCAACTGCTCGGCCATGCCCATCTGGAAGAAGCGTTCCGGATACGCCTGCGCAAACAGGTGCAGGTCGGTGTACTTGGCGAGGTCTGCCGTCATGCCAACGATCTCCGGGCGCTCGCGCGCCAGCTCCACCAAGGCCTTGCCGAAGGGGGCCGCCTTGACGCGCTGGCCCTCGCCGGCGATGGAGGCGATCATGGCCGAGGTGGTGAGGCGCGGCTTCTTGTCGGTCGTGGTGTTCATCACAGGGCTCCTTCGCGTTGCGTCTGGTCCAGGTGGTCGATCGCCTGCTGCCATTCCGGCGGATCGACGCGAATGAAATGATTCTTCTCGCGCTGCTCGAGGAAGGGCACACCCTTGCCCATCAGCGTGTCGACGAGGATGACGCGCGGCCTGGCGTCGGCCAGCGTGCGCGCGGTGTCGAAGGCGGCGACCACCGCGGGCAGGTCGTTGCCGTCGACCCGCTGCACATGCCAGCCGAAGGCGGCCCACTTGTCGGCCAGCGGCTCGAAGCCCAGCACCTTGCCCGAGGGGCCGTCGGCCTGCTGGTTGTTGATGTCGACCAGGCAGACGAGGTTGGAGAGCTGGTGATGGGCGGCCGACATCGCGGCCTCCCAGGTTGAGCCTTCGTCGAGCTCACCGTCGGACATCGAGTTGTAGACGAAGGCCGGATTGCGCTTCTGCCGCAGGCCGAGCGCCATGCCGACAGCGATCGGCAGCCCCTGGCCGAGCGAGCCACCGGACATCTCCATGCCGGGCGTGTAGGTCGCCATGCCCGACATGGGAAGGCGGCTGTCGTCGCTGCCGTAGGTCTCAAGTTCGTCCTCGGGGATGATCCCGGCCTCGATCAGCGCCGCGTAGAAGGCGATGGCGTAGTGGCCGTGCGAGAGCAGGAAGCGGTCCCGCGATTCCCACTGCGGATCTTCCGGCCGGTACTTCATGGCGTGGCCATAGGCCACGGCCAGCACGTCGGCATAGCCCAGAGCCTGGCCGATGTAGCCTTGGCCTTGCACTTCGCCCATCCGCAGGGCGTAGCGCCGAATGCGGTAGGCGCGTTCGGAAAGAGTCGATGGATCAGACATGAATGGTCCTTTGAGGTCAGGGTGGGAGCGACAGGGGACGTCAGCGAATCGTGAGCCAGGGCAGATAGGCGAAGCCGAGCAGCAGGGCGATCGCGACGGCATAGAAGGGGATCAGCTCCTTCACCACGTCGCCGATGCGCACTTTCGCGATGGTGCTGGTGATGAACAGCGTGGTCCCGATGGGCGGGTGGTAGAGGCCGATCGACAGGTTGACGATCATCATGATTCCCAGCTGCACCGTGTCCATGCCGACTGCGGCGGCCAGCGGAACGAACATCGGCGTGAGCAGCAGCACGGCCGCGGGCAGGTCGATGAACATGCCGGTGGCCAGCATGATCAGGTTCATCGCCAGGATGATCAGCCAGGGCGACTGCAGCGTCTCCTTCGCAAAGCGGGTGAACTCGGCCGGCAGCTGCTCGTAGGTCACGATCCAGCCCACGACGCTCGAGGCCATGATGATCAGCAGCACCACGCCGGTGGAGATTCCCGCTTCGATCGCAGCGGTCTTGATCTTGGCCAGCGTAAGATCCCGATAGACCAGGCCCGAGACGACCAGGGCGTACAGCGTGGACATCACGCTCACCTCCGTCGGCGTCGCGATGCCGAAGCGCAGGAAAACGATGATCAGGACCGGCATTGCCAGCGCGGGCGCCGCGTGGGCGAGCAGGCGCCAGAACGCCGGCCACTGGAAGGGCGTCGTGTCGCGCGGGAAGTTGCGGCGGCGGCCCTGCACGTAGCACACCGCCATGAAGCCCGCGCACATCAGCAGCCCGGGCAGGATGCCCGCCACGAACAGCGCCCCGATCGACGCCCCCGAGACCAGCGCATAGACGATCATCGGGATGGACGGCGGAATGAGGATGTCGATGGTCGCTGCCGCAGCCAGCGTGCCGGCCGCGAAGGGTGCCGGATAGCCCAGCTTCTTGAGCCAGGGGATCAGCATCGAGCCGATCGCCGAGGCGTCGGCGACGGCCGAGCCCGAGACGCCGCCGAAGATGGTCGACGACAACACGCCGACCTGGGCCGGGCCGCCGTGGACGCGCCCGATCATCATCGACAGCAGGCTGACCAGGCTCTGGCCGAGCCGGCCGCTGACCATCAGCGCGCCCGTCATCATGAAGAAGGGAATGGCGATCAGCGGAAAGCTCTGGGTCTGGGCGATCATCTGCTCGACCGCCAGGTGCACGGGCACCTTGTCGATGATGAGAAGCCCGCCGACGGAGGCAAGGACCAGCGCGTGCGCGATCGGAATCGACAGCAACGCAGTGACGATGAAGAGTCCAATGATGAGTGCGGTCATGGCTATGCTCCATGAGCAAGGGCTTCGGCGTCAGGCTCCTGGGCGCCGGCGCTGCTCCACAGTGCGGGCACCTTGCACAAGGTCACCACGCTCAGCAGCGCAAAGCCCAGCATCAGCGCCCCGACGCTGACCGAGCCGGGAACCTGCAGCATGGGGCTGCGTTCGTCGGCAGCGATCTCCATCAGGGGCCAGGCCGCCACCGCCAGCGATCCATAGAGCGCTGCGACGGTCAGGGACCCGCCAGCCAGAACCCACCGGCGCGTCGCGCGCAGCTTCTGCGTGAACATGACGACCGCGATGTGCGAGCCGTGCTGGGCCGCCAGCACGACGCCAGCCATGATCATCCACGGGAACATCAGCTCGGGCAGCTCGGAGGCCGAGGCGAGGCTGGTGCCCGCGACGTAGCGCAGGCCCACGTTGATGCTCAGAATCAGGAACACGACGGTCAGCGTGACATAGAGCACACCGCGACACGCTGCGCCGATGCACCGGTCAATTGAATGAAGGAAGGACATATCAAAACCCTCGGAAAAGGACGCGCGCCAGGGCGACATCACGGACTCGGGACGACAGACGCCACCGCAGGGCGTGGAAGCGCTGCGTGACAGCCTGCCTGGGGGTGCGCTACTGCGCTTGTTGGACGACCCGCTTGACGAAATCGCCGGCCGGGCCTGCGGTCCATTTGGTATAGACGGACTTCGTCGCTTCAACGAAGGCCTTGCGGTCGACGGTGTCGATCTGCACGCCCTTGGTCTTCAGTTCGGTGGTGAGCTTCTCGTCGGCTTCCTTGGAGAGCTTTCGCTGCATCTGCGTCGCTTCGGCAGCCGCTTCCATGAAGACCTTCTGGTCGGCGGTACTCAGCCGCTCCCATGAGCGCTTGCTCATCACGAAGGGGTTGGCTTCGTACTTGTGGCCGGTCAGCGAGAGGTACTTCTGCACCTCATAGAGCTTGGCCGAGGCGATGTTGGTCAGCGGGTTCTCCTGTCCGTCGACCACGCCCTGCTGGAGCGCCACGTACAACTCCGAGAACTTGATCTGCTGTGCGTCCGCGCCGAGCGCCTGCATGATGTCCATGGTCATCGTGTCGGGCGGGGTGCGGATCTTCAGGCCCTTGATGTCTGCCGGTGTCTTGATCGGCCGCTTGTTGTTGGTGACGTGGCGGATGCCGTTGTCCCAGTAGCCCAGCACGACCATGCCCTTGGCGGCAGTGCGCTTGGCCAGTTCCTCGCCGATCGGCCCGTCGAGCAGTTGCCAGGCCTTCTGAATATCGGTGAACAGGAAAGGCAGACCCAGTGCCGCGTACTCGGGGACCACGTTGGCCATCGCGCCCTGGCTGTTGGCGGAGATGTCCAGCGTGCCCGAGCGCAGCGCAGTGATCATCGCGGCGTCGTCGCCGAGCTGGGCGGAGTGCGCCACCTGGATGTCGATGCGTCCGTTGGTCTTGGCCTTGACGGTCTCGGCGAACTTCACGGCCGCTTCGTGCCGCGGATTGCCCGGCGCCGCGCCGTGGCCGAGAGTCAGCTTGACGGGCGCCTGTGCGAAGGCAAGGCTTCCGGTGGTGATCAGTGCGCCGACGAGGACGGCGATGTTCCTGCGCTTCATGGTTTGTCTCCGGTTGTCGTGATGGGATGGATCAGTGAATCAGCATGCCGCCGTTCACGTCCAGCGTGATGCCGGTGCAGTAGCTCGACAGCTCGCTCGCGAGGAACAGGCAGGCGCCCGCGACGTCGGCGGCCACGCCGATGCGGCCCAGCGGGATCTCGCCGGCGATTTGCGCCTTGCGCTCCTCGCTCAGCTTGCCCTTGCTGATGTCGGTGCCGATCAGCCCGGGGGTGATCGAGTTGACGCGGATGCCATCGGCGCCGAGCTCGCGCGCCATCGCGCGCGCCAGGCCGAGCACGCCGGCCTTGGCGGCCGAGTAGTGCGGGCCGCCGAGGATGCCGCCGCCGCGCTGCGCCGAGACCGAGGAGATGCAGATGATCGAGCCGCTGCGCTGGCGCTGCATGGCGGGGATCACCGCCTGCGAGCACAGCAGCGTGCCGCGCAGGCTGACGTCGAGCACGGCGTCGTAGTCGGCGGCGCTGATGTCCACCGTCTTGCGCGGCTGGGTGATGCCGGCGTTGTTGACGAGGATGTCGATGCGCCCGAAGCGCTCAAGCACGCGCGCAATGGCGGCGTCGACGTCGGACTTGACGACCACGTTGGCGACCAGGCCCAGATGGTCGTCGCCCAGGGCGGCGGCGGCCTGCGCCGGCGCTGCACCCTCCAGGTCGGTGATGACGACGCGGGCGCCTTGCGACGCCAGCAGGCGCGCGGTGGCGAATCCCAGGCCGTTGAGGCCGGCGCCTCCGGTGATGAGGGCGACACGATCGGTGAGCAGCACTGTTTGTCTCCTTGATGCGGGTGAGTGGAATGGGGGTAACTATGAACATCCGCACGCATGAAGACAAACGACACTTCTTCAGCGATGAGTGAATTGCCGTCATACAGGGTTAACCCGATGAGGTCGTCCTTTCCCCCTTTGAGCTGCCTGCTTGCGTTCGAGGCCGCGGCGCGTCGCTTGAGCTTCAGTGCGGCCGCCGTTGAGCTGCACCTCACGCCCTCGGCCGTGAGCCACCAGATCGCCAAGCTCGAGCAGCTGCTGGACGTGCGGCTCTTCGAGCGCTCGGTGCGCAGCATCACGCTGACGGACACGGGCCGCGAATACATGGCGCGCGTCTCGGTCGCGCTGGATGCGATCAGCGCCGCGACGGACAACGTGCGCAAGGGAGTGCGCAATGCGCTGTACGTGCATGCCGCGCCAAGCTTCGCGAGCCTGTGGCTGATGCCCAGGCTCGCGGACTTCGCGCAAGCCCATCCGGGGATCGCGCTATCGCTGTCGGCGTCCGTGACGCATTCGGATTTCTCGAGCGGGCAGGTCGACATCGACATCCGCTATGGCATTCCGAACTGGCCGCATCTCCATGTGGAGCCGGTGTTCGAGGAAAGCATCCAGCCGATGGCGAGCCCCGATTTCATCGAGCGGCACCAACTCCGAACGCCCGAGGATTTGCTACATGTCCCGCTCATCCAGTCGATGGTCAACGTCGTGCAGTGGGGAGACTGGTTCCGCAGCCGCAAGATCGAGTTTCCGGCGGGGCAGTTCGCCTACCGCTTCGACCGGACGTCGATGGCGCTGGACGCCGCGGTGCAGGGTCTCGGCGTGGCCCTGGACAGTTCGTCGATCGCCGCCGGCCATCTTCATCAGGGCCGCCTGGCGAAGGTCTTCGATCCGCGCTGGTGTGTGAAGGTGCAGGCCCATTTCCTGGTGTGTCCGCATCGTCACCTGCAGCGCAACGAAGTGGCCAGCTTCGTGGAGTGGATGCAGGAGAATGCGTCGGATCCGGAGGCGGGGAGGGCTTAGCGATTCAGGAATGACGTGCACGAGAAGTGAGCGCGAAGGTCTCCGGCAAACGCGGCTGCAGGCGTTGAAGCCGCCGAGCGGGTTTACCGAGGCAGGCCGCCGGCAGCAGCCGTCAACTGTTCGAGGAAATCGAGCATCGCGCGTCGCGGCGCTGTTGCGGCGGCGCTGCAAATAGGCCGCGTAGACCTGGCACATGAACGACGAGTGGCCGATAAGGTCGGCCAGGTGCGGCACGACATCGACGCGTTCGTCGCGCACGCGCAGTCAACCTTACCAGCGCTGCGGCAGGCGACGAGATGTGTGAAACACCCGCAGGATCTCGACCACGTCTCCACGCACGCGGTAGGGGACGATGTAACGCGTCTTTGGCACGATCAATTCGCGAGTTCCAGCCACGCGCCCAGGACGGCCAAGGCCAGGTTGATGAGCAAGCAGAGCCACAGATTCGAGAATGCGCTCGACGACCAGCCGCGCGGCAGCCAAATCGTCGGTGGCGATGTATGCGGCTTCTTCGTCCAAGTTGTGCAACGCCTTGCGCAGCCACCTAACCCGCATTCACCTTCCATTTCCTTGCGAGCGCCGCGACCTCCTTGTCGCTGGCGAAATCGCCGGCGTCAGCTTCCTTCAACGCCTCCTGGACTTCGCCGATCTGCCACTCGTTGTTTTCAACATAGGCACGGATTGCTTCGGCGGCCAAGAACGATTTGCTGCGCTGCGTCGCTTCGGCCAGATGGTCGAGGCGATCCTTGACTTCGTCGTCGAGGCGAACGGTCATGGTAGTAGACATGGCCCGAGGTAATGTTCGAATGTACACATACTACTACAGCATCTGCATGCACGCGTCTGCGACCTCGGTCGGCTCGTCGCACAATCGCCGTCCCTCCCGAATTTGCTCGATGCAGCTAGTCCTCGTCGAGCATCCGGCTGACTTTGCTCCCGAGCGCACTCTCTGCCCTGAAGTAGCCCATCACGGTCGCGACGCTGTGATGTCCGGTCATGGCCATCGTCTCGGGCAGCGACATGTTCTGCCGGCCGGCTTCGGTCACGAACCCGGCCCTGAGCGAGTGCGCGCTAAAACTTCCCTCCACCCCCGCCAACGCACACCGTTCCTTCACGATGTCGCGCACGGCCGCTGGCGCGAGTGGCTCCCCGAGATGCCCGCCCTTGCGGATGCGGCGGAAGAGGGCGCCTTCCGTGATCCCTTTTTCTTTCAGCACGGCGAGCCACGCCTGCATGGCCTGCGCCGCGCTGCCCACCAGGGGTTTCACATCCTCCGGGCGCTCGGCGCCGGCCTGGTTGGTCTTGGAATGCGCGAGCGTGTAGAGATAGGAGCTGGCATCGACACGTTGCAGGTTCTCGAGCGTGGCCGAGGCGACCTCCGAGCGCCGTCGCCCGCCGGTGGCCCAGGCGAACAGGAGGAGGGCGCGATCGCGTTTTCCGCGCAGGGTGTCGTCGCAGGTCGCCAGCACCGCTTGCAGCGGATCCTTGGTGAGCGCGCGCTGCTTGCGCGGCCGCGCGCCGCGCTTGGCGTAGGCGCGGCGCGTCTGGGCCAGGAGCTCGCGCACGAGCGGGTCGGCGCAAGGGTTCGGCGCCTGAGCCAGCTGATGCGCCTTGGACAGCACCGCGATGCGGTGCACGAGCGTGTTGAGCGCCGGCGCGCCGAGCCGCGTCTTGTAGCCGTTGGCCACCAGCGCCTGGTCGACGTCGGGCGGCAGCTCGCTGACCAAGCCCGTTTTGAGTCCCGTCAACAGGCCGGCCCCGCGGTCGGGGTCTTGCGCATCCGCCTTGCGCGCGGCGTGGTCGACGATGAACTGGATGGCGACCGGCACTGGAACCGGCATGCGCAGCGCCTGGCCATAGCGCGCGGCGTACCAGGCGCACCAGTAGCGCATGGCCGAGGCGTAGGAGGCCCGCGTGTTGGCCGATTCGCCTTCGCGCAGCAGCGCGCGCGCTGCGTCTTCGGCGGTTTGCGTCAAGCGCGCCGGATCCAGCGCCAGGCGGTGCTCGGGCAGGTTGGCCAGCGGGTGCGTTTCGGCTGTTTTCATGGCGTTGATCTTACATACGACCTATGATTTGCTACATCATACACCGATAAGTCACGATAACCTTCCTTTATCGATGGTAAATATGGAACGGGGCAGGGCGGTCGTTTCTTGAAAGTACGAGGGTCAAATGGCTGGAATTCGACAAACACTCTCCCGCGGGATTCAGGAAGACGACGTGTTTGCGGCCGCGGATGTGCTGCTGGCCGAAGGAAAGCGGCCCACGATCGAGCGCGTGCGCCAGAAGATCGGCCGCGGCTCGCCCAATACCGTCAGCCCGATGCTCGAGCGCTGGTTTGCTTCGCTCGGCGAACGGCTGGTGGGCTCGACGGCAGGCTCTGCTTCGGCTCGTCCGGCCGGCAACGATCCGGACGGCATGCCGATGGGCGTGCGCAATGCCGCGCGATTGCTTTGGGAGACGGCGCGCCGCGAGGCCGAGGAAGTTCAGCGTGTCGAGATGGAATCGGTGCGCGCGGAGCTCCAAGAACGCGGGAACGCGCTGGCCGAGGCGCAGGCGGCCCTCGCGCAGCGCGAGGAAGCCTTCGCCCAAGCGCGGGTGAGTTTGGACTCGGCGCTGGCATCCTCGCAGCGGGCTCGTGAGACCTTGGAGTTGCAGCTTAACGAACACGCCATTGAGGCGCACCGGGTGCGCACGGGCCTGGATGACGACATCAAGCGGCTGACCGCCCTGCTCTCTCAGGCGGGCGAAACCCAGGAGCGGATGCGTCGGGAGCACGCCGAGGCGATGGCGGCGCGCGACCAGGACCTGCGCCAGGCCGAGGAGCGGCACGCCGGTCAGGAGCGGCGGATGCTGGCGGAAGTGGATCGGGCCAGGCAAACGGCCAAGGCGCTGGAATCCGAGCTGGCCAGGGAGCAGCAGCGGCGGACCAAAAGCGAGGAAGCGGCGGCCAAGCGGCTGGAGGGAGAGCTCGAGAAGCTCCACCAAGTCCGGGAAGCGGCGCGGCAAGCCGAGATTGACCTGCGCGAGCAGCTGGCCGTCCAAGGCATCGAGCTCGCGCAGACGCGGACCCAGGCAGAAGCGCTCGCGGCGAGCGTCGAAGCGCTCCAGGGCCGGATCGACGATGAAAAAGCCTCGCACGAGAAAACGCGGCGGATGTTGGCCGAGGCCCTGACCAGCAAGTCAGCTGCGAAGGGCGATAGCCCCGCACGTCGACGGCGGAAGCCTTGAGCCCGGGAGGCATACGACAACACGCGGCCAGCGTAGCCGCGCGCACGCTAACCCCAGCGGCTGCGACTGCCCTTACGGGCGAAGTAGCGGACCGGGAACGAGCCGCGCCGACCATTGCGGACCTGGCGGCCGCCGATGCTCAAAAGCCATTTCCAGAAGGACATACGAACTCCAATTGAGAGTGTCAGTCACCTCCACGATCGCTGAAATGCGAAGCGTCGGGGATGGTCGTTCATGAATACGGAGCATCGAGCGTAAGCTGAAACAAAAAAGAAGTGATCGCCGGCACCGCCTGCATTCCCACATCTATCTTCTTGTGCTCGCCAATGGAGTGCCTCGCCTTCGCCGGAGCTCATCCCTCAGCGCCCAAGAGGGGACGGCTGTACGCTCGCCCAAGGCCAGCGGCGGCGGTCGGCAATCACAAACGAGGGGTGGCAGGGCCACCGTGACCCAGTCGGACGGCATACTCCACGTGGGCGACAAGATGCTGTTGCCGAAGTTAGGCACAACGACGAGCGCGGCGCGGTTCCGTGCGGCGCGGTCACTACACTCTTCGGTCTCGTCAAGCACGCAATGCCTGCCGCGCGCCCCTGGCGTTTGAACTCCAACACGCTGCCCGACGAAAGGCAACGCCATGTCCCTGACCGACAAGCTCCAGATCCCTACGGCGAACGCGGGCGGCAGCTTTGCCGCGCCGGTGCCGCCGCCGGCGGATAGCGCGGCCGACGCGCTGCGCGACGCGCAGGCGCAGCACGCGGTGCTGGCCGAGCAACTCGACGCGGTCAACGAGTTGCTGGCCAAGCCGCTCAACGAGATTTTGGCGGACCGCGAACGCTTCAAGGAATCGGCCGCTGCGTGGGACGCCTTCGGCGCCATGTGGATGCTGTCGCAGCGCGCGATGAAGCGTGTGGCGCTCGACCTCGCTGCGCAGTTCGGCGTGAGCGAGGACGAGGTGGTGGCCCGTGCGCTGGTGCACGCCAACGAGGTGCTGAACGGCGACGGCGTGGATCTGGGCGGCCTCATTGCCGAGGCTCAGCTCGCGCACATCGCTAGGCACAAGCCCTTACTGCGCAAGCAGTTCCGCTGAATATCGCGGAGAGCCCCGCCGCCTGCGCGGCGACGCCGGCCGCCGTATGCTCGGTTGCCATGGACGCCTCCACCTCGCTCGCCGACTTCGCCGCGCGCCATCCCCGCCTCTTCGTGCTGCGCTGGGGCATTTGAAGCGACGCATCTCGACAGAGAGCACGACACGCTTTTCCAGCATGGGGCGCTCTGCCAGGCGACGCATATAGCTTCCGTGCAGCCGGCTGCTCCAGCGGCGGCAGGTTGGACACGGTGCAGCACGCATCGTATTGCGAGCTTGCACGTGCACCGCGCCGCTCCGCTCGAGGCAGCTGACGACCTGCTTGCCCACCCGGGCGAGAACGCGATCGACCACTCCGACAGTACTGGCCTGTTGTTGGCAGATGAGGTCGCCTCAGGGTGCAATCACAAGCCCGGGCGTCATACAAAGTGCGGAAGACCCAGATTTGCTTTCCTCTACGGAGGTCTCATCTGGATGGCGCCTGATCGGAGGCGCTTTAGCACGCATTTGCTTCTTTGGTTGGCATATGCTTTGCCATTTTTAAAGGAATCGCGACAGCATGCGGTCTACCGGTCAATTTGTCCCACACGCTGCACCGGAAAAACACAGTTTATCAACAGGCTTATCAACATTACGCGGACTCATGGCGCAGTGATAATGTAGACTGGTCCACCTCACCCTCACCCCTCCTGTTCGGCCGCCGTGCATCCAAAGTCCATCTCATCCAGAAGTACGAGATAAATATGCGAGTACGACACGTCAGATGGAATTGCATGTATCATGCGGACGAACAGGAGTTGCCATGCAAGAACTGAACAAGACGAATTTGCTGTGGTTCATCGGGTACGCGATCGAGAAGGGTCTCGTCAACTCGAACACCGGTGGAAGTTGGAAGGCTGCGATCAACAAGATCCTTGAGGACGTCGGTCCGGAGGACGATCTGATCGCGATCGATGTTCCGTCCGAAGTGCTGCGGTTCAACAATCGCCACCCGGGCGCGCTTTCGCCCGACTCCCTCCGGCAGTATCAGAACCGGGTAGCAAATGCCATTGCGGAGTTCGCAAAGTACCAGTCCGATCCGACCAAATACAAGGGAGTGATCGGCCGGCCGGCGCTGCCGAAGGCGCTGGAGGCGCTCAAGAAAAACAACGGGAAACTTCCGCCGCTGCTGCCGCCACTACCGGAGCTACCTCCAGCCGAACCGCCACAACACAAATTGAGTGCGGTGACCGAATCGAGCTTGATGATGCCGTTCCCGCTGCGGCCGAACTTCCTGGTTCAGATCATCGTGCCGCGTGATATGACCAAGGATGAAGCCGCCCGGCTGTGTACGTTCATTGCCGCGCTCGGGCATGACCAGCCGGTGGTGAACTGATGGATCAGATAGGCGAAGGGCCGGACGTTCCACCGTCCAGCCCTTCTTTTCCAACTATGTCCGTGCAGGACGCTCAGCATGTGAGCTTTGATCATGCGGAGGGAACGATGCTGAAAAGAACCATGTCATCACACGCGACCGCAAGCACCTGACATTGGGATCAGGTGTGCGGATTTTAATGCGGACAGGCTGAGGCCTGTCCACCTTCCCTCGGATGACCTTTGGGTCAGTGCTGTCGGTACCACACATTGGTGGTGCTGAGTCGTGGCACGGGCGCAGCCCGATACCGCCAGTCCATCAAGTTCGCACTTTTTTCATAGGAGCCATCATGGCATCCAAACCTCGCAATGAAACCACCTCCGCTCGTGCCGCGACTGCGGCCAGCAAGGTGCTGTCCAACCCGAAGAGCACGCCCGCGGCAAAGACTGCGGCTGCATCGGCCCTGACCCAGCGCGTTCCTTCGAATAAGAAGTAACTCCGCTGATTTGATCGGCTTGATCGACGCCGATGGCTCTGGCCCCTCGGCGTCTTTTTCGTAAGGACATAGATATGAAAAGAGATTGGGACACCATGCGTTCGGTGGTGCTCGAAGTCGAGGCGTTGTCGCGCGAGGCGGCATCGAAGTTCGACTACTTTGCGCCGTGGGATTGCTGGTTGTAGCCGTCGCGGCCTGAATAGCGGTCCGACAACGCATCGCAGCAATGCAGGCCGGCTTCAAGCGAGACGAATATCCAGACGCCGCCCCATCGCGAGCAGCGCTGCAGCCACAGTGTCGATCTTCGTTGGATGATGCAGATCGATCAGGCGACTAACCTCCTGCGGGCGTGCGTGCATCAGCCGCGCAAGTTCTGCAGGGCGCTTTCCCTGCGCAATCATCTCGTTCAGCAGAAGCACTTTTGCTGAAACACTGGCGGGCAGATCAATGGTGACCTGTCCACGTTTTGGCGCAGAGGGCATCGGTACTTGGCGCCGATCCTCGAAATAGAAGTCCATCGCGGTGGTCAGTGCATCCGCTGCGAGCTCGATGGCTTCCTCCCGATTCTTGGCACCAGTCAGCGCCTCAGGTATGTCGGGGAAGGACACCACATAACCGTCACCGTCCCGCGCGACTCTTGCGGGATAGCTAAACATTCAATCTCCTTTCTGCTTCACGCCAAGCTGGCGCAGGATCGCCCGGCGCAGGCCGTCTCCCAAATCTTGGGTGGCATGCCGTGGCAGTGTTGTCTGCTTGCCGTTCAAGTAAACCTTCGTGTGTTTCTTGCCTTCAACGAACTGCGCCCCCAGGGAGGCCAAGTAGCGTCTGAATTCTGATGTCTTCATGTAAGAAGCTCCAAGTACTAGTTAGATGGCTCATAGGGTTTCCTTTCAGTTGCATGTGCAAGTCGCACGCGGTCGGGGGGTGCCCCGTGGCCGCAGGTTTCGAGGGGGAGCCCTTGAAACCTGCTACGAGTATAAACAAAAATGTTGATTCTTGGCAGTGATGTTGCCGGCGCACATCACGGGGGGCGGCGGCACGGAAGCGGCAGGCCCGGTGCGCCCGTCCTTTGCACTGACGCGAGCCGATGCCTACCGTTTCAACGGGCAGCAGGTTCGTCACGCTTGGGTCGCGCGCGGTGTAGCGCTGAGCGTTGTCTATGCCGCCGAGCATCCCCGGGGTGGGCGACGCGGCGCCGAAGGCGGTGAGGATCGGCCTGTCAAAGTCGTCCGGTCACGGAGACCATCCATTTCTTGGGGATGGATGGTCTCCACGTTGCGCCGGGTGTCTCTCAAGGCCATCGAGCGCGGCTGGGATGATCTCGTGCGGCTTGCGGCGTCCATTCGCGCTGGCAAGGTGTCCGCGGTACACGCCATTCATCGGCTGGGTTCGGCCGCTATCGGCGATCCATTGCATAGTGCGGCTGATCACCTGGGAGGTCTGCTGCGAACGCTGTTCCTGTGCGACTACCTGACGATTGCCGACTTCCGGCCGCGAGATCCTGACGCTGCTTAGCCGGGGCGAATCGGTGCATCAACTCCAGCGTGCGATCCACGGCGGGCAGATCGCGCAGGACCGAGGACGGCGCAGGCAGGAGATGGTCGCCATCTCCGGGGCGCACGCCCTGCTCACGAACATCGTGCTCGCCTGGAACACCAGCCGCATGGACGGCGTCGTTTCCCGTCTCAGGGCCTCCGGCTTGCCGATGGAGGACGATTGGCTTCGCCGGATCGGACCCGCACACTTCTCGCACATCAACTTCCACGGGACGTACCGGTTCAACCTCGAGAAGTATGGGCATCTGCTGGTCGAGCGTCGCTCGGGCAAGGCGGCGCTCTGAGCCATCACCTGAGCCCGAGCAGTGCGAGACCACACGCACGCCAAGTTTGGCGCGGAAGCACAACCGCCCTACCGAGCAAGTCATGGATCTCTCGTCCCACGGGCGCCGGCTCATCGACCGTGTCAATTTGCACCAGTCGCACTCCCCTCCTCCGATCGGAAATTTGCAAGTGCTTGTCGTGATTGACGTTTTTCGGGGAGACCGTGTCAATTTGCCGGAAAAATACGATTACCCCAGGAAAGGACGCGTCGGGAACACACCGAGGCGATGGTGGTGCGGGACCAGGATCTGCGCCAGGCCGAGGAACGCCACGCAGGACAGGAGAAACGCATGCTGGCCGAAGTGGATCGGGCCAGGCAAACGGCCAAGGCGCTGGAATCCGAGCTGGCCAGGGAGCAGCAGCGGCGAGTCAAAGGCGAGGAAGCGGCCGCCAAGCGGCTGGAGGGAGAGCTAGAGAAGCTGCACCAGGTCCGGGAAGCGGCGCGGCACGCCGAGGCTGGACTGCGCGAGCAACTGGCCGCCCAAGGCATCGAACTGGCGCAGGCGCGAACGCAGGCCGAAGCGCTCGGAGCGAGCGTCGAAGCGCTCCAGGGCCGGATCGACGATGAGAAGGCTTCGCACGAGCAGACGCGGCGGATGTTGGCCGAGGCCCTGATCAGCAAGTCAGCTGCGAAGACCGATACCTCCGTTCGTCGACGGCGGAAGCCTTGAGGCGGGAAGAGCGAGGGAGGTTTTCATCGCCGGCCACTTAGCCCACCCCGGCCCGGGTGGCTGTTTTCATGGCTGTGCGCGGGTAAGCAGAAGGTACGCCCGGGCCATGAGCCAAAGGAGGCCGCACTTGGCCGGCAGGCTAGAAGAGCTGGCCCCGTTAATCTGAGCAACTCAGTGGTCGTCGAGCACGAGAAGTCGATCAAAATCGGTCACAGCCGGTTCGCTCCGGATCTGGTCGTGCGGTGCCCGCGGACAGGCCGGATCCTACTGGTAATCGAGTTTTGGCACACTCATTCCGTCTCCGGTCGCAAGAAGGCGGCGTTCCAGGCGGCCGGGTTCCCATGGATTGAAGTCAGGTCGTGGCACGTCATCTTGCGGTACCGGCGACGTCCGCGTAAGCGGCCAGTCGGCCCACCTTGAGACTGTCCCTTGAGCCGGAGACGATGCTGTCCATCTAAGTTAGCTGGACATCATCGATGCACGTCAACCCGAAGCAGCGGCGCCGTCACAGCGCAGAGTTCAAGGCGCAGGTCCTCGCTGCCTGCGCAGAGCCGGGGGCATCTGTCGCAGCAGTCGCGCTGTCGTACAAGTTGAACGACAACCTGGTGCATCAATGGCGCCGCGGACGCGGGGCGAGTCCAGTGCCATCGTCAACATCGACAACGGTTGCCGAGTCGGCCCCCCAGTTCATCGCGCTGTCATTGCCCTTGTCACCACCGACCTCAGCTCCGGCGCCAGCGCCAGCGATTGCTGCTGTCGCTGTCGAGGCGATCCTTCTTGAGTTCAAGCGTGGTGCGCTCGGTGTGAGCGTGACATGGCCGGTCTCGGCCGCCGCCGACTGCGCAGCGTGGCTGCGCGAGGTGTTGCGATGATCCGCATTGACGCGCTGTGGCTGTGCACGAAGCCAGTAGACATGCGCGCTGGCGCCGAGCGCCTGCTCGCGCACGTGGTCCATGCACTCGGCAGCGCGAACGCCCACCACGGCTACATGTTTGCCAATACGCGGGCCACGCGCATCAAGATGCTCGTGCACGACGGATTCGGCGTGTGGTGCGCTGCGAGAAGGTTGAACGTTGGGCGCTTCGTGTGGCCACGCGAGATCGATGCGACCAAGCCGATCGCGCTGACGCAAGCCCAGTTCGACGCACTCGTGGTCGGGCTGCCCTGGCAGCGTTTGCCCGAGATGAGCGCGATCACGCGACTCTGACGATTAGCTCGCGAGAGGTGCGTTGACAGCGCATCCCCGAGTGGCGGCGGGCCGCTGGAATCTGCATGATTCACGCATGCAAGAGTTGCACGACCTCAAGGACGAAGACCTGCAAGGTCTGGCTCCCGAGGCCATCGCCGCACTCGCGCAGCAGATGCTTCAGCGCCTGCGCCGCCAGGACAGCGAGATCAAGTTCAAGGACGCCAAGATCGAGAAGATCACCTTCCAGCTCGCACGGCTGAAGGCCTGGAAGTTCGGCGCGAAGACCGAGGCGATGAGCGCCGAGCAGCGCCGGCTCTTCGAGGAGACGCTGGCCGAGGACGAGGCCAGCTTGCAAGCGCAGCTGGCGCGAGCCAGGGGCGCGCCGGCGACACCGCCAGCGGCGGGCGACAACCAACGCAAGCCACATCGTCGACGGCTGCCCGATCACTTGCGCCGAGAGGAGCACCACCACGAGCCCGAGAACACGATTTGCCCGAGCCCGGGGTGCGGCAAGCCGATGGTGCGCGTGGGCGAGGACATCAGCGAGCGCCTGGACATCGTGCCAGCGGAGTTCTTCGTGCACCGGCACATCTACGGCAAGTGGGCCTGCCGCTGCTGCCAATGTCTGGTGCAGGAGGCAGTTGCACCGCAGATCATCGACGGCGGCATGCCGGCGGCCGGCCTGATCGCGCACACGATGGTCAGCCACTTCGTGGACCATCTGCCGTACTACCGGATGGAGTCCATCAACGCACGCTCGAACGTGCACACGCCGCGCTCCACGCTGGCGAGTTGGTCCGGGCAAGGCGGTGCGGCGCTCATGCCGTTGTACGACGCGCACAAGCGCTTCGTGCTGTCGGCACAGGTGCTGCATGCCGACGAGACCCCGGTGGCCATGCTCGATCCGGGCCGGGGCAAGACCAAACGGGCCTATGTCTGGACCTATGCGCGCGGCGCCTTCGATGCGGTGCCGGGGGTGATCTACGACTTCTGTGTCGGGCGGGGTGCGCAGTACCCCGTGGCCTTCCTCGGTCCGGAGGATGACGGGCGAGGCGCACCGGCGTGGCGCGGCACGCTGGTGCGTGATGAATACACTGCCTATGACAAGGTGATGATCGCCCAGCCCGGACGCATTCCTGCAGGATGTCTCGCGCACGCCAGACGCAAGTTCGACGAGCTGCTGCGCGACGGGGGCAGGAGCGCGGTCGCGGATGAGGCGTTGCGACGCATCGCGCAGATCTACCGGCTCGAGCGTGAGCTGGCCGCCTTGACGGCCGAAGAGCGACTGGCCAGAAGGCAAACGGACGCCAGGCCGCTGTGGGAGAAGTTGCAAGCCTGGTTGCGCCTTGAGCGAAGCCGCGTGCCTGACGGCAGCTCGACGGCCAAGGCGCTGAACTACAGCCTGAACGCCTGGACGGCGCTGACGCAAAACCTGCTGGATGGCGACGTGAACGTCGACAATAACCATTGCGAGAATCAAATCCGTCCATGGGCTCTTGGCAGGCGAGCATGGTTGTTCGCCGGCAGCGAACTGGCTGGTCAACGTGCTGCGGTCGTGATGAGTCTGGTGCAGTCGGCCAAGTTGCATGGCCACGATCCGTGGACCTACCTCAAGGACGTGCTCACGCGGCTGCCGACACATCTGAACAGCCGCATCGATGAACTGCTCCCACACAACTGGCAGCCCGCAGGCTGATCAGCACAGCGCATACCGGGCTTCGCCAACTGCCGTCAAGGTGGGACGGCGAGCCGCTTACACGTCCGCTGCCAGTGCTCGATTGGGGCGGACCCGGACTGCCGAGCGGGCCTGAACAGTTCGAACTTTCGATCTCGTTCCGTCATCGAGAGACCACCGCCGCTGCTTAAATCGGTTCGATGGGCGGTGCATCTTGCGGTTTGAAAGCGGGCGACGCTTCAGGCTTTGGTGCAAGTGTCGCTGCTTCGCGGCACTATCCCAGCGCTTTCACACGGTGGTTAAAAACTTCAATCCAGGCGAAGTGCTCATCTCTAAGTTGGCGCACGACCTGCGCCGCAAGCAAGTCATTGATGGCGGACGGCTTGCCATGAGTGAACTCATTGCGCCGAGCTTGCACTTCCCCGAGAAAGTCCACCATATTGGCGCAACCCACTGCCCTTAGGTCATTGAAATATGTAGTGCCAAAGATGAGCTTGTATAGCCGATCCATGCGCGACCCGACGGAAGCGTACTTTGCCAATACGTCTTCTCGCAGCGCTTCGGGCACAGTGGCGAGGCCCAGCCGAACCAGTCGTTCGATGCGTCCTTCGAAGTAGGTCCAGAACAACATGACCACACTCGCCCGCTCGGATATCGATGTATTTTGAAGCAGCCCTGCAGCGGACGAAGCAACGGGCCGCTTCCACTCGCGCTCAATGAGTTCAAGATACAAGTAGTCCTCGTAGCGACCTTCAGCGCCCATCATTGCTGGAAGGATCCGCTCAAACCGTCCAGGCGCAACTTCAATGACGACCGGCTCAGATGATATTTTGCCGTTGCAGACCTTGCAAACCTCTGGCTTCCTAATAGCACCACACCCGCATAGTACGAGTCCGTACCAAAGACTGCTCCAGCGGTGCCCGGACGGCAAGGACTCGAACCAAGGATTCATGGCGAAATGCGCCGGTAGTGTCCCTGCTGCTTGCCCCGTCCATTCTCCGCCAAGCCCGACCGCGTCAGGCTTGCGCATGCCGACAGCACGGCCCAAGGAACGATGTCGAGGGCATCGGCAATTTCCAGGTACGGCACGAACTCATGCGACAACGCGGAAAGCGTGCGCTGCTTCACGTCTTCGCGCGACTCATCAAGCGGCTCATGCCAGTCACACCAGAATATTTTGGAGCGCCAGACAATAAAGTGACTGCCGCAGCCAGTGTCACGCCAGACTGACGGGAAGACCGAAATGCCCTGCTCGTCTGCTTCATAGAATCGCCATGCCGGCCCGCTGCGCGGGTCCAGATTGATGGTGAGCTGCTCACCGCACCCGTCTGGACAGGCCATCGCCAACGAGCGGGCAACCCCCCTGAAGACAAGTACTGCGGCACCTGGCTCTGTCAATGCAGGGTTGGCCTCATGGCGGTGGGAGACCTGTCCCTTGAACTTGACCTGCTTTGCTCTTGCCGTCATGCTGCCTCGAGTTGCTCTACATCTGCCGCACTTAACGACGCGACTAGCCGGCTGGCCAGCCAATAGGCGATCGTCCGACGGTACTCATCTTCTTCCGGGAACTTTGGCTCGGCGGGGAACGAGGCGTGGCGAAGCAGATAGACCGCGATCACGCGTTTGTACTCTTCATTTCCGTGACAGACCTTGCCCGCAATGGAGCGAATCGCGATCAGACAATGTTCCAGCCAGCCAGCTGAAGTAGATGGAGCTTGGGCCGTCCTCTTCACATCAAGTGTCGAGGCGCTGTACAGTGCGTCCACTTGCTTACGCCAGACGTCACGTGCAGGGACTTCCGAAGGAGGGACCTGGAAGGCGAGCCAGACGTCGAGACTCGCGAGATCCGCGCTCATGGGTCCCGTCGTGGCATGGGCAAAATCGATGACGATGGCGTCCGCGTTGCGAATGCGAACGTTCTCCCCGTGCATGTCACCGTGCACAACGGATTTTCGCCATTGCTCTGGCGGGAGATCAAGCAGCGCATGCCACAGGTCCCGCGGCTGCATCACGTCACCGAAGGCCCTTGCGGCTTCCACCCGCTTGGGGGGCACCGTCGTGTGGTCACAGAAGTGCCGCAACTCGGAGACAACCGATTCTGAGGGATCGAGCCTGTTGGTGTGCTCTTCGCGACGCCAACCGGCCATGGTCATCTCGAACAACGATCGAATGGCGTCAGGGCCCGCCTGCGTACGTGCCACATTCCACAGCGACTCTGACGGTTCTACGAAGTTGCCCACCAAGATGCCCTGGCGGACGCCGTAGAGGCACCGCTCGGGTAGGAAGTTCGGTCTTAAATACCATGGAATGTGGTGCTCGGCGAAGCGGGCGTAGCGCTGCAGTTCCTCGACGAGCTTGTGTGGACGTGCGAGCTTCGCGAAGAAGGGTGTCGGGTTCGGACCTGCGTAGGATGCCGACAACGTAGCTTCCACAATGAAAGTCATCGCGCCCGACTTGCCACCAGAGATCTCACGCAGCACGATCGCCTTGCAGTCGCTGAACGCCCGGCGAAGTATGAAGACCTGCTCCGGTGTCAGTTTGACTGCCACGGGAATGATGATCTCCAGGGCATCATTCGCAAACGGGCCTCCAGGATGCCGAGCGGCCAGCTCGGGCGCTTCGTACGCGCCGTCCGAGCCGATGCGCACGAGCAAGTGGCTGCGCGTCGGACTATCCTTGCGCACTTCTTTGTCGATGACACGCTGCACTTCCTCGTGCGCCGCGTTGTTCGAGACGACGACGTGCACGAAGAGACCTTCGTCCAAGGCCGCTGTCAGATGCCGTTCAAGCGCTGCGAGCGTTGTACGGAAATCAAGAGATGTGCCCCAGAACACAGCTGCCGTAGCATGTCGGAAGACCACGGCCTCGCCAGGTGCGACCGCATGGATCGACAGTTGCCGGTTCTTAGCCTCACGGCGATCGTCTTCTGTCGGCGAGCGGCCGAACCATAGAATTTGCGGCCGGCTATTCACCTGCCACCTCTTCGCGTGTGGGCAACTTCCACGCTTCGCCTCGCGCTAGCGCGCCGTCGGTCGAGCAGACGATGCAGTGTGCCCGCGGCGCCATGGAGGTCGGCCGCACGCTGCCTCGCATGCCGTCGTAGATAAGCATGCGGGCGCTCGCCGGAAGCCCGGTAACTGCCGAAAGGAACATCGTCACCGCCGCCGACGAAACCGTTGAGTTCAGCGAAATCACTGCCGGCTGCGCAACGGCCGCACCCACGATGTAGGCATCTTGCTGGCGCTGTTCTTCGGTCATCATCTCTCGGCGCACTTGCTCGCCATTCAAGAGGTCCGTGCACACGAGGCACGGCAGTCCCGGGCCCAGCATCTGTGCCCGGCCGGCAATGTAGCGGACCTCATCACCCTCGACGCCAATCGCGACACCAACGTCGACGCATGGGATCAAGTATTGATAGGCAAGCTGGTTCATGACCGCGCGGCTTGCCATCGAGTCCGTGCATCCAAAGATGAAGTCGACGCCCGTCAGTTGGCGCGCCACCTCTGCCTTGACGACGTCACGAGCAAGCTGCTCGCAGTGGGCTTTCGGGTTGATGGCTCGAATGTGTCTGGCCGCCACGGCGATCTTGCACATACCAACGTCATCTTGCGTCGCGCCGACGACTCGGTTCAGGTTCGTCGGCTCCACCACGTCCGGGTCGACGAGCAGAAAATCGCGAACCCCCAGGTGGGCGAGCTGCTGGGCGACAAGCGAGCCCGTTCCGCCAAGTCCAACAATGGCCACCCGAAGCGATTGCAGCACGCGTTGGCCATCGATGCCGAAGGCACGAACTTGCCGGTCGTATTGCGATAACGCTGTATGTGCCGACGCGGTCGTGGCAACGCGCGAACGACCGACAACAGCTGCCTCGATGACCGGGGGGCCAGCGAGCGGGCGAGCAAAAAGCTTGTCATGGGTGAAGACAGCGGCGAAATGAGCGCCGTGCGGAGCTCGCCGAGCGAAGTAAGGCGCAAGCTGACTCTCGCCGTCATCGTCAACTATCGAGAAACCTTGCAGGCCTGACTCACCCGGATGGGTATGGGCAAGCAGCAGGCCGCAGCCTTGACTGCGAGCGGCGTTTGCTATTTCGAGGCAGAACTGCGGCGCAAGCACGGCCGACGCTGCGGTGCGCTGCGTATATGCAGCCGCGGGCACTTCATGCAAATCGCGCACGAGGAAGCGTTCTTGATCGACCCGGCCGCCGGCCGGCCAGACGAACCCGACTGCGGCTGTCTCAACCGACCGCTCTCGCGCTGCCGCATGCAAGGCCTCAACGTCAGGTTGGGTGAAGGTGAGCGTTCTCAACACGCCCTCGCCAGGCGGTCTTTGATCGACGCCACCCATGTCAGCAAGTTGTCTCGGTTGGCATTCCACTGCTGAAGATGCCATGAGAACCATAGCGCCGACTTGTTCAGCCCCGGCATAGGATTGCCGCAGTTTGCGTTCTGCGGCAAAGACCCCGACGCGAGGCGCAGGTCTTCGTCGGCCCAGAAACAATCGGGTTGCGCGAAGGGATAACCTTGCGGGGCGATGAAGTGGACGGCGGTCGCCTGCTTGTTCCAACCACCCGGCAGAGCCATCGACGGCAGCGTCACCAAAGTACCCGTGCCGGGCACCTCGCGTACGGCAGCATCGGTGATGCGCCGCAGCAGGCCCTGGACATGCAATTCGAGCGGTCCCATGGCGGTTCAACCAAAGGTAGCAGGCGGTACCAGCGTAAAGTGGCGCGGACCGCCTTCGCCGTGGCCGATCTCGAGCAAGACGGACTCGTCATCCGCAATCATTTGGTCGGGATCGTTGCCGTGGCCCTCGAGGGACAGGCCGGAACCCGGCGGAAGATTGGGGATCTTCGCCTTGATCTGAGCGCCGGTGATGCTCTCGCTCTCCGACTCGTATCGGTCATTGCCGACAAAGTAAAAGTACGTTTTGCGCGGATGGTGGTTTTCTTGCGTCATTTTGAAATTCCTTCCCGAACGGGCTACCTGACGATGGAGGAAGGTTACCGTGTGCTGCGCCGAATGTCAACTCGGTAAACGATGTCAATGATGCAAACGTTCTCATGCGGCCACGATGTCAGTATTGTTGACATTTTGCGAGCATCAGCTAACATTCAAAGGTGGAACACGAGGAGCTAGCTCGATGATTGATGAAAGGCGCCTCTATCAGGCGCTTGGTGACAAGGTAAAAAAGCTTCGCGAGTCGCAAGCGGGCACTCGTGGACGGATGACTCAGTCGGAGCTAGCCGACTTGGTTGGATTGGAGAGGACTTCGATCACAAACATTGAGCGCGGCAACCAGAAGGTTCCCCTGCACGTCCTGTTCCGAATTTGCGAAGTACTTAGAGCATCCGTGAGCGATGCGTTGCCAAGCGTTGCGGATATTCAGATCGTCAAGCAACAGGCTGCTCTCGAAGACGTTTCACTTTCGAGCGAAACGGTTAAAGTGACGCCGCTTGTGAAGCAGGCGGTTACTGCTTTGTTGAACACGGGGAAGTGACATGTCACGACATCGAACTGAAAGCATCGAGAACGATGCCCTCGGATTTCTACGCAGAGCTGATGCCCTCTCCGTCCCCATAGACCTAGTCAAGGTGGCGCGGCTGCTCGAAGTATCAGTTCATCATGAGACGCTGGAAGACGAGGTCTCCGGCGTCCTGCTCATCAAAGGTCCGGAGAGGCATATCTTGGTCAATCAAGCGCATCACCCGAATCGTCAGCGCTTTTCTATCGCGCACGAACTTGGCCATTTGGTACTACACCACAAGGACGGCGACCGCCTCTTCGTGGATACGCACATCAAGCTGTACCAGCGCGTCGGCGCACCAAGCTCAAAGGTCTACACTGAACCTGGCTCGGCAACCACTCCTCAAGAGGAGCGGGAAGCCAATCAGTTTGCTTCGGCTCTTCTGATGCCGGCGCCATTGCTCAAGCAAGCGGCGAAGGAACGCGATCTTTGGGACGAACTCGATGTTTCGGCGCTCGCATCGATGTTTGCTGTGAGCGAGCAAGCCATGGCGATACGGTTACAACAACTGCAGGTTGTCGACTCTGTTTTGATGATGGAACCAAATCGAAAGTCCGCCGGCGCATTTCACGAACTTCACTGAGCGGCCAGTTGCTTACCGAGCTCGTGGCTATCGGTGACAAGGAAGAACAAAATGGCAAGCGAACAACACATTGCTGACATACCGCGGATGACGGGGCATGACCTCGCCCACCTAGTGCTGAGTACTTGTGGGCCTATGCCGCATCTGAAGCTTCAAAAGCTGCTGTTCTACGTCGACGCATGGCACTCCGTCTTCTTCGACGTACCATTGGTCGAGGAGCCGTTTGAAGCGTGGGTGCATGGTCCAGTCCTTCGCTCGGTGTGGAGCGAATTTCGGGACGTTAGCGTCCTGAACAACGACATCCCCGCGGAACGAATTGACCGCAAGCTTGCGGAACGCACCAAGGGGTCCATCACCGCGGACCAGCTTGAGTTCCTTGGCGATCTGCTCGAGGAGTATGGTGGTCACACGGCATATCACCTGGAGAACTTGACGCACTCCGAAGCGCCTTGGATTGAGGCGCGCGGCGGAACGCCGCCCTACGAGGCCTCAAACGCTCGGATATCCAAGGAGACGACGCGCCGTTACTATGCGTCGCGCATTTCCAGCCGGTGAGTAAGTACGCGAAGCGGCTTCAAGAAGGCCACGGGAAGGAACGCAAGCCACTTCAGGGCCAGGCAACTGCGGAGCAGGGCAAGGCGTCCGATCTCTTGTCGTTCAATTTCAAGCAACTTGATTTCGAGCAAGGTCACAACTTTGACGGCTGGCGTGAGCGGGACCTCTTGTGCGAGATGCTTACGCGCATGAAAGACCTTAGCTCGCGGACGATCAACGAGCTCAGGTCCACTAAGGACAGCGCGTTCTCGATATACGCCGAGTTTCCGAAGAAGACTGCTTTCAAGCACCCAAAGCACGTTCCTGAAGATGCGGTATGGGCGCGTTTCCACGTTAAAGGCGAACCGGTCGTTGCAGGCCATTTGGTTGGCAGCGTCTTCTACGTGGTATTCCTGGATGGCGAACACCAGTTCTATAAGACGGACAAGAAAAACACGTAGGATGTTGGCCGGAGTGAACCAAAGTTCAGCCGGCGCCGACACTCAGCACTGAGTAGTAGCGGTTCGCGACATCCCGCTCAAGCTGCGCTTGTCAGCCGAACACGGCCGCCAGCGTAAAGTGGCCGTCTCACCTCAGAAGGCTGTAATTCACCCATCTTTGAATTTTCCGGTCCGCCTGACATGGCCCAGACGTTGGCGGGGACCGGCCGCACTGCTAATCTGCGGGCATGTATCAGCCACACCCCAGCCAGCGGCTCACTGATCTCTTCCGAGCTAAGCCCTACCAGGGCACACGGCCTCGGGACGCGGAGTTTGTCTTCATGGGGCTCGATGCGAATTGCGACGCGGACATTGAGCGCGGCCGGGCGTTCGATAGTGTCCTCGAATATCACGCTGACGGAGTGGCATTCTGGCGGCGCCACGGAGTGCACCACCCGTTCCTGCTGCCCGGCTATAGCGGCGACGGTCAGCCCTATCACCAGAACTTTGCGAAAGTAGGGCTCAGGTCCGAAGACGCGGGCCGGGTATCGTTCGTCGAGCTGCTAAACGTTCCGACGATCGGCGGCAGCGACTTGGCTGTGAAGGATCTTGACCCGCGGCACCTCGACGAACTGAACGCGCTCATTCTGGGCGGCAGCAGGCGGAATGTCTTCCTCTCAGACAAGGTGGTTAGGCTCATGCGTCGCAGTGGTCGGTTCCGGTGGCTTCGCAAGCCGATCGCGAACCAGGTCCTTCCTGTGCTGCATAAGGTGGGTGCCACCACCGTGTACCAGCACCTGCACTTCTCAAATTACGGGATCTTTCAGAAGCGCATGGCCATGGAAGCAGCGGCAATCGCTGCTTTGGCGGCAGCGAAGCCCAAAGGCGGGCCGGAAGCGCGCTGATTGCCCAGCTCCTGGCGCAGTTGCGCAGAAGTTTCGAGTTCGGGGCGCGCTAGTGTCCTGTCCCGTTAATACGCCCGCACAGGCGAGCGAGCTTTTCTAGGATCGAGTCGGCGGTAGCGGTCCAGACGAAGGGCTTGCTCGACTGGTTGTAGGTTTGTACGAAGCGGTCGATCTTCTCGGTCAGATCTTTCACGCTGTTGAACGAGCCTCTGCGGATCGCTCGCGTGGTGATGACAGAGAAGAAGCGCTCGACCTGGTTCAGCCAGCTTGAGTAGGTGGGCACGAAGTGCATGTGCCAGCGCGGCCGCTCGGCCAACCATGCGCGCACCTTCGGGTGTTTGTGGCTGGCATAGTTGTCCACGATGCAGTGGACATCCAGTTCAGCCGGGACGGCCTTGTCGATAGAACGCAAGAAGGCCAGGAACTCCTGATGACGGTGCCGCGGGCGGCACTGCGCCAGCACCTGGCCGCTCATCACGTTCAGCGCTGCGAACAGGGTGGTCGTGCCGTGGCGCACGTAGTCGTGCGTGACGCCTTCCACGTAGCCCAGCCCCAGCGGCAGCATCGGCTGCGTGCGCTGCAGGGCTTGGCATTGGCTCTTCTCGTCAACACACAGCACCAGCGCATTGTCCGGCGGGTTCAGGTACAGACCGACCACATCCCTGAGCTTCTCGATGAAGAACGGGTCGGTCGACAGCTTGAAGGTCTCCACCCGGTGCGGCTTGAGGTTGAAGGCTCGCAAGTACCGCTGCACCGTGCTCTTGCTGATGCCCGTGCTGGCCTCCAGGGCGCGCGTGCTCCAGTGCGTGCCGCCGTCGGTGGGCTTGCTGTGCAGCGTGGTGGCAATCAGTTGAGCAACGCGCTCGTCGTCCACCGTGCGAGGACGCCCTGAGCGCAGCTCGTCGTACAGCCCGGCGAGACGGTACTGGGCATAGCGATCGCGCCACTTCGTCACCGTACCGCGATGGATGCCAAGCTCCCGCGCTACGCCAAGTACGGGCGCGTCGCTTGTTGTGCAGGCCAGAACGATTCGAGCCCGCAATGCCAACGCTGCCGGCAGCGAGCGCGAACGCGCTATGGATACGAGCTCAGCGCGCTCGGATTCGCTCAGCGCAATTGCGCTCTTCATGGTGGCATTCGCCATGGTGGGCACTCCTTGAAGAATGCCTCAAACCACGCACGATGCGTGCCTACGAATTAATGGGACAGGACACTAGCTGGTCGGGAGCTGCCCATGGCGAGGTCGCGGTCGGCTGATTCGGGCCCTTTGCAATCCTTCGGCGTGCCAACAGCCATTGCCTGCCTTCCGTTGTCCGATGATGGGCCGGCCTTGCTTTGCATCCATTGCCGTACTGCCGGCCTCCACAAGTGGGGTCACTCGCCATCGGCATCACAGTGGTTGCGCCGAGCCAACCACGCAACGAACTACCGGTTCATGTGAAATGCATGCGAGAGACCGACTTAAGCTACCCATTTTCCCAAATTTGTCACAGATGCGAGGAAAGTCGGCTGGCACGACTTTCGGAATGCGGCATGCTTCTCGAAGCCCCGATCCAAAACGGCAATCGAACGCTGGAGGTCGGCCCATCAGCGCAGATCTTCTCCGCCTTGCGCACGTCTACCAACTGCTCAAGAGACATCACAACCCCGATGACGCAGATGCTTCACGATAAAAAGGACAGCAGTGGCCTTGCAACGGCGCTTGATTACTGTCGGAATCTTCCCGTTAGACCGGACCGTTCAATTCCTAGAGACCACCTCATCGAGGAGATCAAGCGAGCACTAGATGGAGCATCGACTGCTGTCCTGATTGTTGGTGAAGCGCTCACAGGAAAGAGTGAAGTGCTTGCCGACTTATACAGAAGAGAACCCGACGACTCAATCGGAATTTTTCTCGGTGCGGACACCTTTTTTAGATCCAAGGAGTACGTTCGACTCGTAGTTGCAGAGCAAATTTCTTGGATCGTAGATCGCAAACCACTAGTCGAGGACGCCGTTAGCGAGGATCTGTATAGGCGCTTGCTCTACAGACTACAAAAGCATTCTCGTCGCAACAAGATTACATGGCTCGTCGATGGTCTCTCCTCGGCTCAGTCCTCGGACTCTCACGGCATTCGTGATCTCTTGGCACTCCTGCCATTGGGAGCGCGCGAGTTCAACTTCGTCTTATCCGCGGAATCCGATATTGCAGACCAGATGAAGGCATGCCATCGGCCACCGAAAGTCATGGACATGATGCTCGTCAGCCCTGATGAAGCTCGCAACTATCTGTCGGATCTGCTAAGTGATGACAAGGACATCCAAGAGGTGCGCACACTATGTCGGAGTAGCGTTGGCCGAATCTCCATGGTTCGTTCATTCTTGCTTGATGGTTCGTCGCTCGAAACGCTTTTGGATAGGCGGAATGGCTCCTTGGAGTCGCTTTTTGAGCTCGAATGGGGAAAGATACCGAGCACGCCAGAGGTCCACGGCACCATTGCGATCGTGCTATTCTCAGATCGACCGATCACTGTTGGAGAGATCGCACTACAGCTGCAATTAGAAGAAGGCATTGTTCAGAGCCAGATCGCGGCGTCGCGAATTCTTTCGACCGCAGCTACGACACAAGGCGCTGTTGTGTCGATGTCATCCAGAGCCCATCGACGATTTGCGGCCACAAAACTTGCGAGCCTTGAGGAAGGTGTTCGGCGGGCAAGCATCGAGAGGCTTCTCTCGGCCGCCGATGCCAAGGAGACTGTGAGATACCTTCCCGCGCAGCTGGTGAAGGCCGGGCGTCACGCGGAGCTGCTAGAGAGACTGGATCCAAAACACTTTCTTCGACTCCTTGAGATCGAGCAGACACTCCGTTCACTAAGAAGACATGCAGACTTCGGCAGGGAGGCTGCCAGGCAGCTCGGCCAACTACATACTGAGGTGGCCTTCTCTCTTATGTCCTCGTTAGTTACAGGACTGACCCTCGCGGTAGGGCGAGTTCAGCAGATCGAAGCATTGACTGGACTAGGTCTGCATGAGATTGCGTTAGAGATCGCGGCGACAGCACCGACCGCCGAGGAAAAGCTGCACCAACTCGCGCGCGCTGCTAATGGCCTTGATGCAAAGGACTATCCGATCTCTGAAGGTATACGCGCGCAATTGAAGCAGCTGGCGGAAGAAGTTGGCGGAGAGGCGTTGGGTGAGTTGGGAATCGACATTGCGTGCGATCTACTCTCTGTGGATGTGAAGCTGGCTGAATCATTTCTGCGCCGCGTTGTCGACGGCTCTGTGCGCCTCGTCTCAGAAGGGGCATCGCTCGAAGCCGCTCCTCATGGGCTACACGGCACGGACGCCAGCCAGAAAGACACATCTAAAAGTGCAAAGCGAGACTCCCTTGAGATCCCCCCTCACAAGCAGTCCCAGTTCTGGCGTCAATCAAGACGCCGTTTTCGGCGCATCAAGGCCGAACAGCTCCTCAGAAGTCTGAAAGACGAGCCTCCCGCATTTGCGATGTCGCTCTGCACGATGTGGCTACATGGCAACAAGGGTAGTAAGGATTGCGCGAAAGTAGCGGACGCCGCACTGGACAGCATGCTTGCTGATACATCAAGAACGCCGCGCATTCAGGATCTAGTTGAGATCGGGCGAATCTTGCCAAGCCTTAACGATGCCAGTGAGTCGGAGAACCTCTGTGGTCGACTTGAAACGCAGTATCGAGTACTTGGTCACCACGGTACGAGTGTGGATTCGGTGCGCCTGCGAATGCAGCTGCACCGCGCTCGCTATGCAAGCCGTCCACAGACCACTGAACTCGATCTGATTGATCTCTTTGTTGAGGTTCAATCCTTAGGCGAGCTTAGTACACGGGCGACTTGCTGGGCTTGGATGCTAGTACACCTTTCGGCGTTTAAGAACGTGGAGCAGCTTGAGTCGACTACGGAACTCCCGACACTCACTTCCCGCGAGTTACAACGCACAATGGAGGAGCTTCTAGCGTCAGCGGCTGACCACTTCAAGGTTTCCAACGACGCATTGCACGCTTTGAATCGTTTCAACCCAGAGCTTGCGCTTGAATTCATCTCGCAGCTTAATACTGTGCGCTCACGAGATGCCGCCTACGAAGCGTTCGTTCGAGATCTGGTTCCCCGCCACAGTAAGAACGGCAAGTTAATCGTGCGGGCTTTGAGCCTCATTGAGGAAGATCTTAAACGGCATCGCACCACGGTGAACGCGCTCAGCGCCATCCGGTGGCTCAAGGAAGAGGAAGGGTCCGAGGATCCGATTGACCCCGAGTTGCTGGAGATCTGGAGAAATATTGACGTAGACCTGTTTCGCTTCCATGCGGCCGTGATCACGATGGCTTATCAGGTAGAGGCGGGACGTCATGACCGCGCTTTTGAACTTCGGAGGGCCGCTGATGCGATATGGTCTGCTATCCCAGATGGCTCCGCCAAGGTCGAGCTTGGCTATATGGCTGCTCGAGTACTTGCGAATGCCGATAGGGTGACAGCCACACAATGGATCGAGAAGACCGAAAGTCTAGTTAGTACGGCTCGCGTCGGTTCTGAGGCCGCGATCAACGCGTTGTATTACTCGGTGCGTCTCGCCACGCGGATGCTACCTATGACCGTCGTCGTACAAGGCAAAGAGCAAAGCTATGAGGCAATCAGGCGACTAGAGATGCTCATATCATCAATCCCGGTGCCGGAGCTGCAGGTGTCCATTTGGACTGGATTGGCTATCAGACTGCATTTTGCTGGGCATCTGCCTCTCGCGAAAGACGTTGTTGATCGCCAACTTGCACCGATCCTAAACCGAGATTATGAGAACAACAAAAGTCTGCAAGATCTTCTGGTCTCCGAAGCGGCGCCCGCACTCTATCTAGTGCACCAGTCCAGCGCAGTGTTTCGAGTGGACTCAATGCGTTCGGAGTTCGCGAAGGACGAAGCGCGCAGGAATGTCTTCGTCACCCTCTTGAAAAAATGCCCTCATTGGGAGCCCTACCCGATTGATCGAGAGATCGAGTACTCTCTAGACCAAAATACAGTGTCAGATCTGCTTGCGATCATTCGTCAAATCAAGACGGATAGCACATTCTTTGGAATGCTGGGGGATCTCTGCCGAAGCTTGGCTGCCGACCAGAATCGAACTAGGCTGCAACGAAACATGGTTTTAGAGTCGTTGCGTGCGCTCGAAGAAACCGTGTCGGCGACACTACCGGATTCGCGCAACATCAAGCATGACGGGTACGTAGTCGTATCGAGTGCATTGATTCAGTTCGCTCGCTCCAAAGTGCAGCGTGACTCCGCCAGTGCAGTTACTAAGAACTGGGAGTCACTCTACTCGCGCGCTCGAGCGGTTCCAAATGTGGCGGACCGTGCAGTCGTAACGGCGATAGTAGGTGTCAACGCTCATGTGGTTCCGCAAAGCGCCGTGAAGAGTTGGCTTCAGGACGTTCGAAAAGATCTGAGTGAAATTCCTGCAGCGCACGACAAGCTCGACCGCTTT
Source organism: Variovorax sp. LjRoot290 (assembly GCF_964253985.1). Lineage (NCBI taxonomy): Bacteria > Pseudomonadati > Pseudomonadota > Betaproteobacteria > Burkholderiales > Comamonadaceae > Variovorax > Variovorax sp. LjRoot290. Next base: position 394,885 of record NZ_CAXURW020000002.1, on the reverse strand, counting down.
GAGTGGATTGCTAAAATTGTGCAGCAACGAGACAAGGTCGCGGCGCGTACGCTTATATCAGACGCGATAAAGCTAAGTAGCTATCAGCGTCCGGAGGACGATGTGGTCAAGCAGCAGCAGCGCCTCCTCGATTTCGCTCATGTTATCGATCCGCGTCTTGCGAATGACCTCGTAGAGACATTCGATGCCGACGAGGCTAGAAAGGTGTCGTTGCGAAAGCAACTAGAGACCAGCACGAAGCGCAAGGCCCTTGCCTCCAAGCCGGATGCTTTGGAAGTCGCCGAACTCGATGACGAGCAACTCGTCGAGATATGTCGCGGCAACCTTGGATCTCTCATGGCAGGGAGGATTAACGCTCGGCCAATGGAGGAGTTTCGCGAGCTTAGCGGACGTGCTCGAACCATGACCATCGAGGAGTCCATGCCGATATGGGAATGGATTGTCGAGAACTCAGTGCGCATACAGAATCCGGGTGCTCGCGGCGCGGATGTATCCAGCATCAAGCTGTTTGAGGCGACCTGCCGAATTGCAGAGATCGCCCAAGGGCTTGTTGGGCAACTGGCTGGCCGATTGCCTGACACGCTGTCGAAGGACGCCGGGTCTACCATCTTTCGGGCGGGAGACCGCGACGCGTTTATTGCTCGGGTGGCAGAGTGGGCCGCCGGGCACGACGGCCAGACCATCTGGATCTCCGATCCGTACTTCGCACCAAGTGACCTCGAATTCCTGCGCGTCCTACACCAGGCTGCGCCGAACGCCCAGTTTCGCATTCTGACAAGTAAAGGGCATATGAAGAACAGCAAGATTGAGGCCCCGGAAGATAGTTTTCTTGACGCGTGGCAGGACCGTTTTGATATCGAACCGCCAACTACGCAGATTGGGGTAGTGGGCTTTGGTACGGGCGGCACGCATCCTATTCATGATCGTTGGGTCGTTTCTACTAGTTCAGGGCTGAGACTCGGAAGTTCAATCAATTCAATTGGACTTACTCGGGTCTCAGAGGTTTCTGAGCTAGCGCCTGTTGATGCGGCCGATCGCGTAACGGAGATCGACTCCTACTTCAATTCGCCAGCGCGCCTGCATGCCGGCGAACGACTGTCCGTTTCATACTTCAATCTGCATTAGCTGGCCGCCGTCGGCAATTGAGCGGGACATTGCACTAGCCGTCGTTCACGCTAACCTCGATGACCGATTCCGCTGCACAATGCTCCCTTGCGAGCACGCCTGAGGCGACTTGACAGCGCATTGAACAACGGAAGGCATGCGACTACTGCAGTTCAAGCGGTTCCGCTTCGTCGAGCCTCATGAGCCTTCGGCGACGATTGGTCTCGGCGATGGCGTCGGCGACGGTCTCATAGCGGCCGGACAGTAACGTGTCGAGCGCGCAGTAATGCGAATCCGTCGGCCAGATGTTGCGCCCCGACCGGACCTCTTTGGATGGGGTCATCGCGGGCCCCAGAGTGTAGAGAAAGACCGGGTCCTGCCCAACCGGCCAATTCTTGTTGAGGCGATTGAGGTTCACCACCACGTCGACCTTCTCCACGAAATGCACGCTCTGCACCTTGCCGTGATATCGGAAGCCGATGTAGTTCTGAGGAACCTTCGGGAAGCGCGGATACGCGGGGCCGCCCACGGGGTGGAAATACTGCGGTGGATCGCCCGTGGCGACGTCGATCCATGTGTAGCCGCGCCCCTCGATGATCTCCTTGGTTCCAAGCGGGACGAGGTAGACGATGCTGCTGAGGATGTCCTGCATTTGCATATAGCGCTCCAAGTGGTTGCCCAGTTGCTCCAGCCAAAGGCGTTCGACGACCTGGCGCGTTTTCACGCGGCACCGTGCCGCCAACCTGACGATGTCCTCCCACGAACGATGCGTTGTTGGCACGCCCGCGAGTTTGGAGGGCAACTTCACGAACTTGCGGTTCATGGCCGTGAGGCTCACCAACTTGGTGAGCCGCGAAGCCTTCGGGTCTATGCGTTCGGCATACAGCCTGAACTGCGCTTCAGTCGGAATGACCCAGCCAACCTTGGCTTCAATGATTGCATGGCATTCGGACCCAGTGCGCAGCTCGATGTCGGTGAATCCGCCCGCCCCCGGCTCGTGCCGCTGCATGTCCACCCGCAGCTCGGACGCGTCGACCTTCTCGCCGAACAAGTCTTCCAGCAGAGCTCGCGCAAAGGTCGGCGACTGCGCGAGCGTCCAGCCCAAGGCGGCCGTCGCGCTGTTCTCGTCGATGCCCGAGGCGCCGAACACAGTCGAAAGTTCCCGGCTTCGCCAAAACGCCTTCATCGCTCCTCTTCCGGACACGTGGTGACGGTTTGCGCCTGTTGTTCGACGGCAAAGCCGGACCGATCGGTGAGCTGCTCAAAGCGTTGCATTTACCTCGGCGACCGAGCATCCTCCGGCAGAGTCCATCCGTGCAGTTCTTCTGAGAGAACAAGCCGAATATCCTCAAATGTCATTGAGCGTGCATCGCGTGGGAGCCAGCCGAACTTGTGAATGAGGTAGTAACGAACCGCGTCAATTCCATTTAGCGCAGGATCTTTGTACTTCTCTCGCTTGGCAATGAAGTCACCGAAGACAGCAAGTGAATAGTTCAGTCCGCCTTCGGCTTCGTAGAGGCGATTCAGGATCTCGTATCGTTCCTTGTTCATGCGTTCCTTCAATGAATCGATGATTGGTTGTGACGCGGGCGCGTTGCTGTGGAGTTCCTGCGCGGTAAGGAACCCCAGGCACTTGCGCCGTTGCTTGATAATCTGCCGCAGGGCGGAGTATTAATGATCTGGGGTTGTGGACACTTTTAGTCTGTCATAGGCTTTTGTCTCCGAGTCATTCGGAGTTGTTGAAGTTTTTGGATCCGTGAGCATGAAGACAAACCAGATCCCTTCGAGATTATGACCGCGTGCCTTTGCAAGCCGGGTAGCTCACGCAACCCCAGAACTCACCCCCGGCATTCGCTCCTCGCTTCGCAGTGCGGCGTATCATTGCTCCGGCGCAAACTGGACACGTGGGCACTCCAACCAATGGCTTCGTCCGCGCTGGATTGCCACCATGCGGCATCTGCGATGTGCCAGCTGACTTCGTTTCTTGAGTGCAACGGATCAGACCGAGTAGAGCCGGCCCGTCAATCAATTGGATGTTGCGCCCCTTCGCAAATGCTTCTGCCTCTCTGGTAAATCGGCCGGAGGTCACCGCCATCCCGCCTACGGCGTCTTCGGCCGCCATCACGCCATACAGCTCCCGCACCACCTGAACCCCGACCTTGAAGGCCTTCCACTGCTTGCATTGCACCAGAAACTTCTCGCCATTTTTTCGCAGCCGGAGATCCACGCCTCCGTCGGCCCCCTTGCCGCCGGTTTCGAGGACCTGGTAGCCCTGCAGCCGAAAGCCCTCCCCTACCAGCATCTCGAATTCACGCCAGCTGATCCCCTCCAGGATGTCCGCGGCACCACCCGCCACGACGCCATCGACCAACGTCCTGCGCTTGTGTCTGCGCAATGCAGAGACGAGCGCGCCGATCAGGCAGAGCAGTGGCACCAGAAACTGGCCGACATAGGCCAAAGCCTTCCACATGCTACTCGTCACCATCTGCGCGAGCTGATCAGGACGCGCTGCCACGACGGCAGCCGGCGCAGCGAGTGCGTGCAGCACGACATAGCTCACCAGCGCCGTTCCCACGCCAGCCCACCACGGCAGCATTGCCACCAGTTCGATCACGTCGTCCGCAGTGCCGTTCTTTTTCCGTCGTGCCATGCCTGTTCAGCGCTCCGTTGTGAAATCGGGCAATGCCCTCGATCCGTCGAGCGGCGCGATCGCCTTGAAGACGCCCGTCTTGCTCATATCCCGGCGCAGCTCGAACCTCGCCAGCGCTTCCACCACGTCCAGAGCCTGCAACTGCTGGAAGTCGATGGCGTTCCATTCGCTGCGTTGCACGCGCACCGAGATGAGGTACTCGTCGCCAAGCTGGGCCGTGGCCGCATTGCGCCGCTGCGTGAAGGCCGACAGTACGACCTCCCCCGCCAGAGGCAGCGCCGCAAACGCCTCCCCGATCAACCGGAACGCGATGCCATGGACATGCGACATGTACATCTTCTGAACTTTGGTGCGCGAGAGTTCCTTCACCGATAGCCGAAGTCCTCGAGCCGGCACCGCAGCCAATTGCGTCGGCATCTCTTCGATCTCCGGCAAGTCGACGTCCAGCATCACCAGCTCGCCCAATGCCTTCACCTCCAGCGCGACCTGCGTTTCCCGTGGCCAGACTACCTCCTGGAGGCGGGCTTCCAGAAATGCCTCCATTGCTGACGGATCGCGGTAGATGTCTATCTCGACGAGCACTCTGCGCCTGGCGCACTCGCGGTCGTACGCCAGCTTCGCGGCCGTCCACCCGTTCATTTCCTCGTCGTGCAACTCACGAGCGTGGTGATTCCCGTCAGCGATCTGCGCCAGCCGACCCGGAACCCAGCGTTCCCACCACTTCGGAAGGCGCGTCGCAGCCATGGCAGGTTGGGGCTCCGGAAACGGCGGGGCGTGGAAACGCGGCTTTTCCCGCGGGTCTGGCGTTTCCAGATGCAGGCGTGCGAGCGCTTCAATCTGCCCGTTCACCTTTTCGCAGGCATCGGCGATTAGACCTCGCAGCACATCCTTGGCCTGCGTTTTCGCGAGCGCGATGTGCGCTTCAGTTGCTTGTTGCCCCGCGGCGTTTGTGAAGACCAGCTGCCCATCGTCCTGCACTGAACAGGTCAGGGACGTGACGGCCGAAGCGACCTGTGGCGCGGCAGGTGCCGCCTGGTGGTGGGCAGGCCGTTCAGCAGAAAGCCGTGTCCTCGATGAAAGGCCGCTGCCCGGAATGCCGGCGTTCAGGAAGGTTCCGCGACTGCCCACGTTGACTGACGCACCGCGCGGCCCAAAAGTCCAACTTGAGCCGGAACCGCTGAGATTCCAGCGCACGCCAGGGGCAAGCTTGATCGACTTGCGAAAGCGAAGCGCCATGACGTGCTGCTCAATTCGGCATCGTCAGCGCTATCGATGGCAGTGGTACGTTCCGCTCGAACGGTCGTGGTGACAGCCGTTCCTGTCCAGGCCGCCAGAGTGCGCGATCGCTCCGAAGCTTGTGGCACAGGCGACCATGGCCATCAGAATTCTTTTCATTTCTTCCTCTCTCCGTCTAGGGGACAGAGCATGCACTCGGTTTGCAGATTTGGACTGCAGGTTTTTCTTCAGCGCGTGATTTTCTTTGGAGAAAGTAGTGGCGCGAATTAGGTGCTACGTGGCGGCTGGCCCTCGGTGTAACCAAAAACGTCTACGCCGACCAGCAAGCCTGCGACTTGGAAGGCTGGCTGAAGGCTTCGAGAAGACGGTTAATAAAAGTACAGAAGTGAGCCTGCCCTGCCCTATCTCTACAAGCCGATGCGCACCGATCTGCCAACAAAGTACGACTACCTCAAAGTCGGCTGATGGCGGCTTGCGGCCGATCGTCAACATCTCCATCCATCGAAGGATCGGTCAGCGGACACAGGCGCAGAGTGCCCGACAGGTCGACCTCAGTGTTCGGCCCCTCCCGGCGCAGCGCCTGACGGAAAGAGGGTGTCCGCGGATCGCAGGACACCCCTTCTTTCACTGAGTATGGCAAGGTCGGCTGCACGTTCGGCAGCCGTTCACTTGGTGATAGTGCTGGCGAGCCGCTTGGACCGCACTGGCGCAGCTGGAGAAATAGCCGAGCGATAGAGCGTTCGCCGGGCTCGGCCAAAACTGACAGCCCCGCTCATGGACCTCATGGTCACCGTTCGTTTGCTGCTGACGATTGACGCAGTATTCAGCCATCACTGTCTCCTCTCGGTCTGTCCGCCGGCTCGTTGGTCTGCGGATCGTGGTGCTCCCGCTCGGAATTTAGGACCAGCCGTTCCAGCGCAGCATCCGCACTTAGGGGCTTGACAGTCCGGCGGTTGTGGGCGTTGCATTTTTGAGGCGGCCTTGTGCGGTGAATCACTGATTGCTGTAAGACAAGGCCGCGCGCACGCACGGAGGGCCGACCCTGAGGCGGGTACGGTCTGCGCGTGGGCGGCAACTGTCGAAAATCTGGCGCGCTGTATCGCCTGCGGCGGCGGCCGCCTCGGATAGTACGGACCACGTGTTGGGACGCCGACGGGGGTACTGACCAGCACCGATCTCCACCGTTTGGTGGATTGCCCAACCTTGCGGGACCGCTCTACGATGCGCCGGAACTACTTCGCCGTGCATGGGACTCCGTGAGCCGCGGCGGCGAGGCGCGCTCAAGAAGTCTCTGCTTCAATTTCAGCGGCTCCGTGAAAGACCTGCCCCACGCGGAGCGCATTGCTCGGACTCAGGGACCCAGCGTTAATCGCGCAATGATGCAGCTTCGATGGCGGGCGCGGCCGAGGCGGCAGCGGATGTATGGCGTTGATGCTTTTTAAGCTGCCTCCCGACTCTCCACGCGATGGCAACTTCAATTGCGTCCCGCAATAGATAGAGGCCCATCAGGAAGAATCCGAGCAACATCGCTGCGGCCGTCGCGATCGCCGTCAATTGTTTCGTCGCGACAAGTTTGAGCACTATGGGCGCGACATAGGCAGCGATTCCAACCAAAAAGAGAAAGGCAAATGCTGCCAGCAAAATTCCGACCCTACCAGGCCGAACCTCGATGAGACCTCGATCGTCGAGATGTATGTAGTAACGACTGGTCCGGAGCTCCCAAACTGAAAAGAGCCTGGTCTTGTAAAGCTCCATGATCGCCAACGACAGCCGGGGGGAAGCTGAGCGGCCCAAGGCGCTGGCGAACACCAGTTCTTGTTTCGCCAGATCAACAAACCGAATGAGGTCTTCATTGCCCATCGCTTCAGATTTCAGAAAGTTGAGGTGTTTGAAGCGACGCTTGATAAGGTACTCGTCATGAAATTCGTACAGCGTCTTGACCGCCTTGACGAACGCGACGAGTAGTACGAATGTGGCGCCGTATGCTGAGGTGAGAACGTCGGAAAGTGACATCGGAGGTGAACGATCAATGTGGAATGCGTAAAGTGTATGAACCATAAGCAAGGTTCGTCGGATCAGGTAGCGATCAGCAGCGCAGATGCTCGTTTGACCAAAACGGACGGACCTGCTCGCTGCTGAAGGCCGATACGCCGCAAGGCCCGTCCATCGCTCCGCTCGGAGCACTTAACATAACAAGGCATGCTCCCAAACACACTGTAGCGGCTGAATAGTAATGTCGCGTTTTGGCCAAGTAGAAATGTCGCAAAGTCTGCCGTCCCAGTTTCTGGGGCTGGGGTACGGCGATGGCGACGACGGCGACAACCATCACGATGACCATGCGCGAAGCCGATCGACTCAAGACGGTCCAAGCCGTGGTGGACCGGATGCTGCGCGTTGGTCAGGCCGCGCTGCGCCTGGGCCTGAGCCGGCGACAGATGGAGCGGCTCGTTGAGCGATACACGGCCGATGGTGTAGCCGGGCTCGTATCGCGCAAGCGTGGGCGGCCGAGCAATCATCAACTGGACCCAGGTACCGCCGAACGAGCCACGGCACTGATCCGCGAACGCTACCCCGACTTTGGTCCGACGCTTGCGTGCGAGAAGCTTCGTGAGTGCCATGGATTGATCCTGGCCAAGGAGACCGTGCGGGTGCTGATGATGGCGGCGGGCCTGTGGACGCCGCGCAGGCAGCGCGCCCCCAAGATCCACCAGCCGCGCAACCGCCGCGACTGCCTGGGCGAGCTCATCCAGATCGATGGCAGTGATCACGCCTGGTTCGAGGAGCGATCGCCAGCGTGCACCCTGCTGGTGTTCATCGACGACGCCACCAGCCGGTTGATGCAGCTGCGCTTCGTGCCCACCGAATCGAGCTTTGCCTACTTCGAGGCGACCCGTGGCTACCTGGAGGCCCACGGCAAGCCGGTGGCGTTCTACAGCGACAAGGCGAGCATCTTCCGGCCGGTGACCAAGCCGGAGTTCGGCGAGCGTGGTGTCACGCAGTTCGGCCGGGCCTTGTACGAGTTGAACATTGACATCATGTGCGCCAACTCCAGCCAGGCCAAGGGCAGGGTCGAACGTGCCAACCAGACGTTGCAGGACAGGCTGGTCAAGGAGCTGAGGCTGCGTGGCATCAGCACGCTCGAGGCGGGCAACGCGTTCGCGGGCCACTTCATGGCCGACTTCAACGGCCGGTTCGCCAAGTCACCGCGGCGCGACTTCAACGCACACCGGCCGCTGCGCGCGGATGAGGACTTGGACCTCACCTTCACCTGGCGGGAGCTGCGCAAGGTGTCGCTGTCGCTGACGTTGAACTATGCGCGCGAGATCTACATGCTGGCGGACACGGCAGGCAACCGGAGGCTGATCCAACGGTACATCGATGTGTACGAGTATCCCGATGGGCGCATCGAGGTGCGCGCGGGCGGCGGCGCCCTGCCCTACGTGCGCTATGACAAGCTGCCGCAGATCGACACCGCTGCCGTCGTGGAGAACAAGCGCCTGGGTCATGCGCTGCGCGCGGCGCAGGCGATCCAGGCGCAGCGAGATGACCGGCGCTGCACGCCATCGCGAACGAATCAGGGGCAGCCTCCACGGCCCAGGGCGGCAGTACCCGGCACGCGTAACCCGAGGCAGTTCAACGTCCAGGACTTCGAGCAGGCCCTGCGCAAGGCGTGCAAATCGATGACGCCCTTGTCGACTGCTTCGACCACGGCAACGCGTCCTTCAAAGGCGCGATAGCCCAATCAATTCAACAGCGTGCACGACGAACGCGCCGGCCTTCGGCTGATAGGCCTGTGCGAGTTCAAAGGCAAGGCGGTCACCGAGTTCGCCGGGCTCCATCAAGAAAGAGGAAATGCGACATTTCTATTTGGCCAGGAATGCGACATCTGAACTTAGCGTTGACACACACTTGTAGCGGCTGAATAGTAATGTCGCGTTTTGGCCAAGTAGAAATGTCGCAAAGTCTGCCGTCCCAGTTTCTGGGGCTGGGGTACGGCGATGGCGACGACGGCGACAACCATCACGATGACCATGCGCGAAGCCGATCGACTCAAGACGGTCCAAGCCGTGGTGGACCGGATGCTGCGCGTTGGTCAGGCCGCGCTGCGCCTGGGCCTGAGCCGGCGACAGATGGAGCGGCTCGTTGAGCGATACACGGCCGATGGTGTAGCCGGGCTCGTATCGCGCAAGCGTGGGCGGCCGAGCAATCATCAACTGGACCCAGGTACCGCCGAACGAGCCACGGCACTGATCCGCGAACGCTACCCCGACTTTGGTCCGACGCTTGCGTGCGAGAAGCTTCGTGAGTGCCATGGATTGATCCTGGCCAAGGAGACCGTGCGGGTGCTGATGATGGCGGCGGGCCTGTGGACGCCGCGCAGGCAGCGCGCCCCCAAGATCCACCAGCCGCGCAACCGCCGCGACTGCCTGGGCGAGCTCATCCAGATCGATGGCAGTGATCACGCCTGGTTCGAGGAGCGATCGCCAGCGTGCACCCTGCTGGTGTTCATCGACGACGCCACCAGCCGGTTGATGCAGCTGCGCTTCGTGCCCACCGAATCGAGCTTTGCCTACTTCGAGGCGACCCGTGGCTACCTGGAGGCCCACGGCAAGCCGGTGGCGTTCTACAGCGACAAGGCGAGCATCTTCCGGCCGGTGACCAAGCCGGAGTTCGGCGAGCGTGGTGTCACGCAGTTCGGCCGGGCCTTGTACGAGTTGAACATTGACATCATGTGCGCCAACTCCAGCCAGGCCAAGGGCAGGGTCGAACGTGCCAACCAGACGTTGCAGGACAGGCTGGTCAAGGAGCTGAGGCTGCGTGGCATCAGCACGCTCGAGGCGGGCAACGCGTTCGCGGGCCACTTCATGGCCGACTTCAACGGCCGGTTCGCCAAGTCACCGCGGCGCGACTTCAACGCACACCGGCCGCTGCGCGCGGATGAGGACTTGGACCTCACCTTCACCTGGCGGGAGCTGCGCAAGGTGTCGCTGTCGCTGACGTTGAACTATGCGCGCGAGATCTACATGCTGGCGGACACGGCAGGCAACCGGAGGCTGATCCAACGGTACATCGATGTGTACGAGTATCCCGATGGGCGCATCGAGGTGCGCGCGGGCGGCGGCGCCCTGCCCTACGTGCGCTATGACAAGCTGCCGCAGATCGACACCGCTGCCGTCGTGGAGAACAAGCGCCTGGGTCATGCGCTGCGCGCGGCGCAGGCGATCCAGGCGCAGCGAGATGACCGGCGCTGCACGCCATCGCGAACGAATCAGGGGCAGCCTCCACGGCCCAGGGCGGCAGTACCCGGCACGCGTAACCCGAGGCAGTTCAACGTCCAGGACTTCGAGCAGGCCCTGCGCAAGGCGTGCAAATCGATGACGCCCTTGTCGACTGCTTCGACCACGGCAACGCGTCCTTCAAAGGCGCGATAGCCCAATCAATTCAACAGCGTGCACGACGAACGCGCCGGCCTTCGGCTGATAGGCCTGTGCGAGTTCAAAGGCAAGGCGGTCACCGAGTTCGCCGGGCTCCATCAAGAAAGAGGAAATGCGACATTTCTATTTGGCCAGGAATGCGACATCTGAACTTAGCGTTGACACACACACACTTGTAGGAAAAAAACGAGCGAGCGAGTCTCAGCCCGACGCTGCTGCGCTCATGGTGGGCCCCCGCGGCCTTCCTCGCGATTGCTGCCACGTGCGGCCAAGTCCTGCAAGTAAAACTCGTGCAGCTTGGCCTGCAACATTGCCTTGTCAGGTAACTGGGTCTGGTATTGCGCAATTAGCGCGGGTGAAGCGGTGCGGCTCAGAGCGTACTCGACCACTTCGTCGTCCTTGCTGGCGCAAAGAAGCACACCCAGGGCTGGATTCTCGTGCGGCTTGCGGACATTGCGATCCAGTGCCTCGAGGTAGAAGCTCAGTTTGCCTAGATACTCGGGCTCAAAGCGCCCGACCTTCAGTTCAATGGCAACCAGGCAGTTCAGCCCGCGGTGAAAAAACAGCAAGTCAAGCGCAAAGTCCTGCTTGCCTACCTGGACCGGAAACTCCGAGCCGACAAAGCAGAAGTCGCGCCCGAGTTCGATCAGGAAGGTCTTGAGGCGGGCGAGCAGCCCTTGATGCAGGTCGGCCTCGCTATGCCCTTCCGGCAGGCCGAGAAACTCGAGCAGGTAGGCATCCTTGAAGACGCTGAGAGCCTGGGGGTGACTTTGTCTCACCACCGGTGAGACTTTTGCCGGGGTCAACACTGCACGCTCGAAAAGCGCGATCGCGAACTGCCGCTCCAGCTCGCGCTTGCTCCATTGCTCACGGGCGGCGGCGCGCAGATAGAACTCGCGCTCGTCAGGTCGCTTGCTCTGGCTCAGGATGATGAGGTTGTGGGTCCACGGCAGTTGTCTCACCAGCGGTGCGACTTTCTCGTCATCGCGATAGGTTTCGTAGAACTGCCGCATGCGAAAGAGGTTGGCGCGCGTGAAGCCTCGCAGTCCCGGCTGCGTATTGGCCAGGTGGGCCGCCAGCTGCGTGACAACTCCGTCGCCCCACTCCGCAGCTGCAAGCTTGCGGCTGATGTATTCCCCAACTTGCCAATAGAGGTCGATCAGCGCCGTGTTGACCGCGTGGTACGCCCGATCCCTGGCGGCCTGGATCAAGGTAACGATCTCGGCGAAGCCCGGATCGGCTGGCACTTGCGCCTGGCCGCGGACTTTCACGCGGGCCTTGCTAGACCTGTTACTGCTGCCTTGACTCATGCCGAGCGAGTCTAAGGGGTGATCTGGGCTGTACGCCGAAACCCGCGCAACGCCAAGCGGTACACGTCCCGCGACTATCAAAGTGGATTGAGGAAGTTTATCCGAGCGACGCCTCCTCTCCTCGTCGCCGAGGCGAGACGGCCCATACGCGCGATTACGCGTTGTCCATCGACGCGTCGCATGCGCAGGAGCCCTCTCCGTGCGCTTGCGCATCTGTGGGATGCCGGGGAACGACGGTGACCACGGCCTGATCTGCTGTTGGCTTGTCCTTGCGCGAGGGTCGTGAAACGGTGTGCTGATCAGCCCGATGGCGCTGCTCGATTCCGGTGCGGGCAAGGCCAAGAGAACCTACATTTGGGGCTACGCGCGTCGCATTCCTGACCGACCTGGGCATCGATCTACACCTGGGCGATCTCAACGACGTCCTGGTGCGGCGCTATGCCCGGCGCATGGTGAACCGGCCGCCCTCGGTCAGCGCGAGAATCAGTCGCCGGCATGTCGATAATCGATCCCATGGCCTCTTCCGCGCCGCAGCGCACCCGTATGATTGCCCAGGAGCGGGATGCCTTCGTGAAAACGCCCGCCCACGCCAGCACCGAGGGCATTGCGCCCGAACTGCTCAAGAAGGCTCGCAAGCGCCTGGAGTTCCTCTACAGCGAGGTCGCTCGCACCTGGCCCGGCTTCATCGCCCGCCCCGGCCAGCACCAGATGATGCACGCGGCGCTGCTGACTTTCCTCAGCGCCAGATCGCCCGACGACGAGCGACGCCCAGGCAACAACCTGGCGCAGCTGGAGGCCGGCACCGGCACGGGCAAGACGGTGGCCTACTGCCTTGCGGCCATCGTAGCGTCGGAACTGTTGAAGAAGACCGTCATCGTCTCCACGGCCACGGTCGCGCTGCAGGAACAGCTTTTTCACAAGGACCTGCCTCGCCTGGCGAAGGTCGTTCCGGATCTGTGCTTCGACCTTTTGAAGGGCCGCGGGCGCTACCTTTGCGAAAGCCGTCTGGAAGGCGCCCTCAAGGACGAGGCCCAGGAGAGCCTGCCGGGCGATGGCTTCCAGGACGGCTTCGCTGGCACGAGCTGGCAAGCCAAGGGCGCGGAACGTGACACTGGCAAGGCCATGCGCTGGTACAAGAGCGTCGCCAAGAAACTGCGCGGCGGCCAATGGGACGGCGACATCGACAGCCTCGCCAAACCCCCTGACCCCGAGGACTGGCGCAGGGTGCAGGCCAACGCCAGCGCCTGCAACGGCGGCCAGTGCGAGCATTTCAAGAGTTGCGGCTTCTTCAGGGCCCGCCGCCGCGCCGCCAGCGCCACGATCCAGGTCGCCAACCACGCGCTGATCCTGGCCACGCTGCAGAGCGACAGCGCCCTGATCGAGCCGGGCAACACGCTGTTCGTGTTCGACGAGGCGCACCATCTTCCGGGCATCGCCGCGGAGCAGTTCTCATATCGGGCACGCTTGGGCACCAGCGCCAACCTCCTCACCGGCCTGCGCACGGTCGCCCATCGCCACAGCCGCGACCTGCCTGCCTCCAGCCGCCCAGACCTCGTGACTCTGGGAGAGGCGATCACCGAATGCACGAACAAGCTGGCCATCCTGGAAGACTGGTGGACCGAGGGCCGACTGGTCAGCGCCGACAAGCCCGTCCACCGCTTCGTCCGGGGCCAGGTGCCCGAGGCCTTGATCCCCGAATGCGAGCAACTGGGCACCCTCCTGCGTTCGATCTCTGCCGTGGTGGCGGGCATCGCGGCCGCGCTGACCGAGCCTGACGAGTCCCGGTCGCCTGCCGAACGGGAAGAGCACGCGCGCGCCGGGGTGGAGCTGGGTGTGTACCTCGCCCGGCTGGAAGCATTGGAGCGACTGTTCGGCGCCTGGGCTACCCACGACACGGTGCCCTGGGCGAAGTGGCTGCAGCATTGCGCCAACACCGCGATCACCAACATGCCTGCCACAGCGGGCTCGGCAGGCGTGACAGGAACGACGGGCGCGACGGGTGCGGCCGGCGCCGATGTGATGCTGTGCGCCAGTCCGATGACGGCGGCGCAGCACCTCGCACGCACTCTCTGGAAAAACGTCAGCGCGGCAGTCTGCACGTCGGCCACCCTCACCGCCTGCGGCAGCTTCGACTTCTTCGACCGCATGAGCGGAATGAACCGCTTTGCCGACCGACGCGCCCTGGCGGTGGCCTCGCCCTTCGACTATGCAAGGCAGGGCGAACTGCACATTGCGCCGATGGCCAGTTCGCCCAAAGGTCCGGAGTTCTCGGACGAACTTTGCCGAACGCTGCCGATGCTGTTGCGCGAGCACCGGCATGGGAAACTGGTGCTGTTCACCTCGAGGCGCCAGTTGCTGGCCTGTCATACTGCCCTGCCGCCAGACCTGCACGAGCGGGTCCTGGTGCAGGGCGAGCGCTCGCGCACGGACCTGCTCGCGGAACACGGCCGCCGCGTGGCGCGCGGCGAGCGCAGCATCATCTTCGGCCTCCAGTCCCTCGGAGAAGGCATCGACCTGCCGGGCAAGCTGTGCGAGCACGTGGTGATCGACAAGCTGCCGTTCACCCCGCCGAACTCGCCCGTTGAGGAGGCGCTGGCGGAGTGGCTGAGCGCCCAGGGGCGCGACGCGTTTGCCGAGATCGCCGTTCCGCGCGCCGGGATGAAGCTGGCCCAGTGGGCCGGCCGCGGGATACGCACCGTGACGGACCGGGCGGTGATCACGGTGTGCGACACACGGCTGGTCACGATGCGCTACGGCCGGGACATCCTGGCGGGACTGCCACCGTTTCGCATCACGAAGTCAAAGGCGCCCCCCGTCTCCGGGGAATCAGCACGGGCTGTCGACCCCGGTCGAGCCATCATTGGATGAAACGCGAGGCGACACCAGCAACGACTTGGGCGTTTCGCGCCCGCTTTCGCCGTGGCGTCTTCGGTTGGCGCGGCTCCCAGCTCGCGATTTCCCGCATCAACGAGGCGCTGTCCGAGATTCGGGCGGTCGCGCGGCACGATCCGGCGGCTGCGGGCGAAGGCGCCGTCGTGCTGCTGGAAAAGCTCTCGCCGGCCTTGGCCCACGTGGACAGTTCGTCCGGCTCGCTGGGCAGCGCGACGTACTCGGCAGTCCAGGCGCTGGTGCCCCTCATTGCCGGCGCCACGGTGGGCATTGCCGTTCGCGGGAAGTGGCTCGAGCGGCTATTCGACGCCATCCAGGAGGACGACCCGTCGTACATCGAATCCCTCGGCGATCGGTGGGGCGATCTCTGCGTGACGCCCGAGCTGGCATCGAGTTGGGCCGACACGTTGCTGCCGACGCTGCGGCGCGTCCAAGACGATCGCAGGACCGGCACCTACGCCTCCTTCTCTGGCACCAGCGTGTGCTACAGCGCCTTGTTCACGGCCGGCCGCCACGACGAGTTGCTCGAACTGGTCGCCATGGACCCGCACCCGATCTGGCCGTACCTGGTCTGGGGCGGTCACGTGCTTGTGGCACGAGGCCAGGTCGATGAAGCCATCGCCTTCGTCCAGGACCGCGCCGGGAGTTCGACCAGCGAGGAGACAGTCGCACGGTTTGCGCAAGACGCATTGCTCAAAGCAGGCCGTCGCGCCGAAGCGTTCGATCGCTATGCACTGTTGGCAAACCAGGCCAACTCGAACCTGTCCACGTTCAGGGCGATCGCCAGGAGGTACCCGGAGCTGGCTCCGGACAAGCTGTTGGGCCACCTCATCGCTTCCACACCCGGGGAGCCGGGCAAATGGTTTGCGACCGCCAAGACCCTGAAGCTCTTCGACCAAGCCACGTCGCTTGCCTGGGCCTCGCCCTGCGATCCGAAGACGCTGACGCGTGCAGCGCGTGATCACCTGGACAGTCGCCCGGCGTTTGCCATGGAAGCGGCCCTGGCGGCGCTGCACTGGATCTCGACGGGCCACGGGTACGAAGTCACCGGGGGGGACGTGATCGAGGCGTGTCGTCTGGCGACCGATGCGGCGCGGCTTTCAGAACGGGTTGCCGATGCCGAGGCCATCATCGGGCGAGTGCTTGCACCCGAGCGGCCGATGGCGCAATGGATGCGCAGTACGCTCGGCATCGGGACGCCGCCGCGCAACGGACCGCGCCGATCCTGATGAGCTTGGCCCGAGAGGAATCTCGCTGGGCCACAGCGTGAGCAATGAAGATGAGCTCTGCTTGGCGCGTTTGGTTTGCATCCACTCATCCGCACTCGCGCGACTTTCTGCGAGCGCGGGCGGCGAAGACCTTGGGCAAGCTGGGCATGGCGCTGGGGCCGGTCGTGGTCGAGCAGATCCATCGGCGCGTGGTGGCATCGCTCAGGAGCACAAGATCGTCCAGGGCCGGCGCATGCGCGTGGGCACCACCATTGTGGGGTTGTTTTCAGTGTCAACGGCAAAGTTCATTTCGATGTTCAAGGTTCGCCATAGGGCCCCTCCCGTCCAGCCGCGCCGCGCGCGGACAAGGCTCGTGTGGGGTATTCCGAGGCCACCCCACATAGGTTTCTAGGGTTTACCCTATAATCGACCCTGTCTCCTCGGATCCCCGTAAGGATCCGCTTCAAGCCCCGCGCAGCAATGCATGGGGCTTTTTCTTTGGCGCGATGCCGGTCCCTCGCTCTAGACCGAAGTTCCCCGAAGCGACGAACGAGATTCCCTTGTGACTCAAGCACTTGCTTGAGTTGGCGAGGAAGTTTTCTGTCTACGGTTTGATGTTTTGCACGAGCGCGAGGGCGCGCAGGTGCAGCGGCTGCGCGTTGGTGAGGAGCTCGAAGGTGGGCGCCTCGGGCCCGGCCTGTGGGGTTCGGCAGGTGTTGCGCACGATGGTGGCGAGCTCGGCCATGAGGGTGGAGAAGCTGTGCACGGGGGTGCCGTCGTCCAGTGTGTGACGGGCCGCCTTGTCCAGCGCCGCCTTGGAGCGCGTGGCCGGCGCCACGGGATCGCGCGTAGCCTTGGCTTGCTGCTCGGTGTCGGCAAACATCAACTCGCGCCAGGCCTCGCGCATGTGCCACTCGACGTAGTAGGCGAGCATGCACAGGAAGATGTGTGCGCGCACCCGATCGGCGGTGCGGTGGTGGATCGGGCGCACCTTCAGGTCGATCGTCTTGAGCGAGCGGAACGCGCGCTCAACGTTGGCCAGTGACTTGTAGTTGCGCACGCAGTCGGCCGAGTCCATCTGTGTGGGCGGCACCGACGTGCGGATGATGTAAATGCCGTCCAGCGCCGCCTCGGCAGCGATGGCGTCGCGCTTGCGCGCGAAGGTGAAGGTGGTGTCGCCGATCGCCAGCTCGAAGTGCTTGGCGACCTTGTACTGGTTGACGACCTTGCCCACGCGCAAGCCGATCTCATCCTTCCCAGCGAGCTTGCCCGCGTCCACGCGGGCCTTGATCTTCTGCAGGTTGGCCTCGGTGGCCGCGAGCAGTTCCTCGCGCTTGTGCGTGCGCAGCTTGGCCAGTTCCAGATTGCGGCACGCCACCAGGCGCTCGCCCGGGTAGTCCGGCGAGCTCAGTTCGAGCAGATTGCGCTCGTCGAACAGGTCGAGTTGCAGTTGCCCCTGCTCCACGAGCGCGCGGATCGACACGCTCTTCAATGCGCTGATCCACCCCACGCCCTCGCACTCGCGCATCTCCTGGATCGCCTTGTTGGAGATCATGCCGCGGTCGCCCACCATCACCAGCTGCTCGACGCCGAAGTCTTCGCGCAGTCGCTTGAGCTCGGGCAGCAAGGTCAGGCTGTCAGCGACATTGCCCTCATGCACCGACACGGCCACCGGGCAGCCGCGCGCATCGGTGAGCAAGCCGTAGTTGACCTGCAGCAACCCCTTCTTGCCGTCGCGGCTGTAGCCGAGCTTGGCCAGGGGACAACAGCTACCCTCGAAGTAGCTCGAGGACAGGTCGTACAGCACCAGGGCGCCAGCGCTCAGATGGCGCGAGGCCAGCTTCTTCTGGATGCGATCCTGGCGTTCGAGCAGCCAGTCCATCGCCGCATACAGATCGTCCTCGTCGGCTTCTGCCACGCCGAAGTCCTCGGCCAGCGTGGTGGTGTGCCACCAGCGCGTGGTGGCCAGCTTGGTGTGGGGCGCTGCGATGCGCGCGGCCACCATCGCCAGTACCAGCTCGCATTCGCGGCAGGGCTTGGAGGCAAGCAGCGAGGCCATCTCCAGGCTGGCCATCGCGGCGCCTGCCGCCTGCACATGGCCATGGGGACGCGAGTGCGTGATCTCGAACGCGCAAGCCACGGGCACGAAGGTCTCGCCCTGCAGCGAGCGCCGAATGATCTCGATGAGTTCATCGGGCAGGTGCGACAGATTGCCCAGGGTCTCGTTCTTGACCTTGCCGTCCTCGCGATAGCTGCGACGCAGCAGGTGGGTGCGATAGACCTGGTCCTTGTAGGTGCGCGTCGTAGTGACGACGTGAGCGGTACCGGTGCGGGCTGCCATGTAGAGAAATCTAGTCGACGAATGTGAAATTTGCAAGTCACTTTAGTGACTACATGTATCGCCCAAAAAAATCCTCCACGGAGGAGGATTCATCAGCGGCGACAAGTACTTGCCGCCGTTGGAGTGACTACAGAGGGCGGGGAACTTCGGTCTAGAGGTGGCACGTGAACTGGTCCCCAAGGATTCGCAGCTTCGCAGCCGGCCTAGCACTGGCGCCCAGCACTGTTCGAGACCTTCATCTGGGCGCGGGTGGCGCAAGACGCAGCCGCGTCACCTCAGATGCGGAGGGTGATCACGGCGAGGGAGTCGAGTGCCTGAAGGCAGGAGTTCTCAATTTGCCGTGATCGTGGCGTCGTCGGGCTGATTTACAGTTCCAGGGAGGAACAGCCATATCGGACGGGACCATGCACCCGCAGCAACTCGACATCTTCGATCACAGTCGCGACACCGTGCTGTGCAACGACGTCGCGGCCGCCCTTGAGCGTCGCGAAGCCGTCAGCGCCAGATCAGCGTGGGACAAGTTCGCCGAAGAATTTCCTGACCACGACTCCCTGGCACCGCTTCGCGTGCTGGTGGATGCGCTCGAGCAACGCACGGCGACGCCATTCCAGGATCACGAATCCGCGCACCGTGCGCGTCGTGCGTTGGGCGAGGTGATAGAACCGGCAGCACTGCGTATTTTTGGGGCGCGCTCAGGTTCGGCATGGTTGGTCACGCTGTGGCGCGCGTTGGCGCAGCGGGCCTCGTCCCTTCCATTTCGCCCTGAGCGCAGCGATGACCACGCCGCCGCGCTATGGCTGCGCGCCGGAGATTGGGCCGCGGCGAGCGACGCCGTGGCGCGAATCGAATCGTGGCGCCGAATTCCGGCATCTTTGGCATGGATGGCGGAGACGCGCTACCGCGTGCACGATCTCGACGATGCGTGGGGCCTGCTCGCCGAACTCGCATGGCTGTCATGTGATCGATTTGACCAGCTGACGAAGCGGCTCGCCGACCCGTTGCTGGAGAGACTTCGCAAGCGCTTCGATGCGACGTTCGAGGGACATGGTGACGTGCGCGACCTGGCCTGGTTTCCCGCCTGGATCCTCACGGAAAAGCCCGCGTTGTCACGCCAGTTGAGTCAGGCGCAGCGATCGCTTCACACAGAGCCCGAAAAGGCGATGAGACTGCTGCTGGAGATGCTCGGCCTGGAGCGGCAGGGCCGGCACCATGACGTGGTTGCGCGCCGCAAGGCGCTGCGCGACGCCCATCCGTCGCTGTATGCGGCCTATATGAAGACGCGGTGAGCGTTTGGCCCTCCCTCGGTGGTCTGCGCCTCGGACGCGGACCCCCAAGGCGTTCCGCCCAGACTGACAACCGAAACGCATGTACATCACCGACCTCAGGCACTTCCTCGATCCACGCGGGGCTATCGGCCCAACGAAGGGGGCCGCGCGCGCGATGGCGCAATTTCACACCGACCTGGTCGCCCATGCGTCGAGCGCGGCGGGAGAAGCCCCGGCCGCGCCGAAATGCTTCAAGTGCAAGAAAGACGAGGTCGAAGCCATCGTCGCCCGTGACAATGCCATTGTCTGGATCTGTCCGAACTGCGGCGTCGAAGGCCGAACTTCGAACTGGCAGGGTACCCTTTGGGATCTGCGCGACCGACCGAGGCGTCGCTGAAGAAGATGGGCCTGTCTTCCAGAATATTCCTGCTTTCGGATGACGACACGTTGCACGCGTTGGCCGGCAGCGCCTTCATGCGCATGCTGCGCAAGGAAGACAACTGTCGGATCCCGGACTTCGCCGGCCAGCGCGTTCGCCAAGCGGACCTGATCGTCGAGGTGGTGGACCGGAAGCCCGCCCAAGTGGTGCACCGAACATTTTGCATCCTCGATTTCGACACTGAAGGTCTACTCGATGTGGAGCGGCTCAACCTCCAGCAGTTCGCGCGGGTGGAGGACTTTGTGGCACAGATGCCGCAGAGCCCGGCACCGCCGCCGGCAGGCGTGGTGGTCGACGCAGCCAGGCGCTTCATCGCTCAAGGTGGCTCCTGGGAGCCCGACGAACGTCTGCAGGTCCGTTTACATGCGGCAGCGCTCGGACAGCTGGCGTGCCCGCGTGTGCGGGTCGTTCGATGAGTACCGAAGACAACTCATCTGGTAGCCGGGGGCTCCTGGCATGCATCAACGTCGCGATATAGGAGTGGCCAGAGGTGGGTTGGTGGCGAAAGCGAACCGCGTTGGCGGCGTGGGGGCGTGGCGATCTTCATTCCCCATGAGCGCCTCAGCCGATGGTTGCTTTCAAGCGATTTTGAGGTCCACTGAGCGGCTGCAATGGGCCCAAACCGGGCTTCCGTTTTTCTCCGAAGCGGACCGTGCAAAGACGCTGCACCCGCTCACACCGGGATAGCCTCCATGACCCACACCGGCGATGCGGTTTCAATTGTGCGGTCAAGCGCAAAACCTGCGGGGTGGAGCAGCGCGCGGAATTCAGCTTCGGTACGCTCGCGCGCGCTACCGAACATGGCCATCATCTGCATATCGACCAAATAGCTCGACGGTCGTCCGACCGCCGGGTCGGGCTCGAGGATCTGCTCCACGATCAGCAAGCGCGCGCTGCGAGTCATTGCGGCACGGCAGTTGCGCAGGATTCGAATGCAATCGTCGTCAGGCCAGTCATGCAACACCCGCATCAGGAGGTAGATGTCCGCGCCTGGAGGAATGTGATCAAAGAAGCTCCCGCCCTCGATGTCGATTCTTCCGTCCGATCGCGCTTCTGGCGGTATGGCTGCCACGACGTCCTCGCGGTCAAAAACCAATCCGCGTGGGCCGGGGAACCGCGCGAGTATTTGACGCAACGCCTCTCCGTTGCCACCACCGATGTCGGCGATCAGCTTCGCACCGGAAAAATCAAAGCTGGCGGCGAGGGCCTGGTGCCGGCGATCGGGGAAGTTCGCCATGAAGGCATCAAAACTTCGAGCCTCGTCAGGGTGCTCACGAAGGTACTGGAATCGGCCCGTCTTCCAAGCGGCTTGATGCGGATTCCCGCCAGCAAGTGCCGCATCCAGAAAGCACCAGGCGTTCCATGAGCCGGGCGCAGTCCAGAACTTGGCTCCATAGTAAAGACTATTCGGCTCATCGGTCCTCAGGAGCACGGAGCGCGGAGAGTGGGCGACGCTTCCGTCCGCGCCCACTCGAAAGACGCCGAAAGCGGCAAGCGCGCGCAACACGCGGAGCAACGGCACGGCAAGCACTGAACAGTCCGTGGCCAGGTCGCTCACATTACGGCTGCCGTCTTTCGGAAGCTTGTCCGCGAGACGGAGATCAGCCACCAATCGGAGCATCCGCGAGACCTGGAATCCTCGGAGGAGAAGATCTAGCGCCTCTCGATCGTCATCGGTTCCATCGTCGGTCATGGCAAACCTCGGCGCTCATGGTGCGTGGACCAGCACGTAGCCGCGGTTCTCCACCGTGGCACAGGCCGACAAGAGCGTTGCAGTGGCGAGCAGCGCGGCGTAGACGAGGCTCCTGGTCGGCGACATGAGTGACTCCATGAGGTTCGGTGCCATGTCCCCTGGCAAACTTATTGAGTGACGCTCTCGACGACCGCTGACGGCGTGCCGCTGCTACGTTCGGCAATGCCGTTGAGCACGATGTCGAAGGCGCGTGACGTAGCGCCTACGTAGGCATCCCGGCGGCGCACAAACAGCGTGTCGACCCACAGCGGCTCCGGAGCGAAGGACTCGATCCGAAGCATTTCCTGTCCACGATAACCCTCGACTACGCTGCGCGGCAACACTGTTACGCCGACATTGGCGCCGACGCAGCCCAATATGCCTTCGACCGTGCCGAACTCGAGTCGACGAAACGGCAGCCACCCTCGCGCGGAGAACTGGGCTTCCAGACGCTGCCGATACGAGCAACCCTGACGAAATACGATCGCGGTCAGCCCGCCCCGATCCAATCGCTGGCTCAAGCTGCCGCTCTCTCGTGCAGCGACCAGGACAAGCTCCTCATGAAAGATGGGCCGCGCGACCAGTTCCGGGTGATTGAGCGGGCCAGCCACGAATGCACCGTCCAGCCGATCCGCCAATAGATGCTCTAGCAGTTCTGCTGTCGGCCCCGTGCGGATTTCGAGTTGCACATCGGGATAGGCTCGATGGAATCGTCCCAGCACGTCGGGCAGGCGCACCGCCGCCGTGGTCTCCATCGAACCCACGCGCAGACTGCCCCGAACGACGCCGTCGTCACGAACCGCAGCCTTCGCCTCTGCCGCGAGCGCTGTGAACCGCTGCGCATAGGTCACGAGCCGTTGCCCCGCGGCGGTGAGCGTGACGCCTCGGCTGTGCCTCAGGAAGAGCGTCGCGTCGAGATCCGTCTCCAGTTGCTTCAGCCGCGCAGTGACGTTGGATTGCACAGTGTGCAAGTCCACTGCCGCGGCGGTGACGGAGCCGTGCCGCGCCACTGCCAGGAACGTCGCGAGAGCGGTCGTATCCATGACGCTGCCATCTGAGTTCGTGAATGCAGGTATCTTAGTTATTCGTTTTAAAAATTGCCACCGCGGAGCTAAGGTAAAGGCATCCAACGAAAGCCTGCCATGCAACTCCAGACAGCCCTCACGCAATCCCTGGACCTTGAGCATCCGATCCTGCTGGCTGCGATGGATCTGGTGGCCGACGCACGCCTGACGATGTCCGTCATCGAGGCGGGCGGCTATGGATTCCTGGGAGCTGGTTACGGTGACGAAGGGTGGCTGACGCGAGAGCTCGCGATACTCGCGCCGGCGGTTCGCGAGCGTGGCCGTTCGTTCGGCGTCGGCTTCATCACCTGGAGCCTGGCGCGCCAGCCGCATCTACTGGATGTCGCGCTCGAACAGGGGCCGAGCGCAGTATGGCTGTCGTTTGGAGATCCCAGTCCGTTTGCGCAACGAATCAAGTCGTCCGGCGCAAAGCTGGTCTGCCAGGTGCAGACGGAGGCGATGGCTCGGGAGGCCCTCGACGCGGGCGCTGACATCCTGGTGGCGCAAGGCGCTGAAGCCGGTGGTCATGGTGTCAGCCGCGGAACGCTGGCATTGGTACCGGCGATCGTGGATCTCGCAGGACCTCGCGTGCCGGTGGCTGCGGCAGGTGGCATCGCCGACGGACGCGGCCTGGCCGCTGCGCTGATGCTTGGCGCCGGCGGTGTGGCGCTCGGCACGCGCTTCTATGCCTCCGTCGAGGCTGCCGGATTCGAGGCGGCCAAGAAACGCATTGTCGAGGCCAGCGGCGACGGCAGCCTGCGCAGTATTGTCTTCGACATCTCGCGCAGGAACGTGTGGCCTGCTCCATTCACAGGCCGATGCCTTCAGAACGAGCATCTCCGGCGCTGGGCAGGGCGAGAACTCGAGCTGATGCGTGCATTGGGGACAGAGGGCGAGCGATACGCCGCCGCCAGGGCCTCTGGCGACTTCGAGACGGCCGCAGTGATTGCTGGAGAGGCCGTGGGACTTATCCACGATCTGCCACCGGTCGGCCAACTGGTTGATCGGATCATCGGCGAAGCCGCCGAACTCCTTCGCGCCGCTCCTCGGTTCGTGATCAAGGACAGCAAGCAATGAAAATAGGCGCGAGCCAGATTACTTGACCTGGCGAACGTTCATGGAATAGTTGAATTGGAAGGTGAAAGCGTACTTCCGGTTTTGGCCGACATCGGCTGGTCGGATCGTGGGACACCTGGGATGCGGCTGGGGCTTGCAAAGTGGAAGCGGAGTGCATTTTCGCTGGGGCGACTGGGCATCTAGTTACGTTTCGCAACATTCTTCATGCTAGCGACGCGACATTCGATGGGCGCAGTGCGTTGTAGGTTGGCAAGGGCGGTGTTCGCCCCGACAAGGAGTCCCCACAGTGAGCCTCAATCGTTCTCTCTTTCTCAAACTGGCCGCAGTTGGTGCTGTGGCAGCCAGTGCGCTCTTCGCCGCAGCCTCGGCCAATGCCGGCACGAGTTGGTCTGTCGGCATCGACCTGCCGGGCGTTGCAATCGGCGTTGCCGAACCGGGCCCGGTGCACTACTACCAACCCGCACCGGTCTATTCGGCGCCGGCGCCCGTGTATTACGAGCCGGCACCGCGCGCGTACTACCGCCCGCCGCCGCCGGTCTACTACCGTCCGGCGCCCGTGTACGACGTGCAGCCAGCCCCGGGCTACTGGCGGGGTGAACGTTGGCGCCATCACCATCGCCATCACCATCGCGACTGGGACGACCGCGGCGACCGGGACTATCGGTACTGAGACGTGCTGAATGTCCGGGGCCGGGATCGAACCGGCACGCCTTGCGGCCAGCACCTGTGTTTCTCCAGCTGGGGCGAGTGCCAAGATCAAAGCGCAGAGAAGGCTGCTGCAATTGCGGCGCTCAGCTCGGCCAGGTCGGTAAGCGATGCGCTCTCCGCTGTCCAAGCGGGAAGTCGCGTTCTGTAGCGCTTTGCTGCTGGACAAAGCCGAGCGCTTCAGTCGGCGCGATGCGTCTGAGCTATGCGGTCCGGTCTCGAACTGAACGGCGATGATGAAGGTCCGGTAGTGGCCGATTTTTGCCGGTCGCGGCCCTCGGCGGACATTCTGAGGCCGTACCTTCAAGTGCTGGCTCTGTAGACGACACTGAACCGCTCACACGCGACAGGCATGACCTGACTTGGTTGTCGACCCACGCGCGCGCACTCTCGGCCAAAGTAAGCCCAGTGAACGCGGCGCCAGTACTCCAGAGACCCGTCGCCTTCACCCTCGGTGGCGGCGAACTCGGCGCTGACTTGCTCGAACGGCAACACGTCGACTTCCAGCGTCTCGATGACACAAACAGGCGTTCCGTCCCAATAGGTGACGACACTGAGAGCTCCCGGCTTTGGTGGCGCGCCGCCTGCGTTCTCAAGGGCCCAGACAAGACCGGCAGTTGCCCGCTTGATGCCTGCGAGTACTAGGTCCGCAAGTGCGTTGGCATCGGTTTCGTTGTCATCGAAGTGGAACGCTTCGAAGAACCGGTCGGAGCAATCCGCTTCAACCTGGGCGCAGAAGGCGTCCCAGAACGGGGCGATGCTTGGGGGAATGTTCATGCTCATCCTCTCCTCATCCTCATCCTAGACAGCAAAGCAATCTGGCGGCAAGCGATTGAAAGCCCGTCGGCAATGTCCGCTGCTGGCCGGAACCGGCGTTGGGCTTCATCAGGCCCTTTTCGCTGGCCAGTGCGGCCTCATCTGTTCCCGCCAATGCCCGTAGAGGGCGTTCCACAGAACTTCGACGTACCCGTCGTCCTCTGTTGTCGACGATGACTGGGGAAACCATTCAATGGAGCCCATGCCACCCCCAGTGAATGGCGCTAGCACGCCCGCCAAGCCGGGCGCATCCTGCGCCTCCATGGCATGAAGAACCGCGTCCAGCCGCTGAAGCCAACCCTCCGCATGGCCGTGAACCTCACAGAACTTGCGCAGCGCGCGGGTCGTCGCCAGCTGGCCGGCAGTGAACTGCAACGTGGATGACTGCATCGTGTTCCCATCAAAGCATCGAATCTGACCTGTCCGTGCGGGCAATTCTGAGGGAGGCGCGAACGTCTGGTTGTGGCTGCGAGTGCGGCCGATTATGTGGCTAGGCCAAGCTCGACCTCGCGAGCGATGACGTCTTAGAAGAATGGTGACAAAATCTGTCACTATGCCGACCTACATTGGGCTTCCAACTAACTGAAGGAAAGCACCATGAACACTAGCAAGGCACTTGAGATTGCTCAGGTCTATGCCAAAGCGCTCGCGAACAAGGACGTCGAGACCATCGTCTCCATCTCGGCCGAGGACGTCGTCTGTACCTCGCCCATCGGTCAGACCACCGGCCTCGAGCACTTCCGCGCCTTCCAGGAAGGCTTTACCAAGATGCTCACGAAGCTGACCGTCCTCGCCGTTTACGGGGACGACAAACAGGCCGTTGTGGTCTACCTCGCCGAGACACACCCGGTGCCGCGCTCGCTCGTGGCGGAGCTCGTCAAGGTCAAGGAGGGCAAACTTGCATCGACCGATGTGATCTATGACGCCACGCCCTTCGCTGCCTTCATGAAGACGGTTCAGCCTCACTGAACGACCGGGCCCGTAATGAAGCGAGTTCAATTCGACAGCTATGGCGGCCCCGAGGTGATGCGCCTGACAGAGTTCGACCTGGGAACCCCTGGCGAGGGCGAGGTGGCCGTCAGGATCAAGTTTGCTGCCCTCAATCCAATCGATTGGAAAGTGCGTAACGGCGATCTCAAGATGGTCACGGGAAAGTCCTTCCCACGCGCAATGGGGTCTGACTTCTCCGGCACCGTGATGGCCGTCGGCCCGGGCGTCACTCGCTTCGAGCCTGGAGATGCCGTGTTCGGCCTTGCACGACTCAAGGAAAGCGGCGCGTGCGGCCATGCCTTGCTCACCGACGCGAATTTCCTGGCAAAGAAACCGGACAACGTTTCCTTCGAGGACGCCGCCTGCCTCGGCACTCCTGGCGTCACCGCCTGGAATGGCCTCTTCGACAAGGCTGGACTGAAGCCTGGCGCACATGTGTTCATCAACGGCTGCACCGGGGCCGTTGGCGAAACAGCCGTTCAGCTTGCACGAATGACAGGGGCCAGGGTCTCGGGCAGCTGCAGCGCTGAAGCAATGCCACGCGCCCATGCGCTGGGTGTCGTGCGCGTCTACGACTATCGGACAACCGATCTCACAACAATCAGCGAGCGCTTCGATGTTGTTTACGATACCGCGGCCACGATGACGACCGCCGTGGGCCTCGGAATGCTTCGCGACGGAGGTGTGTTCCTCGACATCAATCCGACGCTGGGCAAGTTCATGCGTTCCATGGTCGATCACAGGCTGAAACCAATCATCTGCAAGGCGAGATCGGACATCCTCGACGGCCTGGCACGTGCTGCCGCAGAAGGGAAACTCCGGCTCCCGGTTGCCAAGCCCGTGCCGCTGAGCGAAGCCATCCGACTTCTCACCGAGCTTGAACAGGGACACAAGCTGGCCGGGAAAGGCCTCGTTGTGATGGATTGACGTGTCCCGCAGCCAGCGATTGTTCGACCTCATGCAGGTGCTACGCCGACACCGTGGAACGGTGTCCGGCGAAGTGCTCGCCAGTGAGTCGGGCGTGTCGCTGCGCACGATACGGCGTGACATCGCCACCCTGCAGTCGCTGGGAGCGGAGATCGATGGTGCCCCTGGCGTCGGCTACATCCTGAGGCCCGGCTTCCTTCTACCCCCACTGTCATTCACCGAGGAAGAGCTCCAGGCTCTGGTCGCGGGCGCACAGTGGGTCAGCCGCCAGACGGATGATGCGCTCGCCTTCGCCGCTCAGAATGCGCTCGCCAAGATTGGCGGTGTACTTCCCTCCGACATGCGGAGGATGCTGGACGACGACGCGCTCTACATCGCCCGAAAGAAAGAAGACACCTCAGGGCTTGACCTGGCACGCGTCCGTCAGGCGATGCGCGAACAGTGCAAGATGCGCATCGGCTACACCGATCAGGCCGGGGCGGCTTCGGAGCGAACCATCTGGCCAATCATGCTGGGCTTCGTGGAGTCGCGGCGGTTCATCGCGGGATGGTGCGAACTTCGCCAGGACTTCCGTCTGTTCCGTGGTGACCGCATCGTGAAGCTGGAGTTCCTGCAAGAGCGCTACACGCGAAACCGCCGGCAACTGGTCAAGGAATGGCGCGCTCAGGTCGATCGCGAACGCAATCGGCGTGATGACTAGACCTCGGCTAACCCACGCTTGGGGCTGCTGGTGGACGACCCGCCGTCGTTTCCCTCCTGGCGTCTCTAGCTGCGGAACGCCACGAATCTTTAGCGGCTAAAAATTGCTCGCGTTCTTGCTGAGCGCCACTGTGTCCCGCTCAGCGCCATCCAAGCTTCGCCCGGCGCGCCACAGAACCTTCGCAAATTCCCAGGGTACGCCAGCGGAGATTCGCGTGCGAGCCACTGCGTACAGCGGCTATGGGCCCACATGAGTCATTCGAGACTCATATTGGCGGCGCACCGCAAAGCCGACGTTCAGTTACTTCTCGATCGGCCTTGCGCCGGTCGAACGGCGGTGCGCATGACACGCCGGAATCCTTCGACCAGGGTCCGCGTTCGCGTGATCGCAAGCGCTTATCAGAAGACGGGGCGCCGGGGAATTTCAAGGACCCGGCGCAACGCCCGCGCGACGGGTTCGCGGCGCCACGCCGAACTGCCGCCGATGCCAGCGCGAGAACGCGCTGAGTTCCGAGAACCCGAGGAGCGTCGCCACGTCCGACAGCGGCCGCGAGGCGTCCCGCAGGTAGTGGGCCAGCAGTTCGCGCCGCATCGTGTCGACCAGGATGCTGAAGGTGGTCTTCTCCGCAGCCAGGTGGTTGGCGACGGTCCTGCGGTCGACGCCCAGGTGCTGGGCGACGCTCTCCACCCGGCAATGGCCGCGCGGCATCAGCAGCACGATCAGGCGACGGACTCGGTCCGACATTGACGCGATCTTGCCCGGATCGCGCTCCAACAGCCGCTTCGAATAGCGCGCCATCACCGGATCCGCGCCCGGGTTCGGTGCCTCCAGATCGGCCGCGTTGCAGACGATCTCGTTGAACTCCTCGCCGAACGCGACCGAATCGCCGAACACGTGCCGGTGCCAGGCCCTGCTCGACGGCGCGGGGTGGCGGAAGGTCACCAGGCGCGGACGCCAGCCCTCGCCGAGGAAGATGCCGAGCAGGCGGAAGGTGGTGCCCATTGCAAGTTCGATCGGCTGGCGCACCGACTGCCCGCCTTCGTACACCATCTCCTCACGAATGGCGACGATCGGACCCTCCGGCACGACCGAGACCGACATCGCCTCGTTGTGCAGGTGGATACGCGCGATCAGCGCCTCGAGGGCCTGCCGCAGCGTCGGCTGGTCCCGCAACAGCAGGCCCAGCGGCCCGAGGTTGGACAGGCGCCGCGAGGCGGCCATGCGCAGGCCGAAGGCGGGCTCGCCCGCGCGCTCCGCCGCCAGTTCGAGCAGCGCGCCCACGGCGGCCGCCGGCACCATCAAGTCGGGGTCGGCCAGGCTTTGCACGGGCAGCCCGGCCTCGCCCAGCAGCCCCCGCGCATCAAGCCCGCAGGCCGACGCCACCTGCTCGAAGTTCGTCATCGTCGCGGCGCGTACCAGGATCGTCATGGGCTCGGCTTCCTTTCCCGAAATGTCAAGCGAAATTCCCGAAACGTCAAGTCACGCGGGTCGGCGGAGCACACAATTCCACTCACGCCGCGATGAGACTCCGGCGACTGTCCGGTCCGGCAAGGGCCGGCGCCCACCGACCCCGATTGGAGACACACGATGAACGTCATTCCGCTTACCTGCGCCCTTGGCGCCGAGATCCAGGGCGTCAGCCTGGCCGAGGCCTCGCGCAATTCGCCCCTGGCCCAGGAGATCAAGGCGCTGCTGCTCGAGCACAAGGTGCTGTTCCTGCGCAATCAGCAGATCACCGACGCCGAACACGCCGCCTTCGCGCGCCACTTCGGCGAGCTCCAAGACCATCCGCTGGTCGACAGCGCCGAGGGCGAGCCCGGCATCATCCAGATCTGGAAGACGCCCGAGAGCCCGCCCGAGCGCTACGAGAACGTCTGGCACAACGATTCCACCTTTCGCGAGTGCCCGCCGATGGGCGCGGTGCTGCGTTGCGTCGAATGCCCGCCGGTGGGCGGCGACACGATGTGGGCCAACATGGAACTGGCCTACGAGCGGCTGCCCGAGCACATCAAGGAGACCATCGCCGACCTGCGTGCGCGCCACAGCATGGAAGCGCTGTTCATGGCTGCCAAGCCCATCGAGGAGCGCCTGGCGATGAAGGCGCGCTTCCCCGACCCCGAGCATCCGATCGTTCGCACGCATCCGGTGACCGGCAGGAAAAGCCTGTTCGTCGGCGGCTTCGTCACGCACCTGACCAACTTCCACACCGCCAGGAACGTCCGCGTCGGCCAGGACTGGCACCCCGGTGCGTCCCAGTTGCTGCAGTACCTGATCAGCCAGGCCTTCATTCCCGAGTACCAGTTGCGCTGGCGCTGGCAGGCCAACGACGTGGCGATCTGGGACAACCGCTGCACACAGCACTACGCGGTGATGGATTACGCGCCGTGCCATCGCAAGATGAACCGCGCCACCATCGTGGGCGACCGGCCGTTCTGAAGGAGGCAGCAATGGACCGCGCTCTCGAACTGAACCTCCGGCACGACTGGGCCGACCTCGGCGACGTGCGACTGCACTACGTCAGCGGCGGGCAGGGCCCGGCCATCGTGTTCCTGCACGGCTGGCCGCAGACCTGGTACATGTGGCGCGACGTGCTGCCCGGGCTGATGCAGCGCTACCGTGTCGTCGCGGTGGACCTGCGGGGCCTCGGCGAGTCGTCGCGACCGGCGGCCGGCTACGACACCAAGACCGTGGCGCAGGACGTCTGGCGCCTGATGCACGACGTGCTGGGCGAGCGAACCTTCCACGTCGTCGGCCACGACTGGGGCGGCCCGGTGGCCTATGCGCTGGCCGCCCAGCACCGCGTCGCGGTGACGTCGATGGCGATCTTCGACGCCCCGGTGCCGGGCGACGGCTCGGTGCTCACCGCGCTCGGCCGCTGGCACTTCGGCTTCCACGCCGAGGCCGACCTGCCCGAGGCGCTGGTGGCCGGCCGCGAAGAGCTCTACCTGCGCTACATGTACCGCAAGGGCGGCGCGCGGCCCGACGCCATCTCCGAGGAGGCGCAGCGCGAGTACCTACGCACCTACGCCCAGCCCGGCGGGATGCGCGCCGGCTTCAACTACTACCGGGAGTGGGCGCAGGACGCCAAGGACAACCTGGCCTTCATCAAGCAGGGCAAGCTCGCGATGCCGATCCTCGTGTACGGCGGCGGCGCGCCCAACGTCGGCCGCGGCCTGTACGCGATGGACTCGTGGCAGCGCGTCGCTTGCGACGTGCGCGGCGGCGTGGCCGAAGGCTGCGGCCACTGGATCCCCGAGGAACGGCCCGCCTGGGTCGTCGAGCGCCTGCTCGAATTCTTCGGCGAAGTCGATCGCCGCCGCAACGCTGCCCGTCCCCTCACCACCTCCTCCATACCCACCAAGAGAGACCACATGACCATGTTCTACGAAACCATCGATACCGCCCTGATTGACGTCGAGTCGCTGCCCTGGATGCCCTTCGTGCCCTACGCCGACAATGTCTTCCTGAAGCTCATCAAGGTCGACCCGATCCGCGGCGAGTGGACCGCGCTGCTGAAGGCGCCCCCCAACATCGCGCTGCCGATGCACCACCACTCGGGCACGGTGATGGTCTGGACGATCGCCGGCCGCTGGAAGTACATCGAGCACGACTGGGTCGCCAGCCCCGGCAGCTACGTCTTCGAGACCGCCGGCTCGCGTCACACGCCCATCAGCGTGGGCGACGACGAGGTCATCACGCTCAACATCGTCCAGGGCGACTGGGACCTCATGAGCCCCGAGGGTGCGGTGCTCGCCATCGAGAACTGGAAGTCGATGGTCGAGCGCTACTTGAACTTCTGCCGCGCCAACGGCGTCAAGCCGGTCGACGTGAGCAGCTTCAGCGTCTGAGTGCGCCGGCCCCGCGGGTCCGTGCGCAGCCGCGGGCCCACGGCGGCGGGCTGCGCCATGCGCTTGGGCGCAGCCGACCGACCGCAACATGCTGCTCGGCAACGTCGCCTTCGCCGCCGCATAAGCACAGATTGAAGACACCAATGACAGCCACCGCCCTAACCCAAGACACTGCTCCACAAGCCACGCCCACGGCACCCACCATGAACGCAAACATGATGCAGCAGCCACTGCTGATCTCGACGCTCCTCAATCATGCCGAGCGTCACCATGGCGACCAGGAAATCGTCTCGCGTCGCGTCGAAGGCGACCTGCATCGCCAGACCTACGGCGACCTCGCCCAGCGCGCGCGCCGCATGGCCAACGCGCTGGTCGCGAACGGCATCCGCTTCGGCGACCGTGTCGCGACACTCGCATGGAACGGCCACCGCCACATGGAGCTGTACTACGCCGTGTCGGGTTCCGGCGCCGTGCTGCACACGCTGAACCCCAGGTTGCATCCGGACCAGGTGGTGTGGATTGCCGACCACGCCGAAGACCAGGTGCTGTTCTTCGACCTGACCTTCCTGCCGCTGGTCGAGGCGATCGCCTCGCGCGTGAAAACCATCAAGGCATTCGTTGCAATGACCAGCCGGGACCACATGCCGGCGTCGTCGACGATCCCGAACCTCTTGTGCTACGAGGACCTGATCGACGCGCATTCCCCGGAATTCACCTGGCCGGTGTTCGACGAAAACACGGCCTCCTCGCTGTGCTACACGTCGGGCACCACGGGCAACCCCAAGGGCGCGCTGTACAGCCACCGATCCACGGTGTTGCACACCTACGCCACCGCACTGCCGGACTCGTTCGACTGCTCTTCGCGCGACACGATCCTGCCGGTGGTGCCGATGTTCCACGTCAACGCCTGGGGCCTGCCTTATCTGGCTTGCATGGTGGGCGCCAAGCTCGTGTTCCCCGGCCCCTGGCTGGATGGCAAGTCGCTGCACGAGCTGTTCGAAACCGAAGGCGTGACCATGTCGGCCGGCGTGCCGACTGTCTGGCAGGGCTTGCTGGCGCATGTCGAGGCCAACGATCTGAAATTCAGCACCATGAAGCGCACCGTGATCGGCGGATCGACCTGCCCGCCGGCCATGATGGACGCCTTCGAGGACACGTACGGCGTTCAGGTCATCCACGCCTGGGGCATGACCGAACTGAGCCCGATGGGCGCGTTGGGCAAGCTCAAGGGCAAGCATGCGGGCCTGGACGCGGTGCAACGCCGGGCGCTGCAAGCGAAGCAGGGACGGTCGCCGTACGGCGTCGACATGAAGATCGTGGACGAGCACGGCGGCGAACTCCCGCGCGACGGCCTGACTTCGGGCGAGCTGATGGTGCGCGGTCCCTGGGTCATTGCCGCCTACTTCAAGGGCGAGGGCGGTGATCCACTGGCGTATTTCGGAGATGAGGGCTGGTTCCCGACCGGCGACGTCGCGACGATCGATGCCGACGGGTTCATGCAGATCACCGACCGCAGCAAGGATGTCATCAAGTCCGGCGGCGAGTGGATCGGCTCGATCGACCTCGAAAACATCGCGATGGCCCACCCGGCGGTGGCGATGGCCGCGTGCATCGGTGTCGCGCACCCGAGGTGGGACGAGCGCCCGCTGCTGGTGGTGGCAAAGAAGCCGGGCGCCGAGGTGACGCGCGAGGAACTTCTCGCCTTCTACAACGGCAGGATCGCCAAGTGGTGGACGCCGGACGACGTGGCATTCGTCGACAGCATTCCGCTGGGCGCCACGGGGAAGATGCTGAAGAACCAACTGCGCGAGACGTTCCGCGACTACCGGCTGCCGAACTAGGCGCCACCGGCTCAAAGCCGAACGGCTCAGTTCATTTTTTTGGCGTCACTGCCATACATAGAAGGAGACATTCATGATCATCAAATCCCTGCGGACCGGCTTGGCCGCATGCCTGTGCGCCGTGGCCACCCTCGCGGCCGCCCAAACCTGGCCCGATAGGCCGATCCGCATCGTGGTGCCTGCACCGCCGGGCGGCAGCATTGATGTGATCGCGCGCATCATGGCCGATGCGATGCAGCCCGGTCTCGGCCAGCCGATCATCGTCGACAACAAGCCCGGCGGCCTGGGGATGCTCGGCGTCAACGAGCTGCTGGGAGCGCCGCGCGACGGCTACACCGTGATGATGCACCTGAACGGCGCCGTGTCCGAGATTCCGCACCTGACCAAGTCGCGGTTCGACCCGTTCAAGGACATCAAGCCGATCGCGGAACTCGCGCGCAGCGGGCTTTTGTTCGTTGGCGGGCCGCAGGTGCCGGCCAACACGCTCAAGGAGGTGATCGCCCACGTGAAGGCCAACCCCGGCAAGGTCAGCATCGCGTCGTACAGCACCGGCACGGTGTCGCACACGCTGGGCGTCGAGCTCAACGCGCTGGCCGGGCTCGACATGCAGCACGTGGGCTACAAGGGCGCTGCCCCGGCGCTGCAGGACGTCATGGCCGGACATGTGCCGCTGATGTTCGACGGCCCCGGAACATCAGTGCCGATGGTCAAGGCCGGCAAAGTCAAGGCCTTCGCGGTCACCTCGTCGCAGCGCATGCCGGCGCTGCCCGACGTGCCGACCTTCGCCGAGCAGGGCTTCCCCACCATGACGCAGGATGTCTGGGTCGGCCTGTGGGTCGCGAACGGCGTGCCGGCCGCTGTGCAGGACCGACTGCGCGAGGCAGCGCTCAAGGCCCTGCAGCAGCCCGCGGTGCGCGGACGCCTGAGCGGCTTGGGCATGGAGCCCGGTCAGCCCGCGACTCCTGACGAGCTGGCGAAGTCGCTGCGCGTCGCTCACGAGCGCCAAGGCGCGCTCCTGAAATCGATCAATTTCAAACCGGATTGAACCCGCATTGGAAACACGCATGAGGCGGCTTGATCGCGGCGCACTGGGGGTGGAAGGCCGCGTTTGGCGTGGTTGGAGCTGAGCGAGCTGCCCGAGGGCAGGGCCGGCGGGTCTGCAAGGCCGGGCTCGACCTGGCGTTGTTCAGGACGACCCTTCGCCGAGCGCCCCATCCACTCTCATTGCAAAGGAATTCCCATGAACGGAAACATGATGCAGCAGCCGCTGCTGATCTCGACCCTGCTGACCCATGCCGAGCCGACCCGCAACAAGAACGTGATCAAGTCCGGCGGCGAATGGATCGGCTCGATCGACCTTGAGAACGTCGCGATGGCGCGCCCCGCCGTGGCGATGGCCGCATGCATCGGCGTCCGGCATCTCAAGTGGGACGAGCGGCCCCTGCTGGTGGTGATGAAGAAGCCCCACTACAGGGTGCCCACGGCCTGAGCGACCGAGCCTCGCCATGACCGCACTTTCGATCAGCGTCATCCCCGGGCAGGCCCGCGCCCTCTTCCCCGGCGTGCTGGCCTGCGGCGTGGTTGCCGCGGCCGCGACGTTCCTGTCGGAGCACTACGGCGCGCCGGTGATGCTGTTTGCTCTGCTGCTCGGCCTGGCGATGAACTTCCTCTCCGGCGAGGGCGCCTGCCAGGCGGGCATCGAATTCACCGCGCGCAGGCTTCTGCGCATCGGCGTCGCGCTGCTCGGATTGCGTATCACCATCGGCCAGATCACCGAACTCGGATGGCAACCCATCGTGATCGTCCTGTTGACGGTCGCGCTGACGATCGGGGTGTCCATGCTGGCGGCGAAGCTGCTCGGATTCCAGACCCTGTTCGGGCTGCTCAGCGGCGGCGCAACGGCGATCTGCGGCGCCTCGGCCGCCATGGCCCTGGCCGCGGCATTGCCGAACCATCCGTTGAAGGAGCGCGCGACGCTGTTCACTGTGGTCGGCGTGTCGGCTCTGTCGACGCTAGCGATGATCGTCTACCCGACGCTCGCCCAGATGGTCGGGCTCGATCCGCGCGCGGCTGGCGTGTTCCTCGGCGCGACCATCCACGATGTCGCACAGGTCGTCGGCGCCGGCTACAGCATGTCGCAGCAAACCGGCGACATCGCGACCGTCGTCAAGCTGATGCGCGTGGCGATGCTGGTGCCGGTGATCCTGTTCGCCGTCGTGCTGTCGCGCCGGCAAGCCGGCGAGGCCAGTGGGCCGCGGCCGCCGCTGCTGCCGGGCTTCGCGGTCGGCTTCGCGGTCCTGGTGGCCGTCAACAGCACCGGCTGGCTGCCGGACCTTGTCGCCAAGACCGGCAGCGACTTCTCGCGCTGGTTCCTGGTGGCCTCCATTGCGGGCATCGGCATGAAGACGCAACTCAAGGAACTGATCACCGTCGGCCTCAAGCCGGTGCTGCTGATGGTCGGCGAGACGGTCTTCCTGGTCGTTTTGACTTTGGCGCTGATGCACTGGGTGCGGTGACGGGCGGCGCATCTTCTTGTCCCGAATCGTCTCTCGGCGCTGCATAGCTGACCGTCGCGAACGACTCCAGATGGCCGTCCTGAGTCGTAGGCGGTGCGAATGCTAAGGGCGGCTTCCGCTGCGAAGCAGGCTGTCGCGCGCCATCATTTTCACGGGCAACTGCCCTCCCCCCCATACTGCATTGCCAGCTCATCACGCTGGTGCGCCGCAGACCCGCACCACCGGTCATCTCGTATTGGGCGGGCATGCTCACGATGACCGCGGGCGGTGGTGGCGGTGGCAGCGCGGCCTGCACCCCCACCTCCCAGCCGAGCTCCCGCGCCCCTGCCCCAACGCCCTGCCCTGCTTAGACTTAGAACGCGTTAAACACCGCCGAGTTGGCCGCAGCCTGCCCCTGAGCGTTTTCGAGGGCGCGGATCACGCCGCGCAGGCGCTCGCACTCGCGCTCGAGCGAGCCGACCCAGGCGCGGGCGTGCTGCGCTTCATTGAAAGCCTGCGCGTGCAGGGCGGCCATGCCCCAGCGGCTCTCGAACCACAGCGCCAGATAGATGGCGCGGGGTGCGTTGCCGCTGGCCTGGTAGCGCTGCAGGGTACGCAGGCTCACGCCCAGATGGCGGGCGATCTTCTTGCGCGATTCCATCTGGTCGGCGAGCAGAAAGGCCAGGGGCGGCAACCGTGCAAATGTGGGCGCGAGGAATGGCATGGGCAAAGCTCCTGCGAAAGGCGAGACGGCGGTGGTGCCGTCCCGGCAGGCAGTGTCAGTTTGTCGCGATGCGGTGGCGCCCTCTTCTGCCCTGCGCGGGCGGCCTTTCAGGGCGCGAGAGAATGAAATAAACATAACAAGGGCTTGTTGCTGTGCTGATGTAGCGGCTGAATAGTAATGTCGCGTTTTGGCCAAGTAGAAATGTCGCAAAGTCTGCCGTCCCAGTTTCTGGGGCTGGGGTACGGCGATGGCGACGACGGCGACAACCATCACGATGACCATGCGCGAAGCCGATCGACTCAAGACGGTCCAAGCCGTGGTGGACCGGATGCTGCGCGTTGGTCAGGCCGCGCTGCGCCTGGGCCTGAGCCGGCGACAGATGGAGCGGCTCGTTGAGCGATACACGGCCGATGGTGTAGCCGGGCTCGTATCGCGCAAGCGTGGGCGGCCGAGCAATCATCAACTGGACCCAGGTACCGCCGAACGAGCCACGGCACTGATCCGCGAACGCTACCCCGACTTTGGTCCGACGCTTGCGTGCGAGAAGCTTCGTGAGTGCCATGGATTGATCCTGGCCAAGGAGACCGTGCGGGTGCTGATGATGGCGGCGGGCCTGTGGACGCCGCGCAGGCAGCGCGCCCCCAAGATCCACCAGCCGCGCAACCGCCGCGACTGCCTGGGCGAGCTCATCCAGATCGATGGCAGTGATCACGCCTGGTTCGAGGAGCGATCGCCAGCGTGCACCCTGCTGGTGTTCATCGACGACGCCACCAGCCGGTTGATGCAGCTGCGCTTCGTGCCCACCGAATCGAGCTTTGCCTACTTCGAGGCGACCCGTGGCTACCTGGAGGCCCACGGCAAGCCGGTGGCGTTCTACAGCGACAAGGCGAGCATCTTCCGGCCGGTGACCAAGCCGGAGTTCGGCGAGCGTGGTGTCACGCAGTTCGGCCGGGCCTTGTACGAGTTGAACATTGACATCATGTGCGCCAACTCCAGCCAGGCCAAGGGCAGGGTCGAACGTGCCAACCAGACGTTGCAGGACAGGCTGGTCAAGGAGCTGAGGCTGCGTGGCATCAGCACGCTCGAGGCGGGCAACGCGTTCGCGGGCCACTTCATGGCCGACTTCAACGGCCGGTTCGCCAAGTCACCGCGGCGCGACTTCAACGCACACCGGCCGCTGCGCGCGGATGAGGACTTGGACCTCACCTTCACCTGGCGGGAGCTGCGCAAGGTGTCGCTGTCGCTGACGTTGAACTATGCGCGCGAGATCTACATGCTGGCGGACACGGCAGGCAACCGGAGGCTGATCCAACGGTACATCGATGTGTACGAGTATCCCGATGGGCGCATCGAGGTGCGCGCGGGCGGCGGCGCCCTGCCCTACGTGCGCTATGACAAGCTGCCGCAGATCGACACCGCTGCCGTCGTGGAGAACAAGCGCCTGGGTCATGCGCTGCGCGCGGCGCAGGCGATCCAGGCGCAGCGAGATGACCGGCGCTGCACGCCATCGCGAACGAATCAGGGGCAGCCTCCACGGCCCAGGGCGGCAGTACCCGGCACGCGTAACCCGAGGCAGTTCAACGTCCAGGACTTCGAGCAGGCCCTGCGCAAGGCGTGCAAATCGATGACGCCCTTGTCGACTGCTTCGACCACGGCAACGCGTCCTTCAAAGGCGCGATAGCCCAATCAATTCAACAGCGTGCACGACGAACGCGCCGGCCTTCGGCTGATAGGCCTGTGCGAGTTCAAAGGCAAGGCGGTCACCGAGTTCGCCGGGCTCCATCAAGAAAGAGGAAATGCGACATTTCTATTTGGCCAGGAATGCGACATCTGAACTTAGCGTTGACAGCTGATGTAGCGGCTGAATAGTAATGTCGCGTTTTGGCCAAGTAGAAATGTCGCAAAGTCTGCCGTCCCAGTTTCTGGGGCTGGGGTACGGCGATGGCGACGACGGCGACAACCATCACGATGACCATGCGCGAAGCCGATCGACTCAAGACGGTCCAAGCCGTGGTGGACCGGATGCTGCGCGTTGGTCAGGCCGCGCTGCGCCTGGGCCTGAGCCGGCGACAGATGGAGCGGCTCGTTGAGCGATACACGGCCGATGGTGTAGCCGGGCTCGTATCGCGCAAGCGTGGGCGGCCGAGCAATCATCAACTGGACCCAGGTACCGCCGAACGAGCCACGGCACTGATCCGCGAACGCTACCCCGACTTTGGTCCGACGCTTGCGTGCGAGAAGCTTCGTGAGTGCCATGGATTGATCCTGGCCAAGGAGACCGTGCGGGTGCTGATGATGGCGGCGGGCCTGTGGACGCCGCGCAGGCAGCGCGCCCCCAAGATCCACCAGCCGCGCAACCGCCGCGACTGCCTGGGCGAGCTCATCCAGATCGATGGCAGTGATCACGCCTGGTTCGAGGAGCGATCGCCAGCGTGCACCCTGCTGGTGTTCATCGACGACGCCACCAGCCGGTTGATGCAGCTGCGCTTCGTGCCCACCGAATCGAGCTTTGCCTACTTCGAGGCGACCCGTGGCTACCTGGAGGCCCACGGCAAGCCGGTGGCGTTCTACAGCGACAAGGCGAGCATCTTCCGGCCGGTGACCAAGCCGGAGTTCGGCGAGCGTGGTGTCACGCAGTTCGGCCGGGCCTTGTACGAGTTGAACATTGACATCATGTGCGCCAACTCCAGCCAGGCCAAGGGCAGGGTCGAACGTGCCAACCAGACGTTGCAGGACAGGCTGGTCAAGGAGCTGAGGCTGCGTGGCATCAGCACGCTCGAGGCGGGCAACGCGTTCGCGGGCCACTTCATGGCCGACTTCAACGGCCGGTTCGCCAAGTCACCGCGGCGCGACTTCAACGCACACCGGCCGCTGCGCGCGGATGAGGACTTGGACCTCACCTTCACCTGGCGGGAGCTGCGCAAGGTGTCGCTGTCGCTGACGTTGAACTATGCGCGCGAGATCTACATGCTGGCGGACACGGCAGGCAACCGGAGGCTGATCCAACGGTACATCGATGTGTACGAGTATCCCGATGGGCGCATCGAGGTGCGCGCGGGCGGCGGCGCCCTGCCCTACGTGCGCTATGACAAGCTGCCGCAGATCGACACCGCTGCCGTCGTGGAGAACAAGCGCCTGGGTCATGCGCTGCGCGCGGCGCAGGCGATCCAGGCGCAGCGAGATGACCGGCGCTGCACGCCATCGCGAACGAATCAGGGGCAGCCTCCACGGCCCAGGGCGGCAGTACCCGGCACGCGTAACCCGAGGCAGTTCAACGTCCAGGACTTCGAGCAGGCCCTGCGCAAGGCGTGCAAATCGATGACGCCCTTGTCGACTGCTTCGACCACGGCAACGCGTCCTTCAAAGGCGCGATAGCCCAATCAATTCAACAGCGTGCACGACGAACGCGCCGGCCTTCGGCTGATAGGCCTGTGCGAGTTCAAAGGCAAGGCGGTCACCGAGTTCGCCGGGCTCCATCAAGAAAGAGGAAATGCGACATTTCTATTTGGCCAGGAATGCGACATCTGAACTTAGCGTTGACAGCTGACTGTAGCGGCTGAATAGTAATGTCGCGTTTTGGCCAAGTAGAAATGTCGCAAAGTCTGCCGTCCCAGTTTCTGGGGCTGGGGTACGGCGATGGCGACGACGGCGACAACCATCACGATGACCATGCGCGAAGCCGATCGACTCAAGACGGTCCAAGCCGTGGTGGACCGGATGCTGCGCGTTGGTCAGGCCGCGCTGCGCCTGGGCCTGAGCCGGCGACAGATGGAGCGGCTCGTTGAGCGATACACGGCCGATGGTGTAGCCGGGCTCGTATCGCGCAAGCGTGGGCGGCCGAGCAATCATCAACTGGACCCAGGTACCGCCGAACGAGCCACGGCACTGATCCGCGAACGCTACCCCGACTTTGGTCCGACGCTTGCGTGCGAGAAGCTTCGTGAGTGCCATGGATTGATCCTGGCCAAGGAGACCGTGCGGGTGCTGATGATGGCGGCGGGCCTGTGGACGCCGCGCAGGCAGCGCGCCCCCAAGATCCACCAGCCGCGCAACCGCCGCGACTGCCTGGGCGAGCTCATCCAGATCGATGGCAGTGATCACGCCTGGTTCGAGGAGCGATCGCCAGCGTGCACCCTGCTGGTGTTCATCGACGACGCCACCAGCCGGTTGATGCAGCTGCGCTTCGTGCCCACCGAATCGAGCTTTGCCTACTTCGAGGCGACCCGTGGCTACCTGGAGGCCCACGGCAAGCCGGTGGCGTTCTACAGCGACAAGGCGAGCATCTTCCGGCCGGTGACCAAGCCGGAGTTCGGCGAGCGTGGTGTCACGCAGTTCGGCCGGGCCTTGTACGAGTTGAACATTGACATCATGTGCGCCAACTCCAGCCAGGCCAAGGGCAGGGTCGAACGTGCCAACCAGACGTTGCAGGACAGGCTGGTCAAGGAGCTGAGGCTGCGTGGCATCAGCACGCTCGAGGCGGGCAACGCGTTCGCGGGCCACTTCATGGCCGACTTCAACGGCCGGTTCGCCAAGTCACCGCGGCGCGACTTCAACGCACACCGGCCGCTGCGCGCGGATGAGGACTTGGACCTCACCTTCACCTGGCGGGAGCTGCGCAAGGTGTCGCTGTCGCTGACGTTGAACTATGCGCGCGAGATCTACATGCTGGCGGACACGGCAGGCAACCGGAGGCTGATCCAACGGTACATCGATGTGTACGAGTATCCCGATGGGCGCATCGAGGTGCGCGCGGGCGGCGGCGCCCTGCCCTACGTGCGCTATGACAAGCTGCCGCAGATCGACACCGCTGCCGTCGTGGAGAACAAGCGCCTGGGTCATGCGCTGCGCGCGGCGCAGGCGATCCAGGCGCAGCGAGATGACCGGCGCTGCACGCCATCGCGAACGAATCAGGGGCAGCCTCCACGGCCCAGGGCGGCAGTACCCGGCACGCGTAACCCGAGGCAGTTCAACGTCCAGGACTTCGAGCAGGCCCTGCGCAAGGCGTGCAAATCGATGACGCCCTTGTCGACTGCTTCGACCACGGCAACGCGTCCTTCAAAGGCGCGATAGCCCAATCAATTCAACAGCGTGCACGACGAACGCGCCGGCCTTCGGCTGATAGGCCTGTGCGAGTTCAAAGGCAAGGCGGTCACCGAGTTCGCCGGGCTCCATCAAGAAAGAGGAAATGCGACATTTCTATTTGGCCAGGAATGCGACATCTGAACTTAGCGTTGACAGCTGACTGTAGCGGCTGAATAGTAATGTCGCGTTTTGGCCAAGTAGAAATGTCGCAAAGTCTGCCGTCCCAGTTTCTGGGGCTGGGGTACGGCGATGGCGACGACGGCGACAACCATCACGATGACCATGCGCGAAGCCGATCGACTCAAGACGGTCCAAGCCGTGGTGGACCGGATGCTGCGCGTTGGTCAGGCCGCGCTGCGCCTGGGCCTGAGCCGGCGACAGATGGAGCGGCTCGTTGAGCGATACACGGCCGATGGTGTAGCCGGGCTCGTATCGCGCAAGCGTGGGCGGCCGAGCAATCATCAACTGGACCCAGGTACCGCCGAACGAGCCACGGCACTGATCCGCGAACGCTACCCCGACTTTGGTCCGACGCTTGCGTGCGAGAAGCTTCGTGAGTGCCATGGATTGATCCTGGCCAAGGAGACCGTGCGGGTGCTGATGATGGCGGCGGGCCTGTGGACGCCGCGCAGGCAGCGCGCCCCCAAGATCCACCAGCCGCGCAACCGCCGCGACTGCCTGGGCGAGCTCATCCAGATCGATGGCAGTGATCACGCCTGGTTCGAGGAGCGATCGCCAGCGTGCACCCTGCTGGTGTTCATCGACGACGCCACCAGCCGGTTGATGCAGCTGCGCTTCGTGCCCACCGAATCGAGCTTTGCCTACTTCGAGGCGACCCGTGGCTACCTGGAGGCCCACGGCAAGCCGGTGGCGTTCTACAGCGACAAGGCGAGCATCTTCCGGCCGGTGACCAAGCCGGAGTTCGGCGAGCGTGGTGTCACGCAGTTCGGCCGGGCCTTGTACGAGTTGAACATTGACATCATGTGCGCCAACTCCAGCCAGGCCAAGGGCAGGGTCGAACGTGCCAACCAGACGTTGCAGGACAGGCTGGTCAAGGAGCTGAGGCTGCGTGGCATCAGCACGCTCGAGGCGGGCAACGCGTTCGCGGGCCACTTCATGGCCGACTTCAACGGCCGGTTCGCCAAGTCACCGCGGCGCGACTTCAACGCACACCGGCCGCTGCGCGCGGATGAGGACTTGGACCTCACCTTCACCTGGCGGGAGCTGCGCAAGGTGTCGCTGTCGCTGACGTTGAACTATGCGCGCGAGATCTACATGCTGGCGGACACGGCAGGCAACCGGAGGCTGATCCAACGGTACATCGATGTGTACGAGTATCCCGATGGGCGCATCGAGGTGCGCGCGGGCGGCGGCGCCCTGCCCTACGTGCGCTATGACAAGCTGCCGCAGATCGACACCGCTGCCGTCGTGGAGAACAAGCGCCTGGGTCATGCGCTGCGCGCGGCGCAGGCGATCCAGGCGCAGCGAGATGACCGGCGCTGCACGCCATCGCGAACGAATCAGGGGCAGCCTCCACGGCCCAGGGCGGCAGTACCCGGCACGCGTAACCCGAGGCAGTTCAACGTCCAGGACTTCGAGCAGGCCCTGCGCAAGGCGTGCAAATCGATGACGCCCTTGTCGACTGCTTCGACCACGGCAACGCGTCCTTCAAAGGCGCGATAGCCCAATCAATTCAACAGCGTGCACGACGAACGCGCCGGCCTTCGGCTGATAGGCCTGTGCGAGTTCAAAGGCAAGGCGGTCACCGAGTTCGCCGGGCTCCATCAAGAAAGAGGAAATGCGACATTTCTATTTGGCCAGGAATGCGACATCTGAACTTAGCGTTGACAGCTGACTGTGGGAGCGATTTAGTAATGTCGTGTTCTAGCCGATTTCAAATGTCGCAAAGTCGCCCGACCCAGGTTCTGGGCTTAGGGTACGGCCATGGCGACACCTGCGGCGACGATCACGATGACGATGCGCGAAGCAGACCGCCTCAAGACGATCCAGGCCGTGATGGATCGCATGGTACGCGTCAGTCAAGCCGGGCAGCGGCTGGGCCTGAGCCGACGACAGCTTGAGCGACTCGTTCAACGGTACACGGGCGATGGCGGGGCCGGTCTCCCAATGGCTGCTTCCCGGCGATGGTGACGTCCGCTGAGTCGGCTCTGGAGCCCCAAGCGGTCTACCAAGGGCTCGATTGGAAGGGCAAAAAGCAGCCACCCAACAGCCGAGTTGAGCCGCAGACCGAGGCTTGCCGAGGGCCGTCGGCTTGAATGATGGGATGGACTCCTCCCGCATTCTTGCGCCACGTTGAGTGCACTGATCTTCATTGGCGTGCGGAAAGACACAACGGCTTGCCCAAGTGAAATCGCGCGGCGCTCAAACAAGACCCGCACAGTCAGACCCGGCACGAAGTGGCGTGAGTTTTGGACATACGCGAAAAGACTAAGGTTTGAAACGAATACGAGCCCAGAGTGAAGGGGGCGCGATCTCCAGGCGCATAGCTGTTGAGGCCATTGAGTACGCATGCGAGAACACCTTGAACGACTGATCCGGTGGCTTGTTATTTTGGAAATTAGTGCGTTCATCAG
The DNA here is from genome assembly GCF_964253985.1 of Variovorax sp. LjRoot290. Lineage (NCBI taxonomy): Bacteria > Pseudomonadati > Pseudomonadota > Betaproteobacteria > Burkholderiales > Comamonadaceae > Variovorax > Variovorax sp. LjRoot290. Next base: position 350,413 of record NZ_CAXURW020000002.1, on the reverse strand, counting down.
ACGCGGCGTCATTTGCGAGGTGATTGAGGTATCGTTCCATACGTGAGAGGGCATCACGGACTTGCGCAGAACTCCGCCCAAACAAGCCACTGTCATCCCTAAGGCCTTCCAGCGCTAGTTGAACCTCGTTGAGCGCCTGGACGTCACGGGCGGTTAGAGTTTGTGTGGCCTGATAGCTGCGTCGAATGAGCTTCACTTTCTGGTAGTGGCTGCGGAGTTCCGAGTGAGCGTCAAGTTGTAGCTTGCTACGGTCCTTACTCTGCTGAAGCCCCGACTTGAACAGTTCTAGGACCGCAGTGGTTACAGCTCCTAGAACCGCGATAAGGCCGGCTTGCAGGAGAGCCGTCACCCACTCCTTCTCATACTTCATAACTTCGGGCCCGATGGCACTCAACTTGATTGCTGATCCGATACCGATGATGGCAACAGCCAGCAAGACGAAGAAGAGCCAGACTACGTGTCTCATTGTTGTCTCCGTTGCATCGATGAGTCGCGAGATGGGTTTTCTGAGCTAACTAGATCGACAAGATCGTATCCACCATGGTCACCCAATCCAAGCCCACACCATCACGTTCATCCGCAAAGCGGACCCGCAGCCCTGCGTCAAGGCACTACCGCTTGGATCAGGACGACGGTTCCGGAATGGATCTCTACTCCAGAAGCGACCGTGGTGCAAGGTGAACTGACGCCGCCTCGCATCTGCCCGACCTCAGCAAGACTGCAGTATCGACTTTGTTTCGAAGCAGTCGAAGCAGACGAACACGTAGATCATTCCGCAGTCGGCGAGCACGACCTCATCATTGATGGAGTCGAGTTGTGCGTAGAAAGTCATTTCATTTCCGCAAGCGCACTTCGGAATGTTGGCGGATTGGATGAAATCAGGACGTCCACCGAGGCGATGCCATTGTGAACTCCTGTCAAGCTGATTTGTCGCCAAGAGTAGGTGAAGGGACTTTGGTGGTCATCCCCCGGCTGCTGGAGGCGCCCCGCAAGTTGGCATCTGCTCGATGATCGCGAGGCCGCCTGCTTCAGGATCGACAGTCGTTGATGCAATTTCGCCGGCGCGTTTCATTGCGTCATCAGAGAATCCCGTGATCAGGACCTGAGCGCAATACGCTCGAAGTTGTATTTACAGGCCCACAGCTACTGACTAAGGTCAGCACGGCTACCTCAACAACAATGAGGAGTTGCCATGTTCGAACCGTCTGTCCCCGCCGACCACGAATGCTACGCGTCCGGTACTTTTGGCTCGCTTAGGGCGATGCAATCGTTAATTGCCTGTGTAGGCTTCGTTTCGCTGATCGCATGTGGTGGTGGCGGTAGTGGTGGTGGTTCACCTGTGAGTGCCGTGGACAAGCCGACCGTAGCTGGCCAGACCACCCCTGCCAAAGCGACCCCGATGACGGTGTCCATTCGGCTTCTATCGAGTGCGCCACAGTGGGTATCTGGTGGCGACGCTCGCATCGAGGTGCGGGCGGCTCCCGACCTGCAGGCTGAGCTGGAGATTTGGATCAATGGCCGGAAGACTTCGCAGACGCTGGTCTCCCGCGGAGACCGGCTGGAGGGCGTCGTCAGCGGCTTTGATGTCGGCGACAACACGCTCGAGGTCCGTCACGCGCACGGACAAGGCCTAGGCGTGTCAGCGTCGCTCCGCCTCACCAATCACCCGATCGAGGGTCCGATGTCTTCGGGGCCTCACCAGCATCCCTTCGTCTGCACCACGAACCAGTTTGGACTGCAGCCGAAGATCGACGTGGACACCCCGCCTGGCTACGCTGTGCGCGGCGAAGGGGTCACCATCGCCGGCTACAGCCGCAATTGCTCCATCGATACAGTCGTTGCCTATTTGTACTGGGCGGCCGATAACAGCTGGAAGGCGCTGCCCCCCGATGGCTCGGTGCCGGCCGACATGACTCAGGTGACGCTGGCGGACGGACGCACGGTGGACTTCATCGTGCGCCGTGAAGTCGGCACCATCAATCGCTTCCTCTATAGCCTCGCGATGCTGGCGCCGCGCGGAGAAGATCCAGCTCACCCGGACACGAGTCTGTGGAACGGCCGCCTCAACTACTACTTCCAGGGCGGCGTCGGAGTCGGCCATTCGCAAGGAGCCGTTCATGGCCGTTCGCTCGAGCCTGAAGTGCTGAAGCGAGGCTACGCTATTGCGCACTCGAGCGGAAATGTCACGAGCACCCACTACAACCTCCAGTTGGCCGGCGAGACCGCGATGATGACCAAGGAGCGCTTCATTGAACGCTACGGCGTGCCGTTGTACACCGTGGGCCTGGGCGGCTCGGGCGGTGCAATCGCGCAGTACATCCTGGCGCAGAACAACCCCGGCGTTCTGGACGCCGCGCTGCCAATTCAGTCCTACCCCGACATGATTTCGCAGGTGACCCATGTCGGCGATTGTGAGCTGCTCGAGCACTACATGGACGTGACCGACCGAAACAACGAGCGGTGGAAGAATGTCAAGAATCGCGTGCTGCTGGTGGGCATGAATGGCGAACCGGCGGTGGTTGACACCATGTCACTGGTGAAGCCATACCTCGGCCTGGATGGTCCGAGCATGAGCACCGGCTCGACCGAATGCGTGAAAGGTTGGCGCGGCGTCCACCCGCTGGTGATGAACCCGTTGTACGGCCGTGCAGCCAATTCGGCGAACCACGTACCGCAGAGCGACATCGCCACCATCCAGTGGACGCACTACAGCGACGCGCGCAACATCTACGGCCTCGACGCTGACGGCTACGCGCGCCATACGTGGGACAACATCGGCGTCCAGTACGGCCTGAAGTCGATGAAGGAAGGCAAGATCACGCCGACGGAGTTCCTCGACTTAAACTTCAAGGTGGGCGGCTGGAAGAGGCCCAAGGACATGGTTCAGGAGGTCTATCCGTTGTTTCCTGGCATTACGCTGGCGATGGTTCTCGCGGACCCAACGCTGTTCGACCCCTGGAGCCGGCGCAATATGACACTCTCCCCAGCCGCAGACGTGCCAGCACCGCGTACCGAGGGCAACCTCGAGGCAATGCGAGCGGCCTACACCTCCGGCCTCGTGTTCGGCGGCAACATTCCGCTCCCCACCATCGACAGTCGTCAGTACCTCGAGCGCGAGGCCGACATGCATAACGCACACCAGTCGTTCGCGGTGCGCAAGCGCGTGCTGCAGAAGATGGGGACCAGCGATCACCTGGTGATCTGGTTCACTGACACGATGCCCGGAGTGCCGAAGGTCGATAAGAACTTCGTCGTGGTCGACGTTATGGACCAGTGGATGGCCAACATCCGCGCTAACCCGAACTTGAGCGTCGGCGAGAGCCGGCCGGCCGCTGCGGTAGATAGCTGCTTCGACGTCAACGGCAATCTGATCGCTTCTGGGCCAAACGTCTGGGACGGGATTCTCGACAGCAAGCCGAGTGGCGCCTGCACGCGCGCGTTCCCGCTGTTCAGCACCTCGCGTATCGTCGCCGGCGCGCCGTTCGAAGGAGGCATCTTCAAATGCGCGCTGAAGAGTGTGGACACGGCGCTACACGACGGCATCTATGAACCGTGGGTTCCCGACCCCGCATCCATCGCGAAGCTCAAGCAGATCTTCCCGCAGGGCGTATGCGACTACAGCAGACCGGATCAGGGTCGCCCGTAGCTGCAATGCAAGCGTCCAGGTTGGCAATGAATGAGCAACGCTCGTGTCCGCCCATTTCTCGGTGGACGGGTTGCGGCATGTAATGGGCGGGATCGACGGCGTCACCACAGGACGTCAGCCACTCCTCGTGCCGGAGGCGAGGCTGGCACTTGGAGATCACGGTGCCGTCCAGCCTGCTCAGTGCGGCAAATAGCGTGGGTCGTGCCTTGGCGCTCGCAGTCGGCCGTTGACGTCGATGATGACGCCGCTCACGCACCTCCGCAAACCCGCCATTCACGAACGTCAGGAGTTGGCCGACAGTTCCAGTTCGCGATCGTGAACCGTCGCATCCGCAAGAGGTTCGAGGGATGCCGGGACTCCGCTTGAAGGCGTTGACGTTCAATGCAGAGCGCGGTGGAGCGCTCAACCTCCACGGCTTTGACTCATCTACCGTACCAGCGTCGCTGCGGGGAGCCGAGAATGGAGCTGTCGCGTCGAGTCTCACATGACCTGCATTACGGCGAACACCAGGTCCGGCGTCTTCTCGCTTCTCAGCTCAAACCGGTTGCCGGCGACCTGCCTCACGGACACGCAGGAAGCCTTCAAGCCTGACTCAGCACCCATCCATGTCAGTTCCCAGCAGAGCACGTTGTTCTTAACTTCCCATTTGCCCTGGTCCGCGCACTTGTCCGTATGCTTGCTCCCAACCGCTCTCGCGCATACCGACCGGTCCTTGCGAAAGTCAAAGAGGTTGGTGTGCGAAGGGCGTTCCGGGGTCCCATAGATAGAGAGTCCCCAGGTTCGCCCGCTGACCAGTTCAACCAGAGCGGCACCTGAGATCTCTTGCACAGTCTGAGTTTGCGCGGCGTCGGCCATGCATGCCGCGAGCAGAACTGCTGAAAGCTTTGGCAGGATCGGGGCGCTCGCCATTGTGTTCCTCGGTTGGAGCCTACCGTCACGGTACAGAAAGACTGCGTCGTGGGCGCCAAAGCATCATGCGCTCCTGAGTATCCAAGCGCAAACGGGCCGTCGAGGCGCCGCCATAGGAATGCACGTTGGCCAAGATCACGTTCACTTGTCCGCCGCCACCGAGAGTCCGCTTTCGGACCTCACAGTTGGAGGGCCGACGGTATGCCATAGGCCCGTCGCCCAGGTCGAGCGACAGCCATACGCCGCAAGAACGACGGACCGCTCCTGGCCGACTGTAGCCGGTCGCGGGCCATGGGCTGCGGTTTAGGGTTTCCGACACCTGCCCGGCGACGCGGCCGCTTGCGACGCTTACAACGGATCAAAGAGGGTGCGTTGAGTCGCCCGGTGACTAGCTAGACCGGTTGCAGAACCTCGATTGAGACCGCATTGCATCAGACCTGGAGGATGAAGGGCCGAAGCCGCCGCTCAAGTCCGGCCGGCATCGGCGGTCCGCCAGAACTTGCCGCGGTGTACAACGTTGGCCATTCCGAGCCTCCGCAGCAGTGGCTTCTCACGCGAAGGTCCGACAAAAGACCAGGATGGAGTTCGGCGGCAGTGTGAGCTCGGCCGAGTGGTCGAACTCGTGCATCGGTACCGGGCTCGCCTCGACGGCGCCGGCATTGCCGACGACCTGCGGATTGACCCAGTTGTCGTACACGTCGCTGTTGAAGGCTTCCAGCCAGCGCCCACCGGACGGGAAGCCCACGCGGTAGTTATACCGGGGCTGGTCGGCCAGGCTGACGACCACGACGACATCCTCTCCCACCCCAGGTACCCAACGGTGAAAGGCAAGGAAACGGTTGCCGTCGTGGGCATCAATCACGCGAAAGCCGTTGGCGCGCAGCGCCGACAGGCGCCAGCGTAGCCGGATCAGCTCGCGGGTGCAGCGCAGAAAGTCCCGCATCGCCGGGTCTGGCGCCTCGAGCCCGGGCCAGAACAGGCGCAGCTCGGGGCGGTTCTCCAGATCATCGGACCACTGCTTGTCCTCGAGGAATTCCTGGCCCATGAACATCATCGGGATGCCGGGTGAGGTCAGCGTCAGCCCCATTGCGACGCGGCTGCGCGAGCGCGCAAACCACGAGCGGGGATTGGACGGATCCGCCAGCCTCGGGATGCGCGGCTCACGCCCTTTGGACGCATCCGGATCGCGCAGCACCACGTCGTGGTTCTCGGGACCCTGGACAAAGCGCCAAGCCTCGTCGAACCCTGCGGGCCAGAGGCTGTCGGCGAGCCGCTGCATCGGCAGCGGCTCGGTGCCGGGGGAGCTTGCCGCCCGCAACACGTCGCGCACGGCGATGCGCAGCGTGTTGCTCAGCGTCGTGTCGAAGCCTGCCCCGCCGTCGCTGACGGGACGGACGACCCAGGGGTTCAGGTCCCAGTATTCGGCAAGCTGCAGCGCGCCGGGACGAAAGTAGCGCACGGTCGAGGTCAGGTCCTGGCAGAAGCGCCAGCCGTGCGGCTGGCCGTCGCGGTCGATCACGCTGACCTGGTCGTAGCGCAGGCCATCGATGCGGTACTCCTGCATCAGGAAGCAGGCATTGCGGATCAGGAAATCGCGCACTTCGGGCTTTGCGAAATCGAACACGCGCCCGCCGGCGTGCTCGCGCAGCCCGAAGTAGAGGGAATTCTCGAACCGCACGGGTAGTAGCTGCCCGTGCTGCCGGTCGAAGAAGTACAAGCTCTGATCGCCGAAGTCGCCGCCGGCATGGTTGTAGACCACGTCGAAGATCACTGCGATCCCTTGCACGTGCGCCAGATCCACCAGCGCCTTCAGCTGGTTCATCTCGCCCTTCAGGTCCGCTTCTGCATACGGCGACAAGCCCTTCGACGCGAGCATTGCATCGATCGATGCGACATAGGCAGGCAGTTCGGCGTCCGGCACCGCAAAGTTCGATTCCGGCGAGAAGTAGTCCAACCCGTTGTAGCCGAGGCTGAAGGTGGAGGGGAACTCCTGGATCGGCAGGAGCTGCAGGGCGGTGACGCCGAGGTCGGCAAGATACGGTAGCCGAGCCGCGACGTCGAGAAAGGTGCCGACCCCATGCGGCCAGCGCGGCGTCGAGTACGCGCCGACGTGCACCTGGTAGATGACGAAGTTCTCGAAATGGGGCGTGACGAAGCCAGTGTCGTGCCAGGAGAAATCCGGCCGCCGCAGAATGCATTCGCCGGAGCCCCATTCGAGCTCGCGCGCATAGGGGTCGCGCTTCCAGCCGCCGCCGGCGTCACCGACCACCCAGAACTTGTAAGCCTGGCGATCGCGCGCGCCCCGTACGAAGCCCCACCAATAGCCGCCGGTGTGCTGCAGGCGAGTACCGGGCGCGGGGTTCCACCCTGTGAAGTCGCTCAGCACGTGCACTTCGTGTGCGTTCGGCGCCCATACGCGGAATGTTGCCCCCTCCGCCACCAGGGTGGCGCCCATGGGCGTGTCCGGCCCGAGGTGTTCCTGCGTGACGGTGCCCATGTCAGTCGTGGCCGCCGAACACAAATAGCCGCACCCGGCTGTTGATCAGGCCGTCCTTCTGCACGACGGTGGCTCCCATGGCACCTCCTTACGTTTATCTGTACGCGGACGTCCGTCGAACCACACGGAAACGGCCCATACTGCGGAACGCCGGTGGGCGTGTCAACCTCCCTCTGGAGCATCATCGGAGAAACCAGTGGCGACGTTCGGCCGGCGTGTGGCAGAGCTAGCAATGGGACCTCAAGGACGCACGACTACTTGCTTCGCGGGGGTCAGAGGACGAGGGTCAGGACGGCGAAAAGCACCACTCCGACCACGCAGACGAGTCCGTCGAGCAGCATGGCGCTGCGGACAGCAAGACGAGGTATCCGGCCGGCAAACTCTCGCAGTTGGCCTGCTACCGAATGGCCGCGTGGAAGCATCGATGCGACAACAAGGCGGCCAGCGATGACCTGTGGACAGCCTGGGCTGCCAGCGAGAAGCCCGCCGCAAGACCATAGCGCCCTACGACGACCTCTTTGCCATCAAGCATTGGAGGCCGAGGAGATGGCCAAGCCCCCACGAGCTCGTCTGGGGCATTGGCATTCGGTGTGGAAGCCGAATCACTCCGAGCGTGCGCGACGTCGGTAGTGGACTTCCAGCACGCGCTCTTCACCCGGGCGCTGGAAGTCGGGATGGATGACCGGGTCGTTGGCCCTGGAAGGGCGGCCGCGCCGTGGGGCCGCAGCTTCCTTCAATGCGTTCGCCGCCTGCGAGATGCAAAGCGCGCCCGAGTTCAAATTGGTCGCACGAGAGGCGCTGACCGAGAGCGCTGACCGGCCGGTGCGCCCGTTTGACGCCGGGAGCTACGCGCACCTCCTTAAGCCCATTGATGGGATGTGCACGACAAGGGACGCTACAAGCCGAAGCCGAGGCAGCTTGCGCTACTTTGGCGCTGCCGTGGGTTTGCTCTGCTGCCGGACGCCAAGGCCAGGGGATTGCCCTTCGTCAGGCTCGTCATTGCCGCCAACGCTCCTTCCCGATCGCTTGATAATCGGGCGGCGTTACTGCCACTTCCACCTCCAACCCCGATGCCGTGCCCTACTCCCCTCTTCCACGTTCGAACCAGCGATATCCATGGCGTGGGGCTCTTTGCAATGCTGCCGCTGCCGGCGAACACCAGGCTGGGCACGTATGAGGGGCGGCGCATGTCACCGGCCGAAGTGGAGGCGACGGACTGGGAAAGCCATCTCACGTACCTGTTCGGGCTGTCCGATGGCACCGTCATCGATGGTGCCCAGGGCGGCAATGAATTGCGTCATCTCAACCATAGCTGCAGCCCGAACTGCGAAGCAGTGGAGACATGGGCGCCCGACGGCACGCTGCGCTTGGACATCGTCACCTTGTGCGACGTTCTCGCCGGCGAAGAACTGTGCATCGACTACGCTTTGGCCATCGACACGACCCATGCACCGGAGGCCTATCCGTGCGCCTGCTCATCTGTCGAATGCCGGGGAACGATGGCGGCATCGGCCTGACTGGTGTCGCCGTTCCGTGCGGAAGGAAACCCTGTTCGGGTGCGGGAAAGTTCATGCCGGGCTCTGCGGCGCGGTGAGCTGACGATGGTGCTGCGACGCAGAGTGCTCGCCTCTGCGCTGTCAGACGCCCAGGGCCTTGCCGTCGCTGCGCGGATCGTGCGCGCCCGAGAAGGCACCGGTGACCGGATCGATCACGATCGCGCCGGAGTGGCCAGCGAGAGGGCTTTGCGCAGGAAGCGGGCTCACTTCGTGCCCGCGTCGTGCCAGTTCCTGGAATACCGGCTCGCCAGCATCACTCTCCAGCTTCAGCGAATCGCGGCTGTCGGAGAAGGTCTTGCCGAGCAGGAAGCGTGGTCGCGACAGCGCGGTCAGCGGATCCATGCGGTAGTCGATCAGCCGCGTCAGGATCGTGGCCAGCGTTTGCGGCTGGCCGTCGGCACCCTGCGTGCCGTAGAGGATGTGCGGCTGGTCGCCGTTCCTCAGGTACATGCCAGGGTTGAGCGTATGGAACGGCCGCTTGCCGGGCTGCAGCCGGTTCGGATGCCCCGCCTGCAGGGTGAACGCCGCGCCGCGGTTGTGCCACAGGATGCCGGTATCCCCGACGATCACGCCGCTGCCCCAGTCGAAGTACAACGTTTGCAGCATGGCCACCGAATTGCGTTCGGCATCCGTGGCGGCAATGAAGACCGTGTCCCCGGTCTTGAAGGTGTCCGGCCAGGCCAAGGCCTTTTGCATCTGGATCCGCCCGGCGAGCATGTCGAGGTTGGCCTTTGACAGCAGCCTCACAGTCGGCACGTCAGCGAATTCCGGATCGGCGACGTAGCGGTTGCGGTCGATGAACGCTTGCTTCACGGCTTCCGCCAGCAAATGGTAATGGTCGGCACTGCCCTCGGCGATCTTGCTGAGGTCGAAGCGGTCCAGCACGCCCATGATTTGCAGCGTGGTGATGCCCTGCGTCGGCGGCTGGTGCGAGAGCAAGACGCCGTCGCGATAGGCGACACGCAGCGGCGCCTCCTCGCGCGCGTGGGTCTTCGCAAGGTCGGCCGCGGTCAGCGGCGAGCCGGCGTCTTTCAGGCCTTTTGCGATGCGAGCCGCCAGGCCCCCTTCATAGAAGTCGCGATGGCCCTTCACCGCCAACGTCTCCATCGTGTCGGCCAGTTGCAGCTGCCGGAACGACTGCCCCACTTCCGGCGCTTTCCCCGCCACCATGAAATGGCCCGCAATGGCAGGCAGACTCGCCAACTCCTGTTGGCGAAAATCCATCCAGAAGCGTTCCGACGGCGTCACCGGAAAGCCCTCGCGGGCCAATGTGATGGCGGGCGTCAAGAGCTCGGACCAGCTCTTCTTGCCGCCCAATTCGCTGCGGCTGATTTCAAACGCCTTGCCCAGCGTATCGACGTTGCCGGCACTGGTGAGCATCGAGGGCGCACCGCGCACCGGGATCGCGCCGACGTACTGCGGCAGTTCCATCGGCGCCTGGCCGATGCCGGACAAGGTTCGCACCTTGCCGTTGCGGTCACGGATGATCATGAATGCATCGCCGCCAAAGCCGGAGAAATGCGGGTAGGTCACATTGATACTGGCGCCGATGGCAATGGCGGCTTCGACCGCGTTGCCGCCGGACTTCAAGACATCAAGGCCGGCTTGCGTGGCCAGTTCATGCGGGCTGGTGACCATGCCGCGCATTGATCGCGCGAGGACATTTTCTGACCTGATTGCCGCGTCGCTACTTTTGGAAAGATCAATCAACACGGAGTGCCGTTAGAGAACGAGTTCTCGGCTAACAGCGCGTACATCCACTTCGAACTCCATACCCAAGACGGGTGGATAGCTCGGAAACAGCGTGAGGCCTACATTTGTTAGTCCGCTGCCTGCAAACACGGATGAAATCACAGCTTCAAGCGGATGCACGGTATAGATTTGCGCACCGTTCACAGATGACCACTCCGCGCCCAGACTAGTAACCCGCTGGCGCAGTGCCTGCATGATGAAAGCGGCCTTTCCTATAAGGCCTTCGGCAGAAACATCGGTGCCACCAAAGACACCACCTGGCGGTTCTTCAATAATTTCCGGTTTGCCAGAAATGACGAAATCAACGGGCTTTGCAATACTTTCTTGTTGGATTGGTGTCGTGAACGAGAAAGCAAACAGCGCACACTCCGTTGGGGGATTAAAAAGCGGGGCAAGATTGCTGCGCCCAATTGGGTATGGGATCTGACCAGAAAAACCGAGTGAGGTTAGAAGATCTACATAGTAATTGTTAAATTTATTGAAATCTGCGCGCGTCAAAGCGGCAGGTGAGCGCAATTCGCAGGCCGCCAGCGCAGTTAACGGTCGACCCTGCTTCTGCAGGTAGTCTGCGATGACGCGAAAGCCAGCGCCCAGAGCTTGCGGTTGCCGAAATCGTACGCGGTGCAGTTCATATCCTGGGAGTGCAGCCACACCCAGAGAGAACAAGCCACCAGGGATGAATTGGAAGCTACCAGCTTCATGAATGGTGACGTTTGACATTGGAAACACTCCCAAAAAAATTAGTCTTGCTGTGTAGAGACCAATACGGCAATGGCAGCACAAGGGCTTATTTGACACGGACTACTCACTGCCCTTCAGCAGGTAGGTGATTTCGTCTCGGTATTGCAGCACCCGAGCCGTCATCCGCGATAGCTTCGATTCGATAGGCTCTTTCGCTCATGAAGTCGCCGCTCCAGTCAGGATTCGGCCGTGAAGCCGACGCGGCGCACAAACGGGCCCCACAGGTCGGCGTCTGCCTTGAGGGTACGGCCGAAGTCCTCTGGACTGGGCGAGCCGATGACGTCCATACCAAGCGGTATGCCAGAGTCGATCATGTCCTTCTGTGCCAGTGCGGCGCGCACGGCAGCATGAGCACGATTTACCACGGTCGGAGGCGTATGAGGCGGCATGAACACCCCACTCCACTCGCGCATGTTGAGCTCTGGGAAACCCTGTTCGGCATAGGTTGGTACGTCTGGTGCGAAGCGCGAGCGTGTTGAGCCGGTGAGGGCGAGCAGACGCAACCGGCCGCTAGCGAGGTAGGGCAAGTAGTCACCCAGCGGGGACGAGAAAGAAGCGATCTGACCGCTTAGCAGTTCCAGAATGCCAGGCCCGGAGCCGCGGTAGGGAATTTGCCTCATAGGGACGCCGGAAGCCTTTTCTAGCAGGGCGGCAACCAAGTGGGGCATGGACCCGGCGCCCGGCGAGCCATAGTTGGCCAGGTTTGGGTTGGCCTTGGCCCAGTCCAGGAATTCGCGCAGCGTCTTGACCGAAGTGGGCACCTGCGGGCCGACACCGAAGCCATGCGAGTTGTACAGCACGGCGCTGATGGGTGTGACATCGTCTATCTTGTAGGGCAGCCGAGGGTAAGTGTGCGGGTAGATGATCAGCATCCCCGCTGGCGTGAGCAGCATGACCGAGCCGTCTGCGACGCTGTCTCGCAGTGTCGTGACAGCGATTTGTCCGCCCGCACCAGACCTGTTGTCCACCTGCACGTTGGCGGCGTAGCTGCCGCGCAGTTTTTCGGCCAGGCGCCGCGCAAACGCGTCCGTGGTGCCTCCGGGCGGAAAGCCCACGACGATGCGCAATGTCTCCACGGCCGGGGCCTGAGCATGGGCGGCCAGGGGGAAGCCCAGGCCGGCTGCGATACCGGTGGCGCCAAATGACTTCAGGGCCTGCCTGCGGGTGCTCATGGTAGATTCCTTCAGAGGGTTGAGACGATGGGGGGAAAAAAGTCTTGCCCTGAACTTTCTGGCTTAGGCCGACCATCGACTTTTTGGGCAGCTGGCGGACCATCACAGAACGGCTTCAGCAAGGCGTAGGTTGTTGTGTGCAGTGGCGTCGCGATGCCATGCATCTGACCGAGTCGCATCACCTCTCCGCTCAGTCCCTCCAGCTCAAGCCGATGGCCAGCGTCCAGGTCTCTTCGCATCGATGCGACGGTCTCTGGCGGCAGGGATTGAAGATAGCCAAGAACGTCATGGGCCACGGAAGGCGCAAATTTGACGCCTTCCGCAGTGCCTACTGCTATCACTTCATGTATTGACTGCTTGACAAGCTCCACCAGCCTGGCCTCGTGATAAACAATGCCGGCGGGTAGCTTTGAGATGCAGTTCAGGGCGGCGCTGGTCGCTAAACCAATGAACTTTGTCCACAAGACATTGTTGATGTCGTCAGCCAAGCTGGCATCAATGCCAACGTCGCGCCACAGCCGTACCAGCTCAGCAACAGGCGCTTTGACCTCGTGATCTGGATTTCCGAGAATGGCACGCTCAATGCCGCCATACGCTACTGACGCCGGGCCAGTCATTTTTGTCAGGGCGTAGACGGGGCCGACAGCGATCTGCGTCGAAGGCACCAAGGCACTGAGCACTCGGTATGCACTGATGCCGTTTTGAACTGCAACGACGACACCTGTTCGGGAAAGAGCAGGCAGTGCCGAGACGGCCGCAGCCTGGAGATCGTAGAGTTTGGTGGCCAGTAGCAAGACATCGACTGGCGCCAGTTTGGCGACGCTTTCGACAACGTCGACACTGTCCAATCGAAACGGAACGCGACCCACAGCCGTCAGCGGCTGATTCCTGAGTGCAAGCAGCCTGCTGCCGCGGGCAATGAATGTGACCTCAGCGCCAGCCATCTGAAGCCAACCACCGTAAAGCAGCCCTACCGCCCCGGCACCCATCACTGCAATGCGCATTTCTGCCTCGATTCTCTTGAATTTTATTGAGTTGGGTTACCAGCTTTGCCAGCCGGTGCGGCTGCTACTCGTCTGTTGTCCTGCTGGCGTCATCGGCAGCCTTCAGCGCATCGCACTCAGTCGCAGATGTTGATGAAGAAAGAGTGCCATCAAAGATTCGAGCGTCGTTCGCTCATCGCTTTCGGCATGGACATCCACTGTGCGCGGATAGAAATGGTTAGCTCCCGGGATACGCACCAGTTGATGAACAAGCCCGACCCGCTGGATGTGCTCAACCGGGGCCACCATGCTCTGCAGTTGGGAAGGCAGATCGTTCTCGCCGACGAAGAGCAAGAGCGGTGGCTCGCCCGGTGCACCGAGGATGCACGACTCGGCCATGCTCAGCATGATGCGGCCAGACAGCGCGACGACGGCCGCGACGCCAGCGCCTTGGGCATAGGCAGCATTCATCGCGGCGGTTGCGCCGGCTGAAAATCCGGCCAATGCAATGCGGCTCGCGTCGATGCGAAAACGAAGCGCGCTGGCTCGCACGAACGCAACCGCTTGGCTGATGTCGTCGGCCGCTGCTTCGTAGGTATTGTTCATCATTTGCGGCGTGCAGGGCATCAAGCCTTCCTGCGCGCGCACGAAGTTCACGCGGTCGCTGTTGATCAGCGTGCCCGGCGGCAATGTCGGCGTCCAGCCCGGGTCTGGCGCTTCCTGCATCAACCGATAGTCGATAGCGAAGCAGACATAGCCGCGCCGCGCAAATTCGCGGCAATATTCAGAAGCCGACGTATTTCGCACCTCGCCCGTGGGCACCACATCGCTCTTGCGGTCGCCGCGCGTAAAGGCCCCGCCGCACGCCATCACCAGCGCTGGGCCCAGAGCGCGGCCATCGTCCACCGGTTCGTAAACGTCGAGTTGCAGTGCCCGGTAGCTCGCGGCCCCGCCTTCAACCGTGTATTGAATACCCGCCATGGCGTATGTCAGGTCTTCGATGACGCGAACCTCATGGCACTTTGCGACAAATGCGTCGCCAGCAGATTGCGTGCTTGCAGGTTGATTCACGTTCACCTTCATTTGCTCTCCTGGTGCGGTTCGCGATGTGACCGGCCTTGCCACACCCGGGACCACACGCGGCTGCAAAAAGCCAGCAGCGATGGGAACCATCCCCGCTGGACAGCCTCGGTCTCGTTCGGATGCGACGCGGCGTCTGACTTTGCGTCCGGCACGCCGGCCAGCGCAGCTTGCTCGCCACCAAGCCGCGTATTGAAGGCCACGAAAAACTCGTCTGCGATCTTGCGTGCTGATGCATCAATCAATCGGGAACCAATCTGCGCGAGCTTTCCGCCGACCTGTGCGTTGGCGCGATACGCAAGGCGCGTCGCCGCGCCTTCGGGCGTGAGCTCGACGCTGGCAGTCCCCTTGGCGAACCCTGCGACACCGCCCTGACCTTCAAAAAATATCGTGTATGAGGTCGGCGGCTTCAGGTCTGACAGACGCAGGCGGCCTTTGAAGCGGGCGCTTACAGGGCCCACCTTCACCGTCATCGTCACGGCATATTCATTGGGCGCTGTTTCCTCGATGGCCTCGCAGCCGTTGATGCAGGCCTTGAGCGTGTGCGGATCGTTCAGCGCCTGCCAGGTGCGTTGTAGCGTAGCGGGTATGAGTTGTTGTCCGGTGAGTTCCATCGCGTCGTCACTTCAACTCGGGCGCTGTTCAGGCGAGACCACGTCACCATCGAGCACCATCGGTTTGCCGTCCAGATAGACCGAACAGCCCGCAAGAGGAATGTCCAGATGCATGGGCGCGCGCCGGGTACCGCCGCCAGAGAGATTGGGACCGGTCGAAAACAGGAAGTTGCCAAGATGACCACGGCCGTCCTGACCCTCGATCTCTGCCTTGTCAAAGTATTTCAAAGCGTCCCAGCGCGAATTGCGGCTGAGCCCCCAGCCGAGATGCGACACGGCGAACACCTCGGGATTGCGATAGGCATCCAGCGTGGCCTTCAGCAACTTCGCATCCATGCCGCCTTCGATGGCGGTGATGTAGCCGTTCTCCAGGTGCAGCGTGATGGGTGCATGCACGTACTCCTTCTGCGGGAAGATCATGTCGCCGGCGTCAATCACGACCGTGCCCTGCGCCGAGCCGTCGTTGCTGTAAGTGACGACAAAGGCGCCTGGGCATTGATCCCAATGACCGGGGTCGTCGGCAAAGCCGTATTGGCAATTGCCATTGAGTTCGCCTAAAGCGACTTCAAAGTCGGTACCCGCGGGCGAGGTTACACGCATCGTTTTCGCCGCGCGTATGCAACTTTGCGCATGCTGGACGCGCGTCTTGTCAGACGCTTGGGGCAACATGCGCAACAGAATTTCAGGCGGCTCGACAGCCGTCAAAGTGCGCACGCCGTCTCGCCCGAGTTGGCGAAACACTGGATCGTGGCTGTGCGTCAGGTCAACAATGAGCCCGGCGGCGCGCAGCGCCGGCAGCGCCGATGCCGAGACACGGTGCGGATTGCCGACTTCGACATAGCTGACCGCAGCACCCATGTCATCGAGCACCCGCAGCGCTACATCCTTGTAGCGATTGCGGCCACTGAGCGAGCCCAGGACCACCACTTTCTCTTCGGGACTGACCTTGCTCAGCAACATCAGGTGATGCCATGCCGACTGAAGACTCTGACTGGACATTTTGATTGCTCCTCAATAGGGATTTCAGGGCGCCGTACGTTTCTCGATATCCGCCCGGAACAAGTGGTCCAGCGTTCTGTAGTCGGGCGGTGCCGCATCGATACGCTTGCCGTGGCGGATCACGACGCGGCCTGCGCCGCGCCGTGCAAACAGCTCGCTGTGGCTGCGCTCGCGGAACAGCACCAGATCGGCAGGCGACCCGACGCGCAGAACGCCACCTTGAACACCCATCGCCTCGAAAGGCCGGCGAGTGATCGCGCCGGGCCACTCAGCGAGATCGGTGTCGAGATGCCCAAGCCGAATGCCACCGCCCAGAACCTCCAGCAAATCGAGGTCCCCGAATGCGTGATAAGGATCGCGGCAGTTGTCGCTGGCCAATACCACCGGCACGCCGGCGGCCTGCAGCTCGCGCAGAAGCGGAATGCCGCGCCAGCGCGGTGTCGCCCCGGGCCGGCGGCCTTGCAGATACTGGTTCACCAGGGGCAGGCTGACGAGCGTGATGCCGGCGTCCTTGACGAGCCCTATGGTGCGCGCCGCCACGGCGTCTTCCTGCACCGAAAGACTGCAGCAATGACCGCACACCACTCGGCCCTGGAAATCGGCGCGCATCACCGCCTGTGCGATTTGCGCCAGCGTCGTCGAAGCTGCCGCACCGTTCTCGTCAACGTGCAGATCGACGTTCATGCGCCGCGCCCGGGCCAGGCCGAACAGCCGGTCCAGCCGACCGTCGAGCGGCTGGGTGTCGTCCCCGTCACTCAGGCGAAACGTGACGCCGCCGAGGAGGCCGCCCGACTCTTGAACCAGGCCGACG
The DNA here is from genome assembly GCF_964253985.1 of Variovorax sp. LjRoot290. Lineage (NCBI taxonomy): Bacteria > Pseudomonadati > Pseudomonadota > Betaproteobacteria > Burkholderiales > Comamonadaceae > Variovorax > Variovorax sp. LjRoot290. Next base: position 333,653 of record NZ_CAXURW020000002.1, on the reverse strand, counting down.
AGTGCGGCGTTGCGCCCGTCGTCGTAGAGGTCGGTGCTGACGAGGGCGACGGCCTGCAATTCCACCCGGCCCGCCCAGCGATCACGCAGACGCCGGAAGACGTCGAAGCTGATGCGTTCCTGGCTCGGCACGTAGCAGTCGAGGTGCGTGCGTATCGCCGATGTGCCGTGCGCGTAGGCCGACATGAGCGCGAATTCGAACCGCGCTTCGACGTCCTCGGTGCGCCAGTAATGGGTCGTGTCGGCACGCACGTGGGTGCGTGCGCTGTCGATGGTGCCGTCTGGGTTGTGTGCACGCGGCCAGATGTGGCCCTTGTCCAAGTGGGTATGCAAGTCAGCGAAGGTGGGCCAACATTGGCCGCCATCGGCATCGACCAGGGCGCCGTCGGTCGGAGATCCGGCCGGCAGAATTTGGGCAATCGTTCCTTGGTCCAAGACCAGATCGACCCGCGTCAGGCCGCTGCAGCCAGCCGGCTCAATTGAAGGATCGAGAAGGCCTCGCGGCACATTCACATTCGCCAGTTGGACGCGCCCGGCGTCTGGCCATTGCAGATTGTTCAAGGTGTTGTTCATTGAAGCTCAAAGCGCCTGGAGACGCCCCAGCGCCTTCAGTATCCGCACCGGGGTCATCGGCACGTCGGTCACGCTGGCGCCCAGCGGGCGCAGCGCGTCATTCACGGCATTCATCACCGCGCCCACCGAACCCGATGCACCCGCTTCGCCAGCGCCCTTGGCGCCCAGGCTGGTGTGCGGCCAAGGTGTTTCGATGTGCTCAACGACGATGTCGGGCAGGTCGCCGGCAACCGGCACGAGGTAGTCGGCCAAGGTGCCGTTCGTCAACTGCCCTGCCCCCGCATAAATCAATTCCTCATAGAGCGATTGACCTATGCCTTGGGCGATGCCGCCGCGCACTTGCTCAGACAGGAGCAAAGGGTTCACGACGACGCCGAAGTCATCGACCGCCCAGTGCTTCAACAGCCGCACGAAGCCGGTGTTGATGTCCACTTCAACGTGGCTGGCCTGGATGCCGTTGGTCGGAACAACCGACGGCCAGTCGTGCCCCAAATGCATCGACAAGGAGAAATTAATCTGCGGACCCGGCGGCAGCAACTGCGGCTTGAAGTAAATGACCTCCGCCAATTCAGCGAGCGTCAGGCGCAGGTCGGGCGAGCCAGCGACTGAAAACACACCGCCCTGAAGATCGAGTGCGTCCACTGAAGCCCTCAGGTAACCCGCCGCCGCGCTGAGCACCACTTGGCGAAGTTCGCGCGCAGCCTTCAGCGCCAATTCGCCACCGACCGCCGTGCCGCGCGAGGCACGCACCCCCGAACCGTAAGGCGTGGCCTGGCTGTCACCCGAAACCACGCGTATGGTTTCGGCAGGCACGCCCAGCCCTTGGGCGACGATCTGCGCGACGACTTCGTGCGTGCCTTGACCTTGGTCCGTGACCGTGATGGCGCATCGGACAGCACCAGACGGGTCGATATTCAGCGTGATGCCGTCCTGCGCAGTGGCCTTGCGTATGTGCGCCGATGTGGGCGCATTGGTCGCCGTGCGTTCAACGAAACATGCGAAGCCGATGCCGCGGTATATGCCGCGAACGCGAAGCGCCGCATGCTCGGCGCGCAGCGCCGGAAGATCGATCAACTCACACAGCCGGCTCAAACATTTTTGATGCGACAACGCTTCAAGCGGCACGCCCGTGCGTGTCACCAGCGGGTAGGCGTCGTCAGGCGCCAAGTTGCGACGGCGTAATTCCTCGGGCGCCAGCTTCAGCAGCGCTGCAGCCTTGTCGATCAGGTGTTCGGTAATGGCTGCACCCATCGGATGGCCGACGCCCCGGTACTGACCCACCATGGTCTTGTTCTGGAAGACGACGTCGAGGTCGCCGCTGACACGCGGAACCATGTACGGCGCCATGGCAATGCGCAGCGCCTCGTCGCCTTCCTGAACGCTGGAACCCGGGTGCGTCGAGTACGGCCCTATGGCCAGCAGGCAGCGCGCCTCCCAGGCGAGGAACTTGCCCTCGTGGTCCAAGGCCAAGCGCGCCCAGAGGTTCTGTTCGCGCGCGTGAATATCGCTGATGAAAGACTCCATGCGATCGGCCACGAATTTGACCGGCCGACCCAGCAAGCGCGAGATCGCGGCGGTCGCGATCTCGTCTGCATAGAGATGAATCTTGACGCCAAACGATCCGCCGATGTGAGGACAAACGACACGGATGCGCCCTTCCGGAATGCCAAGGTGCATCGCATAGAGCGAGCGCAATTGGTGCGGTGCCGTGTGGCTTTGATGGATGGTGATGCTGTCGTCGCCTGGCAAATAGCTTGCGACCACGCCCCGTGTCTCCATCGAGCATCCCGTGAGGCGGTGGAAACGGAAGTTGTCTTCGACGACCAGCGCGGCATGGCGAAAGGTCTGATCGTCTATGGAGTCGCCCAGGTGCGCCTGGTACGCAAGGTTGCTGTCCAGGTCACGGTGCGCGCGTGCCGCGCCGTCAACGAGTGCCAATTCGAGTTCGCAGGCGGCGTCCTCGGGTTCCCATTCAACCTCGATCAACTCGACCGCGTCTTCCGCGATGGCGCGGCTTTCCGCGACAACCGCAACCACAGGCTGACCGACGAACACGACTCGGTCGGTGGCGAGGCAGGTCTGCTCGCGCGTGGTCAGACCGGGATAGGTCTGGGACGTGACCCAGGACTTGCAATGCGGTGCCACATCGGAAGCAACGACGACGCGCACGACGCCCGCCAATTGCGCTGCCTCGTCAACACGGATCGATCGGATCTCGGCCTTGGCGTACGGGGAACGCAGAAAGGCGACGTGAAGAACTCCCTGAACCGCAACGTCGTCGATATATTGACCGCGCCCTTCGACCAGCACTCGGGCGTCGGCACGCGGACGGGAAGCCCCGATGCCAGACTTCTTGGTTTGATGTGGATTCATGGCCTGCGCTGCAGATCAAGCTCGACGGCGTTCACGATTGCTTCGTAGCCTGTGCAGCGGCAGAGGTTGCCGGACAGGGCGTCACGGATCTGCTGGCGCGTCGGCGTTGGCGTCTTGGCAGTGAATTCGGCCGCCGTCAGCAGCATTCCGGGCGTACAGAAACCACATTGGAGCGCGTTGCACTCGACGAACGCGTTTTGTAGCCCTCGGACGCGTCCGCTTTGCGTTGCACCTTCTATGGTTTCCACAACGCAGCCTTCCAGTTGCACGGCGAACATCAGGCAGCTGCGCACGACCTCTCCGTCAACGACCACCGTGCAGGTGCCACAGACACCGTGTTCGCAGCCGATGTGGGTGCCCGTCAGGCCAAGATCATGGCGGATGAAGTCCGCCGCGCTCGTGCGCGCGGCGACCGAACAACGCCGGACCTGGCCGTTGACCGTCAAGGTGACGGCATGAAATTCGTCCATCAGGGGGCTCCGTGCGGTATGGGCTGGGACAGGGACTGCAGGCAACGACTGACCAACTCGGCTGCGAGGCGTTGCTTGAACTGGCCTTCTTCGCCATCGTCAACGTGGGGCGCGAAATCGGTGGCGATGGCTTGCGCAAGCGCGCGGCGATCGGGTGTGCCTCGGCGGCTCGCCCAGAGCGCTGGCAATGCGCTGAGCAATAGCGGCCGGTCAGCAATACCGAACGCCACCCATTCAAAAACGTCCTCTCCCGCGCGCGGACAAACGCTGACAGCCAGACCAGCGATTGCGAAATCGCCGTGGCGACGCGAGATTTCATCGATGGCGAAACGTGCGCCTGGCAACGCCTTCGGGATGCGCACGGCGAGCAAGATTTCGTCGGCCTCAACGGCCGTCGTGAAGGGCCCGTGAAAGAATTCTCGCGCCTTGACGAGTCGCGTGCCGCGTGCCGATCCGATCTCCATCGTGGCGTCCAGCAACACAGCGCAAGACGGAAACTCCGCGGCCGGGTCCGCTTGGCACAGGCTGCCGCCAAAGGTGCCTCGGTTGCGAATGGCCAGGTGCGCAACATGCTCGACCGCCAGTCGCAGCAAGGGTGCATGGCGCGCAACCAAGAGGCTCGTCTGCATCTGGTGATGGCGCGTGAGCGCACCGATGCGCAATTCACCGTTGTCCTCGGAGATGAGCCGCAAGGCGTCAATCCGGTTGATGTCGATGAGTACAGCAGGCGAGCTCACCCGAAAATTCATCATGGGAACGAGGCTCTGGCCGCCGGCCAATACCTCCGCGCTATCCCCGTGCTTCGCAAGAAGCGCATAGGCCTCATCAAGCGTCGTCACCGATTCGTACTGAAAAGCTCTGGGTTTCACGCGGCCCACTCCAAGTAGGTGACGACGGCATGCGCAGGCATCACGAGGCACCAACCGGTGGACGAATGGCGGCGCAGCGGATCGTGCGCTGACGCACCCATTCGTTGCCCACGATGACGCCGATCGCCATGCGGCGAAGCTTCGGCGGCAGGCGCGCCAGTTCGCCATACCAGCTTGAAACGGACTGGACCCATTCGACGAATGGTCGTTCGCCGCGCTCCCATTCGGCGATACCTGCCGCCACATCGTCGTGCCGCGTCAGTGCGTGTGCGAGGGCCAGCCCCGAGGTCATGGCCACACCGCCGCCCTGGCCCAGGAAAGGCGGTTGCGCACTGGCTGCGTCCCCGATCAAGGCCACCCGACCGGATGACCACGCTTTCAAACGGATGACCTCGAACCAGTCGCTCTTGCCGTTCGACGGAATGCGCTCTATTAGCCAGGCGAGATGAGGGAAGGTTGCCAGCCATGCGCCACAGTCATACGGTGCATCGGAGAGCGGATCGCTCCGCAGCGTCGTCAGTTGCACATAGGCCTTTTCCCGCGTGCACGGCGCGTAGAGCAGCCGTCGCCCGCGATTCCAGTGTTCGCTGACGACGCTGCGCACCGGATCGTCGGCCTCCCAACGCTCGCGATCGATCATGATGCGATAGCCGAACTGACCGACTGAACGGCGCCAGCGCAAGAGGCCCAGACTGTCGCGAACGCGCGAATTGATGCCGTCGGCACCAATGATCAGATCGCCCCGCAGCGACGTGCCGTTGGCGAATTTCAATTCACCCTCGGGATCGGCACCGATGACTGGTATGCCGAATGAGATCTCGCCACCAGCCTCGATGAACCCATCGCGCAGGGCCGTCAGCAAGGAATGGCGAAGCGGGATGTAGCAGCGTCCGCTCTGCGAAATGCTCTCGAAGCCCATCAACTCGCCGCGGTCGCCGCGACGCTCACGCCGCTGAACCGGAATGGCGCCTTCGATGACTTTGGCATAGACACCCAGCGACTCCAGAACACGCAGGCCGTTCTCCCAGATGTAGATGCCCGCGCCCAGGATCCGGATCTCGTCACTCTGCTCGAACAGCTGCACCTTCCAACCGCGTTTCAGCAGGGCGAGCCCCGTGGCAAGCGCCCCTATCCCTGCTCCTGCAATCAATGCCTTGCGGTTCGACATCGCCGAGTCCTTTGTGCTGAACGGCACCTGGGCGACCGACGGGGTCGCTCTACCTATGGCGCCCAAGCATGTTATCGTGGATTTCTAGTTTTGTCGATAACTATGAATTTTGTCGAGTAAGCTGGCCCGAATCCTGCGTGCGGCGAGCGCCATGACAATCCGACTTGGACCGACCCACCCGCTGCGATTTGCCAGCGTTCGGTCCGCCTGCAGAAGCGGTGCAAGACGCTCGCTGCGACGGCCGGCCGATGCGCGACATCGTGGGCAGGGTCCTGTCGCTCGATGCCGGCCCTCCTCGTGTTGGCGAAGAAGCGCCCCACGGGGCAATGCAAGCGGCGGGGATGCGCGCACCTTGAGCGCGCGCGATGACCCAAAACAGGGCGAACTCGAGAGCCACCGACCAGCGACTGCCGTCGAGATGTACCCGGGCCGACTTTGCCCCCTCATGAAGATCGTCCCGCCGCACCAAAGTGGCACTGTTGGGTGGCATTGATCGTCACTTCCTCCTCATTCCTTCAACAACCGCTCAGGAGTCCTTATGACAGGCAAAGAAATTGTTTCGAAGACGAGGCGCACAGCGCTGTTAGGAATGGGCGCCTTCGCATTGGGCGGGAGAGCCAGCCTGGCTGCCTCCGACGATCCAATTGTCTTGACCATGTATGGAGGAGCGTCGGAACGTGCCTTCCGTGCCGCCTTGCTTGAGCCGTTTGAAAAGGCCACGGGGATCAAGGTGATACCCAAGCTGGGCTCGCCGAGCGAGTGGCTGACCAGCGCCATCGTTAACAAGCGCAAGCCGGAGATCGACATTCTTTGGCTTGGATTTCCGGAATCCGTACGTGCTGTCGCCGAAGATGTCGTGCAGCCCCTGTCGGAGGAAAGAATCCCGAACATGAAGAGTGTTCGTCCCCGTCTGAAAGACCTCTACGACGGAAAAGGCGTGGGTCACGAGTTTGTCAGTTTCGGCATCGCTTACCGAACTGATCTCGTCAAGGCGCCGCCCAAGTCCTGGGCGGATCTGTTCTCACCAAGCTTCGCCAATCAAATTGCCCTGCCTGACATCGTCTCGCCCGGTGGATGGGAATTGTTGATGATGGGCGCCAAACTGAACGGCGGCAGCGAAAGCAACCTCGACCCCGGACTCGCCGCAGTGGAGAAGATTCGGGGCGGGGTGAAGCGCTTCTACAAGAATCAGACCGAAGCCGCCAATCTCCTGGACACGGGGGAGGCACCTATCGTCGGCGTGATTTCCGATTTTCGCGCGTATGCCATGCAGGACGCCGGCAAGCCGATAGGCTTCGTACGCCCTGCCGAGGGGGCGATCCCGTCCCTGGTCTCATTCCATATCGCAAAGAATACGGCCCACACAGAGAAGTGCGAGAAATTCATAGACTTCGCACTCTCTGTGCAAGGCCAGACCGCGTTTTGCAATGAGCTCGTTTGCGGCACGGCACGGCCGGACATCGCGCTCAAACCGACAGCTGCTCAGCGTGTCACGCCGTTTGAAAGTTTGATAATTTTTGACTGGCGCAAGGTTCTGCCGAACACGCGCAGGTACGTCGAGACGTGGAACCGTACCATCGCGCGCTGACAAAATGAACCGGCATTCCAGTGGCGCGCTTTACCTGCTCGCGCCCGCATTATTGATGGTGGTGGTCCTGCTCGGGCTGCCACTGCTGATGATTGCGGTCAACAGCTTCAATCACGCAACTTCGCCGGGCGAGCTCTCGCTGAATTTATCGATTGAGAACTACCTCGACATTTTTCGCGATGATTTCTATCCCCGCGTACTGGCGCGCACGCTGATGTCGTCTCTGGCGATCACGGCGCTGACGCTCGTGCTCGGATTTCTGCTGGCATTGAAATTGTGGAAATCCAGGCCACGCGCGCGCATGCTGCTCATGATGATCGTTGTCGCCCCGCTGCTTATCAGCGTGGTTGCGCGAACTTACGGCTGGTTGCTGGTCCTGGGTGAAAAGGGCGCGCTGAACGTGCTCCTTTTGAAGGTAGGCATGGTCGATCACCCTGTCAAATTCCTGTTCAACGAGGGTGCGGTGATATTCGGACTGACCCATCTGCTCGTCGCCTTCCCCGCCCTGTCCATACACGCTTCCCTGGACCGCGTGACCGACGAAATTCTGGAAGCTGCGCAGATGGCCGGAGCCAGCGCTTGGCGAATCTTTGCCGACATTCTGCTGCCGATGACGATTCCGGGCGTGGCCGTTGGCGCCACCTTCTCGTTCACGCTTGCGATGTCGGCCTTCGTTACGCCGGCATTGATGGGCGGCGAACGCAGCGCCCTGGCGCCGCTCATCTACCAGAAGTACATCGTTTCCTACGACTGGGGCTTCGGAGCCGGGCTGGCGATGATCTTCCTCATTGCAGCACTTGTCGGCACTGTCGCCATCACAGCTGCGCTCACGACCCCATACCGGAAGCGTCTGGCGGCCCTGCGCTTGAACACTTGAGATTCTCACTTGAGATGAATGCTTCCTTCCTTCGGATTTCCTTCAACGCCGTCGTCGTCATCTTGCTGGTGTGGATACTCTTGCCGCTGGTGGCGATCGTGGCGGTGTCCTTTGGATTTGACGCCGCGCTGAGTTCGACCCAAGCCCTGACTTTCAAATGGTACACAGCGGCTTGGGAGGTCGCGTCATTCCGCTCGGGCATCTTGACCAGTGCCTTAGTGGCGTGCTGTGCGACCCTTGTCGCAACTGTCGTCGGCGTATCTGCAGCCATCGGATTGAACCGCTGGACTTCAAGCTGGAAAAGCACGGTCGATATGGTCCTGCTTTTACCTGTCCTTGTGCCCGGTCTTGTGACCGGCATCGGCCTTCTGGAAGCGACCGCGCTTGCCGGTTTCGACCTTGGCCACGGCCGGCTGATTGCTGGGCATGCATTGGTCATCATGCCCTATGTCATCCGCACCACCTACTCATGCCTGATGACGCAAGGCAATACGCTTGAAGAAGCCGCGCGCACGCTGGGGGCGAAAGAGCTGCGCATCCTGCTGGAAGTGACGCTGCCCCTTGCGCGTCCCGGCATCATCGCGGGCATGGTATTCGCCTTCATTATTTCGCTCGACGAAGTTCCCGTTTCCTTATTCCTCGCGGACGCCCGGTCCAATACCTTGCCGCTGGCCGTTCTGTCATATCTCCAATACAACTTTGACCCGGCGATATCGGCGATATCGGCGGCACAAGTCATCTTGACCGTCGCTGCCGCGCTGCTTCTCGAGCGGATGTTCGGACTTAAAAACCTGTACGGAGCAGAGCATGGCCGCGCTTGAGTTGATGAAGGTCGGAAAAATCTACGATGGTTATCCGGTGGTTGACGGCATTTCCATCACGGTACCTTCCGGTGAGATCCTTTCCTTGCTGGGCCCCAGTGGCTGCGGAAAAAGCACGACGCTGCGCATGGTTGCCGGACTGGCGAGCGCGGATGAGGGAAAAATCTTGATCGGTGGCCATGACGTGACCAACAAGGCGGCGGCCGAGCGGGAGATCGGCATGGTGTTCCAATCGCTCGCCTTGTTTCCACACATGACCGTTGCAGAAAACGTCGGATTCGGCTTGAAATGCAAGAGTTTGAGTCCGCGCGATCGAACCCCAAAAGTCAACGCTGCACTCGAACGCGTGCGCTTGGGCGGCTTTGAAGAACGCATGCCCGGTCAGTTATCTGGCGGGCAGCGCCAACGCGTTGCTTTGGCCCGCGCCATTGTCACCGACCCGAAACTGTTGCTGCTGGATGAGCCCTTCAGTGCGCTGGACCGCAAGTTGCGCGATGAGATGCAACAGGAAGTGCGCGATGTCATTCGGTCTGTTGGCATCACCGCCCTGTTCGTCACGCACGATCAGGAGGAAGCCATTCGATTGAGTGATCGGATTGCGGTCATGCAAGGCGGAAAAATCATCCAGATCGGATCGCCACGCGACATCTACGAGCGGCCGAAAACACAGTTCGTGGCGGAATTCGTGGGGTCGCCCAACCTTCTGCCCGTCAAGCTGGGTACGAACTTGACGACCTTGGACGGTATCGCCCTCGAGCCTTGCGACGCCGAAGTCCATCAAACGCGCGCAGCAGGCCGATATCTGCTCAACGTGCGCCCGGAACGCGTGCGCCTGCATGACGAAGCACCCGCCAACGGGCAACCAGTCACCGCGACGATCAGCTCATGGGTTTATGAGGGCGGATTCACGACCTATCGCGTGGCACTCGCGGGCAGCCCAGGTGTCACGTGGACGGTGCGCGAGGCGACCAGTGAGGCGGCTGAGCCCAGGGTAAAGGGGCAGCCTGTGTTTCTTTCTTGGAACAAGCGGGATGCGCACATGATCGCGGATCAACAGGCGGCCTAACGCAGGCTGCATTACGCGGGCCGACAACGTTACATCAATTTCCCGGAGAGTGAACATGCGGGTTGTCGTGATGGGCGCAGGCGCCATCGGATTGCTATACGGCGGGTGGCTGCAGAAGGCCGGCGCCGATGTTTGCTTCATCGCGCGCGGAGCGCGTTTGGAGGCCCTGCGGCGCGGGGCCTATCGTCGCCACGGGCCGCCTTCGGTTTGGATTGGACAAGATCGAGGTCGTCGAGGATCCGGCACACGCCAAGCCTGCGGATGTCGTGCTGCTTGCGGTCAAACTCTACGACGTCGAAGCAAGCGCCAAGGTGGCGCTTGCGGCGTTGAAGCCCAACGGTGCCCTGGTCGCAATCCAGAATGGCATCAACGTCTATCGAACGCTCAAGCCCTTGTTGCCAGCCCGGCGCGTTGCGATCGGGTCTGTCTATTCCGTGACCAAGCTGCTGTCCGCCACCGAAGTGACTTACGGCGGAGCGGAGCGCGCCATCCTGGGCAACCCGGAATGCGCACTCCCGCCGGTCGTCGAAGAGATGGTCGAACATTGGAAGGCAGTTGGCGTCGAAGCAAGGATCGCAGCCGACATCAATGAAGTTCTCTGGACGAAATTTGTGGGTTTGGCGACGGGCGCCGCCATGAATTGTCTTTCCAGATTGCCTGCGGGCGTGATTTATCACGACCCCGATCTGGTAGAGATCGTGCAGCAGTCGATTGCAGAGGTGATCGACGTGGGCAGCGCTGTGGGGATCAAACTTCCAGCAGGCACCGCAGAGAACACCCTCGCCTTCCTGAAGTCCTTCCCACCGGATGCCGTGGCATCGATGCGAATTGACCTCGACGCAGGCAAGAGACTGGAACTGGACGGCATAAGCGGCGAGTTGGTCCGTCTTGGCAAGGAACATGGCGTTCCGACGCCGATTCACAAACTTGCCTACGCGGTGCTCAAACATTTCGGGATGGAAGGCCCACATTGAACAGGGCCTGATCTCGGTCCGCGCCGACTCAGCATGTCTGCCCTATGCCCTGGGCGATCAGGCCATGCTGTCGTTACAATGCTGTTTTGTCGATAAAAATAAATTCCGCCTGAACTTTGCCCAGTGCCCGACGGACACCCGCGTTGCATTGACAGCCAGGCAAATTCCGCAGCCCTGATGGAGACCAGAGCGATGAACGACAGCTTAGTGGACGTCGCCGAGCAACGCTTGCGGCACGACATCGTCAACAGCGTGTTTGAGGCGGGAGCAAAGCTGCGCGTTGAAGAGTTGAGCCGGCGTTACACGATGGGCGCGACCCCGGTGCGCGAGGCGCTGTCGCGGCTAAAGACCGAAGGGTTGGTCGAGCTTTCCAACAACCGCGGCTTCCGTGTCCCGCCGCTCACGTTGGAAGACTTGATCGACATTGCAGTCAGTCGCGGAATCGTCGAGAGCGAAGCTGCCATGGATGCGATGCTGCACAAGGACGAAGAGTGGGAGATCAATCTCATTTCCGCGATGGAGCGCCTGCGTCGCAGGGCAACCGCCGACTTGGCAATACCGGAAAATCACGCTGCGCTCTTTGATGCCCATCATCAGTTCCACGCGGCGATGGTTGCAGGCAGCCAATTGAAGCGCCTGCTGGTCGTGCAGGCATGGCTGGAACAACAGCAGAGCCGATACTTCCGCCGCCTTCCGGCTGCAGCACCGGGCTGGAGCGCCCAATTCGTTGCGAGCCACGAAGACCTCCTGGCACTTGCGCTGGGCGAGCGTGATCGTGCGGATCTGTTTGCAAGCGCGTTGCGAAAGCATGCGCTGCTGTCGACCAAAACGCTTGGGAATGGCGATGTGTTTGGTGTTCGGGAGTAGACCACTTCGTTTCGGGGTCGGTGTGCTGCTGGCCACCGCTCCAGTAGCTGCGCTTGTACTTGCTCGCAGGATTGATGACGCCGGCGATGTGGCCGCTGGCGCCGAGCACGATTGCGACGCGCAGCCGGACCAACTGCGTCGTCGCGTAGGCCGAGCGCCACGGCACGATATGGTCTTCCTTGGTCGCCAGCACGAAGCTCGGCACGTCGATGCGCCCGAGGTCCACCGGCGTGCCGCACACCGTCAGCTTGTTCGGCACGCGCAGATTGTTCTCGAGGTACATGTTGCGCAGGTACCAGGAGTACATAGGACCAGGCAGGTTGGTGGCGTCGGCGTTCCAGTACAAAAGGTCGAAGGCCTCGGGCTGTTTGCCCTTCAAATAGTTGTCGATGACGTTGGGCCAGATCAGGTCGTTGGCGCGCAGTGTCTGGAAGACGAAGCCGAGCTCGGCGCCGGGGTAGATGCCACCCTTGCCGATGGCTTGCTCGCGCTGCCGAACCCCCTGCTCGTCGATGAACACGCCCAGGTCGCCGGGCTCACGGAAGTCGAGCAGTGTCGTCAGCAGGGTCAAGCTGGCCACGGACACGTCGCCGCGAGCGCGCAGTACGGCCAGCGCAGACGACAGGATCGTGCCGCCGACGCACCAGCCGACGGCGTTGACCTTGTCTGCACCGCTGACTTGATGCGTCACAGCGATCGCCTTCATGGCGCCGCGCTCGATGTAGTCGTCCCAGGTGAGGTGGCCCCAGCTGGCATCGGTGTTGCGCCAGGACACCAGGAAAACGGTCTGCCCCTGCTCGGCGGCATAGCGCACGAACGAGTTCTCGGGCTGCAGGTCGAGGATGTAGAACTTGTTGATACAAGGCGGCACGATCAGCAGCGGGCGTGCCGCCACCTGCTTGGTCAGCGGGGCGTACTGGATCAACTGGAACAAGTCGTTCTCGAAGACCACCGACCCTTCGGAGACGGCGACGTTGCGGCCGACTTCAAAGGAGTTCTCGTCGGTGATCGTCAGGCGTCCGTTGCGCAGATCGGCCAGCAGGTTGGCGAGTCCGGCGCGCAGGCTCTCGCCAAGGGTCTCGATGGCCAGCTTGAGCACGTCGGGGTTGGTGGCCGTGAAGTTCGCCGGACTCATGGCGTCGATGAGCTGGTTGGCGTAGAAGCGCAGCTTGCACTTGGCCGCATCATCGAGGCCGGAGGTCTCGACGACATCGTGGATCAGCCGAGAGTTGAGGAGGTAGCTCTGCTTGATCAGGCTGTACACCGGCTTCTCGCGCCAGTCGCTGCCGTGAAAGCGCCGGTCGCCACGATCGGGCGCAACGAGCGGCTCGGCAAGTGCGCCGGCGCCGCTCATCATCTGCGACCACAGCATGACCTGCTGCTGGAAGTGGTTCAGTTGCAGCCCGACCAGCCGTGCAAGGTTGCTCTCGCTGGGCGAGCCCCAGGCCTGCTGGCCTGATGGCAGCAGGCTTTGCCCGAGCTTCAGGAAGCCCTGCACGAACTCATCCGGCATGTTGAACGGCAAGGTCACGTTTCGCTCCTCTTGCGAATGTCTCGGCGCTCGCGCAGGTCTATGAGGGGTGATCTCGGTTTTCATGCACTTTGTGGCGCCCCGGTCCGCCCTGAATCGCTCCCTGATCTCCTTTGCTTCGTCGGGCAGCAGGCTGAAGAACCGGGCGACATCGAACTCGGACAGGGTCCGAGGAAGCCGGTCGGCGCCGACGAAACGCAGGTGGTAGCTGGACACGGGGGTCTCTTGCGGTTCTGGCTCCGGGCCAGGGTAGCCAGCGACGAAGCACCGGAATTCTGCGCTTCCCGGCAGGGCTGCGGAACCGGGGCGCCACAAAGTGCATGAAAACCGAGATCACCCCGGACAGGCTCCCGCCATGGCCAACGCTCGCCTGCCACTCTGGTAGCCCCGCTGCCAGGTACGTTCCCGGGATTCGCATCGCCCTCGCTGCTTCGACGCTCCTGGAGATCAAAGCCCAATTGCCGCACCGTCCGTGGAGGGAACCGAGCGATCATCAGCGTATGCTCCATGCGGCAAGAGCGAAAAGTCCCAGCATCTCGTGCCTTGCCGGTCTAAGTCGCATGCGCGGCACTGCGAGCCATTGCGAAGCGATCGCGCCCCGCCGCCTTGGCGTTGTAGAGCGCGGCGTCGGCTTGTGCCAGCAACTCTGCCGCCGTGATCGGGCCCTCGCCAGGGCGGCTGAAGGCAACCCCGATGCTGCTTGTGACCTCCAGCAGCTGGCCGTCGACCTGGAACGCCGGCTCGCGAATTCCCTCGACGATCTTGCCTGCTATCAGCGCCGCAGCATCCTCCGAGTTGATGTCCTCGAGCACGATCACGAATTCGTCGCCCGCCAGGCGCGCCACCATGTCCGAGCTTCGCACGCTCTCATGCAGGCGTCTTGCAAATTCCGTTAGCACCTCGTCGCCGCTCGCGTGCCCGAGCGTGTCGTTGATGGACTTGAAGCGGTCCACGTCGAGGAACATCAGGGCGAGCGCGCTGCCGGTACGCCTGGCGCGCGCGATCGTGTTGGACAGGTATTCGTTGAAAGCAAGCCGGTTCGGAAGGCCGGTGAGCGTGTCCACGCGGGCAAGCTCGATCAGCTTGCGCTCCACCTGTTTGAGCGCCGTGATGTCGAGGCTGAGCGAGAAGATGCCGTGGGTTTTCCCGTCTGCGCCGATGTCCGGCACGTAGATGACGTGCGTGATGCGATCGAAATCCCCGCGCTTGGTCTCGGCCTCGAACTCGACCCGCTCGCCCGCCAAGGCCCGCTCGATCGTCGCCTTGCGCACGAGATAGAGATCGGGGCCGGCGATGTCTTGGATGTGCTTGCCCACCAGGGTGGAGGGTTCCACACCGAGCCATTCCCGGTAGGTGCCATTGGCGAAGGTGATCTTCTGGTCGCGGTCGATGTAGGTGATCAGCGCCGGCATGTTGTCCGTGATCGTGCGCAGGCGCTTCTCGCTTTCAATCACCCGCAGTTCCGCCTCCTTCAGTGCCGTGATGTTGAAGGTCATCAGGTAGAAGCCCAACACCCTTCCCTCCGGGTCCTTGTCCGGGATCAGGTTGACCTGGAAGTAGCCGTCCTTGCCGCGCAGCGGGGCATGCACCGGGAAACGCACGGGCTTTCCAGCAAGAACGCTGGGGAGGTGTGGCTCGTGTTGCGCGTATACCGCATCGCCCACGGAAGAACGCAGGGTCACGCCGCCGGGCGTTCCATCGCCAAGATCCGCCATCTGCCGCGCCCGGCTGTTGCCGTAGAGGAAATTCTCCCCGCGATCGAAGTACCCGACCAGCGCAGGGATGCTGTCGGTGATGTCTCGCAGCCGCTTCTCCTGCAGACCTAGCGCCTTCTGGGCGTTGACTTCATCCGTGATGTCGAAGGTCATCGCGAAGATGCCCTGGACCGTCCCCCCCGTGTCCCGGTCGGGGATGAAGTGCGTTTTGTGGGTCCGATCGCCGAGGCCGCGTGCCGGGTCCCCGTTCTTTTCGAAGACGACCGTCTCCCCCGCGAGTGCGCGGCGGTAGTGAGGCTCGACGACGGCAAATTCCTCCGCGCCCCGCACCTCGGCCACCGATCTTCCGATCAGCCCTTCGTTGCCGTGCAGTGCCCTGATCTGCGCGTTGACGAAGGTGTAGTGCAGGGAAGCGTCCACATGCGAGACCAGCGCCGGAATGTTGTCCGTGATGGTGCACAGCCGTGCCTCGCCGGCGCGCTGCTGCTGCATCAGCTGGTCGAAGGTGCGGGCCAGATCGCCGATCTCGTCATGGGCATAGGTGGGCGGCGCACGCGAGGCCGACACGTGATCGTCTTGCGCCACGCGCATGTGCAGGTGCAGTTCGGCCAGGGGCCTGAGGTGCTGCCGCACGAAGGCCAGTCCGAGTGCCCCTGCGAGCAAGGAGAGGGTGAGCGCGCCGGCCCATGCGACCCGCGCGACGGCTTCGATCGGCGCGAAGGCTTCGCTGCGCGGATACATGGCGCCGACGATCCAGGGGGTCTGCTGGATGCGCTTGAACGAATAGAGGCCCCGCAGGCCTGCCCGGTTGGACCCTTCGGCCGTGCCCTCGAAGCCGGCGAGCGCCTGGTCGGTCTCGCTGTCCTCGCCGCCATCGGCGTTGAACTGCGTCAGGATGAGCGACTTGCGAGGATGGTCGATCACGATGCCGTCGGTGGTGATGATGAAAAGGTAGCCGGCGGCGCCGAACTTGATGTCTGCAAGCTCGCCCAGGAAGTTGCGCTCTCCCAGGTTGATTGCGCCGGATATCACGAACTGCAATTGCCCGGCGCGGTCGAGCACCGGCTGCGTGATTGCAACCTGAGCTTGGCCGTTGAGGCGGTTGCTGTACGGCTGCGAAATCCTGCCCGCCTTGGATGCGACGGTTTCCTTGAAGTACGTCCGATCCGCGATGCTCACCTGTCCCATATGAGGCGAGGCGTTGAGGCTTGCGACCAGCCGGCCGTCGGTGTCGAAGAACGCGACATTGGCGAAGGCTTCCCGCAGCGATGCGTGCTCTCCGAGAAAAGCCTGCAAGGCCTCGGGATCGGCGAAGGCATGCGACCTCGTGCTATCGGCGAGGGTCTTCAGCAGCGTTCGGCGGCTGACGAACTTCTGGTCCACCGCGTCGGCGATCGCAGTGACGCGGGCGAACTGCTCGTTCGCAATCGACGACTGCCTGCTGAACTTGACCAGGTGCAATGCGACCGTGGCAACCGCCAGCGTGGCTGCGAGTACCACCGCAGCGACGCCGAGGCTGAGGCGCGTGTTCAGGCTGATGCGCATGTTCTTACACGGGGAAGTTTCATGGTGATGCGCGCGTTGCGGCACGGCGGCCAGCGCGCCATCGCGCCATCGCGTCCCGCGCGAGACCTTCCTCGATCTGCGCGGCTTGCAGGGGCTCCTGCGACCACAAAGGCCATGACACCCAGGCATGGGTCCCGTCGAGTGCCCTACGATGGTTCCGGATCCATACGCAAAGTAGCATCAAGGTCCGAGCTCCTGCACTCCGGCGCTCCTGGTTGACCGGCTTCGACCGCCCCAGCGGCCGAAGCGGCTCCTGTTGCAAATCGGCCCGCGGCGGTCTGAGTTCATCCCACCATCTCGAGGTCGAGCTGGGCTTCGAATTCCGGCAGTGGCACCGGCTTGCTGAACAGATAGCCCTGGAATAGCGTGCAGCGATGCTTCTCGAGAAAGCCGAGTTGCTGTCGCGTTTCAACGCCTTCCGCCACGACCTCCAGCTCTAGGTTGCGCGCCATGCCGATGATGGTCTGGATGATCGATTCGACCTTGGGATCGATGCCGATGTTCTGGACGAAGGACTTGTCGATCTTGATCTGGTTCAGCGGAAGCTGCGTCATGTAGGAAAGTGACGAATAGCCCGTGCCGAAATCGTCCAGCGAGAAGCGGATGCCCATCGCAGCGAGCGACTTCATCTTCTCGATGGTGTCCGTCACGTTGTCGTGTACGAGGCTTTCGGTCAGTTCGAGCTTGAGTCGTGTCGGGTCGGCGCCCGTCCGGCTGAGCACCTCCCGGACCTTCTGCACGAAATCGCTTTCCCGAAACTGCCGCGCACTGACGTTGACGGCCAGCCCCAAGTCTCGCCGACTGGGATGATGACTCCAGCGTTCCAGCTGCTCGCATGCTGCCTCCAGGACCCACAAACCCAAAGGCACGATCAACCCGGTCTCTTCGGCCAGGTCGATGAAATTGAAGGGCGGCACCATGCCTCGCGTCGGGTGCTGCCAGCGCAGCAGGACCTCCGCGCTCGTGATCTGACCGCTCGAGGTCACCTGGGACTGGTAGTGCAGCAGGAACTGATCACCCGCGAGCGCGGAGCGCAACTCGCGCTCGAGCGTCGCGCGAGCCGTGATCGTGGCCTGCATCGGTGCCTCGAAGAAGCGCATGGCGTTTCCGCCGGCAGTCTTGGCGTAGTACATGGCAATGTCGGCCTGCTTCAGCAGTGCTTCGAGCGACTGCTGCTGGCCATCGAAGAGCGTGACCCCCATGCTGCAGGTGCCGTGGTACTGGTGGGCGCCAAGGAGATAGGGTTGACTGAGTTCGGCGAGCATCGCCTCGCCGACACCCGCGGTCTGCCGCAACGCCACGTCCGGGTCCTCGCCGAGGCTTTGCAGCATCATCACGAACTCGTCGCCGCCGAGCCGCGCAAGCGTGTCGCCATTGCGCGTATTGGCGTTGAGCCGCGTCGCCACATGCTTGAGCAGGACGTTGCCCGTCTCGTGGCCATGGGCGTCGTTGACCAGCTTGAAGTTGTCCAGATCCAGGAACAGCAGGGCGCCGTGCCGGCCATGTCGTGCATTGGCGTCGATGGCCCCCTCCAGCCGATTCAGCAAGAGCCGACGATTGGGCAGGCCCGTGAGAACGTCATAGAACGCCAGGTGCTCGATCTCCCGGGCTGCCAGCTTGGTATCGGTGATGTTGCGCAGGATGACGATGAAGCGCGGTTCCTCCTCCTCGTCAAGGTACTTGCGCGACACCGAAATCTCGAACCATGTCGCTCCCTGCGCGGCGGGACGCTCGAACTGGCGGCCTCGAGAAAAGCCCACCGTATGGGCTTCGTGAAGCGCTGCCATCACCTCCGCCGCGCCCTGCGCGGGCAGGAACTCGCTCAGCAGCCTGCCGACGGGGTCCTGGGCGTCGACGACGGAGGGCGCGGCGCGCGGCGCATGGAACAGATGGCAACGCCCATCCAGCCCGGCCTCCAGCAGCAGATCTGGCAACGCGTCCAGCGTCGCCTGCAACTGCGCCTTGCTTTCCACGATGGCGGCGGTATGCCGCCTTTTCTCGGTGACGTCGCGATACACGCACACGAGCCCGCCGTCGGGTGTGCGGCTTCTGATGCAGACGATGATCTGGCCGCCGGGCAGGACGATCTCCTCTTCGTCCTGCGTCCCGCCGGCCAGAGCCGACTCCGCGCGGCCCTCTGCGTGGCGCTGGCTCTCGGGACCCCCACGGCCCAGGCGCGCGGCCGTCTGGTCGATGACGCACTGAAATGGCAGGCCCGAAGCGATCGTCGCCTCGGCCCAGGGAAAGATTTTCAGGAAGCGCCGGTTCCAGGTCACGATGTGATCCTGCGCATCGAGCAGCACGAAGCCATCCACCATGGACTCCAGCGCCTGGTCCAATGTTGATTTCGAGCGCACAAGCTGAGCGCTGGAGCGCCACAGGCGCCGCAGTTGGATGTGGGCGAAGCAGCTGACCAGCAGGATCATCAGCGCAAAGCTCAGCGCCGTTCCCAGGATGAACGAGCGCTGCGCGCGCCAGTCTTCCAGCACAAAACTGAGGGGGATGCTCGCGACGATCAGCAGGTTCCGGTGCAGCGTGGGACGTGCAACAACAATGGCCTGCTCGCCGCTGAGGCGCGCGGCCATTCGCATGGCGCGTCCGTCGCTGGTCTGCTCGCTCAGTGCCGGCAGGATGGCGCGACCCGAGCGATCGTCGTGCGCAGGCACGCTGGCCAGCAACGGCCCGGCATTGCGCTCCAGCGTGACCTGCAGCCCCTTGATGTCAGCACCCTGCGTAAGGATCGTGGTCAGCAGGGAAGTCGGCACTTCGGCCACGGCCACGATCGTGCTCCCGTCGGACAGCCGCATGCTGCGGGCAAAGTAAAGCACCTGCTGCGAGCTGAACTGACTGATCGTCGGCGTGCTGATGTCCAGCGTCGAGACGGACTGTGCCGCAACGCGCTCCAGGAACTCAGGGGGCACTTGCACCGTCAGCTTGTCTCGCCGTCGATCGGATGACGACAGCACGGCGCCGTCCGGCCGCAGAAGAGCAATGTGCCGCACCAGCAGGTTCTGGCGCACGACCGCATCCAGCAGCTGCAAGGCGTCGGGTCTCAGCGCGTTCGTTGCCACTGTTGCTGCAGTGGACGACTGCAGAAACTGTCCCTGGACGGCGAGGAGCATGTCGATGCTGAGCAGGCCGCGATTGAGCGCGGCTTCCGATCCGCTCACGAATCGCATCGCCAGGCGCTCGCTGTCGGACATCGCCTTCTTGCGCATTTCCCATGTCATGATGGTGGCGCTCGCAAGGATCCCGAGGAGAAACAGCGTCGCCACACCGTAGATGAATGCGGTGGTGCGGCGAGGCAGGCGCCTGTTCACTGTGCCGGCGCCTTGATTCCCGTCGCCGGTCCGACGGTCTGGGTCCATACCTGCGCGCAGAGGGAGCCACAGCGCTGCAGCCACTTGGCCAATACCTTCGTCGCGAAGATCTCCCTCCCGCGCTGTTGATCTTCTGCGGAGGGGCGCGCCTCGACCATCGCGCCTCTCCTGTCGGGTGTGCATGCGGCGGCACCGGTGTTGCACGCCACGCCCTCACTGGTCTCGCGCGCCGACTCGGTCCACACAGCGGCTTCGAGCTTCGGAAGCTCGCGTCGCAACAGCGTCTTCAGTTCCGTCGGCAGCGCATTCCAGGCATCCTTGTTCGCGCCGAAAATCGCAAGCCCCCAGTTGATGGGCATCGTGTAGATAGAGCTCGTGACGCGATGCAGCCCCAGGGTGTTGCCCGACATCGCGCCGGTGATCGCGCAGTCCGTGTTGCCCGAGTTCATGTTGGACATTAGCTCTGAGAACTCGGTGAAGACCGGCGTGCCGTTCAGCGCCCGGACGAAATCGGCTTGCGCGGCACCCGAGACGCGGATGCGCCGGCCCGCCAGGTCAGTCAGATGCTTCATCTGCTGCTTGCAGAAGACGACCTGCGCTGGATAGACGTAGATCGCGAGCAGCTCCACGTCGTGACGTTCGCGCAAGGTGCTCTCCAGATACGGTCGGAATACACTGACGACACGCCGCAGCGATGGCATGTCCGCATTCAGGCCCGCCAGGTCCGGCGCCCCCAGCTCGGCATGGTCGTTGGAGATCTGGCTCAGCAGCGCCGTGCCGAACGGAACCACCCCCAGCTTCATGAGGTTGAGCATTTCCGGCCCGGGAACCCCGGCCTGGTTGAACGGAACGATGCTTGCGCTGTACTTGCCGCCGCTCAGGCGGGCCAGCTCCTGGTTCCAGAAGGGCTCCTCGTGCCGCGTGTATTGACTCACGCTGGCGAGTCCGCCGACGACGCGAAGCCGCTGCGCAGATGCAGCTTGCGCGGCAGCGCTCGCAGACGTGAGGCTCAGCACCAGCGCGCCGAAGTAAACCAAAAGCGTGCATCGTCGGTGGAGTGTGCAGTTGCGTAAGGCCATGGCGAAATGATGGTGCAATTCGAGCACCTGCGACCAGTCTTTCTTGCAGGGCCCGCGTGCATTTTTTTGCAGAGGCCGTATTGCAACTGCCTCAGGCAAGCTCGCATTGGCTCTGTCTCGGCGTCGGGACTGACAACAGGTATAGCGTTTCGCCTACGACCTTCTTTTCGAAGCGCATGGGTCGTGTCCGCCCATCGGACGCGCTTGATGATCCGTGATTCAAGAGAAAGTTCTAACGCGCGTCGGACCTTAAGTCGATGATTGCGCTGTCGGTCAGCTTCTTGATATCGGAGCGTCGGCTCACTATGTGCGCGCCTAATCGGTGGTATTGGCATGGTGATGACACAGGCAACAGCTACCGACTCTGGTGCAGATGTCGAGCCGACTGCCATGTTCCGCCTCGACGAGGGGCTGAAGGTGTACCTGCACCGCGAGCCGGTGGACTTCCGCCTGAGCATCAACGGCCTGGCAGTGCTGGTGGAGCAAGCCCTTGGCCTGG
Organism: Variovorax sp. LjRoot290; assembly: GCF_964253985.1. Classification (NCBI taxonomy): domain Bacteria; kingdom Pseudomonadati; phylum Pseudomonadota; class Betaproteobacteria; order Burkholderiales; family Comamonadaceae; genus Variovorax; species Variovorax sp. LjRoot290. The sequence continues at coordinate 312,298 of NZ_CAXURW020000002.1, read as the reverse complement.
ACCCCTTCGCCTCGTGCGCATACGTGTTCAGCAACCGCCGGCGCAATCGGGTGAAGATCCTGGGGTGGGAGCGCAACGGCTTCTGGCTTCTGATGAAGCGTCTCGAGGAGGACAAGTTCATCTGGCCCTCGGCCGAGGTGGTTCCCACGCTGACAGTGGAACAGCTGCACTGGCTGCTCGATGGAATCGACATTGGCGTGGTGCAACGCCACCCCCATCTGCGCTACGGATGGCGCATTCCGTTCCTTGCGTCTATCTTGCTCCTTGCCGTGTCGGTCTGGATTCGGCTCAGCCTGAGGGAGTCTCCGACCTTTCAGAAAATGAAAGCCGAAGGCCGCACGTCCAAGGCACCTCTGTCTGAAGCGTTTGGCCAGTGGGGCAATCTGAAGCTCGTGTTGATCGCGCTGTTCGGGCTGGTGATGGGGCAATCGGTGATTTGGTACACCGGTCAGTTTTACGCGCTCTTCTTTTTGCTTGGTCCGCTGAAGGTTGATGGCACGACGGCAAGCATTCTGGTGGCTATTGCCCTGGCAATCGGTACGCCGTTCTTCATTTTCTTCGGCGCCCTGTCCGACAAGATCGGTCGCAAGCCCATCATCATGGCCGGCTTTCTGCTGGCTGTACTCACCATATTCCCGCTGTTCAAGGCTCTGACGGCAGCGGCAAACCCTGACCTCGCTGCAGCTCAAGCAGCATCCCGTGTGACAGTCACTGCGGATCCAGCTGATTGCTCCGTGCAATTCAACATGACGGGTATTTCGAAATTCACCAAGTCATGCGACATCGCCAAGCAGCTTCTCTCGGCCAACTCTGTGAGCTATGACACGGTGGCGTCGACGGGGGTAGCCAAGATAACAGTTGGAGATCAAATTATCGAGTCGTACAGTCCCGCTAGCGTTTGGCCGGAGGACCTCAAAGGCCGCTAGATCGCTTTCAAGAAAGATGTAGCGACTGCCCTGTCGCGCAGCGGATATCCTCTCAAGGCGGATCCGAACAAGATGAACAAGCCGGTCATCGTAGCGATCCTCGCCCCCCTGGTGATCTATGCCGCCATGATCTAGGCCCCATGGCAGCAACTCTCATCGAACTGTTCCCTACACGCATCCGCTACACGTCGATGAGCGTGCCGTATCACGTGGGGAATGGTTGGTTCGGTGGACTGCTTCCCGCAAGCGCCCTCGCGATCGTTTTGGAGACATGTGACCTTGCCCCTGGAATCCGTATCCCATAGCTGAGCTCATAAGTTGGCTTGCTTTGGTTGATTTGCAAACCAATCCTGCTCGAACTGCATCGGGCTGATGTAAGCCAGCGTCGAGTGAAGTCGATTGCGGTTGTACCAGAGCAGCCACGCAACGGTTTCATCCTTGGCCTCGCGCTTGGTTTCGAAGCGTTGTCCGTGCAGCCGCTCCACCTTCAATGACCCGAACAGAGTTTCGCTGCAGGCGTTGTCCCAGCAGTTTCCTTTGCGACTCATCGAGCTGGTGATGCCGTACTCCTTGAGCACATCCCTGAAGTCGTGGCTGGCGTACTGGCTGCCACGGTCGCTGTGGAAGATCAATCCTGCCTGCTTGCCAGGATGACGCTTGAACCACGCCATGCGCAGCGCATCGATCACGAGCTCGCGCGTCATGTCATCTCGCAGCGACCAACCCACCACCTGGCGGCTGAACAGATCGATGACCACCGCCAGGAACAGCCAGCCCTCGTCGGTGGCGATGTAGGTGATGTCGCCCGCCCAGACCTTGTCGGGCTCACTCACGGTGAACCCGCGGTTCAGCAGGTTGGGCGAGATCGGCAGGTCGTGGCGACTGTCGGTGGTGACCTTGAAGCGCCGCTTGCCCTTGGCGCGGATGCCGTGGCGTTGCATCAGCTTTTGAATCCGGTCCTTGCCCACGCGGATGCCACGTGCGAGAAGCTCTTTCCACATGCGCGGCCACCCGTAGCCGCCACGTGTCTCGGCATGGATGGCCTTGATGTGCACCAGCAAGGCATCGTCGCTCAGATGACGGCGCTGCGCGCCGCTGGCCTTGCGCACGAAGTGCTCGTGATATCCCGTCAAACTGATTCGCAGCACTCGGCATTGCACCGAGATCGGCCACACTCGTCGGTGGCGTTGGACGAAGGCGTACTTCACCGCTGCGCTTTCGCGAAGTACGCCGTGGCTTTCCTAAGAAACACTCTGCGTTGCTGCCTCTTGGAGGGTGAAGCCGAATTCTGCGGCGCGGCGATGCAGCTGCTTGACGACCCGTTCCCGGTATCGGCGCTCGTAGTGGTCTGCACCGGGGTCCTGGTAACGGATGCCGAACCGCATGGCGTTGTAAAAGAGCACCGCGATCTTGCGCGCGGTCGCGGTTACGGCCTTGGCCTTGCCAACGCGCGCCGCCAGACGTCGATAGAACGCGCCCAGCGCGGTGTTGGTTCGACCGACGGTGACGGCGGCGAGTCGCAGGTGCGCACTCACCCGGTTGGTCGTCTTGCGCGTGTGCGCGGACAGCACCTTGCCACCGCTGATTTTGCAGCCTGGCGCCAAGGTCAACCACGACGTGAAGTGCTTGGCCGTCGGCCACCTGCTCAGGTCAGTCCCGCACTCAGCGATCAAGCGCAGTGCCAAGTAGGGCCCGATACCGTGAATCTGAGTCAAGTCCACGCCTGTGAGCTGATACAGCGGTCCTCGGGTATCGAAGCTCACGGCATTGGGCTGGACTGTCTTGTGCCGTGGTTTGGGCAGCGGCTCGACGGGGTCCTGCTTGTCGGCGTTCAACACGACCAGCGTGCGTTCGATCTGCGCATCGCATTCGCTAAGGCGCAGTTGGTAGAAGTCGTACAGGGTCAACGCCTGCGTCAACGCGAAGACGTGCTCGGGTTGGTAGTTCCCAACCAGCGCGGCGCGCACAGTCGCCATGCTGGCCTTGCAGCGCACGTCTCGCATCGTCGCGAGCACGTCTGGATTGCGTTGGCCATTGACGATGGCACGGACGATCTTCATTCCTGTTACGCCAGTCACGTCGCAGACCACATGGTGCAGCTGCAGATTCATCAGGGTCAGCGCCTTCTGCATGTGCTGGATGTGAGCGGCGGCGTAGTCAAGATGACTCTCGCGCAGCCGCAGGTAAGCCCTCAACGCAGCGATGTCGCGTTCGGGCCGGAAGCTCGGGCGAAGCAGGCCACAGGCATGCAGCCGCTGCAGCCACTGCGCATCGTTGACGTCACTTTTGCGGCCAGGTACCGCACGAGCCTCACGGGCATTGGCGACGATGACTTCGATGCCCCGACTCTGCAATATCTCGTACACGGGCACCCAATACACGCCGGTGGATTCCATGGCCACGGTCTCGATGCCAATCGACATCAGCCAATCTGCCATTCGCTCGATGTCACCGGTAAAAGCCTGGAACGTCTGCACGGCCTCCTCACACAACTCGGGCGCGACACCGACCACATGGAATCGCGAGCCGATGTCGATGCCCGCAGCGCGGTCATGAATAACGGGAAGGCCCGCCGGCTTGATGGATCGTCTTGCCATGATCACCTCCTATCGGTTGAGCACGCCGGACGGGGACTCGGATCAGATCAATTTCCTAAACGGGGTCACGCAAGGTGCCACCACAGCTGGGTCCGCAGCTTCCCCTGGGCCATGTTTTCCGACGGGATGAATGTCTCCAAAAAGCGAGCGGCCTCTGTCCAACGCAATCGCAGTCTAGGACCGTTGCGTGTTTCTATCCATCTGGGGCGCGGCGAGCCGCGTGGGCCGTTTTCCAGGATATCGCGCTCCATCTTCACGCGCGCCAGCTCGGCACGCAGCCGGCTGATCTCCATCTGTTCGGCGCTCACCGCCTTGCTGTCAGCGCCGGTGAGCTTGCCCTGGCGCTGGGCCTTGACCCAGTTGAACAACGTCTGCTCGACCACGCCCAAGGTGCGCGCTGCCGCCGCGATGCTCTGGCCGCCCTCGACCAGGCGCACCGCTTCCTGCTTGAATTCGAGCGTGTAGCGCGCTCTTGCCGTCTTCGTCATTTCGACTCTCCTTGCTTGTATTGAAACACTCAGCAAGGGATACGTTTTTCGGGGGCAAGGTCAATGTTCGCCGGACTCTGGTACCCCGTTGTAATCGCATCGGTGGCTTTGGCTGTTGGCATTTTCTTTTTGCCAGAGACGAAAGACGTCGACATTTCACGTGAGTGAGCGCGTGAGTTTGGTCCTGAATCGCCCGGGATTTTGTGGAGGCTCAACTCGTCCTTACCCCTATCGTTCGTGCCGGGTAGGTCAGCTTAAAGTCCAAACGCGGCCCTTCCGGCCATTTTTCGGCGCACGCTCGTACAGGCCTGCCAGTCGCCGCTATCAGCACGGCCTTGTAGCCGGCGATGTTGGCCTGGCTCGACAGCACGTCCATGCTCTGCGCGCGCGTGGTGCGCGGCGCGGCCTCGAGTACGAAGCCGGTGAGGCCGGCCGTCGCGAGCCTTGGCAGGCCGGCGGCATCGAAGGGATTGAGCATGCCGATGACGACGGTGCCGGGCTTCATGAGCGCCGCCTCGGCATCGCTCGGCGCGCGCACCTTGAGCACGATGTCGGCGCCGAAGGCGCCCGCCGCGTCCGTGATCTCGGCGCCGGCGGCCTGGTAGGCCGCATCGGTGACGCTGGCCACCACGCCGGCGCCGGACTGGATGCGCACGGTGTGGCCCTGTGCAACGAGTTTCTTGGCCGTCTCCGCAGTGACGGCCACACGGGTTTCGCCTGGCGCAGTTTCGGCCGGCACGCCTATCAGCATGGGATGTTCCCCTGGAGTTGTAATCAGACACGGCGATGCACGGCCCTCATGGCCGTGCATCGCCTGGCGGAAGGAGCCCGCGCCTGCGGGCGTATGCTGGCGACCGCTCAGGCGGTCGCGCCCACCTGGTACAGCTCGACGCGCGTGCCGTCGGGATCGGTCACGTAGATCGTGAGCCCGTAGGGTCCGTCATGCAGGTCCTGCTGGAACTCGACATCGGATTTCTTCAGCTTGTCGCGCAGCGCGCGCACGTCGTTGACTTCGAAGGCGATGTGGTCGATCTGCCGGTGCGACGGCGCACGCCCGCCCACGACGGCCACGCCTTGATGGAAGGCGGTGAACGGCCTGCCGTCCGCGAGCGGCTTCGCCGGTCGAACCGAGAAGCCGAGCTGGTCGACATAGAAGCCCACCGAACGCGGTACATCCTGCACCATCAGCAGCATGTGGCCGAAACCGAGCGTGCGGGGGGCCGACTGCGCATCGATCCATGCGCGCATCTCCTTCGAATCGGAGATCTCGCAGAAGTACTGCTTCCAGACCTGCTTGGCGGTCGCTTCCCATTCGCCTTTGACGCCGGAGATGCAATCGTCGAGCGCCACCACGTCGTAGTCGCGCAGGTAGGCCTCGCGGATGCTGGTCTCCACGCAGGCGTTCGTGGTGGTGCCGGCCACGAACAGGGTCCGGGTTCCAAGCATCTTCAGCATCATCTCCAGGCGCGTCTCGTAGAAGGCGCCGAAGCGGTGCTTGCGGATCACGTAGGCCGGATTGACGGCGGCGAGCGGCTTGAGCTCCTCGACGATCTCCTCGTCCCAGGTCCCCGCGAGCGCGGAGACCTGCTTGCGCCGTGAAGTGTGGCCGGCCAGCTTCTTGCGGGCGCGGCTCGCATCGACCGCGAAGTGTTCCTGCACGGTCCAGATCACCGGGATGCCCGCGGCCTGGCAGCGCGGGATCAGCTCGGCGAGCGTCGGCACGATCGCCGAGAGGCGCTTCGTGTCAACGCCCGAGATGCCGAGGGTGCCCTTGTCATGGATGAATGCGTTCTGCAGGTCGATGACTAACAGGGCCGAGCTGCGCGGATCGAGAGTGTCGAGTGTCATCAGTTTTCCTTCATGTCGATGCCGAGCACGCCGTCGCGTCCCCAACTGTCCTTGGGCGTGTCGTGGATCACCACGTGCAGGTGGTCGGGCTTGCAGCCCGCATGGTCGACCATGGCCTGCGTGATGGCCTTGACCAGGTTGCGCTTCTGCTCGACGGTGCGGCCCTGCCACATTTCGACGATCACGAATGGCATGTCATTTCTCCTTAGGTTGGTTGCCGGCCCAGCGAGGCACCGGCGGCGAAAAGCCCGTGACGAAATCACTGCCGGCCCGATCCTCGCCACGCATCAGCCAGAGCGGACGGGTTGTGTAGTTGATGAGTGGCTGCTCCTCCATCGCCACCCAGTTGGCGAGCGCGCGGCCGTCGCGCACGAAGTGGCTCGTCGCCGGCATGTAGCGCAGCACATAGAGCGGCGACAGCGGATCCAGCGCCGGCAAGCCCTCGCGTGCCATCTGTGCAAGGTCCATGCAGGTCGGGGGCCGCGCGGCACTGGCCGCCGGCACCAGCACCACCGCGCCCTGCAGCGGCATCGCCGGCCAGTAGCGGCCCTCCCGACCTTCACCGACAAAGCGCTGGTAGGCCGCGGCCTCCAGGTACAGCTCGGTGTCCCACAGGACGATGTCGGGACCGATGAGGGCTTCCACGCCGTCCAGGATCTCGGGGTCTTCGCAGAGGTCCAGCAGCAGCCAGGGATCGACCAGCGCGGACCCGTGGCCCCAGGGGTTGTGCATGCCGGACAGGCGCTCCCGTCGCAGGCGCTGCGGGCGCTGCGCGAGGTCGCGCGCCGCGGCGTGCAGCGCGTCGATGCGCTCGCCCAGGCTGCGCGCGGCCGGCGCAGCGCTGCCCCTCATCGGCGTGTCAAGTCCGGTTTCCATGTTCTGCGGTCACGAGGCGGGAACGGAGAGGCAGCGTCCTCGCCCGAAGTGGCTCTCGTCGATCGCCCCGTTCTCGTAGAGGACCGCGCCTCGGGCCACGGTGAGCACGGGCCAGCCCTTGAGCTTCCAGCCCTCGTAGATGCAGGTGCCCTTTCCGGTGTGCTTGACCGTGCGCTCCTCGTCGAGGTCGACCAGCACCATGTCGGCATCGAAGCCGACCTCGATGTTGCCCTTGCGCGGCCAGAGGCCGAAGCGGCGCGCAGGATTGGCGGAATTGAGCTGCACCAGCCGTGAAAGCGGCAGGCCACGCTGGTGAACGCCAAAGTGCAGCATCAGCGAAAGTTCCCAGGGGAAGGAGACCACGCCCGGCAGTTCGCTCCAGAGGTCTTCCAGCTTCTTCGGCAGGAAGGGGACGTGATCGGTGCCGAGGCTGTAGACGGAGCCGTTCAGGACGCCACGCCAGAGGCCCTCCTGCTCCTCCTTGTCGCGCAGCGGTGGTGAGATCTTCGCGCGCATGTCGAGGTCGCTGTCGTAGGCCGTGCGCGTGAGGTAGTGCTGGCAGGTCTCGACCGTGACGTGCACGCCGCGGGCCTGCGCCTCGGCGGCGAGCACCGGCCCCATGCCGACCGACGTGTGGACCAGGTGCAGCGAGCAACCCGTGCGCTCGGCCAGGAAGATCATGCGGCGGATCGTCTCGACCTCGCAGAAGGCGGGGCGTGATTCGGTGTAGGCGCCCAGGTCCTGCCGACCCGTCGCCTTGATCTCGTTCTTGAGCCACGAAGCGATCTGCGTGTTCTCGCAGTGGACGTTGATCACGCCGCCGGGAATCTTCGCCAGGATGCGCATCGCTGCGTACACCCAGCCGTCGGTCGCGGGAACGATGCCGATCGGGTTGTCGGGCTCGTAGCCGAAGTAGCACTTGAACGAGCGCACCCCGGTCTTGGCGACGATTTCGGGGATCTCCGCGATGTGCTCCTCGCGCTGAATGCCGAAGTGGAACCCGAAGTCGATGATCGAGTTCTCTTCGCCGACCGCCTTGCGCTCCTCGTAGAACGGCAGATAGGAAGGCTTCAGGTTGCGGATATACAGCAGCGCCGTGGTCACGCCGCCCGAAGCCGCGGCGGCCATCTCCGTGCGCATGTCTTCGGCATAGGGGTACTTGACCCCGAGGTGGCAGTGCGGGTCGATGAGGCCCGGCATCAGCACGCGGCCACCGGCGTCGATCTCGCGATGGCCCCTGGGCAGGGCGCTGTCGGCGCCCGTCAGGATGATCTTTCCGTCCTTCACGGCCACACCGCCGTGAAACTCTCCGTCGTGCCGCACCACGCGTGCGTTGCGAATCACCAGGTCGGCTTGGCTCATTGGATTCCCTTCAGGATGTCGTCGATGCGGCGTCGCACGCCACTCCATTGGCTGCGGCCCACGGTGATGGGTGCTCGCGCGCCGAGACCGCGCGCCCAGACGAACTTGAGGCCCAGTTCCTGCGCTGCATCGCGGTCGATGCCCCCTGGAGGCGCGGCCAGATCGACCAGCAGGGCGTGCGGGGGCAGCTTCTCGAGCAGCTCGCGCCCGAGCACGCGCGCCGGCACGCTCGCAATCACGATGTCCGTGTCGGGCAGCACGTCCGCCAGCGCTGGCAGCTCGTGCGACTCGGCGCCGGCGGCATGCGCCGCGGCGCGCTGCACGGCATTGCGCGCCGCGACGTGGACGCGCGCGCCGAGCGCCAGCAAGGTGTGCGTGACCAATGACCCGATGGTGCCCTGCCCCACCAGGCACACCTTGGCCTTGTGTATCGTGATGTCGGTGTTCTCGATCAGCACCTTGAGCATTCCTTCGACGATCGCCGGCCCGCGCAGCAGCATCAGATCCTCGTCCCACTCGTACTCGTGCAGCGTGATGCCGATGGCCTCGCAGTGCGCCTTGAGCTTGGCGTCGGCCCAGCCCAGGACGATGTGGCCGGGGCGGCGCATGCCGCCGAGCATCGCGCTGTCGGGAATGATGCGTTGCGCGCACTGGGGCGCGAACAGCGCGCCGTCGGGCGCGATGCCGGGAATCGGGAAGAGCGCGATATCGGCACCTTCCAGAGCTTCGCGCGCATTGGCCGTATGCCGAACCCCTGCGATGCCCTGTTCGGGCCACGGGAAGCCGTAGGCACGCACCTGCGCCCCCGCGGCCACCGCGCAGCGAGCGATCTCCTGTTCTCGGCGATCGCCGCCGACGATCGCGATGACGACTTGATCCCAGTTCATGGCTGCCTCACATGTTGTAGAAGTTCGTTTCTGGACATTCCTTCGATCCCCATCGCCTCAGCGGTGCGCCCGCCCTTGACGTAGTCGATGCCGACCAGCGCTTGCGCCAGCGTGAAGAGCGATCGCGCTACCGGCGTGGCGACGCCGGCGATGGCCGCTATTTCCAGGAACGGCAGCAGGCCATGCCCGAAGTCCTCGCGGTAATACCGGTGCTGGAGCGAGTCGGGGCCCTTGATGCGCTTGTTCGCCTCGCCGCCCGCGATCGCGGCCATGAAGTCCTGCGTGTTGTCGACCGAGGACTCGACCGTTCCGATCAGCTTCATTTCCTCGATCAGGTTGGGCAGCTGATGGCCAAAGGCGGCGGCGACCGCGAGCCGTTCGTCGTCGAGAGCGCGCATCGTGCGCGACACGCCGGGCGTCATGGCCTGGACGTAGAAGGTGAAATCGCCTTGCGTCGCCTCGACCCACGCGGCCGCGAGCACCGCGCCTGGCGGATGAAGAACCAGATTGGCGTTGGCGAGCGCGGAGGCGAGCACGTCACCGACGGGCGAGGCCCCCGGGAACAGCGCGCAGGCGGCGGCCAATGCCGCATCCCCGCCCGGCAATGCGGCCGCACGCACCTGGCGTGCACGTCCGGTGACGGTCACGCTGTCCGCCTGGTACTTGCGCGCCACGTAGGTCAGGGTGGAGAACTCGGCGATCGGCGGCAGGTCGGCCCGCACTTCGCGCCAGGCATGGGCGAACTCCAGCGCACCGCCGGTGTGGCCCGGGTTCAGCACGACCGGCCGGTTCACGGGCCAGCCTGCAGCGGCCAGCGCACGAGCGACCGGCGCGTGGGAGAAGGTCGGAAGCGTCACGACCGCAACATCGGCGCCTTCGATCGCGGCCTTGAGGTCGGCGGTGATCAGGCGCGGACGTGCGATTCCCGTGCCGAGCACGCCGTCGTGGCGAACGCCCTGGAGTGCCTGAAAGGGCGCGAGCGTTTCGGAGGATCGGTTCCACAGAACCACGTCATGGCCGGCCTGCGTGAGCTCGGCGACGGCCGCGGCGCCGCCGGCGCCGGCGCCCAGAATTGAAACTTTCATGCTGTGCCTCAGTGAGCGACCAGGACGCCCTTGGATTCGAACATCTCCCGCACCTGGCGCACGTGGTGCTGGAAGGCCGGGTTCTCGTGGATGCCGCTCCAGCGGCGCGGGCGCGGGATATCGATGGTCAGGTCGAGATCCACGCGGCCGGGCCGCGGGGACATGACGATGACACGGTCCGCAAGGAATACCGCCTCGTCGATGCCATGCGTGATGAACAGAACGGTGTTGCGCAGCCGCAGCCACATGGTCTGCAGATCCATGATCATCTGCTCGCGCGTGAGCGCGTCGAGCGCGCCGAAGGGCTCGTCCATCAGCAGCAGCCCCGGCTCCTGGATCAGGGCGCGGCAGATGGCCACACGCTGGCGCATGCCGCCCGAGAGCTCGAACGGGAACTTGTTGTCGAATCCCTGCAGGCCGACCTGGGCAAGCAGCTCGCGCGCGCGGCTGGCGCTGGCCGCCCGGTCCAGCCCCTTGATCTCGACCGGCAGCAGCACGTTGTCGATGATGCTCCTCCAAGGCAGCAGCAGGTCGGACTGGAAGACCACGCCGGCCTTCGGATGCGGCTTGACGACCTCGTCGCCATCGATGCGCAGTCGGCCTGAGGACACGGGGGTCAGCCCGGCCAGCAGCGACAGCAGCGTGCTCTTGCCGCAACCGCTGGGCCCGACGATGGCCACGAAGCTGCCGGGTGCGATGTCAAGGTCGACCCGGTCGAGCGCCTTCACGTCGTCGCCGGCGCGCACTTCATAGGTCTTGGACACGCCCTCGATCCGTACATTGGCTGCATTACTCATGGCGGCCCTCCGGTTGACCGAGGGATATGGCCTGCATGGATGGCACGGCGTCGCGTTTCATCATTTGGCACTTTCGCGTTGATAGGAAACCTTGGACTCGATCAGCGCCAGAACGAAATAGAGCAGCACACCGAGCAGGGAGATGGTGACGACAGTGGCGAAGTTCAGCGTCGTGTCGAACTGTGAGTTGGCTTGCAGCTGCAGATAGCCCAGCCCGCGTTCCGCCGCGATGTACTCGCCGATGATGGCGCCGATCACGGCCAGGGAGATTGCCACCTTCAGGCCCCCGAAGATGCTCGGCAAGGCTGCGGGCAACCTGACCTTGAAGAAGGTCTGCCATTCGGTGGAGCCCATCGAGCGCACCATGTTGACCAGGCCCTTGTCGAGGGACTGCAGGCCGACCACGGTCGAGATCACGATGGGAAAGAAGGAGATCAGGAACGCCAGGCTGATCTTGGGCCACCAGCCATAGCCGAGGTAGAGCACCAGGAGAGGCGCCAGCGCGATCTTCGGCACCGTCTGTAGCGCCACGAGCAGCGGATAGACCGCGCGTTCGAAGGCCTTCGAATAGAAGATTGCCAGCGCCAGCGGTATGCCGATGAACACGCCGGCCAGGAAGCCCGCGAGCACTTCGAGCAGCGTGATGTACGAATGGGCGGCCAGGAGATCGAAATCCGTCACCATCCGCTTGCCGATCGCCAGCGGCGTCGGAAGCACGAATTCCGACAGGCCCAGCAGCGGGACTGCGAACTGCCAGACGAGCAGGATGGCCGCGGCGAGCAGCACGGACGCGTAGCGCTCCGTGAAGCTGCCGCTGGCGGCTCTCTTCTTGGGCTTGCGCACAGCGGGCATCGGAACGGCCTGGGAATGTTTGAGTTGAGTCATGCATGGACCTTTGCTTGGTTCACTGGGCAGGCAGCAGGTCGTTGGTGAAGAAGGTTTCGACGGGCTTGGGCGCCCCGATCGCTTCGTCCGTCTTGAGAAGATCCAGCGCCTGCGAGATGGCCTTGGCATCGATCCATCCGACCGGCTTTCCGGGCACGGACGGGACCGCGTCCATCGTCGCTCGTACCTGCGCCTCCACGACATCCTGCGGCGGGCTGCCCTGCCAGGCCTTCATCAATGCTGCCGCGGCGGTCTTAGGTTCCTTGCGCGTTACGGCGATGCCTTCGTTGACCGCTGCCAGGTAGCGCCGCAGAACGTCGGGCCGCTTGGCGATCGCCGCATTGCTCGAGACCGCGGCGAGACCAGGGATCGCAAGACCGTTCTGCGCCAGGTCCAGGATCGTGAACTTGGTGCCGACCTTGGCTTCGAGCACCGGCAAATCGCTGGTGCGATAGAGGCTCACCGCGTCGACCTGCTTTTGCAGGAACTGCGGCACCCGCGACTGCGCATCCATCTGGACTTTCTTGACCTTCGCGCAATCGATGCCGTTGACCGCGCAGAAGACCGCCAAGTAGGAGGTTCCCGTTTCGCCCACCGAGTGTGCGACCGTCTTGCCTTCCAAATCCTTCGGTTGCGCGACCGGCTTGTCGGGCTGCGAGACCAGCACGACCGGCGTGCGAGGATGGTAGAGCGCGACGATCTTGACAGGCATGCCCTTCTGGATGGCAGAGACCGCGAAGATTGCGGGCATCACCACCACGTCTTCCTGTCCTTGCAGCAAGGCCCCCAGCGCCGCCGGCGCCCCCGCTCCCTCGCCCATGCGAACGGCCAGGTTCTTCGATGCGTAAACGCCCTGCTCCTGCGCCAGATAGAGGTGAGCGTACTCACCCTTGAGCTTCCAGCTGAAGCGAACGTTGACCGGGTCTGTCGCCCACGCGGTGGAAGTCGAGACCATGAGGGCTGCCAGCGCAGCCGTTCTGAGGTGGCAGCTCAAGGAAATGCCGGATTGCAGGAGTCGCATGGAATACCGCCCGTGACGTTGAGGTTTGAAGAATCAGCCCTTGCCCTCGCAGCCCCGGGGGCTTAGGGTTCGACTGGGGTAGATGTAAACTCGTCTTGATCACAGAGTGTGATCACAGCTATAATCACACACAATCGGGTTAACCCGCATCACGGCAAGCAAGAGAGAGTCACATGGAACAGATCGCCGAACGGCTTGAACAGCGCGCCTCGGAGGCACCGAGCAAACGCGCGCGTGGCAGCGTCCCCGAGGAAGTCTTCCAGCGCATTCGCCGCGGCCTGATGGTCGGTGCTTTCGTGCCCGGCCAGGTGATGAGCCTGCGCAAGCTCGCCAGCAGCTTCGGCACCAGTCCGATGCCGGTCCGGGACGCGTTGGCGCGGCTGGTCGTCATCAATGCGCTGGAGGCCACTCCCTCCGGATCTGTTCGCGTACCCAGACTGACGCCCAAGAAGCTGAAGGAGCTTTTCGCGGTGCGGGAGCTGATCGAAGGCATGGCAGCGGAGATGGCGTGCCGCAATTGCACGCCGGCTTTGCTGAGCACGCTGAGCACCATCAACGACGAGTTGCTCGAGGCGATCGCAAAGCGCAATCTGCTCGGCTGCCTGTCCTCGAACCAGCGCTTCCATTTCACGCTGTACGAAGCGTCAGGCACCGAAGTGGTCATGCCGCTGATCGAATCGCTGTGGCTCCAGTTCGGTCCGACCATGTACTTGTCCCTGCTGTCCCCGAGTACCCCTTGGGACGCTTCAGCGCACGTCGAGATCCTTGAAGGCCTGCGCAGCAAGAAGCCCGCCATGGCCAGGCAAGGCGTGCTGCGCGACATTCGCACCACGGGCGGCACGCTTGCGCCCGCCCTCAGCGAGCCGAACGCCGACGACCTGCTCTCTGCCCCGCTGGACGACCTCTATTTCGGCAACTGACCTTTCCCAAGGACACCAGAGAATGACAACGCAAGGATTCGAAGCACGCTTGGCCCAACTCGGCATCGAACTGCCGAAGGCGGTCGCCCCCGCAGCGAACTATGTGCCGGCCCGAAAGAGCGGCTCGCTGATCTACATCGCGGGGCAGGTGCCGACCGCCGGCGGCAAGGACCAGTACGTGGGCAAGGTCGGCCAGGACGTCTCGATCGAGAACGCCCAGAAGGCGGCGCGACTGTGCGCGATCAACATCCTTGCCCAGCTGCGCTCGGCCCTGGGCGGCAGCCTCGATGGCGTCGCGGGCTGCGTGCGCCTCGGCGGCTTCGTTAATTCCACCCCCGAGTTCGGCGACCATCCGAAGGTGATCAACGGCGCCTCCGACCTGATGGTCGAGGTGTTCGGCGAAGCGGGTCGGCATGCGCGCGCCGCAGTCGGCTGCAATTCGCTGCCCCGCAATGTCGCGGTCGAGGTCGATGCCATCTTCGAGCTGGCCTGACAATGGACCACGCCGCGCCCATGGTTGACGGCCGTGTACCGATCCATGTGCTGACCGGCTTCCTCGGTAGCGGCAAGACCACGCTGCTGCGCCATCTGCTGGCCGATCCCGGCCTGGCGGACACGGCTGTGGTCATCAACGAATTCGGCGAGGTCGGGCTGGACCACCTGCTGGTGCGCGAGGTCGCCGAAGACGTCGTGCTGCTGAGCTCGGGCTGCCTGTGCTGCTCGGTGCGCGATGACCTGGTGTCGACGCTCGCCGAACTGAATGGACTGATGCGGGCCGGCGAGATTCCTGCCTTTGCCCGGGTCGTCGTCGAGACAACCGGACTGGCGGACCCGGCACCGATCATGCAAGCCATTTTGAGCGAGACCACGCTCTTACCGTGGTTCCGCCTGGGCCAGGTGATCACGACGGTGGACGCCGTCAACGGCGAGCAGACGCTGGCTCGCCATCGAGAAGCCAGGCAGCAGCTGGCAACGGCCGATCGGCTGATCCTGACCAAGACTGATCTGGTCGGCGAATTCGAGGGCGATGCGCTGGGTGACAAGCTTCGGGCGATGAATCCGTCTGCGGGGCTTCTCGTCTCGCGCAAGGCGCAACTGCCCGCCGGCGAGATCCTGAAGGAGGCCGACGCGCAATGGCGAGCCCCCGTGGCTGCCCAGCTCGGACCCATTCTTCACTCCGCAGCCGGGGCGCCGGCGCTGCCTCATGCGCAAGGGCACGACGACGCCATCAAGACTTTCACGGTCGCGCTGCAGCAACCGGTCGAATGGCCTGCCTTCGTCGAGTGGCTCGAGTTGCTGCTCGCCAGCCGAGGCGATTTCATCCTGCGCGTGAAGGGCCTGCTGGCAGTGAGCGACGATGCGCGCCCCGTGGTCATCCAAGGTGTGCAGCACGTGCTCTACCCGATCGAGCGCCTGCCGGCATGGCCGCCCGCCGCGGCAGCGCCCGGCTGGATCGTCTTCATCGCAAGTGACCTGACGCAGCGGGCGATCGAAAACTCAATCCGCAGCGTCTACGAGGCCAGCCTGGCCTGAGATCGCGGCACCCGCACCGCCGGCGGCGCCGACCACGCATCCTCTGCGCAGCAGCACGCGCCCGCCCGGGCGCCTCGCGAGCGCATCGTCGAGGGACGAGGCCGGTATCAGCAGCAGATCCGCCACGTCGCCGACCTCGATGCGCCGACGCCCGCCGCAGATCAGTGAGCTGAGCTCCTCGGGGGCATCGACGTGCGCGGCCATCGCACCCACGAAGCCGGTCTCGAGCATGTCGCCATCGCCGAACGGAAAGAACCAGTCCCTGACGTTGTCGGTGCCGAAGCGCACCGCCACGCCTGCCTTCAGCGCCTCGACGACGGGTGCCAGCCCGCGAACGCGTGGTGCGCCGTTGCCGCGCGCCTGCAGATAGAGATTCAGCTCAGGTAGCACCACCAGCACGATGCAGGCTTCGGCCATTCGGTCGAGCAACCGGCGGACGTCGTCGCGAGACATGGCCGAAAGCACGCAGGCATGGCTGACCGTGACGCGGCCCTGCAGCCCGCGCGCCACGGTTCCGTCCACCAGTTGGTGGATCAGCGCCTTCGGCGCGTCGAGGTGTTCGTCAAGGTGAACGTCGAGCGGCACGCCCAGCGCAAGCGCCGCGTCCAGCAGCGCCTCCAGGGCCGCCGCCGGATTGGCGCACAGCGCCGGCACGGCGCCGATGAGCGAAGCGCCACGTCCGACCGCCTCGGCGAAAAGTGCCTGTGTCCCGGGGTGGCAGGGGTCGGCCGCCGCGCTCGCGAAGGCCACGACCTCAACGTCGAGCGATGACGCCACCTCGGATGCGGCCGCCAGCACCCCTTCGATCGCGCGCATGCCGGTGATGGCGTCGATGTCGGTGTGCGTGCGCACCGAGGAGACGCCATGCGCGATCGACCGGCGCATCAGCCGCGTGGCGCGCGATTGGATGTCCTCGACAGTGGCGCTGGCGCGCTCGCGCTTCGCCGAAGCCACCGCATCGCCGAGCGACAGCGGGCGCTGCGCCGGCGCCGCGTAGGCGCGATTGGCATGCGCATGCAGGTTGACCAGCGACGGCATGGCCAGCCAGCGCGGAGGTGTCGCATCGGCGGCGGCCGAGATGGCGCGCACGCGATCGCCCCCCAGCGCCAGGTCGAAACTGCCCGCTCGATCGATGAGCGCGACGGACCGGATGACCCGCATCAGTTGCCGTTGTCGTACAGCGTGGTCGTTGTTTCGACGTTTTCGTCGTGCAGGCCGGCGCGCTGCACCGCGGCGGCTGCCAGTTCCCTGGCCTTACGGCGCAGCGCCGGCTCGTCGACCCCATGCACCTTGCCCTCGCTGTAGAGCGTCTTGCCGTCGACCCAGGTTTGCGAGATAGACGCGGTCGACGCCGAGAAGACCAGCGCCTGCAGCGGGTCGTGGAACGGGGTCCATTCGATGTGATCGAGGTCGAACAGGATGAAGTCGGCCTTCTTCCCGATCTCGAGCGAACCGATCTCGTGGTCCCACATCGCTGCCTTCGCGCCGTCGATGGTCGCCGCCCGCAGGGCTTGGCGGGCCGTGAACACGTCGGGCTTCATGCGCGCATCCTTGAACATGCCGGCGACGATCAGCATCTGGCGCATCAGGTTCATGTTGCCGGCGGCCGACACGCCATCGGTGCCGAGCCCGACGGTGACACCGGCGGCGACCATCTCGGGATACTTGCCGATCGCCGTCGCGCCTTTGCCGAGCTTGAAGGACGAGCACGGGCAGAACGCGACCTTGGCGCCCCGGCTCGCAAGCAACTGCACTTCCTCGTCGCTGACGGCAGCCCCATGGGCGATGACCAGGTTGGAGCCGATGCCGCCCGCGCGGTCGATGCGGGTGATCGGCCAGCAACCGTACTTGTCCTCGCAGACCTTCGCCTCCTCGATCGAGGTCGCCAGGTGGTAGGTGGTGCCGACGCCGAGCCGCTCGGCGAGCTTCTGCGCGCCGACATGCAGCTCTAGCGTGCAGGGCTCCTTGCCTTCGATGTTGACCCAGCAGCGCACGCGGCCATCGAGCGCGCCGTCGTACTTGCGCACGCAAGCCTCCAGCTCCGCGAGCGCCGCTTCCGCATTCGGGAAGAAGTGGTGCCGCGCCATCTCCTCGGTCCAACCCCGCGGCAACTCGGGCGGCGGATTGTCCGCTGCATGGCGGCCAGTCACGCCGCGGATGCCCGTCTTCTCCATCGCCCGTACCGTGATGCCGGGGTCGTACTGCGAGCCCATGTCGATGAAGCAGGTGGTGCCGTTGCGCAGCATCTCGGTGATGCCGAGCAGCGCACCCCAGTACTCGTCTTCCTCGGTGATGTGCGCGTAGAAGGGCTTGGCCCAGTGAAAGACCCAGGCCCGCGTGTTCAGGTTGTCGGGGAAGACGGCGCGTGACAGGGTCTCGGACAGGTGGACGTGGCTGTCGACGAAGCCTGGGCAGATGCCGAGCATGCGCCCGTCCATCACGTGGTCGAAGCGCTCTCCGCGATGTCGGGCCGCAATCTCCGCCGCGGGCCCGATGTCGGTGATGCGATCGTTGTCGACCAGGATGCTGGCGTCGCGCACCACTGTGTCGCCGGCATCGACGAGGAATGCGAATTCAAGGTGCTCGATGAGCGTGCGCATGGAATCTTCCAGGTTGGATTGTGGGTCGCCGCTCAGCCCCTGACCACCAGGAGCTTGTCGGTGTTGGCGTAGTCGGACAGCAGTTCGCAGCCATTGGCCGTCACCAGCAGCATGTCCTTGTTCTGCATACCGAAGCCGTGACCCGTTTCATAGCACAGCGGCTCGAAGCCGAGCACCATGCCTTCCTCGATGAGCGCGTCGCTCCCGGGCCGGCCGAGCACGGGTGT
Organism: Variovorax sp. LjRoot290; assembly: GCF_964253985.1. NCBI lineage: Bacteria > Pseudomonadati > Pseudomonadota > Betaproteobacteria > Burkholderiales > Comamonadaceae > Variovorax > Variovorax sp. LjRoot290. The sequence goes on along the minus strand of NZ_CAXURW020000002.1, from coordinate 294,246 downwards.
CTTGCCCAGGTAGGGATCTTCGTGCAGGTGCAGGCCGATGCCGTGGCCGACGAACGAGATCGGCGGCAGGTCCATCTCGGACAGCTTGGCGATGAAGGCGTCGTAGATGGCACGGCAGCTGGCGCCCGGCTTGACCATTTCCATGATGCGGTATTTGCAGTCCACCAGGTGCTGCCAGATGGCTTCGGCCTTCGGCGGCGTCTCGTGCACGACCGCGGTGCGGCACACGCCCGCCTGATAGCCGTCGATCACGGCGAAGATCTCGACCCGGCAGACGTCGCGCGGCTTGAGCCTGCGCTCGCTGGGGCCGACGTTGGGCAGCACGCTGCGCTCGCCGGTCGCGATGATCATCAGCTTGAAGTGCTCGGCCCCCAGCGCGTAGACGTTGCGCGTCAGGTGCCCGGCGATGTCCATCTCCGAGTCGCCGGCCTTGACCGACGCGAGCGCATCGGTGATCGCCTGGTCGGCGATGCGCGACAGCCGGCGCAGCAAGGCGATCTCATCCTGTGTCTTGATCTGGCGCAGCCGCGCGAGGATCTGTTCGCAGTGCTCGAAGCGCGCCTCGGGGAGTGCCTTCTGCAGGCGTGCCAGGTCGCCTGCCGGCAAGTAGTCCATCTCGATGCCGATGCGGCCGCGCGCAAGCCCGAGCCTGCTCAGCTGGTCGGCCAGCACGACCATCGCGTCGTCGGTGAATTCGGCCCAGATGCGCGTCGGCACGTCCGGTGCACGGCGCTTCACCGTGCTGGCCTCCATGTCGACGGAGAACAGCTCCGTGCGGCCGTCTGCCGTGACGATCGCCATCGCATGACGGTGCCTGATCAACGGCTGCGACGGCACGACGAAGCCCGTTGCGTACGCGTAGTTTTCGGGGGAGCATGACACTATGGCGTCGAGCTTGTGTTCGGCGATCGCCTTGACCTGCCGCTCGATGATTGCTTTGCGCATCTGGAACCTTCCTTGGATTTATGTTGAGGGCGACGCTCAGTCGCGGACGGTGTACTTCTCGACCTTGGCGAGGTCGACTTCGATGCCCATGCCGGGCGCGGTCGGCACTTCGATGCCGCCGTCGACGAGCTTCATCGGCGCGACGATGAGGTCGTCGCGGTAGTAGATGCCGCCGACCTGGCCGTTCTGCCACTCGGCCGGCGTCGACACCGGGACCACGCAGGACAGCGTGGCGGCCGGCGCCGCGGCGGCCAGGTGGATGTTGGCGAGGTTGCCGACGCCGGTCTCCACCGAGCCGTTGACGTTGCAGATGATTCCGGCTGCGCGGCACACGGCCGCGACCTCCATCGCCTTGTAGAGGCCGCCCGGTTTGGTGCTGTAGATGGACACGATCTGCGCCGCCCGATGCTCGCTGATCTGGATCACGTCGTGCGCATTCCAGGCCGACTCGTCGGCCATCACCGGCTGGTCGATGGCACGCGCGACCTCGGCGATGCGCTCAATACCCATCACTGGCTGCTCGACGTACTTGAGCCTGTATGGCCCCATCGCGCGCACCGTGGTGATGGCCTCGCCAGGCGTGCGATAGCCTTCGTTGGCGTCCACGCAAAGCTCGACGTCGTCACCCACGGCCGCGCGGACGGTGCGCACCATGTCGATGTCGCGTTTCGCATCGACGCCGATCTTGATCTTGATCGTCTTGATGCCTTCAGACGCAACCTGCGCCACTTCCTTCTCGGCCTCGGCAATCGGGATCAGTCCGATCGAATGGGTCACCATGATGCGCGAGCGTGCCTTGCCGCCGAGCAGCATGTGCACCGGCAGGCCGAGCCAGCGGCCTGTGACGTCATAAGCGGCGAACTCGACCGCGGCCTTGGCATAGGGATAGCCGCGGATGACCGCGTCCATGCGCGCATGCATCTCGGCGAAGTTGCCGAGCTCGACGCCGATCAGGCAGGGCGCGAGGTACTTCTCGATCACGGTCTTGGCGATCGACGTGGACTCGCCGAAGTAGCGGCCGAACTCGCCGCCCCAGTCCTTCAAGGCCGGGGCCTCTCCCCAGCCGACGCGGCCATCGCTGTCGACAATGCGGGTCAGCAGGTAGCGACCAATGGACTCGGTCAGGCCGGTCCACTTGTGCTCTCGCCGCGTGGGGAGCTGGACCAGCAGGGTGTCTATGGACTGGATCGTCGGCATCGATGAATTCCTCACTTTGGAGATCGGGTCCGCGCAGCCCATCTGCGAAACCTTTACTGTGATCACAGTGTGTGATCAAATAATGTGATTGTCAATAGCGCGATTCACGCGTGCGTTGCAGATCGGCTAGCGTGGGGCAAGGAGGCCCTCTTCATGGTCATCGAGATCACCAACTACTACGCGCTGCCCGGCCGTGCTGAGGCTGTCTTGGCGCAGCGTCGGCGCGCCAGCGAACTCCGGGCGCAACTCGGATTGCCGGCGGGCCGCATCTTCAAGAAGTTGGAAGGTGGCGGCCCCGACGTGCGGTGGGAGTGCGTGTTCGATTCCCGTGCGGACTACGACCGCGACTTGGCTGCGCGCGGCGCCTCCGAAGAATTCACGCGTGCCCGGCAGGACATGCACACGCTCCTTGAGCGTTTCGAGCGCCATCTGCAGCAGGAAGCGCCGTAGGTTTCAGCAGTCTTCTGGGCAGCAGAGCACGCGCCCGGCTAGCTCCAGGGTTTCGACGGCAGCGGCGTTGAACCGCAGCCGCGGAAGCCCACCTCTTCGACGCAGCCGGCGGCCAGCGGCTCAACTGAGACGACCGCGCGACGGCTCGCCAAGCGACAGCATCAGGCGGTTGGCCCAGTTGAAGAAGGCCGCACTCTGGACGACGTCCACGATCGCCAGATCGTCCAGCCCCGCCGTGCGCAAGCGCTCGACGTGCTCGGGTCCGAACGCGATCGGTGTCGACGTCAGCGCCACCGATGCCGCCACGATGGCGTCCCATCGTTCGTCGATTCGTGCGCCGACGCCTTCGTCGAGCAGGCGCTGCACGTCGTCGGTGCGGTGCGAGAAGTGCGAGGCGAATCGCGCATGGACCGACGCGCAGTAGATGCAGCCGTTGTACCGCGAAGTCGCCGCGGCCGCGAGCTCGCGTTCCGGGCGCGGCAGGCCGCCTTCGGGGTTGTGGAAGATGTCCTTGTCGGTGCACGTGCGCGCGCCGAGGATGTCCGGGTCGCGCGCGAGCAGCATGAAGTAAGGCGACTTCGCGCGCGAGGCGTCGACGAGGCCCGCGCGATGTCGGTCGGTCAGCTCGGCTTCGGGCAACGGCGGCAGCCATGGCAGCCATTCGAGCTCCTCCTGCGTGAAGGCGGCGGGCGGCACGTTGCCGGGATGGCTCAAGGTGGAATGGCTCATGACTGGACGGCCCTCGGCGACGACGCGAGCGCCTGCAGCCCGGCCGCGGCACGGATCTGGTAGCCGAGGAAGGCGACGAGCTGCGACAGCGTGACGATGTCCGTCGGCGACCATCCGGCGTCCAGCAGCGCCGCCAGGTCCGGCGCGCTCGCATCGCGCGGATGGAAGAGCAGCAGGTGCGCATGCACCAGCGCGGCAGCGAGCCGGTCGCCTAGCACCGCGCGGGCGGCATCACTGACGCGGTAGATCGGCCCCGGCGCGTCTTCCGCACTCAACGGCCCCGCCGGAAAGCGGCCGTAGGGGCCGGATGCAGCGCCCAAGGCCGCCTCGCCCACAAGCGCATCGACCAGCGCCTGCGCGGCGCCGTGGCCCGCGAGGCCGCCGGCATAGAAATCGACCGCCGGCCCCGGCCCGTGCAGCGCCGCCACGAAGGTGGCGACAGCGAAGCGCTCCGCCAGCGTGAAATCGCCGGCGGGCGGCGAGGCCGGTTCGAACAGCGCCCGGTAGCTTTCCTGGCTCTGGTCGCGCGCCTGAGCGCGCTGCGCGCGAACGCCCTGGAGCGGGTGTCCGGGCGCGAGGCCCGCGAGCTTGTCGATCACGTCCGGTGCGTGGGATGCGGTCATGCGATGGTCTCCGGTGTGGGGTCGCGAAGGGGGGCGGCGGCGGGGCGCCAGCCGAGCGCCGGCGCCACTTTTGTGGCGACCAGCTCGATGGAGCGCAGGATGAGCGGGTGCGGCGGATCGACCGAATGCACCTGGAACACCATGTCGGTCACCTGCGCGAGCGTGCTGTCGGCCTGCAGCGATGCGATGACGTCGCTCGGGGTGCCGACGTGCACGTCGTAGCCGTCGATGAGCTCGCGCAGCGTCGCGTCGGGTCCCGGCCGGCTCGGATCGCCCAGCCGCGCGACGCTGCGACGCAGGCCCTGCTCGGCGAGGCGCAATGCCTGCTGCCGGTCGTCGGCCACGAACACCGAGCGCGAGCCCATGATGCGCGGCGCGCGCCCCGCGGGCAGCTTCTCGAGGTACGCCTCGACGATCGGGCGCTGAAGTTCGGAGAGCGAGGCGTGCGGCGCATCGGCCGGCCGCGGCTGCGTGCGCGACAGCATCAGTCCATCGCCCGCCAGACCGGCGCGCGCCCCGCCCGCGACGGAGAAGGTCGCCTGCCAGATCCTGTCGAGCAGTTGCGGCGAGGCCGGGTAGAGCCGATCGCCGCCAGCGAGCGCACGGCCCGCCCACGCTTCCCGCACCTGCGCCAGGTGGCGCGCAAACACCTCGGCGCGATCCTCGCTGGCCAGGCCGAAGGCCGCGAAGGACGAGGGCGTGCCGCCGGTGCCCACGCCGAACTCCAGCCTGCCGCACGAGAGCAGGTCCAACACGACGGCATCCTCGGCCACGCGCACCGCGTTCTCGAGCGGCAGCGTCACGACGCCGGTGCCGAGCCGGATGCGCCGCGTCCGTGCCGCCACGTGCGCGAGGAAGACGAAAGGCGACGGCAGGCCGCCTTCCGCTTCGTGGAAGTGGTGCTGCGCCACCCACGCCGAATCGAAGCCGTTGGCCTCGGCGTGCGCGATCTGCTCGGCCACCAGTCGATAGCGTTCGGCGGCGGGAGCGTCGTCGAGCAGGCGGCTGAAGAAGCCGAGGCGCCGGATCGCCGTCATCGCGATGTGCGCGCGGGCTGGCGTGAGGGTGCGGGGAAGCCGTCGAACTCGATGCTGGCGCCGTGGGTGAGCGCGAGGTCGGGCGCCGCGCGATCTTCCGAGGCATCCGCACGCAGCACGAGCGCGTACGGCCCGTCGCCGCGCAGCGCGAGCCGCTGGGCAAGCGCGTCCCCCTCTTCGGCGCCGCGACCTGCGCGCGACGACGACAGCACCAGCGTGCTGCCGCCCAGCGTGACCAGTGCGAGCCGCGTGCGGCCGCCGGGCAGGCTCACCACGCCGCCCACCTGCGTCGCGCCCTCGCCTTCCGGTGCGCCGAGCAAGGCGCGGTAGCGTGCCAGCGTGGCGTCGAGGTCGCGCACCGCCAGCGCGAGACTGGCGACGCCGGTGGTGCCGTTGGGATGCACGCGCGCTTCGCCCTCGGGCACGCGCAGTGCGCGCGGCGTGAGATCTCCGCAGAGAAAGGGCAGGTCCGGCGACGGCGGCCGCGCGGTCTGCCAGCGCAGGTGCTCGCCGTCGGGGCGCACGCGCCCGCCGTCGAGCGGACCATCGAGCGCCAGGCCGCGCCCCGCGGCTTCGGCCACCGTCTGCGCGGTGCTTGCGGGCAGCAGCGCGAAGTCGACGATGCCTTCGCCGCTGCGCTGCAGCAGCTGCCACCAGCGCTCCTCCGGCGCGGGCGTCTTCCAGGCGATCAGTTCGAAGTAACTGCCGTCGGCGAACACGACCAGCGCGTTGTGCGTGCTGCGCCCCGGATGGTCGCCGCCGCGCTGGACGTTGAAGCCGAGCGCGGTGTAGTCGGCGATGGTGGCCTCCAGGTCGTGGACGGCGATGACGATGTGGTCGAGCGAAAGCGGCATGGTGTTGGTTCGGTCTTTTTTTCAGGATGTGGTGCGCGCGGCATCGCCGCCGCCGAGGTAGGCATCGCGGATGCGCGCATCGGCCAAGAGCCGTTCGGCCGGGCCGCTCAGCACGATGCGGCCGGTCTGCAGCACGTAGCCGTGGTGCGCGATCTGCAGCGCGAGGCTGGCGTTCTGCTCGACCATGAAGACCGAGACGCCCTGCCGGTTGATCTGCGCGATGAGTTCCAGCACGCGGTCGACGTAGAGCGGCGACAGGCCCATGGTTGGCTCGTCCATGCACAGCAGCTTCGGCCGGCCCATCAGCGCGCGCGCCATCGCCACCATCTGCTGCTCGCCGCCCGAAAGCGTGCCGGCCTGGAACTCGATGCGTTCGGCCACGCGCGGGAACAGATCAAGCATGCGTGCGAGGTCTTCGGCGACCGCCTTGCGGTCATTGCGCGCGTACGCGCCCATCAGCAAGTTCTCGCGCACCGTCATCGCGGGAAAGAGCCGCCGCGCCTCGGGCACCGAGCCGATCCCGCGCCGGATCACCTGCGGCGTGCCGAGGCCGAGCAGGGATTCGCCGTCGAAGCGCACTTCGCCCGAGCGCGGCTTGAGCAGGCTCAGCACCACCTTCATCGTGGTCGACTTGCCGCTCGCGTTGCCGCCGAGCAGGCTCACGATCTGGCCGCGGCGCACCTCGAGGTCCAGATCGAAGTGCGCCTGGACCGGGCCGTAGAAGCTGTTGATCTTCCGGAGCTCGAGCAAGGGTTGCTCGCCCGCCCGCTGAACAGGCGCGACGGAACGTTCGGGCTGCGCATCGTCCCCGCCCTCATGCCAGAGCGGCGCGGGCGGAAGCCCCGTTCGTGCGACCGTGGCGATCATGCCGCCACCGCGGCCCGCTCGCCCACCTGGCGATGGCCCAGGTAGGCCTCGATCACGGCCGGGTCGTTGCGCACCGCGTCCGGCAGGCCTTCGGCGATCTTGCGACCGTCGTCGAGCACCACCACGCGGTCGGAAAGCTGCATCACGAGGTCGAGCTTGTGCTCGATCAATAGGATGCTCTGGCCCCGCACCTTGAGCGTGCGGATGATCTGCAGCATCTCGGCGGTCTCGCTTTCGTTCATGCCTGCGGTCGGCTCGTCGAGCAGCAGGAGCCGCGGCTTCAGCGCCAGCGCGCGGGCGATCTCGACGCGGCGCCGGTTCGCGTACGAGAGGCTGTGGGCCGGGTGGTCGATGCGCGGCTGCAGGCGCTCGCCGAAGAGCGCGATGATCGCGAGCGCCTCGGCGCGCAGGCGCTCCTCTTCACGCCGCACCGAAGGCGGCTGCAACAGCGCGAGCGCGAGCTCGGCCAGCGCCGGCAGGCCCGGCACGCCGCCCATGCGCGGCTTGACCGCGCGCAGCCGTGTGTGCGCGCCGACCAGCACGTTGTCGAGCACCGTGAGGTTGGCAAACACGCGGCCGTGCTGGAAGGTGCGCGCGAGGCCGCGCTGCGCGAGCTTCGGCGCGGGCCAGCCCGTGACGTCCTCGCCCTCGAAAAGCACCCGGCCCGCGTCCGGCTGGTCGAGCCCGGTGACGAGGTTGAAGAGCGTGGTCTTGCCCGCGCCGTTGGGGCCGATCACGCTGACCAGCTCGCCCTCCTCCACGCGCAGGTCGACCGCATCCACCGCGGTGAGTCCGCCGAAGCGCCGCGTGAGGCCGCCGACTTCAAGCAGCGACGGCATCGGCTTCCTTCGCGGGCGCGGCCTTCTTGCCGACCCGCTTCACCTCGGCGCGGATGGTCTGCGGATTGCGCAGCAGGTTGAGGATCGGGCAGTTGCGCTCGACCGCCTCGAAGAGCGCGTCGATGTCCTCCTGCGAGGCCGGCGAGTCGATGTGCACCGTGTAGCCGATCTCGTGCGGCCAGATCGGCGTCGCCTCGTGGCCGGGCCGGCCGCCGCGCGGATCGATGAGCCCGGTCACCTCGACTTCGAGGCTGTCCAGCGGCACCTGCCGCTCGGCCGCCTGGATCAGGAAGATGTGCGTGACGCAGGTGCCCAGCACGCCGAGCTGCAGCTCGGGCGAGCTGGGGCCCAGGTTGTAGCCCGCGAAGTCCGGTGGGCTGTCGCTGATCACCTGGTGGTCGCGGATGCGCAGCCGCCGCACGCCGCTGCGGCCCTCGGCGCGCACGTGCGCCTTCAGCTGCAGCGGCTGCGCCGTGCCGGCGTCGATGGCGGCGTTGCGCCCGAGCACGGCGGCACGCTTCTCGGCGAGGTAGTCGTTGAGGTGGCTCATGGTGTGTGTCCTTGTGGAGTCGTTCAAACGGTGCCCAGCAAACCTTGCGGGCGGAAGCGGATCAGCAACAACAGCGCGACGCCGTAGATCAGCATCCGGTACTCCGCCGTCACGCGGAACAGCTCGGGCAGGCTCACCAGCGCGACCGCGCCGAGCAGCGCACCGCTGACGTTCCCGAGCCCGCCGAGGATCACCATCGTCAGCGCGAGGATGGAGATCTGCGAGGTGAAGGTCTCGTGGTTGATGTACGAATAGAGGTGCGCGGTGAAGGAGCCGCTCACGCCGGCCGCGAAGCCGCCGAAGCCGAAGGCCAGGGCCTTGTAGCGGTCGGGGCTCACGCCGTACGCCCGCGCGGCGACTTCGTCCTCGCGCACCGCGCGGAAGGTGCGCCCCAGGTGCGAGCGCAACAGGCGCCACTGCAGCAGGGCCAGCAGCACCATCGCGCCGAACGAGGCCCAGTAGAAGACATTGTTCGACGACGCGTCGCGCCCGAAGAGCGACAGCGGCGGAATGCCGGACACGCCGATCGGACCGCGCGTGAGGCTCTCCCAGTTGAGGATGGTGAGCCCCACGATCTCGCCGATGCCCAGCGTCGCAATCGACACGTAGTGCCCGCGCAGCCGGAACGCCGGGAAGATCAGCGCGGTGCCGATCACCGAGGTCAGCAGGCCCGCGAGCACGATGCCGGTATCCACAGGCAGGTGCAGGTCGAGCACGAGCAGCGACGATGCGTAGGCACCGATCGCGAGCAGCCCGGCGTGGCCGAGCGAGATCTGCCCGATGGTGCCGGCCACCAGCGTGAGGCTCAGCGCCAGCGCGGCATAGAGCCAGGAGTTGGTGAGCGTCTGCAGCACGTAGGGCGAGGGGTCGAAAAGCGGCAGCGCCGCCGCGGCCACGAAGAGCGCGAGCAGCACGCGGCGCGGCACCTGCCACGGCTTGCTCGGCGCGATGAAGGTGCCGGTGAGCGGCTCGGGCGGCAGCGCGCGCTTGCGGCCGAAGAGGCCGTTGGGCCTCCACACCAGGATGACCAGCAGCAGCGCGAAGGCGAAGAGATTGCGGTAGGGCGTGCCCAGCAGCGCGACGCCGTAGCTCTCGATCAGGCCGAGCAGCAGGCTGCCGACGATCGCCCCCGGCACGTTGCCGACGCCGCCCACCACGGTCGCGACCACGCCCTTGAGCGTGGCCTGGAAGCTCATCGCCGGGCTGATGTTGTTGTAGTACATGCCCACCAACAGGCCCGAGAGACCGCCGAGGGCCGACGCGATCGCGAACACCGCCTGGTTCACGCGGTTCACGTCGACGCCCATCTGCTGCGCGGCGTCGCGGTCCTGCGCCGTGGCGCGCACCGCCCACCCGAGCTTGGTGAAGCGCAGGAAGCCGAAGAGCACCGCCGCGGTCGCGAGACCGATGCCGGCGATCAGCAGGTCGAGCGCGCCGATGGTGCCGCTGCCGATCGCGAGCCGCCAGTCGGGCAGCTGCGTCGGCAGTGCGCGCGGGTCGGGACTGAAGACGAGCTGCACCAGGATGTCGAGCACGAAGCTGATGCCGATGGTCGCCAGGAGCGGCGCGATGCGTGCCGCGCCCTGCAGCGGACGCAGGCCCACGCGCTCGATCAGCATGCCCAGCGCCCCGGCGCCGAGCACCACGAGCAGGATGGTGATCGGCAGCGGCGTGCGCAGCCAGGTGATGGAGGCCCAGCCGATGTAGGCCCCGACCGTGTAGACCGAGCCGTGCGCAAAATTGATGAGGTGCGAGACGCCGAAGATCAGCGCCAGCCCGACCGCCAGCAACGCATAGATGTTGCCGATGATCAGGCCGTTGACCGTGTAGTCGAAGAAGGAGGTGAACGAGAAGTTCATGCCGCAGCCGAGGGCCGTGCGCTCAGCGCGCCGAGACCACGGCAGGCTTCCCGTCGCCGAGCGCCCACTTGCCGTCCTTCACCACCAGGTCGACGCTCTTCACGCCGATCATGCGCCGCGCGTCGGCATCGAAGTTGGCCTTGCCGAAGACCACGCTCGGGATGTCCTTGATCTTGTAGAACGCATCGCGCACGGCCTTGCGGTCGCCGTTGGGTCCCGCGTGGCGCAGCGCGGCAGCGGCATAGACGACCGCGTCGTAGGCATAGGCGTTGAAGGCGTCCGGCTCCTTGCCGTACTTGGCGCGGAAGCGCTTGACGAAGTCCTGCACTTCCGCCCGTGGCTCGTCGGGAAAGAAGGACGTGTTGGTGTAGATGCCGTTCACCGCGGCGCCCCCGAGCTCGATGAACTTCGGCGAGTAGACCGAGCCGCTCGCGGCAATCGGCTGCCTGAGGCCGACGTTGCGCACCTGGCTCGCGATCAGCGCACCGTCGGGATAGTAGGAAATCAGCACCACGCCGTCGGGATTCGCGTCGCGCACGCGCACCAGGGTCGAGCGGAAATCCTTCTCGTCCGGCTGGTAGCCCTCGGTGATCGCGACCTGCGCGCCGCGCGCCTCGGCCGCCCTCACGAACACGTCGCGGCTGGTACGGCCCCAGTCGGTGTTGAGGTAGAGCACGGCAACGCGCTTGAAGCCGAGCGTCTTGACCGCGAGGTCGGCCAGGAGCGGCTGCGCATCGGCCTGACTGATCGACGGGCTCCAGATGAAGTCGCCGCCCTTGGTGAAGTCAGGGTGCGAATTCGTGAAGCCGAGTTGCACCAGACCGGCGCGCTGGTAGATCGGAGACGCCGCCATCGATGCCGGGCTTGAGAAGTCGCCGAGCTCGATCTTGATGCGCTTGTCGTTGACGAACTTCTGCGCCAGGCCGACAGCCTGGCGCGGGTCGCTCTGGCTGTCCTCGAAGACGTAGGCGAGCGGCCGGCCCCCGATGCCGCCGTTGGCGTTGACGTCGTCGAGCGCGAGGTCGAAGCCGGCCTTCCACTGCGCGCCGTACTGGGCATTCTGGCCGGTGAGCGGGCCGCTCACGCCGAACCAGACGGGCTCGCCCGCGGCCGGCGCGGCGATGGAAAGTGCAGGCGCCAGCAGCAGGGCAGCAGCGGCGAGGCGAAGGAAAGTTTGACGATGCAGCATGTGCGTGCGCTCCAGCGAGACGGGAAGCCCACGATTCTTGAGGCGTGCGCGCGGCTTGGAAACGAAGAAAAAGGCACACGCTTGCTCGCATTCCGAATATCGCCACGCCGGTGCGGCCGGCACGATTCGACTCACCCTCGCGCATATCGATGCACGTTTTCGTTCCTTCCCTCGCCACCGCGTCTGCGGCAGCATCGACACGGCAAACCGAACCGAAGGGACTGGGCATGAGATTTCTCGTGGTGGGCGCCGGCGCCCTGGGCGGCTACTTCGGCGGCCGCTTGCTCGCGGCCGGCGAGGACGTGACCTTCCTGCTGCGGCCCGCGCGGGCCGTGCAGCTCGCCGCCACCGGGCTGTCGATCCGCAGCCCCGTGGGTGACCTGCACCTGCCCTCGCCCGCGAGCGTGCTCGCTCACCGAATCAAGGCGCCCTTCGATGTCGTGATCGTCGGCTGCAAGGCCTATGACCTGGACGAGACCCTCGCCGCGTTCGCGCCGGCCGTCGGCCCCGACACCGTCGTGCTGCCGCTCCTGAACGGCCTGCGCCACATCGACCGCCTGAGCGAGCGCTTCGGCCGCCGGCGCGTGCTCGGCGGCCTCGGCATGATCTCCGCGACGCTGGCCGCCGATGGCACCGTGCGGCACCTGGGGCAGGACCACACGCTGGTCTTCGGCGAGCTCGACGGCGGGCGCTCGGCGCGCGTCGACGCCATCGCGCAAGCCTTCGCACGCGCCAATTTCGACGGCCGCCCGAGCGAATCCATCCTGCAGGCGATGTGGGAGAAATGGGCGCTCATCGCCGCGCTCGCCGGCATCACCACGCTCATGCGCGCGAGCGTCGGCGACATCGTGGAGGCCGGCGCGCAGCAGCTCGCGCTCGACCTCTTCGCCGAATGCGCGCGCATCGCCGCGCACAACGGCTTCGCGCCGAGTCCCGCGGCGATCCAGCGCGGCCGCGCGACGCTCACCGCGGCAGGCTCGCCGATCACCGCGTCGATGGCCAAGGACATCGCGCGCGGCGCGCCGACCGAGGCCGACCACATCCTCGGCGACCTGCTGCGCCGCGGGCGCTGGTCGACCGCCGACACCGTGCTGCTGCCGGTGGCGTACGCGAACCTGAGGAGCTACGAGGCGCGGCGCGCCCGCGAATGCGGCGTGCCGCGCGCCAGCGAACTGCTGGCCGCCTGAGTGGCGGCAGCGCGCGTGCTCAGACCGCGCCCAGCGCCTGGTCCAGATCGGCGCGTAGATCGTCGATGTGCTCGATCCCGACCGACAGGCGCACCGTGTCTTCCGAAACGCCGGCCCGCGCCAGTTCCTCGGGCGACAGCTGCCGGTGCGTGGTCGACGCGGGATGCGTGGCGAGCGAGCGCACGTCGCCGATGTTCACGAGCCGCGTGAAGAGCTTCAGCGCATCGAGGAAGCGCGCACCTGCGGCGCGCGCGTCGCCTCCCTTGCTGTCGAGGCCGAAGGTCAGCACGCCGCTGGCCTTGCCGCCCAGGTACTTCTTCGCCAGCGCGTGGTCCGGGTGCTCTTCGAGGCCGGCGTAGTTGACCCACCTCACCGCCTTGCTCGTCTGCAGGTGCCGGGCGACAGCCAGAGCGTTGTCGCTGATGCGATCGACGCGCAGCGCCAGCGTCTCGATGCCCTGCAGGATCAGGAAGGCGTTGAAGGGCGAGATCGCCGCGCCCGTGTTGCGCAGCGGCACCACGCGCGCACGGCCGATGTAGGCCGCCGGGCCCAGCGCCTCGGTATAGACCACGCCGTGGTAGCTCACGTCGGGTTCGTTCAGGCGCCGGAAGCGCTGCTTGTGCTCGGCCCAGGGGAACTTGCCCGAGTCGACGATCGCGCCGCCGATACTGGTGCCGTGGCCGCCGAGGTACTTGGTGAGCGAGTGCACGACGATGTCGGCGCCGTGCTCGATCGGGCGGCTCAGGTACGGCGAAGGCACGGTGTTGTCGACGATCAGCGGCACGCCGTGGCGGTGCGCGATCTCGGCGATGGCTGCGATGTCGGTGACGTTGCCGGCCGGGTTGCCGAGCGACTCGACGAACACGGCCTTGGTCAGGTCGTCGATCAGCTTCTCGAAGCTCAGCGGATCGCGGTGATCGGCAAAGCGCGTCGTGATCCCGAACTGCGGCAGCGTGTGCGCGAACAGATTGTAGGTGCCGCCGTAGAGCGCGGTGCTCGAGACGATGTTGTCGCCGGCCTCGGCGATGGTCTGGATCGCGTAGGTGACCGCCGCCTGCCCCGAGGCCACGGCGAGCGCGGCGATGCCGCCTTCGAGCGCCGCCACGCGCTGCTCGAGCACGTCCTGCGTCGGGTTGTTGATGCGGCTGTAGATGTTGCCGGGCACCTTGAGGTCGAACAGGTCGGCGCCGTGCTGCGCGCTGTCGAAGGCGTAGGCCACGGTCTGGTAGATCGGCGGCGCGACGGCGCGGGTCGTCTGCTCGGGCGAGTAGCCGGCATGCACCGACAGGGTTTCGAATTTCCAGTTGTTCGACATGGTCGTTGTGTCCGAAGAGGTGTCACCAGGAATGCGCGAGGGAGGCCACGGCCGCAGCGCGATTGCGCCGCAGGACGCGGACCGGTACGTAGCCGTGCGGTGCGCGGCGCGCCACCTCGCGCGGCGAGGCCGGCGCGATGCGCCAGACGGACGCCGTCCGTGCGAGCACGCGGCGGGCGTTCTCCGCAGGCGTGGGTCCGGCCGTGCGGGGGGGCGCGAGCGCCAGGGTCATGCGATGCCGGCCGCGGCCGCGGCCGCGGCCGCAGCCGCGGCGATGGCAGCGGCTGCGGCGGTCTTGAGCAGTCGCCGGCGGGGAAGATCGGTGAGGGTCATGGAGCGTGCGGACTTCGGTGGTGCTTCAGGCAGCCGCAGCGGGCCGCGGTGTCGCCGTGGCGGCCTTCGCGCGGCGCGCATCGACGCTCCACGGACCGGCGCCGGCAGCGGCGATGTAGAGGAACACGAACGAGAAGAGCACCGCCGCCTCGCCCTGGTTCAGGGAAGGCGCGAGCACATAACCCTTGGTCGCGTGGCCGAGAAAATAGGCGAAGGCCAGCAGGCCCGAGAGAACGAATGCCGTCGGGCGTGTGAAGAGGCCGACCAACAGCAGCGCACCCCCGACCAGCTCCAGCACACCGGCAACGCCGAGCAAGGACAGGAGCTGAAGGTTGTCGAAATAGGCCACGTGAGGAAAGCGCAGCAGCTTGGCCGACCCGTGCTGGATCAGCAGGAAGGCGGAGATGATGCGCAGCACGGAGAGCGTGCGCGGCGCCAGGAGTTCGGGATTGCGGAATGCCATGAAGAGCCTATCGACGAAGTGGTGTGAAGGGAAAGGGCCGCGAAACTCGCAGCGACGACCTGGGCGGATTCTGCGGATACGGCATGCGCTTCCCTACGAATGAATGCGAGTTTGCAGATGCGGTTTCCGTTGGGTCCGCAGCGTCGCGCACCGCTCGGACGGCCGGGTCATAAGCATCGAAACAATCGGTCTTTGGCAAGGTGATCGGCGCTCGCGTACAAGGTGGTCCATGCCGACGACCCGCCAACTCAAGCTGGGCGCCTTCATGCGCCCCGTCAGCATCCACACGGGTGCCTGGCGCTACCCCGGCGCCTTCGCCGACGCCAACTTCAACTTCGCGCACCTCAAGCGCTTCGCGCAGACGCTGGAGCGCGCGCGCTTCGACGCCTTCTTCATGGCCGATCACCTGGCCGTGCTCAACATGCCGATCGAGGCGCTCAAGCGCAGCCACACCGTGACCTCGTTCGAGCCGTTCACGCTGCTTTCGGCGCTGAGCCAGGCGACGTCGCACATCGGCCTCGTGGCCACGGCATCGACGACCTTCGACGAGCCCTTCCACATCGCGCGTCGCTTCGCGTCGCTCGACCACCTGAGCCAGGGGCGCGCGGGCTGGAACGTCGTCACCACCTCCAATCCGGACGCCGCGCTGAACTTCGGGCGCGACGACCACATGCCGCACGACGAGCGCTACGCCCGGGCACGGGAGTTCTACGACGTGGTGACCGGCCTGTGGGACAGCTGGGCCGACGATGCCTTCGTGCGCGACGCCGCGAGCGGCCTCTACTTCGATCCGGCGAAGCTGCACACGCTCGACCACAAGGGGACCTATCTGGCGGTGCGCGGCCCGCTGCACATCGCGCGGCCGGTGCAGGGCTGGCCGGTGATCGTGCAGGCCGGCGCGTCGGAGCCGGGGCGGCAGCTCGCGGCCGAAACGGCCGAAGTGATCTTCGCCGCGCACGGCACGCTGGCCGAAGGCCGCAGCTTCTATGCCGACGTGAAGGGCCGCCTCGCCGCGCTGGGCCGCGAGCGCGATCACCTCAAGATCCTGCCGGCCGCCTTCGTGGTGGTGGGCGATACGGTGGAGGAGGCGCGCGCGATCCGCGCCAGGCTCGACAGCCTCGTGCACTACGAAAGCGCCATCGCCTCGCTCTCCATCGCGCTCGGCGTCGATGCCTCGAAATTCGACCCCGATGCGCCGCTGCCCGCGGTGCCGGAAACGAACGCGAGCAAGAGCGGCCAGCAGCGCGTCATCGCCCTGGCCGAGCGCGAAGGCTTCACGGTGCGCCAGCTCGCGCAGCGCCTGGGCGGCTACGGCGGACTGGCCTTCGTCGGCACCGCGCAGACCATCGCCGACCAGATGCAGCAGTGGCTCGACGAGGAAGGCTCGGACGGCTTCAACATCATGTTCCCGTGGCTGCCCGGCGGGCTCGACGCCTTCGTCGACAAGGTCGTGCCGGAGCTGCAGCGGCGCGGCATCTTCCGGCGCGAGTACGAAGGCACGACGCTGCGCGAGAACCTCGGCCTGCCGCGCCCGGTCAACCGGTTCTTCCCGACGCGGTGAACCCACGATTCGGTCGCATCGATATCTGAAAAACGAATATGCGAGCCGCGCGAGACTCAGATCATTCCCTTATTTGAAAGCAACGAATCGGTAGTTCGCGATCTGAAGACACGCCCCCAGAATCGGCCGCCGAGTGCTGGTCGGCACCGCTCTATTTCGTCTGGGCTCCATGAATTTCCAACAGTTGCGCTCCGTGCGCGAAGCCGTGCGATGCGGCTTCAATCTCACCGAGGCAGCCCATGCGCTGCATACCTCGCAGCCGGGCGTCAGCCGCCAGATCCGTGAACTGGAAGACGAACTCGGCATCGCGCTGTTCGCGCGCGCCGGCAAACGGCTCACCGGTCTGACGGCGCCGGGCGATCACCTGCTGCCGATCATCGAACGCGTTTTGCTCGAGAGCCAGAACCTGCGGCAGGCCGGACAGGAGTTCCTCACGCGAGAGCAGGGTCTGCTCTCCATTGCCGCGACGCACTCGCAGGCACGCTACGCGTTGCCGATGGCGGTGCAGGAGTTTCGCGGCCGCTTCCCCAACGTGCAGCTGCATCTGCGTCAGGGCTCGCCCAAGCAGATCGCGCAGATGCTGCTCGACGGCGAGGCCGATGTCGGCATCGCGACGGAGGCGCTCGGCGACTACCCTCAGCTCGTCGCGCTGCCCTGCTTCCGCTGGACCCACTCGCTGATCACGCTGCCCGGCCACCCGCTGCTCGACGGCCCGCTGACGATCGAGCGCCTGGCCGCCTACCCGCTCGTCACCTACGACAGCGCCTTCACCGGCCGCACGCGCATCGACCAGGCGTTCGTCGAGGCCGGCCTCAAGCCCGACTTCGCCATCACCGCGATGGACGCCGACGTGATCAAGACCTATGTCGAACTCGGCATGGGCGTGGGCATCGTCGCCGGCGTGGCGTTCGAGGCCGAGCGCGACACGCGCTTGCGCGCGGTCGATGCGGGTCATCTCTTCGGCATCAACCTGACGAAGCTCGCGGTACGGCGCGGCGTCTATCTGCGCGCCTTCGTCTACGCCTTCATCGAAGCCTTCGCGCCGACCCTCACGCGTCCCGTGGTCGAGGAAGCCCTCGGCAGCGGCGCGGCCGAGGAGGAGAGCGAACCCCTGAGCGAGGCGGCGCTGGCCCAGCTGCTCGCGCATGCGCCGGGCGCCGGCGGCGCGCCGTCGGCCCAGCATTGAGTCGACCGCCCCGACGGCGGTTCGACGCCTGCGATTCACGACATTCACATCCCAAGGAGATCCCCCGATGAGCGACGACACCCCTTCCTCCATCGACACCAGCATCGGCGAGCTGCGCATCCGGCGCGTGGCCGGCCACATTGGCGGCGAGGTGCAGAACATCCGGCTCGGCGGCGATCTGCCAGCCGAGGTGATCGAGCAACTCGACGCGGCCCTGGTCAAGCACAAGGTGCTGTTCTTCCGCGGCCAGAGGCACCTGGACGACCGCGAGCACCAGGCCTTCGGTGCGCGCTTCGGCCGCACGGTGGCGCATCCGACGGTCCCCTCGCCGCAGGGCACGAAGCTGTTCGAGCTCGATGCGTCCAAGGGCGGCGGCCGGGCCGATTCGTGGCATACGGACGTGACCTTCGTCGATGCGTTCCCGAAGATCTCGATCCTGCGCGGCGTGACCATTCCAGCCTACGGCGGCGACACCGTCTGGGCCAATACGGCGGTGGCCTACGAGCGCCTGCCGACCCATCTCAAACAACTGGCCGACAACCTGTGGGCCGTGCACAGCAACGACTACGACTACGGCGCCGACCGCGTGCAGGTCGAGGAAGAACGCCTGCGCCACCATCGCAACGTCTTCGTCTCGGCCGTCTACGAGGCCGAGCATCCGGTGGTGCACGTTCATCCGATTTCGGGCGAGCGGGCGCTGCTGCTGGGCCATTTCGTCAAGAAGCTGGTCGGCCTGTCGAGCACCGAGTCGGCGCGCATTTTCGAGCTGCTGCAGAACCGCGTGACGCGGCTGGAGAACACCGTGCGCTGGAGCTGGCAGCAGGACGATGTCGCGATCTGGGACAACCGCGCCACGCAGCATTTCGCGATCAACGACTACGGCAAGCAATCGCGCCTGGTGCGCCGCGTCACCGTGCGCGGCGAACCTGCGGTGGCGCTGGACGGCCAGCGCAGCCGCACCCGCAGCCGGCCCGAGGCGACCAACGACGCGCGCATCGACGAAGTCATTTCCGCCACCGCCTGAACCTCATTCCTCCCATGACACACGAACTCTCCGCCCACGACCGTCGACGCCGCGGCCTGCTCCAGGCCGGTGCCGCACTCGGCGCGACCGCCTTGCTCCCCGGCCTTGCGGCAGCGCAAGCCGGCGCCAAGAAGTTCGCCGGCGTGACGCTCAACGTCTCGACCTTCAGCGCCGCCTATCCGAAGCTGCTGCAGCAGTGGCTGCCCGAGTTCGAGGCGCTCACCGGCGCCAAGGTGAACTTCGACGCGCCCTCCTTTCCGGTCTACAACCAGCGCGCCGACCTCGAGCTCTCGACCAAGGGCTCCGCCTACGACGTGGTCAACGTCACCTTCATCTATTCGAGCCGCTGGATCAATTCGGGCTGGCTCACGCCGCTCGACGACTACATCAAGAACCCCAACCTCACACCGGCCGATTGGAACGTCAACGATTTCCTGCCCGGCGCCCGCGCGCCGGAGACCGGCCGCGACGGCAAGCTCTACGGCATTCCCTGGACCGCGGAGGCACTGCTGACCGCGTCCTCGCGCTTCGACCTGGTCGAGAAGGCCGGGCTCGCCTTCCCCGACACCACCGACGACCTCGTCAAGGTGCTGCGCGCGGTCAACAAGAAGGAGCGCGTGGCCGGCTTCGTCGCCGACAACCACTACGGATGGACCTTCGTGCCCTACCTGCACGCCTTCGGCGGCGACGTGTTCCGCAAGGCGCCCGACGACCTGTTCCCGACGCTCGACACGCCCGAAGCCATTGCCGCGGGCGAGTACTACGCCAACCTGCTGAAGGAGTTCGGCCCCGACGGCGCGATCACCTACCAGCCCGATCAGGTGACACAGGCGCTCAAGCTCGGCCGCGTCAACTTCACCGATGCGGGCCAGCTCCACCTGGCCCAGCTCGGCGACCCCGCGACCAGCAAGACGATCAAGACCGTCAAGTTCGGCCTGGTGCCGAAGGGCCCGGCCGGCCGCTTCCCGGGCACCGCCGTGCACGGGCTCGGCATTCCGGTCGGCTCGAAGCAAAAGGAAGCCGCCTGGGCCTTCATCCAGTGGGCGCTGAGCAAGCAGACCACCGGCAAGGCGGTCGCGGCCGGCTACGGCTCGCCGGCGCGGCGCTCGGACATCGACTCCGCGACCTTCCGCAGCAAGCAGGTGATCAACGGCAGCGACCTGGCCAAGCTCTCGCTCGACTCGATCGAACTCGCCGCCAAGAGCGGGCACATGAAGTACCGCACGGTGTCGGTCTACCCGCAGATCGACCAGCAGCTGAACAAGGCGATCGAGCTGATCGCGAGCGGGCAGTTGTCGGCGAAGCAGGCCTTCCAGCAGGCGCAGGCCAACTCGATCGCGGAGCTCAAGCGCGCGGGCGCGAAGCTCTGAGGGCGCAGGCGTGGCGCATGCGATGACTGCCGACGGCTGGCAGCGAACGGGCTGGCAGAACGAGCGGCGTCGCGCCTTTCTGCTTGGCCTCACGCCCTCGCTCGTCGTCCTGCTGCTGATCACGCTGGTGCCGGCGGCCGCGCTGCTGGTGGCGAGCTTCACGCCGCTGCAACTCACGGACCCGTCCGGCACCTTCCGCTTCGACGATCCGCTGGTGAACTACCGGCAGCTGCTGCACGACGACCGCTTCCTCGCGTCGATCGCGGTGCAGCTGAAGCTCTCGGCTTCCAGCGTCGCGCTGCAGCTCGGTGTCGGCCTCGGCCTCGCGCTGTTGCTGAACGGCAAGTCGCGCGTGCTCGAAGGCGCGCGCACGGTGTTCCTGATCCCGATGGTGCTGCCGCCGATTGTGGTCGCGTTGATCTGGAAGATCATGTACACGCCCGACGTGAGTCCGATCCACCGCACGCTCGAAGCGATCGGCTTGCCGGTGCGCTCGCTGATCGCCGACCCCGACACCGCCCTGTGGGCGATCTCGCTGGCCGACACCTGGCAGTGGTTCCCCTTCACGATGCTGATGGTGCTCGCGACGCTGCAGATGATCCCCGACGATCCGCTCGAGGCCGCGACGCTGGAAGGCGCGAGCCGCTGGCAGCTGTTCCGCTACATCGTGTTCCCCTACATCCGGCCCGTGCTCGTCGTGTGCGCGCTGTTCCGGCTCATCGACAGCTTCAAGGCCTTTCCGCTGATCTACGTGCTGACCAACGGCGGGCCGGGCAGCGTGACCGAGGTCACCAACTACTACGGCTTCATCCAGGCCTTCAATTTCTCCTACTGGGGTTACGCGAGCGCGATCGCGACCGTGATGCTGGCGGGTGTGTTCGTGTTGAGCTGGCTGGTCGGCAGACTGGGATGGAGCGACCATGACAAGCGCTAGCCCCGCATGGGGCATGGAGTCCCTCGAAGTCGCGCACGACGAGGGCGTCGTTCCAGACGTCGTGCGCGCCGCGAGCCCGCGCCGCTCCTGGCTCTCGCGCCACGGCCGAACGCTCACCGTAGCCGTGCTGCTGCTGGTCGTGCTCTCGCCCTTCCTGTGGCTCGTGCAGCTGGCCTTCCGCCCGGCGGCCGACATCTTCGAGGACAGCCTGCTGTTCACGCCGACCTTCGACGGATTCATCAGCCTGCTACAAGGCAACTTCCTCAAGTCCTTCGGCAACAGCCTGCTCGTGAGCACGCTGTCCGCCGGCTTCTCGCTGCTGATCGGCGTGCCCGCGGCCTATGCGCTCACGCGCTGGCAGTTCAAGGGCCGCGACCGCATCGCGCTGTGGATCCTGGTGACGCGCATGGCGCCGCCCATCGCGTTCACGATTCCGTTCTTCCTGGCCTACCAGTACCTCGGCCTGCAGGACACGGTGATCGGCCTGGCCATCGTCTACCTGACCTTCAACCTGGCCATCGTCATCTGGCTCATGCAGACCTTCTTCGAGGCGGTGCCCGCGTCGCTCGAAGAAGCGGCCTGGATGGACGGCTGCGGCATCTGGCAGGCCTTCTGGCGCGTGTCGCTCCCGCTCACCGCGCCGGGCCTCGCGGCCACCGCGGTGCTGTGCTTCATCTTCTCGTGGAACGACTTCTTCTACGCGCTCATCCTGACCCGCACCAACGCCATCACCGCGCCGGTGGCGATCGTCAACTTCCTGCAGTACGAAGGCTGGGAGTGGACCAAGATCGCCGCCAGCGGAACCCTCGTGATGTTTCCGGTCGTGGTGTTCACGGTGCTCGTTCGCAAGTACCTGGTGCGCGGCCTCACGGCCGGCAGCATCAAGGACTGACCGCTTCTCTTCATCCAGGACCTCCATGGCTTCCATCACCATCCGCGACCTCGCCAAGGATTTCGGCAGCACGCCCGTCATCCGCGGCATCGACATCGACATCGGCGACGGCGAGTTCGTCGCGCTGGTCGGTCCGTCGGGCTGCGGCAAATCGACGCTGCTGCGCATGATTGCCGGCCTGGAAACCGTCGACGCGGGGGAGATCCTGCTCGGCGATCGGCGCATCAACGACGTGGCGCCACGCGAGCGCGATGTCGCGATGGTGTTCCAGAACTACGCGCTCTATCCGCACATGACGGTCGAAGAGAACCTCGGCTTCGGCCTGAAGATCCAGGGACTGCGCGCCCCCGACATCGCGCGCCGCGTCGAGCAGGCGGCCGAGACGCTGGGCCTGAACCAGCTGCTGCGCCGCCGCCCGCGTCAGCTCTCGGGCGGCCAGCGCCAGCGCGTCGCGATGGGACGCGCCATCGTGCGCCAGCCGCAGGCCTTCCTGTTCGACGAACCCTTGTCGAACCTCGACGCCAAGCTGCGCGTGCAGATGCGCACCGAGATCAAGGCCCTGCACCAGCGCCTGGGCACCACCACGGTCTACGTCACGCACGACCAGGTCGAGGCGATGACCATGGCCGACCGCATCGTCGTGCTGAAGGACGGACGCGTCGAACAGGTCGGCGCGCCGCTCGAGCTCTACGACCGGCCGCGCAACGCCTTCGTGGCGGGCTTCATCGGCTCGCCCGCGATGAACTTCATCCGCGGGCGCCTGCAGCTCGACGGCACACCCTACGTGCTGACCGACGACGGCCTGCGCCTGCCGCTGGCTTCCGCATCGCGCGGATCGCACGGCGACCGCGTGCTCTACGGCGCGCGCCCGGAACATTTCACGATCGATCCGAGCCGAGGGCTTTCGGCCGACGTGATCGTGGTCGAGCCCACGGGCGCCGAAACGCAAGTCGCACTGCGCCTGGGCGGCCAATCGGTCATGGCCGCGTTTCGCGACCGCGTCGGTGCACGGCCCGGCGACCGGTTGGCGCTGTGGCCGGTGGCGGCCGAGGCGCACCTGTTCGATGCAGCAGGCGGCGAGCGCCTCAACTGAGGCGAAGAAGCTTTTCTCCGACGAGAGATCCGCAGCGCGCGGCTAGCGCCTGAACTGCGCGCCGGCGTGGCGCTCGGGCAGGTGGTCGGACGCGCCGAAGAGCTTCCTGCGCAGACTGCCCTCCGCGTACGAGGTCTTGTAGACGCCGCGTTGCTGAAGCTCCGGCACGATCAGGTCGACGAAGTCCTCGTAGCTCTCCGGCACGACCGTGCGGCTCAGGTTGAAGCCGTCCACCCCGGTTTCGTCGATCCACGATTGCAGTTCGTCGGCCACGTGCGCGGCATCGCCCACGATCGCCGGGTAGCGCCCGCCGAGCTCGAAGAGTTCCAGCAACTGTCGGCGGGTCCAGCCGTGCTGCTCGGCGGTGCGCGCCGCCGACTCGATCGCGTTTGTCTGGCCGTAGGCGATCGGCTCGTCGAGGTCGTAGCGCGCGTAGTCCACGCCGGTGCTGGCCGCGAAATGTGCGAGGCCTGCTTCGCGGCTGGCGTAGCGCTTGTAGTCTTCGTACTTCTCGCGTGCTTCCTTCTCGGTGCGGCCCGTCACCACCGCGGTGCCGACGAACACCTTCACGTCGTCCGCCCGCCGGCCGGAACGCACCAGTTGTTCGCGCAGCGAATCCACGCTCTTGCGCGCGGACGCCTTGTTCGGCGGCGAGATGAAGACGCACTCGGCATGCCGCCCGGCGAAGCGCTGGCCGCGGCCCGAGCTGCCGGCCTGGAACAGCACCGGCGTGCGCTGCGGCGACGGTTCGGCCAGGTGGTAGCCGTCCACCTGGTAATAGCGGCCCTGGTGATGCACCTTGTGCACCTTCGCCGGGTCCGCGTAGACGCGCGCGGCCTTGTCGCGCCGCACCGCGCCCTCCTCCCAGCTGCCTTCCCACAGCTTGTAGAGCAGCTCCAGGTACTCGTCGGCACGGTCGTAGCGCTCGTCGTGCGCGATCTGCTGCGAAAGGCCCATCGCGCGCGCGGCGCTGTCGAGGTAGCCGGTGACGATGTTCCAGCCGATGCGCCCGCGCGTGAGATGGTCCAGTGTCGAGAAGCGCCGCGCCAGCAGGTAGGGCTGCTCGTAACTGAGGTTGACCGTCACGCCGAAGCCGAGATGCTGCGTGACTGCGGCCATCGCCGACACCAGCAGCAGCGGATCGTTCACCGGAAGCTGGATCGATTCGCGCAGCGTCACGTCGACGTTGTGCTGGTAGATGTCGTAGACGCCCACGATGTCGGCGATGAACAGGCCGTCGAACAGGCCGCGCTCCAGCGTGCGCGCGATGCCGGTCCAGTGCTCGAGCGTGTTGTACTCTGTGGAGCGGTCGCGCGGATGGGTCCACAGGCCGTGGTTGATGTGGCCCACGCAGTTCATGTTGAACGCGTTGAGCAGGATCTCTTTCTTCCGGGTCATGGGCTGCGATCAGAAGGCCGGCACCACGCCGCCCGCGAAAGTCTTGACGATGAAATCGCGCACCTCCTCGGTCTGGTAGGCCTTGACCAGCTGCTGCACCCAGGGCTGGTCCTTGTCCTGTTCGCGCACCGCAATCAGGCAGGCATAGGGGCCGTCCTTGTCCTCGACCAGGATGCCGTCGCGCACGGGGTTGAGGCCGGCCTTGTTGGCATAGTCGGCGTTGACAGCCGAGGCGTCGGTGTCGTCGAGCGTGCGCGGCAGCTGCGCGGCCTCGATCTCGACGAAGCGGAACTTCCGCGGGTTCTCTGTGATGTCGCGCGGCGTGGCGTTGATGCCCGCGATCGGGTCGATGCCGCTCTTGAGCTTGATGGCGCCGGCCTTCTGCAGCAGCAACAGCACCCGGCTCTCGTTGGACGGATCGTTGGGGATCGCAATGCTCGCGCCTTCGGGCAGGTCCTTGAAACTCTTGTACTTCCGGGAGTAAATCGCAATCGGCCCGATCCAGGTGCGGCCGAAACCGACGATCTTGTAGCCGCGCGAGCGCACCTGTGCCGCGAGAAAGGGCCGGTGCTGGAAGCTGTTGGCGTCCAGGTCGCCGGCATCGAGCGCGGCATTGGGCCGGCTGTAGTCGGTGAAGGGCACGATCTGGATCTTGAGGCCGTAGTCGCGCTCTGCCACCTTCTTCACGACCTCGAAGGTCTGCTCGTGCGGGCCGGTGGTGACGCCGACCTTCAGCAGCTTCGTCGTGCCGGGCTGCTCCTTGAGTGCGGCGTGCAACGGCAGGCCCGCGGCGGCGAGCGCGCCGGCCGAACCGATCTGCAGGATGCGGCGGCGCGAAGCGGATGCCGATCGCGCCAGGTTGGAAATGGTCATCAGGACTCCTTGAAGATGAAATGCCGGCGAGTCACAGCGCCCCGTGCCGCGGCGGCAGGCGGTCGTTGAGGTAGTAGTTGCCGACGGCGTGGTATTTCCAGCGCACCGGATCGTGCAGCGTGTGCGTGCGCGCGTTGCGCCAGAAGCGATCCAGGCCCAGGTCGTCGAGCGTGGCGGCCGTGCCCGCGAGCTCGAAGAGGCGCGTGCTGGCGTCGAGCGAAGCGGTGGTGGTGCGCACGCGTGCCTCGGCCACCGCGATGGAGGCCTCGGCCACGCTGCGCTCGTCGGGCGCGCGCTGTGCCGCGTCGACGATGCGCCCGGCGCGCCGCACCAGCGCCTCGGCCGCGCGCAGGTGCACCGCCACTTCGCCGACCTGCTGGATGGCGAGCGGGTCCTCGCTGGCACGCTCGACCTTGGCGTCGATCCACGGCCGCGAACGCTCGCGCACGAAAGGCAGGGTGGCCTCGAAGGCGCCGCGGCCGATGCCCAGATCGATCGCTGCGTGGAGCAGCTGCGCGAACGGCCCGATGGTCGTGGGCCGCTCGAAGGAGGCGAGAAAAGGAACCACCCATTGCGCTTCGACGCGCACGCCGTCGAACGAGACCGACCCGCTGCCGGTGACGCGCTGGCCGAAACCGTCCCAGTCGTCCGTGATGGCGACACCTTCGGCATCGCGCGGCACGAAGGCCAGGTAGCTCACGTGCCGGCCGCCCTCCGCGGCCATCACCAGCGTGGGAATCCAATGCGCGTAGAGCGCGCCGGTGCAATAGAACTTGCGGCCGTCGACGCGCCAGGCCTCGCCGTCGCGCGTGAGCCGCGTGCGGCGCTGGAAGTCCTTGTGCCCGATCTCAGCGAGCGCGTTGCCGAAGCGCTCGCCGGCCAGCACGCGGCCGTAGAAGAAGCGCCGCTGCGCCGCGCTGCCGCCCACGCGCAGCACCTCGAGCGCGTAGTAGTGGTTCTGCGGGATCTGGCCGAGCGATCCGTCGGCCGCCGAGATAGTCGCCACCACCTCGGCCAGCGTTTCGTTCGACACACCCGCGCCGCCGTGTTCGCGCGGCACGGTGATGCCCCACAGGCCGCTGGCCGTGAAGGCCTCGAGCTCGTCCCAGGGCAGGCGGCGCTCGCGGTCGCGCAGGGCGGCCCCGCGGGCGAAGTCGGCCGCCAGGCGGCGCGCGACGGCGATGGCGTGGGCGTCGTCGTGGATCAGCTCGGGTGTGCGGGTTGGGGTCGCGGCCTCCAACGGCGCAGGAGAAAGGATCAGGGCCATGCTTCAGTTCCAGGAATGCCGCGGGGGCAGGATGCCGTTGAGGTGGTAGTTGCCGATCAGGTGCGCCTTCCAGCGCACCGGGTCGTGCAGCGTGTGGGTGCGCGCATTGCGCCAGTGCCGGCCGAGGTTGTGCTGCGCACGCGTGGCAGACGAGCCGGCCAGCTCGAACAGCTTCTCGCTCGCCTCCAGCGCGATCTGCGTGGTCAGCACCTTGGCCTCGGCCACGGCCACCGAGGCGCGGGCGCTGGATTCGGCGGTCAGCGGCTGTGTGGCCATCTCGTCGAACGCGCGCCCGGTTTCCAACAGCACCGCGTGCGCGGCGTGCAGGTCGATCTGCAGGCGGCCGACGTCCTGGATGATGTAAGGATCGTCGGCGGCGTGTTCGAGTCCCGAGTCGACCCAGGGCCGCGCACGCTCGCGCACGAAGGCGAGCGCGTCGGCGACGGCGGCCTGGGCGATGCCCTGGTCGATCGCGGCCTGGATGATCTGGGAGCCGGGGCCGAACAGGCCGGGCCGATCGGCCAGTTGCCAGATCGGCAGGATGTCATCTTCGTCGATGGGCACCGCGTCGAACACCACGCTGCCGCTTGCCGTGATGCGCTGGCCGAAGGACGACCAGTCGTCGATCACGGCGACGCCGGGCGCATCGCGCGGCACCCACACTTGCACGGCGCGGCCCTCGTCGTCCTGCGCGCGCGCTGGAATGCGGTGCGCAAACAGTGCGCCGGTCGAATAGAAGCGCCGGCCGGTGAGGCGCAGACCTTCGGGCGTGCGCGTGAGCCGGGTGGCACCGTGCAGGATGGTTTTGGAGCCACGCTCCGGCCCGGCGTTGCCCAGCCGGCGGCCGCTCAGCACCTCGCCGTAGAAGCGGCGCTTCTGTTCCTCGCTGCCGACCTCGCGCAGCACGCCCAGCACGCCGAAGTGGTTCTGAGGAATCTGCCCCAGCGCGGGATCGGCCGCGCAGAGGATCACGAACACTTCGGCCAGCGTGGCGTAGGACACGCCGGCGCCTCCGTACGCGCGCGGCACGGTGATGCCGCCCAGGCCGCTTTCGGACCAGCGATCGAGCTCGTCCCAGGGCAGGCGGCGCTCGCTGTCGCGCTGCGAAGCGCCTGGCGCGAACTCGGCCGCGAGGCAGTGCGCGGCAGCCAGCGCTTCGGCATCGCTTTCGATGCGCTGCACGCGCGCGGGGTCGAGGGTGCGTGGCAAGCGCGCGGCGGATGAGTCTGGAAAAAGCGAATGGGACATGGAGGTGCCGTATCGGGGAAGAAAAAAGGCCACTAGACCAGCGGCGTTGCCTGGCGCGCGCGGCGCAGGCGCGGGTTGAGCGCGGCATGCAGCGCGTCGCTCAGCAGGTTCAGGCCCAGCACCGTGAGCACGATGGCCAGGCCCGGGATCGCGGTCATGTACCAGGCGGTGCGCAATGCGTCGCGCCCGAGGCCGATCATCGAACCCCAGCTCACCGCGTTGGGATCGCCCAGGCTCAGGAAAGACAGGGCCGCCTCCGACAGGATGGCGTTGGCCACCAGCAGCGCGGTGGAGACGATGACCGGCGTCCAGGCGTTGGGCAGGATCTCGCGGAAGATCAGGTGCGCATCGCTCGCACCGAGCGCAACGCTGGCGCGCACGAACTCGCGCTCGCGCAGCGACAGGAATTCGGCGCGCACCAGCCGTGCGATGGAGGTCCAAGAGGTCACGCCCAACGCGAACACGATGGTGCCCAGCGTGGGCTTGAGCACTGCCACGAGGATGATGGCTAGCAGAAAGGCCGGGATGGTCTGGAAGAACTCGGTGATGCGCGTCAACACCGCATCGACGCGCCCGCGATAGAAGCCCGCGGCCGCTCCCACCGCAATGCCGATCGCCAGCGCAATGACGGCCGACGAGACGCCCACCAGCAGCGAGACGCGCGCCCCGTGCAGCAAGCCTGCCGCCAGGTCGCGGCCCATCAGGTCGGTGCCCAACGGCGTCTGCGCATCGGTGCCGGGCCAGACGAAGGGCGCGCCCACCATGTCGAGCGGATCGCCGGGATACAGCGTGCCCGCCAGCAGCGCGGCAGCGAACACCACGAGCAGGATCGAGCCGCCGATCAGGATCGAGGGCTGCAGGTACCAACGCTTCATGCGGCGCTTCCCGCCGACGCATGCAAGCGCACGCGCGGGTCCAGCCGGGCCTGCATCACGTCCACCAGCAGGTTGGCCAGCACCACCAGGATGCCGCTGAACAGCAGCACGGCCAAGAGCACCGGGATATCGCGACTCTTGATGGCCTCGTAGGACAGCTGGCCCAGCCCGGGCCAGCCGAACACCGTTTCCACCACGATCGAGCCGCCCAGCAGCGCGCTGCTTTGCAGGCCCAGCATGGTGAGCACGGGCAGCACGGCGTTGCGCAGCGCATGGCCGAAGATCACGCGGCCTTCCGGCGCGCCCTTGGCGCGGGCGGTACGGATGTAGTCCTCGGCCAGCGTCTCGATCATCGAGGCGCGTGCAAGCCGCGCATACACGGCCACGTAGTAGATCGACAGCGTGAGTGCCGGCAGCACCAGGTGGTGCAGATAGTCGAGCCACAGGCGCGGGCCGCGGTGACCGGCGCTCACGTCGCTCAAGCCGCCGATGGGCAGCCATTCGAGATGAACGCCGAACAGAACGATGAGCATCAGTGCGGTCCAGAACATGGGCGCCGAATAGCCCAGCGTGGCCAGCGCGGACAGCACGGTGTCCGTCACGCCATGCGGGCGACGCGCCGAGGCCACGCCCAGCAGAACGCCGGCGATCACGGACGCCATCAACGCCACCCCTACCAGCGCCAGCGTGGGCCCGAGCCGGTGCAGCACCAGGCCCAGCACCGGCTCGCCGAAGCGGAATGAAAAGCCCAGGTCGCCCTGCGCAATGCGGCCCAGGTAGCTCAACAACTGATCGAACGCATGGCGATCCAGGCCGTACATCTGGCGCAGCTGCGCCACGTACTCGGCCGAGACGCTGCCGCTCTCGCTCGCGATCACGTCCACCAGGTCGCCGGGCATCGCCTTGAGCAGGGCGAAGTTCAGCACCGCGGTGCCGAGCACGACGCCCAGCAGTTGCAGCAGCCGCCGCAGGATCCGCTTCGTCATCCGCGTGCTATGCCTTCGACTCGAACCAGACGCGCGCGAAGTTGTTCTGGCTGTGATCGAAGGTGTCGGTGACGTTGCGCAGCCGCTTGTCCCAGACGCCGAACCAGCGGAACTCGAACAGGTTCAGGAGCGCCAGGTCCTTCTGTGCGAGCTTCTGGAATGACTGGTAAAGCTGCACGCGCTTGGCCGCATCGCGTTCGACCTGCGCGGCTTCCAGCAGCCG
Organism: Variovorax sp. LjRoot290; assembly: GCF_964253985.1. Taxonomy (NCBI): domain Bacteria; kingdom Pseudomonadati; phylum Pseudomonadota; class Betaproteobacteria; order Burkholderiales; family Comamonadaceae; genus Variovorax; species Variovorax sp. LjRoot290. Next base: position 264,879 of record NZ_CAXURW020000002.1, on the reverse strand, counting down.
GTCGGCCTCGGCGCTCGCATAGCCCGAGGCGTTCTGCCACGGCGTACCCTTCGACTCGGCCTTCGACCAGTAGTGCTGCTCGACGCCGATCTGCGGGTCCTGCCAGTTGATGCCCCAGGAACTCACGAGCTGGAAGTTGTAGTCGGCAAAGACGTTCTTGGTCCAGCTCGCGAGATCCTGCGCGCGCAGATTGACGTCGATGCCAACGGCCCGCAGCGCCTGGCGCACGAATTCGCCGGTGCGGCGGTAGTCGTCGCCGAAGGGAATGAAGTCGTGGTCGAGCTTGAAGCGGAAGCCGTCGGCCTTCTTCGGATAGCCGGCTTCGTCGAGCAGGGCCTCGGCCTTCTTGCGGTCGAAGGGGTACTGCTGCGTGTCCTGGGTGTAGAAGGTCTTGAGCAGCGAGGACACCGGCCCGGTCGCCGGCGACGCGTAGCCGCCCCACACGGTCTTGACCAGCGCGTCGCGGTTGATCGCGTGCAGGATGGCCTGGCGCACCTTGATGTTGCCGATGACCGGATCGCGCAGGTTCGGGATCAGCCAGAGCCAGCCGGCGAAGCCGTTGTAGCCCTCGGTGCTCACGACCAGGTTCGGCGACTTGGCCAGGCGGTCGGCATCGGCGAAGGTTACCGGGTTGCGCTCGCCGTACTGGATGGCGCCGGTTTCCAGCGCGGTGGCACGGCCGGCCACGTCGGGAATGATCTTGAAGGTGAGCTTGTCCAGGTAGGGCAGGCCCGGCGCCCAGTAGCGGTCGTTGCGCTCCAGCGCGATGTGGCTGCCGCGCGCCCACTCCTTGAAGACGAAGGGGCCGGTGCCCACCGGCTTGTTGTTATAGGGGTTGCTGGGAATGTCGGTGCCCTCGTACAGGTGCTTCGGCAGCACCGGCGCGGCCACCACGTCGAGCGCATTGAGGATCACCGGCGTCGGCTTGGCGAGCGTGAGCACGACCGTGTGGCTGTCCGGCGCCTCGACCTTGCTCAGGTGCTGGAACACACGGCGTGCCGTCGGCGCGTGCTTGCGCCAGACCTCCTCGGCCGAGAACTTCACGTCGGCCGCGGTGAAGGGCTTACCGTCGTGCCACAGCACGTTCTTGCGCAGCTTGAGCCGCACCGTGAGGCCGTCGGCCGAAACGTCCACGCTCTCGGCCAGCTGCGGCCTGGGCTTGAGGTCCGGCCCGTAGTCGAGTAGGCCGTCGAAGATCTTGCTGACCACGGTGCGCCCGGGCGTGGAGGTATTGATGAAGAAGGCCAGCGTGGGCGGCTCGGGATGCACGGTGGCCTCCAGCGTGCCGCCGCGCTGGGCGCCCTGCTCGGTGTTGGGCAGGGCCTGCGTGATCGCTGCCGCATCCCCCGCATAGAGGCTGCCCAGCAGGCCGCTGGACAGCAGTGCGCCGGTCAGGCTGAAGAGCTGGCGGCGGCGCAGCTCGTGGCGCACGGCATCGTCGTTGAAAGGTGCCGTCATGAGAGAGTCCTTCGGGCAACAGAAAAAGAGGCGCTCACGCGGCCTGCAGCACCGGCTCGTCGATCCGGGCCGACGCTTCTTCGCGGCGCCGACCCGGCACGGCCGCGAGCAGGCTGCGCGTGTAAGGATGTCGAGGGCGTTTCCAGATGCTTTCGTGATCGCCCGATTCGACGATGCGCCCGCCGTTCATCACCAGGACGCGGTCGGCGATGTAGCGCACCACCGACAGGTCGTGCGAGATGAACAGGTAGGCCAGGCCGTATTCGGCCTTGAGGTCGACCAGCAGATTGAGAATCTGCGCCTGGATCGAGACATCGAGCGCGGACACCGGCTCGTCGCAGATCACGAGCTCGGGCCGCAGCACCAGCGCACGGGCGATGCCGATGCGCTGGCGCTGTCCGCCCGAGAACTCGTGCGGGTAGCGGCGCCGCGCGCTGCCGCCGAGCCCCACGTCGTCCAGCACGGCGACGATGCGGCGCTCGCGTTCGCCGCGATCGCGCAGCCCATGGATGGCGAGCGCGTGATGCAGGATGTCGTCGACGCGATGGCGCGGATTGAGCGAGCCGTAGGGGTCCTGGAAGATCATCTGCACCCGGCGGCGCTCAGGCAGCAGTTCGCGCGGCGGCAGCGCGAGCAGGTCGCGCCCGTCGAGCACCACACGGCCGGCCTGCGCCGGCACCAGCCGGACGATGGCGCGCGAGAGGCTGGACTTGCCGCAACCCGATTCGCCCACCAGGCCGACGGTCTCGCCACGGCCGATCGACAGCGAGACATCCCGCACCGCCTGCACCGTGCCGTGGCCGCCCGGGTAGCCGACATGCAGTCCCTCCACCGCGAGCAATGGCTTCGCGCCTGCCGCATCGGCGGCAGCGCTGCCTTGCGCGCGTACCGGCGAACGCTTGAGCGCGAAACCGCCCTGCCCGTCCGCGCGAACTTCAGCCAGCCGCGCGCCGCGGTAGTGCAGCGAAGGATCGAGGTGCAGCGAGGCGCCCAGCAGGCCGCGCGTGTAGGCGTGGCGCGGCGCCGAGAAGACCTCCGAGGTCGGCCCCTCCTCGAGCTTGCGCCCGCCATGCATCACGGCCACGCGATCGGCCCACTGCGCGACCACGCCGAGGTCGTGCGTGATGAGCAGCACCGCCATGTCGAGCTCGCGGCGCAGCTCGTCGATGAGGCCGAGGATCTGCGCCTGGATGGTGACGTCGAGCGCCGTGGTCGGCTCGTCGGCGATCAGGAGGCGCGGATGGCATGCGACCGCCATCGCGATCATGACGCGCTGGCGCTGCCCGCCGGAGAGCTGGTGCGGATGGTCGTCGAAGCGGCGCCGCGGCTCCGGCAGCCGGACCCGCTCGAGCAGCTCGATCGCACGCGCGCGCGCGGCGGCCCTCGAGAGCGGCTGGTGCAGCGTCAGCGCCTCCACCACCTGCTGCCCGATCGTGTGCAGCGGATTGAGCGAGCTCATCGGCTCCTGGAAGATCATCGAGATCTCGCGCCCGCGCAGAGCGAAGAGCTCCCGCTCCTTCAGCGCCAGCAGGTCGCGGCCGGCATAGCGCACGGCGCCCGAGAGCTGCGCCTGCCGCGGCAGCAGACGCAGCACGGCCAGCGCGGTGGTCGACTTGCCGCAGCCCGACTCGCCCACCAGCGCCAGCGTCTCGCCGGCGGCGATGCGCAGGTCGAGCGCGTCCACCGCCGCTCGGCCACCGGGAAAGGCCACGGACAGGCCGCCCAGTTCCAGCAGCGGCGGATCAGGCAGGCCCGTAATCCCGTGCTCGGCCACGGAACGATCAGGCCAGAGCGAGGGAAGGCACCGCGACCGGCGTGTGGGCACGTTGCCGCAGCACCGGCAACGCACGTTCGACCGCCAGCGCGATGCGCGCACGCAGCGCCTCGCTGCTGACGCGGTAGTTCTCGAACTCCTTGTCGGTCGCATAGACGCCGATCGGCAGGGTATGCGCCTGGAAGAAGCTGAACAGCGGGCGCAGCTGGTGGTCGATCGCCAGCGCGTGGCGGTCGCTGCCCCCGGTGGCTGCGAGCAGCACCGGGACGTCGATCAGCGATTCGTGGTGGGCGAAGTCGAAGAAGTGCTTGAAGAGTCCGGTGTACGACCCGCGGTAGATCGGGCTCGCCACCAGCAGCAGGTCGGCGGACTCCACATCCTTGAGCGCCTGCTCGACCTCGGCCGGCAGTTGGCCGCGCTGCAGCACGTTGCCGAACTTCGGCACCAACTGGCTGAGCTCGATCAGCCGGGTCTCGGCGGGCCAGGCATCGGTCAGTCCGTCCAGCAGTTCTTCGACGAGCGCGAGCGTGCGCGACGGACGTTGCAGGCCGCCGGAGACGGCGACGATCTTGAGTTTGTGAGCCATGGCGAGATGAGAAGAAGAGAAGAAGAACTGGAGAAGCGATGCCTCAGGCGGCGGCGCGCGCGGACGGGACGATGTCATTGGCGATCACCTCTCCGAACGGACCGGTCAGGTTGGCCTGCCCTGGCGGGTGCATGCGCGCCAGCGGCAGCAACGGGAACACGAGCTCGGCGAAACGGTAGGCCTCTTCAAGGTGCGGATAGCCGGAGAAGATGAAGGTGTCGATGCCGAGCGCCGCGTATTCCTCGATGCGCGCCGCGACCTCCTCCGGGCTGCCCACGAGTGCCGTGCCGGCACCGCCTCGCACCAGGCCGACGCCGGCCCACAGGTTGGGCGACACCTCAAGCCGATCACGCCGCCCCTGGTGCAGCGCGGCCATGCGCTGCTGGCCGATCGAATCGAAGCGTGCGAAGGCCTTCTGCGCGGCCGCGATGGTGTCATCGCTCAGGTGCGAGATCAGCCTGTCGGCGGCGCGCCAGGCGGCCTCCGAGCTCTCGCGCACGATCACGTGCAGCCGGATGCCGAAGCGCAGCGTGCGGCCATGCAAGGCCGCGGCGGCGCGCGCCTTGGCGATCTTCTCGGCGACGGCCCGCGGCGGCTCGCCCCACGTGAGGTAAACATCGACCTGCTCGCCCGCGAGTTCGATCGCGGCATCGGAGGAGCCGCCGAACCACAGGGGCGGATAGGGCTTCTGCACCGACGGGTACAGCGTCTTCGCGTTCTCCACGCGCAGGTGCTTGCCGGCGAAGTTCACGGTCTCGCCTGCAGCGACGCCGCGCCAGATGCGCAGGAACTCGGTCGTGACCTCGTAGCGTTCGGCGTGCGACAGAAAGCTGCCGTCGCCGCGCTGCTCGTCGGGGTCGCCGCCGGTCACCACGTTGATCAGGACGCGCCCGTTGGAGAAGCGGTCGAGCGTGGCGGCCTGGCGCGCCGAGACGGTCGGCGAGATGACGCCCGGCCGGATGGCCACCAGGAACTTGAGCTGCTCGGTGAATGGAACGAGCGAGGAGGCAACCACCCAGGAGTCCTCGCAGGAGCGGCCCGTCGGGATCAGCACGCCCTCGTAGCCCAGCTGATCGGCTGCCTGCGCCACTTGCTTCAGATATTTGTGGTCCACGCTGCGCGCGCCATGCGCGGTGCCGAGGTAGCGGCTGTCGCCGTGGGTCGGCAAGAACCAGAAGAGCTTCACGAAATCGCCTCGCGTTTGGAAAAAATGCCAGACCACGAATGTGTCGCCTGGGCGGGCCTTTACACCCGCGGCTGCTAGAAGCATTTCAGCTATCGATATGCAGATTCCAGGCTTGGCGCTCTCGCCGCCAGGTCCATGCACTGGCCAGTTCGCTCGGGTCCGCGGCGGCGGCACTGCCCTGGATTGCTCGGGTGGCGTCTAGAACGCTGGCACCAGCGAGCCCTTGAACTGGGTCTCGATGAAGGCCTTGACCTCGGGCGACTGGTAGGCCGCGACCAGCCGTTTGGCCCAGGGCTTGTCCTTGTCGGCGCGGCGCACCGCGATCAGGTTGGCGTAGGGGCCCTGCGGCGATTCCTTGATGACCGCATCCTTGGCAAGCGAGAGGCCCGCCTTCTCGGCATAGTCGTTGTTGATGGCGGCGATCGCGAGATCGTCCAGCGAGCGCGGCAGCTGCGCGGCGTCGAGAGGCACCAGCTTGAGCTTCTTCGGGTTCGACACCACGTCGAGCGGCGTCGCGTTGTTGTTCTTCACCGCTTCGGGCTTGAGCGTGATCAGCTTGGCCGACTGCAGCAGCAGGAGCGCGCGGTTGCCGTTCGAAGGATCGTTCTGGATGCCGACCGAGGCGCTGTCGGGCAGCGCATCGATGGACTTGAGCTTGCGCGAGTAGAAGCCCAGCGGCGCGGTGATCGTGAGGCCCACCGGCACGATGTCGAAGCCGCGCGCCTTGTTTTGGTTGTCGAGGAAGGGCTGATGCTGGAAGGCATTGGCGTCGAGATCGCCGGCCGTCAGCGCCGCATTGGGCAGTTGGTAGTCGTTGAACACCACCACCTCGATCTTGAGTCCGTCGCGTGCGGCGACCTTCTTGACCACTTCGAAGACCTGCTCGGCATTGCCGACCGAGACGCCGACCTTGATCGTGTTCTTGTCCTGCGCCTGGACAGGAGGAGTGGTGAGGACGGTGAGCGTTGCGATGGCAGCGAGGGCAGCGAGGGCAGTGCGGCGGCGGAGCGAAGAAAGCATGTCGATGTGTGCGAAATACAAGGGAGCGCGAATGTGCCATTGCATGGCGCGCGACGGAACGAAGAAAGCCGCATGTCGATATCCGTTCTTCGACGGACCGGTGTGCATAAGCAACCCACTATTTGTTCGTTCCCTTCGAGCTCGCCTCTTCGCATACTCGGCAGCTTTTTGAAGCGCAATGACCAGCCCTCCCTCCGACGCGGCGAACAAGAAGCCGCCCGTGATCCGTCTTGAATCCGTCCAGAAATCCTTTCCGCTGCCCAATGGCGAGGTCTTCGATGCCGTGCATTCGCTCTCCCTCGACATACCCGAAGGCGAGGTGTTCGGCCTGATCGGCAAGAGCGGCGCCGGCAAGTCCACGCTGCTGCGCCTCATCAACCTGCTGGAACGGCCCGACGCGGGCAAGGTGTTCGTCGGCGGCCGCGACCTCACCACGCTCTCGCGGCGCGAGCTGCGCGACACGCGGCAGAGCATCGGAATGATCTTCCAGCAGTTCAACCTGCTGCAGAACGCGACCGTGTTCGACAACGTGGCGTTTCCACTCAGGATCCACGGCCGCCACTCGCGAGCAGAGATCGATGCGCGCGTGCGCGAATGCCTGGAACTGGTGGGCCTGGCCGAGAAGATTGACAGCTATCCGGCGCAGCTCTCGGGCGGCCAGAAGCAGCGTGTTGCCATCGCACGTGCGCTGGCGCCGCGGCCGCAGGTGCTGCTGTGCGACGAGCCCACCTCCGCGCTCGACAGCGAGACCACGCGCGACTTGCTGGAAACGCTGCGCGACATCAACCAGAAGATCGGCGTCACGATCGTGATCGTCACGCACGAGCTCTCGGTGGTCGAGGTGCTGTGCCGCCAGGTCGCCATCCTCGAGCAGGGCCGGCTGATCGAGCAGTTCGCTGTGGATGCGCCAAGCGTCGAGCGCCGGACCGCGCTGGGGCGCGAGATCGATGCGCTGGTGCGACGGCGCGAGCGCGAAACGTTGCCGCAACCCGCGCAGCGTCATCATCCGACTGGAGGGTTGGCTTATGCCTGAGAACATCGCCGCCATCCTGCCCGAGCTGTGGGTCGCCACCGGCCAGACCTTCCTGATGCTGGGCATCGGCCTCTCGGCTGCGGTGCTCATCGGCGGCCCGCTGGGCGTGCTGCTGTTCCTGCTCGGACCCGGCCAGTCGCTGGACAACAAGCCGGCCTTCCTGGTGCTGAACTGGCTCGTCAACACCGTGCGTTCCTTCCCCTTCATCATCCTGCTGGTGGCGCTGGTACCCTTCACGCGCATCATCGCCGGCACCTCGATCGGGCCGCTCGCGGCCGCGGTGCCGCTTTCGTTTGCCGCCATTCCGTACTTCGCGCGCCTGGTCGACCAGTGCCTGCGCGAGGTGCCGCGCGGCGTGATCGAGGCCGCGCACGCGATGGGTGCGAGCGAGCTGCAGATCGTCTGGCGCGTGCTGGTGGTCGAGGCGCGCTCCGGCCTGGTGCTCGCGCTCACGGTGCTGGCGGTGAGCTTTCTCTCCTACTCGGCGATCGCCGGCGTGGTGGGCGGTGGCGGCATCGGCGACCTGGCCATCCGCTACGGCTACTACCGTTTCCAGACCGACGTGATGGTGCTCACCGTGGCCCTGCTCGTGGTGCTGGTGCAGATCCTCCAGTTCGTCGGCAACACGGCGGCGCGCCGTCTCGACAAGCGCTGATTCCCTTCTTCTTTCTCCATTCTCGCACTCTCATGAAAAAAGCATTCCTGCTGCGCCGCACCGTTCTCGCCCTGTCCCTGACCGCACTCGCGCTCGGTGTGCAGGCCCAGGTCGAGGCCAAGAAGAATCTCGTGATCGGCGGCACCGCCGGCTCCAACATCGACCAGCTCAAGCTCGGCATCGTGCCGATCCTCGAGAAGAAGGGCTACAAGGTGAAGCTGGTCGAGTTCAACGACTACGTGCAGCCCAACCTCGCGCTCGCCCAGGGTTCGCTCGACGCCAACTTCTTCCAGCACACGGTCTATCTGAAGAAATTCTCCGCCGACCAGAAGCTCGACATCGTCGAGCTGGTGCAGGGCCCGATCGCGCCGCTCGGCGTGTACTCGACCAAGCGCAAGTCGCTGGCCGAGGTGAAGGACGGCGACCGCGTGACCCTGCCCAACGACCCGAGCAACCTGGCGCGTGCGCTGGTGCTGCTCGAGCAGAACAAGCTGATTGCGCTCAAGAGCGGCATCGATCCGATCCGCGCCTCGGAGAAGGACATTGCCGAGAACCCGCGCAAGCTCAGGTTCATCCCGCTCGAGGCCGCGCAGCTGCCGCGCTCGCTGGGCGACACCGAGTACGCCATCGTGAACGGCAACTTCGCGATCTCCTCGGGCCTCAAGCTGGACGAGGCTGTGGTTCTGGAGAAGACGCCCGACCACTACCTGAACGTGGTGGCCGTCAAGCGTGCGGACAAGGACACGCCCTGGGCCAAGGATTTGAGCGAGGCCTACCGCTCGAAGGAATACAAGGCGGTGGTCGACAGCAAGTTCCAGGGCTATGCCAAGCCCAGCTTCCTGCAGTAGGACGCTTCGACTGGCGCTTCCAGGATCTCCGCTCCAAGTCGACGGCACTCCTTCGCCGCGCAGTCGCCTCAGACAGATTGCTCATAAGCAAGCGAAGAATCGTTCGTTGTCGATAGCGGACCGGGCACCTAGAGTCGCCAGTTCGCTTTTTGCTCCAGATGTCTTCTTCATGCCGGCTGTCCTGTCGCGTTCCACAACTGTCCAGCGTTTCGATATTCGTCCTTTCGATACGCCGGTCGGCGCCGAGATCGTCGGCCTCGACATCGGAAGGCCAATCAACGAAGCCGATTTCAGGCGCATCCACCGCGCGCACCTGGACCACCACGTGCTCGTGTTCCGCGACCAGCAGATCACGCCGGACCAGCACATCGCCTTCAGCCGCCGCTTCGGCCCGCTCGAGATCCATGTGCTGCACCAGTTTCATCTCGAGGGCCATCCCGAGATCCTGATCGTCTCCAACATCAAGAAGGCAGACGGCGAGCCGCTCGGCCTCGGCGACGCAGGCGCCTATTGGCATTCCGACATTTCCTACAAGCCCCATCCCAGCCTCGGCTCGCTGCTGCACGCGCAGGAACTGCCGAGCGAAGGCGGCGACACGCTCTTCGCCGACCAGCATCTCGCCTGGGAGGGCCTGAGCCTCGGGATGCAGCAACGCATCCTGCCGTTGAAGGCCGAGCACAGCTACCTCGCCAAGTACGAGGAACTGCGCGCCAAGAATCCGTGGCGCCCCAAGCTCTCGCAGGCCCAGATCGACAAGGTCGCGCCCGCGGTTCAGCCCGTGGTGCGCACCCATCCCGAAACCGGCCGCAAGGCGCTGTTCGTCAGCGAACATTTCACGACCCGCATCGTCGGCTTGCCGCAGGAGGAAAGCGATGCGTTGCTGGCCGAGCTGTTCGCGCACAGCGTGAAGCCCGAGTACGTGTACCGCCACCGCTGGGCGCCGCACGACCTGGTGTTCTGGGACAACCGCTCGCTGATGCACCTGGCCGCGGGCACGCCCGACGAACTGCGACGCAAGCTCTACCGAACGACCATCCAGGGCGACACGCCTTTCTGACCCTCAAGAAAAATGAACCGTTTCACACGCACCACCGCCGCGCTGATTGCGGGCCTCGGCCTGGCCCTGGGCAGCCTCGCCGCCCACGCCGAAGGCCGCATCCGCATCGCCGAGCAGTTCGGCATCGTCTACCTGCTGCTCAACGTGGCGCAGGAGCAGAAGCTGATCGAGAAGCACGCCAAGGCGGCCGGCATCGACGCCAAGGTCGAATGGGTCAAGCTCTCGGGCGGCTCGGCAGTCAACGACGCGCTGCTGTCCGGCAACATCGAGATCGCCGGCGCCGGCGTTGGCCCGCTGCTCACGCTGTGGGACCGCACCCTGGGCAAGCAGAACGTGCGCGGCGTCGCCTCGCTGGGCAACTTCCCCTACTACCTGGTCACGAACAACCCGAACGTGAAGTCCATCGCCGACTTCACCGACAAGGACCGCATCGCGCTGCCCGCGGTGGGCGTCTCGGTGCAGTCGCGCGTGCTGCAGCTGGCCTCGGCCAAGCTCTGGGGCGACAAGGAGTTCAACAAGCTCGACAGGATCAGCGTGGCCGTGCCGCATCCGAATGCGGCCGCGGCCATCATCAAGGGCGGCACCGAGATCACCGGCCACTTCGGCAACCCGCCCTTCCAGGAGCAGGAGCTCGCAGGCAACCCGAACGCGCGCATCGTGCTGAACTCCTACCAGGTGCTCGGCGGACCGGCCTCGGCCACCGTGCTCTACGCCACCGAGAAGTTCCGCAGCGAGAACCCCAAGAGCTACCGCGCCTTCATCGATGCGCTCAACGAAGCCGCGCAATTCGTCAGCGCCAACCCCGAGAAGGCGGCCGACATCTATCTCAAGGTCGGCAACGCGAAGATCGATCGCGAGCTGCTGCTGAAAATCATCAAGAACCCCGAGGTCCAGTTCAAGACCACGCCGCAGAACACCTACGTGCTGGCCGAGTTCATGCACCGCGTGGGCGCCATCAAGAACAAGCCGGCTTCGGTGAAGGACTACTTCTTCGACGACGCCCAGAACGCGGCAGGGAACTGAGCCGATGTCTTCGACGGCAGGTCTCGTCTTGCGCCATGGCTTGTCGCAAGCGCCCTTGCGCGGACCGGCGCCGGCTGCTGCGTCGGGAGCTGCAGAGCGCACCGGGCTCGATCCGCTGCTGCAGGTCGACGGCGTGAGCCTCGAATACCGCACGCCGGAACGCGTGGTCCGCGCCACGCACCGCGTGAGCTTCGACGTCTTCGCGTCCGACCGCTTCGTGCTGCTCGGCCCCTCGGGCTGCGGCAAGTCGACGCTGCTGAAGGCGGTGGGCGGCTTCGTGCATCCGGTCGAGGGCGAGATCCGGCTCGACGGCCGGCGTGTTGCGCAGCCGGGGCCGGACCGCATCGTGGTGTTCCAGGAGTTCGACCAGCTGCCGCCGTGGAAGACGGTCAAGCAGAACGTGATGTTCCCGCTGCGCGCTTCCGGCACGCTGGGCCGCAAGGAAGCCGAAGAACGCGCGCTGCACTACCTGGCCAAGGTCGGCCTCGCCCGCTTCGCCGACGTGCATCCGCACCAGCTCTCGGGCGGCATGAAGCAGCGCGTGGCGATCGCGCGTGCGCTGGCCATGCAGCCGCGCGTGCTGCTGATGGATGAGCCCTTCGCTGCGCTCGACGCCCTCACGCGCCGCAAGATGCAGGAAGAGCTGCTCGCGCTGTGGGAGGAGGTGCGCTTCACGCTGCTCTTCGTCACCCATTCGATCGAAGAGGCGCTGGTGGTCGGCAACCGCGTCGCGCTGCTGTCGCCGCATCCGGGCCGCATGCGCGCCGAGATCAACAGCCACGGCTTCACGCAGGCGAGCCTGGGCGGCAGCGAATTCCAGGCCGCGGCGCAGCGCATCCATGGCCTGCTGTTCGAAGAAGAGGCCGTTGCAGCATGACGACGGCCAATCCGCCCATCCGGCCCGAATACGAACGCCCGCTCGAACCCTTCACGGCCGGGGCCGTCGAACGTCCGCTGCCGGCTGCCACCCGACTCTGGGCCCAGGGCTGGCTGCGCAAAGGGTTGATCCTCTGCGCGCTCGCGCTCCTGTGGGAACTGGCGGCGCGCTGGCAGGACAACGACCTGCTGTTGCCCACCTTCGGCGCCACGGTGCGGGCGCTGGCGCAGGGCCTGGCCAGCGGCGAACTGCTGGCCAAGGTCCGCATCTCGCTGGCCGTGCTGCTGCAGGGCTACCTGGCCGGCGTGCTGCTGGCCTTCGTGCTGACCACGCTCGCGGTGTCGACCCGGCTCGGGCGCGACCTGCTGGACACGCTGACCTCCATGTTCAACCCGCTGCCGGCCATCGCGCTGCTGCCGCTGGCGCTTCTATGGTTCGGCCTCGGCCGCGGCAGCCTGGTCTTCGTGCTGATCCATTCGGTGCTGTGGCCGCTGGCGCTCAACACCTATGCCGGCTTCCAGGGCGTGCCCGAGACGCTGCGCATGGCCGGGCGCAACTACGGCCTGAAGGGCTTGCGCTATGTGCTGCAGATCCTGGTGCCGGCCGCGCTGCCGTCGATTCTTTCGGGGCTCAAGATTGGCTGGGCCTTTGCGTGGCGCACGCTGATCGCGGCCGAGCTGGTGTTCGGCGCCTCCTCGGGGCAGGGGGGCCTGGGCTGGTACATCTTCCAGAACCGCAACGAGCTCTACACCGACCGTGTGTTTGCGGGCCTCGCGATGGTGGTGCTGATCGGCCTCGCGGTCGAGAACCTGGGTTTCGCGACGCTGGAGCGGCTGACGGTGCGGCGCTGGGGGCAGCAGCGCTAGGCAGAGGGCGCCCGAGCGATGGCTTGGCGGCGCTCAGATCGCCCAGCGCCAGCTCTGCGCAAGCGCGTCCTCCAGGCGGTCGCGGGTCATCCGGCAGCGGACTCTTTCCCGCCGCTGCGCCACGCTCGTTGTGCAGCAGCGTGACGCGGGCAGCCGCATCGCGCACAGATCGTCCCCTCACCCGCCACAGGACTGCCGTGATGGCAAGAACGCAACGGACCTGTTCGGCCGGCGAGACATAAACGATCTGCTTCACCCGTCGCATTCTGCAAAAAAGGCGAGACGCTTGCCAACGAAGGATCGCGAGTTAGCTGATGCACTTTGCATCGGTGCAGGGCAGCCATCCCGCGACCGGATCACGTACACGAAGCGGATATCGATATCGTTTTTCCTTCGTTCGTCGCAGACGCCAGCCGGGATAGCCTCCACCCCTTCAAGCAAACGTGCAGGGAATTCCCATGAGCGCCGTATTGAATGACTGGCCGTCGGCGGACACGCTGCCGTCCGTGAAGGCCGAACTCAACTACTTGAAGGCCGGCGAAGGCCGCCCCGTCAGCTATACCTTCGAGCCGCCGGACGGTCTGCCATGGACGACCGGCGCGCTGGCGCCGCAGCGCGTGACCATCCGCGACGGCCGCCCGCTTGCCGCGCTGGGCGAGCTGTCGCTCGATCGCAGCGGCTTTCATCACCTCGCGCACCGCAGCGCCCTCGCCGACTTCTCGGACGAAGCAGCGATCCGCTCGGTCTACTATCTCGAATCGGAACAGCTGCTGCGCACGGCCACCGGCGCCGAGAAGGTGGTGGTCTTCGATCACACGTTGCGCGACAGCGCGCGCGGCTCGCGCGGCACCGCGTCGCTGCGCGAGCCGGTGCGCCGCGTGCACAACGACCAGACCTTCCTCTCCGGCCCGCGCCGCGTGCGCGATCACCTGCCGCCCGAAGAGGCGGCCGAGCGGCTCAAGCACCGCTTCGCCATCGTCAATCTATGGCGGCCGCTCGCGACCGTGGAGCGCCTGCCGCTGGCGCTGTGCGATGCGCGCTCGATCGTCCCCGAGGACCTGGTGCCGAGCGACCTGGTCTATCGCGACAAGGTCGGCGAGACGTACTCCTTCACCTACAACCCAGCGCATCGCTGGTATTGGTTTCCCAAGCTACGGCCCGATGAAGTGCTGCTCTTGAAGATCTACGACTCGCTCGCCGACGGGACCGCGCGCCTGACCGCGCACACCGCCTTCGAGAATCCGAACGACGCGCCCGATGCGCCGCCGCGCCGCAGCATCGAGCTGCGCGCGCTGCTGTTCTGGCCGGCAGCGCAGGCCGCATGAGTGCGGTCGAGGCGACGGTGAGGCCGTCGCCTTGAGGCTCACCTGAAGAAGCGAAAGCGCACCGCGGGATCGGCAACCACGCGTTGCGCCAGCCCGCGCTCCCACGTGAGGTAGTCAGCCCAGACCTCGTCGCGCCGCGGGCCGAAGACGCGCATCACCGAGCCCCAGTCGTCGTCGAAAGGCGTCAGCAGTTGCTGCGGCACATAGGACGCCTCGACGGGCCGGCCCTCGGCAGCCCAGCCCTCGGTGCCGCCGGCCAGCCAGGCGAAGGCCGATGCCGGCCAGCGTGCTCCGGCATCGCGCGCGGCGAGGCGGGCGGCGGCGCCGTCGGGCGAGCTGAAGACCACGGTGCGGCCCGGCGCGAGCAAGGGTTCGAGCGGCGCGAGCGAGACGGGCAGCAGGAAGCGTGCGCCCGGCAGGTGCCGCTTCTCGTAGTCGAGGCTGGGACCGACGTCCAACAGCTCGGCCTCGCCGCACGCGATCAGCCGTGCGAGTGCATCGGGCGCGAGGCCGTCGTTCGCCGGATCCACATGGTCCGCCGTCGAGGGAGGCTGCGCCGGCAGCTCGCCCGCGAGCACATGGACCTCGGCCTGGTTCAGCTGCGCCAGCCAGAACGCGGTCACGGCCGCGCGCAGCCGATGCGGCTCGTCGATCAGCACGATGCGCGCGTTGCGCGTGCCCACGAGATTCTCGAAGTGCATGAGCAGCTGTCCACCGGGAACATGGTGCACGCCATTCGCGGGCGGCGAGGACGGCCGGAGGTCGAACAGGTAGAGGGTCCGGTCCCGATCGGCCTGCAGCCGCGCGAGCCCCTCGGCATCGATGACGGACAGGCCGTGGCGCGCGATCAGCCGGTCGGCCAGCGCGCGCAGCAGCTCCGGCGGCTCGGCCGGGATGTCGTCGAGGGGCTGCGCGTTCTCGAGCACCACGCCCCCGCGTAGCCCCCAGGCCATCACGCCGTCCTCCAGGAAGACGACCTTGTCACCGCCCGCCAGCAGCCGCAGCGTGGTGGCGCCGATGATGCCGCGCGTGCGGCTGAAGCAGTTGACCACCCACACGTGACCGGGCTCGTTCGCGTGCAAGGCCCGTAGCGCCAGCTCGGTGCCCGGATAGTTGCGGGCGCCTTCGATCGAGAGAAAGGCGTACTCCTCGCGCGGCCGCGCGTCGATGAGCGTGATGGCCTGCCCCGTGCGCCGGCGTTCTTCGAACTCGGCCAGCGACAACGTGGGCGTGCCGTAGTGCAGGCGAGCGAGATCGCCAAAAGCCTTGACCAGCGTGGCGTAGCCGTCGATGACCGGCAGGCCTTCCGCACGCCATGCGTTCAAGCCGCCCGCAAGACGCCGCACATGCGTGTAGCCGAGCCGCCCGAGCAGCGCAGCCGCGCGTGCGGCCGGGCCCTCCTGTGCATCGGCCTCGTCGTACACCACGAGCTCGGTCGTGCGGCGCGGGACCAGTGCGCCGATCTGCAATTCCAGCGTGGAGAGCGGCGCCAGCCGCGCGAGGTTGAGATGCGCGTCGCAGAACCAGCGCGCCTCGCGCACGTCGAGCAGCGCAAGCTCCGCGCTTCCGAGCAGCAGCGCCTGCAGTTCGCCGGGGGAGAGGGTTTCGTTACTCAATGCGGCTCGATCCCTGCCTGCCTGACCACCGCCGTCCAACGGACCGTCTCGCTCGCGATGAAGCGGCCGAACTCTTCCGGTGAGCTGCCGACAGTGAAGGCACCGATGTCGTCGTAGCGCTTCCTGAAGTCGGGCGCCTGCACGATCGCATGGAGCTCGCGTGCGAGCCGGTCCACCACCGGCTTCGGCGTGCCGCTGCGCGCGACGATGCCGTACCAGGAGGTCACCTCGAAATCCGCGAAGCCGGCCTCGGCCGTGGTCGGCACCTGGGGCAGCCAGGGAGCACGCGTGCGGTAGGCCACGGCGAGCGGCTTGAGCTTGCCGGCCTGGATATGCGGGATCGCCGTGACCACCTCGTTGAAGATGAACTGCGTCTGGCCCGCGAGCAGGTCGTTGAGCGCCGGCGCGCTGCCCTGGTAGGGAATGGCGGTGAAGTCGGCGCCGGTGCGGCTGCGCAGCAGCTCGCCGGCGAGATGGGAATAGGCGCCGACGCTGACGCCATAGTTGAGCTTGCCCGGGCTCTTCTTCGAATAGGCGACCAGTTCCTGCACGCTGTCCACAGGCAGCGAGGGGTGCACGAGCAGTACCTGCGGCGTCTGCACCAGCAGCGAGACGGGCGTGAAGTCGCGTGCCGGGTCGTAGCTCAGCTGCTTGAACAGGGCCGGCTGCACCGTGAGGTTCGACGCCGGCGCCAAGAGCAGCGTGTAGCCGTCGGCCGGCTGCCGCGCGACATGGTCGAAGCCGATGTTGCCGGCTGCGCCGCTGCGGTTCTCGACCACCACGGGCTGCTTCAGGCGCTGCTGCAACTGTTCGGAGACCTCGCGCGCGATCTTGTCGGCGATGCCGCCGGCAGGGTATGGCACGACGACGCGCACGGTCCGGGCGGGATAGTCCTCGGCGGCTGCGGCCAGGCTCGCTGCAAGCCAGAGGGCCGGAAGCGAAAGCAGCAGGCGCCGGCGATGGAAGTGAGTCATGGAACAGCGAGCGCCAAAGTCTGGAAGCCCGCCAATCTAGGGCGCCTTCGCGTCCGCGCCAACGAAGCTTTGCGCATGTCCACATGCGCAATGGGCGCATGCGAAGGACGCGGCCCTTCCTAAGATCGGTGCGGTCCCTGCCATGACCACCACCGCCCGCCCCTCCCTTCCGCGCCCGCCGCGCGCCACCTGGTGGCGGCACTTTGAAATCCCCACGCTGGTGCTCGCCGTGGCGCTCTACGCCGCCTGGGCCGCGCTGCTGTGGTGGCACCGCGCGCTGCCGGCGTGGCTGCTGTTCCTGCTCGGCGGCTACCTCGGGCAGCTCCATTTCTCGCTGCAGCACGAGAGCATTCATGCCATGCGCCACCTGCCGCGCTGGCTGCGCCACGCCGTGGTCTGGCCGCCGATCAATCTCTGGTTGCCCTACCCGCTCTACAACCGCAGTCACAGCGCGCACCACGTCAACTTCCACCTGACGCATCCGCAGAAGGACACCGAGAGCGTCTACCATGCCGCGCACGCCTGGGAGGCGTACGGGTCACTGCGGCGCTGGGTCTTCGGCGCCAACCAGACGCTCGCCTTCCGGGTGGTGGTCGGCCCCTGGCTGCGCCTGCTCAAGCTGGTGCGAAGCGAGGCCGCGCGACTGCGGGCGCACGACCTGTCGCACGTCCGGATCTGGCTCGTGCACGCCCTCAGCGTGGCACCGGTGCTCTTCTACGTGACCCAGGTCTGCGGCATGCATCTGGGCACCTACGTGCTGTGCTTCGTCTACCCGAGCATGATGCTGGGGGCCCTGCGCTCGTTCGCCGAGCACCGATGGAGCGACACGCCGCACGCGCGCGTCGCGATCGTCGAATCGAACCTGGTGTTCGGCCTGCTCTACCTCTACAACAACCTGCACCACGTGCACCACGTGCACCATCGCGCGCCCACGATGCCGTGGTACGAGATCCCGATCCACTTCCGGCGTCACAAGGCCGCGGTGCTGGCGGCCAATGGTCACTTCTACTACCGGGGCTATGGCGAGATCGCGCGCCGCTTTCTGTTCCGACCGGTGTTCGAGCCGGTGCATCCGCGGTGGTAAAAAAAGCGGGCCTCGAGGGCCCGCCGAATGTCGCGTTTCGCTTGGGCCTAGGAAGGCAGGCCGGCCCGCCGCTGCCCGGCCAGCCGGCGCACCACCGCCACGAGGCGGTCGATCTCGTCGAAGGTGTTGTAGAAGGCCAGCGAGGGCCGCACCGTAGTCTCGACGCCGAAGCGCCGCAGGATGGGCTGCGCGCAATGGTGGCCGGTGCGCACCGCGATGCCCTCCTCGTTGAGCGCTCTGCCCACCTCCTCTGTGCTGTAGCCCGCCAGGACGAATGACATCACGCTGGCCTTGTCGGCCGCGGTGCCGATCAGGCGCACGCCGGGGATCGCGCCCAGCGCCTGCATGCCGTGGCACAGCAGCGCGTGCTCGTAGCGCGCGATGTTCTCGATGCCGATCCTGTTCACGTAGTCGATCGCCGCGCCCAGGCCCACTGCATCGGCGATGTTGCCGGTGCCGGCCTCGAACTTGTTCGGGATCGGCTGGAACACGGTCTTTTCGAAGGTGACGTCAGCGATCATGTTGCCGCCGCCCTGCCACGGCGGCATGTCCTCGAGCAGCTCCCGCCTGCCCCAGACCACGCCGATGCCGGTCGGGCCGAACACCTTGTGGCCGGAGAAGACGAAGAAGTCGGCGCCGATGTCCTGCACGTCCACGCGCATGTGCGAGACCGACTGCGCGCCGTCGACCAGCGCTCGGGCACCGGCGCGGTGCGCGAGCTCCACGATCTGCTTGACCGGCACCACGGTGCCGAGCGCGTTCGAGACCTGGGTAACGGCCACGATCTTCGTGCGGTCGTTGAGCAGCTTCTGGTACTCGTCGAGCAGCACCTGACCTGAATCGTCCACCGGGATCACGCGCAGCTTGGCGCCCTTGGCGGAAGCGAGCTGCTGCCACGGCACGATGTTGGCGTGGTGCTCCAGATGGCTGACGACGATCTCGTCGCCCTCGCCCACGTGCTGCGCACCCCAACTCTTGGCCACCAGGTTGATGGCCTCGGTGGTGCCGCGCACGAAGATCACCTCTTCCACCTCGGGGGCATTGATGAAGGCCCGCACCCGCTCGCGCGCGCCTTCGTAGGCATCGGTGGCGCGTGCCGCCAGTTCGTGCGCGGCACGGTGGATGTTGGAGTTCTCGTGCTCGTAGAAGTACGAGATGCGATCGATCACCGCGCGCGGCTTGTGCGTGGTTGCGGCGTTGTCGAACCACACCAGCTGGCGACCGTTGACGCGTTCCTGAAGCACCGGGAAATCGCGCCGCACCGCGTGCACGTCGAAGGCCGGATGCCGCCCCTGCTCCGCCGGCGGCACGGCGCCGCCGTGGAGCGCCGGCTTGGCCGGCGTGACGTAGCCGCTGGCCAGCACCACCGAATCGACGAAATAGAACTTCGGCTCGACCGAGGGCGCGGTCTGCGGGATGCCCGGGCCGGGGGGCACCGTCGCGCGCGGCAGTGCGGCCTGCGCAAAAGGCTGAGCAGCCAGCGCGTCGAGCGGATCGGCTGCGGCTTCGCTGCCGTGTCCGCCCGCCGCGGGATGGCCATGGCGATCGCCGACGAAGTAGAAGGGCGAGGCCTCGACGGCCGGATGCGCTGTGGCCTGGGAGGCCGCGGCCACCTTCGCCTCTGGCACGCCCAGCAGCCCGCCGCCGAAGCGCGGCTCGTAGGCCGGCACGGTGCTGACGACGCTGTCCGGCAGGCCGTTGGCCGCGGCCGCGTGCGGCTGCAGCGCCGGGGCGCGATGCGCCAGCGAAGCCAGCGGCGTGGGCGATGCGGGCAGCAGGTTGGCACCCGGCACCAGGCCTTGCGGAATGGGCGTGCCCGGCACACCGGGGCCGAAGCCGGCCGGACTCGCGAGCGGCGAACCCGGCGGCGCGATGTTGACCGGCGCCTGTACGCCCGGTGCAGCGCCGCCGGGCAGCGCCGCGAACATGGCCGAGGCCATCTGTGCGAGCACGGCCGGATCGAAGGGCGCTTCGAAGCCGGTGTCCGATGAAGGAAGCGATGTGCTCACTTGTAGATGTCGGCGTAGTCGTGGTACTTGCCGACTTCGACGTCGTCGAGAACGGCCAGCGCGTCGGTGGTCAGCACCGCGAGCGAGCAGTACAGCGAGATCAGGTAGGAGGCGATCGCATGGTTGTTGATGCCCATGAAGCGCACCGACAGGCCCGGGCTCTGTTCGCCGGCCAGGCCGGGCTGGAACAGGCCCACCACCCCCTGGCGCTTGTCGCCCACGCGCAAGAGCAGGATCTTGCTCTTGCCGTCGGCCACGGGCACCTTGTTCGAGGGGATCAGCGGGATGCCGCGCCAGGTGATGAACTGCGAGCCGAACAGGCTCACGGTCGGCGGCGGCGTGCCGCGGCGCGTGGCTTCGCGGCCGAAGGCGGCGATGGCCAGCGGATGCGTGAGGAAGAAGGCCGGCTCCTTCCAGACCTTGGTCAAGAGCTCGTCGAGGTCGTCCGGCGTGGGCGCGCCGGTCAGCGGGAAGATGCGCTGCTCCTCGCTCACCTGCGACAAGAGGCCGTAGTCGGGGTTGTTGATGAGCTCGCTCTCCTGGTTCTCCTTGATCGTCTCGATCGTGAGGCGCAGCTGCTCCTTGATCTGGTCGTGCGGGCTGCTGTAGAGGTCGGAGATGCGGGTGTGCACGTCGAGCACGGTGCTCACGGCATTGAGGAAGTATTCGCGCGGCTGCTCCTCGTAGTCGACGAAGGTGCGCGGCAGCTGGTTTTCTTCTTCACGCGCGGTGCAGGTGACCTTGATCGATTCGGGGTTCTTGACCTTGTTGAGCCGGTAGATGCCTGCTTCGACCGGCACCCATTGCAAGAGGTGCGTGAGCCAGCGCGGGCTGATGGTTTCGAGTTGAGGGACGGTCTTGGTGGCATTCGCCAACTGGCGGGCGGCGTTGTCGCCGAGAGCGGTGGTACCACCGACTGTTGCACTCATGAGGGCTCCGTGAACATTGAAGAAAGAAACGAGGACGGCGAGTGTCGGCCGCACGGGGCCGGTCGTTCAACAGGCTATAGCCGCCAAATTGATGCGTTGCGCCAGCCGCCGGCGCTCCAGCTCCTCGCAATGCGCGAACAGGGCCGCGCTGTGAATGCCAAGCGAGTGGGCGAGCTTCTGCGCGGTCACGATCGAGGCGATCACGCTGCCCCGCTCAATCTCGCCCACGTAGGAGCGATTCAGATTCGAGCGCTCGGCCAACCGCTCCTGCGACCAGCCCTGTGCCTCCCGAAGCTGCCGTACGACCACGCCAAAGTCCTGCACGAACACCTTCATGTCGCCCCCTTCGGTGCCCTCTGCAGGCTGGCCTGCGTGACGCTGGCGCCCGGCGCGACGTCGTCGGTCACCCAGACGTTGCCGCCGATGGTCGCACCCTTGCCCAGCCTCACCCGTCCGAGGATGGTGGCGCCGGCATAGATCACCACATCGTCCTCCACGATCGGATGGCGCGGCAGGCCCTTATGCAGGTTGCCTTCGACATCGGTCGAAAAACGCTTGGCGCCCAGCGTCACGGCTTGGTAGAGACGCACGCGCTGCCCGATCACCGCCGTCTCCCCGATGACGACACCGGTGCCGTGATCGATGAAGAAGCCGGCGCCGATCTGCGCGCCCGGATGGATGTCAATGCCAGTCTCGGCGTGTGCGAGCTCGGCCAGGATGCGGGCCAAAAGGGGCAGCTCCAGCTGGTAAAGTTTGTGCGCGAGCCGGTGGTGGATCATCGCCAGCACGCCCGGATAACACAGCAGCACCTCGTCGACGCTGCGCGCCGCCGGGTCGCCCTGGAAGGCCGCGAGCACGTCGGTGTCGAGCAGCCGGCGCAGGCCGGGCAGCGCATTCGCGAACTCGCGGACCGCCTGCGCTGCCCTCTCCTCCATCTCGTGCGCGGCAACGGATCGATGGCGAGTGCTGAAGTTCAGCTCCAGTCCTGCCTGCCCCAACAGGCTCTGAAGCGCCGCGTCGAGCGTGTGGCCGACATAGAAATCCTCGCTCTCGTGACGAAGCTCCGGCGGTCCGAGTCGCATCGGAAACAATGCGCCCTTCAGCGACGCCACGATGCCGGCCAGCGCCTCACGCGACGGAAATTCGCGTGCGCCGAGCTCGCGTGAGCGCTTCTGCAGATCTCGCCACTCGTCGCGCACGCCGCGCAGCGCGCGCACCACCTCGCCCACCTCGAAATGAGCCATCGCGTTCCCTCCTGAAGCGTTCTTTTTTTGTTGCGAGAGACCGAGGTATCAGTCCTGGACCCAGGGCAACCCGTGGTAGCGCCAGCCGTCCTTCGTGCCCCGATGCTGGCCGGCATCGATCTCGCCCTCGAAGCCTTCGAGCACGTTGTAGATCTGCGTGAAGCCGGCCTTGGCGGCCGCCTCGGCCGCCAGCGCGGAGCGCTTGCCGCTGCGGCACAGCAGCAGCGCGACAGCCTGCTTGCCACCCTCTTTCGCCAGCTTGGCCTCCAACTCGCGCTCGAAGCGCGGGTTGCGTGTGAGCGCGGTACCGGTGGCCCACGGCACGTGCAGGCTCTGCGGCACATGCCCGACGAACTTGCGCTCCTCGCCCGAACGCACGTCGACGAGCACCGCCTGTCCTGCCTGGACCAGCGCCCATGCAGTCCGCGGGTTCACGCCGCCGGGATAGCGCCAGCCTTGCGCTTCGGCCTGGGCCCGGGCTTCGACGAGCGCTTCCGGCAGCGCGACTTCTTCGACTTCTAATGACATTGCTGGTGACTCCTGGTGTTCGCCTCTTGGTGGCGATGGCCATCAATGTAGGAAGGGAAGATCGAATCTCAAACAACCGAAAAGTGGGTTCTTAAGAACCAACTCAACTAAGAGATGGGGCCTCGGGCTCTGCCAAGTCGCGGGTGCTTGCGTCCGCTCGTGCGCAGAAGCTTATGCACAAAGCTTCGTAGCCCACCTTGCGCGCGGTGGCTAAGGTGCTGCGCCTGTGTCGTTTCCGATTCCGCTCTTCACCCTATGTCTCTTCCCGCCGTGAACCCTGCGCAATCCGCAACCCCAGCGCCTTCGGTCCCGACCGTCGACGCCGCCACCCTGCAGCACTGGCTGCACGACGGTGGCGAGATCGCGCTGCTCGACGTGCGCGAGCATGGACAGTACGGCGAAGGCCACCCCTTCTTCGCCGTCCACGTGCCCTACAGCCGGCTCGAGCCGGAGATCGCGCGCCTGGTGCCGCGCCGGGGCACGCGCACCGTGCTGCTGGACGACGGCGCCGCAGGCTCCGCTGTGGCCACGCGCGCGGCGGCGCGGCTGGCGACCCTGGGCTACGAAAATGTATGGCTGCTCACCGGCGGCGCACCGGCCTGGGCACGCGCCGGGCACACCCTCTTCCAGGGCGTGAACCTGCCTTCGAAGACCTTCGGCGAGCGGGTCGAACACGCCTTCGACGTCCCACACATCGACGCGCAGGCGCTGGCCGCGCGGCTTCAGTCGGGCGAGCCGCTCGTGCTGCTCGACGGCCGCACTCTCGAAGAGCACCGCAAGATGACCATCCCCGGTGCGCTGCCCGTGCCCAACGGCGAACTGGCGCTGCGCTGGCGAACGCTGGTGACCGATGACCAGACGCCGATCGTCGTGCACTGCGCGGGCCGCACGCGCAGCATCGTCGGCGCCCAGATCCTGCGCGACCTGGGCGTGCCGAATCCGGTGCTGGCGCTGGAGAACGGCACGCAGGGCTGGGCGCTGGCCGGGCTCGAGCTGGAACGCGGCAGCCCACGCACGCTGCCGGCCGCGCCGCTTCCCTCCCAGCGGCATGCTGCGCAGGCCGACGCCGCTGCCGCCGCCCGGCGCGCCGGGGTGCCGCTGCTCGACGCCGCCGCCGCGCAGGCCTGGCTCGACGACGACGCACGCACCACCTTCGTCTTCGACGTGCGCACCGCCGACGAATTCGCCGCGGGCAGCATTCAAGGCGCGCGGCATGCGCCGGGCGGCCAGCTGCTGCAGGCTGCCGACCTGCAGATCGGCGTGCGCGGCAGCCGCGTGCTGCTGCTGGACGACGAAGGCATCCGCGCGCCGGTGGCGGCGCTCTGGCTGCGCCGCCTGGGCCTCGATGCAGCGGTGGTCGAGGGCGGCGTCGCCGCAGCGCTGCGCATCCCTGCACCGTCTCGCCTGCCCCTGCCGCAGGCTGTGCCGGAACGGACGCCCGAAGCCCTGACGGCGCTGCGGAACGGCAACCTGCCGCCGGTGGTATTCGACCTGCGGCCTTCGATGGCATACCGACAGCGCCATGCACGCGGCGCCACGTGGTCGATCCGCCCGCGCCTGATGGCCGACGTGCAGGCCGCGACGCGCGGGGACCGGCAGCGCCCCGTGCTGCTGCTGGCGGCCGAGGAGATCGTGGCGCGGCTGGCGGCGCAGGACCTTTGGGAGGCCGGCTGGCACCACCTGAGTTGGGCCCCGGCCCTTGCGGCCAAGGCCGCCGGCTGGCCGCAGGACGCGAGCCCAGGGTCGCCGACCGATGCCGAGGCCATCGACTACCTGTTCTTCGTGCACGACCGGCACGAGGGCAACCTCGATGCCGCACGCCGCTACCTCGCCTGGGAGACCGGGCTGATCGCGCAATGCGCGCCGGAAGATCTCGCGGCCTTCCGCCTGCCCGAGGCGACGCATATCGATATCTGAAAGTCTTCCTTGCGACGGTGTCCGCGGGCCCGCAAGATGCCCGCTTGCCTTTGCCTTTGCCTTTGCCTTTGCCTTTGCCTTGCCGTCACGATTCCATGCATCCAACGTTCCGCCTTCCTCGTTCCTACCGTATCGCCGCCCTGCTCGGCGCCGTGCTCTGCCTCGCCGCCGGTCTGGCCCATGCCGACGCGACACTGGACAAGATCCGCCAGCGCGGGAAGGTGGTGATCGGCGTCGCCATCAGCGGCGGCCCCTTCGGCGCCATCGACCCGGCCACGCAGCAGCTCGTCGGCTGGAACCCCGAGCTCGCCCGCGACCTGGCCAAGCGGCTCGGTGCGGAGGCCGAGCTGGTCCAGGTGAACCCCTCCAACCGCATGCAGTTCCTGCAGTCCGGCAAAGTCGACCTGCTGATCGCCTCCATGGAATACAACGCCGACCGCGGCGAGATCCTGGGCCATGCGCCCACGCCCTTCTACCGCGTGGGCGGCACGGCCGCGGTCCTCAAGACCAGCGGCATCACCAAGTGGGACGACCTGCGCGGCAAGACCGTTTGCGCCTCGCAGGGCAGCAGCTACGTGAAGCCGCTGCAGGAGCAGTACGGGGCCGAGGTGCGCGGCTTCAAGACCTCGGCCGAATCGCTGCTGGCACTGCGCGGCGGCAACTGCGTGGCCGCGGTGCACGACGCGATCCTGATCCAGCCGCTCCTGCGCGGCAATCCGGAATGGGGCGCGTACGCGGCGCCGATCCGCGACGAAATCCTGCCCGCACCCTCGGTGGTGTGGGCCCGCAAGGGCGAGGCCGACACCATCGCCGCGGTGGACAAGGCGGTGCAGCAATGGCATCGCAGCGGCTGGCTGATCGAGACCGAGAAGCGCCTTGGCATCGTGCCGCCGCAGCCGCTGCTGCCCGAGTTGCAGGCCAAGCTCAAGGCCGCGCCCTGAGTCCGCTCGACGACCTGCCTGCGCTTTTCCTTGATCCACCTGGAGCTGCGATCCGGCGGCCCCTGAAGGCCTTCGCCATGAAACTCCGCTCGCTCGCACTGACGCTGTCGGCCGTCGTCATGCGCCCCGCCGATCGCGGCAGCGCCGACGCTGCGATCGAACTGGAGACCTCGGGATGAGCGACGCGCTGTGGGCCCAGGCGGTCGCGGCGCTCAAGCCGCTGGGCCTCAACTACGCCTTCGTGCTCAACCCGGCCGAGCGAGGCGCCTTCCTGCGTGGCCTGGGCGTGACGCTGCAGCTGTGCCTGCTGACCATCCCCTGCAGCCTCGCCGCCGGCGTGGCGATCGCCGCCGCGCTGACCTCCGGGCGCGCCTGGCTGGTGCAGCCCGCGCGCGCCTTCGTCGAAGTCACGCGCAACACGCCGACGCTGGTGCAGCTCTACTGCGCGTTCCTGGTGCTCAACATGCTCATCACCCAGCAGCTGCAGACGCACGGCGGCAACCCGCTCACGCCCTTCGTCTGGGTGGTGGTCGTGGTGTCGCTGCACAAGGGCGTGTTCCATGCCGAGGCGCTGCGCGCGGCCATCGAGGCCGTGCCGCGCGTCACGCTCGAGGCCGCCCGCTCGCTGGGCTTCTCGCAGCGCCAGCTGCTGTGGTGTGTGGAGCTGCCGCTGGCACTGCGCTTCGCGCTGCCCTCGCTGGTCAACAACCTGGTCGACCTGGTCAAGATGACCGCCGTGGCCTCGGCCATCGCGGTAGGCGACGTGACCTACGAGTCCATCATGATCTGGACACAGCGCGACAACGTGCTGGAATTGCTGCTCCTGATCCTGTTGTACTTCGGCCTTCTGACCTGGCTCGTGAGCCTGGCCGGCCGCTGGCTCGAAGAACGCCTGAGGATGCCCGGCTATGGCCAGTGAAATCATGATCGCGCATGGCGCGCCGCAGGCCGTTCCCGCCGGCCCGTGGGCCAGCCCCTGGCGCAACCCCTGGTTCGTCGGCGTCGGCGCCGCGCTGATCGTGCTCGCCTTCTGGGGCGCCACGGGCAGCACGCCCACGGCTTTCGTGCACCTGTGGAGATGGCTGCCGGCTCTGCTGCGCGGCCTGCTGGCCAACATCGAGATCAGCGTACTCGCCATGGCGCTGGGTACGCTGGCCGGGCTGGTGGTGGGGGCGCTGTCTCTCTCGCCCTTGCGCATGCTGCGCATCGCGACGCGCTGGTACGTGCAGGTGTTTCGCAACGCGCCGGTGCTGGTGCTGATCTACTTCACGACCTACGTCTTCCCCTTCGAACTGCACCTCGCCTCGTGGCGCTTTCCGTTTCCCGACTGGATCAAGGTGGTGCTGGGCCTGGCGCTGCCGGCCAGCGCCAACGTGGCGGAGATCTTCCGCGGCGCCATCCAGTCCATCTCGAGTGCGCAGTGGGAGGCGGCGCAGTCGCTGGCCTTCCGGCGGCGCGAGATCTTCCGCCTCATCGTGCTGCCGCAGTGCGTGCGCCGCATGCTGCCGCCGTGGATGAACCTGTATGCCAGCATCACCATGAGCACGGCACTGGCCTCGCTGGTCGGCGTGCACGACGTGGTCGACACGGCGCAGATCGCGAGCAACACAGTGGCGCGCACCGACTTCACCATCCTCGTCTACTTCACACTGCTGGGCCTGTTCTTCGCCTACTGCTACCCGATTGCACGCGCCACGCGCGCGCTGGAGCGCCGCCATGACCGCCACTGATGTCTTTCTTTCCCCCACCGCCGCCGCTGCACGCGAAGCACCGCTGGTCGCGCTGCGCGACGTGCACCTGGCCTTCGGCGCCACCACGGTGTTGCGCGGCATCGATCTCGAGGTGCGGCGCGGCCAGGCGGTGTCGATCGTCGGCCCCTCGGGCTCGGGCAAGTCCACCATCCTGCGCTGCATCACCGGCCTGCTGCGCCCGCAGCGCGGCGAGATCCGCGTGGGCGACACCGCCGTGGAGAGCTTGCGCACCGAGGCCGAGCTGATCGCGCTGCGCAAGCGCGTGGGCTTCGTGTTCCAGCAGTACAACTTGTTCCCGCACCTCACGGTACTGCAGAACCTGGTGATCGCGCCGACCCGCGTGGCCGGCCGCGAGCGGGCTACGGCCGAGCGCGAAGCGCGCGAGCTGCTGGAGAAGGTGCGCCTGTCGCACAAGGAAGCGGCCTACCCGGGCGAGCTGTCGGGCGGCCAGCAGCAGCGCGTGGCCATTGCGCGCGCGCTGGCGATGCGGCCCGAGCTGATGCTGTTCGACGAGGTGACCTCCGCACTCGACCCCGAAACCGTGGGCGAGGTGCTGACCGTGATCCGCGACCTGGTGCAGGACGGCCTGACCTGCGTGCTGGTCACGCATGAGATGCGCTTTGCCGAGGAGATCAGCGACGAGGTGTACTTCACCGAGGCGGGCGTGATCGTCGAGCATGGCACGGCCGCGCGCATCTTCAACGACCCGGCCAGCGAGCGCACGCGCGCCTTCCTGCACCGCGCGCTCGGCGAAGGCGCTCGCGCCCGCCCCGCGCCCCTGCAGCCCGCTCCCGCGTTCGTGCCGCTGCCCTTCGAGCGGCTGCGTTTCGCGCTCTGAACCCACCCCTCACTGGAGAACACCTATGACGACTGACATCACCTCCATCGCGGCGCAACGCCGCGCCGCCATCGCCGAGGCGCTGGACGAGATCAGGCGCATTGCCGCCGGCAACGCACCGGACCGCGCGACGCTGGCCGTGATCACCGCGCGCCTCGAACAACTGGCGACGCAGACCGCGCTCTTCACGCGCGCCGACTTTCCGCCGCCCGCCGAATCGGCGGGCGTGGGCGCCTCCACGCGCTATCGCCTCAACTTCGAAGACGGCGACGACGGCATCGCGCTCTATCTGAATTCGATCAATCCCGGCAAGACCACGATCCCGCACAACCACACGACCTGGGCCGTCATCGTGGCGATCGACGGCGAGGAGGAAAATCGCATCTACCGCCGCACCGACGACGGCAGCGATCCGGCCGTGGCGCAGCTCGCACTGGTGCGCGAGCTCACCGTGCAGCCCGGCACGTCGGTCGCCTTCCTGCCCGACGACATCCACAGCATCCACGTGGTGGGCAACCAACCTACGCTGCATTTCCATCTCTACGGCCAGCCGCTGGAGACGCTCACGGGCCGCATCGGGGTGAACCTGGAGACCGGCGTGGTGGTGAACTACAACGCCACGCAGTTCAAGCCCAGTGAGGTGGCCGCTTGAACGCAACGGGAATCGCGGCGGGTTCCGACACGCTGCTCTCCGCGAGCACCCGGCTGCTGCACGCTGGTGCGCCCGCGCTGCGCGACGGCAGCGGCCCGGTCAACGTGCCGGTGGTGCGGACCAGCACCGTGCGCTTCGAGGACACCGGCACCCATGCCGACTACCACCACCGCCGCGCCGCCGGCGAACGCGTCGCGGCTTACGGCCGACACGGCCTGGACACGCACCGTGCGCTGGAGGATGCCGTCACCACCCTGGAGCTCGGTTACCGGGCCTTTCTCGCGCCTTCCGGACTGTCGGCCATCGCTCTGGTGTTCGTTGCGCTGCTGTCGCCCGGCGACCATGCGCTGGTGGCCGACAGCGTCTATGCACCCGTGCGCCGCGTCGACAGCACCCTGCTGCAGCGCCTGGGCATCACGCTTGAATATTTTTCGCCCACGCACGACGACCTGGCCGCGAAGATCCGCCCCACCACGCGGCTCGTGTACCTCGAATCGCCGAGTTCGCTGCTCTACGAGGTGCTGGACCTGCCCCGCCTCGCCGCGATCGCCCGCGACTGCGGCGTCACGGTCGCCACCGACAACACCTGGAGCGGCGGCTGGTTCCACCAGCCGCTGGCGCTGGGCGCCAACATCTCGATCCAGGCCGCGACCAAGTACATCGCCGGCCACTCCGACCTGATGCAGGGCATCGTGGTGGTGGACAGCCCGGCGCTCGCCACGAAGATCGCCACCGCGCACGAGGCGCTGGGCCTGGCCATTGGTGCCGACGACGCCTACCTGTCGCTGCGCGGCCTGCGCACGCTGCCCGTGC
Source organism: Variovorax sp. LjRoot290 (assembly GCF_964253985.1). Classification (NCBI taxonomy): domain Bacteria; kingdom Pseudomonadati; phylum Pseudomonadota; class Betaproteobacteria; order Burkholderiales; family Comamonadaceae; genus Variovorax; species Variovorax sp. LjRoot290. The sequence goes on along the minus strand of NZ_CAXURW020000002.1, from coordinate 235,875 downwards.
GCCTGGCCCAGCACCAGCGCCATGCCACTGAAGTGGCGCAGTATCTCCAGCGCCATCCGCGGGTGACGCGCGTGTTCTACCCGGCATTGCCCGAGGATCCGGGCCATGCGCTGTGGAAGCGCGACTTCAGCGGCGCGAGCGGGCTGGTGTCCTTCGAATTCCGCGATGCCGACGTGGCGGCGGCGAATGCCTTCGTCGATGCGCTGCAGCTGTTCGGCATCGGCGCGTCGTGGGGCGGCTACGAAAGCCTTGCGCTGGTCGCCGCGCCCGAGCGGTTGCGCGAACACAGCCACTGGACCAGCACCCGGCCGGTGGTACGGCTGCACGTCGGACTCGAAGATCCGCAAGACCTCATTGCGGACCTGGCCCGGGCATTTACGGCCCGGTCTACAGATCTCAGCGCGCCGCCGCGGGGTCGCCAACCTTCACGTTCTTGAAGAAGATCGCGTCCTCGGGATTGACCGGAATGTCGAGCTTGCGCTGCATCGCGTAGTCGAGCACCTGGTGGTGCAGCGCGATGTAGAAGCCTTCCTGCTGGACCGTCTGCCAGATCGCGTGGATGGTCGCGTCGCGCTTGGCCGGATCGCGCTCAACGGCGAGCGAGGCGATCTTCGCATCGATGTCGGGGTTGCTGTAGCCGATGGCATTGGCGGAGCCGCGTCCATCCTTGCCGCGGGTGTGCACCAGGTAGTCGAAGATGTAGGCCGAGTCGAAGGTCGGCGCGGCCCAGCCGTAGAGATAGAAGTCGGTGTCGGCCTGGTTGATGGCGGTCGCATGCTGCGCGATCGGCCGCGCGGCGACCGAGACCCTGACGCCGATGCGCGCCAGGAAGCCGGCGACCGCGGTGCAGATCGTTTCGTCGTTGACATAGCGATTGTTCGGGCAGTGCAGCGTGATGCCGAAACCGCCCGGATACCCCGCCTCGGCCAGCAGCTGTCTTGCACGCGCGGCATCGGGCTTGGGCCAGGTGTCGAAGGCCTTCTCGTAGCCGTGCACGAATTGCGGCGCGATGATGCCGGCCGGCACCGAGAGCCCGCGCATCACCGCGGTCCTGAGGGTGTCGCGGTCGATCGCCAGGCGGAAGGCCTCGCGCACGCGCGCGTCGGCCAGCGGGTTGCGGCCCTTCACGTCCGAATACTTCAGCTCGCCGGCGCCGACGTTCAGGCCCAGGTAGATGGTGCGGTTCTCCAGGCCCTCCGTGACGCGCAGCCGCGCATCGGCCTTCAGGCGCGCGACGTCCTGCGCCGGCACATCCTGCACGAAGTCCACCTCGCCCGACAGCAGTGCGGCCACGCGCGTTGCCGCCGTCTTGATCGGCTGGAACACGATCTGCGTCACCTCCAACGGAAACTGGCCCTTTCCCCAGTAGCCGGGGAACTGCCTGAGGACGGTGCGCGTGTCCTGCTCGCGCGACGCCAGCTGGTAGGGACCGGTGCCGTTCTCGTTGCGGGTGGCGAAGTTCTCGTCCTTGCCCGAAACGTCCTGTGGCTGCTCGGCCTGGTGGGACCTCGACCATGCCGCGTTGACGATGAAGAGATTGGTCAGCGTGTGCGGCAGCACGAGGTTGGGGCCCGAGGTCTTCAGCTGCACCGTCAGCGCATCGACCTTGCGCACCTCGACCACCGGCGCCAGCAGCGTTTTCCAGGCCGAGGTGGGCGCCTTGGCACGCTGGATCGAGAAGACCACGTCGTCGGCGCCGAAGGGCGCGCCGTCATGGAACTTCACGCCGGGGCGCAGCTTGAATTCCCAGACCGTGGGGTCGCGCGTGACCTGCCATGCGGTCGCCAGCGCCGGCTGGAGCTTGCCGTCGGCGGTGCGCAGCACCAGCGGTTCGTAGACCTGGTGCAGGAAGGTGACGTTGGTGTTGAGGTTGACCGCGTGCGGGTCGAGCGTGGCCGGATCGGAGGAGCGGGCCCAGCGCACGGTCTCGGCATGAAGCGCCGCCGAGGGCAGGAGGACGGACGCCAGCACGACGCTGGTCAGGAGCTTGCAGAGTTTCACGAAGATGAAGAGCAGGAAGGTTGGGAAGCCACGGGCCAGTGCATGTTTTCAGGCGGCCGGTATGAGCCTGATGCCGACTTCGCCTTCGCGTTCCAGTTGCGCCACCAGGCCGAGTTCCCAGGCCAGGTAGGCGCGGAAGCCCGCATCGCGCGCGCCGGGGTCCGCATGCGCATAGGGGCTGTACCAATGGTCGTCGTCGCCGGTGAGCACGCCCTCGGCGCCGCTGGCCGTGGGCAGTCCCGCGGCGACCCAGGCCCCGGTGCCGCCTGCGATGGCACGCACGTCGCGGTGTGTGCGTGCGGCCAGTTCGGCCGCGACGATGCCGGCCAGCACGCCGTCGGGCGAGACCAGCAGCACCGTCTGCGTGGGCGGCAGCTCGGCGGTGAAGGACTGCAGGCGATCGGGCACGGCAAAACGCGCGCGGGCCACGTGGCGCCGTTCATAGGCCGCGCGCCGATCGACGTCGAAGGCGACCGCCTGGCCCGCGTCCAGCAAGGCAGCGGCCTGCTGCGGCGACACCAGGGGCGCGGCCGCACGCGACGGCAGCACGCGCACCGGCTCCGCACCGGTGACCCGCGGGGCGAGCGCAGGCGGCGCGTGGACCAACACCTCGTGGCCGCCCAGCTGCGCGAGCCAGGCGGCGGTGGTGAGGGCGCGCACGCCGTCCCAGTCGGCCAGCACGATGCGCGAACGGCGTGTGGCCACGTATTCGTCGGTGGCCTGCACGAGCTGGCCTCCGGGCGCCCAACGCCAGCCTTCGAGATGGCCGGCCACATATTCCTGCTCGGTGCGAACGTCAAAGCGGTAGAGGGAGCGCTCGGCGGCTTCGGCCTCGAAGCGCGCCAGCTCGTCTGCATCGATGCGGCGCACGCCGGCACGCCGCGCCACGACCTCGGCCCGATCGCGCGCGGCGGCCAGCGCGGCCGGTCCGGGCTCGGGCAGCGCGGCATTGCGGCCGTGCGCCAGCGCACGGCCCGTCAGCAGCCAGGCCATGGTGCCGTCCTTCAGAGAGACCACGCGGTTCGGAATTCCCGCGTCGATGAGCGTCTGCGCGCCGACGATGCTGCGCGTGCGCCCTGCGCAGTTGACCACCACCAGGGTCTCGGGGTCCGGCGCGATTTCCTGGATACGGTAGACCAGCTCGGCGCCGGGCAGGCTGTGCGCGAAAGGCAGGCTGAACTGCGCGAACTCCTCGGGCGTGCGGCTGTCCACCACGACCAGCTTGTCGCCGCGCGCGATGCGCTCTTGCAACTCGTCGGCATCGATCCAGGGCGTGTGCTTGCGGTGCTCGATGATCTCGCCGAAGGCCTTGCTCGGCACGTTGGTGCCGCTGAAGATCTCGAAACCCTCGGCGGCCCAGGCATCCGTGCCGCCAGCCAGCACCGACACCTGGTTCCAGCCCAAGCGCACGAGCTTGGCGGCGGCCTGGTGGGCCAGCGTCTCGTCGGCATCCACCAGCACGATGCGAGTGCCGCGGCGCGGCACCAGCCGGTCGATCAGCAGTTCGAGGCGCCACAGCGGCGCTGATGCGGCGAAGAGGATGTGGCGGTGCGTGTAGACGCCGGTCTCGCGCACGTCGAGCACGGCGATCTCCTCGCCGTCGGCCAACGCGGCCTTCAGCCCATGGGACGTGATGAACGGGTGGGAGGCGCGGGCGGTCGAAGTCATCGTGAGTGCTGGGGATTCGGAATGTGTGGAGGCTGGCGACCCTACGCCGCGCGAGCGTGCGCACCAACGAAGCAAATCGACTAACCATATCCGCGGAAATTCGTTCGCGCGCACGCTGCTGCTGCCTAGAGTCGGCCGCATCCTTGCTGACTCCACGAACCCCATGACGAGCACACGCTCCCTTCTTCGCGCCCTGGCTGCGGCAGCCGCTCTGGCGCTGGTCGCACTGCACGCGCCCACGAGCTTCGGCGCTCCCGACGCGGGCAGCTTCCCGAGCAAGCCCGTGCGCATCGTCGTCCCGGTGGCGCCCGGGGGCAGCGCCGACAAGCTCACGCGCACGCTGGCCGACCGGCTCGCCGCGCTATGGGGCCAGTCGGTGGTGGTCGAGAACGTGACCGGCGCCAGCGGCACCATCGGTGCGGCCAAGGTGGCGAAGGCGGCGCCCGACGGCTACACCCTGCTGCAGCAGGGCGAAGGCCTGACGCTCAACGCCATCCTCTACCGCGAGCTGCCTTACGACGCGCAGAAGGCCTTCACGCCCATCATCAAGGCGGTGGTGAATCCGCAGATCCTCGTGGTGAACCCGGGCACCGGACTCAAGACCTTCGCCGACTACCTGGCGCGCGCCAAGGCCCAGCCGGAAAGCATCAGCCTCGGCCTGCCCGGCAACGGCGGCATCGCCCATGTGGCGCACGAGATCATCACGCAGGAAACCGGCGCGAAGGTGAATTACATCCCCTATCCCGGCGGCGGACCGGCCACCGTGGACGTGCTGGCCGGGCACACGAACGCGACGCTGATCACGCTGGCGGCGGTGACCGAATACGTGCGCGCCGGCCGCCTGCACGCGCTGGCCGTCACCACGCCCTACCGTTCCCCCGCGCTGCCTGACGTGCCCACCATGGCCGAAGCCGGCCTGCCCGGTTTCTCGGTGGAAAGCTGGCAGGGCTACTTCGCGCCGGCCGGCACCCCGCCTGCGGTGGTGGCGAAAATCAACCGGGACATCCGGACCGTGCTCCAGTCGGCCGAGGTGCGTACGAAGCTCGAAGACCTCGGCTTCAAGATCGCGGGCGGCACGCCGGCCGAATTGGCAGCCAGCCTGCAGACCGAGCGTCCCAAATACGCACAGGCCATCAGGACGGCCGGCATCGCGCTGCGCTGAGGCATGACGCTCTCCCCGCCCCGCTTCACGCCAGGCCCGTCGACCCCGACCGCTTCGCGCGCGTGGCGCTGGCTGACCTGGAACTGCACGAGCAGCGCATCTGCGCCGAGGTTGCGCCCGACTTCGGCGAAGACCTGCATGCCGCCGCGCTGTGGAAGCCTGCTCCCACCGCGACAACCCTCGAAGAAAGCTGAATCATGAAACGTCGATCGATCCTCCAAGGCGCGGCGGCCGGCGCCGCCGGCCTCGCGCTGCCCGCCATGGTGCGAGCCGCCGATGCTCCCAGGGAAATCCGGCTCGACTACGCCTACTACTCGCCGTCGAGCCTGGTGCTGCGGCGCTTCGGCTGGCTCGAGCAGGCGCTCAAGCAGGACGGAATTGGCGTCAAGTGGGTGCTGAGCGCCGGCAGCAACCGCGCCCTCGAATATCTCAACGGCAACAGCATCGACATCGGCTCGAGCGCCGGGCTCGCCGCGCTGCTGGCCAAGGCAAACGGCAACCCGATCCGGGCGCCCTACATCTTCTCGCGCCCCGAATGGACCGCGCTGCTCGTGCGGCGCGATTCGCCGATCCGCTCGCTCGCCGACCTCAAGGGCAGGAAGGTCGCAGCGACCAAGGGCACCGATCCATATCTCTTCCTGCTGCGCGCACTGCAGACCGTCAAGCTCAAGCGCAGCGATATCGAACACGTCGCGCTGCAGCATGCCGACGGCCGAACGGCGCTCGAGCAAGGCCGCGTCGATGCGTGGGCAGGGCTGGATCCGCTGATGGCGGCCAGCGAGCTCGATGCCGGTTCGCGGCTGATCTACCGCAACGTGGCCTTCAACACGTATGGCTTCCTCAATGTGCGGGAAGAATTCCTCGCCCGGCATCCGGCCGAGGTGAAGCGCGTGATCGCGGCCTACGAGCGCGCACGCCGCTGGATCCTGGCCAACACCGCCGAGGCGGCGAAGATCCTGGCCGAGGAGGCCAAGGTCAGCCTGGAGGTCGCGCTGCTGCAGCTCAAGCTGCGCACCGACTTCAGCAATCCCCAACCCTCCAGCGAGCACGTGAAGGCGCTGCAGGCGGCCGCTCCCATCCTGCTGGAAGAGCAACTCGTCAAGCCCGGCACCGACCTCAACAGGGCGATCGCGGATCTTGTCGATACCCAGTTCGCCCGCGGGCTGGCGGGCAGCGCCGCTTGAAGGCTAGCGGATGAGCGCGCACTACCCTCCCGGGCTGGTGCCTGCAGTGCCGAGCGCGCCCGTCGCGCAGGCGTCGCAGCCGCCTGCACCTGCGGCGCCGCGTCGCCCTTCGCGCTGGTGGGGCGCCCTGCTGCCGGCCGGCTCGCTGCTGCTGCTCGAACTGGCCGTTCGCCTCGGAGCCGTGCCGGCGCACCTGCTGCCGCCGCCGAGCGAGATCACTCGCACGCTGGTCGAGCTGTCCGCCAACGGCCTGGGCGCGCACGTGCTCGCCAGCACGGTCCGCGTCTTCGCCGGCTTCGCGACCGGCGCACTGCTGGCCATCGGCCTGGGTGTGCTGGTGGGGCTCGATCGGCGCGCCGAAGCCTTGCTCGACCCGAGCTTCCAGGCGCTGCGCGCGATTCCTTCGCTCGCCTGGGTCCCGCTGCTGCTGCTGTGGCTCGGCATCGACGAAGGCTCCAAGATCGTGCTGATCGCGATCGGCGCCTTCTTCCCGGTCTACATGGGGGTCGCTTCGGGGTTTCGCGATGTCGACCGCAAGCTGGTGGAGGTGGCCGAGATGGCGGGCCTCTCTCCGCTCGCGATGGCGCGTCGCGTGCTGCTGCCGGCCGCGCTGCCCGCGCTGCTCACCGGCCTGCGCAACGGGCTGTCGCTGGCGTGGATGTTCATGGTGGCGGCCGAACTGATCGCCGCCACGCGAGGACTGGGCTACCTGCTGACCGATGGTCGCGAGACCGGCCGCGCCGACATCGTGCTTGCCGCGATCGTGCTGCTGGCCGTGATGGGCAAGCTCACCGACACGGGCATGCAGCGCCTGGAAGCGCGATGGCTGTCCTGGCGGGACACGCTGGACACGCGTGCATGAGCGCGCTGCTCGACGTCCGGATCGCCCGCAAACGCTTCGGCACGCGCGAGGTGCTGCGCGACATCCATCTGCGGCTGCGCCCCGGCGAAGTGGTGTCGCTGGTCGGCGCCAGCGGCTGCGGCAAGAGCACACTGCTGCGCCTCGTCGCGGGCCTGGACCGCGACTATGAAGGCGAGGTCCAGCTGGACGGCCGCGCCGTGACCGGGCCGACGCGCGACATCCGTTTCGTGTTCCAGGAGCCGCGCCTCTTCCCCTGGCTGAGCGTGGCGCGCAATGTGGCTTTCGACCTCGGCGGGCACGCCATCGACTCGGCCAGGGTCGATGCGCTGCTGCAGGAGGTCGGGCTCGCCGGACTCGGCGCGCGGCTGCCCAAGCAGTTATCCGGCGGGCAGGCGCAGCGCGTCGCGATCGCGCGCGGCCTGTTCTTGCAGCCGCGGCTGCTGCTGCTCGACGAGCCGTTCTCGGCGGTCGACGCCTTCACGCGTCTGAAGCTGCAGGACCTGCTGCTGAACGTCGCACGGGCGCACCACATCACGGTCCTGCTGGTCACGCACGACATCGACGAAGCGGTGTACCTGAGCGACCGTGTCATCGTGCTCGAGGCCGAGCCGGGTCGCACGGCGGCGCAGGTTCCGATCGAACTGCCGCGCGCACGCAGCCGCGATGACCCTCGGGTGGCGGCGGCGATCGCCGAGGTTCGTCACGCGCTGCAGGCGGCGCATGCGATCTGACGCTGCGGCGCGAGAGACGCTCAAGCGCCCCAGCTCACAGGCACAGCACGGCGAGCAACACACCCGCGAGCCTGAGAAACGCCGACAGGTCGAACGAAAACCCCGCACCCGCAGCGACCTGCGCTGGCAGGCCCACCACAAGCGCGCCGAACAGGGCAACGCCGATGGCACTGCCGACCTGGCGGGCCGCGCTGAAGATCGCCGATGCCGTGGCCGAGCGCGATGGCTCCACGCTGCCGAGGATCGACGACGTCAAGGCCGGCGTGCCGATGCCAGCGCCGATGGCCAGCAGCAGCAGGCTCGGCAGGATGCGCAGATAGGGCGTGGCGTCGTCTATACCGTGCAGTAGCGCGAAACCAAGGGCCGAGATCAGGAAGCCCGCGATCACCGGCGTCCGAGGGGAGAAGCGCTTTGCCAGCCGCGCACTCGCAAGGTTGGCAACCATGATCACGATGAAGGGCAGCAAGGCGAAACCTGTCTCGGTCGGCGTATAGCCTTTCGCATGCTGGAAATACAGGCTCAGCACGAAGATCGATCCATAGAAAGTGATGTTCATGATCACTCCCAGGACGACCGATGCGGAGAAGGCCTTGCTTCGAAACAGCCCGAGCGGGATCATCGGCGCGGGCACGCGCGATTCATTGCGCACGAATGCCGCGACGGCCCCCATGGTCAAGGCAAGACCCGCCAGCACCGTCCAGTGGGTCCAGCCACGCGCGCCGGCTTCGATGACCGAATGCGTGAAGACGAAGAGTGCCAGCATGGCCAGAAGTTGCCCGCCGATGTCCAGACGCCCGGTGATCACACGCACGGTTTCGCCAACGTGGCGGCGCGCGGCCCACAGGCCCAACGCGCAGATCGGCAGGTTCACGAAGAAGATCGAGCGCCAGCCAAGGCTGCTCGTCAATGCGCCCCCGACTACCGGGCCTGCAGCGCTCACGACGCCGCCGATGGCGCTCCACCAGCCGATGGCGTGCGCCCTTGCCACCGAATCGCCGGCACTGGCATGCGACAGCAGCGACAGCGAGGTAGGAAGGATCAATGCGGCGCCAATGCCCTGCGCACCGCGTGCCGCGATCAGAATCTCGATGGACGGCGCGACCGAGCAGGCGAGGGATGCCAGCCCGAACAGCAAGATCCCGACGATGAAGACGCGCCGGCTCCCGAAACGGTCACCGAAGGAGCCCCCCATCATCAGCAGTGCCGCGAATGCCAGCGTGTAGGCATTCACGATCCACTGCAGGCCCGTCACGCCGGCACCGAGGCTCGCACCGATCTCCGGCAACGCCACATTCACGATGGTCACATCAAGCTGCACCACGACGAAGCCGAAACTCGTCGCGGCCAGAGTCCAACCCATGCCGGTTCGTCGCACTGGCGTCCTCAGCCACCCCAGCGCAGTCGCAGGCCCGCCCACACCGCGAAGAGCACGCTGGCTCCGAACACCCAGCCCGAGAGTGCACCGGCCATCGTCCCAGAGAGCAGGTTCCCGACGGTGCAACCCAGCGCCGTCATCGCGCCCCATCCCAGCAACAGGCCGCCGCCCAGGCCGCGAACCACCTCGCGCCCGCGCGGCCAGCGCGGCGCGAACTGGCCGCTCGCGAGCGCAGCTGCGAAGGCGCCCGCCACCAGGCCGGCAATCAGAAGCGAGTTGGGCGTGCGCCAGAGGCTTTCGACCAAGGCCGTGACACAGCCGCCGAAACCGTCGAGCCCCTCGAGACGATCGGGCACCCATCCGCGCACGCCGCCGAATTCGCGCGCCGCGCTGCCGAGGGCGGCCGTGACGCCGAGCGGCCGCAGGCGCAGCACCACCACAGTCGCAATGACACCGACCGCGAGCCCGCCGAGCCAGTAGTCCCACCGACCCCGAATGAGCCGCTGCAATGCGGCCCCGAAGCTCGAAGGCCGTTCGGCGGCCGGGGACGCCGCAGGCAAGCGGCGCCACAGCAGCGCGGCAGCGACGGCCAGCAGCAGGAGCTGAAGCAGCGCCGACCCGGCATAACCCAGGTAGTGCGGGAGCCAGACGACGGGCGCGGTCGCGATGGTCGCCGTGTACAGCCAGTTCCAGCTGTTGAAGCCCAGCACGAAGCCCATTGCACTGCCTGCAAGCGCGAACGGTGCCGTGGGCGAGCCTTCACCGAGGCGATACCAGTGCGCGCTGATGCACGAGCCGGAGATCACCATCCCGATGCCGAAGGCGAGGCCCGCCAGCACCAGCGCCCAGCTCACCGGACCGATGTGCGCATCGGGCGGCAAGCGGCCCGGCTGTGGCACTGGAAGCCAGGAGCCCATCACGATGTGCATGCCCACGGTTCCCACCGCGAGCGCGACGACGATCGCGAGCAGGCCGCGCGCGTCCCGATGCTCGAAGTAGTCGCGCGCGTGGCAATAGAAGCAGAAGCGCGAGCGCTGCAGCACGGCGCCCAGCACGGCACCGAGCCCCAGCGCGAAGGCCAATGCGCGGCCACCCGTCTGCGCACCCACGACTGCGATGGCCCACAGAAGAGCCGCAGCGACGAGCAAGGCGAAAAAAACGGGCCACGAAGGCCCGCGAAACGTCGCTTCGATTCGACGAGGAGACACTCTTACTTCGAAGCCCAGATGGTCCCGGCAGGGTTGTTGACCGGCACGCCGACTGCATTGCCGTACTCGGTCCACGAGCCGTCGTAGTTGCGCACGTTGTAGCCCAGCAGCTTGGTGAGCGCGAACCAGGTGTGGCTCGACCGCTCGCCGATGCGGCAGTAGGTAATGACCGGCCGCGTGCCGTCGATGCCGGCGCTCGCGTAGAGCGCCTTCAGCTCGGCCGCGGACTTGAACGTTCCGTCCTCGTTGACCGCGCGTACCCAGGGCACGTTCGCCGCGCCCGGGATGTGACCGGCGCGCACGGCGAGCTCGGCCGCGCCGGGCGGCGCGAAGATCTTGCCGGTGTATTCGTCCGCCGAGCGGATGTCGACCAGCTTCGCATCCGATTTGCCCTCGGCCACCGCGAGCACATCCGAGAGGCGCGCGCGCAGTTGCGGATTGGGCTTCGCCACCTTGAAGTTGGTCGCGACGTGCTCGGGCGTGCGCGCTTCGAGCGTGCGGTTCTCGGCCTCCCATTTCTTGCGGCCACCATCGAGCAGCTTCACGTTCTGCACGCCGTACTGGTCGAACACCCAGGCGCCCCAGGCGGCGAACCAATTGTTGTTGTCGCCGTAGAGCACCACCGTGCTGTCGCTCGCGACGCCCCCGGTCGACAGCAGCTTCTCGAAATTGCCCTGGCTCACGATGTCGCGCCGCACGCGGTCGTTGAGGTCGTTGTGCCACGAGAAGTTGACGGCGCCGGGGATGTGGCCCTTCTCATAGAGACCCGGGTTCACGCTGACCTCGATCACGCGCAGCTTCGGATTCTTGAGGTTCTTTTCGAGCCATTCAGTCGAGACCAATGCGCCGCTGCCATCGGCCGAAGCCTGCGCGAAGGCGCCCGGCGCGGCGGCGATGAAAGCGAGCGTGGCGACGGCGGCGCAGCGCCACCACTTCGTCGGAACAAGCATGAACCCTCCAGTTGCTGTCGATGATGATGAGATCGAGCCCGCACTCTAAGAGTGCAGGACGTGGGCGCCAACGAATCAATCGCGATATCCGAATGAGCAAACCATCTAACGGCGCTCCGAGCGCAAGGATGGTTATTGCTTCTTCTTCGTTCAACAGGCGCGTCAGCGGCCATAGACTTGACGCACGAGGACACGTGAGCACGCGCAAAAGCAGCTTCGGCTCGGCCTCCATACCCGGTCAGCATCCACACCCGCGCATGGCGTCTGATCCAGACGCGGGAGCGCGGTCGATTCGGATGCCTTGTTCATGGCCGATCACCTCGCGGTGCTCAACATGCCGATCGAGGCGCTGCAACCAGCCACACGGTGAGCTCCTTCGAGCCGTTCACGCTGCTGTCTGCGCTGGCCCAGCACACGGAGCGCTACGGTCTGATCGCGACGGCCTCGACCACCTTCGACGAGCTCTTCCACATTGCGCGCCGCTTCGCGTCGCTCGCCCTTGCCGTCACCTTGGGCCGCGGGCTGAGTGAAGGCAAAGGTGAAGCCGGGGTTGGCTTCTCAGCAACAAAGCGCGTGGTGGCGCCGATCGAGCTTTTGACATAACAAGGCTTGCCCAAAGGACGGATGTGGGAGCAAAGTTGTAATGTCGCCTTCCAGCAAAGTTGAGATGTCGCATATTGGGCCGCCACGAGCTCCGAGGCATGGCCATGGCGACAGCTGCAGCGACGATCACAATGACGATACGCGAGGCCGATCGACTCAAGACTGTTCAAGCGGTGGTCGACCGGATGCTTCGGATTGGCCAGGCCGCGCAGCGGCTTGGCATGAGCCGACGACAGGTTGAGCGCATCGTTCAGCGGTTGTGTCGTCGAAATATTCGACGGACTTCGATGGCTCGTCGAACCCAGTTCTCAACCACCAGATCCTCGACGCGGCTGAACTCATGCCCATTGTTGGTGACGAGCACCCAGCCTTCGGCACGGGCGTGAACTTCGATCCAGAGGTCGTTGTTGCCGCTGGGCTGGCCCGTGCTCGACGGTCCATCACGCCGGGGACGTCGCTGCGAAAGCGCCTGACAGGATTTCACTCAGGGAGAACCCAAGCGCTTTGAATCATGATCCTACACAGATGGCGCCCGGCCCTGCTCCCGCCCTGGCTAGGCCTTGTCGGACCACTGCGCGCGCTCCACTTTCGATACGGTCGATGTCTGTCCACCTTGGACGGACCAGCAGAACATCTTCTTGGCCTTCCTATGGCGACCCGCCGTCGGGAACTTCCATCCCCCTCCTTGATTGATGATTTTCTTTCCGTCCATGGCAGCGTTCGCCTTGAAGTCCTCCGGGAGTTCGGTGGCCACGTCTTTCGTCCCCTCGGCGATTGACACCGCGCAATCCCAACCCGCTACGAACACCTTCTTGGGGTCCTTGAGCGTTTCGCCGTAACAGCACGCGAACATAGTGATGAACGACAGTTCGGCCTGGTCAAGGCCATGCACCCATTGGCCCGGCTTCGTATCGTCGCCCTTGATCTTCACATCCCGTTGTCGCACGTCGTTGGCCGCCGTCTCATCGTGCTCAGCAGCATGACAGGCAATGAAGACAATCTTGCGCAGCATCGGCAGTTTGAGATCCGCCGCAAGGATTCCCGCGATGGCATACGCACCCATCTGCGCCACTTGGTAATCCGATGCGTGTGCAACAACATAAGCACCGGCATCATCCGCCCCGACCTCCGGCTTCCGTTGAACGGCTTTGGGGAGGCCTCCCGGAGCGGCAGCGCTGACCCCTGCCGCCGCGGGGACGTTTCCGGCTGCGGCGGGAACGGCAACAGGTGCCGGTCGCAACAGACCTTCTGCCCGAAGCCTTTCGTGAGTATGCGGTGCAGCGCTACGCTCCCAACGCGCCTTTTCCTCAAAGACACCTTTGGATTTGACGTGGTACCAGACAACTGCATCTGTGCCCGGCCTGTCCGAGTACTTCTGGAACAAGCCCTTCGCGCTCTTGAGTGGGGGCCCCAAATGTCCGCCACCACGCTCGAACGATACGATGTAGAGTGTCTTGACCAGCATGGACTCTCCTCGACAGACGGGCAACTGGCCGCAGTGTATCGCTCTATGTCCGTCAACTGTAGGCAACCGGGAATTCAGGCGCATTCTTCCCAGTTCGTCGCCGGGTGCGCTACCAACAGTGGACACGGACAAGGGCGAGCCCCGGAAGCCGGGTAACCACCGTGCCGCTCAGGTTGAATCCGTCGACGCCGGTCTCGTCGATCCACGACTGCAGCGTCCGCCACATCCGAAGGGTCGCCCACGATGGCCGGATAGGGCCCCCCGAACTTGAAGCGCTCCAGCAGCCGACCCGCGTCCAGCCTTGCTGCTCGGCTGTGTGCGCGGCGGATTCGTTCGCTTCGTGTTGCCGTAGGCGATCGGTATATCGAGGCCGTAGACCGCGAAGTCGATGTCGGAGCTGCCGGCCTGGAACACCGCCGGCGTGCGCTGCGGCGAAGGCTCGCTGGAGTGATAGCCGTCCACGTTGCAGTAGCGGGCCCTCGTGGCCGCACCTTACGGACCCGCGCCGGCTCGGCAAACACGCGCACGGCCTTGCCGGCGCGCACCGCGCGTAGTCGTCCCAGCTTCCTTCCCGGAGCTTGTAGAGCACCTACAGGAACTCGTCGACGCGGTCGTAGCGCTCTGCAGATCGAAGTCGTCGGCCGCGACGCCAACGCTGACGTCCCGGCACGGCCTACTCATTTTGTGTGATGCCGAACGCGGACAAGCGGTAGACCATTGTTGAAACTTTTTACGCGAAGCAATCCAAGTGAACATAGGCCACACGAACGAAGGAGGCTCGTCGACGAGTCTCGAAAGTTCGGATTGCGCTGCGATCGGACTGAGGTCCTCTGCTGCCAATGTCAGGTTGCTCATCTCGTTTGCATCACGTGCCTTCTGCGCAGCACTTGTCGTTGGTACAGCTGGCTGCGTCACGGTGCACATCGAAGAAAAGGGAGGAGGCGTTCGTACCAGTCGACAGATGGGGATCCTGCATGTCCAACTGGTGAATCCCGAACAGGCAATTGCCGGATCCCTTTCAGGTGTCGGCGTGGTCGCCGCGCCGCTCGGTTGGAGCGTTGGCTACACCCGTCAGCGCTGGGCGTTGATCGGCAATGGCTGCCGCGCCGTGGTGTGGTTGGCGCCCGGCCAGATTGACGAAAAGATGAGAAGCGATCTTGTGCGCGCTGCAGGCGTTTGCCTACTCGAGGATGAGGGCGTGGCGCGAACGGAAGCATCAATGGAGACGAAGCTATGAACACGTTCATCCCCGGGTACTTGAGCGCGCTAGCGCTGTCGTCGTTGGCAGGCTGCAGCGCGACCAATCCGCCATTGATGTTTGGCGATACCACGACGTTCGGCGTGCGGCTAGGCAACGATACGGCCACCGGCGGAGCATCTGTGTCTCTCGGCTACAAGGCACAGAGCATCGCTGTCGTGCCGGTTTCGGTCCTGGATGAAACGGGCACGCCCAGATTGCTCAAGGGACACGCGCAAGGCCAGGCCGAAAACGGCGACAAGGTCGACGCAATGTCGGTCTTTGCGTCGTTCGAAAGCGCCGCGCCGGCATCCGGCACTCCACAGGAATCGACCGTGCGTCTGGGCCAGGTGTTCTCCACAGGTCTGGCGGCGCAGTCCCTGACGATGGGCTATGTTTGCCGCGAGAATGCCGACCCCGGATGCACGCGGACTGCCGCCACCACAGCGCTGCAGTCGGCCGCCTCCGCCGATGCTGCGGCCGCTTCGGCGACCAGCGCGGCCCGGGCGGCAAACAGCGCGGCGGCCAAGGTCGCGTCGGCTCTCGCCGATCGGCCGATACGGGTCGTCGAGTCGGCAAAGCGCGAGGTGGAAAGTGCGGTCCCGGCGAGCGATCGACCCTACCAGTCGCCCCTGCTCTTTCTTCGCACCGACGTCGTCGGCATCGACATCGGTGGCTCGCTGGCGCAGCAAGGTCTTCAGTTCAGCCTCGGCTACAACAACCGCAATCTCGCCCTGATTCCCGTCTATGCGCAAGGTGCCGGCAAAAAGGTCGTGCGAATCACTGGCCGCACCGAAGCCGACGACGGCGAGCCGTCGCTCGACGTCCTCTCCGTGATGGGCCAGTTCAAGACGAACACGCAGACCACGCGGCTCGGCTTCGGGCTTGACCGCTACTTCGCGACCGGCGTCGCCGCACGCAACCTCGGTCAGAGCGTTGGCGCAGCAATCGCCAAGGTGCCCCCGGCCGATGCGCCCGCGCCGGGCGGGGCGGTCGCGGCGGTTCGCAGCGGTGCAGCGCCGGTCGCACTAGCCGAGACGGTCAAGTAGCCACCTGAACCAATAAAGCGAGACATGCCATGGCCAGAAGAAAAAACGCACCTGAGGCGCGCAAGCCCGCTCTTCTCGAGGGCAGCGAATTGCGCGAAGGCGAAGAACTCGACGAAGGCGATGAGTTGGACGAAGGCGAGGAATTGCGTGCTTTCAGCCGCTTCGCCGGCGCCACAGCGCTGCGCCGCACGGCCAGCATGGCCACGTCTCCCCTGCCCTTCTCCGGCGTCACTGGAGCGGATGTGCTGTCTCTCGCGCGCCTCCATATCGGCGAGAAATATGTGCTTGGTGCGAGGGCGCCGATGAGCAACGCAGACTGGACGGGTCCGTGGGACTGCGCCGAATTCGTCTCGTGGTGCGTCTACCAGAAGGGCAAGATTCTTTTCGGCACGGAGCCGCGCACGGATCCGATGCTGGCCGATGCTTACACGGGGTTCTGGCTCCAGCAGGCGCGCAGCACAGAGGGAAGCCTCATCGACCTGCGCGACGCCGCCGGCATTCCCGGTGCCGCGGTGCTGCGCCGGCCGATGAGCGGACAGATCGGTCACATCGTGCTGTCCGACGGGCGCGGTGGAACCATAGAGGCCCACAGTAGGCTGCGCGGCGTTATTGCTGGCACCTTGAGCGATCGGCGCTGGGACTGTGGAATTCTGGTGCCGGGCATCCGCTACACGCGCTCCGATGAGCCTGTCGATCTCAAGCCCGTTATGGAGGGAACCCTCCGGCTGACCACTCCCTTGATGGAGGGCGACAGGGTTCGCCACCTTCAGCAGCGCCTCCGCGAGCTCGGCCTCATGGTCGGCGAAGCCGACGGCATTTTCGGCCCCCAAACGGCGCATGCAGTGGGCATCTTCCAAATGCGAAGCGGGCTGGTTTCCGACGGCGAGGTGGGCAGCCAGACACGCGCAGCGCTCGGCCTGCCGTCGGACTGAAGGCACGGGCGTGAGCGCATGCACATCCGGCGGCGTAGCGCTACCGCCATTTCCGCAGCGTGTCCTTGCGGATGTAGGGAGCGCTTGCCCGGTTCGAACTCGTGCTCGCTCTTGACCCAGATGCGCGTGCGGGTGCGGCTGGTCGGTGTGGAGCACCAGGGCATAGCGGTACTGCAGCGCGAAGTTTTCGCGCGCGAACACACGCACCGCGGCCAACACCTTCTCCGCAGGCGTGCAACAGGCTACGCAACTCTATGGATTGGGAAGTTCAGAGCTCGGACGGAACGATCGTGGGTCGCCCGTCCCATCCATTGAAATGTCTACGGCTAAATAGTTCAAGCTGACCTCAGATGGAACGCTGGCATGAGCTCGGCGGACGTCGAGCTGTTCGACAATACTCGGGTTTCCGCTTCCGCTCGCGTACAAATGCATCGACGTCCAGGGAGGCGAGGTCTACCGCGGCGCTCCCGGCAGTGCTAGGAGTACCCGGACGACATTGACGGGTTGCGTGGCTGATGGGCAAGATATCGGAGTACCGATAAGCCGTTGACGAGTTCCTTGAAGCCGCAGGCTTCAGGACCGATGACCTTGTTGGATTCGTTCCGATCTATCGTCGGCAGCGATGTGATCTACGGCAACCTCGTGAAGTATCTCAGCACGAGTTCCTTGACGATGAAGACTGACTATTGGCCGTCCGGGGACGGGGCCGATCGCTGACGGGCTCAGGCGGAGTGCCGACAGTCCGGACCCGTGAGCGCGCGCCTCAAATCCGGCGCACTCGCTTCACCGATTTGCTAGTCAAGGCCTCGTCTCACTCACAAAGCCGTCGATCGCGCTGCCGATGAGTCGCCCGTGTTCGACGCGATAGATGTCGCTGTGGCCGCGGCCGCCCGTCTCAAACGCGTTCTCGGAGATTAGGTCGTCGGCACTGATGTAATAAATCTTGCTGCCTTCGGAGCGTTGCACTGCGACGCGGCCGTCGGCCGAAGCTGTGCCGCAATTGATCTCGGGGTTTTTGCGCCCGCAGTACTCCGAGTAGCTTCTCGAGTCGCCCACGTACTCACCATAAATTCGGCCCCAAATCGCGCCTCTGACCGCGCCATCATGGGAGGAAGCGGTGAGCACGAACCTTTCGACATGACTGCAACGGTTCTGGAAACGCAGCCCGTCCTCTTTGGCTCCGAAGATTCGCTTGGCCATGAAAGCGCCTTGCAAATTGACCACGACGTCCACCTTCGCAAGCGAGATCGGCGCGTCTTCCTTATGAGGAAGGATGCCTGGCCCCGCGCAAGCCGCGACGGTGACGGCCCTGCTCCCGAAACTGTGTCCCACCACGACGAGTTTTGCTGCCGAGCTAGCCTTGGTTCTCGCATTCGGGATCGTTCGATGCAGCAGGGTACCTAGCCAGGTGATTCCGACTTCGTCCGCATCGTCCGCCTTCGTGCCGAAGCTCAGCAGCTTGATAGCCGGGTCGGCCCATTTGCTGTTCCATTGGCTCGGCCAAGTCATGCCGATGACCAGCGGCCTGAACCGGTCGACGGATCGGCCGCTAGTCGTCCGCTGCGCCCGCGGTTGCTCTCTGCGTGCAGCAATCAGGTTCAAGGCGATCGAATTCATGTTCCGAACTGCCTCCTCTTGGACGGTGTTCCATCCCAGCACGACCACCAGCAGATGCGTATATTTCTTTTCTCCCATCGGGTACCCAGGAGACAGCGGCTCCTTCAAGGCTTCCGCAAGCGACGCTTCGAGCAGGTTCATGCCTTCCCAACTGTTCGAGTACGCCTGGGCAGGGTCCCATACTCGCGGCGTCGAAGGACATTCGGGCGCGATCTGCGTTTTGCGAGCGCTCTCGTCGATGTTGTAAGCGTTGAAGACGAAGCAGTTCCGGTGGGCAGAGACATCCCGATGAGTCTTGACGACATGGGTAACCATCATGAGCTTTCCGTCATCGAGTTTCGATGCCGGCTTCAACTCGCTGTCGCGAAGCCTGGCCTGATTCTTCTCGACCTTTTCGGCGTCGCCTGTCCCCAGTACGCTTCTCGCGACCTTCTCCACGCCGACGAGATAGCCATCGAACTTCGGGCTGACTTCGGACGGATAGTAGACCGCAGCATGGTAGAGACTGGTGATCGGGCCGTCCGTTCCGAGCTTCTCCTCAGCGGCAGCGAATCGGCGCTTTTCCGACGCGCATCCGACCAAGAAAACGACGGCGCCGACTAACATCAAGTTGATCAGTCTCATATCCACTCCTCGTGCTATGGAGGTCTATTTTTTGACCTCTAGCGGACAAGGCGGCTTCACCTGAAGTGGTGGGCCGAGCAGCGCTAGAGACGTTCGGCGTCTCGTCGAGCTTGGCCGCGCGGGGCCAGCAACTCCATGCAAATCAATGCCTGATATTCATCGACCCTGTTCGCCCAGAACCTTCGGCGAGACCCGCTGCCAGGGGGCGATCCTCAGTCAATCGCGCCTCAGTCGCCTGGATAACAGCCGCCGTCAGACTGCGGCGGGGTGCAGCGTCAGCCTCCACTTATTGAGCTTGCCCACGTCCTCGGCCGCCAGATCGGCAATCTTCAAGGTCCAGTTGCCGGCCAGCGGCTGACCGGCCAACTGTGCCAGGGCCGGCGTGGTGGCAGGGGTGTACGTGGCGACGATGTCATCGGCATTGCCGCCGGTGCCGGCGTGCAGCACCACCTCGGTCCCCGCGGGTGAAGCCAGGCTCACGCGCAGGTCGCCAATGAAGGGGTGGCTGATGTCCACTTCCACCTCGACCTGCGCCAGTGTGGTGTTGCCCGTAGCCTGCAGATTGCGAGTGATGCCCGCGCTTTGGTTGTCCGGCACGGTGACGCCGGCGCTGTCTTCCAGCACCTGCGGGCTGGTCGTATCCACCACGCCGGCTGCGGGTGTGACCACCAGGGCCCAGCGCTGCAGCTGGCCCTGATCCATGGCTGCCAGATCCTGCACCTTGAGCCGCCAGGGGCCCTGCGCCGCCTGGCCGCGCAATGTGGCCAGTGCCGGCAGCGCGGCCGCGTCCAGCACCAGCTTCATCCCCTGAGGCACGTTGCCCTGCTGACGGTTGTGCAGCACTATGGCGGCCCCCACCGGCGGCACCAGCGTCACGACCAGGTCGCCCGGCCAGCTGTGGGTGATGTCCACCTCTACCTTCAGCGAGTCCACCATCAGGCCAACTGGCAGGTCCAGCGTTTCAGTGATGCCGCTGGCCTGGTTGTCCGGAATACTGCGGTCCGGTGTCGCCTCGAAACGCTGCGCCGCCGCTGGCGGAGTGCTGCCGCCCAGCTGGCAGCGGAACTGCATCTGCAGCCCGGCCGGCGAGATGCCGTCCACCACCAGTTGGGAGGACGTGCCGTCCCACCAGCGGCTGGCCGGCGTGGTGTCGTCGCCAAAGCGCGCCGCGGCACCGGCGAACAGGTCGCCCGCGTCGCCCCAGCTGTCGCCGCCACGCTCGAACTGGAACTGGCCGTCGGCCTGCTCCAGCGAGCACTCGTAGTGCCGCGCAGGGCTCATCTGCTCGAAGTTGTTGCTGCCTTCTTCGTCGATGTGCCAGATGGCCAGGCCCTGGCCGGGTAGCGCAGTGTCGCGGCCGGTCTTGTGGCGGGCCTCGAAAAGGAAGTACTCCTTGTCGTCCTTGGCCAGTAGCGCGAACTCGTTGGCGCCGGCCTTCAGACTGAACTGACGGTCGTGTTCAACGGTGAACACGTGGGTCGCCCACCCCGACAAGCGCTTGAGGTAGGCGCCGATCTGCGTGGGGTTCTTGGGGTTCATGTTCGCGCCACTGCACATCAGGCACCAGGCACCCACGCCGCCGGACTCGTCGCCGTAGTCGTACAGGTCCGGGTAGTCGCACAGCATGTGGCCGTTCTCGTGGCAGAAGGTGCCCAGCGTGAGCTCGTCGCCCATGCTGGTGAACTGGTAGTCCATGGCCCGCTTCGCGCCGGCCAGCGGCACCGGCGTGCCAATGTGGAAGGCGTGCGGCCACAGGCCCTTGCTCCAGTTGTTGACCGTGGGGCCGGCGTAGTACACGTTCATGGCGTAGACGTAGTTGCTGCCGTCCACCGTGAGCGCGGAAAAGTCGAAGCCCTGCGCCTTCCAGTGCGCCAGCGCCTCGTTAATGAGCTCGCGTGCACGAATGGGCTGCTCCACCGACTCGTCGGTGTAATAGCTGCGCTCCCTCTTGGCACGGTAGTACGGCGCGATCACGTTCGTGTAGCGGCAGCGACCCAGGGAGTTGTCCAGGAAGTAGTCGTGCACCGAGCCGCTGTTGCCGAATCCGCTGTAGCCCGACTGGTTGCAAAACCGCTCCACCTCGTCGCGGGTGATGGTGCCCGGCACGTCGGGAAACTCCACCAGCAGGCACAGGCCGACGAAGTCGCCCACCGTGCCGCGGCGCGGCGGCGCCGCCAGCACGCCGGCGCCGCGCGCGGCCAAGTGGCGCAGCGCGCGGGCTTCGATCTGGCGTTCGCGCCGGCGCTCTTCGCAGCGACGCCCGCTCATGGCCAGCGCTGATTCCCGTGCAAGTATCCGGGTGCGCTCGGCGCGCAGCCGCACCGACAGCGGCACCCCGGCGCCGGCGGCGTCCGCGCTGGAGCGCAAGCCAGGCATGGGCTCCAGGTTCATGCCATCGGGCGAGGGCTGGGCCACCTCCCACCAGCGGGTGGCCGCGTTCTGCACCACGGTGTAGCCCTCGGGTGTCTCGAAGCGGGCGTGGTGCTGGTTTCCCCAACCGCGCACGGTGATGGCGCTGCCGTCGGGTTGCGTGAATTGGAAGGTCTGGCCGGCGAAGGGTAGGGACATGGCGTGCCTCGCATCAATCGAAGGTTGATGCAAACACGGTAGTTCATCGCCTCTCCCCACACATCGTTCGAATTGGGGAGCTCCCCTGGCGGCGTCCCTCCCTTGAATGAGGACGCCGGAGGTCGCGTGATGGACGTGCGGACCGATCTCGACCGGGCCCGGGCTTTTTTCCGAGTCGACTGACCTGCGTCAGAAGATGCAGGAGGCCGGGGCGGTCGACACGCCGGACGTTTACTTTCTGAACAGCTGAAGCACCGCGGAAGGAGCGGCGTCGACCTGCGTGATGCGCCGGTTCGGCGCTTATTGTCGGCAGCTCGACTGTCCCTTGAGGCGCGGACTCGATGCAAGCACGTGGAGCGATAGTGGCGCAATCCGTGTCTCATCCAGCACGGCGGCGGCATGGGCGACATCCGCTCCCGCGGTCGGCTCGCCCAGTCTGTCGACGACCAAGCCCGCCCCGATGATGGCATCGAACCATTGACTCAATGTCAGGTGGAAGATGGGTGTGCTGAACGGGTGCACCGTGCTGCGTTCCTGTTCCGTCAGAGTCGAAAACCACCAGTTGTCGACCCGACCATCCGTTGACTCGAAGTAGCCGCCTATCTCGATAGCTCGCGCCCTGCCGTTTCGGTTGCGAAGTACCTTGCGATAGGGAGGCACGAAGCACGGATGGAGAATCGAAAACTGTAGAAATCCCCCGGGTCGAAGGACCCGACTGGCCTCTTGAAGAGCGCGGACTGGGTCCGGCATGTCCATGAACGACATGAATGCCGTGACGAAGTCGAAGGAGCCCGAATCGAAGGGAAGCGCCATGGCGTCGGCGACCCGGTAGTCGATGTCGAGCAGTTCAGCCTTCTCGAATTCCCGCGCGTGGCGGATGAAGGTGGGAGCGATATCAACCGCGGACATCCTGGCGCCCAGCCTGGCGAGGTTTCGGGTGTTCGAGCCCTCACCACATCCGACATCCAATCCGCGCAATCCGGAAACTGGCGGCAGCATGCTGAAGAAGGCGGGACTGTTCAAGGCATCCCGGAAAACGTCGACGCCACGGCGCGCCTGCTGTGTCCAGGCGTCGGCGTTGGCCTCCCAGTTTCTGGCGACTTCGCTAGCATCCATCGGCACCTCTCTTCGCGCTCACAGTCCGGAAATTGGCGATTTGGAGCCATCAGAGTGAAGCAGTCATCCTTAATCGAGAGGAAAGGCTGCAGCGTGTCAGATCTGACCCGCGCCGCCCGAGCACGACGCGCGCCTCGCTGGGTTCATGGTGCTGCGCAGCGTCGAAGATGAGGACCTCATCGAGGATGAGGAGATCCACAGCGCATGTGAGGCCAGGTGCGGGTTTGAGGCAAGGACGGACCTGATTTTTGGAGCCGCCTCGTCAACGCCTGCGCCTGGGGGCGTCCCGGCCGTGGTCGCTCGATGCGCATGAATCGAACTCCCCTGCCGCTTGTCGCCCCCGGCAGCGTGTCCCGCGCCCGGCTCGGTCGGCCGGCCAGGTAGACAGTCGGTCCAAACGGCCACCTATCGAACTGCCCTGGGTCCACTATCTTCAGGCCTTGTGCCATCAACGGCTTGCGCGGACCTCGGCGAGATCATGCTGACGCTCTCGTCGCGTGTTCGAATGGCCGTCGGTGCCAGCACAAGTGCGCTGTGCGATGCGCGCCGTGACCAGGAATGGCCGAGGACCGGATACACCTGGATCGGATCAGGCCAGCCCCTGACCCCCAGCGACAACCGCTCGCCGACGGAAAACTGGCTCAGGCGAGGCCCGATCACGTCTTCAGTCGCGAGAATGTCATTGCGCTCCGCAAGGCTGGACAGTCGCGCGGCCAGGTTGGGGACATTGCCAACCACGTCGAAGCGGCCCCGCTCCAGGTCGCCGCATTCCAGATAGGTCCATCCCGCATGGATACCCGAATGCAACGCCGCGCAGGATCCTCCTGAATTCAGGGCGATTGCACTCACGGCACGGCGAAGTTCCAATGCACAGCAGATGGCCCCCTGGCTGCCATCGTCCGGCGAGCCCTCCAGCCCGAAGATCGCCAGCATGCCGTCACCTTGAAGTCGTGCGACGATGCCCCGGTGGCGCGCAACAGTGGATCTGCAGAGGATCCTCAGATCGCGAAGAAGAGCTACGAAATCCAGGCAGTCCATCTGCGCGGCCAGTCCGACCGAGCTGCAAAGGTCAGTGAACAGGACGGTGACGTAGCGCATGGAACTGCCGAAGTCGAGCCCTTCGGCAGGCTCGCGTGCCTGAAGCCCGGCGCTCAATCGGTTGGAGCCTCCCCTCCGGGGCAGGACCGTCCAGGGGACTGACGCGTCGGCGCCAAGGTGCAGGTTGTGACGCGCGGGGCGTCTGCCAACGAGAGCAGGGATAGGCTTGCGTATCAGGACGATGCCTCCATCGGAAGTCGAGGCGCTGATCCGAGGTATGACACCGGTTCCATGCCTCGGCTCGCTCCTGTGCAAGCCAGAGGACTCACCTCTTCCCGCTGTTCCGGCGGCGAGCGGCTGGCCTTTCAGCGCGGCGGGCGAAACAAAGGCAGGGTGGCGGCCGCTCTGAGAGTCAGATGTGCAGGCTTTCGGCTCCATGTTGCCCTCCAAGGCCGGGGCGTTCCCGGGTCAGGGCAATGTCGCGCTGAAACACCTTTCAGGTCTTTGGGCCTACCCTGAAAGATGGAGATTTGGTCGGAAGAGGTGTTGTAACCAGAAAGTCTGCATGGCAGGATGACCGCCCCCACGAACGAAGAACGGATGGAGGTTCATCATGCCGGACGACGCTGTTCAGGAAAAAAGTGGTAGCGGCTTGAGCTTGGCGATGGCGCTGGAAGATCCCGGCAAGCTCGAAGAGTTGATGACCCGCCTGGAGGGTTCTCCGACGAAGGAGCGCATCGACGCCGCCTTTCGTGAGATGAAGACCATCCACTATGCGCGCTTCCTCTCCCTGAGGAGCCAAGGCACGCTTCTGGTCATCGCGGAGTTTGACGGGGAAACCGAGCCACTTGTGAGGGCGCTCGCCGCGGCGCTGGATCGCGAGCTCACCCTGATCCTCGGCTATATGAAGGACAGGCCACTGCTCCCGGTGGGCACGCATCAGGACGAGTTCTGGACCTATGTGCAGGGCAGGCTCCAGGGCGACATGTCGCTCTTCTCCGCCTATCCGAAGAAGACGGTGCGGGCCATTGTCGAGGATGGGGCGGTCGCGCAGCCGCCCGCGCCGCGACAGCCAGCGTCAGGCCGCAACGCTTCGGAGAACGGAATCTCCGACAGCCCCGTGGTTGGAGGCGGCTTCAGCCTGATCATGACGCTCGAAGATCCTCGCATGATGCGAGAGCTCATGACTCGGCTGGTGAATCCGTCGACGAAAGGCCGCATCGACGCCGCACTGGAGTCCCTCGACTACGTCCACTTCGCGCGCTTCCTGCCGCTGCCGGAGCTTGGTTTGCTAATGATCGTCACGGAGTTCGACGGCGTGATGCGCGACTACGTATTGGACTTCGCGGCCGTGCTGGACCGCGAGTTCTCGATGATTCTGGGCTACATGAAAGAGCGGCCGCCGCTTCCGGTGAGTGAGTATCCGAACGAGTTCTGGGACTATGTCGAGAAACACATCGAGCCAAATACCTCGTTGTTCTCCGCCTATCCCGACAAGACCGTTCTCGACATCGTCGGTCCGGAAAAGCGCAAGAAGCTGCCCCCGCGGCCCCAGATTCCGCCGGTGACCGTGAATCAGGAGGATGTGCAGGCGAACGTGCTTCGGAGCTTTGGCGCGACCGAGGCGTTTTACTACTACCTGAACTTTCCGGACTCGGAACAGGGCCGCCGGTTTGTTGCCGAATTCAAGGCCACGCCGGGCGGATACAAGCCGGCGCTGAACGAATCGTGTCGCAACATTGCCTTTACCTACGCTGGCCTTCAAGCGCTCCAGTTGCCAGAGACTGTGCTGGACGCTTTTCCCAGGGCATTTCAAGAAGGCCCCGCCAAGCGGGCTGCGCGACTGGACGAAGAGGACAGTGACAGCGCGCCGCGGAACTGGTCGATCGGCCTGCAGGCAAAGGGCGAAGAAGTCCATGCGGTCGTCTCGCTGCACTGCCGGGCTGACGCGAATCCCGGCAGGGCTCGTGCGGAACTGGAGCGGCTGATCACCGAGCACGAGCTCAAGGCATTGCATGGCGCGGACAAGGAGCTCTACAGTCGATCAGCCAGGTCCCTCGGTGACCACAGGGTTCATTTCGGCTACCGGGACGGAATCGCGCAGCCGCGCATCGCAGGCACGTATGAACTGACACCGGGTGGGCCTATGCCGAACGCAGTCCCCGGCGATTTCCTGCTCGGTCCCGACTATGTGAACTCGCGCGGGGGCCGCTACATCGGCAAGCTGCCGGCCGAACTGGCGCTGAACGCAACGTATGCGGCATATCGCGTCATCGAGCAGGACGTTGCCGGCTTTGAGAACTGGCTTCGCGATACGGCCAAGGATCGCGATCTGGATCCGGAGTTGCTCGCTGCCAAATTGGTCGGGCGCTGGAGGGACGGCACCCCATTGACAAACCATGCCTCGCCTTTGGGTGGTGAGGATGCCATGAAGGCCATCAAGGCAGAGAAACTGGACGATTTTGACTACGTCACCCCGGAAGGCACGGATGACGACCAGACCGGCCTGCGCTGTCCGATCGGCGCGCACACGAGGCGCGTCAACCCTCGCGGCGGCATGGTGCTGGGCGTGCCGTGGGGACGGCTCGTTCTTCGCCGTGGCATGCCGTATGGACCGGCATACGACTCGACGGCGGACGACAGCGCGCGCGCGGTGCCGCGCGGGCTGGTGGGCATGTTCATGTGCGGCGACCTGGAGTCCCAGTTCGAGTTCCTGCTCTCCGTGTGGGGACGTCAGGATCTGTCCAGTCCTGGATTGCGGGGGACGCAGGACCCCTTCATCGCCACCAGGCCGACACCCTTCAGCTTCAGCGTCGAAGGCCCTCGGGATGCGATCCCCGTCGAAGTGCCTGCGCTGACAAGGACCAAGGGTAGCCTCTACCTGTTCATGCCCGGGTTGGGTGGCCTTCGATGGATTGGCCAAGGTGCGTGGCTGAAAAGCCAAGCCCAGGCCATCCCAGCACCTCCCAGTGCGGCGGCAGGGAGGACGCGCGCGGCGCTTCCGGCCTTCGTCCCCGGCGGGGTCGCGTTCAGAAACGACCCATACAGGTTCTTTGCGGATTTCAGGGAACACCAGCCCGTCTACAAGGTTGCAGGCGGGCACAACAGTCTCTGGGTGTTCAGTAACGACTTGGTGAGAGAGGTTTGCGAGAAGAAGGAACTGTTCCTCAAGCCGGGAAAAAATCGCGCCCCACAGCGCATGCCTTTCGGCATCAATGGCGAAAGCGCCGATGGCCTGTTCTTCATGGATCCACCGCGGCATGGCGAGGTCAGGCCGGTGATGGAGGGCCTGCTCGGGGACTCGGTCAAGCGCGTGCTGGGGCACGAGCCGGAGAAGGGGAGGCTCAATCCAGCTCTCCTGGACCGGAGCAAGGATCTGCTCGCACGACTGCACGGCGCGCCGACGATGAACCTGGTCGAGCAATTTGCGTCCAGATTGCCGACGGATGTTTTCATGGAGGTCATGGGCATCCCCTCCGATTCTGAGCGCCTGCACGTCGAGCACTGGGCACGTGCCATGCTGAAAGGGCACGATCCCGACGCACTGCCCCAGATGCGGTCCGCCGCGGGGACCGCCAGCCTCGCAATGCACGCATATTTCGCAGGGGTGGCAAGTGTTCAAGGCGCCAGCGATCAACCCTGCACCCTCATGTCGGGCATGCGAAGCCAAGGCCGCTGTCCGATGTCAAGAGAGACAGGGAACGTGGACGAGAGCATGAAAGCAAAGCCCATGAGCATGGACGAGATCACCAACACTGCATCGCATTTCGCGCTGGGTGGCTTTCTCTCGACCGAGTTCCTCATCACGACCGGGATCTACAACCTGCTTCGCCACCCCGAACAGTGGAAACTCCTCAAAGAGAATCCAGAGTTGCTCGAGAACGCGGTCTGGGAGATGCTTCGCTACGAGGCCCCGTTCCAGATGGCGGACCGCTGGGTCGCCGAGGACTGTGAAGAAGACTGTTCGCTGGGCGGTTACCCGCTCAGCGCAAAGGACAAGGTCACCGTGGTCTATGGATCGGCGAATCGCGACTCCAAATACTTCGAGAACCCAGACCTGTTCGACATTCGCCGTAAAGAGCACCGCGACCGCATCTATGGATTCGGACACGGCATCCACAATTGCATCGGTGCAACGTTGGCATGGGAGGTGACGAAGGCGGCGGTCGCGGCATTCCTGGATGAATTCCCGAAGGCAAGCCTTGCCGAAGCAACAGGCTGGTGGCCGGACCCCTATTTCCGCTCCCTCACAGAAGTGAAGATCGCGCTCGCATGAGGCGCCTCCATGGTGTCAGGCACGCCCGTCCCCGACGACGAAGGTCCCGTCTACCGCTTTGGACACGCTGAGCTGGATCTCGCCGCCCACGAGCTTCGCATCGAGGGCAAGCGCGCGCCGTTGGGCGCGCGCGGCATCGGGTTGCTTCGGATGCTGGTCGAACGCCGGCGCGGCGCGGTCTCCAAGCACGAACTGCTCGACATCGTTTGGAAAGGCGTGATCGTCGAGGAGAACAACCTCCAGGTACAGATCTCCACGCTGCGCCGGATGCTGGGGCCGAATGCCATCGCAACGATACCGGGGCGAGGCTACCGTTTCATGCTGCCGGTCGATGGCGGCTTCGACGAGGCGGCGGAAGTGCCCCAGATCGCGCAAGGACCGCCAGTGGGCATTTCCGCGCAGCGCGCCGAGGCTGGGAATGTGCCGGCTCGTCTGCCGGAGCTCTACGGTCGCAGCAGCGAGTCCGATACCCTGCAACTGCTCGTGGAGCAGCACCCCCTGGTGTCGATCGTGGGTGCCGCCGGCATTGGCAAGACAAGGCTGGGCGTGGCGGTCGCGGCTGCGCTGGCGCCAAGTTGCCCGGACGGCGTCTGGGTCATCGAGTTTGCGTCGGTGAACGATGGCCAGCTGCTCGTGCAGACAATCGCGCAGGCCATGCGGTTGACGTTGCCGGGATTGCGCGAGCCACTGGACGAGCTGTGCATGGTCTTGCGCGAGCGGCGCGCGCTGCTCGTCATGGACAACTGCGAACACCTGACCGACGAGATCGCAGCCGTGATCGCACGCGTGCTTTGCGATGCGGTGGCGCTGCGCGTCCTGGCCACCACACAGGAACCCCTCAAGCTCGCCATTGAACAGGTTTTTCGCTTGGCGCCGCTGTCGGTCCCCGCGAACGCACAGGTCACCGATCCTGCAGCTTACGGCGCTGTCCGGCTGTTCGTCGAACGGGTCCGCGCGCTACAGCCCTCGTTCAAGCTTGACGCGAGCAATATCGCGGCCTCCATCGACATCTGCCACCGCCTGGACGGGCTACCCCTGGCCATCGAACTTGCGGCGGCGCGTGTTCCGGTGCTTGGCGTAGTCGGGGTGGAGGAGCGCATCGGCGAACGCTTTCGCATGTTGACCGGTGGCTCGCGCTTCGCCCCCAAGCGCCACCAAACGCTGCGCGCGGCGCTGGACTGGAGTCATGCCCTCCTGGATGAGGACGAACGTGCCGTCTATCGCCGTCTGGGTGTCTTCGTTGGCAGCTTTTCACTCGAAGGTGCCCAGGAACTCGCGGCCGCCGGCTCCATCGATGCCTGGTCCGCGCTCGAGCACCTCAGCAGCTTGGTGGAGAAATCCCTCGTCATCGCCGAAGGTGAGCCTCGCCCGCGCTATCGCATGCTCGAGTCGACGCGTGAACATGCGCTCGAGCAGCTGGCGCTCACCGGCGAGACCGATGAATGGATCGCGCGCCATGCGGATGTGACCCGCCACGCCCTGGAGCGTGCCATCAAGCAGCGGCGCCCTGATGCGCTTCTGGCAGAGATGGGCAATGTACGAAGCGCCTATGAATGGGCCTATGGCGGCGGGCGCAATCCCCTCGTCGCGGTCGCGCTGGCCACGCTGCCGTCGATGGTTATTGCAGTGGAGGGGGCAGTGCAGGAGGCGCGCAGGCGGTTGCTGGAAGTCGAACCGCTCGTGAGTGAATCGCTCCCACGCAGTCTGGTCGCCCAGTACTGGCAATGGTACGGCCGCATCGGCCTCGACGGCCGCCTGCCCTCGTCCCGCTGCTCGGAGGCGTTCAGGCGCGCCGAACGCCTGTTCATCGAGCTCGGCAATGACCGCCATGTGCATGCATGCCGGCGCCACATGGCGGAGGCGCTGCTCGATGCGGGGGATCTGCTCGGTGCCGCGCAGGCGCTGGAGCGCGCGAAGTCCATGGAAGACGAGATGTGGCCACTTGCCGACTGCATGCGGCGGCTGCGCGTCGAAGGTCTCTGGCTGGCCAAGGCGGGCCGATCCGACGAAGCCCTGCGCTGCTCGTCGCTGGCCTACGAGAAAGCTCAGGAAGCGGGTATTGATCGCTATCAACTTGTGTTGCTCGACGACATCGCCCGCATCCATCTGGAGGCCGGCAATGCCCACGAAGCTGCAGCGCGCTACCGCGCGCTGGCCGAGCGCTCGCGCCATGCGAACGCAGGCCTGACGCTTTCGAATGCGCTGGCTGGCCTGATCGCGGCTCTGACGGCTGAGGACCAACTCGACGAGGCCGAACTCGTCGCTGGCGAAGCCGTACCGGTGCTTGCACGCTGCGGCATCCTGGTCGCGCGCGCGGACGTACTGGCCTGGTTGATGGCGCGGCGTGGACGCTTCGAATTGGCCACGCGGCTGCTTGGCGCGTCGGATCACTTTCGCGCGGGATGCGAGACGGCACGCGATCCCGTCGAAGAGCGCTGCCGGAAGGAAGCGCAAGCCTTGCTGTCCGCTGCCGTGCAAGAACCCGTGCGGCTGGGCTGGATGCGTGCTGGCGCGGCGGCCAGCGAAGACGACCTCATGGCATCGATGCTGCGCAGTGCGGATCTCATCGTTCCTGGGGAGGCGAGGCCGCAGCGGGACGCCTAATCTCTTCATCGCCACAGCAGCGTTACTCGATCTCAGGAGGCCTCCATGTCCGATGCGTCGACCACCGAATCCCATGCGACGATGGGTATCCCCGGGAGCGCAGGGGCGCTCTCGCCCGCCGGAACCGTCCTGCCTCCGATCACCAAGGTGATCGTCGCCATCCACGGCATAGGCAGCCAGCGGCGCAGCAGCACGATCCGCGCTGTCGCGCGGCGCTTCGGCGATCGCAGCTGTCCGCCCTTGCCCGTCATGCCGCTGGGGTTCTTCTACATCGGCAAGGCCGGTCAGGTTCATGTGAGCCGGCTGGATGCGGAGCCGACCGACCCGCTGGCGAGCATTGGATTTGCCGAGGTCTTCTGGGCAGATATCCCCCGGGCTGTCGTCAAGGAGGAGGACACACTTGAAGAGACCAAGGCATGGGCCAGCTCGGTGGTCAGCCGCGCGCATGCGCTCTACCTGCGTAACGTTCAGGAGCGTCAGCTGCTGCCCGAGGACTTCATGCTCGGCGCCGGTGTCGTCGAGGAAATCATTGAAACGGTAGCCGTGATGGAGAACCTGTTGACCGTGGCGGAAAAGGCGGGGGTCTTCAAATTCGACTTGGCGCCGCTGCTGCGCGACTACGTCGGTGATGTGCAGCTTGTCACCGATTTCAAGTTCTACCGCGACAGGATCGTCTACCGCTTCCACGACGCGATGGCGCAGATCGTGGAGCGCTTCAAACAGGAGTTTCCAGGTTCGCCGGAGATTTACGTCGTCGCCCACAGCGAGGGCACGGTGGTGAGCTTTCTGGGTTTGCTGCAGGCGCTCGCCAAGCCGACGGTAGCAGACCCGATGAATCCCAGCTCTGAGAAGTCAACCGACTGGATTCAGTACGTACGGGGATTCATGACCATCGGCTCGCCGATCGACAAACATCTCGCACTGTGGCCGAAGCTTTGGGAGAAGCTTGACATTCGCGCGCAGATGGACGACGCGGGGCGCATCGTCCTTCCGCCCGGCGGCGGAACGGCGCGTCCCGTGCTTCAGGGAAAAATCAAGTGGCGGAACTACTACGACTTTGGCGATCCGATCGGCTTCAAACTCGATACCGCGATCGAGTTCCTGCAGCTTCAGGGGTGTCAGGCGTTCGAGTTCGATACGCTCAAGCACGACTTTGGCTTCAGCCGGTATTGGCTGCCCGGCAAGGCCCACAACGACTACTGGAACGACACTGAAGTCTTCAGTCATTTCATTGACGACGTCGTCTTGCCACCGCCGAAGCGTAAGGCGCCGGCGCAAGTGCCCAGGAGCCTGGTGGGCAGAGGGATCGTCAGCACGGCCCTGCCCTACGCGCTAACCGCGCTGCTGCACGTCACGGCCGTGTTCGTGCTGCTCAAGGCGCTGACGGCCTTCCTGGGTTCGAACGAGGGGAACACTTCCGTCCTTCAGCCCGACTTCGCGCGCCAAGTGTTCCTGCTGGGCCTGCTCCTGCTGAGTGTCACCATCGCGGCGCGCTTGCCGCGCCTCGTGCGCAAAGGTGACCTCAGATGGCTTGCGCTGGCCCTTGGGGCGCTGACCGTGGGAATCGCGGCGTGCGCAATCTACCTTCCGGATGACGTAGCCGGCTTTGTCGGCGAGGCGTTCAGTCTGTCTGCGCCCGCCAAGCTGTCGCCGCAGCAGCTAGGGCTGTGGGCGCTTGCGGTCGGTTCCGTGATCGTGGCTGCAAGCGGCTGGTTGGCGCCGCGGCGACCGACGTTCGGACGCCGGATACTGCTGGCATCCGGCGCAGTGATGATTCTCTTCATCATCATGGGACGGTTGTTCGATCCCAGCCTCGCGGAACCGGTCTGGCCCGCGGTGCTGGCGGGCGTTGCCTTCCTCTACCTTTGGTGGCTGGGCATCCTGATCTTCGATCTCGCGTTCATTTGGCACCGCTATATCCGCCATTCCGTTGCGGTGGACGTGCTCGCCGATTGGCACCGCGGCCGCGATGCCAGACCGAAGTCGTGGTTCAAGGGGACACCCAACACGGTGCGGGGCCAGCGGGCTGGCGATCAGCCGCAAAGTCAAGGCATCCGAGAGCCGGGCGCGAAGATCGGGTGAACTGCCCGAACGAGACGGACGACAGCTGCGGCTGGCGAGGCCATCGGTGGCAGTGCGCCTGCTGACTGGTCAATCCGTCGGGCCTGCTTCCAGTTCTGCGCCGACGTGCTCTGGGGTCGCACTGGAGGATCGCGCTCTCCACATAGTGGGCGTCCAGATTGGATGGACCTCTTCAGCTGGGCGATCGCAGGCAGGTCGGGAAATGCTCCAGACACCGTCTGGCGTTTCTCGGGCAGGGCTGATTCTCCAGACGATGTCTGGGGAATTCGGCGTGCGCGCGATTGACCAGACAGCGGTTGGT
Organism: Variovorax sp. LjRoot290; assembly: GCF_964253985.1. NCBI lineage: Bacteria > Pseudomonadati > Pseudomonadota > Betaproteobacteria > Burkholderiales > Comamonadaceae > Variovorax > Variovorax sp. LjRoot290. The sequence goes on along the minus strand of NZ_CAXURW020000002.1, from coordinate 203,222 downwards.
GAATGCGGGCTGTAGGCCAGGCCGTATAGAAGAGCCGCATCTGCCACAGGTTCTGCCGACTGAATCCTCGGCCAAACCGGGCCGAGAGGTCCGCAGACAGCGTTCGATCAGGGCTTCGCCATAGGCTGCCCGTTCTTGCCCGGTGGACGGGGACAGGCCATGCTGGTCGAACAGGTTGTCCATCATCGTGGCGCTCTCACTGCCTGATCTTGTCAATGGGCTGCCTCGTACCAAACGGAGCTGCTCTTCGGGCTGTTTCAGTGTCGAGGTTGCCCTTAGTCCACGGCTCGTGATGCGCCGACCCACAGTACAAGCATTGCCGCGTTACTGCATGCGGCGTATGGTCCACCAATGGCTCGCGAAGAAGCACGAAAAGTGAGCAAGGCGGATGCGAAACATCATTTCGCTTTGGTGCAGCGTGCGCTCGCCGCAGCGGACGACGCACAACGCGACGCGGCGCTTGGCGAAGGCTTCGCGCGCTTCGGCATGGGCTTCGCCTACTCCCTGGGCGAACTCGCCAGGCTCGAGAACACGCCCGGGCCCTACACGGCGCTGAGCGAAGAATCCGGGGCTTTCTTGCTGCGCTGGATCGGCGGCGCTCGCCTCACCAAGCGCGCCGACGACGACGAGCGCCGTGTCGCGGTGGGCGAGGAGATGCTCCTGATGGCGCAGGGCCATGTACGCATCGGCGGCATCGTTGCGCGAGCGATCCTGTCGCTGCCCGAGTCGCACCCTCAGCGCGACCTGCAACGAGCCGAGACTCTCGTGCGCCAACGGCTTGGCGCAGCGCTGAACGACGACGATCCCTCATCGTTCGTCTCGTCGGTGATCGACTTGCTCGATCATGGCCTTGCTGCCGAGGATGAAGCCGTGTCGCTCTATGAGCAGGCCCGGCAGCGGCTGCCCATCGAAGGCGAGCCGCAGCTGCCGCGCCGCCTGGACGTTGCGTCGCTCAAGTTTCACGCCAAGCTGGCGATCGAGGCGCGCGACGCCGGCGAAGCTTCGCGTCTCAAGGAACAGTCCGCTCTCGCGCGTCAACGCGCCGACGCGATCGGTGTCGAGCGTTCGAGCGACCGTGAGCTGCGCCAGAGCCGTATGCTGCTCGCGATGCTGATTGACGTCGATGAGAGCAACGCCGCAGTCGCGGCGACGGCCTGGGCTGCCGCGCGCAGCGGCGAGTCGGTGCCGGACGACATTGACCGCATCGTCGCGTACCACGAAGGACGCCGGCGCCTCGAACTCGGCGAGCACGAGACGGCGGCGCAGCTCTTCGCACCGCTGATCGATGCGGCGCGCGACGACTACCTCGATGCGCTGCGCGACGCCGATGTTCAGGACCGAGGCGAGCATTTCAGCAACCTGGCCACGCATCACGCCTTCGCGCTCGGTGCGCTTGGGCGCTGGGACGAGGCCCTGCGTGCGCTGGATGCCGCGCGCAGCCTGCGCCTGCGCCAGCGCGCATGGTTGCGCACGATCCCGCGCGGGCGAACGCTGTTGCGCCTCGAGCGCGAGCTGCATGCGCACGAGCGCGGCGCACCGCTTGGTTCGACGGCGACGGCCGCCACCCCCGACCGCGCTGACGCCGGTGACCGCATGCACGGTCAGGTGTCGCGCCATGCACGGGTGTACGAGCGCTACCGAAGGCTGCGGCCTCAGTTCGATGCGTCGGCGCTGGTGTCGCCCGGCCTCGCTGAAGTGGCAGCGGTGCTCGTTGAACACGAGGCAGTGCTTTCGATCGGCAGCAGTTTATGCGGCACGCTTGCGGTGCTGGTGCGCCACGGCGACCGCGAGCAGCCGAGCCGCGCGCAATGGATCAGCGAATGGACCCACGGCTATTGGATGCGTGTGATGGCAGGCGACGAGGCGCGCCCGGGTTGGCTCTTCGCGATTGGCGCGCCGGAGCTCGGCCTCGAACACGCCGCGGTGCTTGATGGCCTGCTCGCCGCGGTCGACGCCGACCTCGGGCGCTGGATTGCGAAGGCAGCACGCGAGTTCGGCGTGCGCCGGCTGACGATCGTCGCGCACCGCTATCTGCACCTGCTGCCGTTCTGGGCGCTCCCCTCGCTGTCCGAGATCGAGATCGCGAGTGCGCCCAGCCTCGCGCACCTGCTGGCCTCACGTGCGCCGCGTCCACCGAGCTCACGCCGCGCGGTGATCGTCGAGAACCCGACCGGCGATCTGCCGCTCGCCGCCGCCGAAAGCGCAGCGGTGCAGAGCGCCTTGGGCGGCGCCGGCTTCGCCGTCGAACGCTTCGCGCACGAGCGCGCCACCGAAGCGCTCGTGGCACCCGCATTGCGTCGTGCGGGTGTGTTGCACTTCTGTGGTCACGGGCGATCGGAACCCGACCGCGACCGTGCATCGGCTTTGCTGATGCACGCGGGCGCCGGCGCGCTGGGCTTGCCCGGCGCCGACCCGCTCGGCGTGCTGGCCGCGGCTGCCGAGGCATGGGAGGAGCAAGGGGACGGCCGGCGTCACACCAACATCGACGGGCGCGGCCGCCTGCATGAGATCCGGCGCGACGATGGCACGCCGCTCGAGCGCAGGCTCGAATTCAGCGTTACCGGCACGTTGTGGACGTCGTACCGCGACGGCGCGCCGCTGCGCAGTGCCGAGCTCTGGTCGGCGGGCGACATCGGCGTCGGCGCGCGCTTGAACCGGCTCGGCGTGGCCTTTCTCTCCGCCTGTGAAACCGCCTCCGGTGGCTTCGAGCCGGTGATCGACGAATACGGCGGCTTGCCCGCGGCCCTTTTGCTGGCCGGCGTGGGCGCGGTGGTGTGCAGTTTGTGGCCGGTGCCCGAGTCGCTCACGCTGCTCGCCGCCGACCTGTTCTACCGCCGGCTCGCGGCGTCGGGCGACGCGTTCGACGTCGTGACCGCATTGCGCGAGAGCGCCGGCACTTTGCGCGAGATGCCGCGCGACGAGGCACGCGCGCGGTTCTTGGCAATGCACGAACAGCGCCTGCAGCCGGCAGCGCGCTTCATGCTCGAGGCGGCCGCGACCCGCTTGCAAGGCGGGCCCGAGCGCCCTTACGCTCACCCGGTGCACTGGGCCGCCTTTTTCGCGGTCGGCAAGCCGCAAATCCGTTTCGCGAAAGGAAGACACCATGGGACTACTCGATAAGCTCATCGTGGCGAAAGTGGCGGCGCACGACGCCGGCGCGGCCGTGGCCGTGGACGTGAGCGGCGCCAGCGATGCGCAGGTGCTCGGCACACTGGTCAGCACCTTCGGCGGCGACGATTCGTGCACCGAGATTCAGGTGCGGCGCGGTGGAGTTCTGCTCGGCACCGTGAACCGCGAAGCGACGATCGCGTTCGTCGGCGACGGCCTGAAGGGTGTCGGCGCATCCGACGCCATGCTGCTGCCGGGCGTGGGGAACTACAGCACCACGAACTGGGTGTGCCCGCGGCGCGACTGCGGCTACTCGCTCGTGACCATCGTATTTGACGATGCGCCGAACTGTGCTCGCCACCCCGACCAAACGCTTGTCCTGCAAGGCTGAAGGTCGCACCGATGAAACTCGACGGCCTGATCGACAGCGGCTTGAAGGAGGTCGGCCCGCGCTTGTCGCTTATCGGCCTGCTGCCGAACCTGGCGCTGTTCGGATTGATCGCCTCGCTGCTCGCGAGCGGCGCGCCGCAGGCCGCACCTGACTTGGGCAAACTGTGGGCCTCTGCCAAGAACCCGGACGGCGGCGAGGCACTGCTGCTGGTGGCCGCGCTACTCGCGCTGGCGCTCGTGCTGCACCCCCTGCAGCTTTCGCTGGTGCGCCTGCTGGAGGGTTACTGGGGCAATGCACCGGGAGCACGCGATCTGGCGCGCCTCGCCACCGCGCGCCAGGCGCGCCGACGCGATGCACTGGTGAAGGCACTGGGCTACGAAGGTGCCGGCCAGCCCGATGCGCCGACCCGCCAGCGCATGCAGGCAAGCGCAGCGGCACTGATGCAACGCTATCCGTCGGCCGACCGGTTGATGCCCACTGCGCTCGGAAATGTATTGCGCGCCGCCGAGGACCGACCGCAGCGTGCCTACGGACTGGACGGCGTGGTGATCTGGCCGCGACTGTTCCCGCTGTTGCCCGAGTCAATGCGCAGCCTTTTGGGCGATGCGCGCAACCAGATGGACGTGACGCTGCGCTTCGCCGCAGTGTTCTTTCTGGCCGCGCTGGTGTGCGGCGCGCTGTTGTGGCGCCACCCGCCATGGCTGGGGCTGGCGTTGATCTCGCTCGTGCTGGCGCGGCTGTCGTACCGTGCCGGTGTGCAGGCAGCGATCGCGTACGGAAACGTGGTGGAGGTGGCGTTCGACCTGTACCGTTTCAGCCTGTACCCGGCGCTTCACTTGGCGCTGCCGAACGACTTGGACAGCGAACGCAAACTCAATGCGGAAGTGTCGGCATTCCTGCGCCAGCGGGTGATGCCCAGCTACGCATACACCCATCCGCCGCCACCCAAGCCGGGGTAGGCGGGTCTCACGCAAGCGCGGGCGTGCCAGCAACAATCAGCTGGCGCCAGGCATTGCCGAGCGTGCGATCTCGATGATTTGCGAACGCTATGCAGACTTCGGCCCGACGCTCTTGCGGCAGAGAAGCTTTGTGAATGCCACGGGGGTCATCCTCAGACCCCTGGCGTACGAAACGCTGCAACCGGCTGCCGCAAGTCGACATGGGGGCGATCGTGGAGAACAAGCGCCTGAGCCATGTGCTGCAGACGTGATCCAGGCGGGATGATCGTCACGCGTCAAACATGCCACATCGAACGAACTCTGGCCAGGCACCGTACGCCAAGAAGACCCTGCCCGGCACCAAACGTTCGCGCCAGTTCACAGTCACAGGCGCAGACCGAGGCCACGATCCGCACAGCGGCGGCTCTCGCGCCTACCCCTCACGAACCAGAAGTTGCAAGGCAAGGTGGTGGTTTCAGGCATGCGTCCTGCCTCCGGCTGACAAGCCTGTGCGCATGCTGAGGCAAGGCAGTCAATGCGCCCTGGGCAAACCTTAGAGATGCGACATCTCTACTTAGCCAGGAATGCGACATTTGAGAGTGGGATTGACAAAATCTTCGGCTGGCGTCGCCGGATTCATGAAGCTCAGTTCTCAATCGCCAGATCGCCGACGCGGCAGAACTCACGCTCGTTGTTGGCGACCTTCAGCACGGGCGTGAGCGGCGACCCAGAGGTCGTTGTTGCCGGCGGGCTGACCTTTGCGCTCGAGGGTGCCGCGAATCTGGCCGTAGCGCTGGCCCACCGCTGCTGTGAGTGGTTCGACCTGGAAAGCTCTCCATGGCCGAGTTGTCGCAGACTTCTCCTGCGTGGCGCATGCTGCAGGTAGTGCCTTACTCTTTGAGCAGCTGATGGAAGTGCTCTCTGGTGTATGGGCTGCCTTGGTCCGAGTGATGCGGCAACGTCACGGGCTTACCGCGGCGCCACACGTCTATCATCAATTCGTCTGTCACGAGCTGCGAGCTCATGCTCTCCTGCATCGACCAACCGTAACGCGCAGGCGATCTGCTCTTCGCTGAAGTTCGACCTTTTCATTGCTCCTCCTTGCTTTGCTTCTCCTCGCGCCCCTCCGGGGCTGCCGGAGAGCAGCCGTACCTCTGGTTTTGAAACGCCCCGGGTTCGGCGGGAGACGTCAAACTTCTGACTCACGTCACTAGTTCGTTTGGTAGATGCGCGTTCTGCCCTGTGGACGGATGATGGGCGCGCTTCGTTGGGTTCGCGGCGAGTCGTGTCGTAGGTCTCGAGCCGCAATGCGGCGCACTTTCTGGTCCACCGAAGCAGCGCTGCAATTCGATCGGAGCGAACACGTTGCTGCGCGTTGCCAGGCAGCGCCGGGGTGATCCACGCTGCGGTATTCGGTCACCGGGCGTTAGGCGTGTTCACGGCTGGCTCGGCTGAACTAAAAAACTCGGGGAGGCGGGTCGCCGCGCGGGAGCTGGATCTCGCGCGACGTGGGCTATTGCCATTTCAAAAGAACAAGGGCGTGTGTTCTCCAAAGTCATGCGATGGAAGTCGACCGCTCTCTTCTGTGACGACGCGAACGTAACGCAGGCGCGACTTGGTCCGCGAAGCTTTTCGCCAGGCAGTAAGAGTGAGCGAATCCGGGGATTGCCCACATCGGCGGGTTGAGGACGGACGAAGAATGCGCACAAACAGCTCTTCATACACGCAGACCGCAGTCTGTCCAGAGGCCGATGGTGACGGCCACGCCTGTACGGCGCTGGCGCAGAATCTTGTCGGCCACAGCCCGCCCTTTCGCGAAGCCATGGAGCTAGTGAAGCTCTACGCCGCGTGGTCCGCGCCGCTGCTGATCGCCGGCGAAACCGGCACCGGCAAGGAGTTGGTCGCGCGTGCGGTGCACTACCAGAGCCAGCGCCGGCACTGCCCGTTCATCCCGGTCAACTGCGCGACGCTGCCCGACACACTGGTCGAGAGCGAGTTGTTCGGCCACACCCGCGGCGCTTTCACCGACGCCAGCCAAGCGCGCCAGGGCCTGGTGCGCCTGGCCGAGGGCGGGACGCTGTTCCTGGACGAAGTGGAAGCGCTGTCGCCGCGTGGCCAAGGCGTGCTGCTGCGCTTTCTGCAGGACTCCAGCTATCGGGCGCTGGGGGGCAACACGTTGCACCATGCGGACGTGCGCATCGTCGCGGCCTCCAACGTTGACCTGCACGAGAAGGCGGCGGCGCGCATGTTCCGTGACGACCTGCTCTACCGGCTGGACGCCTTCCGCGTCAGCCTGCCGCCGCTTCGCGAGCGTCTTGACGACCTGACCCTGCTGGTGCCGCACCTGCTGGCCAAGGCGGCGCGACAGACCGACGGCTTTGCGCGCCGCATCGGCGAGCCCGGGCTGGCGCTGCTTCGTGCCTACGACTGGCCCGGCAACGTGCGCCAGCTGGAGCACGTGCTGCTCAAGGCCCACGTGGTCTGCCAGGGATCCGAGGTCGGCGTCGACGATCTGCGCCGATGCACGCCCGAGCTGGCCCAGGTTGGCGTCCCCGCTGTGCCAGCCGCCACGCCTCCGCATTCGCTGCGCGCGGCCAAGCGTGCAGCCGCCGACCAAGCCGAGCGACGCTTCATCGAGGACTGGCTGTCGCGCACGGCCGGCAACATCAGCGAAGCCGCACGGCTGACCGGCATCGAACGGGCCTCGCTGAGTCGACTTGTCAAGAAATACGGCGTCAAGGCACGCGCGCTCGGTAGCGTTTAGCGCCGCCTCCCTTTCCCCGCCCCCCGCACTTCTCCACTGTTTGGTGGATGGGATTCTCGCGCCGCTCGCGCGGCCCCATGTCGACGCAAGCACACCCGTGTCCGCCGCGACACGCACCCCATTCGCCACAGCGGCTCTGCGGAAACCGCCAACGCAGCGTCTGCGGATGGCCATGGAGGGGCTGTGCATCCGAACGCACAACAACCCCAGGGATCTGTCAAAAAATTCAATCAAATCAAGCACTTGCAATTGAGAAGCAGATGGCACGCTTGCTGCAAGCTGATGCGTTCGTGACTTCGTGGGGTGGACTTGAATGCCCGGCGCGACGACGTGATTGCGGTGACGGAAGTGGTAGCGGCCCTGGGCCGCTACGTGCGCGCGAATCCGCAGGCCTGCGACACCATCGCGGGCATCGCCGCCTGGTGGCTGCAGCCGCGGACGGCGAGGAGTTCGCCAGAAGTTGTCGGTGCGGCGCTGGCCGCGCTGGTGGCCAACGGCGAGATGGAGTGCGCATTCGGCCCGGACGGCCAGACGGTGTACCGCGCCGCCCGGCCCGCAGGCCATGAGGGATCGCAAGCGGAGCCGCCAGGCTCTTGATCATCAATTGATGGAGGGGAATGTATGCCCAGTGCCCTGAGTTACCCAGGCGTTTACGTGGAAGAAGTGCCCAGTGGCGTGCGCACCCTGACCGGTGTGGCCACCTCGATCACGGCCTTCGTCGGGCGGGCCGCCTCCGGCCCCACCGACGAACCCGTGATGCTGACGAGCTTCGCTGACTACGAGCGCCGGTTCGGCGGCCTGGTCGCGGACTGTCCCATGTCCTATTCGGTGCGCGACTTCTACCTGAACGGCGGCGCGCTGGCGCTGGTGGTGCGACTCGTCGGCACGGCCCCAGCCCCGGCCCCAGCCCCAGCCCCGGCCCCAGCCCCGGCCTCGGCCGCCACCCTCACGCTGCCGGCTGGCGGCGACAACCTGGTGCTGACGGCGGCAAGCCTGGGCGCCTGGGGTGGCCGGCTGTCGGCCGCAGTGGACCATGGCACCGACAGCGGCCTGCCAGCCGCCGACACCACGCGCTTCAACCTGCGCCTGCGCTACCGCGTGCGGCCGGGCCGCGACGACTTCGTGTTCGAGACCATCGGCGCGGTGTCCACCACCGCCGGCGACCCGCGCTACCTGCCGCTGGTGCTGGAGCGCGAATCCACGCTGGTGCGGGCGCTGGGCGCGGTGCCGGCGGCGCGGCCCACCTCCACCGTCACGCCCACCACCATCACATGGATCGACGCCGCCGGCGGCAACGACGGCCCCCCGCTGCGCGCCGAGGACCTGCTGGGCAATGCCGCCGGCCGCACCGGCATCCATGCACTGGCCCATGCCGACCTGTTCAACCTGCTTGTGATCCCGCCGCTGGCGCGCAACACCACCACCCTGCCGTCCACCTACACCCCGGTGCCGGCCAACGTCTGGCAGGCAGCGCTGGCGCTGTGCGTGGAGCGCCGCGCCATGCTGGTCGTCGACCCCGATCCAGGCTGGGCCGTGCCGGCGGCGAGCGCCGTCACCAATGCGCAGACCGGCCGCACCGGGCTCAACCTCAGCGGCCCCGGTGCGCGCAATGCCGCGCTGTACTTCCCGTGCCTGCGCATGGTCGACCCGCTGCGCGACAGCCGTGTCGACACCTTCATGCCCGGCGGCGCGGTGGCCGGCATCATGGCGCGCACCGACGTGGCGCGCGGCGTCTGGAAGGCGCCGGCCGGGCTCGACGCGGCGCTCAACGGCGTGCAGGACCTGCAGATCAATCTGAACGACCTGCAGAACGGCCAACTCAATCCGCTGGGCATCAACTGCCTGCGCTCGATGGGTGTGAACGGCCGCGTGGTCTGGGGCGCGCGCACCCTGCGCGGCGCCGACGTCAGCGCCGACGAATACAAGTACGTGCCGGTGCGCCGACTCGCGCTGTTCCTCGAAGAAAGCCTGTACCGCGGCACGCAATGGGTGGTGTTCGAGCCCAACGACGAGCCGCTGTGGGCGCAGGTGCGCCTGAACCTCGGCGCTTTCATGCAGGGGCTGTTCCGCCAGGGTGCGTTCCAGGGCGCCTCGGCGCGCGACGCCTACTTCGTCAAGTGCGACAGCCAGACCACCACGCAGGCCGACATCAACCTGGGCGTGCTGAACGTGGTCGTTGGCTTTGCGCCGCTGAAACCGGCCGAGTTCGTGGTCATCAAGATCCAGCAGATGGCCGGCCAGATCCCAACCTGATCGAGGAAGAACGACATGGCACAGTTCAGCGTCAACGCCACCCGCTTCGACCCTTACAAGAACTTCAAATTCCGCGTCAAGTGGGACGGCCGTTACGTGGCCGGGATCTCCAAGGTCGGCGCGCTCAAGCGCAGCACCGAGCCGGTGGAGCATCGCGAGGGGGGCGATCCGTCTTCCACGCGCAAGTCCCCGGGCCGCACCAAGTTCGAGGCCATCACGCTGGAGCGCGGCGTCACGCACGACGTCGAGTTCGAGCGCTGGGCCAACAAGGTCTGGAACTTCGGCTCCGGGCTGGGCGCCGAGGTTTCGCTGGCGAACTTTCGCAAGGACCTGATCATCGAGGTCTACAACGAGGCCGGCCAGCTCGCCATCGCCTACAAGGTGTTCCGCTGTTGGGTGTCGGAGTACCAGGCGCTGCCGGACCTGGACGCCAACGCCAACGCCGTCGCGATCCAGACCCTGAAGCTCGAGAACGAGGGCTGGGAGCGCGACTACGACGTGGTCGAACCGGCCGAGCCCACCTTCAACGAACCTGCCTGAACGACGACCCGGTGCGGAAGGTGGCGATGCGCGCGCTGGCCGGCTCTGAACTGCTGTCGCTGTGGGAGCGTGGCGCCAGCCGCCACGCGCTCGACCGCAGCGCGCTGCTGGCCGCCGCGGCCCGCCCGGACTGGCCGGCCGAGGCCATCGCCGACCTGCCGCTGGGTGCGGTCAACGCCAGCTTGCTGCAACTGCGCGCGGCCTGCTTCGGCCCGCGCATCGACGGCCATGCCGACTGCCCGCGATGCGGCCAGCGCCTGGCCTTTGCGCTGGACGCGCGGGAGTTGCTCGCCCCTGCCCAGGACGACGACCTGGCCCCGCGCGAGGCCGAGGTCGCCGGCCTGCGCGTGCGCGCGCCCAGCCTGCGCGACTTGGCGGCCGTGGCGGCCGACGCGGATGCCGAACGCGCCGCGCGCCAGGTACTCGCACGCTGCACCCTGGCCGGCGATGCCGCGCGGTTGGATGAGGCGGCGCTGCGGGCCGTCGAAGAAGGGCTGGACGCGCTGGACCCGCAAGCCGACCTGGCGCTGGCCTTGCAGTGCGTGGCCTGCGGCCATGCGGACCTGGTGCAGTTGGACGCCGGGCAGCTGCTGTGGGAAGAGATCGAGGCACGCGCGCTGGTGCTGCTGCGCGAGGTGCACCATCTGGCCAGCGCCTACGGTTGGAGCGAGGCGCAGATCCTGGCGCTGACGCCGACGCGGCGGGCTAGCTACCTGGCCATGGTGGGGGCGGCATGACGGGCCTGCTGCACCGCCTGGCCCAGCGCGCCGCCGGCAACGCTTGGACAGTGCGCTCGGACGTGCGCTTGCCGTTCGGCGCAAATGGCCTCGACCGGCCGCAGGACGACACGGCGCCGCCGCTGATGGAAGCGGCTGTGTCCAAGACCCGCGTGCCCGCGCGGCCCCGGCCGCCCGAGCCAGCTTCGCTCGCCACGGCCGGGTCAGAGCAAGCCGTGCCACCACTCGTGCAATCGCCCGCCGTCGCCGCTCAGGCCGGGCGCGCGCAGCCCGTGGAGGCCGAGGCTGCGGCGCCGAAGGCGCCGATGCCCATAACCCGCCAGTCAGCGGCGACGCGCACGCCGGTGGCCACGACGACGCCCGCGCAGCCACCCGGCGCGCCCGCTGTTCCGGCCGCTGCCATGCCCATCATGGCGTCCTTGCTCACACCCGCCCGGCCGCAGTCAACGCCCCCGCCACGCCGCGAGGAACCCGCGCCGTTGCTGCCGCCGCAGCCAAGCACCGCAGGCCACGCCGCGCCCCTGGCCCCAACGGTGCGGGGCCCGGCAGAGTTCGCCCTCCGGCCGGCGCCGCAGGCCGCCGCCAGCCAAGAGACCGAGGTCCACATCCACATCGGCCGCATCGACGTGACGGCCTTGCACGAAGCGCCCCGCCCCAAGGCCCGCCCGCGCGAGCGCACGCAACCCGTATCGCTGGACGCCTACCTCGCCGCGAGGAGCAAGACATGAGCACAGCCCTGGCCATCGCCGGCGTCAGTGCCGTGCTGCGCGACCTGCTCAACGACGGGCTGGTCAACGGCAACGTCAGCGGCGTGCTGGGCTCCAGCGTGACGGTCAGCCTGCTGGCGCCCGACCGTGTGGTGCCCACCGGCGGCACCGAGGCCTCGCAGCTCAACCTGTTCCTGTACGGTGTGACGCCCAACGCCGGCTGGCGCAACGAGGCCCTGCCCTCGCGCGACGGCGCCGGCCGTGCGCGGCTCACGAACCCGCCGCTGGCGCTCGACCTGCACTACCTGCTGTCGGCCTACAGCGCCGGGGACCTGCATGCCGAAATCCTCCTGGGCTACGCCATGCAGTTGCTGCACGAGATGCCGGTGCTCACGCGCGAGGCCATCCGCACGGCGCTCAACCCCTCGCCCGCCACCGGCGCCACCTTGCCGCCGGCACTGCGCGCGCTGTCCGAATCGGGCCTGGCCGAGCAGGTGGAGCTGATCAAGATCACGCCACAGCACCTGAACAACGAGGAGATGTCCAAGCTCTGGACCGCCACGCAAAGCCACTTGCGCCCCAGCATGGCCTACAGCGCCTCGGTGGTGCTGATCCAGGCCCTGCGCCCGGCCCGCACGCCGCTGCCGGTGCTCACGCGCGGCCGCATCGACGAAGACACGGGCCGCGAGACCGGCATCGCCGTGCAGCCCAGCCTGCTGCCCAGCGTGCCGGTGCTGGTGCGCGCCGTGCCGCCGCTGCGCCAGCCGGCGGCAGCCATCGGTGACACCGTGGCCCTGCAGGGCAGCCTGCTCGACGGCGACGACCGCGAAGCCTGGCTGCGGAACGACCGCTTCGACATCGCGCAGATGCTGCCGGTGCTCGCCCCCGCGCCGGACCGCCCCGCCGCCACCGTGGCCGCCTTCTCGCTGGCCGGCCAGCAGGCCGCGCTACCGGCCGGCGTGTACCGCGTGAGCGTGCGCCTGACGCGGCCCGATGCGCAGGGCGAGGACCGGCTGCACGAGTCCAACGCGCTGCTGCTGACGCTGGCGCCGCGCATCACCAACCTGCCGCAGACCGTGGCGCGCGCGGGCAACGGCTCGGCCAGCGTCTCGATCCAGTTCACGCCCGACCTGCACGAAGGCCAGCGCGCGGTGCTGGTGCTGGGCGCGGCGGAGGTGCTGCCGCAGACGGCAGGCGCCACGCCGAATTCGCTGGTCTTCGTGATCCCCGACGCGCCGGTCGGCGTGCATCTGGCGCGCCTGCGCATCGACGACATCGACAGCCCGATCATCGACATGGACTTCGAGCCGCCGGAACTGCCGCGCTTCCTGGACCGGACGGTGGAGATCACGTGAACGCGCCCGACCGCCTGCTCGCCTGGAGCGACGCCAACCAGCGCCTGCTGGTGGCGGAGTTCGCGCGGCTGGCGGCCCTTTTGGGCGACGGTGCGCGCGACGCAGCCGCGGCGGAAACCGAGGCCGCCGCGCTGCGCGCCGCCATGCCGGCACCGGCCGCCATCGACACGCTGGCGGCGCTGTTCGCGCTCAGCGCCTTCGAGCGCGACCTCCTGCTTTTGGTGGCCGGCGTCGAGATGGACGCGCGCATCGCCACCCTGTGCGCCCAGGGCGGCGGCCCGCCGCATCGGCCGTGGGCCAGCTTCGGCCTCGCGCTGGCGGTACTGCCGCAGCCACACTGGAGCGCCATCGCGCCGAACGAGCCGCTGCGCCGCTGGCGCCTGCTGGAGGTCGACGAGAGCACCGGCATCGCCGGCGCCAGGCTGCGCCTGGAAGAGCGCGTGCTGCACTTCATCGCCGGGCTGAACGCGCTGGACCACCGCCTGCAGCCGCTGCTGCAGCCGCACCCGCCGGCCGGCGCCATGGGCCGGGACCAGCAGGCCGCGGTCGCGCAACTGCTGGCCCGGCTGCGCGGCGCCACCAGTCGCCTGCCCGCCATCGTGCTCGACGGTGACGATGCCCCCGGCCAGCACGACGTGGCCGCGGCGGTCGCGGGCGGACTGGGCGCCGGCCTGTATCGATTGCGTGCGACCGACGTACCGACGGCCGCCGTCGAGCAGGCCGCTTTCGCAGCGCTGTGGTTGCGCGAGGCTGCGCTGCTGGGCTGCGGGCTGTTGATCCACTGCGAGGAGCGCGAGGCGCAAGCAACCGTGGCGCGCCTGCTGGAACGCCTGAGCGGCCTGGTCTTCGTCAGCGGCCACGAATTGGCGCTGGGCGACACGCCGCAACTGCGCCAGAACATCGCGCGACCCGAGGCGCCCGAACGGCTGCAGCTCTGGCAGGCCGCGCTGGCCGACAAGGCCGCGGCACTGGGGCCGGTGGTCGACACGCTGGCCACGCAGTACCGCTTGGGCGCGCGCCGCATCGCGCAGATCGCCGCGCAGGCAAGCGGCGACGACGCAGCCGCCAACGCCGCTTCGCTGCACGAGGCCAGCCGCGGCCCCGCCCATGGCATGCCTGGCCTGGCCCAGCGCATCGACAGGCGCGCGCGCTGGTCCGACCTGGTGCTGCCCGAGGCCCAGCAGGCCGTGCTGCGCCAAATCGCGGCCCACGCGCGGGGTGGAGCGCGCCGATGCCGCGGCCGTCTCCGACGCGCTGCAGGCCGAGCTGCGCACGCTGCTGGCCGTCGGCGGCAGCCCGCTGGTCACGCAAGGCAACGCCCATGGGCTGCAGGCCGAGAAGGTCCGGCTGCCCCACGACGCCGGCGCCGCGGCCCTAGGCCGCGCCGTGGCCATGCGCATCGCGGGCGGCCCCGCGAGCCCGGCTGGCAGCAAGGCAGGTGCGCCATGACCGCCGCCCTCGCCGCACGCACATCCGGCGCCGAACGCACGCAAGTCGGTGGCAAGCATCGCTGGCTGCAGCGCAAGTGCGCCTGCGGCGGCTCGGCGGGCCTCACCGGCCACTGCAGCGAGTGCGAGCGCAAGAAGGCGCTGGGCCTGCAAGCGAAGCTGGCCGTGGGCGCGGCCCACGATCCGCTGGAGGAAGAGGCCGACCGTGTGGCCGACCAGCTCACGCGCCCGCAGCTCGCCAGCCCACCCCGCGTGCAGCGCGCCAGCGCGCCCGCCGCGAGCGCGCAGCAATCGGATACCGCGCCGGACAGCGTGGACCAGGTACTGGCAAGCAGCGGCCGTGCGCTCGACGCGCCACTGCGGCAGGACTTCGAGCAACGCTTCGGCCACGATTTCTCGCGCGTGCGCATCCATGCCGACGAAGCAGCCGCGCGCTCGGCCCAGGCGCTGGGCGCCAACGCCTGGACCGTGGGCGAGCACATCGCCTTCGCGCCGGGTCGCTTCGCGCCCCAGAGCCGCGGCGGCCGGCAACTGCTGGCGCACGAGCTGACCCACGTGGTGCAGCAGTCGGCCACCACACCGCTGGTGCAGTGCGACCTGGCGATCGGGCCGCAGGTGGCCGCACCGACGGAGCGCCCGATGAGCGAGCGCGACATCGAGGACGCGATCCGCTTCAACCAACGCCAGTTCAGCGACCCGTACTCGCTGGCGGTGATCCGCGACGTGATCGGCGTATCGCGCTTTCCGGCCGTGTCGGACCGCGACCTCGCGCTCGGCGTGGCACGCTGGCAGGCCTCGCACGGCCTGGCGCAGGACGGCCGGCTCGGCGCCGTCACCGTGACCTACGTGGTGGAAGAACTGCAGGCCGAGGGCAACCCAGGCGACGCGGCGCTGCTGATCGCCGACTTCCCCGACCGCGCCCTGCTGGACATCACCACCGCCTTCTGCAGCTGCATCCCGCGGCTGCAGTCCGAGATCCAGGACGCCAACTTCTTCATCGGCGAGTACACCGCCTGCGGTGCCGACCCGGGCAACACCACCGGCGCGCAGGTCGAAGCCTGCATCGAGGCCCGCGCCGCCGCCGCCGGCAGCAGCCTCGTGACGGCGGGCACCACGGACTCGAGCGGGACGGTGCGGGTGGCGCCGGTGGCCGGGCCCTGCGGTCCGCTGGAAGAGAGGCTGACGCTGGCGCACGAGCAGATCCACTCGGTCCACACGCGCGAACTGCAGCAGCAGCACGGCCGTGGCACGCGGGCGTTTCGCACTGCCTTCAACGAGGCCGGCGACTGGGTGGTCGACGAGATCAACTCGCGCCGCACCGACATCGCCGTGGCCAACTGGATGATCGACGTGCTGAACAGGGCTTGCCCATGACCCGTTCACGCGCCCCCCGCGGCCCCGCACCTGTCGCGTCGACGACCGCGCCGGCCTCTGCCTGGCTGCAACCCAAGCTGTCCATCGGCGCACCGGGCGACCGCCACGAGCAGGAAGCCGACCAGGCCGCCGACCGCGTGATGCAGGGCGGCACCCAGCCCGCGCTGACGCCGCTGCGCGCGCCGACGGTGCAGCGCGAGGACGAGGAGCGCAAGAAGGAAGCGCCCGACCCGGCCGGCGAAGGCCTGGGCGTGGTTGCTGCCAATCTGGGCGAGAACAACCCGGCCTTCGGCGTCTTCACCGAGAAGCTGGCGGCCGACTTCATGCGTCAGCCGGCGGAACTGAGCGTGGGCGTGCCGGTGTTCTTGGGCGCCAACTACGCCTTCCTCTGGAGCATGGCGATGGTGAACCCGGCCATGCGCCGCAACTTCGACGACTTCAACCTCGCGATGCTGCCCGGCCTCGTGCCGCAGTTCCCGGTCAAGACCTTCACCTACCGCATCCTGGACAGCGCGCAGACGCGCTTCGAATTCGACTTCGGCCTGGACGCCACCTCGCTGCTGGAGGCCTTCAACGACGGCGTGCTGAACACGCATCTCTCCAGCCTCAAGTTCGACAGCAGCGGCCGGATCGATACCAAGGGTTCGGCGCTGCCTTCCTTGTCGGCGATGCAGGTCCAGCTGGGCCTCTTCAGCGACGGCATCAACCTGTCAGGTGGCTTCAGGAACGGCATCTCGCCCTACCCGCTGATCGAGCCGGGCGGCAGCGTGATGGCGCAGACCCCCGCCATGCCCGACCTGCAGGCGGGCAGGCAGGACGTGCGCTTCACGCTGAACCTCGACCTGGTGCGGCTCTACCAGCACTTCAACCCAGGCAAGCCCAACCCGCTGGGCCCGCAGATCGACGTCGCGCGCGAAGCGCAGCAACCCGCGCAAGCGCCCGGCGCGCGCGAGAGCAGCCCGGCCGCGGCCGCCGCGGTGCAATCCACTCTGGCCGAAGGCGGCGCGCCGCTGGAGCCGGCGACGCGGCAATTCATGGAGTCGCGCTTCGGCCACGACTTCGGCAGCGTGCGCATCCACGCCGACGCGCAAGCCGCCGCCTCGGCGCAATCCGTGGGCGCGCGCGCCTACACCGTGGGCGAGGACCTGGTGTTCAATCTCGGCCAGTACGAGCCGGCCACGCCGGCCGGCCGCCACCTGCTGGCGCACGAGCTGGCCCACGTGGTGCAGCAGGGCGACGGCAACGAACTCATGCAGCGCGAGCTCCTCAGCGCGAAGGATCTCGACGATTTCGAGACCGACGACTTCGCCGTGCCTACGCTGGAGAGCTACCTCGCGACCCACGGGCCGGGCAAGATCGAGGACAACAACGACAGCGACGACAAGGCCCGCCGCATCGTGCGGCTGTGGAAGAACAAGCAGGCGCCCTTCACGCAGCTCAGCGCGCAACAGAAGATCCTGCTCATCCAGGAGATGCAGTCCGGCTACACAGGCAACGACGACGAGCGCGGCATCCTGGCGCTGCTGCTGGACGCGCCGCCGGCCGACCTCACCGCGATCTTCGCGGCGATCAACCCGAACGAGCTCGACAGCGACTTCCAGGGCGACGAAGAGGACACGCTGCGCGACTTCTTCGACCAGAAGTTCGTCGGCGGGCGCAAGTCGGCGCTGGCCGGCCAGCGCAGCCTGCGCCGGGCCAAGGCCGACGAGCCGGAGGTGAAGGCGCCCCCGGCGTTCGAACCACAGCAGGCCCCCGGCCCGCCGCGCCAGGACTACGTGTTCATCATGGGCGACACGCAGGGCGACACCTTCTACCGCGACGCACTGGGCTTCTTCAAGGCGCACCGACCGAAGGCGATCATCGTGATCGACAAGCGCAGCTTGGCCGACGTGCTGCTTCACGTCGCCAACAAAATCAAGGCACCCATCGGCAACCTGTACCTGGTCTCGCATGCCAACGAGGACGGCACGCTGATGTTCGGCCTGAACCCGAGCGATCCGGACCGCAAGCTCAACGCCACCGAACTGCGCAAGGCCCTGCACCCGACAGAGGGCAACTCGGCACTGGCGAAAGTCGGCCCGCAGGTGGACGCCTACACGGTGGTGCGCATCAAGGGCTGCGACCTTGGGCGCAATGGCGAGATGCTGGACCTGCTGGACGAGGCCTTCGGCGGGCGCGGAACGGTGATCGCGCCCACGCACGAGCAGACCTACGGCACCGATCCCGAGCTCGCCGATCGCGCCGGCGCCGAGTTCGCGCGCGGCGATGCCGCCTTCAAGGCGAAGCTCGAGGCCCAGTTCCCCGAGCCCCCCGCCATCGACAAGAACCTCAAGGGCAAGGATCTCCTGGCGGCCCAGCAGGCCCGCGCCAAGGCATTGGCCAAGCGCAAGTCCGACATCGCAGCCGCGCAGAAGCAACACGAGGCGGACCGCAGCGCTGCCGTCGCCAAGGGGCGCAGCTTCGAAGGCTTCTCGGGGCCGCTGTTCCAGCACCCCGGGGAGGCGAAGTTCACCGCGGCCGAGTTGCTGCCTGACATGAAGCGCCTGTATGGCCACCTGTCCGACGACCAGCGCAACGCGCTGGCGGCGCGGCTGGTCAAGGACGACCCACGTCCCGAGGCCGAGGCCAGGCTCAACACCACCTATGGCCAGCAGGGGCAGCGCCTGTACCGCCACGACTTCACGGAGGAAGGCTTCGAACCGGCCGACGCCAGCGAATTCCTGGCCGCGCAGCGCGCGATGCCCGGCGGGGTCGCGCCCGGCTTCAAGGCCGGCGAGTTCACGTCGACCATCGTCGAGCCCACGGGCAAGGGTGCGCGCAAGCGCCTGTACAAGCTGAAGGGCAGCATGCCCGACGGGGGCACCATGACCTACGACATCGACTCCAAGGTGCTGCCGACCCTGGCCGAGCTGGCCACAAAGGCACGTGGCTCGCTCAACAACCCGGCCAAATACGAGTGGACGCAGGAGCGCCAGCACGACGCCGCCGGCAACACCAAGCTACGGGTCACCGCCACGCGCGTGATCGCCTACCTGCACCACGCAAGCCTGGACGCGTCGCCGCACAACCACTTCACGCGGCCCGAGTCCGATCCCGCCTTCCACGCGAAGTCGAGCTTCACGCCGCCGGAGGCGCCCACGCCATGAGCACGACCCCGAACTCCCCCAAGCTGATCAAGGGCGGCCTGGTCCTGGTCGACCCGGAATCGGCCCAGGTGCAGCGCGTGATCTCGCTGCAATACAACGCCGACTCGCTGACGCGCAAGCTCCAGGCCCAGTCGGTTGGCGGCGAAGGCACCGACCGCACCGAGCCCACGCGCTTCAAGGGGCCTGCCGTGGAGACCATCAGCTTCGAGGCCGACATCGACGCCACGGACCAGCTCGAGTTCCCGGACCAGAACGCCAGCGCCACGGCCCACGGGATCGCGCCGCAACTGGCGGTGCTGGAGTCGCTGTCGCATCCCAGCGCGGCGCAGTTGCAGCGGGTGGACAGCCAGGCGAGTTCGGGCACGCTGGAGATCGCGCCCATGCTGGCGCCGCTGCTCCTCTTCGTCTGGGGCAAGAGCCGCATCGTCCCGGTGAAGCTGGCCGACTTCTCGATCACCGAGGAGGCTTTCGACCCGGCGCTGAACCCGATCCGCGCCAAGGTCTCGTTCAGCCTGCGCGTGCTGTCGGTGGACGACCTGGGCTTCTCGTCCAAGGGCGGGTCCTTGTTCATGACCTATCTGCAGGGCAAGGAGAGGCTGGCCGCAAAGGTGCAGCCGGTGTCCTTCTCCACGCTCGGCATCGGGGGGATTTCGTGATGGTCGATCCGATCCAGGCCTTCATGCAGGCCAACGGCCTGGCGCAGCCGGCCTTCGCTCCGGACAGCCGCTACCACGGCCTGCCGATCGCGCAGGCCACCTTGCCGGACGGCCGACAGATGGTGTTCGTCACGCGGCGCTTCCTGCCGCCGCCGGAGAACTTCGCGCGGATTGCCACCGCCACCGTCGTGGCCGGCGACCGGCTCGACAACCTTTCCGCGCAGCACCTGGGTGCAGCCGAGCAGAACTGGCGCCTGGCCGACGCCAACGGCGCGATGCTGCCCGAGGCGCTGGTGGCCGAAGTCGGCCGCCAACTGGCCATCACGCTGCCCGAGGGCGTGCCCGCACCTGGAGCCGGAGATGTTCGCTAAGGGCATCCAGCTCAGCCTGATGATCGGCCCCATCGTGCCGATCCCGGTGCCGCGGGTGGTGACGGACGCACTCGAGAGCGTCGAGGTGCGCACCGCCACCGGCAGCGCGAGCGGCTTCCAGCTCAAGTTCTCGATCACCGCGCGCTCGGAACTCAACACCATCTTCCTTTTGGCCGGCGTCAACTCGACGCCCTTCACGCCGGCGCTGCGCGTGCTGCTGGTGATGACGCTCAACGGCCAGGCGCAGCCGCTGTTCGACGGCGTGATGACCAATGTGCAGGTTCAGCCCGGCAGCCAGGGGCAACCCGGCAGCCTGGTCGTGACCGGCGAGGACGTGACCAAGGCCATGGACAAGCAGGACTGGAGCGGCCTGCCCTTCCCGGCCGTGCCGGTGGAGGGGCGCGTGGCGCTGCTGTGCGCCAAGTACGCGCCCTTCGGCCTCATCCCCATGATCATCCCGGTGCTCTTCCCCGATGTGCAGATCCCGATCGACAAGATCCCGGCGCAGCAGGGCACCGACCTGGCCTACATCCAGGAGCTGGCGCGCCAGGTGGGCTATGTGTTCTACGTCGAGCCGGGGCCGACGCCAGGCACCAACATCGCCTACTTCGGCCCCGAACTCAAGATCGGCGTGCCGCAGCCGGCGCTGAACGTGGACATGGACGCGCTGACCAACGTCGAGTCGCTCAGCTTCACCTTCGATCCCGAGAAGGGCGTGCTGCCCGTCGTGTTCATCCAGAACCAGCTCACGCGCGTCCCGATCCCGATTCCGATTCCCAACCTGAACCCGCTGCAGCCGCCGCTGGGCGCGCTGCCCACGCCGCTGTCCAACATCAAGTTCATGAAGGACACCGCCAAGATGAGCCCAATGCGTGCCATCTCGGCCGGGCTCGCGGAAGCGGCCAAGTCGCAGGACGCGGTGAGCGGCAGCGGCACGCTGGACGTGCTGCGCTACGGCCGGCCGCTCAAGGCGCGCGGGTTGGTCGGCGTGCGCGGCGTGGGCATTGCCTACGACGGGCTGTACTACGTCAGCAGCGTGACCAGCAACCTCAAGCGCGGCGAGTTCAAGCAGAGCTTCGAACTCACGCGCAACGGGCTGGTGTCGATCACGCCCAAGGTCCCCGTCTGAAGGAGCCC
Source organism: Variovorax sp. LjRoot290 (assembly GCF_964253985.1). Taxonomy (NCBI): domain Bacteria; kingdom Pseudomonadati; phylum Pseudomonadota; class Betaproteobacteria; order Burkholderiales; family Comamonadaceae; genus Variovorax; species Variovorax sp. LjRoot290. The sequence continues at coordinate 182,297 of NZ_CAXURW020000002.1, read as the reverse complement.
ATCCAGTGCCCGAGAAGTTCTACGGCAAGTACCGCGGCATGGTGCTCAACAACATCGATCCGATGCAGATGGGCCGGCTGATGGTGCAGGTGCCCGACGTCGGTGGCGTGATGCCCTCGACCTGGGCCATGCCCTGCGTGCCGGTGGCCGGGATCCAGAACGGCATGTTCGCGCTGCCGATGATCGGCTCGGGCGTCTGGATCGAGTACGAGCAGGGCGACATCGACCACCCGATCTGGGTCGGCTGCTTCTGGGGCAGCGCGGCCGAGGTGCCGGCGCTGGCGCGGCTGACGCCGCCGGCGGTGCAGGCCATCACCCTGCAGACACCGCTGCAGAACGGCCTGACCATCAGCGACCTGCCCGGGCCCAGCGGCGGGATCATGCTCAAGAGCGCGACCGGCGCCACCTTGATCGTCAACGACACCGGCATCTACATCCAGAACGGCAAGGGCGCGTCCATCGTGATGACCGGTCCCACGGTCACCATCAACGCCGGCGCCCTCACCATCGTCTAGAGGCAACAGCATGTCCGGCCCCCTCCTCCACCTCGGCGCCACCGTGCTGTGCGCGCACGGCGGCCAGGCCACGCCCAGCGCCCCCGTGCCGCGCGTGCTGGTCTCGGGCCAGCCGGTGACGACGCAGGCGGCGCCCTACCTGGTGGCCGGCTGCGCCTTTTCGCCGCCGCAGGGCAACGGGCCCTGCGTGACGGCGCAATGGATCGTGGCGGCCACGCGCGTGTTCGCCGCCGGCCAGCCGGTGCTGCTGATGAGCAGCCAGGCCATCTGCGCGCCCACCGGCACCCCGCTGGTGGCGGTGGCCGCGCAGACCCGCGTCATAGGGATGTGAACACCATGGACACCGACATCGGATTCCCCTTCCGCATCGACGGCCGCGGCCGCAGCGCGACGGTGTCGCGCGAGGCGCACTTGCGCGACCTGATCGAGCAGCTGCTGTTCACCGTGCCGGGCGAACGCGTGAACCGGCCCGATTTTGGCTGCGGCCTGATGCAACTGGTGTTCGCGCCCAACAGCCCCGAGCTGGCGGCCACGGTGCAGGCGTTGGTGCACGGCTCGCTGCAGCAGTGGCTTGGCCACCTGATGCGCATCGACGAGGTCAGCGCCGAGAGCGAGGACGCGACCCTATCGGTGACGGTGCGCTACACGGTGCTGGAAACGCAGCAGACCGGGCAGGCGCAGTTCAGGCGGGAGATCACATGAACGGTCAATACCTCTGCAGCAACCCGGGACGCGTCGCCGCCGTGCGCCAGGCCGCGCAGGCCGATCCACCGCGGGCCTTCAACGGCATCGAATACCTGGAGGTGGTGCATGGCCAGCCGCGGCTGATGCTGCATTTCGTGCAGGACCTGTCCTTCGCGCCGGCCGCGCCGCTCGCTGCATCCAACATCGAGATCCGCGGCGGCGTGCGCGTGCGCGACCCGCGGGCCATCGGCGTGGCGGCCAGCGGCGACGTGCTGACGGTGGAGCTCGACAGCATCGGTGACTTCTCGCGCTACGAGCTGCGGCTGGTGGCCTCGGCCGGCTCCGACGCGCCGCCCGACGGCATCGACCCGGCGCTGGCGCAGATCGCATTCGGCTTCAAGGTCGACTGCCCCAGCGACTTCGACTGCCGCGTGGAGGACGACTGCGCGCCGCTGCCGCAACGCGCGCCCGACATCGACTACCTGGCGCGCGACTACCAGAGCTTCCGCCGGCTGGTGCTGGACCGGCTGTCGGTGCTGATGCCGAACTGGAAGGAACGCAGCCCGGCCGACCTGATGGTCACGCTGTCCGAGGCGCTGGCCTTCCGCGCCGACGAGATCGCCTACTTCCAGGACGCAGTCGCGACCGAGGCCTACCTGGGCACGGCGCGCCAGCGCGTGTCGGTGCGCCGGCATGCGCGGCTGCTGGACTACGCGGTGCACGAGGGCTGCAACGCGCGCACCTGGGTGGCCTTCGAGATCGATGCCGCGGCCGACGGCCAAATGCTCGCCGCCTGCGACGGCGCGACCGGCCTGGACGGCACGCTGCTGCTGACGCGCGCACACGGCTCGCCCACGCGGCTCGGCTCGCCCGACAGCGCGCAGGCCCTGGTCGCGGCCGGCGCGCAGCCCTTCGAACTGCTGATGCCCCTGCAGCTCTACAGCGCGCACAACGACCTGCGCTTCTACACCTGGAGCGACGAGGCCTGCTGCCTGCCGCGCGGCGCCACGCGCGCCTTCTTGCGCGACGATGAGGCGAACCGCCTGCGCCTGCGCGTGGGCGACCTGCTGCTGCTGGAGGCGCGCGCCGGCACCACCAACGGCCTCGCGCAGGATGCCGACGCGCAGCAGCGCCACGTGGTCCGCCTCATGCACGTGGACCCCGAGGCCAGCCCCGGCCGCGCGCCTTCGCCCGTACCGCGGCGCGACCCGGTCACCGAGCAGCCGCTGGTCGAAGTGCAATGGCAGGCCGAGGACGCGCTGCCCTTCGACCTGTGCCTGTCCAAGGTCATCGCCGGCGTGCTGGTGCAGGACATGGCCGGCGCCTGCGCCAACATCGCGCTGGCCGACCACGGCTTCAGCGCGCCGCGCTTCGAGTCCCTGGTGCCGGTGCCCGGCGGCCGCGTGCCGCGCTTTCGCCTGGCCCAGCCCACGCTGCTGCCGTGGACGCGCCAGGCCCTGGCGCGCGATGCGGCCGGCCAGCCGCTGCTGGTGGATCCGGCCGCCAGTGCCACCGCCGCGTTGCGGCGCGACCTGGCCGACACGCGCGAAGCGGTGCTGGTGACCAGCGACGGCGATCGCCGCCGCTGGAGTGCCCGGCGCGACCTGCTGCAAAGCGGCGGCGCTGCCGCCGAGTTCGTGGCCGAGACCGAAGGCGACGGCCAGGTGCTGCTGCGCTTCGGCGACGGCGTGAACGGCCTGCGCCCCGGCGCGGCCGAGGCCTTGTCGGCGCGCGTGCGCGTGGGCAACGGCAGCGCCGGCAACGTGGGTGCCGACGCGATCTCCCATGTGCTGTGCAACTTCGATGGCATCACGCGGGTGCGCAACCCGCTGCCGGCCGCCGGCGGCGTGGACCCTGTCACGCTGGCGCGCGCGCGCATGGACGCGCCGCAGGCCTTCCGGCGCCAGGAGCGCGCGGTGACGGCGCAGGACTATGCCGAGGTCGCGATGCGCGACGGCCGCGTGCAGCGCGCCGTGGCCACGCGGCGCTGGACCGGCAGCTGGCACACCATGTTCATCACGGTGGACCGGCGCGGCGCCGAGGGCATGGACCCGGCCTTCGAGGACAGCCTGGCGGCCTTCATCGACCGCTACCGGCTGGCCGGGCACGACGTCGAGATCGACGCGCCGGCCTACGTGGCGCTGGACATTGCGCTGCACGTCTGCACCCGGCCGGGCTATTTCGGGGCCGACGTGCAGCGCCGGCTGCTGCGCGTGTTCGCCACCACCCCGGGCGGCTTCTTCCACCCGGACCGCTTCAGCTTCGGCGAGCCGGTCTACCTGAGCGCCGTGGTCGCCGCGGCGATGGCGGTGCAAGGGGTCTCGCATGTGGAGCCGCTGCGCTTCCAGCGCCTGGGCCGGCAACCGGACGGTGAGATCGACGCCGGCCGCATTGCGATGGCGCGGCTGGAGATCGCGCGGCTGGACAACGACCCGAACGCGCCCGAGCACGGCCGCATCCAGTTCGAGGTGCATGCGGCGGAGGAAATGAAATGAGCAGCGACGACACCCCGCTGGACGGCTGCCACTGCTGCGAGGGCCAGGCCGAGCCCGGCGTGATCTACAACGCGCCCGGCCTGTCCGCGCTGTCTTGGCGCATCGACACCCAGCCCGGCTTCTACCAGCGCATGCTGGCTCGGCTGCCGCTGTGGCATGTGCCCGGCGTGCCTGCAAGTGCGCCGCGGCCGCTGGGCGCGCTGCGCACCCGCGAGCCCGACGACGCGGCCGTCGCGCTGGTGGACGCGTCCGCCTGCGTGGCCGATGTGCTGACCTTCTACCAGGAGCGCATCGCCAACGAGGGCTTCCTGCGCACCGCCACCGAACGCCGCTCCGTGCTGGAACTGGCGCGCGCCGTCGGCTACGAACTGCGGCCCGGTGTGGCCGCCAGCGTGCACCTGGTCTTCACCGTGGAGGACGCCGCCGGCGCCCCGGGCGTCTGCGCCATCGCCGCCGGCGCGCCGGTGCAAAGCGTGCCGCCGCAGGGCAAGCTGCCGCAGGTCTTCGAGACCAGCGAGCCCATCGTCGCGCGCGCCGAATGGAATGCGCTGCGTCCGCGCCAGACGCGCCCGGCGGACCTGGCCTTGCTCGACGTGGCGGGCACGCGGCGACTGGTCATGCTCTATCCCGAAGGCAGCCTGGCCAGCGAGACCGCCGGCCTGCACCCGGCCCTGAGCAGCGGCAGCCTGTACCGGCTGGACCCCGGCCTGGCCGTGGAGCCCACGGTCGATGCACTCGACGTCGCGCGCGTCTACCTCTCCGACCAGGCCAGCGGCATCCAGGCCGGCGAGCTGCTGCTCTTCGTCGGCAAGAACGGCAGCCAGTTGCGCCACCTGGTGCTGCGCGCGCTGGAGGTGGAGGACGAGCCCGCGCTGCGCCGCGTGCGCATCGAACTGGAGCCGCTGCCCGACCCGGTGACGCCGGCAGCGCCGCCGCTGCTGCACTGGGCGGTGCCGATCCTGTCCTTCTCCTTCGGCGGCTACGCGCAGGCGCAGATCGAGAGCGTGCCTTTCACCAGCAGCGCGCTCGGCAGCACCATTGCCAGCCAGAGCTGGAAGGAGAACGAGCTGCAGGCCATGATCGCGATCCAGGGCTGGAGCAGCCTGCAGCTGGTGCAGGCGATCACGGCCAGCGTCAAGCCCCCGTCCAAGCCGGTGGCGCCCGAGGCCGGCACCTTCAGCTTCTCGCAGCGGCTGGGCTTCTTCGGCCACAACGCGCCCAAGTGGGGCTCGCTGCCCGCCACCAACACCAAGGAGCCGGTCTACACGAGCGGCTGGGACGACGGCGACCCGCTCTCCGGCGGCGGCTCGCTGGGCGCAAGCCGCAACATCTGGACCGACTCGCAGGGCAACAGCAACCTGGCCAGCACGGTGCTGCCGCCCTGCCATGCGCTGCTGGAGCGCCCGGTACCCAAGCTCGCGCCCGGCAGCTGGATGGTCTTCGACGCGCCCAGCGAGAAGGCCACCGCCTATGCCCTGTTCGACGCCCGCGAAGTCTCGCGCGCCGACTATGGCCTGTCGGCGCGCGCGACGGCGCTTCGCCTGGCCGATGGCAGCGGCCAGCCCCGAAGCACTGCGCCTTCGGAGGCCTTCCTGTTCCGTGACACCACGGCCCATGTCGCCAGCCGGCGCCAACCGATGGCCGAGCTGCCGATCGAGTCGCCGGTGGAAGCGGGCAGCAAGCGCATCGAGCTGTCGACCATGGTGCTGGGCCTGGCGCACGGCCAGCCGCTCGCCTTCGTCGGCCCGCGGCACGACCTGCCCGGCGTGGATGCGGCCGAAATCGCGTTGCTCGACGAGGTGGAACATGGCGGTGGCCGCAGCATGCTGGTGCTGCAGCAGCCGCTGACGTACAGCTACCGGCGCGAGGGCCTCCAGATCCACGCCAACGTGGTTCGTGCCACGCATGGCGAGAGCGTGCAGGAGGTGCTGGGCAACGGCGACGCGAAAGAACCGTTCCAGCGCTTCACGCTTCGCAAGCCGCCGACCACGCACTTGACGGCGGCCTCGGCCACCGGCGTGAAGAGCACGCTGGAACTGCGCGTCAACGGCCTGCTGTGGACCGAGCAGCCTTCGCTCTACGGCGCCGCGCCTGACGAGCATGCATATGCCACGCGCATCGACAACGAGGCGCGCATGGAGATCCTGTTCGGCGACGGCCGCAGCGGCGCGCGCCTGCCCAGCGGCCAGATGAACGTGCAGGCGCGCTACCGCAGCGGCATCGGCCCGGACGGCGAAGTCGCGGCGCGTACGCTGACCATGCTGCGCGCCATGCCGCTGGGCCTGCGCGGCGTGAGCAACCCGCTGCCGGCCAGCGGCGCCCAGGGGCCCGAGCACCTTCATGATGCGCGCCGCAACGCGCCGCTGACCTTGCTGGCCTTCGAGCGCGTGGTCTCGCTGTCGGACTACCAGGACTTCGCACGCGCCTTTCCCGGCATCGGCAAGGCGCGCGCCGACCTGGCCTGGGTCGACGGCAGCTCGCGCGTGCTGCTGTCGGTGGCCGGCGCCACCGGCGGCGCGCCGGGCGCCGAGGTCATGGACAACCTGTGCCAGGCCATCGCCGACCTGTCCGATCCGTCGCAGCCCTTCGTGCTGGGCGCCTCGGTGCTGCGCTACTTCCGCTGCACGGCGCGTGTCGCGATCGATCCGCGCTATGAAGCCGACACCGTGCTCGCGGCTTGCAGGACGAAGCTGCAATGGGCCTTCAGCTTTGATGCGCGCGACCTGGCGCAGTCGGTCACGGCGGCCGAACTGCTCGCACTGCTGCACCAGGTGCCGGGCGTGGTAGCGGTGGATCTTGACGTGCTGCAACCGTATGGCGAACCGGCGGCGGCCGCCAGCGACATGCAGGTCGTGCCGGCGTTTGGCGGGCGCTGGGACAGCGCGGCCAAGGCGATGAAGCCAGCCGAGCTGATGCTGCTGAACCCCGCGGCACTCGAACTGGTGGAGGCCACGCTATGAGTCTGCTCACCCCCGAACGGCTCTACCAGCTGCTGCCGGTCATCCACCGCCTGCGCGATGGCGAGCAGGGCGCGCCGCTGCGCGCGCTGCTGGCCGTGATCGAAAGCGAACTCGAAGCGGTGGAGGCCGACTCCGCGCGCCTGTACGACAACTGGTTCATAGAGACCTGCGACGAATGGACCGTGCCCTACATCGGCGACCTGCTGGGCGCGCGGCCGATCCGGCCGGTGCCCTCGGCAGGCGTCAGCACCCGCGCCTGGGTCGCCAACACCATCGCCTACCGCCGGCGCAAGGGCACGGCGCTGGTGCTGGAGCAACTGGCGCGCGACGTCACTGGCTGGCCCGCTGCGGCCGTGGAATTCTTCCAGCGCCTGGGCACCACCCAGCACATGAACCATGTGCGCATACGTCCCACCGCCACGGCCTGCGTGCGCGACGCCGCGGCGGCCGAGCTGGCCCAAGCCTCGGTCGGCGCCTTCGATCCCTTCGCCCACACGCTGGAGGTGCGCAACGCAGACACGCGCGGCGGGCGCTTCAACATCCCCAACGTCGGCCTGTACCTGTGGCGCCTGCGCTCACAGCACCTGGGCCTCGGCGCGCCTGGCGCCCCTGCCGACATGACGAGCGCCGACTTCATCAGCGCGCGCCTCCACGCCGAGGGCTTTTGGCACATGCATCCGGCCGGCGTGGACGCGCCGCTCTTCAACCGCCCGCGCACCGAGACCGGCGGCAGTGCCATCACCCAGGCCGCGCGCGAGGAACACGCCAGCGCGCCGCTGCGCGAACTGGCACTGCATGCCGAACTGGAACGGTTGCGGGCAGGACAGGCCGAACCGGCGGCGCGCTTCATGACCGAACGCGATCCGGTGCTGCGCTGCTTCGTGCAACTGGCCGGCGAGACCCTGCCGGTGGAGGTGCCGCGAGAGGACATCTGCATCTGCGAGATCCCCGACACCGTTGAACTGGCGATTCCCACGCCACGCGTGCTGGCACTGGACCTGCGGCGCGGCCGCATCGGCTTTCCCCCCGCGCTCGAGGTGGAGCGCGTCTGGCTGCATGCGGCCCACGGCAGCGTCGCCGACATCGGCGGTGGCCCCTACGAGCGCAGCGCGGCCCTTCGCGCGACGAACCGCGCGGCCGATGGCAGCACGGCCGACGAGGACGTTGGCGGCTTCTTCGACCCCCAGGTCTGGCAGGTGGGCGTGTCGCACCTGCTGCCCGACGACGGAAGCGGCCTCTTGTTCCCCACGCTGCGCGAGGCCGTCGACGCCTGGAACACGCAGCCGGCCGGTCGCACCGGCGTCATCGTGGTGATGGACAGCCTGTCGGAGATCGACACCGCGGCCGCGCTGGAGATCGAGATCCCCGAAGCCTCGCAACTGCTGGTGATGGCCGGCCAGTGGCCACTGCAGCCCATCCCCGGCGCACCGCCCGGCGGCGTGGAGCGCGTGCCCGGCCGCTTCGAGGCCCGGCAGGTGCGCGCGCATTGGGAAGGCCGGCTGCAGGTGCGCGGCACAGCCGATACCGATGCAGCGAACCCCGGCGCGCTGTTCCTGCATGGCCTGCTGCTGCAGGGGCCGCTGCAGGCCTCCGGCCACCTGGGGCAACTGGAACTGGCGCATTGCACGCTGCTGCCCGAGACGGTGCTGGGCGCGCAACACCTGACGGTCGGCGCCGACAGCCCGCGCCTGCAATTGCGGCTGCTGCAAAGCCTTTGCGCGCCGGTCGCCGTGGCCGGCCCGGTGCGCGGCGTGGAGGTGACCGACAGCATCGTCGGCCTCGGCCTCGCCGACGGCGCGGCAACGGCCGCGCTGGACGCGCCCGAGGCCGCGCTGGACCTGCAACGCGCCAGCTTCTTCGGCGCCGTCAACGCGCTGTCGCTCAATGCCAGCGACTGCATCTTCGACGCGCCGGTGCTGGCCGAGCGGCGCCAGATCGGCTGCGTGCGCTTTTGCTATGTGCCGCCGGCCTCGCAGGTGCCGCGGCGCTACCGCTGCCAGCCGCAACTCGAGACCGAAGTCCGCCTCGCCGCCCTGCCCGCCACCGCCACGGCGGCCGACAAGGACGCCGTGCGCGCCGAGGTCGAGGCCACGGTGCGGCCGCTGTTTGTCACGCGCCGCTATGGCGACCCGGCACTGGGCCAGCTGGAGCTGCGCTGCGCCGGGCAGATCCGCGCCGGTGCGGCCAGCGGCGCCGAGATGGGCGCCTACGAACACCTGCAGCAACCGCAGCGCGAGGCCAACCTGCGCGACGCGCTGACCGAATACCTGCGCCTGGGCCTGGCCGCCAGCGTGCATTTCGCCAATTGAGGAGGACACCATGAAAGCCGATCTCTCGCGCGAGACCTTCGAGCCCGGCGCGCACTACACCGCCGTGCGCATGCAGCAAGGCCGCGTGATCACCGATGCCGATTTCAACGAGCAGGGCGACATCACGCGCCACCGCGCCGAGCGGCTGGCCGTGGATGTGATCGGCGCCAGCGGCGCGCCGGCCGAGAACGCCGGCTTCGCGCTGTCGGCCGGCATGGGCGCGCTGGCGGTGCACGCGGCCGACGCCAACAGCGTATGGATCGCCGGCGAGGATGGCGCGCTGCTGGTCAGCACCAACGGTGGTGCGGCCTGGACCCTCGCCAGCACCGGCAGCACGCGGCACCTGCGCGCCATCGGACGCGCCGCCAACACCGGCTGGGCCGTGGGCGACGGCGGCACCGTGCTGCGCACCAACAACGCGGGCAGCAGTTGGACCGTGCAGAACGCCGGCAGCCTGCAGACGCTGCGCGGCGCGGCGGTGTTCGATGCACAGCACGCCTGGGCCGTGGGCGACGGCGGCCTGGTGCTGCGCACCGTGGACGGCGGCGCCAACTGGACGCGTCACGCCGGCGGCGTGGACCGGCTGTACGCCGTAGCCTTCGCCAGCGCGCAGGACGGCCTGGCCGTGGGGCCGGGCGGCGCCATCGTGCGTACGACCGATGGCGGCGCGGCCTGGAGCCGCGTGGATGGCGGCAGCACCGCAACGCTGCGCGCAGTGTCGCTGACAGGCGGCCAGGCCTGGGCGGTAGGCGATGGCGGCACCGTGCTGCGCAGCAACGACGGCGGTGCCACCTGGACGGCCACCACCAGCGGCAGCACCGCCAGGCTGCGCGCCGTGCGTTTTCGCGACGCCAACAACGGCTGGATCGCCGGTGACGGCGGCACGCTGCTGGCCACGACCAACGGCGGCAACACCTGGAGCGCGCAGCCCGTGGCCGGAAGCCCGGCGCTGGCCGGGCTTGCAGTGGCCGGCACCGAGGCGCCCTGGCTGGTCGGCGGCGGCCAGGCCTGGCGCGTGGCCGCCACCGGCGCCGGCGCGCCCGCGGCGCTACCGGCGGCCAGCCTGCGCATCGGCGCGGGCCGCTACTACGCGCAGGGCCAGCTGTGCGAATGGGAGCAGGCCGCCTCGCTGGCCAACCAGCCCGACGGCGGCTTGCCGTTTCGGCTCGCGGCTGGCACGCACCTCGTCTACCTGCGCGCCTGGCAACGCCATGTGAGCGCGCTGGAGGCCCCCGGCATCCGCGAGGTGGCGCTGGGCGGGCCCGACACGGCCACGCGCGCACAGCAGGTGGTACAGGTGCGCGCACTCGCCCTGCCGGCCGCGCCCGACAACGCCGGCTGGCACTGCGGCGCCGACATGGCCGCCTGGACCGCTCTGACCGCGCCGCCCGCCGCCCGCATGGCCGCCCGCGCCGAGCCCGAGCTGGCCGCGACCGGCGTCTGCGAGATCGCCGCCAGCGCAGGCTACCGCCGGCTGGAGAACCAGCTCTACCGCGTGGAAATCCACGCCGTGGACACGACCGGCGCAGCCAGCTTCAAGTGGTCGCGCGAGAACGGTTCGGTCGCCTACGCGGTGCAGGAAGTCAGCATCGACACCGCCGCCAACCGCACCACGGTGCGTCTGGCCGCGCGCGGCCGCGACGCCAACCTGGACCTGGCCCTGCACGACCGCGTGGAACTGGTCGACGACGAGGCCGAGTTGCAGGGCCGCGCCGGCCAGCTCTTCGAGTACCTGCACGATGGCAACGATGCGCTGGAACTGGTGCTGGCCGGCGTGCCCTCCGGCACGCTGGGCCAGGACCCGGCGCGCCATCCGGTACTGCGGCGCTGGGACCACACGTCGGCCACGGTCGGCGAGAACGCGCTGGCGGTGGAGGAAGGCGACTGGATCACGCTGGAGGACGGGGTGCAGATCCGTTTTGCGCCCGGCGGCAGCTACCGGCCGGGCGACTACTGGCAGATCCCGGCGCGCACCGTCACGGCCGACGTGGAATGGCCGCGCGACGGCGACGGCGAACCCGTCGCCGAGCCGCCGGCCGGCGTGCGCGACGGCTGGGCCCGCCTGGGCCTGGTGACGGTGGATGCCAACGGCCTGGTCACGGCCATCACCGACTGCCGCGACCTGTTCCCGCCGCTCACCAGGATGATGCAACTGCTCTATGTGGGTGGCGACGGCCAGGACACCACGCCCGGCGGCGCGTTGCCCGAGCCGCTGCGCGTGCGCGTGATGCGCGGCGCACTGCCGGTGCCCGGCGCGCGCGTGCGCTTCACGGTGGAGGTCGGCGCCGGCAGCGTGGGCAGTCCGCCGGCCGACGCCTTCGACGCTAGCTGCAACGCCCAGGGGCTGGCCGAATGCCCATGGCAGTTGGGCACGCCGCAGCACCAGCGCGTGCGCGCGCATCTGCTGACCAGCGGCGGCAGCCCCGTGTCCGAGCAGGTGCTGGTGTTCGCGGCCACGGCCACGACACCGGCCACCAGCGATGGGGGTGGCGGCTGCGAGATCACCATCGGCGAGGGGGGCAACTTCCCTGAATTGAGTAGCGAACTGCTGGAGAAGCTTCTGGCTGCGCGCCCCTCGCTGTGCATCTGCTTCCTGCCAGGCCAGCACCGCCTGGAGGCCGGCCTGCAGCTGGACGCCGCGAACACGCGACCCGCGCGGCGCCTATCGCTGCACGGCTGCGGGCCTACGGCGGTGATCGCGGCTGCCGGCCCGATCGCCCTGGCCGGCTTGGCCGCGCTGGAACTGCGCGACCTGCAGCTGACGCTGAGCGGCCGCGCGCTGATCGCGCTGAACAACAACGCCCAGGTCGAACTCGACGGCGTGCACGTGGCCGGCAGGAACGACAGCCAGCTGCCCTGGCTGGCCGTGGGCAACGCGCGCGTGCTGCGCATGCGCGGCTGCACGCTGCCGGCGGCGATACGGGCCGCGGCCGTGTTCCAGGAGATCACCAGCGTCTGCGAAATCACGCACTGCCAGTTCGCGGGCGACGTGGCGTTCTACGGCATCCCCGACCCCGAGGTGCCGCGCGAAGCGCTGCTGCGCGCACTGCAGCCCGGTGATTTTGAGGTCCAACCCGGCACCGGCCAACTGGTCTTCGCGCACAACCTGGTGACGCGGCTGGCGCTAGGCGCGGAAACCATCAAGCTGCTGACCGTCAGACAGGCACGGGGCCTGTTCCAGACCGTGGTGCTGACGGGCAACACCTTCACGGCCGACATGGTGGTTTGTGCCGGCATCTTCATGAGCGTCACCGGCAACCACTTCACCGCCGCCGAAACGCGCACCAACACCTACGGCATGATGGTCGCGCGCCGCGCCGCCGCGAGCGGCAACGTCGGCGAGCTGTTCGGCGACCACGCGACGCTGTGGTTCCTTGTGACGAAGGGCGAGTTCCGCGGCGCGGCAAACATGGTGTTCACGATTCCGCAGTCGGCGTCGTAACGGGGCCGAGCAGCCGCGCCCTTCAAGGAGCCAGCTTCTGGATGCTCTCCAAGGAAGCGATTGCCTGAACCAGAGGCTCGTCGTGACGCGTCCTCACGCTCCCCGACGTTGCCCTGGCGTGTCAAGTGCCCTGTAGACTGTTGCCCTCGTTGATCAGCAGGCGCTTGCCGACGGCATAGCGATAGATCCACTTCAATGCAACCGTCTCTGCGAGGCTCTCGGCTGCGTCCTCCGCAGCGCGGAGCTCCTCGGCCAGGCTCATGACGCGGTGGCGGGCAAAGCTATGGACGGTGCCCTCGAGGTTGGGGCCCAAGGCGGCAAGCTGATCTTTGGCGCGAACCAGATCAGCACGAATGACGGTGACGGGGCGGCGATCGTCTTCCATGTCGTTCTCCTTGTCTGACACTGAGTTGCAGCAACCTCAGATTGAGTTCTGTTTGATTGACAAAATGGCTCTCGCTTCGTCTTGAGCTGGCGGGCGGCACCGTCAGGCACTTCTCTGCCGAGCGACTTCGGTCGGTTTGCACGAGCTCATTTCGTGGGCAAGAGGCCACCACCACGTAACAGAGAGGCGGCGTTGGACAATCGCCCCATGACATCGATCTCCAATCGGCTTCTCGTCGACGCCGTGCTCAGCGTCGAGCGCATGACCTTCAAGGAACGCGAGCAACTTGCCGACGAAGTCCACGCCCGACAGCCCAACCTGTTCTTCTCGGTGCTCGCCCTTCGGCTGCATGGCGCCACCCTTGAGCAAATCGAGATGGTTCTGAATCTGCTACTCGTCTTCTATGAGGCGATGAAAAGCAGCGGCAAAGCCTGGCCGGTCATCTCCGAAGTCGTTCAGGAACGTTGCCTGAAGCGCATCTCCGCACGCGTGCGCTTCATCGAGGGCCTGACGCCGCAGCAGCAAGCGCAAGCCATTTCGGACGCTATCGCGGACCATCCCGAGCAGCAGTTGCTCGCATACGTCCGCGGAAAATTCGGGGAGCACGGCCTTCTGGGCATCGAATCCGAGACGGAAAAGATGCTTATGCTGGCGGCGCTGAACCTGGTTGAGTGCATCGCGGAGGCAGCGCCGAAATCAACCCAGTGAGGCTGCATCTCTACAGAAGAGTGCCAACCGGCCCACGTTGCGGATCACGGAACATGTCCAACTACCAACTCCACCGTATGGTGCTGATCAATGCCGGTTCCAACCAGCACGTTCCCACACGCCCGACGGCACTTACCTTGTAGTGAAGGGGGCCGTAGCGGCGCGCATCGCCTGCCAGCGGCTCATGCTCGTCGAGAACCTGGAGACGTTCCGAGAATTGGAGACCTACCGATGGATCGACTACCAAGGCCTGTCGGTCCTGGCGATCTATCGCGGCGACGTCCACCTCTCCCCTTCAGCCCCACGCGAATGCATCCTGGCGCGCACCGAGCCCCTCTGGGCTTTCGTGGACTTCGATCCGGCAGGGCTGGTCATCGCCAATGCGCTGCCCCCTGACAGGCTGCAGCGCCTTGTGCTCCCCGACCCGGCATGGTTGGCCGAGGCCGCAACGACGAGCGCGGGCCGCTCGCTCTACGGCGCCCAGGAGGCGAAATCTCGCGGCGCCCTGGCTAAGTCTTTCAACCCGGAGATCAAGCGCTCCTGGCTCGACTTCCAACGACTCAAGGGCGCCGTCACGCAGGAACGAATGCGCTCGGCGCCGGCGCCGTAGCGCTCAGCCGGCTGAATGACCTGGAACAGTTCTGTCGCTGTCCTAGGGAGACATTTCTTGGAGTAGTCGCTGAGGCGCTGAGGTCAGGGCGTGCGGATCTCATCGAGGCTGCGGGATCGACGCGCCCACCGGCAAGCGGTATACATGCATGCAGACTGTTTGACGTCACCGAAAAGAGCTTGCAACAGGCGTAGGGTCCGTACACGCCTTACGCCTCGAGCAGGAGAAGCGCTGTGAGTTATGACGAACGCGATGCTATGGGCGAGAGCTGCCAGCAGATCCAAGGGCTCGCATGCTCTGCTCACGCACGTTCTCGCCACGCAAACTCCGGATGGCGAACAACATTCACCCCCTCTTCGCAGCAGGTCTGTCAGTTCGCCAGGCCACAACTGCGCGCTGTGAAGAATTCGCAGGATGCGAACGCAATCCTTTCCGACCCCGGTAGGCCACGATGTACGGCGTGCGGCGAACGATCAGCTCGCGCGTCCCTTCGATGCGCCCTGGACGCCCGCCCTCTGGAAACTGCAACAGCAACAGCAACAGCACTTGCGTGGCGATGCGCTCGTCCACTGCAATCGCGGCGCGCGGGTCGATCTCTGGTCGATGTTCGAAACGCCGCGCATGCGGGGCCTTGCTTCGATGAGCGACCCCGTGCTGCTGGCGCCGGCCCGGGCACTTCGATCGACACGCTTCGACCTCGGTACGCAGCCAATTCGGCACCTCTAGCGTGTCGCGGTTGATGATCACCACCAGCAACTTCGACCGCAGCAGGGCACGTCTCAGGGTGTCGGACAGCGGGGCGCGCCTCGTCCTCACTGAAGAACACGCTCAGGTCTCGCTCGCGCAGCCTTCTGGCAAGGTCCGACGCGTAGCTCTGCGATCCACGCGGCGGGCCGCCTAGCGCGAAGGAGATGAATACGTCGTAACCGAAAAATCGCGAGGCAAATGAGACCTTCGGCGCTTGCGGGGAAGGCGGTGTGGTTGGCGTGTCCTTCACGGGTCGATTCTGGCTGATGCCGCCAGTGGCGCACGCAGCCCCATTCATTCCGATGGGTGATGACGTTATATTGCGTCACCGTCACCCCCGCCGCACCGCCACCGCCCGCATGGACAACGACGAGGTCAATCAGCTGCTCGTACGCATCGGCCGCGAAGACCAGGCAGCGTTTCGTCAGCTGTACAAGGCGTTCAGCCGAAAGGTATACGCCTACGTGCTCAACATGCTGAACGACCACGCGCGGGCCGAGGAGGTCCTGGTGGACACGCTTTATGAGGTCTGGCGCCACCCCCAGCGCTTTCGCGGCGATTCGCAGTTTTCCACGTGGCTCATCGGGATCGCACGCAGAAAGGCGCTGATGGTCTATCGGGCGCGCCGGCCCGACGAGGTGCATGGAGATCTTGAGGACATCGCCGAGATCACCGCCTCGGACACGCCTGACGGCTACGCGGAGTTGGCGGGCAAGCAACGGCGCGAAGGCGTACAGCACTGCATGGGCAAGCTGTCGGACGAGCACCGCGAATGCCTGCACCTGGTGTTTTACGAGGGCATGGGTCTGGCTGAAGTGGCAGAGGTACAGAATTGTCCCGAGGGCACCGTCAAGACGCGCCTGTTCCACGCCCGCCAGAAGATCAAGAAATGCCTGGAGTCTCTGCTGCGCAGCGAGGGCGGCGCCCCCGACGCCAAAGGCGCGCTCGCATCCTGAAGCTTGCGGTGTACGTGACAAGCGCGCAAAAATAAACTGAACCTTCGGCCGACCTCGCGCAACCCAGAGGCGACACGGGCATGTCCCGTGCAGGTAGATCGGGGTCTCGGTGCGGTCGGTCGCGCGCGCTATATTGCGTGATCTCACCACAGTCGCCGCTTGCATGGACAACGATCGGGTCAGTTACGGGCTCGTACGAGCCGAAGAATTCTGGGTGGTCACCATGGTCGAGATCCTTTCATCGCTGCCGCACCGCAAGGGTGCGACCGTTGCCACGGGAGCACAGGCATCATGAACAAACGCTTCGAAGAACTGCTCCCCTGGTACGCCAACGGCACGCTGGGAGCCGAAGAGCGCGCCTGGGTCGACGCCTACCTGGAACAGAATCCCGAGGCCCGGAGCGAGTTGGACTGGTATCGCTCGCTGCAGCAGCGCGTACAGGAAAACGCCCCGGCCGTGCCGGCAACGATCGGCCTGGCGCGCGCCATGCGCCTGATCCAGGGCGACCGTCCGACCTTGGCCGAGCGCATCGGCGCCTTCTTCGGCAACTTCGGCATGCGCCCGAGCTATGCGATGGCCGGGCTGGCGCTCGTGGCAGTGCAAGGCGGCGTGATCCTGAACCTGCTCGGTGACGTACGCGAGAACGAGAACGAAATCCGCGCACTGCACGCGGTTCGCGTCGAAGAGGCTCCGATGCTGAAGATCAGCTTCGCACCCGACGCCAAGGAGGCCGACATCCGCATGCTGGTGGTCCAGGTTCACGGCGAGCTGGCCGGCGGTCCGGGCCAGCTGGGCGACTACTACCTGCGCGTGCCGGCCGGCAGCGAAGCGGCAGCGCTCGCCCGGGTGCAGGCTGCCCCGATCGTTCAGGCCGCCTCGATGGCGCCCGGCGTGCCGCCTCGGGAGTAGCCGCCATGGCCACGCTGCTGACCCGCCGTATGTTGCTGCGCTGCACATTGGGCGCCGCAGCGCTGCCCTTCGGTCCCGCCATGAGCGGCCCTGCCGACGCCAACGTCGCCGAGTCGCGCATCGCCCTGGTGATCGGCAACGGCGCGTATCGCACTGCACCGTTGAAGAACCCGCCCGGCGACGCCAGCGCTGTCGCGGCGGCGCTGCGCGGCCTTGGCTATGACGTGACCCTGCGTCAGAACACGCGGCTGCCGGAACTGATCGAGTCGCTGCGCGAGTTTTCGGTGCGCGCTCCGAAGGCCTCGGTTCGCATGCTGTTCTATGCCGGCCACGGCGTTCAGGTGAAGGGCCGCAACTACCTGGTGCCGATCGACGCCGACCCGCAATCGGAAGCGGACATCCAGCGTCAAAGTGCGGACGTCGGCGAGTTCGTCGACCGACTCAGCGCGATTCCCACCGGCGTCAACATCGTGGTGCTCGACGCCTGCCGTGTGAACCCGTTCGCCGGCGGCGTCATTGTCGGCCCCGATGGACGGCGACTGCGATTCCGCGGCGCGACGCCGGGTGGCCTGGCCACGCTCGATGCGCCCGTGGGCACCCTGGTGGCCTTCTCGACCGCGCCGAACGGCGTGGCGCTCGACGGCGCCAGCGGCAAGCACAGCGTCTATGCGCGTCACCTGCTGGCCAACCTGCCGACGCCGGGGCTGCAGATCGAGCAGCTCTTCAAGCGGGTGCGCATCGGTGTGGCCGAAGATACCGGCCGCGCGCAGGTGCCCTGGGAGTCGTCGAGCCTGACAACCGACTTCTGCTTCAAATCGGACGACAAGGGGCGCTGCGGGTAGGCAAACCGCGCTCACGCGTGGTCGTCCAAGAAGCGCTCGAGTTCGCGCGCGAAGCGCAGCGGCTCACTGACATGCGGCGAATGGCCGGCACGCGGGTAAACCGAGATCTGCGCGTGCTTCACCGTGTCGCGATACCAGGCATCGAGCGGCAGACCGGCGTAGTGCGGGCTGCGCGCCCCGAGCACGACGAGCAGCGGGGCATCGAGGCGCGACAGCGACGCGCGGAAGTCGGCATGCGCCATCGACTCGGCGAGGTCGAGCAATGGCCGGACATCGATGCGTCCCAGGCGCCGGCGCAGCATCCGTCCGAGCGATGCTTCGACACCCAGCTGGCGCTTCAGCCAAGCGCCGCCGAACGTGCCGACCTCGTTCAACAGCGTCTCGGCCAGATCCTGGCGCGCACCCGCGATCAGCCCCGACAGCATCGTCGCGCTGCAGCCGCCGAACAGCCCGAGACGCCAGCTGTCGTCCGTCACGATGCGCGGCGACTGGTCGACCAGCGCCACCGCCGCGACGCGCTGCGTGCCATACAAATGCAGATACTGCATCAGCGTCAGCGCGCCCATGGAGTGCCCGACCAACGCCGAACGCTGCAGCCCGAAGTGATCGAGCATCTCGGCCAAGTCGCAAGCCAGTCGCGCCAGCGTGATGCTGCCGCGCACCGGCCGGCAGCTGCCATGGCCGCGCGCGTCCCAGGCGAGCACGCAATGACGCCGCGCCAGCCGTCGCGCCACCGGCATCCAGTCGCGATGCGAGCACCCGACCCCGTGCACCAGCACCAGCGGCGGGCCTTTGCCGAGAACGTAAACGGGAACCACCTGACCATCGCTGGCCGTGAAGCTGTCGTACTCGCCGGCACCAGGCGTGCCGAGGCCCACCAGCCCGAAATTGCGCAGCGCGTTCAAGGCGCCGCGCAGGCCCGTCAGGCGTGGCGGGTGCGGAGGCGGTTCAGGCGGAGCCCTGTCGAGCATGGCGGGCAATCCTACGCTGGCGCGCAGCCCGCCCGACATCCGCTTGAACCCTTCTCAGATCCTCGGCCAAGGCCTGAACAAATCGTTTGAACCGTTCCCGAACCGGCCGCAACCCATGGAGCGGGAAGGCAGGCAAATCGGCAAGCCCCACCATCAACCTCGTCACCACTCTCAGGAGATCATCATGCAACTCGTTCGCAAAGCTTCCGCCCTCGTCGTTCTCGGTCTCGCCTTCGGTGGCGCGATCGCCGGCGAGATCACCGGCTCCACGGTGCTGTCCACCGGCGCCGTCAACACCTCGGCCGGCTTCCTGGCCACGGCGCGCCAGAACATCGGCGTGGCCGAACAGAACGGCAAGATCACCAACAGCACCGTGATCGTCAACGGCGCCAACAACACGGCCGCGGGCTTCCTGTCGACGGCGACGCAGAACGTCGGCCGCGCGACGCAGGACGGCAAGATCACCAACAGCACGATCATCGGCAACGGCCTGAACAACGTGGCAGCCGGCTTCCTCAGCACCGCCACGCAGGAGGTGGGCTTCGCCAAGGACAGCGGCGTGGTCGAGAACTCGACGGTCATCGCCAACGGCGCCAGCAACACGGCCGCCGGCTTCCTGTCCACCGCCCGCCAGCAGATCGGCGGCGCCCAAGGCAACGGCAAGCTGTCGAACTCGACGGTCATCGCCACCGGCTCGGTCAACACCGCCGCCGGCTTCCTGTCGACCGCCGACCAGAGCATCGGCGTCGCCAAGTAAGCCGCTGCCGCTACTCCCGCGGCCTGTCGCCGCCCGGCCCGCCCGCGCACCCGCGCCGGCGGGTTTTTTCATTCCTGCAGCTCGCCTTGTCCGCCGCGAATGCCAATTCGCTTGAACCGTTTGCGGACCCGCCGCAACCCATGGAGCGGAAGGCAAGCAAGCGCATGCCTCCATCCCCAACCCGCCAACCCTTCAGGAGATCCACCATGAAATCCGCTCCCAAACTTTCCATCCTCGCCGCGCTCGGCCTCGTCTTCGGTGCCGCCATGGGCGGCGAGATCACCGACTCCGGCGTGTTCTCGACCGGTGCTGTCAACACCTCGGCCGGCTTCCTGTCCACCGCGCGGCAGAACGTCGGCGTGGCCGAGCAGAACGGCAAGATCCGCAACACGGCCGTGATCGTCAACGGCGCGGTCAACACCTCGGCGGGCTTCCTGTCGACGGCCAACCAGAGCATCGCCCGCGCTACCCAGAACGGCCAGATCAGCCAGACCGCCGTGGTCGCGCAAGGCGTGAACAACACCGCCGCCGGCTTCCTGAGCACCGCAAACCAGGAAGTGGGCTTCGCCAAGAACGACGGCAAGGTCCAGGGCAGCTTCGTCGGCGCCACCGGCGTGAGCAACGTGGCCGGCGGCTTCCTGGCCTCGGCGCACCAGCAGATCGGCGGCGCGCAAGGCAGCGGCAAGCTGACGAACTCGACGGTGCTCGCCACCGCCCAAGTCAACACCGCCGCGGGCTTCCTGTCCACCGCCGACCAGAGCGTCGGCGTCGCGAAGTAAGACCTCGTCCTTCTTCTTTCCCTGCGCCGGCGTCTCCCCCGCCGGCGCTTCCCCACCCAGGAGACCACCATGAATGCAAGCCTCGCCCTCACCGCCCGCATCGTCCTCGCCGCCGTCACGCTGGGCGCCGGCGCCCACGCAATGGCGGGGCAGGAGCTGATGGGCGTCGATACGCGCTTCCGCGCGAAGATCGCGAAGGAAAAGATCCGCATCGCCGCCCAGGAGCGCAAGGCCGACGAACAAGGCAAGTCACAGGGAAACTCCCTGGGCTCCACCAGCTGCGGGAGTCAGAGCATCGGCAACATCGACACCGGCGGGCGCATCGGCGCCGCGCCGCGCGAGGTTTTCGTGTTCGCACCCAACGCGATCAACATCGTCGGCCGCGGCGGGTGCCGCTGAGCGGACGTCCCGCAGAAGGGAGATCTCACATGAAACCGCCCAAAGTCGCGCGCCTCCTCGCGCTTGCCGCCGCCCTCGCCGCACTCGCCGGCTGCCAGACGCTCGAGGTCAAGCAGCCCACCATCGAGCAGACCAACGAGATCCGCAAGGGGCCCGAGGACCGGCCCCAGCGCTCGATCACCGGCTTCTCGCATGCGCTGCGCTGCATGGACACGCTCTTGCTCGACTACGGCGTGCGTGACATCACGATGCTGACCGAGGAAATCGCCGACGAAACGAAGAAGCTGAACGCCGGCACGCGCGACATGCTGATCTCGTCGGTGTCGGACATGTCGCGGCGCAGCCGGGCGGTGCGCCTGGTCGCGTTCGGCAAGGACACGGCGAACGTGATCAGCTACCTCGCCTCGGCGCAAAGCGCGTCGGCCTACCAGGCCATCCCGCTGTACGACATCAAGGGCTCGGTGTCGCAGTTCGACGAGAACCTGGTCAAGAACCAGAAGGACATCGGCATCGGCTTCGCGCCCTTCATCAACCTCGGCGCGGCAAAGGATGCGGGCTCCAGCATGCTGGCGCTCGACCTGAGCGTGCTGACGACCAGCGACATGGCGGTGCTCGCGGGCGTCACTTCGCGCAACTCGGTGATGATCCTGAAGCAGGGCAGCGGCATCGACGGCGATGCTGCGTATCACAAGTTCGGCATCAACTACAGCATGAACCTGGCGAAGGCCGAAGGCCAGACGCAGGCGCTGCGCGGGCTGGTCGAGCTCGCGGCGGTCGAACTCATCGGCAAGCTCACCAAGACTCCGTACTGGACCTGCCTGGGCGTGACCGATCCGAAGAAGAACGACGAAACGCGCCTCGAGATGTTCGACTGGTATCACGCGATGGCGTCGACGCGTATCGAGCTGATCGCCTACTTCCAGAACCAGCTGCGCCGGCGCGCGTTCTACGACGGCCCGATCGACGGCGAATTCAACCCGGCCATCGACGAGGCGATCGCGAGCTACCGCGCTGCGCTGGGCCTCAGCCGCGAGGCGGTGCTCAACGAGGAGTTCTTCTACGCCTTCCTCGCCGCCGACCACACCAAGATCAAGCGGCCGGACCAGCCTGCACGCTACGTCGCGCCGGCCTCGGTGGCCGGAGCCCCCGCATCGATCCCGGTGGCCGCAGCCGCAACGACCGCAACAGCCGCAAGGGCCGCAGCCACCCCGGCAGCCGAGGCGGCCCACGCACAGGCGGCGGCGCTCAAGCTCTCGCTGACGACCCCGAAGCAGCAGACCCGCTTCGCCCGCGGGGAGGCGATCAACCTGGCCCTCGCGCCCTCGCAGGATGCGCATGTCTACTGCTACCTGCAGGACGAGGAGGCCAAGGTCATCCGCTTCTTCCCCAACCGCTTCGCCCGCGACTCGCGCGTCGCCGCGGCCCAACCGCTCGCGCTGCCCGGCGCGATGCGCTTCCAACTCACGATGAACACGAAGGGCGTGCCCGAGACCATTTCCTGCTTCGCGACGCAGCGTGACGTGATGGCTTCGCTGCCGCAGGCGCTGGTCGGCGCCGACTTCGAACCCCTCCCCGGCGCCACGCTCGAACTGATCCGCAGCGCCTTCGTCAAAGCCAGCGGCGGCACGCTCGCCCAGGAGAACTTCCGTGTCCAAGCCAAATGAGTCCCGTCCTGGCCGTGCGAAGCAGCTCGGCATCCGCCTGGCCGCTGTGAGCGCGGTCGCCCTGGTCGCCGCCGTCGGCGTCCTGCAACTGCCCCTCGGCGCGACGGCAGGCGTCGCCACCGCGGCCGCCCCCACCGACGATCGCGTCGGGTCCGGGCTCCCGCCCGCCCCCCCGGCCTCGACGCCGGTGCCGAGACAGAAGGCGCAGGGCACCTATCGGCTGCGCTGCTGGCAGTACGGCCGCCTGCTGTTCGACGAGGGGCCGGTCACCCTGGGCCCCGACGCACGGCAGGGTGCGAAGCTGGTGGCGATCGACCGCGACGGCGGGGCGGTGATCGTCACCGATGCCGGCTGGACCACCTGTCAGGCGCGCCCCTACCCCGCGCCACCCAACCTCGCGCTGCCGCGCTGAGGCCAGCTCATCGCAACCCAGGAGCCGCACCATGAACTGGTTCACCCGTGTGTTCCCCGTGCGGGGGACGCTTCGGGCCGCGGCTTCGGCCGCGGTTCTTGCCGCGATTCTTGCCGAGCCGGCACAGGCGGCCACCGAGACCCGCAGCGTCGCCGACTTCGACCAGGTCGTGTTCGCCGTCGCCGGCGAGGTCAGCATCGAGCAGGGCCCGCGCGAGACGCTGACCCTGGAAGCCGAGCCGGCGGTGCTGCGCAAGATCACGACCGAGGTTCAGGGCCGGCGCCTGCTCATCGGCCTGGCGCCCGGCCGGATCGAGACACAGCAGCCGATCCGGATGAAGCTCGGCGTCCGGACGCTGCGCGTGTTCGAGTCGCGCACGGCCGGTGCGATCAGCATCGGACCGCTGCGCAGCGACGCGCTCGCGCTGGTGCTGGCGGGCGGCGGCTCGATCCGCCTCGATCGCCTGGAAAACGCGCGCAGCCTCGACGTGCGGATCACCGGCGCCGGCGAAGTCGCTGTCGGGGGCGGCAAGGTGATGGCGCAGCAACTTGCCATCACCGGCATGGGCAGCTATTTGGCACCCAAGCTCGCCAGCGAGCGCGCCGAAGTCACGATCGATGGCAATGGCGAAGTGCGACTTGCTGCCAGCACCACGCTGGCGGTGCGCATCGGGGGTGTCGGCCACGTGCGCTATCACGGCGACCCGGTGGTGACACGTTCGATCCGCGGCATCGGGTCGATCGAGAAAGATTGAACCGACCAGGCGGCGCGCGCAACCCATGGGCATCGACGAATCCAACGCCCAAGGAGCCCGAAATGACCTGCTACTTCAGCACCCTCGCCCTCGCCCTCGCCGCCGCCCTGATCACCCCCCAGGTGAAGGCCGAGAAGGTGATCGTCTATCGTGAGGGCCAGCTCGTGAACCCGCTGGACGTGGCGGCGGTGCTCGGCAAGACCCGTTCGATCCGCCTGCTCGATGATGCACCTGCCGCCCCGACGAAGTTCGTCGCGGCGGCGGCGGTCGCACTGGCGAAGACCTCGGCGCGTACCTCGGCCTCTGCGCCCATTGCGCGTGATGACTCGAACGCGGACGCCTCGGCGCTGTCCCTGCCGGTACGCTTCGCCTTCGACTCCGCTGACATCCTTCCGGCCGCACGGGCCCAGCTCGACGCGCTGGCCGAAGGCATCAAGCTGCTTGTGCCGAAGAGCATTGTCACGGTCGAAGGCCACACCGACGCCGTCGGCAGCGATGCCTACAACCTCGAGCTGTCGCGAGGCCGCGCCCGCGCAGTGCGTGACTATCTGGTGCAGCGCCACGGCATCGACGCCGCACGCCTGAAGACGGTTGGTTATGGCGAAGACCGGCCGATCGCAGACTCCGATCCGTACGCCGCCGTGAACCGTCGCGTGCAGTTCCACGGCTCCTGAACGGACGATCGCGCGTACCCAGGGCCCGCACCACGGCCGCGTCGCGGCGGCCGCGCGCTCCCCTTGTGCCGCCGCTGCGCAGCGCCGAGAATGGGATGCGATCGCCAGTGGAGGGCTTCACACATGAGACGCCAGGCCGCTCCCAAGTCGAATAGCACCGCAGCCGAAGGCGAAGGTACTCCAATGCGTCGCCGGCGCCTTCTTGCCTGCCTCGGCCTCGTCCCTGTGCTGTGGAGCGGGGTCTGCCACGCTCAGTCGCAGGCCAAGGTGGAAGCCCCCAGGCAACGCCGAGTCGCACTCGTGATCGGCAACGGTCGATACCCTGAAATTCCGCTGAACAATCCCGAGCACGACGCTCGCCTGGTTGCGCAGACCTTGCGTTCCCTCGACTTCGAAGTGGGCGAATATCTCAATCTCAATGCCCGCGACTTCAAGCGCGTGCTGCGGGAATTCGCGCGCCGCATGGACGACGATCAGGTCGCATCGGTTTTCTACTACGCCGGCCACGGCGTACAGATCGGCGGACGCAACTACCTGCTGCCGGTCGATATCGCGCTGCGCGACGAGGCCGAAGTGCGCGACGAGGCCATCGACATGCACGAAGCGCTGCTCGCGCATGTCGACCGGGTGCGTCCACGCGCGCGCATCTTCATCATCGACGCCTGCCGCAACGACCCCTTCGCGGCGCGCAGGCGATCGCGCAACGCCAACGGCCTGGCCGAGATGGCGGCGCCGGGTGCCCTCATTGCTTTCTCTGCAGCCCCCGGCGGGGTCGCCGAGGACGGCCCGATCGGGGGCAACAGCATCTATACGCGCCACCTCGCCACCGAGCTGCGCTCCACGGGCGTCGAGGTCGAGGAAATGATGAAGGCGGTACGCATCAAGGTGCTGCGCGACACCGCTCAGCGCCAGATCCCCTGGGTGAACACCTCGATGGTCGTGAATTTCATGTTCAATCCCGGTGCGGCACCGGTACTGGCCGGGCCCAAACGCAACCTGCAGTTGCTCGTGCAGGCGCAGCGCAGCTTGAACACCGATGCACGCAACGCGTCGGCCTCGCTGGCGCTGCGGGTTTATGTATTGCGCGATGCGAGCGGATTCGAGAAGGCGAGTTTCGACAGCCTCTACGACGATGACGAGGCGACCCTCGGGTCGAATGTGCTCGTGCGCCAGAGTCTGCACCTGCGCCCTGGCGAAGCGCGCGAGCTGGCCCTCGAGCTGAGCGGCGACGCGCGTGCCGTCGCGGTGTTCGGTGCGTTCCGGGAAATCGAGCACTCGCAGTGGCGTGCCATCCTGCCCTTGCCCGTCGGGACGCTGGCGCCGCGCGCGCGCGTCGACGCGCAGGCGCGCCAACTGCTCATGGGGTGGGCGAAGTGAAGCGGCCCGGCGCCGCGCCCGCATCGCCGGCTTTCGGCGGGCCGGACGGCGTCGACGAGCCGGCCGCTGCGCGTGCGTTGCGCGCCCAGGCGCTCCCCCTCGTGGCATTGATGGCCGGCTTGCGAGACGCGACGCCCGCCGACCCGGCCGCGCTGCGCAGCACGCTGGCTGCAGCGGTCAACCGTTTCGAAGCGGATGCACGCGCGGCAGGCGTCGACGAGGCCGGCATCGCGGCCGCGAGCTACGTGCTCTGTGCCTGGGGCGACGAGCAGTTCGGCTCGGCGCCATGGGGGGCGCAAGGCGCCGGACTGCTGCAGCGCTTTCACGGCGAAGCCGACGGCGGCGACAAGCTGTTGCGCCTGCTGACGCGGCTCGCCGAAAAGCCGCGCGAGTACCGCGCGCTGCTCGAACTCTTCCACACCTGCCTGAGTCTCGGGCTGCGCGCGCGCATGGTCCTCGACAACCGCGAACACGAATCCCTGCGCACACGCGTGCACCTCGCGCTGCAGCAGGTGGCGCCGGTTCCGGCGTTGGTCGCCCCCTGGCACTGCGCGGCAGCGGCCGCCAGCCCGCCGCGGGCGCCACGCGTCGCGTTGCCGGCGGTCCTGCTGCTCGGCGTGCTGGCCTTGGGCGTCTACAGCGCCGGCCAGCTGCAGCTTGCGGCGCGCGTCGACGGCGTGCTGGCGTCATTGCAGCAACTCGTGCCGGCAAGCACCGCCACGGCGGTGCCAGTGGCGGGCACGCCGACGGCGCCGCCGCGGCTGGCCCCGAACCTGCGTGACGACATCGACGCCGGCCGGTTGTCGGTCCGCGACGAGGCGCTGCGCAGCGTGGTCGTGGTCAGTGCCGACGCGCTGGGCGACGCCACCGGCCCGTTGACGCGCCTCGGCGCAGCGCTCGCGAAGCTGCCGGGCAAGGTACTTGTCGTCGGCTACACCGATGGCAGCGATCCTCCGACGGCCCGCACGCCCTCGGCCTGGCATCAGGCGATGGAATGGGCGCGCGGCGCCGCCGACGTCTTGCGGCCGCAACTCGGCGATGCGCGGCTCGCGGTCGAGGCCCGCGTCGACGCCACGGCCGGCAAGCCGCTGCGCCGGGTCGAGATCGTCCTGTTCCCGGAATGAAGGCGTCGACCCGCTTCGTGCAAAGCGCCGTGAACCTCGGCGCGGCAGGCGCCTTGCTGTGGTTCGCGGCACCGCTGCTCGCCTTCGGCAACTGGCATCCCTTCGACGACATGCGCACACGCGTCGCCTTGCTGGCGCTGGTCGCGCTCCTGCTGCTCGGTCTGGGCGGGCTGCGGGTGCTGCTGGCCCGGCGGCGCAACGAGCGGCTGCTGAAGGGCCTCGAATCCGGCGATGCCAGCCCCGAACTGAGCCAGCGCTTCCGCCAGGCGCTCGCGATGCTGCGGCAGGGCATCGAGGCGAAGGGTACCCAACGCTGGTGGCAGAGCCGGCGACAGGTGCAGCAGCTGCCCTGGTACCTGATCATCGGTGCGCCCGGGGGCGGCAAGACCACGGCGCTGTTGCATTCGGGTCTGCGCTTTCCGCTCGCCGAACGGCTCGGGCGCGACCCGCTCGCGGGTACCGGCGGCACGCGTCAATGCGACTGGTGGTTCAGCCAGGACGCCGTGTTCATCGATACTGCGGGACGCTACACGACACAGGACAGTGACGCCGCGGCCGACGCCCGGGAATGGCAGCAATTCCTCGCGCTGCTGCGCCGGCACCGGCCGGTGCAGCCGATCAATGGCGTGATCATCAGCGTCAGCGTGCCCGACCTGCTGCACGGCGGCGCGGAACTCGCGCGCCAGGCGGCTGCGGTCGCGGCGCGCCTGGACGAACTGCGCCGCGAGCTCGATCTCGCCTTTCCGCTCTATCTGCTGGTGACCAAGGCCGACCTGCTCGCCGGCTTTGTCGAAACCTTCGGCGATCTCGACGCCGCGCAACGCGAGCACCTCTGGGGCCTGGTGTTCGACGCCGATGTCGCCGGCATCCCGGTCGATCTCGCGCCGCGCCTGGCCGACCTCGCGCAGCGCCTGGCACGGCGCGGCCCCGAGGCGCTGCAGCATGAACGCACGCCGCAGCGCCGCCTGCCGATCTACGCCTTCGCGGCACAGTTCGAAGCCCTGCTCGCACCTCTCGAAGGATTTGTGCGCAAGGCCTTCGCCGGCATTGCCGCCGAACCGGCGCAGCGCCTGCGCTCGATCGCGCTGACGAGCGGCACCCAGGAGGGTAATCCGATCGACCGGGTGATCGGCGAACTCGCACGCAGCCACGGCCTGGCGCTGAAGCCGCTGCCGCGACCCGACGCCGGCGGCAAATCGTTCTTCCTGAACTCGCTGCTGAAGCGCCTGGTGATCGCCGAAGCGCCGCTGGCAGGTCAGCGGCTGGAGCGGCTGCGTTTGCGTCGGCGAGCCGCCGTGTTGGGCGCCGGCTTTGCCGGCGCCGCTCTGCTCGCCGCATCTGCCCTGTGGTGGCAGAGCTACCGGCGCAACCTCGACTATGTCGACACGGTGCGCACGCGCGTCGAGCAATTGACCGAGCGCATCGGCTCGCTGGAGTCGGCAAGCCTCGAGCAGGTGTTGCCGCTCTATTCGCTGCTCGAGCGCCTGGCCGCGAACGATGGCATCGATCCGAACGAACCGCCCGCCGGCTTCGGCTTCGGGCTGTTCCAGGGGCCGCGGCTGGCGCGCTCGGCGGAGCAGGCCTACCGCGAGATGCTCGATCGCAGTCTGGCGCCGCTGCTCATCGAGCGCTTGCGCCGCGACCTGCGCGAGGCCGAGGACAGCGCGACGCGTTACGAGGCGCTGCGCGCTTCATTGATGCTCGCCAGCCCGGCGCGGCTGGTCCGCGGCGAGTTGCGACCCTGGGTCGAGCAGGCGCTGGTTCAGGCGAGCGGCGCCGGCGAACGCGTCGAATGGGCGCGCCATGTCGAGACCCTGCTCGAGCGCAGCGGGCTGCCCGAGGCGATGCGCTCCGACGATGCCGGGGTGCGCGCGGCGCGCAGCGCCCTCGCGGCGCTGCCGCTGGCGCAGCGCGTGCACGAGCGCTTGCTGCGACGCGTTTCCGACCCCGAACCGGCGCAGGATCTGCCGACGCGCCTCGGCGCGGCCGGCGCCCTCATGTTCGCAGCGTCGAGCGCCGGGCCGATGCCCGAGCATTCAAGTGCCGGCGACTGGCGGCGCAAGCTCGTGCCGGCGCTCGAGGCGACCTTCGATGAGCTCGCGAACGAGGCAGACTGGGTGCTCGGCGACACCGGCAGCGAAGTACGGCGTCTGCAGAAGGACCGCGTCTGGCGCGACGAAATCGCCGCGCAGGTCGGCAAGCGCCAGGCCCAGCGCGTGATCGCCGCCTGGTCGCGCCAACTCGATGCCCTTGCGTTGGCGCCCGGCACCGATGCGGATGGCGCCGCGCGCCAGGCCACAGAACTCACGGCGCCCGATTCGCCGCTGCGCCGCCTCTTGACACGCCTGGCCGACGAGTTCAGCGCGACCTCCCAGGGCGGCAGCACGGCCGAGGCCGCCTTCGATGGCCTGCTTCGGGCCCGCTTCGGCGCGCTCGGCGACTACGCGGCAGGTGCCGGGCCGCAAGCGCTCGACCGCCTTCACGCCCTGGCTACGGCCAAGCGCGACGAGGCTGCCCATGCCGAGCTCGACGCGACCTTGCGCGCCGAGGCCGCCCGCGCGCCGGTCGCGCTGCGCAAGGTCTACATCGGCCTCGGGACCTTGATTCGCTCGCGCGGCGGCGCCAAGGCAAGTTTCGACGCCGCGCTGGCCGAACTCGCGCAGACCTGCAGCGCGTTGACGCACGAGCGCTTCCCGTTTGGCGCCGCCGCGTCGCGCGACATGGCACCGTCCGATTTCGCGCGCCTGTTCGGACCCGGCGGCCTGTTCGACGAGTTCCGGCGCAACCAGCTGAGCGAACGCGTCGACACGTCGAGCCGGCCTTGGAAGGCGCGCAGCTCACCCGTCGATGCGAGCATGCCGGGTGCATTCGAGCAGGCGGCGGCGATCGGCACCCTGTTCTTCCCCGGGGGTGCTCCGCTGCCCGAGCTCAAGCTGCGCCTCACGCCGCAGCGCATGGATGCCGAGCTGCTGCAGTTCAGCATCGATGTCGATGGTCAGCTGCTGCGCTTCGAAAACGGCCCGACACGCTCCAAGGAACTGGTCTGGCCGGGACCGGCGTCGACGCAGAAAGTGCTGATTCGCATCTTGCCGCCCGGCCCCGCCGGGGTCGGCGCCGAAGTTCATGAAGGTCCGTTCGCCTGGCTTCGGGTGCTGTTGCGCGGCGACTGGAAGGGCGAGCGGGGCGCGCCAGCGCGGCTGGCCTTTGTCGTCGACACACGCACCCTCGACGTCGAGGCGAGCGCATCCGGCGCGCCCGAGGCCGATATCTGGACCCTCCGGGAGCTGGCACGTTTTCGCTGCCCGCAAGCGACATGGTGAAGTTGCCGTCGCGTCGCGTGTCCTGGTACGGCAAGCTGCCCGCGCGCGGAGACTTCGTCGGCCGTGGCCTGCCGCCACGCTGGCGCGGCGACTGGGACGGTTGGCTACAGCGCGGCCTCGCCCTCGCCGCGACGATGGTGGACGGCGCCGCGCTGCGCGAACGCCTTCGCGCCTTCGCGCCGTGGCGCTATCTGGCGCTGCCGGCGCCCGGCGAGATCTGGTGCGGCATCATCGTGGCTTCGCACGATCGTGTCGGACGCGCTTTTCCGTTGACGCTGGCCGAACGCTTTGCCGCGCCGGCCTCACCCGACCAAAGCGCTGCACGGCTCGCGTCGCTGCTTGGCGCGGCAGCAGAAGGACCCGAAGCGCTCGAGGCGGCTATAGCCGCGTTGCCGCCGCACTCCGAGCAGGAATTCAAGCCAGCCGAGGCCTGGCCGTCGCAGCCGGCCAGCCTCTGGTGGCCGCTCGCCGCTGCGCACGATGTCATTCCCCGGGCTGCGGCCTGGCCACCGGAGCCGGCGCTACTGCTCGAACTGCTCGAAATTCAACCCGCCGCGCACCAGATCGCGAGCGCCGAATAGTTGTCCTGGTCGCTGCGGTCGGCTTGCTGCACGCCCGCTTCGAGGCGATCGAGCCAGGCCTGGGCGCCACTGCAGCCGACCACGCTGCGCGCCATCGCCACATCGTCGAAGGCCGACCACAGGCCGTCGCTGCACAGCAGCAGCGCATCGCCGGAAGCGAGCACCTGCGGCGTTTCCAGGACCTCGAAGTCGAAGCCTTCCGGTGAGCCGAGCGCCGAAGTCAGCTGCCCCGAGGCGTCGGCGGTCGCACTCAGGCCGGCGTCGCGCAAGCGCTGTTCGAGGCTTTGATCACGCGTGCGCCCGAGCAATCGGGCGTCATGCCAGCGGTACAGGCGCGAGTCGCCGGCATGGGCCCAGAGCGCCGCGCCGCTGTGAAGATCGAGCAGTAGCACCACGATGGTGGTGCGCATGTCGGCAGTCAGGGTACCGGCAACCTGTTGCGCGACGACTGCGCCGTTGGCCCCCTGGACAAGCCACTGCAGCGCGTTCAAGCTGAACTCGGGACGGAGCGCGAAGGCTTCCAGCACATGCGTCACGGCGGCGCGCGATGCCGTCTGGCCGCCGCCATGCCCACCAGCGCCGTCGCACAGAACGGCGACAAGCGAACCGGCGCCTTCCCAATAGCCGAAGGCATCTTCGTTGCACTCGCGCCGCCCGGTTTGCGACAGCGCAGCGAGCGAGACGGTCAACGCGCGCTCGGCCATGGATCCTCCGGCGGCGCGGGATCGACGTCGGCATTGACGCGCGACTGGGCTTCATAGGCGCGCAGGAATTCGCGTCCGAAGATGGTCTCGAAGTCGTCATCCAGGTGCTCGAGCAACTGGGCGTGCTGCATGCGGTGGCGATGCCAGAGGGCCGCGGCGCGGAGCAAGGGCAGGCGTGAAATACCGTGCGCCGGCCCCTCCCCGTTCTCGGCGGCCTCGGGACCCAGCCGGGAGAAGAGCTCGAACACGGCCGCGCGCATGCCGGCCACCATCGCCACCTGGTGCACCAGCAGGTCGTGATGCGCGTCGTGCAACGCCGCCACCGGGTCGAGGAAGCCGGGGCTCGCGTCACGCTGCAGCATTCGAGTCAACGCTTCGGTCGCGTCCGGCGAGAACTTCAGCGGGTTGTTCTGGCGCGGGGTGATGTGCGTACCCTCGGCGCGCATCTGGCGTTTCGCGACCGCGCGGCTTTGCAGCAGCGCAAGCGTGCCTTCGGCCGTGGCCCGCAGCAGCGCGCCGAGGTGTTCCATCCAGTCCGGCGTGAGCGGCGCTACCTCGGCGCCAAGGCCGGCGCCGCGACCGAAAGCCGCCGCGAGCTCACGCAGTTCCGGCGACATGTCTGCCGAACGCGAATGGGCTGCCGCGGCGGGCGCGGGCCGTGGTGTCACTGCCGGCAGAGAGGCCTGCAGGGGCGGCGGTGCCGGTGGCATCGAGGGCGCACTCGGCGTTATCGATGTGATGGTGCGCACGACATGCCGGCTCGTCTGCCACGACACCACCGCGCTGATTGCCGCAGCTTCGGCCGAAGGTGCAAGGGCCGGCAGCGGAGATTCGGCAGCGAGTGGATCGAGCGCTGCGTCCAGATCGAACCAGCGATCCAGGCGCGAGCGCTGCGCAGCCGTCGCCGCCACGGGCTCGACGGCGAGCTCGAACCCGCCGATGCGCAAGCGGTCGCCCACCAAGAGGGCCCGTTCGCCGCCCGGGTCGAGCTGCATGCCGTTCACCCACAAGGGTGCGGTGCTGCTGATGCAGCGCACGCGCGCGGCCTGGTCGGCCACGATCACTTGTGCATGCTGGCGCGACACAAGGCGCAGCGGGTCAGCCAGCACCAGGCCGCAATCGACGGCGCGCCCGATCGTGAGGCCCTCGGGCGGCAGCGGAAGCGCCGTCGCATCGGGTTCGGTGGCGCCGGGTCGGCGCGTGACACGCAGCTCGATCACGGCGCGCTCGAGTTCAGCCGAGGGCACGCCACAAGTCGGCCTGCACACGGCGGGCATCGACGTTCGGCATGAGCTGTTCGACCACGCTGGCGACGAACTGCTCGCGGGTATGCGACTTCGCAGCGCAGCGCTTGGCGACGACCCGCGCAATCGGTCCCAGTGAGGAAAGGAGTGCGGCGGCCGCCTTCTCGACATCCCCCTCACGCATCGGCACGCCGCTCGGCGCTTCGCCCCCGACCTGCGTGGACTGGAAACTGGTGGCCGCTGCCGAGACCGCGGTATCGCTGCGCGGCGCACCGGCCTTGGCCAGGAAGCGCTCGCGCGCTTCAAAATCGACGATCGCACTGGCGACGGCATGGCGCACTGCCGCCAGCGAGGTCAACCCGCGCGCTGCGCGGCGCACCAGCACGCGAGCCACCGGTCCAACATGCTGGGCCAGTTCGCGTTCGACCTCGGCCAGCGCCGCGGTGTCCCATCCGGTGGGCACCGGGACCGAAGGCGGGCCGGTGACGGGCAGCGGCTTCGAGGGCGTCAGGGGAGTCGTCGCCGGGTCGGGTACCGACGGCACCGATGTCGAGCTCGGCCTGGAGGGCGCGGACGGGTCGCGCACCTTCCCAACGGCCGGCTTCGCCTCGGGGCCTTTGAGCCGAGGAGCGAGCAGGATGTCGGCCGGGAGCACATCCGGCACCGCCTCCGTCGCGAGCGCCAGCAGCGCGGTTCGCATTTCCATGGCGGTCGCGTAGCGCTGCGCCGGATCCTTCGCCAGCGCGCGGTCGAGCACCGCGTCGAAGGGCTCGAGCGCGGCGTCCTTCGTCACCTCGCTCAGCGGCTTGTGCGGCTCGTAGACGATCTTGTACATGATCGCGTCGTCCGTGCCGACGAATGGCGTCGTCCCGCTGAGCATCTGGTAGAGCAGCACGCCCGCCGAGAACACATCGACGCGCCGGTCGACGTCGCTGTTGGTGTACTGCTCGGGCGCGATGTAGCCGGGCGACCCGATGACGGAAGTGCCGCGAGTCAGATTCGACGATTCGGTTCGCGCGATACCAAAATCGGTGATCTTCAAGCGCCCGTCATCGGCAATCAGCAGATTCGCCGGCTTGATATCGCGGTGCACGATGCCGCGCTCGTGGGCGTAGTGCAAGCCGTCGAGCAGTTGCAGCATCAGGCACAGCACCTGCGACACCTCGAGCTTGCGCGGAGCCTGGATGTAATCGCGCAGGTTTCGCCCGGCGACGTACTCCATGACGATGTAGGCGCAGTCGTTGTCTTCGCCGAACTGGTAGACCGAGACGATGTTGCGGTGCGTCAGCCGCCCTGCCGCCTTGGCTTCCACGCGAAAGCGCGCCGCCACGCTCGGGTCGTCGTCGCTCGAGTCGAGCAGGCGACGGTGGATCGTCTTGATCGCCACCGGACGGTCGATGGCCGGGTCATGCGCCAGGTACACCATGCCCATCGCACCGGAGCCGACCACGCCGCGGATCGGGTACGGACCGACATGGGATGGGATGGGTGCGGACATACGCGCGGTGAACCTCAGGCGTCGAGCATCTTGATGGCGTGATCGAGGCTGTGACGCATGCGCGCGAACGATTGCGCCAGCGTCCCGATTTCGTCACGCCCATGCGTCGCGAATTCCGGGACATCGAGCTCGCCCAGGCTGACGCGGTTGGCCAGCTTCGACAGCGCCGTCACCGGTCGGATCACGAGCAGGTAGAGCATCAGGTTCAACACGATGCCGATGGCCACGAAAATGCCGATGAGCGAAGCCATGAAGACCTTGAAGGCCTGCTCGGCGCGCGCCAGCGGCACCGCCATGGGCACCGACACCACCTGTGCGCCGATCACTTCATTCAACTGCCAGCCGAACCCGTTGGCCTGACCGTACTTGTCGATCAGCGTGCGCGGCGCTGCCTCGACCGTGCTGTGGCATACCAGGCAGGCGGCGTTCGTGATGCGCAACGGGCGCGCGATGTAGAGCGAGCGCCCGGTACCCGACTCGCGCTCGCCAACGAACTCCTTCTTGTCGGCCTGGGTGCGAAAACGATTCACGATGTCGGCTTCCCAGTCGGCCGCCCGATCGCGCGGGTTGGTCGGATTCAGGGTCGCTTCCTTGTAGGTGTAGTCGGGGAAGCTCTTGGCCAGCGTCGCCAGCACTTCGGTGGCGGAGTAGGCCGGCACCGTCTGGGGCAGGAAGGTGTACTTCATCTGCGTTTCGAGCAGCGGGCGGATCTGGTCGTTGGTGTAGGTGCGTATCGCCACCGCCTTTTCCATCGTCAGGCGCGCGTGGTTGAGCACTTCCTCCTTGGCGTTGCTTTGCAGCAGGTCGTAGGAAACCTTGCCTGCGCCGACCACGCCGGCGACGAAGACGACCAGGAAGATCAGGTTGAACTTGAATAAGAGGCGCATGTGGTTCTCCAGTCCTGGCTGTCCGTAGTCGCTGAGTTGCGGCTGGACACGCGGCGGTTCACTATGGTTTACCCGAGCCGGCGCCGGTGCCTGCCGCTGCGGCCGCAGCGGCGGCGGCTGCGCGGGCGGCCTGGCGCGCGGCCTCCCGCGCGCGCCGACGCTCGGCCTCTTCGGCCAGGCGGCGCGCATAACCCTCGGGGTCTGCATAGGGTTCCCATTCGGGATGCCGCGCCAGCTCGGCCTTGGCCGCCGCGCGGAAGCTCAGGTCGGCGGCTGCACGCGAGCGCCACAGCGGCAGCAGCGGCAGACGCAGCGCCGGTTCGGTGCGCAGCCAGGCGGCCACATCGGTGTAGGCGATCTCGCCGAGCGCCTTGGGCGCGACATTGCGCTTGGCGAACTGCTCGCCGCGCGCCGGCAGCCGGTCGCGGAACTGGCGCGGCACCTTGGCCAGGAACTCGGGCGCG
The DNA here is from genome assembly GCF_964253985.1 of Variovorax sp. LjRoot290. Lineage (NCBI taxonomy): Bacteria > Pseudomonadati > Pseudomonadota > Betaproteobacteria > Burkholderiales > Comamonadaceae > Variovorax > Variovorax sp. LjRoot290. The sequence continues at coordinate 147,126 of NZ_CAXURW020000002.1, read as the reverse complement.
GCACGCCGCGCGACCGTCGGTGTGGCACCTTCACGCCGTTGTGCGAAGTCGCCGCCGGCCAGTTGGGAGATCGTCTGGGCGCCATCGCGCAGCGTCAGCTTGGCGGCGCCGCTTTCGACGAACACCTCGTACTGCGCGCCGGTCGTGTAGACAACGGTGTTGGCGGCTTGCGTCGCGATCTCGAAGGTGGGGCTTGCGTAGCCGAAGGTCCCGCTGCTGCTGGTCTTGAGCCAGCCCTGGAGCAGATACAGCGGCGGCGCCGCGAGCCCCTTGCCAACGCGAGGCCGCATCATCAGCCGCGTCGATTCACCGATACCGACAAGGACGCCCCCGGGAAGTTCGATCTGGGCGAAAGCGCCGGGCGCTGTCTCGATGATGTCCTGCTCATTCAACGCCACGCCCTCGGCCAGCGTATAGCGCGTGGTCTGGCGGATCAGCGTGGCGCCGCCTTCGACGATGCCGACGACGCTGGTGGATTGCGCCCAGGTCAGCGACGACGCGAGCAGGCTCGCGATGCACAGCAGGAAAGACCCGAACGATATCTTGGTGAGCCGCAAGACGTAACTCCCCTGGCATCATTGAATCTGGTTGTCAACCAATGTGACAGCACCATGTTACCCAAGTCCCCCCGCGCTGCGTTCGTATTTTTTCGAACTGAAGTACTACATCAGAGGGGGTAGCCCGACGTCGATTGCGGCGCTACTCGAGTCGCTTGCCATCGCGTCCGCCGGCTCGGAGAATTCCTTCCTGCACCTAGGAGTCCGCGCGGCAGAAGTTTTTCTGCGCGGAGGTGAACCCCGCGTTGAGTTCGTGCACGGCGAGGAAGCGTTGGCGCTGCGCCTCGGCTGATGCTGAACGTCCCGGACAGGGTCTACTTGGCCTGCCAGAGGCGAGGGGCACACGTGCCCCCACTATGGGGCCTCATCTGACCATCTCCACCGCGCCACCGTCACCGATTGCGAGCTTCACTACGAGGGCTCCTGCGCCATCGACGAAGACCTGCTGGAGGCCGCCAACCTGGCGGAGAACGAGCAGATCCATGTCTGGAACATCAACAACGGCGAGCGCTTCGTGACTTACGCGATCCGCGGCCAGCGCGGCAGCGGCATCATCTCGCTCAACGGCTCGGCCGCGCGCCGCGCCTCGCTGGGCGACCTGGTCATCATCGCCGCCTTCGGCCTGGTGCCCGAGGAGCAGGTGCGTGGCCACCGGCCCAAGCTGGTGTTCGTGGACGAAGCCAATTTCATCAAGGAAGAGCGCGCCCACATCCCGGTGCAGGCCGCCGACGGCGAAGCGTTCGCGGCCTGAGCGCGGATTCCGCGGCGTCCGGCCGCTCCCGCTTCCGCGACGCCATCCCCCTGCACGAGCTGTGTGGGCTAGAGGGCAAGGCGTCGAATACCGCGTTGCGACTGGATACCGCTCGCCAATAGGGCTCAGGAGCCCGCAGCGGCGGTGTCGATGAACCTCAGCAGATCATGGAGCCCCGGCCCGAACTCCTGCGTGTCGACTCCCGCAAGGAGGACCAGATCACCAGGTGCCAGATCCATGTCGTCCCCACGAATCGTCCTCACAGGGAGCTTTCCATCCAGTGCGTCGGACTCCCCGGCACACAACACGACGATCGCGCATTCGTGGGGCGCGTTTCGGCCCATGGCCAGGTCGCCACGTCGAAATGGCCGCCGCTCACCCTCCCTGCGGAAACGAAGTCTGGGTAGCGCCACCTTGGTTGGGGAGGGATGGGTTGGGGTCATGTACGTTCTTTGGGGTCAAGTGCAGCCGAAGTCTCGGCTGCATTCAAGCGAATGGGAATCCGCCAAAGGTCGCGCTCCAGACGGTCCGCAAGTTCGGAGGCGCAGCTACCAGAACCTCCAGAACGGCCGCCCCGCGCATGAGACACGCATGCTCGCCGATGTCGACCGCGCGCGCCAGGCGACGAAGCAGCTCGAGGGCGACCTTTCAAAGGAGCAGCAGCGCCGCGTGCGCGGCGAGGAAGCCGCGGCCGAACTGCTCGACGCCGAGCGTCAGGCGCTGCGCGATGCACAGCAGTCTGCCCAGCAGACCGAACGCGCCCTGCGTGATCAACTCGCCGCCCAGGGCATCGCACTGGCGCAGGCCCAGTCGCAAGGTTCGGCGCTGCAGCAGCGCCTGGACAACCTCCAAGGGCAGTTCGATGAAGAGAAGAGATCGCATGACGGAACCCGTGCGCTGCTCGCCGGTGCGCTGGCGGCAGTGCGCAAGCCAAGAGGGGTACGCAAGCCCTCCCCCGGCGCAGGCGAAGCGTAGCTTGCAACACCCACGCAGCGGATCGATGCGAGAAAGCTCCCGGGGCTCGCGCCCCGGGAGTAAATCCACCAAGAGGGGTGGAGGAGACAACCGGTTCAGCTTGGTGCGTCTGCAAAGCGATCGCGCCGAATGCACAGGCTATGCAAGCCGCGTGCCACCATGCTCACATTTTCTGTGGCTTTACGCATTGCTGAAATCTTCTTCGATAGCAGCGGAAGTCAGGGCGCCGAGCCCGCTTGCAGCTTTGGCGCGCGGCCAGATACGACTTCGAGGCCTTCGAGTGCGAGAGTGCGGCAGTCTGGCGGGCAAATTCGTCCGAAGGCCCCAGCCTGATGGACATCGTGCTGGAGCTCGAGTCGAGCATCAATCCGAGCTACAACATTCCATCAGGGACGTGCGGGCGGCCACATCTGTGCGGCGTGCAAGACGCGCAGAATCGTCACGGCAATCGTTGATTCCGAATACACGACCACGTAGTTTGGCGTACCACCATCTCGCGCGTGCCGCTGACGCACCCCGGCCGATACAGCTTGGGCTGCTCCCGCAACCGTTCGGCCCTCGATCTCCGTGACGAGTGCCAGCGCCGCATCGAGGTTGTCCTGCGCGATGTACTCAACGATGGACAGCAGATCGGCGCGAGCCGCTTCGCGCCATTCAAGTTCTAGCACGTCGATTCTTGGCAATCAGGTCCCGTGCCAGCGGATGCACCAAATCGTCTCGTTGTGCGGCCGATAAGGGCCGCCAGTCCAGCAGTACCAGGGTGGCGCGATAAACATCGCCATCGAAATCTGCATGTCGCGCCAGCGCCACCAGGTCACGCCTGGCGCGCGCCACGTCAGCGCGCCGCGCCAGCGCTCCAAGCGGCGGCAGCAGCAGAAAGCTTAGCCCAACCCAGAGAGGCTCGCAGCTGCGCAGCGCGGCGCAGGCCACTACCATCAATGCAGCGGCGGCTTGGCCGGCAACCAACAGCGCGGCCGCCGTCAGGCGGCATCGGTCAAGCACCCGCATCACTCGTGCTATGGCTCCCCGGGTCGCGCCAACCATTCGGTCTTCGGCGGTCGGTGTGGGCGGTACCGGCAAGGTCGCCAGCATCGCTGCCAGCGTTCCCTCGGGCAAGGTGTGGATCGCGCCGAGCGTTTCGCGCAAGGTATGAAGGCTGAGCGCTCGTGCCGACCAGCGCTCGAGCACTGCGCGGCGCCAGCGCTGGGTCAGCCAGCCATCGGCCAGGATGAAGCAGCCGACCACTGGCACCAGCAGGCCTAGCCCCGTCAGCGACAGCAGCATGTGCCCGGACAACGCTGAGATCAGCAGCAGCACCAGCAACACCAAACAGCCCCAGGCGAAGCGGCGAAAGCAGCGAGCGCGCACGCCAATGAGTTCGATCGTCCCTTCGGTGGCGTTGCTACTGGCCATCACGGCAGCCCATCGGCTGGCCGGCATGAGTCCACTGCCGCGTTGCGCGCCATCATCCGCTCGCGCGCCCGGAGTGCCCGAGGCGTCGCACCGATCGGATGATCTTCTCGATCGCGAACTCGATCTCGGCGTCGGTCGTGAAACGGCCGAAGCTGAAGCGGATACAGGCCCGCGACCGTTGATCGCCCAGGCCGATTGCCTTCAGAACATGGCTCGGCTCATCGCGGCCACTCGCGCAGGCCGACCGCGTGGCGGCATCGATTTCGTCCACGTCTCGCAACAGGCGCCGCGCATCGATGTTCCCGAAACCGATACTGGTGGTATTGGCCACGCGGTCGCTGCCGGCGCCGTTGACCCAGATCTGCGGCAGCGCGGCCCGCAGCGACCGCTCGAAGCGGTCGCGCAGCGCAGCGAGTCGCACGGCCTCGGTCGACGACTCCTGCATGGCGATGGCACAGGCCTCGCCGAAGCCGACGATGCCTGCGACATTGTGGGTACCGCCGCGCAGGCCGCGCTCCTGGCCGCCGCCGGCGATCAGCGGCTCCAGTTCGAGCGCGGGCGCCATGTGCCGGATGAACAGCGCACCCTGTCCCTTGGGCCCGTAGATCTTGTGCGCGGAAAAGGCGGCCATGTCGATGTCCGCAGAGTGGACGTCGACAGGGATCTTGCCGACCGCCTGCGTCAGGTCGCACAGGAAGATGGCGCTGGCAGCGCCTGCCGCCGCGGCTACCGGCGCCAGAGGCTGGATGGTGCCCAGTTCGTTGTTGACGGCCATCACTGCCAGCAGCACCTTCTTGGACGAGCACAACGCGGCGCCGAGCGCGTCGGCATCGATCCGGCCGTCGCGATCCACCCCCGGCATGTCGACCTCGATGCCCGTGGCGTGATGTAGATGGCTGCAGCACGCCAGGACCGCCGCATGCTCGGTGGCACAGACCACGAGCTTCTTGCGGTCCCAACCTGCGTAGCCGACGAAGCCCTTGATTGCGAGGTTGAGCGCCTCGGTGGCGCTCGCCGTGAACACGATCTCCCTCGAATGGGCGTTGATGGATGTCGCAACGCGCGCGCGCGCGTCTTCCACCGCTTCTGCTGCATCCCATGCCAGCCGGTACTCGCGGCTCGACGCATTGCCGAAGCGCTGCGTCAGCCAGGGCTGCATCGCGTTCACCACACGCGGATCGGTCGGTGTGGTCGCGTTGTAGTCAGCATACATCGGAACGGCTCCATCTCACCAGTCGCCGCGCCAACGTTCGGCGAACTGCGAATCGGGATCCAGGCCGACAGCCGCGCCGATCCGGTAAATGGCCTCGAGGATCGCTTCGCGCTCGACCGTCTCGATCTGGTCCTCGTAGCGGTTGATGCGCCGCAGCGCCTGCTCGAAAGTCTGCAGCCTGCGCTCTTGCGTGGCGTCCTGCGGCAGCGCGCGCAGCTCGCCGATCAGATCGGACAGCAGTGGGCGGATGTTGCGCAGCAGGACTGCGTCGCCCTCTTTGAGCAGGTCGGACGCCGAGAGCGTTTCGAGTGCAGCAGTGCGGTCAAAGGGATTCGTCGCCACGTGCTCTACTCCCGTCGCTCAGGTACGCCGCGGTGCCGGCGGCGGCGGGCTGATGCCCTTGAAGATGAAGGCCTTGGCGTCGTCCCAGTTGACGCCCGTCTCGAAGTACCGCAGCAGGCGCTTGCGCAGCTTCTCGGGATCGCCCAGCATGCCGACCAGCTCATGCGTGCGGATGACGTTCAGGTCCTGCTCGATCGTCAGGCCCGACTTGATGATCCGAGCCCCGACACTGGAATAGCGATGCTTCGCGTCCAGTTCGATCAGGTCGGCGCGCGGATCGCCATCGCCCGACAGCTGATAGTCGATCATCTGCGTGGGCATCGGCCGCCGATCAGGCTGCACGCGACTCGCGTCGACCTTCTCGACAAACAGCGGCTTGAGCCGGTTCTCCGCCACCTTGGCGCAAAAGAGCGAAGGCACCCTGGACAGATCGACCCCCAGCCATTGCCCGTCCGCGCTGCGGATGTCGTAGAACTGCATGCACGATCCGACGCGCATCTGCGCGAGCGTGAAAAGGTCATCGGCGAGCTTGACGCTGAGCACCAGGTCTTCCTGCCACGAAAGTCTCTTCAGCATGCCTTCTTTCCTTTCTTGGGCGGCTTCTCTTCCTTCTCCGCAGCCTCCTTCGCACGGTGCTTGTCGGCTGCGGCGAGATAGTCGTCGCGGTTCGCATTGTTCTCGCCTACGGGATTCTGCTTGTTGGAGGTCTTGTTTGTCTTTCCCGGCGGACAAGGCACGCAACCACCGCGGTCTTCGAACACGCGTTGCTCCAGGCCGCGCGCCGTCTGCTTGCCTTCGAGCCCGTCGCCGACATAGAACGGCTTGGGCGGCACATCAAAGTGATCGGTGTCCGGATAGCGGTACTTCAGCACATCCTCCGCGGAGTGTCCGAGACCTGGTTTGCTGGCGTAGCCGATGTACGGCTTGCCATCCTTGACGCCCTCGTAGGTGATGTGCGTCGCCTTGGCCGGGTCGCCGGTCAATCCCCAGGGGTCGATGAAGCCGATGGGGTTGGTGCAGTAGAGATAGCCGCTGAGCCCTCCCCTCAGGCCGATGGGATCGTCGCAGAGGTAGCGCCCGGACGCCGGCTCGTAGTAGCGGTGGCGGTTGTAGTGCAAGCCGGTTTCGGCGTCGAAATAGTGCCCGGGGAAACGAATGTTCTGTACGAGCCTGCCGGCCGATGGGAGCGCCTCGCCCGGCGGCGGCGCGAGGGCTTCGCCCCAGGCGGTGTACGCGGCCGACCAGACGATCGCGCCGTCCCGGTCGACCACCTCGCGCGGCGTGCCGATCGCATCGTTGACCATCCATAGCAGCCGATCGTTCTGCACGGTCGCCAGCGGTGCATGCGAATACCTGTCGTAGATCCAGGCGGCGACCGGCTTGTCGTCGTCGATTTCCTGGATGGCGACGTCCTCCTGCCAGAGGAATCGGCGCCTGGCGCCAGGTCCGGCCTTTTCGACGCGCCGGCCAAGCGGGTCATACCGGTAGCGCCACACCGCGCCGTCGGGCCGCATCACCGACCGGAGGCGATCGATCGCATCCCACTCGTAGGACCACTCCGCGGGAGAGGGGCTCTGGAAGGCCTCGATCTTGCGCACCAGCCTGCCCTCGGCGTCGTACTCGTACAACGTGTCGCCGCGGGTCACGAGCCGGTTCCCGGCGGCATAGCGCCACGCGGACTCGCTGCTGCCGTCATCGTCACTGCGGCGCGCCCGCGTGATGTTGCCCGCGGGATCGTAATCGAAGAGTTCGTTCAGGCCTTTCTCGCGCAGCGCCTGTATTAACCGCTGAGCTGGGTCGTACTCGAAATCGTTGCGTCCCCAGCGCCCATCGAGGACCGACAGAAGGTTGCCGCCGCGGTCGTGCGAGAACGCGCGGCGAACGATCGCACCCGGGCGCGAAGGCGCGGTTCCAACCGGTGCGGTCGGCACGATGCCGATGGACTGCTCGAGCAGCCGCCCGAGCCGGTCGTAGCGCTGCCGCAGGGTCAGGCCGCCCGGCGCGCGCCGGGTCGTCTCCTGGCTGTAGCCGTTGCGCTCGATGGCGAAGCCCTCGCCCTCCAGCGCGCTGACCCTGCTGACGAAGCCGTTGGCGTCGAAGTCGCAGTCGACGGTGTGGCCTCGGCTGGTGGCGGTGCGCACGAGGTTGCCGAGCGGGTCGAGCGTGTTGTCGATCCAGTCCTCGCCCTGGACCTCGCGCACCACCCTGCCGATGGCGTCGCGCTCGAAGCGGATCGCGATGTCGGCATTGGCAGCGGCCACCAGGTAGCCGGCGCCGCTGAATTCGAAGCTCGCCGTCTCGCCGTCCGGCAGCGCCAGCCCCGCCACGCGCCCGATCGCATCCCTGCGGATGTCGATGGATTCTCCATTGGCGTTGGTGTAGGCCAACACACGCCCGGCCGCGTCGTGCCGGAACTGGCGCACCGCGCCATCGAACCCCTGGCTGCGAACAACGTGGCCGAGCGCATCCCGCTCGAAGCGGTAGATCTCGCCATTCTCATTGGTCACGCTGTCCAGCCACCCGACCTCGCTGCCCCACCCGTACCGCGTAGTGCCGCCCAGCGGATCGATGCGCTCCAGCAGGCGCCGGCACGGACCGAAAAGGAAATAGGTGGTCGCGCCATTGCCGTCGGTCAGCGACATCATGTTGCCGGCGCCGTCGTAGGTCGCGCGCTGAACCGCGCCATCGGGCAGCGCGACCTCGACCGGGTTGCCCAGCACGTCGTAGCGCAGACGCGCGACGTCGTCGACCGGCCCCACGAACTCAACCACGCGCCCGAAATCGTCGTGCGCGAAGCGGGTGACCTGGCCGAGCCAGTCGGTCACGCCGACCAGCACGCCGTCAACGTAGCGCTGGCGCTTCCACGCGCCCAGCGGGTTCTGGAGGCCAGCGATGTTGCCTTGCGCGTCGTATTCCAGGGTCCAGCGATGGCCAAGCGCATCGATGCTGGCGACGAGTTGGTTGGCGTCGTCGAACTCGCGGCGCCACACCCGTCCTTCGGCGTTGCGCATCGCCACCGGAAGGTGCTGCGCGGTGTACAGCAGCGAGGTCGTGTTGCCAAGCGCGTCGGTCACGCTGGCGCGGTTGCCCGCGGCGTCGTAGCTGTAGACCGTGGCCGCGCCGGTGGCATCGGTGGTCGACACGATGCGTCCGAAGGCGTCGTACGCGGTCGACTTGCGGTTTCCGAGCGGATCAATCTCGAGCGCCATCTGGCCGGAGGCGAGGTAGTGGTAGCGCGTGACGTTGTCGTGGCTGTCGACGACCTCGGTGAAGTTGATCGCCTCGAAGAAGCGCAGCCGCCGCTCGGCGAAGCGGTCGAGGCCGCCGGTCTTCACGCAGCGCCCCTTGGCATCGTAGCGGTAGGTGAAGACGCCGCCGTCCTTTGCGATTTCACGAGCGATCCGGCCATCGGCACCGTACTCGTAGCGGTCCACCAGGTCGGCCGCATCGTGGGCCGCCGCCAGCATGCCGTCGGCGTCGTACACGTAGCGTGCCAAGACGTGCCGGTTGCCGCTCGCGGCCACCAACGTCAGCTGCGTGATGAAGCCGGCATCGCTGTAGTCGAGCGCCAGCAGCCGGCGCTCCAGCCGCTGGCGCACGCCGACCAGTCGCTCCTGGGCGTCCCACACCAGGTCGAGGCCCCTGCCCGTGACGTCCTCGATGGCCTGCAGCCTGCAGCGCGGCCGGCCAGGCTCGGGCATGAAGCAGTAACGCCAAACTTCGCCGGTCTCGACGTCCCAACGCTGCACGATGTAGCGGCGGCCGAGCGTGAAGATCTCCTCGAAAGTCCCAGGCCGCTGCAGCACGCCGCCGTTCGCCACCAGCGCGTCCGGATCGGGAAAGTCCTCGGTGTCGCCCTCCGGCGTGACGAAGGTGTAGCCATCGGCACCGATGGTCAGCGAGGCGAAGTAGCGCGACTGCCAGCCCCGCCCCATCGGAGCGGCCGCCTGCGTGAGATAGCGCGTGTTGTAGAGCCGGTCCCAGATCAGGTCGAGCTTGCCTTCGATCACGACATCTTCGCATTCCAGGCGGACCGCGCCCGTGGCAATATCGACCGGCATGATCTTCGGCGTTCAGCTCACAGCTTGCAGGCGCAAAACAGCTTGCCGAGGCCGGCGCGATTGGCCGCAGCACCGACGCCCAGTCCCACCGCGCCCTGCGCCGCATTGACTGCCGCGCCGCGCACCATGGCGGCGACGCTGACCCCGACGAGCACATTGCTCATGCCCAGCACCATGGCGTTCGGGACGATCGGGATATCGCTGCACGAGGTCGCCATCAGGGGCGCGACGAAGGCCAGCGGACCGCCGTTGACCGTGACATTGGGGCTGCCGACCGCGGTCGACCCCTGGGCACCGCAGTAAGGCAGCGGTGGCATCAGCAGCTTGACCCAGGTCGGCCATTGCGTGAAGGCGGAGAAGCTGCCCTTGATCGACTCCCAGGTCGTGGCCGAGCTGCTGGTGTCGACGCCGGTGACGTCCTTGATGAATGCCTCCGCGCTCTTGGGCTTGGGGATCTTCGCGGCGATTGCAGCGATCGTGATGTTTGCCAAGATGGTCAACGTCATCAGGCACAGTGCCATCGGAATGTTCATCAGGTAGCGCTTCCAGTAGGGCGTGTTGGGCGGGTTGAGCGGAACGCCCTGCGGAATGTGGGCGAAGTAGCCCATTGCACCCACGGAGCACGCCGGCATGCCGTTGATGAAGACGTTGGCGCGCGGAAACGTCGGATCGGACCACAGGTAGATCGGGCCGAAGTACGGATGCACCGGAATGCCCGGAATGGGGGCTACCGCGTGCACATCCACGCCGATCACGTTGTCCATGAACTTGGCTGCTGGCCACAGAGGCATGCTGGAGCTCCTTAGAAAAATCGCGCCCGCGCACCCTCACTCGACCAGCATGCGCAGGTTGCGCATTTGCGGCAGCCAGTCCGGGCCTGGGTAGTGCACTGCGGCGCGCCATACCAGGTCGGCCTCGCGCTCGTCCATGCGGATCATCACGGTCTGCAGCACGACCTCCGGCTCGGTCAGGCCGAAACCGATGTCGAGCGCCACGGACGGCCGGTCGCCCGGCAGCTGGAAGGCCAGGGCGCCGCCGAGCGACAGGTGCCGGGTGCGGATCACCTCGTCGCCGTGCAGGTAGGGCGTCGTCAGGCCGCGCGACGCGCCACTGTAGAAGCGGAAATCCATGTCGGGCAGGCGCGTCTGGTCGTACATCTCACGCTGCGGATCGGGAATCAGCCGCCTGTAGGCGGCGCGCAGCTGCTCTTCATACGGCTTGTCCGCCGGCAATACACCGGCCAGCAGGCAGCGCGGCCGCCAATGCTTGGAGAACCAACCGAAGCCCTCGGGCATGGGCTGGCGCTCCCAGTACATGAAGTGCCCGGTGCACAGCCGCTCCGGGCTGACGCGGTCGAGTGGATCCTCGATGTTGGGCAGCGGCAGGCCTTCGACGGCTTCCTTGCAATTGGCCACCACGAAGCCGCGGCCCAGATGGTTGCGTCCGTAGATGCAATGGACCTTGCGGTCCGAGTAGATGTCCACGCCGCCATAGGCGCGCTCGTAGCGGATGTCCATCACCTCGAAGGGCTCGGGTTCGCTGAACACCGGGTCGGCGTCCGCACGGAAGTGCGCGACGCGGTCGCCCACCACGCAGACGTCCTTGCGCACGTCGCCGACTGCCACGCTGGCCACCAGCTCCTGAACGGCCCGCCCCTGCGGCGCATAGGCGCGAGCGTTCAGCACGACATCGGTGCCGAGCTTCCAGGGCACGAAATCGCTTTCGAAGCGTACCGAGGAATTCATCGGATCGATGTAATGCTGGTCGCCGGACACCAGCTTGCGGTCGACGTCGGCGCGCACGCATCGCTGCCGGTCCGCGAAGCGGAAGCTGCGCTTGACCAGCACCGATAGTACGGGCAGTCCATCCGGCGTCTGGCCCGGGAGCAGCACCGCCTGGCCAGGGCCGCTGCCCCGGGTCGAAGGCACGGGGGGTGCAGGCGCGGTCCTCGTCATCATCTAGAACACCTCGGCGCGCAGCGCCTTCATGTGCGGGAGCCAGTCGATGCCGGGATACTCCTGCGCGCCGCGCCAGATCATGTCGACTTCCCCCTCCTCGAGACGCACGCACACGGTGTGCAGCACCGTCTCGAGCTGCTGCGGGCCGCCGCCAATGTCGAGCGCAACGGCCGGCTTGTCGTCGGGAAGCTGAAAGCTGCAGATGCCGGATTCGCTCATTCCCTCCACAATCACCGGCTCGTCGCCGGCCAGCCGCGGCAGGATCAGGCCCCAGGACGCGGCATTGTTGAAGCGGACGTCGAAACTCGGCAGCCTGAAAGCCCGCGAAAGCGCGATCTGCCGCTTGGGCACCCAGTGGAGCTCCTCTTCCCGCATCACCTCGTCCACGTCGACGTACCCGGGGATCGCGCCGACGAAAGAGCAACGCGGATACCAGGTCTTGTGCAGATAGCCGAAGCCCTGCGGCAAGGGCTGCCGGTTCCAGCGGTCGGGATCGCCGAGCAGCAGGCGCTCTGGCACCAGCAGGTCGCTCGGGTCCTCGACATTCGGCAGTCGCAGGCCGTCGACCACTTCCTTCGTGTTGCTTATCGCGAAGCCGGCGCCCATCGGGTTGCGCGGATAGTGCAGCTCGATGCCCGCAAGGCTTCTGGCATCGAGGCCGCCGTAGGCGCGGTCATACCGGATTTCCATTTCGGTGAAGCGCTCCGGCTCGGTGTACAGCGGCGCCTGGTTCCTGCGGTGGATGCAGCGGCGGTCGCCAAACACCCGGATCGTCTTGCCCCAGCGCCCGACCCGCACCGTCGCATCCATCTGTTCGACCGGCGTTCCGCCAGGTGTGTAGGCTTTGCCAATCACCACCACGTCGGTCGCCAGCTTGTAGGGCGCCAGCTCGTTCTCGAGCTTGACTGTCGACCAGGTCGGATCTCCGTCGTCCCAGTACTGGTCGACTTCGAGGAACGGCCGCGCCGGCTCGATCGGCTGCAGCGGCAGCCTCTCGACAATGCGGTACGACTGCTTGACGAGCACCGCGAAGATCGACGCGCCGCGCTCGTTGCGGCTGGGAACGATCTTGAAGCTGGCCATGTGGCACCGGTGCGGGTTGAGCGATCTCAGGGATTGAGCATGACCATGCCACCCTTGACGGTGTTGGTCGACGTGCCGGTCGACATCACGATGTCGCCGTTGGTGTTGTTGTCCTTGTCGGCGGTGGAGGTGACCGAGGCACCGTGCACCGTGACCGATTCGGAGCCATCGATGGCAACGTTGACGCCGTTGATCTCGATCGATCCATTCTTCTTCAGCAACACGGTGCTGGCGCCGCTGGTCAGCTTGATTTCGTCGGCCGCAATCATGTGGATAGCGGTTGCCGACTCGATCTTGATCAGCTTGGCCACGGTGGTGGTCTGGGTGCTGTCGTACTTCTCCGTGACCGCGCCGGCGACATGATGCGTGTGCGTGTTGCCCTGCACGTCCAGCTTGTAACTGCCCGAGACGATGGTGATTGCCGTGTCGCCCTTTATTTTCTCGGTATGCGTGCCGGTGTCGATGTCGATCTTGCGGTTGCCAGAGACGATGTGCTGGGTGTCGTCGTGCTCGATGGTCGTCGCCATGTCGTACTGCCCGTGGATCGTGATCTTTTCCTTCCCCGCCGTGTCGTTCATCGACATCTCGTTGTATCCCTTGCCTTTGTGCGTGTTGGTCTTCAACCCACTTACGACACCATCCGCCGGCAACGAGTATGGCGGCATGCTGTCGTCGTTGTAGACCCTGCCGACAATGATCGGCCGGTCCGGATCGCCTTCCAGAAAATCGACAATGACCTCTTGCCCGATGCGCGGGATGCTGACCGAGCCCCAGCCTTTGCCTGCCCACGGCTGGGACACCCGGATCCAGCAGGAGCTGTTCTCGTCGCGCTTGCCATACCGGTCCCAGTGAAACTGAACCTTCACGCGGCCGTACTTCTCGGTCCAGATTTCCTCGCCCTGCTTTCCGACCACGATCGCCGTCTGCGGTCCGGGCATGGTCCTGCGCGCCGTCAGCCGTGGCGGCCGCCACGGCATCTCCGACGGCATGACGGTCAGCAGAAACGCGCTTGTCCCGCGCGGCCCAAGGCGCAGCGTCGGGGTGCCGGCGATCAGATCCTCCAGCACCGTGCGCGTATCGGCATTGACGGGATCATCATTCAATGCTTCCTGCAGCACGCTGCCCACCGAGCGCTCGGGCTCGACCATGTCCAGGCTCTCGTAGCCGGGGTGGCTGACCACGAATGTGCAAGCCGCGATGATGTAGTCGCCGTCGCGCGTTCCGTCGGGGTCGCCTTCGAATTTGAAGCTTCGTCCGGCCGCGACGTCAGGCCAGCCGGTCAGGGCCCAGTGACGATGGCGACGGCCGACCAGTTCGTCCAGCCGCACCTGTGCGATGTTGTCGGTGTCGTCGCCGTCGTAGTAGCCGCCCGGAAATTCGAAGGTCTCGAGGTCTGCGAGCTCATGCGTGTCGGGATCGCCCTTGTCGGCGCTGAGTTGCTTGGTGATGGCCTTGAAATCGCTGTCGCGCGAGGCGAACTTGCCGGTATCGAACTGATGCATGCTGACCCAGCGCGCGATCTCGTTGAAGCGCGCCTCGCCCCCGGACTCGGCAGCGAAGGTCAAAGTGTCGGTCACCGGCAGCTTTTCATGTGCCATGTCGCTCGTGTCCGACAGGTGCATGGTGCCGGGGCTCTCGTGGGCGTCGAACCAGTAGTAGATGCCCTCCTCCTCCATCAGGCGCGAGAGGAAGCAGTAGTCGCTCTCCTGGTACTGCACGCAGTAGCGGTGTGGCGCATGCGTCCCGATCACGTTGTCCGATTTGGTCTTCTTGAAGCGCTTGATCGGACTGTCCTCGAACACCGCATCAAGGACCTCGAGCACAGGCATTTCCTGCAGGATGCGGGAGTTGCTGCGCTTGGTCAGCAGCCAGAACCACGACCGCAGAACGATGCGGTACTCGAAGAAGCGACCGACCTGCGTCGCGCGCGTGAAGCGCACCGCATGCCCGTGGCAATGCCGTTCGTGCTTGCCGCCGTCCGCATCCTCGAACTCCATGGTGACGTCGAACGCCCGGCCTAGGATGTCCCCCGCGGCGATCGCCCTGTTCTTGGAGAGAACCGTGAGTTCGTACATCGAAGGCCGGGCCAGCGCCTCATGCCCGATGACGCGCCAGAACATCAAATCGGCGCTGGCCGGCGAATCGCTCTTGATGAGGAACTGGAGGTCAGCCATGGCTGTGGCGTCAGAAATCCGCGCAGCCGTTGCGCTTCTCGGTATCGACGCAGCTCACTAGGTTCGGCCGTGAGCGCACGCGCGACCATTCGCGCGCGAGCACGTCGGCGCCCTGCTGCGCGCGGTCGCCCTCTAGCGGCCCAGTCGCGAGGCATATCGGCGCCTGCTGACCGATGTTGCGGTCATATAGCCAAGTGGTGGGCATGTCGCGCACCACGTCCGGCAGCTTGAACAACGGGAAGTCCTCGATCACGAAGCGGCCGGGCACCACGTTGATGGCATAGCCTTCGGCTGAAGCGAAGCGGCCGCCGATGGCGTAGGTGCCGGGCGGACGCGACGCGTCCGGGAGCGCGTCGACCACCCCGGTAACGCCGACGCCCCTGTCGCCAAGGATCAGGCCGTCGGCGATCCTGAATCCGACCGGCGGATTTGGAAAGGCCGCGCGACGGATCCCGCTGCCGATCTCCACCGTGAGCGTTGGCTGCTGCGCATAGATGAAATGGTTGCTGCCAGGCAGCACGGTGACCCCGCACGGACCGCCAAAGCTGCAGTTGTAGTAGTTGGGGAAGATGCCGGAGCCGACCAAGCCGCCGCGGTTCTCGCCCACCCAGGTGTCGGCCCAGATGCGCCAGGTGCCGGTGCCCGGAGCACCCGCACCCGCTGGATTCTGGAACCGCGCACCGGCGATCAGGTCGGCCTCGGTGGACGTCACTCCGGCCGCCAGCGTGAGGTCCTCGGTGAAGGTGCGCACGCGCACTGTGTTCGCCGTGATGCCGGTGGCGGACAGCGTCTGCTGCCGGTCCGAGACCGTGACGGTACCCACGGTCAGCGCATCGGCGTCGGCATAGTCGAAGCGGCCGGGTGCGCTGCCCGCGATGGTGCCGACGCGGTTGTTCGGATTGACCAGCGACACGTCGCCCGTGCTCGAGACCGCCAGCAGACTGGAGGCGGTCAGCGGCGTCGTGTCGCCCGGCGCCTGGAGCTGCGCAGTGCCGGGCTTGGGCGCGCCGCCGACCCCGACGATCTGCGTGATGTTGCCAGCGGCACCGAGCACGAGGTTGTTCGCGTTCACCGCGCCTGCCAGTTGCAGATTGCCGGTGCCCGTTGTCTGCAATGCCGCGTTGCCGGTCGCCGCGACCGGCCCTTCGACCGTGAGGTCGGCGCCCTGAGTCTCGATGCGAACGTTGGTGCCGCTGATGCCGCTGCCGGTCACCGGCTGCAAGGCATCGGTGCCGGCGAAGTTGCCGATCTTCAGCGCGCCGGCCTGCGCGTAGTCGAAGCCGTTGCCGGCGCGTCCCGCGATGGTGTCCACGAAGTTCCCCGCGTTGAGCAGCGTCACGTCGCCACCTTGTCCGCTCGCGAACAGCTGGGTCGCCGCGACCGCGCCCGGCCCCGACTGCAGCACGCTGCCCCCGGCCAGCAGTGCCATGTCCTTGGCCTGCACGCCGGCGTGCAGGACCAGGCTGCCGGCCCCGCCGGCTTGCAGCAGGGCGCCCTGGCCGGCGGCGATGCCGGACGCGATGGTCAGGTCGCCGTTCACGGTCCGCACGCGCGCTGCGTTGGCCGTGACGCCGTTCGCGCCGATCACCTGTTGCAGGGCAGAAGCGAGCGTGGGAGCAGGTGGGAAGGTGCCGAAGACGGGAAGTTCGTCCTGCGGCGGCGGCGGAACGACAGGAATGTTGCCGACGATCAGGCCGTCGGCGTCGAGGAAGTCGAAACGCCCCGCGGCTCGCCCTGCGAGCGTGCCGACCTTGTTCTCGGCCGAAGTGAGGCTCACATCGCCTCCCGGTGCGATCGCGACCAGACTCGTCGCGCCGATGCCGCCGGAACTCTGCGCGATTCCGTTGACGCCGGCCAGCCGCACGTCGGCGCCGCCGATGTCCGCACCGATCGCAATGCTGCCGGCGCTCAGCAGGCCGAGGCTTTCGGCCGCGAACACGTTGTTCGCAATCGTGAGATTGCCCGAGGACGCCAGGCCGACGTCGACGGCCTGGACCCCGATGCCGAAGGCCGGCGTCCCCGCGGCAGACTGGAAAGGGACCGTTCCGACGGTCAGCGCGCCGGTGTTGAGGAATTCAAAGGCACCCTTACTCGCGAAACCGGCCAGCGTGCCGACCTGGTTGTTCGCATTCAGTAGCCGCACGCTGCCGTTGGCGCTGCTGGCCATGACGCTGTCGGCGGTGATGGCCGCCGTCTGCGTGATGCTGCCGCCCGCGAGCAGCGCGAGCGAGCCCGCCACGACAGGTGCGCCGAGGAAGATCGACCCGCCTTGGGTCTCGAGCGTGACGCGGTCCGGCAAATTGACCTGCCCGGCCAGCGCGATGTTGCCGGTGAAGCCGCTGAAGGCGCCAGCGCCGACACTCACCACCGGAGCAGACAGAAGATCGAACTCGATTGCATCGACGACGAAGCCGTTGCCCGCGCCGCCCAGTGTGATCGCTTGCGCGTTGGCGTCCGAGGTGCCGCCGCCCGTGGTGACCGAACCCGCACGCAAATTGATCATTCCGCTCTTGCTGCTGACGGACCCGCCGATGTCGATGGCATCGACCGTTGCCGGCGCAAGCGCGCGCAGCGTCACGTTGCCGGACCCGGTGCTGATGCCGGACTCGGGCCCCTCCACGGCGGCGACCGTGATGATCAGGCCGCTCTGCGCGTTGACGGCATTGGTCGAGCCCGACACCTCGATGTTGCCGCTGGTGGTGACGAGCTGCGCGCCATTGCGCAGGATCACGCCGCCGGTTGTCGGTTCGCCGGTGGGAAAGGCACCCTCGGCCGCCAAGCCCTGTCCGCGCACCGAGATGTTCCCGCTGCCGGCATCGATGCTGTAGTTATTGAGCTCGACGCCGAAACGCGTGCTGGCGGGGGGATTGGGGTCGACGACGAATGCAGCGACCCCGACCACCACGCCCGGGTCAAACTCCCGCGCCCGGGCCTGGCCGACGATGCTGACGTTGCCGCCATGGGTCGCGATGTTTCCGCCCGTCAGGTTGGCACCGGTGGTCGTGGTGGCCACCTTGCTGTTGAAGGCAGCGGTGGCAGCCGGCGCGTTGATGGAAACATTGCCGCCCTTGGTGTCGATGCTGCCGTAGAACAGGATCGAGCCGCCCAGGCCCGAGCCCACGCCGGCGTTCAGGTTGACGCTGAGCGGCCCGTTGAGCGCCTGGATCTGCGGCGGGGCCGCGGGCGATGAGGTGATGTCGCGCGCTGCGTTGAAGGTGAGCGTGCGCGCTTCGGTGCCCGTGTAATTGATGGCGACGTTGTCGAAGAAGCTGATCTGGCCGTCCGTGGCCGTGCCGGCGGCCTGCTTGCCGGTGTCGATGGTCACGCTGGCGCCCTGGAGGGCGGTGTTGATGGTCGAGTCGTAGACGGCCGATTGCAGGGGCCCGGGGGCCGAGAAGGGAAACTCCAGCTGCGATGCCGGTGGCCCGCCATCGGGCGTGTGGAGGACCACGATGTCGAACGGGTCGATCAGCCACCGGCCCGCGATTCCCGAGGCTGCGCCGGCGTCGATGCTCACGTTGGCCAGGTCCAACGCTCCACCCGAGGTTTCGATGAATCCACCCGCGCCCGAAGCGCCCGCGCCGCGCGCCGAGAACTGGCCCCATGCCCGCAGGCCGACGTCGCCG
Source organism: Variovorax sp. LjRoot290 (assembly GCF_964253985.1). Taxonomy (NCBI): domain Bacteria; kingdom Pseudomonadati; phylum Pseudomonadota; class Betaproteobacteria; order Burkholderiales; family Comamonadaceae; genus Variovorax; species Variovorax sp. LjRoot290. The sequence continues at coordinate 128,973 of NZ_CAXURW020000002.1, read as the reverse complement.
AACGCGACGATGCGTCCTCCATCGCCTTCCTGCGTCGCATCGCTGCGCAGCACCGAAGCGCCGACGACGGCGCCCATGTCGGTCGCGTGGATCTTGATGTCGCCGCCGCCCGCGGCGCCGCTGGCGTCGAGCGTGGCGCCATCAAGCAGCACGCGCTGCGCGGCAATGTCGATGCCGCCACCACGCTGCCCGGCCGACGGGCCGGTGACGTCGAGCACACCCGTGACATGCACGTCGTTGGCCGATCCGCCCCCCAGCACGATCTCGCCGTTGCGCTGCGACAGCGAACGCGCGCGCACCGTGCCCTGCTGATTGACCACGCGCACGCCGATCGACGCCGCATCGGCCACCATCACCACGCGCCCGCCGTCGGCGGTGAGTTGGCCCGTCGCCGCGTTCTCGACCGAGGCCGCGCTGCCGAGCGCATCTGCCGCGACGCGGAAGGTGGTCAGCCCGTCGCCATCGAAATCCATCGTGACCTTGCGGCCCGACAGCAGGCCGATCGAGCCGCGCGCGACATCGATCGAGCCCTCGTTGCGAACCTGCGCGCCGACCAGCGCCACGGTGCCCCCCTCGCTCGCGGTGATGCTGCCCGCATTCACGACCGTGGCCTGGTTGGCGTCCATGCGCTCGAACACGAGCTGTTTGCCCGCCATGAAGTTGGCGTTCGAGATGTCCAGCGTCGACGCCACCAGGCCGCCGACGGTGACCGACGATCCCTTGCTGAAAAGCACGCCGTTCGGATTGACGAGGAACACCTGCCCGTTGGCCCGCAGGCTGCCCGCGATGGTCGACAGCTCGTTGCCCACCACGCGATTGAGCAGGACGCTGCTCACCCCCGGCTGCACGACGTTGACCGTCGCGCCGGCGCCGATGGAAAAGGTGCTCCATTGCGCGATGCCTCGGGTAGTGCTTTGGTGAATGTTCATCGTGGCAGCGTTCGGCTGGGCGACGCTCAAGCTGCCCGCGATGGCGCTGAAGCCGGTTGGCAGCGTCTGCGCCACGGTCGGCGTGAGACCCAGGTACAGCAGTGCCACAGCCAGCGGCCGCAGCGACAGGCTGTGCGGCGCATCGTCGACACCATCGGAAGAGTTGCGAACTTTCATGTTAGTTCTGCACCGCGTCGAGCCCTCTGCATAAGGAGGTGGCCGGTCACACCGAAATGGCCTAACCTGGGGACGTGCCTCATCCCCAGTCGACGAAGTCTAGGAAGGGCACTACCCGCCGACCATTCTCAAGACGGTCTAGCGCGAACGATCTACGCAAATCGAGGGGCGATCTCGAAGCAAATCCGAGGGGAGAAGGGACGAGAGGGATGCGACTTCGGATTGCCCGCTTGCGCTGCAGCGTGAGCGACAGTGACACCTTGCGCTGCAGCCGCCAGGTGAAGATCAGATCCAGATCTTCATCAGCGCGCACCGCTCGATGGGCATCAAAGTCCCGCTTAGGTGGCTTCGCAAAGGTGTTGAAGTCGGCGATGAAATGCGGCGCAAAGGCGTTGGTCGCCTCGCGCGCGTTGATCTCGCGCAGGCGCAGCTCCTTCACCAGGCGATCCTGCAAGGTCAGGTTGGCGCGCTCCACACGGCCCTCGGCCTGGCTCGAGTTGGCGCACCAGATGTCGATTCAGCTCGAACAGCGCGCGGCCGTATTGCGTGGTGCCGCGGCCGAAGTCGGTAGAGACTTGCGTCGAGCGGAAGATGCTGGCCTTGTCGCTGTGGAACGCCACCGGCTTGCCGTGCTGCTCGAGATGGGCGCGCGTGGCTTCGAAGTACGCGAAGGATGATTCGGTAGGCACGAAGTGCAGCTGCATCAATCGGCTGGTGGCGTCATCGATGAACACGAGCAGCGTGTAAAGCGTGTTACGACCCTCGAGGCGCCCTTCTGATCTGGCCGTACCTGAGAAGGCCCGAACTCAATGGAGCCGCGACCCCTTCGGCAGCCGCCTCGCCAGCCACTCGTGCACATCCGCCCGAATGTTCCTGCCCTCGAGCAGAAAGTCTTCGAAGCGGCTCGGCACGTAGGGCAGATAGACCAGCGGCATATCCGCCTCCTCCGGCGTGCGCGCAGCCTTGCGGTTGTTGCACACTCCGCAGGCGGCCACCAGGTTGGTCCATGACCAGAGCCCGCCGCGCGATTGCGGCATGACATGCTCGCACTGCAGATCCCGCTCCCGGAAAACGCCGGCGCAATAGGCGCAGGTGTGCCGGTCGCGGCGCAGCAGCTTGCTCTTGCTCAGGCCCGGTACGACGTCGAACAGGTTGATCTTCGACGCGCCGCGCAGCGCGATGATCGGCGCCACCTCGATCCGCGACTGAACGCCGCGCGCAACGTTGAAGCCGCCGCGCAGCGTCGCCAGCGGCGGCCCACCGTCCTCCCATGCCACAGACGCACTGGCGTAATGCAGCGCGGCCTGCTCCAGCGAGATCCAAGCCTGCGGCGTTCCCTGGATGTCGAGTTGCAAAACGTGTGCATTCATGTCGCCTCCTTTCGCGGCGATGGTTCCGTTGAGTCGAAACCGCCGCAGAGTACGGCGGTCAGCCCTTGACGCAGAGCACCTGCTTCAGGGCGTGCTCGATGCCGACGAGATCGGCCTGCGCCGCCATCACGACATCGATGTCCTTGTAGGCACCGGGGATCTCGTCGATCACTCCTTCGTCCTTCCGGCATTCGACCCCTTCGGTCTGGGCGGCCAGCGCCGCGAGGTCGAAGAAGCGCTTCGCGGCGCCGCGCGACATGCGCCGGCCGGCGCCGTGACTGCATGAGCAATACGAAGCCGGGTTGCCCTTGCCGCGCACGATGAAGCTCTTCGCCCCCATCGAGCCGGGGATGATGCCCAGCTGTCCCTCGCGGGCGCTCACGGCGCCTTTGCGGGTCACCCACACTTGCCGGCCAAAGTGTTCCTCGACGCTCGCATAGTTGTGATGGCAGTTGATCGCCTCCTTGGTCGATCCGATGGGACGGCCGAATGCCTCCCGCAACACGTTCATGACACGGAACAGCATCAAGTCGCGGTTGAGCGCCGCATAGTCCTGCGCCCAGCGCAATGCCTCGACATATCGGTCGAACTCGGTCGTGCCCTCGCTCAACCAAGCGAGGTCACGGTCCGGAAGCGGCACGCCGGCACGATGCGCGCTTTCCCGCGCCATGCCGATCGCCGCTTCGCCGATGGTCTTGCCGATGAAGCGCGACCCGGAGTGCAGCATCACCCAGACGACACCCACTTCATCGAGGCAAAGCTCGATGAAGTGGTTTCCGCCGCCCAGCGTTCCGAGCTGTTTCCAGATCCGGCGCGCATCGACCTGGCCCAGCACCGGCAGAATGCCCAACGCTTCGAAGCGCTTGAAAAGCACCTCCATACGATCGCGCAGCACACGGCCGTGCGGCCCCTCGTGCGTGGGATTCAGCTCGCGACCGTGGATCGCGAAGCCCACCGGGACCATGGACTCGATCGCGCCACGAATCGGCGCCAGGTTGTCCGGCAGGTCGCCGGCGACGAGGTCGGTGCGCACCGCACACATGCCGCAGCCGATGTCCACACCGACAGCCGCCGGAATGATGGCGCCGATCGTTGGAATCACGGATCCCACCGTCGCGCCCTTGCCGAAGTGCACGTCGGGCATTACCGCCACGTGGCCGGCCAAAATCGGCAGCCGCGAGAGGTTGCGGATCTGGTTGATCGCTTCGTATTCGATCTCCAGGCCATCGGTCCAGGTCTGGACGTTCCTCATGAGTTCCATGATGGTCTCCCTGTTGTGTTGATTCGTGGTGGTGCGCCCGGGAGAAGTCGAATCTCCGACCTCTGCCTTCGGAGGGCAGCGCTCTGTCCGCTGAGCTAAGGGCACGCTGGGGCGAGTGGTGCGGGCAGAGAGTTTCGAAATCTCGACCTGCCGGTTAAAAGCCGGCTGCTCTGCCGCTGAGCTATGCCCGCGTGGAATGGTCGTCGTGGGCGGACTCGAACCGCCGTCCTCTCGCTTATGAGGCGAGCGCTCGGCCCGACTGAGCTACGCGACGGTGTTGGTCTCTCCAGTCCGATTCGAACGGACAGTGCCCGAAGGCTCCAGGGTTTGAGGCTGGCGCGTCTGCCGATTCCGCCATGGAGAGGGTATGGGGTGCACGAACGGAATCGAACCGTCGTCAGCGGGACCACAACCCGCAGCTCTGCCATTGAGCTACGCGCACCATGAGACTGGTAGCCCCTGACGATTTCGAAACGTCGACCTGTCGGTTATCGACCGACTGCTCTGCCTCTGAGCTAAAGGGCTGGATTGGCTCCCCGGACACGGATCGAACGTTGACAGGTGCATGAACAGTGCGCCGCTCTGCCCAATGACCTACCGGGAAGGACTGAAGTTGCGCGGTCGATCGCCGTCACCACTCGCCGAGTTCTCGCACACGCTGATCGAGGTCCATGCGTTGGAGACGCTCGCGTGCGCGCAGATCCGCCGCGTGCCGGCGGCCGGCGAAGGTGGCAAGGCGCTGCACCACGGCGAGCATCACCGGGTTGCGCGGCTTGGCTGGCCGCACGACGATCGTGCGGATCGGGGTGGTACGTCTGCGCATGGTGGCTCCTGTGGTTGATGGTGATACGTGGTGCTGGTGCCCCGTGAGAGATTCAAACTCCCGACCCACGAGGTAGGAGCTCGCTGCTCTGTTCGCTGAGCTAACGGGGTGTCGATGGTGGAGGCGCGGCCCGGAGTCGAACCGGGCTGGACGGATTTGCAATCCGTTGCACGGCCGCTTTGCTACCGCGCCGAGAAAAATGTGGTTCGGCCAGGCCCGCACGGACCGACGGGTGGATCGTCTTCGAGTCGAACGAAGTATTCCGGAGGAGGCGGATTTACAGTCCGCTGCAGTCGCCGGTGCTGCTCACGATCCGTGAAAGGTGGTCCCACGTGCACGACTCGAACGTGCAACCCCCTGCTTCGTAGGCAGGCGCTCTGGTCCATTGAGCTAACGCGGGAAGGAGAGAAAAAGGGGTGGTGCCGCAAGAAGGGATCGAACCTTCGACGCCCGGACTTTCAATCCGACGCTCTACCGACTGAGCTATCGCGGCGGCATGAGATGGCGTTCCGCAGGGGAGTCGAACCCCTGGCTTCCTCCTGGACAGGGAGGCACTCTGGCCACTGAGTTAGCGGAACAAACTGGCAAGGGAGGCCGGATTCGAACCGGCGAAATCCTGGCTCAGAACCAGGCGGCTTGGACCGCTCGCACCACTCCCCAACAAATAGCTTCCGGTGACGGGTTCCGGCGCCGCCCAATCGTTGCGGCCGGTTTCCGCGGGAGGGCCATCTGCATGGCCCGGTCCCGCTCGGGTATGGTCCGTGTAGCAGGTCTCGAACCTGCGACCTCATGCTCCCAAAGCACGCGCGCTACCAACTGCGCCACACACGGAAAAAAGCTGACTGGCCGACCCTCAAGGATTTGAAGGGCCTGAAGATGGCGTCTCGTGCGGGGGGCGAACCCGCGATCTTCGGGATGAAAGCCCGATGTCCTTGGCCACTAGACGAACGAGACGAAAGGTTGGCGCGCGCGGAAGGAGTCGAACCCTCAACCGCTGGTTTTGGAGACCAGTGCTCTGCCGTTGAGCTACACACGCATGAACAAGCATGAATGGTCTGAGTGGCAGGATTTGAACCTGCAGCCTCCTGCTTCCAAGGCAGGCCGTCTACCAGATTGACACTACACCCAGAGAAAAAGTTGGTGCCCCAGGGGAGATTTGAACTCCCAGAATTCCGCTTCTAAGGCGGACACGTATGCCAGTTCCGTCATCGGGGCCTGAAGGCGTCCATTTCGGTTGTGACCTCACGCGATGGGCCGCGCTTCGAGCGCGCTGCCCCGTCGACATCGCTGCACAGGGGTGGTCCACGTCCCTGCACATCCCACCAGACCGTCCACGCGGCTGATCCCTGGTGGTGTGGTGAAGACACACCCGAAATGGAGCGGACACCGGGGTTCGAACCCGGGACTTCGACCTTGGGAGGGTCGCGCTCTACCGACTGAGCCATGTCCGCACGATGCGAGGCTTCGGTCCGTTCCAGTGGTCGGCCGTGCCTCGCAGCAAATTGTTAAGGAGCACCCACCGGGTTGAGCCGCGGTGCCATGCAGCGCGATCACTACAAGGGCAGTCCATGGCGATGCATGGCGCTGCGAGGTTGCGAGCGGCGTGCCGCTCAAGTTGAAAAACAAAAAGGCCCGGAACCTTGCGGTGTCCGGGCCTCTTCTTTGAGAGCGCTTGGGAGATGCGCGCTTACGCGCTACCTCCGCCCGGTGGCACCTGATCCTCATATGCTCCAGCCCACAAGTTCGCTTGCGTGGCGTGCATGGGGTTCGGGCGCTGATGGAGCTTCGACGGCAGCATGCCGAGGTCGCCGCAAAACGAGACGCGCACGAACGCCCGGCCCGATGCGGGTCGAATGTTGGTGAGGGTCAGTCTGGCTTTCACGATGGTTCCTGCTTGCGTGGTGTGATCGAAGAAGTAGTAAGTAGATTCTTGCGGCCAAGACCGCGAATGAAGTGAACTGTAAATAGTCTTTACTGCTGCGTCAACACCTCGGACAATCTTTTTTTCTGTCGTTGTTTTTGAACAGTGCCCAATCTCACAGTCACACGTCGCCGCAATGCGCTCATGCTTCATCGGCGCTTTCTTGAAGAGGCCATCGCCACAGGCCTTCCGGCCAAGGGACTTGATCAAGCCTTCGCACAGAAGATCGAGGTGTCGCCCAGCATGTGGAGCCAGATCAAGAGTTCACGCCCCATCGGCGACACGCTCGCCAGGCAGATCGAGCGGCACTGCGAGGTCGAGATCGGATGGCTTGACAGGGCGGATCTGGCCGCCGACATACCCGACCCCGCGGAAGAGCGATTCGTCGCGGCGGCGAGGCAGGCGTGGCGCGGCGCCAATGCGAGAGGGAAGAGGGATCTGAGTCGGCTGCTGCAAGGGATGGCGAGAAGCGGGTGATTCACGCCTGCGTCCGGTTCGTTGTGGACCAGCAACCTGGGCTTGGTGAAGGGCCCCGGCTTTTCCTCGCGCCTGCCTTCAACATGCGCACGAGGCGGGTTGCGTCATCAGTTCGCAGGCCTGCACGAACAACGCGGGGGCAGCCACGCCGAGCGGCGTGGCGTCGAAGACGATCCAACCCTCGCGCCATGCGGACAGGGGAGCCGGCGTTGACCTGCCGCCCTGGTTCGGGTATCCCGTCGCGCAAGGTCAGTGCCTCGCCCGCGTGCAAGTCGATCTCGCTCACCCTAGCCAGACCGGCAGCGCAATGTACCTGGCCCGGGATTTTCTTTCTGATGGTTCGCCACCAGCATTCGGCGCTGTTGCGCATTGGTCCGGAACTGAATGTTGCCAGCGGGGCCTGCTGCCCTCTTCCCCACCTGTCTCGTCTTATTGCGATGTTTCGCACCCTGCTCAAGTCCAAGATCCACCGCGTCACTGTCACCGAGCGAACTGCACTACGAAGGCTCCTGCGCCCGAGTCATATTCGAGATGCGATAGAGGCTCGCAATCGAGACTTGGACGGTCTCTAGATTGATCCCGTGCAGGTCCGATGGTGGTGGCCTGAGGGGCGCGCTCATCCGATTCGGAGAGCCGTGGCTGCGTTCGGCACTCACGGCCTAAATACCCACAGATAGGCCAACACGACGGCAGCAAGCCACAAAGTGGCGACGATCATCAGCGCCATGGGACGCCAGCCCAGCTTCACCAGTTCCCCCAATGAGGTTTTGATGCCCAGTGCCGAAATGGCGACCACCAGACAGGTGCGCGAGACCTGACCTAACACGTCAGTGACCTCTGGCGTAACGAAGCCTGTACTGTTGACCAGCACCAGGGCGACGAAGCCCACTAAAAAAAATGGCAGTAGCGGCGCCCGCCGGCCCGCGCCTGCTGCTGTGTACCCACTGCTGCGCCGCCAGTAGAAGGCCAGTGCGGCCACGACTGGCACCAGCAGCGTGACGCGGACCAGCTTGACGATCAATGCGACGTCTCCGGTGGGATGCGACAGCATCAGCCCCGCGCCCACCACTTGTGCAACGTCATGGATGGTGCCGCCCAGAAAAATGCCAGCGCTGGTGTCGCTGAACCCGAGCTGCTGGGCCAGCAGCGGATAGACAACCATGGCGAGGGTGGACAGCCCTGTGACGCCCACCACGGCCACCAAGGTGTGGCGCTCGCCATCTTGCGACTTTGGCATCACCGCCGACACGGCAAGCGCGGCCGACGCGCCGCAGATGGACACGGCCGCGCCACACAGCAGGCCGAAGTCTGTCCGCAAGCCCAGCCGTCTCGCCAGCCAGGCGCCCAGCACGATCGTGCTGGCAATGCTTAAAACGGCCAGCGCCAGCGGTCCGGCGCCCAGTTGTCCGATCTGCGACAGCGTGATGCGCGCGCCCAGCAGGGCCACGCCGATGCGCAGCAGCGATTTGGCGCAGAACTCGATGCCGGGGCGGCAGCGTTCGTCCTCATGCAGGAAGTGGAAGGCCAGTCCGAGCAGCAACGCGTAGAGCAGTTGCGGCCCACCGTAATGCTCGGAGAGGAAGGTGGCGCCCAGCATGATTAGCAGCGGCGCGGCTACGCCGGGCCACAGGCTTCGGGTCCCGGCAATCCAGGGGTGCGTGAGGGCGCGGACGCCAGACATGCTGATCACCGCTGTCGAAGCTTCAGGAGGCCAGTGTGGCAAATCCCTGCGCCAGGTCGGCAATCAGGTCAGCCGGATCTTCCAGCCCGACATGGAGCCGGATCACCTGTCCGCAGCCAGACCAGTCAGCCACACTGCGGGCGCGATTCATGTCTGCGAGCGCGACCAGGCTTTCATAGCCGCCCCAGGACGCGCCAATGCCGAACAACACGAGACTGTCGATAAGTCGTTCGGCCGCATCACGACGGTAGTCCGGCTGAAGTTCGAAAGAAACCAGGCCGTTGCTTCCCTTGCAATCCCGCTGCCACAGTGCGTGGCCCGGATCGCCGGCAAGGGCCGGGCAGAACACCCTGCCAACTTCGCTACGCGATTGCAGCCAGTGCGCCACCTGCAGACCGTGGTTTTCATGCATGGCCAGGCGGGCGGCCAGACTACGCGCGCCTCGCAGCACCAGCCAGGCATCGTCAGGACTCACGGTCATTCCAAACGCATCACAGCATTCCGCCACTGGCTGCCAGGCCTGGCGCGTGGTAGCCACTGTGCCCATCATCACGTCAGAGTGGCCCGACAGGTATTTTGTGGCAGCCATGATGGACACGTCCGCGCCCAAGGCCAGCGGCCGGTACTGGCAGCCCGAGCCCCAGGTGTTGTCTGCCACCAGCAACGCGCCGCGTGCCTTCGCCAGCGCGGCCAGGCGAGGCAGGTCACACATTTCGTAGACCAGCGATCCCGGGCATTCGACGTAGATCATTCGCGTACCAGCCTCGAACTTCTCTTCGACATCGCTGCCGTCGGCCGCGAAAAAAGTGCAGCGGATGTTGTACCGCGCGAGAAAGGAGTCGGCCAGATTGCGAGCCGGCTCGTAGACGCTGTCCGACATGAGGACATGATCACCGGGCTTGAGGTAGGACAGCAGCGCCATGGCGATGGCCGCCAGACCGGTAGGGAACAGGCGCGCGCGCCAGCCGCCTTCCAACTCGCAGACCAGGTCTTCGAGCGCGAACACCGTAGGCGTGCCGCGGGCCCCATAGGTGAACAAGCGCTCGCCGTCGCGCCTGATGCGCAACTCCTGTTGCTGCGCCACGCTTTCAAACAGCACGGTGCTGGCCCGCACCAGCGGTGGGTTCACAGGACGCCCACCGTCGTACTGCGGCTGCTTGCCGGCGTGGACCAGCCGGGTCAACGTAGAGCTTGCGCTCCCTGGGTTTGAAAGAAATGGCTTGCTCATGCAGGTGCTAGTCCAGACGGGCGCCCGAGAGCTTCACGACGCGCGACCAGCGGGCAATGTCATCCTTCAGCTGTGCGGCAAAGGCGGCGGAACTGCTGGCAACCACGGCGCTGCCGCCGTCGGTGATCAGCTTGGTGACTTCGGGCGTGTTGAGTGCTCGAACGATGCTCCTGTTCAGATAGGCAACGCGATCGGGCGGCGTGCCGGCCGGAGCAAAGAAGCCGTACCAGTCTTCAAAGGTCGTGTTGCGGTAGCCCAGCTCTTCCAGCGTGGGCACCTTCTCGAACACACCGATGCGGCGCGGACTGGTCACCGCCAAGGCGCGCATCTTGCCGCTTTGGATGGAGCCGGCCACCGATGCGGTGGAGGTAATGAGCAGGTCCACCTGGCCACCCAACAGGTCGGTCATCGCCGGGGCTGCGCCCTTGTACGGAACATGGGTCATGGTCATCCCGCTGTCCTTTTCCAGCACCACGCCCACCAGGTGCGAGAGCGTGCCATTGCCAGGCGTGGCATAGGTGACGCGACCGGGTTGCGCCTTTATTTTTTCGACCAGATCGGCAATGGTTTTGAGCGGTGAGTTGCTGGCCACGACCAGCACCAACGGCGCGGCATTGATCTGGGTGATGGGCACAAAGTTCTTCAACGGATCGAAGCCCGGCGCGGCATAGAGCGAGGGATTCACGGCCATCAGCGACACCTGTCCCGTAAGAACCGTGTAGCCGTCGGGTTTGGCCTCGGCCACAGCCTTCGCGCCGATGTTGCCGCCGGCGCCCGCGCGGTTGTCCACCACAGCGGACTGGCCAATGATCTCCGGGAGGCGACTGGTCACGAAACGCGTGCTGGCGTCATTGCCGCCACCAGGCGGAAACGGGGACACGAACTTGATCGGCTGGTTCGGAAACTCGCCCACCTGCGGCATGGGCTGGGCTGATGCGCCCTGCAGGGCACACAGGCTCCAGCAGAGCGAGGCGGCGGTGAGTTTGATCTTGGCAAGCATGGCGGTCTCCCGTGAAGTGAAGGGCAGTTGACTCAGGCGATCAAGCGGAAGGTGAGGACGGGTGCGGCGGCAGAGCGGGCGGCAAACGGAACGCGCTCAGTTCCAGCGCGTCCAGTTGGCCCACCAGGTTGACCTCCCAGGCGAGGTACTGGCGCGCCGCCTCCTTGTTGCCGTTGTGCCGGTCGTGGACGAAGAACAAGAAATCGATGCAATCGCTGTCGGGAAGCGCGCCGTCACCGGCTCGCAGTGGCAGCCCCGCTGCTTGCCAACTCGCCGTGCCGCCTTCGAGCAGGCTGGCGTGCAGGCCGAGCTCCGCAAGGTCAATGGCCGCGCAGCCCGCTACCGCGGGATCGTCCGCAATCAGCACCACCGGCCGCTGCTCGCCAGCCAAGGCGGCGGTCAGGCGCGGACGGATCGACCAACGCGTGCCTGCAATGTGCCCCTTGCGAAACTGCATGCTGGGCCGCAAGTCGATGGCGGCCACGCCGCGCCCGGCCAGACCCGCAGCCAAAGCCTTCGGGCCGATAGACGGCAGCGGCGGCAACGGCGCAATCTCGGCCGGAGGGAGCGCGAGTCCGCTATCCAGGCCCTGGTCCAGCACGCTGGCGTCATGACCCATCTGGCGCAACCAGCTCGCCACCGTACGGGCACGAATACCGTCCGAATCGAACACCACCAGCCGGGCATGGCGCACACCCAGGTACTGGTCGTTGGCCTGCATCAGTTGGCCGCCCGGCGTGTGCTGGGCGCCGGGCAGGCTGCCCTTGGCGAATTCTTCGGGCGTGCGCACGTCGCACAAAAACAAGGTGCGCTGCGGATCGACCGCCCATGTGCGCACGGTGTCCGCGGTGACTGTAGGCACTTCGAAGCGCCGGGCCAATGCACTGGCCGCTGCCTGCATGGCGCTTTTTGCGGCGGGTTCGTCCGCATTGCCGTAGCGGCGGCTTCCCCCATGCTCCAACGCCAGGTCGGCCAAGTGCCAACCTTGCGTGCCGTTCTCCAGCGCGAACACCGGGTTGGGCAAACCCAGATTGATCAGCGTCTGCGCGCCGATGATGCTGCGCGTGCGCCCTGCGCAGTTGATCACGATGCGGGTCTTCTCGCTCGGAACGAGGCTGCGGATGCGCAGGGCCAGCTCGCCGTTGGGGCAATTGATGGCCGTCGGGATGTTCATCTTCTGGAACTCGGTGAACGGCCGTCCGTCGAGCACCACGACGTCTTCCTTGCGCTCCAGCATCGCCGCCAGATCATTCGCGCCGACATGTGGCGTGCGATAGACCTGCTCGGCCAATTCACCAAAGGTCTTGGATGGAACATTGACGCCGGCAAACAGCGGAAAGCCCGCAGCCTGCCAGCCCGCCGTGCCGCCACGGAGCACATGGACATCGGTGTAACCCAGCGCTACCAGGCGCTGCGCAGCTGTCAACGCAACGCCATCTCCGCCATCTCCGCCATCTCCGCCATCTCCGCCATCTCCGCCATCGTGAACGACAAGGCGCACACTTTTGCGCGGCGCCAGGCGAGGAGCCTCGATCTCCAGCCGGCTATAAGGCAGGGAGATGCCGTAAAACAGGTGAGCTTGGCCATACTGGCCGTGCTCGCGCACATCGAACAGCGCTATCTCGCGCCCGTCGTGCAGCCAGGCCTTGAGCGTGGCCGCTTCTACCCAGGATGTCATTGCAACTGCGAGGGTTGGCGCGTGGTCGGGCGCGTTCATGAGCGTCGGGTCGGCACGCCGATGGACATGGTCTCGCAGGTGCCTTTTTCCATGTCGTAGGCGGTCCGCGCGTTCAGCGTCTCCAGCGCGCGGCCATACATGTGCAGGTGGCGGATGACCTGGCCGACCGGGATCTCCACGGAGTGGATGTCATCGGGCATCAACGCGATGCCGGTGCCGGGTTCTACCGTCATGGAGCCGGTCTGCATGAGTTGAGCCTTGCCCGGCGCCGAGCCATCGTCCTGGCGCTCATAGAGGCGGTTGACCTCGGTCCCTTCCACCGCGCTGATACAGGCCCAGGTGGTGTGGTTGTGGGGCACGATCCGCTTGCCTGGGCGCATGACATTCAGGTAGAGCGCGAAGCTCTGATCAGCGTCTTCGGCAATCAGGTAGCGAGCCTGCAGTTCGCCGCCTTGGGGCGCGGCGAACTCACTGGCGCTCCACAACTCTTTGCGCGCCGCGAGCTGGTTGAGGGCAACCAGCACCGCGGCCAGAGACTCGCGCGTGGGTTCGCCATTGCCAACAGAATCTTTAATGTTTCGAATGCTGTCCGCAACCGCTTGTTTGCGCTGCTCTGCTACGCTCATGAAGGTTTCCTAAGTGAAATAAGGCCTGACTGGACTTACTTTAGGCAAACCAGTTACGCCCAACAAGCGAGAAGCCAAAGCAAATGCATTAGACTTATTAATATATGGACACCCTGGATCTGGAATTGCTCAGGGCCTTGGTGGCCATTGACGAGCAAGATAGCTTCGCCGCCGCCGCTGTGCGCCTGTCCAAAACGCAATCCGCGGTGACGCAGCAAATGCAGCGGCTGGAGGACCAGATCGGCCGCCCGCTGTTTGAAAAGCGCGGACGCCACAAACGCCTGACGCCACATGGACAAAAGCTGCTGGAATATGCGCGGCACCTATTGACCATCAATGACGAGGCTCTGCGCAGCTTGCAGCAGGGCCACCTCGAAGGCGTGCTGCGCATAGGTGCACCGCACGACGTGGCCGACACCATGCTGCCACCGCTACTGGCACAGGTGGCGCGCGCTTCACCGCTGCTGCAGTTGGACATCCAAGTGGGCCGAAGCCCCTTCCTCATGGAGTCGCTCAAGCGCGGAGAGATCGACATGACGATCTCCAACCGCCACGACGCCACGCTGGAGGGCGTGGTGTTGCGCACATCGCCAACCGTGTGGCTGTGTTCGGCCAACTATGTGCATGACCGCGTCAAGCCGCTGCCGCTGATCCTGGTGGAAGGACCCAGCGTGTTCCACAAGATGGCACGTGAGGCGCTGGACGCCGCCGGGATCCGCTGGACGGCCAGCTACACCGCCTCGAGCTTGATAGGTATCAAGGCTGCTCTGCGTGCCGGCTTGGGCGTGACTGCGCGCGGTGTCGAGCTGGTGGGTGCGGACCTGCGCGTGCTGGGCGAAAATGACGGTCTACCCCGCCTTCCCGACTTGGCCTACCACTTGTTCATCCGCAAGAACGTCATCAGTCCGCGTACCCGCAAGGTGTTTGACATGCTCAAGGCGAACTTGGGGTTGATCGGCAGTGCGGCACTTTGAGAAGGTTGCGAATTTTTCTCCGACACCGCAGGAACAATGACTCGCTGGTGCTGGCTGATGGCAAGAACGGCGAATGGACGCCGCATGACCTGCGCCGAGCCGCCTTCACGATGAGGCAGGCGCTGCGCGTCAGCCCGGACGTGATTGATCGCTGCCAGAACCACGTGTTGCCAGGCAGCAAAGTGCGCAGGCACTATCTGCATCATGACTACGCCGAAGAAAAGCGTGAGGCATGGCAGCGACTTGGTTAGCGCTGTCCACGCCGATGTGCATCTTCATGCCGAAGAACCATTGCTGGCCCTTGCGCGTCTGTTGCATCTCGGGATCGCGCGCCTTGTCGGCGTTCTTCGTCGAGCTGGGCGCACCGATGATGGTGGCGTCCACGATGGTGCCCGTGCCCACCTTCAGGCCCCGGGCCTGCAGCACCTGGCCGACCGTGGCAAACAGCCGCTCGCCCAGTTGATGCTTCTCCAGCAGACGACGAAACTTCAGCAACGTCGTGCCGTCGGGCACGCGCTCTCGGCCCAGATCAATGCCCACGAAGTCGCGTAGTGCCGTGCTGTCCAGCAGCGCCTCTTCACAAGCCTCATTGGCCAGGTTGAACCAGTGCTGCACGAAGTACATCCGCAGCATGCGCTCCAGGCCCATTGGTGGGCGGCCGTTGCCGGCCTTCGGGTAGTGCGGTTCGATCACCTCGCACAGTGCGTGCCAGGGAACGATCTCGTTCATCGTCGCAAGGAACACATCGCGCTTGGTTGCTCGGCGGTACTGTTCGAATCCGGCACCTTGACCGGCTGCTGCGGCAAGGGTTTGTTGCTTCATCCAGCTACAACGCAACGACGCAAGGGTGGTGGACTTTTTTTAATTCCGAAGCTACGGGCCTGGGGATCGCCGAGTCGATTGAATCTGCATCAAGATGGGGTCGATTTGGGGAAGGCGGCCGGCAGCGCAGCGCGCGCTCGGCCTCCCCTTGCATGCCGCCAATCCGTGTGTATACTGAACTGTGTGGTTCAGTATAGGCGGGCCCGCTTCGATGCCTCGTTCGCCGCGCTCTCGGACGCCACCCGACGCGGCGTTCTGGAGCAGCTCGGCGGTGCGGACGCTTCAATCACGGACCTTGCCGAGAAGTTCCACATGACCCTCACGGGCGTGAAGAAGCATGTCGGCGTCTTGGAGCAGGCGGGGCTCGTCACCACGGAGAAGGTCGGGCGCGTGCGGACCTGCAAGCTCGGCCTGCGCCGACTTGAGGAAGAGGCGGCATGGATCGAGAGGTACCACCAGCTCTGGGACGCCCGCTTCGACGAGCTGGACAAGGTTGTCGAGGAACTGAAACGGAAGGAGAAGGTCGATGGACGCAAGAAGAGAGAGTGAGCCTACCCTCATGAAGAACCGCACGACAGTGGAACGGAAATCCGAGCGTGAGCTAGTCGTTACGCGAACCTTCAACGGCCCGGCGCGCATCGTGTTCGAGGCGTGGACCAAGCCCGAGCTGCTCAAGCGGTGGTGGGCACCGAAGTCGACAGGCGTGTCCCTGCTTTCCTGCGAGGCGGATGTTCGTGTCGGGGGCAGGTACCGTTTCGAGTTCGGCCACGAAGCCTCAAAGCCTATGGCGTTCTTCGGTAGGTATATCGAAGTGACACCGCACTCGCGCCTCGTCTGGACCAATGACGAAAGTGACGATGGTGCCGTCACCACGGTGACCTTCGAGGAAAAAGGTGGCAAGACGCTGCTGGTCTTGCATGAACTCTATCCCTCGAAGGATGCTCTCGACGGTGCCATCGTCGGGATGGAGGGCGGGATGCCCGAGCAGTTCGAGCAATTGGACGAGCTTCTCGTCACCTTGAGCGCGAGCGCGGGACGGTCATGAAGTCGTCGATCTCGCGGTGGGCCGCTTGGCTCACCGCCGGCGGTGGGACCGTGTTTGACGGTCCGCGCGAAGTGCCGGGCGGCGGGTTGAGCCATCGCAAGCTGGTGCATGACAGCTATCAATGTCCCAAGTGGTTGGAATATGAGTGCGTCCACAATGGGCGCCCAGCGCCCCTGCGCGGGCACCCATGGCGCCCAATCGCCTCGAAATCGCTCCTCTCCGGCCCTCAATCCCGCAATGCGCAAACCCCTCGCCGATGAACCAATCAAATCGGCGGCTTTTTCAGCGTTGCCTTAGACAGGAGCCGCGGAGCCGCGGCAATTGGGCCGCAGCGACGCCACCACGGGTATACCTGGCAGCGTGAAGCCCACTCGGCCGCGGCGCAGTCGCTGCGTGTCCGACAGCCTGGTGCGCAGTGAGCGTTTTCAGACTCAATGCGCGGGGGGGCCGAGCCGTTGCAGCATAGCTACGTCAATAGCATTCGTTTCGGCCAAGGGCGTACGCGAGATCGGGGCGAAGACGCAATCGAATACCGCCCCCCCAAGTCCTTCTGCCGCCAACGCGTGTTCACAACCGGTCCACGGGAATCTTCAGATAGGCGGTGCCGTTGGCATCCGAAGGCGGCATGCGGCCGCCGCGCATGTTGACCTGCACCGACGGCAGCATCAGCGTCGGCAAAGCCAGCGTGGCGTCGCGAGCTTGGCGGCGCGCAACGAATACCGCCTCGAGTACGCCGTCGCGCACATGGATGTTGTCAGCGCGCTGTTGTGCGACAGAGGTGATGCAGGTTGCCTCGCGGTGCGCGGGCGGGTAGTCGTGGCAAAGGTAGAGCACTGTCTTCAGCGGCAGCGTCAATAGGCGGCGGATCGAACGGAACAAGGTGGGCGCGTCGCCGCCTGGGAAATCGCAGCGGGCCGTGCCCACGTCGGGCATGAACAAGGTGTCGCCCACAAAGACGGCATCCGGGCCGCCCCCGGGATCCGAGATGCGATACGCCACGTCAGCTGGCGTATGACCAGGCACATGCATCGCCTGAGCCTGCAGTCGGCCGATGGAGAAGACCTCGCCATCGGCGAACAGCCGGTTGAACTGCGAGCCGTCCACAGCCATGTCGTCGGCGTTGAAGACACCGCGGAATTCACGTTGCACCTCGGTGATGCCCGCGCCGATCGCCAGCGCGCCGCCGAAGCGCCGCTGCAGCCAGGGCGCGCCGGACAGGTGATCCGCATGGGCATGCGTCTCAAGGAGCCACTGCACCCGCAGGCCGTGCGCATCGATGTGCGCGGCAACGGTCTCGACCGGACGCGAATGGGTGCGACCGGAATTCTGGTCGAAGCCCAGCACCGGGTCGACGACGGCACAGACGCCAGCGCCGTCGTCGACCACATGGGAAAACGTGGCGGTGGACGTATCGAAGAAGGATTGAATGGAGAGGCTCATGGAAGTCTCAGCAAGAAGCAGTATTTTATATAATGATATCTATTTCATTCAATAAAATATGGTGATCGCCGTGACCACAGCTTCCGCCAACGCGGCCCTGCCCGAATCCACTCTGGTGGCGCACCTGTTCGATCAGGCGGCGCAGCCGTTGCGGGCAGTTGCGCGCGCGCGACTGGCGCAGGCACTGCTGGACTGGTTCACCGCCGGCTGGTCGGCTCGGGACTTGCCGGCCGCCGCGACGCTGCGCGGCCTGGGACAGACGCTGATGCCCGGCGCGGGCCAAGCGGCGCTGTTCGGAACCAACGCCGCGTGCGCGACACCGCTGGCCGCTGGCTTCGTCAACGCCGGCATCACGCACCTTCGCGAAATCGACGACGCCCACCGTGCGGCGATGCTGCATCCGGGCGTGGTCGCCATCACGCCTGTGCTGGCGCTGGCGTCTTCCCTCAGGCTGACGCGCGAACGCGCCGCACGGGCCATCGTGGCCGGTTACGAAGTCGCACTGCGTTTGGGCGAGGCCTTGGGCGCGCGCCACGCAGGCCTGTTTCACGCGACCGCCACGGCCGGCACCGTCGGCGCAGCCGCTGCGGCCGGCATGGCGATGGGACTGGATGCTCCACGGCTGCACCATGCGCTGGGCATCGCCGCCACGCAGGCGGCCGGCCTCTGGCAACTGGTGGACGACGATGCGCACGAATCCAAGTCGCTGCACCCCGCGTTCGCCGTGCGTAACGGCATGACGGCAGCATACGCCGCTCAGGTCGGCCTGCCGGGCGCGCGAGCCTTCTTTACCGGGCGGCGCGGCATGTACGCCGCGCTCGCGGGCGAAGGGCCATTGGCCTCAGTGGATGGGGGGCTGGACGCGCCCGAGCGGCTGCATACAGCCAGCATCAAGGCCTGGCCGGCATGCGCGATGCTTTTCACGCCGCTCGACGCCACGCGCGCGCTCATCGAGGAGCACGCCATCAGCGCCGCCGACGTGCAGTCGATGAAGATCGAGATCTTCCCGCACGCGCTCAAGATCGCTGGTGTGCAGTGGCCCGTCAAGCCGGCCGAGGCTAGCTTCTGCCTGCGCTACGTGCTGGCGGTGCTGCTGCAAAAAGGCGCGCTCGGCATCGCCGACACCGAGGCGCCCGACATCGACAACCCGACGCTGCGTGCGCTAGCCGCGCGCATGTGGGTGCTGCCGAAGGACGAGTTCCAAGAGGCCTTTCCACAGCGCCGCCCAAGCCGGGTGACCATCACGCTGCACGATGGAAGGCAGCTCGCGGCCTACCGTGAACTGCGCCGCGGCGATCCCGAAGACCCCTACACGTGGGCCGGCCTGCAGCAACGCATGCGCATCTTCGTGCCCGCGATGAACGATGCGCAGGCCGCCGCGCTGGGGGCTTGGTGCGAGAGGTTCACGGATGCAGCGCAGGACGCAGCGCCCTTCGCGCCGGCCA
Organism: Variovorax sp. LjRoot290; assembly: GCF_964253985.1. Taxonomy (NCBI): domain Bacteria; kingdom Pseudomonadati; phylum Pseudomonadota; class Betaproteobacteria; order Burkholderiales; family Comamonadaceae; genus Variovorax; species Variovorax sp. LjRoot290. Next base: position 110,076 of record NZ_CAXURW020000002.1, on the reverse strand, counting down.
GCGCGCTGTTCGGCGCAACCTAGCGTCTGCCGCTTCATGCCTGGAAGGCGAAACCGGCACAACGGCTGACCCGTCGGGGCATGCGCGCCCCGCCCGCTGCGGCTAGCGGTGCCAGTCCCGGGGCGGACGGCTGCTGAAGCCCTGCTGCACCAAGGCTTGTTGCGCGATCTGCACGGCCTTGCGCTGGGCCGCCGCGCTCTGCCGTTGCGCGATACCGATCACGACCAGCGCGCCCTGGAAGACTCCATCGCTGTCGAACACCGGCACGGCCACCGACGCGATCTGCGGCACGCGTTCCTCGCGAGTGATGGCAAAGCCGTCGCGCGCTATGGCCGCCGCCTGGGGCGTGCTGCCACCCGTGAAATAGCGCAGCACATGCGACGACGAGCCGCCAGCCGAAAGCTTGAGCCGCGCGCCCACTTCCACATGGTGGCGCACCTCGTTGCTGCTGTTCTCGCGGTAGAGGCAGACGCGTTCATCGCCATCGCGCACGTAGAAGGCCACCGTCTCGCCTGTCTGCCGCATCACCTCCTGCAGGACCGGCTGCAGCCGTGTCCCGATATCGAAGGTGCGCCGGTAAAGCATGCCCATGTGCAGCAGCGCCGGGCCGGGCGCGTAGGCGCCGTCGTCGAAGCGGTGGACCATGCGGGCTCGCACCAGCACACCGAGCAGCCGCAGCAGCGTGGCCTTGTCCAGGCCCGTGCATTCGGCCAGCTCGCGCAGTTTCAGGCGCAACCGGTCCTCGGTGAAGCATTCGAGGATCGACAGGCCGCGCTCGAGCACGCCGGAGGGCGGCTGCGGCGCACTGGCCTCCACCTCGGATGCCGGCGCTTTCGCGAGCGAGGCGACGTTCGATGCACGCCGTGCCGTCTTGCGAGCCGGGCTCAGGTCCGATGTCTTTTTCGAAGGTGGGGTGGATCTCATGGGTGCAGATTGTGTTCGATCGTCGCATCGGTGCGGGCACGGTTGACAGTGCCGGGCACGCTCACTAGAATTTTGTTTATTGAACTATATTTCAATCAATGAAATACTTCAAATCATAGATGAGCCATCCCTGCACGATGGAGCAGGGCCGCCCTGCTCCATCGTGCAGGGTTGCCGAGAAGCGTTTTTAGAGACGGAGACATCGGGTGTTTTTCTCGCGCCAGGACGATCGGCGCGTAGAGGCACCCGCCTTCTGCATGACCGCGACCATCGCCATTCCCGCCGCCCCTGTCACCGACACGCTGGCCGAGACGCTGTCCGATATCGTGGGCGCCGCCCACGTGTTGACGGCCGCCACCGACATGGCCCGCTACGAGGCCGAGTGGCGCCGCACCTACCCCGGCGCCGCACGCGCCGTGGTGCGGCCGGCCAGCACCGACGAGGTGTCGCGCGTGGTCGCGGCCTGCGCGGCCGCGGGCGTGTCCATCGTGCCGCAGGGCGGCAACACCGGCCTCGTCGGTGGCTCTACGCCCGACGATTCGAGGACCGAGGTGGTGCTGAGCCTCGAGCGCATGCGCGCCGTTCGCCGCGCGGATCCGCTGGACAACACGCTCACGGTCGAGGCCGGCTGCACCGTGCTCGAGGCGCAGGCGGCGGCCGAGGCGGCGGGCCGCCTGTTCCCGCTCTCTCTGGCATCCGAAGGCAGTGCCACGGTGGGCGGCGTGGTCTCCACCAACGCGGGCGGCGAGCAGGTCCTGCGCTACGGCAACACGCGCGAGCTGGTGCTGGGCCTGGAAGTGGTGCTGGCCGATGCCCGCGTGCTCGATCTGCTGGGTGCGCTGCGCAAGGACAACACGGGCTACGACCTGAAGCAGCTCTTCATCGGCGGCGAAGGCACGCTGGGCATCGTGACCGCCGTCACCTTCAAGCTCTTTTCGCGGCCGCGCCAGGTGGTCACGGCCTGGGTCGCGGTGCGCGACCCGCAGGCCGCGGTGGTGCTGCTGTCGCGACTGACCGATGCGGTGGGCGAGCGCGTGACCGCGTTCGAGCTGATCGGCGAAGGCCCGCTGGGCCTGGTGCTCCGGCACGCCACGGCAGGCATGCGCGCACCGCTTGGCGGCGTGACGCCGTGGTCGGTCCTGCTCGACGTGTCCGAAGTCTCCGCGAGCCTGGACCTGCAGCCAGCGGTGGAGGACGTGCTGGGTGCCGTAATGCATGACGGGCTGGTGCTGGATGCCGCGCTCGCCGCCTCCGACAGCCAGGCCCATGCCTTCTGGGCGCTGCGCGAGCACGTCCCCGAGGCCCAGCGGCTGGAAGGCCCGTCGATCAAGCACGACATCTCCGTGGCCATCTCGCGCATTCCCGATTTCATCGCCGAGGCCGGCGCGGCGCTGCAGCAGCTGATGCCCGGCATTCGCATCGTCTGCTTCGGCCACGTGGGCGACGGCAACCTGCACTACAACCAGAGCAAGCCTGCCGGCATGGCCGATGCCGATTTCCGTTCGCACGAGGAGGCGGTGCACGGCGTCGTGCATGCCACCGCTGCGCGGCTGGGCGGCTCCATCTCCGCGGAGCACGGCATCGGGCGGCAAAAGCAAGCGGCCTTCATGCACTACAAGAGCCCGGTCGCGCTGGCCGCGATGGCGCAAATCAAACGTGCGCTGGACCCGGCCAACACCTTCAACCCAGGCCGCATGCTGCCGCGCGCGTTGCTGGACTCCCTCACCTCTCGCTAATACCCACAGGACTTCCATGCCCGTTTCCGTCTTCGACATGCAATCGCTTCAGCACCTTTGGGGCACCGATGAACTGCGCACCATCTTCGGCGAGGAGAACCGCATCCAGAAGTGGCTCGACTTCGAAGCCGCGCTGGCGTCCGCACAGGCCGAGCTGGGCATCATCCCGGCAGCCGCCGCGAAGGAGATCGCGAGCAAGGCCAAGGTCGAGAACATCGACATCGCCGCGATGTCGGCCGAGATCCGCCGCATCAAGCATTCACTGGTACCAGCACTCAAGCAATTGCAGGCCGCCTGCTCCAGGGAGAACGGCGAATGGGTGCACTACGGCGCCACCACACAGGACGTGGTCGATACCGGCGTGGCACTGCAGCTCAAGGAATTCCACGCCGTGGCGATGCGCGACCTGCAGGCCGTGGGCAAGGAACTCAGCCGCCTGGCCGTGGCCCACCGCGACACGCCCATGGCGGGCCGCACGCACGGCGTGCAGGCGCTGCCGATCACCTTTGGCCACAAGTGTGCGCTGTGGCTCGACGAGCTCGGCCGCCACCACGAGCGCCTGGTGCAGGCCGCACCGCGCGTCCTGGTCGGCATGCTCGCCGGTGCGGTGGGCAGCCAGGCTTCGCTGGGCCCGAAGGCGATCGAGCTCGAGGCCCTGCTGCTGCAGAAGCTCGGCCTGGGCGTGCCCACGATCAGCTGGGCACCGGCGCGCGACCGCTTCACCGAATACACGAGCCTGCTCGCCATGGTGGGCAGCACGCTGTCGAAGATCGGCAACGAGCTCTTCAACATGCAGCGCAACGAGTTCGGCGAAGTCGAGGAAGGTTTCTCTGAAGGGAAGCTCGGCTCGTCCACCATGCCGCACAAGCGCAACCCGACCTCCGCCGAGAACCTGGCGGGCCTGTCCAGGCCGCTGCGCTACAACGCCGCAATGATGGTCGAGGGCATGGTGCAGGAGGGCGAGCGCGACGGCATCGCCTGGAAGATGGAATGGAAGGCCTTGCCCGAGTGCTGCATGATCGCCGGCGCCATGCTGTTCCAGGCCAGGAACCTGCTGGCGGGCCTGAAGGTGAATGCCGACGTGATGGCCATCAACCTCGACAGGATGCGCGGCTACCTGCTGTCGGAACGCGTGATGCTGGAACTGTCGGAGCGCGTCGGCAAGCAGACCGCGCACGAATGGATCTACGAGGCCTCGATGCACGGCATCACGCAGAAGCTGACGTTCGCCGACGCGATGCGCGAGCACGCGGGCCTCGGCAAGCTGCTGACCGACGACGAGATCCGCGACATGACGGATCCCGCGGCCTATCTGGGCCAGTGCGGCGCCTCGGTCGACCGTGTCGTGGCCGCGCAGGCGGCCTGGCTCCGCTGAATTGCATCCCCACGGGTGCGCACAGCGCCTCCCCGCTCACGAACAAACAAAGGAGACATGACATGCACACCCTCGTCCCGAGCCGCCGCCGTCTGTGCGTCCTCGCGTTGGCCGGCGCCGGCATGCTGGCCCTGGCCGCGCCCGCCGCCCAGGCGGCCTACCCCGAGCAGCCCCTCAAGCTCGTGGTGGGTTTTCCGCCCGGCGGCGGCGGCGACCTGTACGGCCGGTTGATCGCCAACGCCATGGGCAAGACGCTCGGGCAGGCCGTGGTCGTCGACAACCGCGCCGGCGCCGGCGGCAACATTGCCGCCGACATCGTTGCCAAGGCCAGGCCCGATGGCTACACCCTCTTGCTGGCCATGAGCGGCAACCTGGCGGTCTCGCCCGCCATGAAGGCGCAGAGCATTCCCTACAAGGTGCCCGACGACTTCACGGCGATCGGGCTGATCCTGGAGGCGCCGCACGGCCTGTTCGTCAGCCAAGGTTCGCGCTTCAAGACGGCGCGCGACCTGCTCGATGCCGCGAAGACGCAGAAGCTGAGCTTCGCCTCCACCGGCACTGGCGGCGCCGCACACATCGGCATGGAAATGGTCAAGCAGAAGGCCGGCGTGGAGATGCTGCACGTGCCCTACAAGGGGTCGGGCCCGGCCATCACCGACATGATGGGCGGCCAGGTCGACAGCTTCTTCGCCACCGCATCCCCGCTGGTCGGCCAGGTGCGCCAGGGCCAGCTGCGGCTGCTGGCGATCACCGGAGAAAAGCGCAACCCGGCGATCCCCGAGGTGCCGACCTTCAGGGAGCTTGGGGTGAACGTGCCGGTGACGCAGTGGTACGGCCTGGTGGCGCCCGCCGGCACGCCGCAGGCGGTGGTGAAGCTGCTGTCCGATCACCTCGGCCGCGCACTGGCGACGCCGGAGGTGCGCGATGCCATTCGCAAGGACGCCGCCATCGAGCGCGACCTGCCGATGGATGGCTTTCGAAACTTCATCGTGGAGGACATCACGCGCTACAAGGCGGCGATCACGCCTGCGCTGATGAAGGAAGTCTCCCAATGAACCATCGCCAGCCGCACCCCCTGTTCGCTGCGCGCCATGGACGCCCTCCCCGATTCCAGGAAATGAACCACATGACCTACGACACCCTCATCTCCGCCGAGCAACTGGCCGACGCGCAACGCAGTGCGCATCCCCCACTGGTGCTGGACTGCAGCTTCGAACTGACCAAGCTCGACGCCGGCCAGCAGGCCTACGACGCGGGGCACATCCCCGGAGCGGTCTACCTCCATCTGGAACATGCCCTCTCGGCCGAGAAGACCGGCCGCAACGGCCGCCATCCGCTGCCCACCCGCGAAGCCTTCGCCCGCACCATGGCCGCGATCGGCGTGGCCGGCGACACCCAGGTCGTGGCGTACGACAACGCGGGCGGCATGTATGCAGCGCGCCTCTGGTGGATGCTGCGCTGGGCCGGGCACCGCGCCGTGGTCGTGCTCGACGGAGGCATCGCGGCCTGGAAGGCCGCGGGCCATGCGGTGTCAACCGAGGCGACATCCGCGCGGGCGCCCGGCAACTTCGCGTTGCGCGAACCGCTGGTCACGACCTTTTCCTACGACCAGGTGAAAGCCAACATCGACAGTCGGCGCAAGCTTGTGCTCGACGCCCGCGCACCCGACCGCTTCCGAGGCGAGAACGAAACGATCGATCCGGTCGGTGGCCACATTCCCGGCGCGAAGAACCGCCTGTTCAAGGACAACCTGGACGCCGACGGCCGCTTCAAGCCCGCCCACCAGCTGCGCGCCGAGTTCGACGCCATCACCGGCGGCAGGCCCGCCACAGACCTGGTAAACCAGTGCGGCTCGGGTGTCACCGCCTGCCACAACCTGCTGGCCATGGAAGTGGCGGGCCTGAAGGGCGCGGCGCTGTACCCCGGATCGTGGAGCGAATGGAGCGCACAGCCCGGCGCGCCGATCGCAACAGGACCGGCAGCCTGACGAGGCCGGCTGCATCCCCTGATCGCCCATTCGGAGACACCCTCGTGCCAACACCAAGACGCCATTTCCTGCGCCGCTCGGCGGCCCTGCTCGCCGTGGCGGGCTTCACGGCCCTGACGGGCATCGCCCACGCTGCCTACCCCGAGCAGCCGATCAAGCTGGTCGTGGGGTTTCCGCCCGGCGGCGGCGGCGACCTCTACGGCCGCGTCATCGCCAATGCGCTCGGCAAACACATCGGCCAGGCGGTGATCGTGGACAACAGGGCGGGCGCCGGCGGGAACATCGCGGCCGAGACCGTGGCGCGCGCCCGGCCCGACGGCTACACGCTGATCCTCGCCATGAGCGGCAATCTGGGCAGCGCGCCCGCGATTCGCGGCAACCTGCCCTACAAGGTGCCTCAAGACTTCGTGCCCATTGCCCAGCTGGTCGAGACGCCCTTCGGCCTGATGGTGAGCGGCAACTCGAAGATCGAGACCATGAAGGACTACGTGGCCGAGGCCAAGGCGGGCAAGCTCACCTACGCTTCGACCGGCACCGGCGGCGCGGCGCAGATCGTGATGGAGATGGTCAAGCAGCAGGCCAGCCTGGACATCCTGCACATCCCCTACAAGGGCTCGGGTCCCGCGCTCAACGACCTGTTCGGCGGCCAGGTGGCGAGCTTCTTCGCGCCCTACACGCCGCTGATGGGGCAGATCACCGGCGGCAAGCTCAGGCTGCTGGCCGTGAGCAGCCCGCGCCGCGTGCCCTCGCTGCCGGACGTGCCCACGCTCAAGGAGTCGGGCATCGACGTCGTGATGACGCAGTGGTATGGCCTGGCCGCTCCGGCCGGCACGCCCAGGGAGGTAGTCGACACCATCGGCCGCGCCGTCAAGGAAGCCATGAAGGATCCGGAAGTGCTCAAGGTCTACCGCGCCGATGGTGCGCGGGAAGCCACGCTGACCGGCGACCAGTTCCGCGATTTCATCGTCAAGGACGTTGCGAACTACAGGCGCGCCGTCGAGCGCGGTGGATTGAAGGCCGAGTAGCAAGCATCCGCACCATGCCGACCGACACGCCCGTCTTCCATCCGCACAGTGCCCACTGGGGCGTTTTTTCCGCCGCCTGGGACGGCCATACGCTCGCGGTGAAGCCGCATCCGGACGATCCGGACCCGAACCCGTTGATCGACAATTTTCCCGATGCGCTGCGCCACAGGGCGCGCGTAACCACCCCGATGGTGCGCAAGGGCTGGCTGGAGCGCGGCCCGGGACCCGATCCGATGCGCGGCCAGGACGCGTATGTGGCCATGCCATGGAGCGAGGTGCTGGACCTGCTGGCCGGGGAACTGCGGCGCGTGAAGGAACAGCACGGCGCCGGCGCGGTCTTCGGCGGCTCCTACGGCTGGTCGAGCGCGGGGCGCTTCCATCATGCGCAGAGCCAGGTCCACCGCTTCCTCAACACGACGCTCGGCGGCTACGTGCGCTCGGTCAACAGCTACAGTGCCGGCGCCTCGGGCCCGATGCTGCCGCACATCCTCGGCTCGATGGAAGAGGTGGCGCGCCGCAACGTGACGTGGGAGCAGATCGTCGAGCACACCGAGGTGGTACTGGCCTTCGGCGGCATGGCGCTGAAGAATTCGCGCGTGGCCTCGGGCGGCATCAGCCGCCACATCGAGCGCGGTTCCATGCGCGAAGCGGCGGCGCGTGTCTGCCGCTTCGTCTCCATCAGCCCGCTCAGGAGCGACCTGCCCGAGGAGGCGCAGTTCGAATGGCTGCCCGCGAGGCCCAACACCGATACGGCGCTGATGCTGGCCCTGGTGCACCAGATCGTCAGCGACGGCGCGCATGATCGCGACTTTATTGCCCGCTGCTGCGCCGGCTGGGCCACGTTCGAGGACTACCTGATGGGCCGCAGCGACGGCGTGGCCAAGAGCTGCGCCTGGGCCGCATCGATCTGCGACCTGCCTGCGCAGCAGCTCGTCGACCTGGCCCGCTCGCTCGTCGGCAAGCGCACGCTGGTGGTCGTGTCGCACTCCCTGCAGCGCGCCGAGCACGGCGAGCAGCCGGTCTGGATGGGCGCGGTGCTGGCCGCGGCGCTGGGCCAGCTGGGCCTGCCCGGTGGCGGCTACAACTACGCGCTGGGCACGCTGGCGCACTACGGCAAGCGCAACAACGCCGTGCCGGCGGCCGCGCTGCCCCAGGGCACCAACGGCGTGAAAGCGTTCATTCCGGTCGCGCGCATCAGCGACATGCTGCTCAATCCGGGCCAGCCTTTCGACTACAACGGCCAGCGCCGAACCTACCCGCACATCCGCCTCGCCTATTGGGCGGGCGGCAACCCGTTTCACCACCACCAGAACCTAGCGCGCCTGGCCGAGGCTTTCCGCACCCTCGACACCTTCGTCGTGCACGAGATCGCCTGGACCGCGACCGCGCGCCATGCCGACATCGTGCTGCCCAGCACCATGACGCTGGAGCGCGAGGACATCGGCGCTACGCCCACCGATCCGATGGTGGTGGCGATGCACCGCATCGCCGAGCCATGCGGCCTGGCGCGCGACGACTACGACATCTTCTGTGAGCTGGCCGGGCGCCTCGGCGCGCTCGAGGCCTTCAGCGAGGGCCGCACGAAGCGCGAATGGCTGGCCCACCTGTACGAACGCACCCGCACCGGGCTCGAGGATCTGGGCCTGGAAGCGCCGGATTTCGAGACCTTCTGGCAGCGCGGCGAACTCATGCTGCCGCAGCGGGACGACGACGGTGGCATGCTGCGCGCCTTCCGGAACGACCCCGTCGGCGCGCCGCTGCCCACACCGAGCGGCAAGATGCAAGTCAGCTCGCCGGCCGTTGCCGCCTTCGGCTACGCCGACTGCCCGGGCCATCCGGCGTGGCTTGCGCCGAAGTTCGCGCCGACCGCCGAGCATCCGCTGTGGCTGGTCGCCAACCAACCGCACACCAGGCTGCACAGCCAGCTCGACTTCGGTGCGCACAGCCAGGCCAGCAAGCGCCGCGGACGCGAGGTCTGCACGCTGCACCCGACGGCCGCTGCGGCGCGCGGCGTCAGGGAGGGCGACATCGTGCGGCTCTTCAACGAGATCGGCGCCTGCCTGGCCAGCGCCCACCTGTGTGCCGACATGCGCGAAGACGTGGTGCAACTGCCCACCGGCGCCTGGTACGACCCTGCGATGGACGACCAGGGCCGCCCGATGTGCGTGCATGGCAACCCCAACGTGCTGACGCGCGACATCGGCACCTCGTCGCTGGCGCAAGGCTGCGCGGGACAGCTCAGCACAGTGCAAATCGAACGCTACGACGGCGCGCTGCCGCCGATCCGCGCCTTCGAGCCTCCGGCGGCCATCTTTAGCTGAGGCGGAACAAGAAGATATCGAGACAAGGCACGCACAGCGAGGCCCAATCGCAAACTGCGGCGAGCCATTCCTTCGCATGCTGTCACGGCCTTTAAGTCAAGGCTGCTACGGCGCTAACGACAATCGTCGGAAGCGTGGCTTCGACGACGCCATACACCACCTGAGCGTCGCTGGTATATCGCCCACCGCGGCGCAAATGCAGTGCCACGGAACTCGCGTGCTTCTCACCGTGAAATGCTTTTCGGCGCCAGACGTGCGCAGAGGCCGCCAGTTGTTCGTCGTTAAGTCTTCCGTTTCCATCGGCCATTCATGCCGAGGATCATGCGTCTTCGCTTCCGCCATTTGGTGGAGCAGCACACCCGGTTGCCTCCCTCAGTGGACGTTGCCAGAAACCATTTGTATGCACGTGGCCTCAGCCCTGACGTCATTGGATAAGGCTGTGGATAGGCCATTGGATAACAGTGCAGTGAACGGGCGATTTCGTCTTGAAAGCCGCGTGGTTGAGCCATCGACCTAAAAACAGGTCATCTGGGTCAGGAACCGGTGAGCATCCAGCCCAGCGGCTTCGCTCTTTGTCACGACATCTGGAGTTGACCCCCCCTGGCGACATCAGGAAACTGACCTCCGGGTTGTCGATCAATCTGTCTTTACCGACTCGGACTGGTCGGGCTGATCAGGCCAGCGCGACCTTCGATTCGAGCCGGCAGCTGTTGCCCCGGATCGTGACCACGTGGCTGGGTGCGCCGATGCAGCAGAACTCTCAACTTGGCTGGCGCCTGGCCGATTCCGCCACCGCGATCCAGCCAGCAATCGGCGGCGGCAATGCGGCGGCGCTGGCCTTTCCGGCGGCGCTCGGTGCACAGGGCCTGTGGGTGCCTGGTTTGCGTCGCTGGGCAACGGCTGGCCGGCGGCGCTGCTCCGCCGGTGACCCCAACTGTCAGCAAACCGAGCCCTTGCGCAAGGGGCTTCGCCCCGGATCGTCCAGTCTAGCGCTAGATAAGTGGCGGAACGACGACGAAGGCGCTAGATGTAGTGGCTGTCCCAGGACGAGAAGTCCAGAGTGTCCGAAATTTATATATAAACTTCGGACAAGGGGTTCAAATGTCCGACACCGTAGACCGCATCACCGCCATGATCGACGCCGCTGCGCCTGGCTATGTCTGGGTCCCCGCTGACTTCGCCGCGTTAGGAACGCGCGCCGCCATCGACAAGACGCTGCAACGCATGGTCGCACGTGGCGCGTTACGCCGGATCGACCGCGGCTTGTATGACCGCCCCGTCCTTAACAGTCTCACCAAGCGCCCCACTTCACCAGACTACCGTGCAGTCGTTGACGCGCTCGCGCGGCGCGACCAAGCCCGCATCCTCGTCGATGGAATGACAGCAGCCAACGACCTCGGCCTGACCGATGCGGTTCCGGCGCGCGTCACGATCTACACAGACACGCAGCCTCGCTCCATCCACCTCGACAAGCTCACCATTGAATTCAAGCCGACAGCGCCAAGCCGCCTCTATTGGGCGGGCAGACCGGCGATGCGGGTCGTCCAGGCCTTGCACTGGCTCAAGGACATGCTGCCGACCGATGGCGACCGCATCAGAAAGACGCTGGCGCGCCTTCTCGGCGATCCGAAACACGGTGACAGCATCCGGAACGACTTGAAGCAAGGCTTCGGCGTTTTGCCCGCGTGGATGCAAAGCTTCCTGAGGACCATTCCGGGCTTCGACCCGATGCCCGCTGATCCACCTGATCCGGCAACGGCCGCCTCACGGCGCAAGCCCTCATCCGCTCGCAACCCGGCGGTGCCGCGATGAACACAGCCTATGACGATGTGATTGCATCGAGCGATGCCGACAGAGGGGCGCTCTTCGTAGAAACCGCCGCGCGCCTCGGCACCGCCGTGCAGAACGTCGAGAAGGACTTTTGGGTGTGCTGGACGCTCGACGCGTTGTTCAACGGTCTTGAGGCCGGTAGTCCCCGCCTGCTCTTCAAAGGCGGGACATCGCTCTCGAAGGCCTTCAACCTCATCCCCCGCTTCTCTGAGGACATCGACATCACGGTGTTCCGCGAAGACATCGGCCAAGCCATCGATGCCGCAGAGCTTGATGGCCTCAGCGGCAAGCAGCAACGCAAAAGACTCGATGCAATTCGCGAGGCCTGTCAGGCCTTCATCAGCGGTTCGCTGACAAGCCAGCTTGCGCAGCGTGTCGATGTGGTTGGCAAAGGCCGCATGAAACTGGAGCGTGACCCCGATGATGCGGATGGACAAACCTTGCTGCTCTGGTACCCAGCGCGCGCCTGCGCTTGTGGACTTCTGAGACTGGCGAACCATACTTCAGGCAGACAGTCGTCCGGCGCTGGTAGAGGTGGCTTCGGCAACCGCCCAGTCCGGGCAGTTCCTCGATGCCGGCGGCTGTCTCGACCGAGGAACTCGGCCTGTCCTTGCCACGCGCCATGACCGTGACAAACGTGTGGTGTGGCGCGAGAGGGGACCGCAGCGGCCTGCCGCTCACTTCTTCACGGCCTTGATCTCGGCCTTTTCCTTCGCCTCTTCGGCCTTGGCCTGCTTCACACAAGCGGCCTTGGCATCGCCCTTGTGAGCATCGCATTTCTCCTTGGCGACGTTGTAGGCAGCCTCCACCCTGGCCTCGGCGACCTTGCGCGCATTGCTGTCGCTCGGCTTGCGCTGCTGGTCGAGCTCGGCCTTGGCCATCTTGTCCTTGCCCTTGGCTTCCTCGATGCAGACGTCCTTGGCATTGTCTTTCATGGCGTCGCACTGAGCCTTGGCAGCCTTGGAGTCGGCCGCGATCCTGTCGCGGGCGGCCTTGTATTCGGCGTCGGCCGGACCGAGCGTTGCCGGAGTTGGAGGTGCGCTGACCTGCGCGCTGGTCTGGACGGCAACCAGGCACGATGACGCAATGGTGAACATCAACAATAGCTTTTTCATGATGGTTTCCTCGACGCCGACAGGGTGTAAGGAGCCCGCTGTTCCTGCTTGAACTTCGGCGTCATCGTCAATGTAGAAATCGGCCGAATCCTGCGAAGGTAGGACGCCCCGTGGAGCAGTCGTAGGTACATGCCCATACCTGCCGCCATACCGTTTTGGCGGATCTGCAGGTTGCAGTGTTCAGGCCATCGGGATGCACATGCGCGTGTGCCGATCACGTAACGACGGGCTTGATGATGTGCGCCACGTTTCGGCGGCGGTCATGCAAACGCCTTCTCGGCTTCGGCTACGGGCGGCGCCGCATCGCTTTCGCGGCGCGCATCGGCGATGCGCATGCGCAGTTGCTGCACCAACGTGCGAGGGTCAGGCCGCATTCCAGGCAACATTCGGCAGCATGCCAATGCCGGGGCGGGCAAATAAGAAGCCTTGAAACAGCCTCACGCCGAGCCCACGAAGCACCTGGACCTCTTCAGGAGTTTCCACGCCTTCTGCGAGCACCTTGATCCGAAGCTCGTCGCATATCGCAACGAGCCCCTTCACGAGGGTGAACCGCACGGCGCTGAGATGGATGTCTCGAACGAAGCTCCTATCAAGCTTGACGATGTCCGGTTGAAAAGCGGCCAGCAGTTCAAAGCTTGCATAAGCAGCACCGAAGTCATCGATGGCAGAGGCGAATCCGAAGCTTTGGAAAGCTCGGAAAGTCGCGGCCAGCGCGGGCAGATCGGCGACGGGTTCGCCCTCAGTGAGTTCGAGTATCAGGCGATCGATGGGAAAGCGGACCCGATCGGCCGTGCGAATGGCGGTCTGAAAACACTCCGTGGGCCCCGCAACGTCGTTGGGAGAAACGTTGAGGCTCAGCCTGGATTGCATGCCGAGCATCGACGCCATTTCGATCGATTTCACGCGGCATGCCTCGTGGAAGGCAAACCGATGACGCGCTTCTACTCTGCCGAGCACCTGGAGCGCTCCTTCGCCGTGAACACCTCGCACGAGCGCCTCATGCGCGAATACTTCCCGCCGCTCAACGTCCACGATCGGCTGGAATGCGATCGTGAACGCCGGTCCGACGCCGTCAACGGCAACGTCGTTGATGCTTTCGGATGTCACCGGGCATCGGACTCCTGGCGCGGCGACGAAGAGCGGCGCGGAGCTTCGGATTTCGGGGCAACCCTCATTAAAGCTGATTCTTCCATCTTTCATGGCCTCGTACAGACGTTGTAGCTGGCACAGGCGAATACGAAGGGACTACCCACGTCCGACAGCGACAGAACGATCTTCTGCGGGCACTTGTTTCCGTGGGCTTTCCCGTCTTCAGGTCGGCATAGACTATGTGCCGCTAGGGGACGCACCGCCTTGACCTCCGGGGCCCTCATTCGCACCAGGATCTGAAAGAACGAGCGCCGCGCGGTAGGCGGTGCGGCCTGCTATCTTGGCGTCAGAGGCCAGCTTCTTCCACCGCCGTTCGCGTTCGCGCGGCGACTGGGTCGGTGGTTGCTCAATCAGTGACTGGCAAATGGCAAGCATTGCCATGGATGATGTCAGGCAGAAATGGATGGCCGACAGCGTGGGCCGTGTCCGATAGCTTGCCTCCTCCTTGCTGCGGATGCGCTCTACTTCATTCGGGCTAAGAGAAAGCAGATCGGTCGATGCAGTGAACGGTACATCGGGCTCGCTGTCCAGCATTTCGTGGGCCGCCTGCTCAATAGCATTGACCGCCTTTTCCAACAAATTGAGAGAGCTCGAGGATGTGGCCATGAGTTCCTACCCGTCAAGGAATGACCTCCGGTGCAGGCAGGACCGTGGCGCCCATCGACTCGGGAGTGTCCGCGCCGCCGTTCCTGCGGCAGAACTTGGCCACGGTGTTCGCGAACGTCCTCGCGTCCGTTTGGACTCTAGGCCCCAAGGAGTAGGCACCAAGTCGTGGGGCACCGTCTCCAGTTCTTCCCTGCGTTTGCTCATGCTTCAATCCCTCCGCGTTCTCGTTCGAACTTGGGTCTTATCGTACGGCTGTGATGGGCGGCGCGTCTGTATTTTGGGGTTCGGTCCTACAGCGAAAACGTGCGTTTCTGGCGAAGCCGGCCATGGTCAGCGCGCATGCTGGGAGCGCTGCATGCCGGCATGAAGTCCAAAGTCTTCAGATCAACCGGCTCCAGCCGAAGCGGGCAATCGGGTGGCTCAAGCCGTAGGTTGCGTTGAGCAGGTGCAGATGTTCGATCATCCTGATCGCAGCCAGCGGGGCCGGGTGATCACGCATTCACACTACTTCACCCTGGGGGGCCGTCGCGGCATCTGACAGGCTCGTTCGCCGCGCTGCTCAAAGGCAGTACGGCCACTCGAATGACGAGTCTTTCGGTTCAGAACCGCAGCAACGCCATGGGCATGCGCATCGTGCCCAGCCAATTCAAGGTGTTGATGCTGGCGCCCTAGCGGCGCCGCGGCCTTCCTTCAGTCCTCTCGCCAGCTCAAATCCGCCGATCGCGGCATTGGCTCGCAGCGCCAACTCTCACTCGGACGAAGGGAAGCCGGCGCGGACGAGAACGCAGCCGGGTTCGTGAAGCCGAAGTTTGACTGCCTACGGCCTGAGCCGGGCGGCCTGAATGAGGTCGGGCAGGAGCTCCTCTGCGGGGCCCCGCAGCACCACGGCCGCCACGTCATCAACATCAATCGTCTCCATGTTGAGCGTGATGATCTTGGCACCGTTCGTCGCCGCGATCGTCGGCAGGTCCGCCGCCGGGTAAACTGCCGCAGAGGTTCCCACGACCAGGAACAGGTCGCTGTGCGCCGCGACCTCTTGCGTCCGGGTGAGGAGTTCCTCGTTGAGCATTTCCCCGAACATCACGACGTCGGGTCTCGCTTGCGAGCCGCAGCGCGGGCAGCGTTGCGACAACCAGGGCCCTTCCCGGTTTCCGCAGCTGTCGCATCGCCAGCGCCGCAGGTTGCCGTGCAGCTCGAAGACCTCCTGAGCCCCGGCCTCGGCAAGCAGCCCGTCGACGTTTTGCGTGATGAGCGCCGTGCCCGGTCTGCGCATCTGCAGCTCGACGAGCGCGCGGTGCTCCGGGTTGGGCCTGGCCTCCGACAACACCGCCATCCGCGCCGCCCAGAAGTTGTGGAAGCCTTCGGGATCGCGTTTCAGATCGTCGATGTGGGAAAACTTGACCGCGTTCTCGTCCCTCCAGAGGCCGTCGGCATCGCGGTACGTCGGGATCCCTGACGCCTTCGAAAGACCGGCACCCGAGAGTACCGAGATGCGCGAGGCGGCGTGCAGGAGCGCCGCTGCTGAATCGATCGAGGTCATCCAACCATCATCCGCGTTTTCCGCGGCGATCGGACCGCCGGAGTCGGATACCGCGCCGAACTCGGCTCTGAACCTCGGCATCGGACGCAAGTGACAGATCGATCGGTTGCCGTTGCGAGATGCGGCAACCTTGCCTTATTCGGTGTCGCGGCCAGGTTACCGAAAGCTCCCGACTATCGACGGCAGCGTGGCTCCTCATATCGAGGGTTGACTACCCTAATACCAAAGCGCTCAATCGATCTTTCCCCGACATCGACTGGAGCCAGGTATGAAGGCATCTTCAGTCGTGGCATGCGTCGCCACTTGCACATTCGTTCTCGGCTGCGAGACGCAGCCCAGCGTCTTATTCGTGGCGCACGGAAGCGTGTTCCACATGCTGCAGTTGACCGATGCCGAGGAAGAATGCATCACGCCCTATCGACTTTGCTACCTGACGTCGTGGGATGGCACGACTTCCCGCGGATGTTGGGTCCGCGAAGAAGCCAACATTCGCGCCCGCTTTCCGGATTCGGGTGACAAGCTGGTACCAGTGATCGAATTCCGCCGCACGACGTTGGCTGAGTACCGGAACGCCGCGTTGGAGTAGACCGATGACGCCCACCAGACGGCTGCCAGTACCGAACCAGTGCCCCCAGGATCCGAGCTCGGCCGCCGGAACGCCCAAACGAAAGCCGCACCGGTCGGCGACTCCCATTCGAACTGTCAAAAGCCACAAACCGCGGACGAACAGGACGGGCAAGCGAAGGTCTTGCCACATTGAGTCATTTGCTCCGGCGCGGCCAGCAAGATCGAATGGACGCGTCGGCAAGAAGGCTACCGGCCTCGTTGGCCGCGTCTGCAACGGAATGCCACCGTCGTGAAGTCATCCGCCTGGAAACATGAACACCGGGCCTGGCCGACATCCCTGTAACTGGGTCGTGGCTGAAGCTTGGACACCATGTGCCCAAGAAAAGCACTCAGGACAAGGTAACGGCTCGCCGGGGCCGTCCATGGCGCCGTGCCAAGCATTCTCCCAAGCATCGATCAGCGATGGCGCGGCACGTGTTGCCTGCAGATGGCTCAGCAGTTCGTGGGGTCACCGACTGGTTCATGCCGGCGGCATCGGTGAGCAGCTGCGCGCGCGCGTAGCGCCCAACCTGGGCCAGCCCGGTACG
Organism: Variovorax sp. LjRoot290; assembly: GCF_964253985.1. Taxonomy (NCBI): domain Bacteria; kingdom Pseudomonadati; phylum Pseudomonadota; class Betaproteobacteria; order Burkholderiales; family Comamonadaceae; genus Variovorax; species Variovorax sp. LjRoot290. The sequence continues at coordinate 93,314 of NZ_CAXURW020000002.1, read as the reverse complement.
CGCTTCAAAGCCCTCAGGAGGCAGAGCGTGAGCTTTCGGGCATTTGCCGGCCCAGCGGATTTCTCGACGATGATCGCTTGCGCCAACGCGAGCTTTGCAGCGGAGCAGACAGAGTTCTTCCGCACGATCCGGGACGTCCCGACCAGTTCGTGCCAGCGCGCGACATGGGCATCGCTGACGCCGGTTGCGATCTCGCGCCTCACTTGAGTCGAACTCGCCCCGCTTGCCCGTCGGCTATCGAATCGGTAGCACCAGAAAAGTCCCCGTTTTACAGGCTCTCAGCCTTGCGGCGCGCCGCGCGTGCCATGTCAGCAGCGCCGGGCTCGCCGCGCAGCGCCGCCTGGCCGTACCAGAAGGCGGCGCGTTCGGGGGCCTGCTGTACGCCGTAGCCCTTGTCATACATGCTGGCAATGATATAGCAGGCGCCTGCGTCACCCTGCCCGGCGGCGCGCTGATACCAGAGCGCTGCCTGCGCGTCGTCTTGCGCCACGCCTCGTCCCAGCAAGTACTGGGTGGCAAGGTTGACGCGCGCGTCGCGCGAGCCCTGCTCGGCCGCGCGGCGCCACCAGTGGGTCGCTTCGGGCAGCGACCGCGGGACGTGCTCGCCGCGCTCCAACAGGGCGGCCAGCGCATTCTGGGCCTGGACGAAGCCGTTCTCGGCCGCCTTGCGCAGCCAGCCGATCGCTTCCGCAGGCCGCGGCGCAGTGCCCTGCCCCTCCATCAGCATCACCGCCAGATTGAACTGCGCTACGGCATGCCCGGCTCCTGCCGCCTGTCGAAAGTGCGCCAGCGCGCTCTCGTGATGGCCTTGGCGAAACGCCGCGGCGCCGGCCGCGGCGCGCGCCTGGGCGGCCTCAGTGCCAGCTGACGCGGCCGGCGTCTGGCCGCTCCAGGTGACGGCCGCCAATGCGAGGGTGATCAGGAACTTGTTCATGGCCTTGCTCCAGCGACAAATGGCGGGCCAGTCTGCCGGGCGCCTTGCCGCAGGTCTTGAAAGACGCCTGAAATCAGGACGAAAGAAGTACGATGAAACTTCATGCCGGGGGGCTTCCGCTCAATGGAACAGGCCGAGACGCTCGACGACACCGCGCAAACCCGCCTTCATCTGGGCGGCTTCGTGCTGGACCTGGCTGATGGCGAGTTGCGCCGCGCCGACGGCCAGCTTGCCGGCTTGCGTCGCCAGGCGCTGGCGGTGCTGCTGGTGCTGGGGTCGCAGGCCGGCCGCGTGGTCGGCAAGGACGAACTGATGCGCCGCGTCTGGTCCGGTGTGGTTGTGGGCGACGATTCGCTGGCGCAGGCCATCGCCGAGATCCGCCGCGTGCTGGGGGACAGCGAACACCGGCGCGTGCGCACCGTGGCGCGGCGTGGCTACCTGTTGATACCCGACGAGGCAGCGCCAGGCCCAGCGCCAGACCCAGTGGACAGCGCCGCAGCGCCATCTCCAGCTTCAGCCTCGGCTTCTGCCTCGCCACCCGCGCGCCAGCGCATCGTCTTCGCGGCCGCCCTGCTGATGCTGGCGGCGGCCATCGCCGGCTTTGTTGCGCTGGGCCCATGGCGCGGCACGGCACCGCCTGCAGTGCCGCTGCGCTCGTTGGTGGTCCTGCCGCTGGACAGCGAAGCCGACGCCGCCGAGCAGGCCTGGTTCGCCGATGCGTTGACCGGCGACCTGACGCGAGCGCTGACAGTGTGGCGCACAGTCAGCGTGATCGGCCGTGGCACTGCGGCGCGCTACAAGGGCCGGTCTGACGATCCGCGTGCCGTGGCGCGCGAACTGGGTGTGCGCTACGTGGTGCACGGCCGCGTGCGGCGCGACGGTGAGCAGGTCCGGCTCGAGATGAACCTGATCGACGGCGACACCGGCGTTGCGCAATGGGCCGAGCAATACCAGATCGAGCGCGCCCAGCTGGCGCAGTCGGTGGACGACATCCGCGGCGGCATCTCGCGCACCCTGCTGGTCGAGATCGGCAGGTCGGTTGGCCAGCGCGCTGCCCGCATGAAGCCGGAGGCGGTGGAGGCGGACGACCTGGCGATGCAGGGCACGTCCGTGATGCTTCGCGCCGTCGGGCCCGACAACTTCGCCGAGGCGCTGCGCCTGTTCGAGCAGGCGCTGGCCAAGGACCCGGATTCGGTGCGCGGGTTGGGGGGTGTGGTCAACGTCCAGGCCATGAGGGCGATCTTCCGCTGGACCGACGATCCCGAAGCGGCCGTGCGGCGCGCCGAGCAAGCTCAGACGCGCTTGGAGACCCTCGACCCGACCAGCTTTGCCGCGCTCGACGGCCGCGCCACGCTGACCAACTGGCGCGGCGATTGGCCGGGCCTGCTCAAGTTGTCGGAGGTGATGATCGCCCATTTTCCGAGCGACCATACCTCGCACCACCACCGCTGTTCGGCACTGCTGCGCCTGGGACGCTTCGAGGAATCGGTGCCGTCCTGCGAGCGCGCCTTGCGGATCAGCCCGCGCGACTCGCGCGTGCCGATCTGGCACGGCTTGATCGGCATGAACCGCTTCATGCAGGGGCGCTACGCCGAGGCGGCCGAGCGGGCGCGCCTGACCGTCGGTGGCCTGCCTCACCTGCCGTTTTACTGGCTGCTGCTGGCCGCGTCGCTGGAGCGTGACGGGCAGTCGGAGGAGGCGCGCCGCGTGTGGGCTGATTTCCGCGCACGGCATCCGACGTTCGCGTTGACCCAGGCGACATCGATGTGGCCGGCGACGCAGCCGGATTTCGTGGCTGGGCGCGACGTGATTGTCGCGACGGTGCGGCCCTTCGATAGCAGATAGCGCTTCAGCGGCCGATCAAGCAGCGGTTTGACGGTCAAAGTTGAGCGTGGGCAGCCTGATCGGGCTTGGCCGGGTCAGTGGGTAGCAGACGTTCCAACAGATGTGTCGGAGGATGCCTTCGGGGTCCACTCTAGAAAATATGTTCGCGCGAACGGTCATGGAGTGATTCCCGCCTCCTTGATCAGCCCGCCCATTTGATCTGCCCTCGGTCGCGCTTGCGGACGCCAGCTTTTCGCGGAACAATGCCTGCCCCACTTGGGCGCACTTCACAAGCGGGACCGGGGCCAGCGCCTTGACGATCCGCGCTGGCGCATTGCAACGCGGCGCGGGCAGCCATGCCCGGGGGGGGGGTTGTGATGGCGACGTTATTTCGGGCACTGGGTGCCCTCGCGCTGGCCCTCATCGCATGTCTCACCAGCGCCGGCATTCTGGCGCCCAACACAGCGCTTTCACCTGGACAATCCATCAGTTCCGACAACGGCCGCTATGTCCTTGTGATGCAGGGCGATGGAAACCTTGTCTACTATCGGACATCTGACTGGACCCCGCGCTGGAACAGCCAGACGCAGAGTCCCGGCGCGTTCGCCCCAATGCAGGGCGATGGCAACCTGGTGGTGTATGCCAGCAACGGCGTCCCAATCTGGAACTCGCAAACGAGCGGCAACCCGGGTGCGTACCTGGCAGCACAGGATGACGGCAACCTGGTCATCTATGGCAACGGCAGAGCGCTCTGGCACATCGGCGCTGACCTCGTCGCCGGCGATCCCCAATGGGCCGGCGACGTTGTTGGACGCGACCTGTCGATCTCCGGCCTGGGTTCGCTGGGACACACCGGCATGTTCGACGGCAGTGTCGTCGTCGAGGTGCTGAATGAGGGCAGCAATGCCATCCAGTACGAATCCCTGGCCAGCTTCAAGGCGCGTTCGGCATATTGGGGCACGGCCTCTCCCAACAATCCCAACCACCTGCTGAACAAATGCTTCAGGACGGCGTGCCTGCAAGCGGGTGACTTCGAGGATGTGCGGGCCAGGATGGCATTGGTCAAGCGTGCCTTTCAGGCGTACCTCATCGGCGCCGACTACACCTACGGTCAACACTACACGAGCGCCAAGCCGCTGATGTGGGGCCGTCCGGCCGAACGGGGCCTGTACCGCTGCGACACATTCATCGTGAATCTGTATGAAAAGACGGCCGATGACGAAGGCATTCCGTCGATCTACCCGGTTCCGCAAATCTGGCTGGACCGCAATCGCGATCTCAAGAGCGGCATCATGCTGCCGTCGAGGCTCTTCAACACCATGAAGGGCTGGTTTTGAGGCGCGGCAGGCATGAAAAAGGCCGGTCTCCTTGCCGTCGCGGGTATCGCCTTGGCCGGGATCATCTGGGGGTGGTTCAAGACGCCACCTGTTGCGTCGACGGCGTCGTATCCAAGTACATCCGCGCCCGCACTCCACGGGGACGATCGAGGCGGCCCGTCCACAGCCGCCGCAAGGTACGCGGCGGCGATCGGGGCCGCCAGGGGCAAAGAGGATTCGCAAAATTCCCTGGCCTCGTATGTCCCGAAGCCCGGCATCGAGGGACGCAATGAGCTCGATCGAATCTTCGCGCAGGGCGTGCCGCTCACCTCTCGATCGGCTCTGGCTGCGCGCGCGCTGCTGAAGGCGGGGATCAGCGACGACGAGAAGATTGCGCTGGCCCGCATCCTGGGCCGCCTGTACTCGTCGGACAATGCGACCGGCTACAACGCCGACATCCTGCTGGATCTGCGCAGCCTGATCGGCGACAACAACAAGGAGGTCGCGCGATCGGCCGCTTTGAGCTTCTCGCGCATCGGCTATCTGCCGGGATCGGATGCGATGCTGAAGAGCGCGTTCGAAACCCACGTCCTGAGTGCGGACGACTACTACGGCGAACTGGCCCACATGGCACGGCTGGCCCCTGTGGGCGTGCAGGATGAACTTTTGTCGGCGATCCGCAGTTCGGCGAATTCCTATGCGGCCGACATTCTGGCCGGCTCGATCCATGACGATCCGAAAATCCTGAAGGGCTACTCCACCCACTCGGTGAATGAGATCGGGCAATTGCTCGCCAAGAGCGAGCCCCGATTTGCCAGCGCCACTGGAGACTTCGGCCTCACCGATGCCGTGAGATACGCCCACTGGCTGCGCGCCAGCGCCCAAATCGAAAGCCTCGCCCAGGGGACCGACGTGGATGCGGTGATCGTTGCGAGACTGAGCCTGCCCGGAACCGATCCTCGCAAGATCACGGCCTATCTGTTGATGCCCGAGGCGTCCTCGATTCTGTCCTCCGCGCGCCTGGGTTCGCCGTCCGCGGGATTGGTCTCGGCCTCCAACCAGTACGCAGCCCAGTATCCGCGCAACATGATCCTTCAATCGGCCGCCCAGGAAATCAGCCAGAGAGTGGGAAGGCCCAAAGGAAAACCTTGACGCGACATCACCAGGTAGTGCCTTGGGATGCGCTGATGATTTCCATGCAACCCTGACCCAGCGTTGGAGTCCCGCAATCGAATGCACCAAGAGAAAAGAACTTTGCGACGCGGGGCAGGTGCGTACCGAATGTCATCAGTCCTCGAGCATCGGCATCGCCAGCGGCCGGAACCGGGCCAAAATCGGTCTATCGACCTGGACGCGCGATTTGCACAAGAGCGGTCGTCGAAACGCGATCCGTTTGGTAAAATGCTTCGGGCGGTAGCCGAACAACCGAGGCAAGCCTTCACACAGGGGTCGTGAAATGAAGTCGGATGACCTCGACAGTGCAATTGAACAGAGCCACGCTGCTCTGAGCGCAATCCTAAAAGGCGACCCTAGCCTTTACAAGGCGCTGTATTCCCATACGGAAGACGTGACTCTGGGCAATCCTTTCGGGCCGTACGCGCGCGGTCGGAAGCAGGTTGAGGCAACCCTGGAGGGCGCCGCGTCGCACTACCGCGACGGAGAGGGCACCGGCGTCGAACTCGTAGCGAAATATGTTTCGGACGGACTCGCGTGCGTTGTCGAGGTAGAGCGCGGCCGAACCAAGGTTGGAGGTGCCGAGGAACTCGTCGCGGTCGCAGTACGCGTTACCAGCTTATTTCGGTTGGAGCAGGGTGCGTGGAAGCTCGTTCATCGGCACGCTGACCCGATCACGACTCCGAGGCCGGCATCGTCGGTCATCAGCCGATAACCCCATGCAGGCGGGTCTGAGCGTCCTGTTGAGCCGGGAGTCCGTGAATCTGGGGCAAACGCAAAGTAGGGCTGCATTGAATCCACGGACACTCCCGAGGCATGGTTTGGGAATGTCAGTTTTCTCTGTCATGTGCGTCTGCTTTCGGCGACTCCGGAGGTCGGCTCAGCCCCTTGCCGGCTGTTGGCGGCCAGGCCGCGGCCGCTCGTGACCTGCTTCCGAGGTCCGGAAAATTCAAAGATGGGTGAAAAAGCCGCCCGAAAATTCAAACTGTGTTGCACAGCGGGTTCAAGGTGATCTGGCAGATCTGCCCTAAGTCGTTGATGCGCAACGTCTCGCAGTTGAGTCCTTGGCGCCGATCGACACCTGCCCGCCTCATGCGATCGAAAGGTGTGCGGCCATCAGGCGTGATGTGGGAGAAGTAGCTGCGCGCGAACATGTCGCTCGAGTGGGCTCGTGCAGTTTCAAGCGCTTGCGGGTCTGCCTTGAGCGGCCGCAGTCCGTGCTTGCGCCGCTCTTCGTTGAGCAGCACCAGCATCGCTGCCTCGAAGTCGGGCCGAGGCCTTGGATCCGTAACCACGAACGGCAGCTCGATGGCAGCATTTTCCTGCGGCTGAACCGTGAATTTGCTGATGGCCCGGCTGATGGCGGGCTCGAAGATCGGACCGAGCTTTGCTTCGATCCAGTCGGCGGGCGCAGCCAGCCTGACTGCCCGGGTGCTTCTGCGCGCTCTTGTTTACACCGTTCCCAAATGGCGCGGCAAGCAGGACCATCGCCACGACGGCTGCGTTGACGAGACCTGTCACCGCTCCGGGCAGCACGCCCATGCTTCGGTCGAGCACGTTCGAACCGGCGACCCGAGCGGAGAACGCCACCCAGCGCCAAACGAGGGCATCCAGCAGCACGCGGCCCAGCACCAGCAAGATCAAGAATCCCGCCGGAGCGGCCCACGGGTCTTCGACGAGGCCCCAGCGATCAAGGTAACTCGCTGCCGGCAGGCTGCACCACAGAGCGATGAGAACAGCCGCCACGAAGGCGGCAAGCTCTGCCGCGCAGCGCAAGAACCCTCTGCGCCAGCCTGGCCAGACGCCGAGCGACACAATGAGCAGGAGCAGCAGATCGATGCCGTTCAAGGCGCTCGGCACATCTACGACAAAGTCCATGCCCTTCTCTTGGAGTCACGGCTGCAGCCGGCGGGCCGGAACTCAGCCTGTCGATCGGCGCATGGCTTCAAGCGCGCTTTCTCGTTGCGGCTTTCTCTTGTGGTTCGTCTATTCGACGCGACGCTTGGGCCTTCGCGTCGCTTTGAAGCGGTCATTCCCAATGCAATGAATTCACGCACTTGTGACCTGACTGGAGCAGCGGATGCTCAGGCCGAATGCCTCTGAGCAATGGCTCGCAAGAACTTGCCAGGGGTTGCTCTGGTCAGATCGCAGAATGCGTCGCGATCGCCCTCGGTAGGAAATCCGTACACGGTGCAGCGTCCAGCTGCGGCAGGCGAGCTTCCCTGCGCTTGGTAGACAGTGCGGATGTACCGGACGAACTGCCCTCCCCAACTCTGGTGATCGGAGGCCTGCAGCATCGCGGTGTGGACGCCGGCGATCTTTCGCTCTGTGATCGCCACGTGGGGAAACACAAGCGACGCGTCATCCTCGGTTGGGCAATCAGCCCGGGTGAAGCTGTCCAGAGATACGAACTGTAGCGTGAGGTCCATGGGTCAAAGTTACCAGCGAGTCGCGGCGCAGATTGTCGCGCACGATTGTCAGTTCGACCCCGCGCGCGAAGGCGCGCGTCGCGTGGGTATGGCGCATCCAGTGCGCACTGGCGCGCCGGCTGATGACTTCCATGAGGCATCACCGACGCGCCCTGAAAGGACTCATGCCTATTGCTGTGTCGACCGCCACCAGGTTCAAGATGCGCGGACGCTGCGCCTGGCGGCCGGGCGCCATCATCACGCTGCGCCCGAGTGCCCCGCAAGGGCGGCGTGATCCTCGCGCGTTCGGGCGACCGCAAGGAGCTCGAGGCTGACCCTTTCGTGCAGTACGCAGGTGCTCGGAAGGATGTGACCGAGTTCAATCCCAGCATGACGCCACCGGTCGCAGAGGTCTTGAAGGAAATCTAGGGTCCTCAGACTTTGCGAAGTGCCCGCCACGGGGCGAGCTCGCTGCCGTCATTCAGCCAAGGCGGTTTTGCTGCTCGCCGCAGGTGACCCCCCGGGACGCGCCAAGGGGAGGAAGCTTGACCCCCCATCATGTGCGGTAGCGCAACCGGCTCGGGCGTGATGACTCGAATGGCTGCGCCCATGGTCGGCGGCATGCCATGACACCTTGAGGACCGGCCTTCGTTCACGCACTTCGACGAGGACGAAGAGCGGATGCGAGGCTGCGTGGCAGTGCACTTGCTCGCCGCTCAGCGTGCGCTGGAACGGGGTTCGGAAGCTTTTTGGTCGCGCGGTCTCGCGGGCAATGACCTGCGCGTCGGCAGACAGATCGCCGGATTCAGCTGGTTTCGACAGGGGCGAGCATCGTGCCACGGCAATTCGAAGAGCCGCAACGGCAGGGATAGTCTGAGGGCGGCGAGCCGTCATCCGCTGTCAGGCAATAGTCGATGAACAACTCGTCCCCTGCCTCTACAGGGACGATTGTCTGGAACTTCAGCAGCAGCTGGCCTGCGTCGTCGTACTCCTCGACCGCCTCGCAGTTCGGGTCGCAGGCGTGGTTCAGGTGACGAGTGCCATTGCCGCCTTTGGCACCATCGATGGTTTCCTGATTGGACAAGGTGAACAGGTAAGTGAGCTGATCATCCCAGGTTCTGGCGGCGACTTCCTGCGGTGAGTAGCGCCGGCCTTCGTAAAGGCCCAGCAATGCGAAAGCGGGCAACGCGCGCGTTGCAAAGGCGCCCAGGCCGTGGACGCCACTGGGCGCCACCCTGACACAAGGGGTGGGAGATGTGTGTTTGCGAAGCTTTGCCATGCGGATGGAAATTGTAGGTGGAGCCCAGACTTGCCGAGGCCGCGAACGAGCGCCGAGCAGATTTTCGCAAGCTGAGGTCCAAGAAAAATGGCGTCTCGATCGAGACGCCCTTTTGAGGCGAACTTCCCGGCACCGCTCATGAACCCAACTCAATTGAGCAGAGACCCCTTCGGCAGCCGCCTCGCCAGCCAATCATGCACATCCATTCGGATGCTCCTGCCCTCAAGCACAAAGTCTTCGTAGCGGCTCGCTGGCGGCGCGCACCCGACGATCTGATGTCAAGCGGCTGATGACGATCGTTGGCGCGTCCCCTTCTGCCGTCCTTCTCGAGGCAGCCCCGCGCTGAGCCGGCTGCCACATCCGAACGCGATCGCGGCGCCGCTGCCTGTGCGTCAGTGGCTTGCCATCGCGCCCGCCGGCTCGGAGAATTCTTTCTTGCACGGCACACTCGCCGCTAGGGGATGTGATGAACCTCGACCCTGTCCCTCCCGTCGCGCTGGTGGTAGACGACGAGCCGGTGGCCCGACTGATGGTGAAGCTGGCTTTGGAAAGCTTCGGCTGCGCTCCGGTCCTGGAGGCTGCCGACGGAATCGCGGCGCAGGAGGTCCTGCGGGAGCACCCGGACGTCGCCCTGGTGCTGACGGACATCATGATGCCCCGGATGGACGGCCTGGAATTGCTGCGCTGGGGACGCGAGGCCGTGCCGGACACCATGTGGATCGTCCTTTCGGGGCTGGAGACCTTTGACTCGGCGGTGGCCGCGATCCGGCTGGGAGCGTTCGACTTCCTGCCGAAGTCGCCGCGCTCGGAAGAGATGGGGGTTGCGGTGCGCAACGCGCTGGAGCGGCGGCAACTGCTGGCTGAACGCGAGCGGTTGCACCGGGAGCTACAGCGCAAGGTCTGCGAACTTCAGGAGACCTCCGCAGTGCTGCGCCGCGACCTCGAGCGGGCGGAGGTGATCCAGCGCGCCTTGCTGCCGCGCAGCCCGCCCCCCATGGAGGGCTATTGCATCCAGGCGGTCTACCGCCCGGGGCAGCATGTGGGCGGCGACCTCTACGACGTGGTCCGGCTGGGCGAGCGGCACCTCGCCTTCTACCTGGCCGACGCCACCGGCCACGGGGTCACCTCGGCAATGCTCTCGGTGCTGTTCAAGCAGCGGCTGGTCCTGGTGGACCCGGCGACGGGCCTCGCGCTGCCGCCGGCGGAGGTATTGGCCGCGGTGAACCGCTCGATCTGCGAGACGCACGCCGCGCCGGGACTGTTCCTGACGGCCGTCCTCGGCCTGCTGGATACGTCGGATGCGAGCCTCACGCTGGCATCCGCGGGCCATCCGCCCGTGCTGCACGCACGCGAGGGCCGGGAAACGCGCCTGATCCGCCGCACGGGGCCCGCGCTCGGGCTGGCGCCGGACGCGCACTTCGCGCAGGAGCGTCTCCAGCTCCTGGCGGGCGACCGGATCCTCCTCTACACCGACGGACTCCTGCCCTCCGGGTCGGAGCGCGAGCTGGAACTGCTGCAGCAGGTGCTTGCCAAGCCGCTCTCCAGTGCGCAGGAGGCGATGGCGCAGCTTCACGGTGACGCGCCGGCGGGAGCGGACCGGGATGACGTGACCATCCTGCTCATCGACGCGCACGCGGGCGCCTCCTCGTTCGACAATGGCGCCGAGCTCCCCGCGGCTGCCGCTTCCGGCGCCCCGCGGCCCGAGGGCGAGGCGGTGTTCTACGGCGAAACAGTCGATGCCGCCTACCTTGCGCTGCGCGGCCGGGCCAGCTGGATGCATTGCGATGCCTTCCATGAAACGGCCCTGGCCGTGCTGGACGGGGGACGCCCCCTGGTGCTGGACTTCTCCGGCTGCCAGTACATGGACAGCACCTGCCTCGGCACGGTGCACGAGCTGGTCGCCCGGGGCGGCGTGGTGCTCGCGGGGGTGACACCGGCCGTGCACGCCCTGTTCGAGGAACTGAGCATGCAGCAGGTGGTGGCCGCGATGCGCGAGGACATTCCCGCCGCGCCCGAGCTCTACGCGCTGGGTACGGGGGGCGACCAGGCCGTGGTGCAGAAGCGGATCCTGCAGGCGCACGAGGCCCTCTCCGCACTGAGCGAACGCAACCGCGAGGAGTTCAAGGACGTCGTCGAGTCGCTGCGTGGCGAACAGGACGGGCCGAGATGACCGCTGCCATCCGCGTGCTGCATCTCGAGGACGACCCGGCCGATGCGGAGCGCATCCGGGGCAGGCTGCAGGACGAGAACCTTGGCTGTGACATCGTGTGGGTGCAAACCAGGGAGGACGTCGTCTCCGCCCTGCAGCGGCAAACTTTCGACCTGGTGCTGTCCGACTACGAAGTCGGCGGCCTGGAGCTGCTGCGCCAGGTGCAGCAGCAGCCGGAGCTTCCGCTGATCGTGATTGCCACTGCGTTGACCGAGGACGAGGCGGTGGATTGCATGAAGGCCGGCGCCACGGACTACGTGCTCAAGCAGCGCTTGCGGCGCCTGGGTTTCTCGATTCGGCGCGCGCTCGCCGAACAAAGGCAGAGAGCGGCGCTGCGCCGGGTGGAAGATGACCTGCGTGCCCTGAACGCCGACCTGGAGGCGCGCGTGCGCCTGCGCACCGCCGAACTGGAAACAGCCAACGCGTTCCTGAACTCGGTGATCCATCACATTCCCTATCAGGTCATGGTCAAGGACGCCACCGACTTGAAGGTCGTCCGCGTCAACCGCAGCATGGAGGAGATGACGGGGCGCAGCCAGCAGGAGTTGCTGGGCAAGACGGCTTACGAGTTCGTCAGTTCCAAAGAGGAGGCCGACTTCTTCACGGCCAAGGACAAGGAAGCGCTGGCGCTCGGCCGGGAAGTGGACATCCCCGAGGGCACCCTGCATACGCGCGATGGCAGCGTGCACGTCCTCCACGCGAAGAAGATCCCGATCCTCGACGAGGCCGGCCAGCCGCGCTACGTGCTGACCATGACGGAAGACGTGACGGAGAGGAAGAAGAAGGAGCGTGAAATCGAGCGGCTGAACGCGGCCCTGGCGCAGCGCAGCTCGGAGGTGGAAGCCGCCAACCGCGCCAAGGGCACCTTCCTGGCCACTATGAGCCACGAGATCAGGACGCCCATGAACGGCATGCTGGGCATGCTGGAACTCCTGAGCCTGACCGAGTTGGACGCCGAGCAGCGCGAGACGCTCGGGCTGGTGCGGGAATCGAGCCGGTCGCTGCTGCGCATCATCGACGACATCCTCGATTTCTCGAAGATCGAGGCCGGCAAGCTGGAGGTCCGCCCCGAAGTCGTCTCGATCAAGCGCTTGATCGAGGAGGTGCAGAGCATCTATCTGGGCAATGCCAGCAGCAAGGGCCTGGTCGTCCGGCGGATGGTCGACCCGCGCATCAGTGCGGCGCTGCGGGTCGATCCGGTGCGCCTGCGCCAGATCCTCAACAACTTCGTCAGCAACGCGATCAAGTTCACCTCCGAGGGCTGGATCGACATCAACGTGCAATGGCTGGGGCGCTCAGACGGACAGGACAACCTGCGCTTCGAGGTGAAGGACACCGGCATCGGCATCTCGCTCGAAGACCAGCAGCGCCTGTTTCAGCCGTTCAGCCAGGCGGACGGTGACGAGGCGCGGCGGCGGCCGGGTGGCACCGGCCTGGGGCTGGTCATCTCCCGGCAGCTGGCGCAGATGATGGGCGGCTCGATCAGCCTGGAAAGCGCGCCGGGCAAGGGCACGACGATCACCCTGGAACTGTCGCTGCCGGTCGCCGAGCCCCCGCCAGGCAGCGACGCCGACAGCGCACGCCCTCTTCCGGCGGCCACGGCCATGCGCCGCATGGCGCCCGGCACCGCGCAGGCCGAGACGGAAGGAACGTTGGTGCTGCTGGTGGATGACCACCCCGTCAACCGCATGTTGCTGCTGCGCCAGGTGCGAACGCTGGGCTATGCCGCCCAGACCGCCGATGACGGCGTCCAGGCCCTGGAGATGTGGAAGTCGGGTCGCTTCGGACTGGTCATCACCGACTGCCACATGCCCCACATGGACGGCTACGAACTGGCGCGCAGCATCCGCGCTCTGGAATCCGACGCGGGGCGCGAGCGCGTGCCGATCGTCGCCTGCACCGCCAACGCGCTGCAGGGGGAGGCCGAGGCCTGCTTCGCCGCCGGCATGGATGCCTTCCTGGTCAAGCCGGTGGAACTGGCGCAGCTGATCGAAAAGCTCGATCGATGGCTGCCGCTTCCCCAGGCCCCCTCGCCGCCCGCCGCTCCCGCCGGCTCAAGCCCGGAGGCCGCCCCCTGCGTCAGCCCGATCGACGAGGCGCTCCTCACGGCGACATGCGGTGGCGACGCGTCGATGGTGGGCGAGGTTCTTGCGGCCTTCCGGCGAACCTGCGAGGACGACTCGGCCGGACTCAGGCAGGCGGTGGCCGTCGACGACGTTGCCCAGGTCACCCAGTTCGCCCACCGCATGGCGGGCGCCAGCAAGATGGTCGGGGCGCTCGCGTTCGCGGCCGCATGCGAGAACATCGAGCGCGCCAGCCGCATCGGCGATTGGAAGGCGGTCCTCGCCGGCATGTCGGCGTTCGAGCAGGAACGGATGCGCCTGGCCGCTTATTTCGAGGGGCGCAAGGGAACGTCTTGACGGGCAAGTCCCTTCCGTTCAAAAACGTTTGCCGCATTCGCCAGTCACGCTGTCTCCGGACGACGATCCGGGTTGTGAAGGAATGGCGCGGTCGCGCCTCCACGGGAAACCGAAATTGACAAGCGCCGCCTCATGGATGCGCTCGCAATACGGACCTTCACCGCGGTAGAGCGCCATTTTCCGATCTCGAGCTTGTAGACACGTTCTGTGCGCACGCGGCTGCCCAGCCTGCCGATGCTGCTGATGTTCGGCTATTCGAGCGGACTGCTCGACGAGCCGCTGGGCTGGGACCTGCCGCGCAAGCCCTACACGCGCAGCGAACTCGAGCGTGCGCGGGTCCTGAGCGCTGCTCAGTGAAGCGCCACGACGCTCGGCGGCGCGACGGCGCGCATGAAGCCCGTCAGCGCCTCGACCTGCGGGATATGGATGTCGCGCCGACCCTTCTCGGTGAAGCGGATCACGTCGCCACGCGCCAGTCGCGACAGCGCACGGCTCACGCTCTCCAGCGTCATGCCGAGGTAGTTGCCGATCTCGGCGCGCGTCATGCGCAGCGTGATCTGGTCGGTGCGCAGGCCGCGCTGTGCGAGCGCGTCGGCCCAGTAGCGCAGGAAACCGGCCACGCGGGCGTCGGCGGGCAGCGTGCACAAGGACAGCATCGAATCGTGATCGCGCGTGAGTTCGCGGCTCATGGCCTCATGCAGCGCGGTCAGCAGCGCGGGCGTGCGAAGGGCTGCCTGCAACAGCGCGTCGTAGCGGATGGCCCAGACCTCGCCGGTGTCCATCGCGACCGCGTCACAGCCGTACTGGCCGGCCGCGATGCCGTCGAGGCCCAGCCAGTCGCCCTTGAAGTGCAGGCCGACCACCTGTTCACGCCCCTCTCCGGAGAGGTTGACCATCTTGAAGAAGCCCGAGTTCACGACGTAGAGGCAGCCGAACTTCTGTCCCACCTGGTAGACCGTGTCGCCTGCGCGGACGATGCGCCGCTGGATCGGCAGGCTGTCCTGCAGCAGTTGCAGCATGTCGGCGATGCGCCGGACGGCACGCCGGTTGTCTTGGAGAGCGCTTGTCGCTTCGGTCATCACTTGTTCCTCGCAGATCGATGGCTTGAAGCTTAGAAGGCCACTGCAACAGCAGCGCCAATGCGGTCGCCCCCTCGGTAACAGTGGGTGAATGCTTGGTATCTGGCCGGTATCGACGGCTGCAGGATGACGGATTGTTGACGGCGATCAAGGCCTCGATCGCAGCAGGCAATACCTTCGCTGATGTGGAATCCGTTCTCTCCATTCCTTCTCACCGCGGGTGCGCCGGCGAGCCGCCGGCCGCGGAAGACATCCTGGCGATCTTTGCGGCCGCCCGGCGCCTGCGCGAGGACGCCCGAGCTGGCACGATCGGCAAGCCGCTGCACGGCAAGAACCTGGCGCTGCTGCTCGACACCCCGCCCGGCGAGGAGACGTCGGCCCTCCATCGCGCCGCGCAGGAACTGGGCGCGCGGGTTTCCGAAGTCCGGTTCACCGATCCGGCCGGCTCGGCGTCGGCAAAGGACGATCTTCGCGGCCTGGCCCGGATGCTGGGGCGCATGTACGACGCCATCGACTGCGGAACGCTGGCTCCGGCCTCCGTGCGCCAGATCGAGCAGGAGGCGGGCGTCCCGGTCTACGAGGGACTGGGCCTGGACCATCATCCGGCAAGGGCGCTGGCGGATCTCATGACGCTCTGCGAGCATCGGCCGGCGCCAGGCGCATCGATCCGGCTCCTCGGCGACCCGACGACGGCGCGGGCACGCGCCTTCCTGCCGGCTGCGCGGGCGATGGGCTTCGAGATGCGCACCGAAGAACGCCCGCAAGCGGGATCGGAGGACGCGACCTTCGTGGTCGATGCGACCCATGGTCCCCACTGGTCGCTATGCGGGCCGGCCGGCCCGCTGGACGTGCTTCGGTGTTCGGAAAACCATCGCTGCATGATGCAAACCGAACTGCTCGAGACGATCGTCAAAGTCAATTCGGGCGCGCTCGCGGCGGCCCGGACTCAGGGGTCCTCCCGCGCCGGTTCTTGCGCCATATCAAGGCACGAATCCTCGCTCCTTCGATACTGATGGCTCCTTCACCTCGCTCAAGAGGAACTCGCCATGCACAAACGGATTCTGGTTCTCATCGACGGGAGTCCGGCTTCCAAAAGAAGCTTGGACGAGGCCATCGATATCGCAAGGACCACCAGGGGCCTGCTGCGGCTGGTTCACGTGGTGGACGATCTCTCGCTCGCGCGCAGATCCACCGATACGGACACCTGGCTGGGTACGCTGCACAATTGGGGGCGGGAGATCCTTGAAGCAGCGAAAAAAGCTGCCGAGGCTCGCGGTGTGCATGCGGATGTGATGCTGTACAGCGACTTTGCCACTCCCCTCGCCGACGCTGTCGCATACGAAGCAAGAATGTGGCCGGCAGACCTCATTGTTCTGAGCACGCCTGGGCGTTGCGGGCGGTGGGCGATGGGCAGCGATGCAGAGCGCTTCCTGCGAACGTCAACAGTTCCCGTGATGCTGGTTCCCGAGCCGGTCGAAGAAGCTGTCGACAAGCGCTCCTCGACCAGGCAACAGGCAGCTCTCGCGCCAGCGCTTGCATTCGAGTGACGAGACCGATGGCTGGCTCGACTGTCTCAGCCCCCGGCGTACCGTTTCACCTTCACTGCCGTCTGGTTGCACTTCCGGTCGGGGCGACACCGCGCGTTGCGACCGCTCGGAACCTTCTGACCTTCGGCTGCAGGCCCAAGGCCGATGGCAACCCGGACCACGAACCGGGCTTCCGGGTACTCGGAGATCAACGGGTCATCCTTCATCACGGACGTCTCTGTGCTGATCCGCAGGCGGTTGGGCTTCTCGAAGTCTATGAACAGGATCCCGACCTTTGGATTGACCAACACGTTGCCCATGGACAGGTACATGCCGTTCCCCAAGCCCGCATTTGACGTACATCAATCGTTGCCGTCGGCAGACCGCGCCGCCGCTGCGGCCAACGCGTTCACGGCTCGGGTCGTTTCCACAGCCAGATCGCAATCACCGCCATGAGGAGCGGCGCTGCGACCTTCACGACGATCGGCGCGTCGGTGACGAGCAGCACGGCTGTGCTGAAGAACATCATCCAACTCGCGGCCCACTTCGCGCGGCGTGACACCGCACCCCCCTGTCGCCAGCGCCGGATGGACTCGCCGTAGCGCGGGTGGTCGAGTAGCCAATGCTCCAGCGCCGGCCAGCCGCGTCCGCCCGCCCAGGCGGCCGCAAGCAGAAATGGCACCGTCGGCAGAACGGGTAGAAAGACGCCGAGCAGGCCCAGAGCGACAAGTACCAAGGCCAACACCCGCCAAAGCAGCCTTGCGATGGCACCCTCGAGCCGCTTCAACGAGCGAGCCCTCTGGAGCGATCTGCCGGGAACTGCGAAGGAGGCACCTGCGAATGGTAGGTCAATCGCCCCTCGACATTGGCTGCTTGCCCGCCTCGGCGTGCAGCTGAGTGTGATCTGCGGCGGCGCTCACCGATCTGAGATGGCGCGATCCACCCGTGGCCGATTCGATCCGCACAGCGGATGCCCGGCAGAAAGCTTGCTTCAAATCAAAGACGCAACGGCTTGGCCGCGCTAGGCTGGAGTGCCGGTGCTGAACAGCCCGCCAGGATTCAAGGAGGTGTGGGATGTGCATGGAAATATTGCTGAGGCTTGCGAACGCGCAGCTTCCATTCACGACAGCCAGCCCGTCCCAGATCGACAAGGTCCGACTGCTGGAAGCGGCGGGCTACGTCAATGCTTTCATTGCGCCAGTGCACATCGACCCTGACGACTGCACAAGGCAGGACCCGGCCAAGGTCTTCGAGGTCACCGCCCGCGGCCGGCAAGCGCTGAACCAGGGTTCCATCGCGCACGATCTCCCATTCGAACGCGGCGAGTTCCATCATGCCGGATCCTGACCTTTGTACCGAAGAGGACGTCGTCCGCCTGGTCCATACCTTCTATTCAAAGCTGCGCGACGACGCGATGCTCGCTCCGATCTTCGAATCGCGAATCGTCGACTGGGACCGGCACTTGGCGAAGATGGTGGACTTCTGGTCGTCTGCCCTGAGAGGCACCGCCCGCTACAGGGGCGCGCCAATGCCCAAGCATGTTGCATTGCCGGGGCTCACGGCGCAGCTGTTCCACCGCTGGCTCGCACTGTTTCGCGATACCACGCAGGCATTGGGCAACGCAGATCTCCAGGAACGGGCCGACGACCTTGCACACCGCATCGCCGGGAGCCTCTGGTATGGATATCAGGCGCGGCATGGCGCCGACCACCCGGCAGTGGGTTGCGAGCTCGCGGCAGAACGCCACAGTCGAAACACAAGGGAGACCGCGCCATGACGCACCCCAGCCTGACCATCATCCGCCACGAACACCGGGCGCTGTCGGCGATGCTGCGCTCGATCACCCTGCTCCTCGGTGAACATCGGCGACGGGGCACGCTGCCCGACTTCGATGCGCTGCAGGCCATGCTGTTCTACGTCGACGAGTTCCCGGAGAAGCTGCACCACCCCAAGGAGAGCCGCCTGCTCTTTCCCAAGCTGCGCGGGCGCAACGCGCAGACCGACGCCGTGCTCGACCGCCTTGACCGCGACCATGCGCGTGGCGAGCAGGCGATCCGTGAACTCGAACACGCGCTGCTCGGATTTCGGATGATGAGTGGGACCGATCAGGGTGAAGCCCGCCGGGACAACTTCGAGACCTTGATGAAGCAGTACGCCGACTTCTACCTCGATCACATGCACGTCGAGGAGGCCGAGATCTTGCCGCTGGCCGAGACCGTGCTCAGTGCCGACGAATGGGCCGAACTCGACGCGGCGTTCCTAATGAACCGCGATCCGCTCGCAGGCTACGAGGCCGATGAGGCCTACCGGCCGCTTTTCAAGAAGATCGTCGGCGCGCTGCAGAATTCGGGCGGCGTCGGCTCGGTGCTCGAAGCCTTCGCAGGCGCCGCGCTGCCGACGTTCTCGCCGCGCCATTGACAATACACCGCGCGCCCTTGAGGAGATTCCATGGCCCTTCCCCATGCCCGAGCCCTCGACGTGATCGACATCAGCCCGCTGGGCGACCAATTGCCCAGGGCCGTCACGACCAGCCTGATCAAGACGCCCGCCTTGCAGCTCATGCGCATGGTCTTGCGCGCCGGCGCGGACGTACCGCAGCACAGTGTGTCCGGCGCGATCACCGTGCAGTGCCTGGAAGGCGAAGCGACAGTCAGGACGCCCTCGCGCGCTTGCCATCTCGCCGCCGGCCGCCTGGTGGCGCTCGAGGGAGGCGAACCGCACGCGGTGCACGCGTTGACGGACGCTTCGCTGCTGGTCACGATCCTCCTGCACACGGGGCAACCGGCCGTCCCAGGCCAGCGCCTCACCCATTTCCCCGACACCGAAAGCCCGCCATGATTTCAAGCTTCGACGACCTGCTGCGTTTTGCGCGCGCACAGGCACAGCCGCAGCGTCTGCTGTTCGTCTTCGCAGCCGCAGGCCTGCCGGACCACGCGACGCCCGAGCAGCGCGAGCGTTTCCAGTCCGGTCAAGGCGGCACGCTGACGCCGCTGATGTGCGTGGACAAGGCGCCCGACGAACTGGGCTCTTTCGAGGCGCTGCGCGAAGAGTCGCAGCAGTTCGGCCAGGCCTGGGACCTCGTGTTCGCCGCCGCGATGTCGGGCAGCGCGGGCCACGGGCCGACCAGCGCCCAGGCCGAAGTGCCGCTGCAGCGCATGGTCGAGTCGATCAAGTCCGGCGGTATCGCCGGCTTCATCGCCTTTGACGGCGCAGGCCAGCCCGTGCAGCTCGAATGAGAGAGCGCTGTCGCTCCGTCCGCTCAGGACGCGTTGACGCCGAGCGAGGGCGCGGCCTCGTGCGGCGTCAACAGCCGAGCCAGCAGCTCGCGCACGCTGCGGATCTGGTCGCCGAACGGAAGCGCGCCCACGCCGCGGAAGAACAAGCCCTTCTTCACGTCGCCGCGCAGGGCGGCAGCCAACTGGGTGTCGATGCAGAACTGGCCCCAGCCGGCCAGCCCGTCGCGCAACCCGCATTGCGCCAGGCAGTCGAAGGCGAGCGTGCAGCGCGGCTTGACGTGCGCCACGCTCTGCAGCTTCGCCTCGGCCTTCAGGTAGCCTTTCAGCCACCGGGTTGCCACGGCGCGCGCGGGCAGGCCGGCCACGCTCGTGAACTCGACCATGTCCTCCTCGCGCGCCTGAGCCAGCACGCGCTTGAATTCGGGGTGCGCGTCGCACTCCTGCGTGACGGCAAAGGGCGTGCCGAGCTGCACGGCGGCGGCGCCCAGCGCCTGCACGCGCGCGACATCTTCGAAGCGGCGGATGCCACCGGCCGCGATCAGCGGGATCTCCTTCTCGATTCCCGCCGCGCGCAGGAATGTGAGCGTTTGCGGGATGACGTTCTCGAAGTCGAAGCGCGGGTCGGCCAGATCGGCGATCTTCGCGGCGCCGAGGTGGCCGCCAGCCAGCCGCGGGTGTTCGATCACGATCGCATCGGGCAGGCGCTTTCTGCGCTCCCACTTGCGAACCAGCAGCTGCACGCCGCGCGCATCCGAAAGGATGGGCACGAGCAGTGCGCGGGGGTGGTCCTGCGCGAGCTCGGGCAGGTCGAGCGGCAAGCCGGCGCCGACCACCACCGCATCGATCCCGCATTCGAGCGCGCGCGTCACCGACGGGCTGTACTCGCCCACCGCGCGCATCACGTTGATGGCGAGCAGGCCGCGCCCGCCCGAGCGCTCGCGCGCGGCACGGATCTCGCGCGCCAGCGCTTCGAGATTGGCCGCGTTGATGGCTTCCTTGGCATGGCGCGTGGCGGCCTCTCCCGGCTGCAGGTCGCGGGTGCGCTCCATCAGGTCCGGATGATGGCGCCGCAGGTCGACGGACGAGATCGTGCCCATCGCGCCGAGCGCGGCGACGCTGCCGGCGAGGCGATGCGCCGACACGCCGACGCCCATGCCGCCCTGGACGATCGGCAGGAGGGTTCGCTCACCCAGACGCAGCGGTCTCAGGCCGCATTCGCGCAGCAACGCCATCAGTTGAGCGGCGGTGTCGGCGGTGTCGCCGGTGTCAGGGATGGGGTCGAGGTGGGTGGCAGTGGTCATTGCGGCCGCGGCAAAGCGCGTGCGCGCCGCGTGTGTGTTGAAACCCCTGCACGGTAGTGCTTCGCTGCGAACGTGGTGTTGACGAAGGTCAACCTTGCGCCGCGCTGCGCCGCGCCGGCGCCAGTGCTTCGTCGATCTCGTTGAAGATGCTGGTGCCGCTGCCATCGTCGACCGGCGCGTGGTCGAACGGGCCGGTGCCGCTGTGGTCGGCGTCGGACGCCGGCACGAAGCTTCCGCTGCGCAGGTCGAAGACATGGACCTCGCCCTCCTCGATCACATAGTGCCAGCCGTGCAGCGCGAGCCGGCCGGACTCGACGCGCTCGCGCACCATCGGGTAGCCCATCAGTCGTTCCAGCTGCAACACGACGCAGCGCTGCTCGGTGCGACGCAGCGCCTCGGGCGTCACCCGCACCGGCAGTACGGCCTCGCGCGCGAGGTCGAGCCAGGCCGCGAGGTTGGTCGCCTGCGGCACGTTCTCCTCGTACAGCGCCCGGATGCCGCCGCAATGGCTATGGCCACAGACGACGATGCGCTCGACGCCGAGCCGGAGCACGGCGAACTCGATCGCGGCAGCCGTTCCGTGGTAGCCGGCGGAGCCATCGTGCGGCGGCACCAGCGCGCCGACGTTGCGGACGATGAACAGCTCGCCGGGCCCGGTGCCGGTCAGCAGGTAGGGCACGAGGCGCGAATCGGAGCAGCCGATGAACAGGATGTTCGGATGCTGGCCGTCGCGCACCAGGCTTTGGAACCGGTCCTGCACACCGGGAAAATAGTCGTCGTGGAAGCGCCGTAGCCGCTGCAGCAGGTCGTCGGGCATCGCGCACCCGCCTGCGGCGCTACTGGACCAGCGGCGTCTCGGCCGCATCGAGGTCCACGCCCTCGACCGTGGCCTGGCCGGCCAGCAGCTGAAGGCACTGGCGCAGCGCCGTCACATAGGTCTGCTGGCGCAGCGCCATCGCGACCGCGCCGCGCACCGACTCGAAGGGCTGCGGCTCGCCGCCCTCGCGCTCCAGCACCTCCACCACGTGCAGGCCGAAGCGACTGTGCACCAGGCGCGGCAGAACGCCGACCTCGACATGACCGAAGATCTCCCGAGCGAACTCGGGGGCGCAGTCGTCCGGTGTCAACCACCCCAGCTCACCCCCGTGCTCACCGCTCGGACAGTTGGACAGCGCGCGGGCGGCCCGCTCGAAGCCGGCGCTGGCGCCGCCACTCGCCTTGCCGTCGTGGCAGCGGACATCGAGCAGGCAGGCCTCTGCGCGGTTGCGCAATGCCACCACGTCCATGCCCAGCGTCACTGCGAACAGGACATGCCGCATCCGCACGCGCTGTCCCGTGCGGTAGCGCGCCGGGTGCGCCGCATGGTGGCGCCGGCAGGCTTCCTCGGACGGCTCGGGCAACTGCAGTTCGCGTTCCAGCCAGGCGTCGATGGCCTGCGAGGCGGCTTCGCTGAGCACGCCGTCGCCGGGCGCCGCGTCCGTGGATGGCAGCAGTCCGCCGTGGATGGCTGCCTGACGCAGCAACTCGGAACACGCGCGCTGGCGCAGTTCCTCGATCGACAGGGCTTCGGCCGCGCCGTGGAGGGCCACGCCATTGATGCGCGCCACCCGGGGCGCGATGGCGTGGGGCGCGGCGCCGAGATTGACAGTATCGACATTCATGAAGGTATGTCTCCTGGAGCTCATGCGCCGGCGCGGGGCTCACGCGGCTGGTTGTGGCCAGCCGGCACGTTCAGCCGGCGGCTGCGCACGACCTGGTGTGAGCGGAACAGGAATCGGACCGTCCCGAAGCCACTCCACACATGCACCAGGCGGCTGAACGGGAACAGCAGGAAGATCGTCATGCCGAACACGATGTGGAACTGGTAGGGCCACGGCAGGGCGGCCAGCGCGGTGGCATCCACCGGCCGCAGCGTGACGATGCGCTGCGCCCAGTCCGCCAGGATCAGCATCACGCTGCCGTCGGCATGCTGCCACGAGAACGGCAGCGTGATCAGCCCGACCACGAGCTGCACCCACAGCACCACCAGCACCGCGATGTCCGTGGGATGGCTGGTGAGGCGGATGCGCGGATCGAACACGCGCCGGTGCAGCAGCAGCGTCAGGCCGACGAAGCACAGCGCGCCCGCGATGCCGCCTGCCACGACGGCCAGCATCTGCTTGGTCGCCGCACTCATGAAGATGCCGTAGACGCTGTGCGGCGTGAACAGCCCGACCATGTGACCGAAGAACAGGAACAGGACGCCGAAGTGGAACAGGTTGCTGCCCCAGCGCAGGCTGCCGGCCCGCAGCATCTGGGAAGAGTCGCTCTTCCAGCTGTACTGGCTCTGGTCGAAGCGGATCAGGCTGCCTATCACGAACACCATGAAGCAGACATACGGATAGACCTGGAAGAGAAAACCATACACGCCTGTCATGACGATGCTCCTTGTGTCACGTGGCTCTTGCGCACGATGTGAATGGGTTGCGCCTGGCCTGGCTTGGCCTGGCCCTTCGACGAGCAGCCGTCGAACACGACCGGTTCGGCCCAGCTCTCGTCGAGCGCCTCCTCGGCCGGCGGCTTGACCGGTTGTGCCTTCTCGCCGGCCAGTTCGAGCAGCGCGCCGAGCACGCTCGCGTAGGGACTGTTGCGGTGCTGCAGTGCGCCGAAGATGGCATTCAGGATGTGCGCCATCTCACCGAGAAAGGCTCGTGCCTCGCGCACCGGTTGCGTGGAGACAAACTCCAGCACGGCCGGCAAGTAGTCGGGCAGCTCGCCCTCGGCCAGGATCAGGCCGGCCTTTTCGTAGGTCTGTCCCAGATCGATCATTGCCGGGCCGCGCTCGCGCGAATCGCCGTGCACATGCTCGAACAGGTGCAAGGAGGTGCCACGACCCCGGTCGAACAGCTCGACATAGTCGGATTCAGCCTCCAGGGCGTCGGCACGCCACAGCATGTCCATCAGCGCATCGAGCTCGGCAAGGCGCGAAGGCGACAGCGCACGCTCGTCCTGCAGCAGCTCGCGCATCTCCGGCAGATCGCTGCGCAGCCGCCCATCGGGGTAGCCGAGCAGCGCCGCGAGCACGCGCAGGCTCTTCGTCATCGGGCGCGGGGAGTTCAGTGCGAACATGGTCAAACCTCCGCCCGGATGGGAATCGTGCGCTTCTTCTCGCTGCCAAACAGGCTGACTTCGCTGGTTCCTTCCGAGCATCCGTTGCCGAACGTGAAGCCACAGCCGCCGCGCACATTGAAGGTGTTCTCCGCGTATTCGCGGTGGGTCGTGGGGATCACAAACCGGTCCTCGTAGTTGGCGATCGCCATCACCTGGTACATCTCCTCGACCTCCGCCTGGCTGATGCCGACCTGCGCCAGCACGGCCTGGTTGATGCGCCCGTCGACATGCTTCTCGCGCTGGTAGGCGCGCATGGCCAGCATGCGTTCGAGCGCCTTCACGACGGGCACGGTGTCGCCGGCGGTCAGCAGATTGGCCAGGTACTTGACCGGAATGCGAAGCTGGTTGACGTCGGGGATCTCGCCGTTGCTGCCCACATGCCCCGCGTTGGCCGCGGCGCTGATCGGCGACAGCGGCGGCACGTACCAGACCATCGGCAAAGTGCGGTATTCGGGATGCAGCGGCAATGCCACCTTCCATTCCACCGCCATCTTGTAGACCGGGCTATTGCGCGCGGCCTCCATCCACTTGTCGGGGATGCCGTCGAGGCGCGCCTGCGCGATCACCTTCGGGTCGTTCGGGTCGAGGAAGATGTCGAGCTGCGCCTGGTACAGGTCGCGGTCGTGCTCGACGCTGGCGGCCTCCTGGATCCGGTCCGCGTCATACAGCAGCACGCCCAGGTAGCGGATGCGGCCGACACAGGTCTCGCTGCACACGGTCGGCTGGCCGGCCTCGATGCGCGGGTAGCAGAAGATGCACTTCTCGGCCTTGCCGCTCTTCCAGTTGTAGTAGATCTTCTTGTACGGGCAGCCGCTCACGCACATGCGCCAGCCGCGGCACTTGTCCTGGTCGATCAGCACGATGCCGTCTTCCTCGCGCTTGTAGATCGAGCCCGACGGGCACGACGCGACGCACGCCGGGTTCAGGCAGTGCTCGCACAGCCGCGGCAGGTACATCATGAAGGTGTTCTCGAACTGGCCGAGCATGTCCTTCTGCATCTGCTCGAATCCATCCAGATTCTTGTCCTTGCTGCGCCCGGAAAACTCGCCACCGAGAATCTCCTCCCAGTTCGGACCCCACACGATCTTGTCCATCTGCTTGCCGGTGATCAGGCTGCGCGGACGGGCCGTGGGCGTCGCCTTCATCTCCGGCGCCGACTGCAGGTGGCCGTAATCGAAGGTGAAGGGCTCGTAGTAGTCGTCGATCTCGGGCAGGTTCGGGTTGGCGAAGATGCGCATCAGCAGCTTCCACTTCGCCCCCTGCCGCGGCTCGATCGCGCCGTTGGCCTTGCGCACCCAGCCACCGTTCCACTTGTCCTGGTTCTCCCACTCCTTCGGGTAGCCGATCCCGGGCTTGGTCTCGACATTGTTGAACCAGGCGTACTCCATGCCGGGGCGGCTGGTCCAGACGTTCTTGCAGGTGACGGAACAGGTGTGGCAGCCGATGCACTTGTCCAGGTTGAGCACCATGCCGATCTGTGCGCGGATCTTCATGCGACTTCTCCTTGGGCCTGCACGGGGCGGATCAGTTCATCGGCGACCGGCGTGTCGAGCCAGTCGATCCTGTTCATCTTGCGCACCACGACGAACTCGTCGCGGTTGGTGCCGATGGTTCCGTAGTAGTTGAAGCCGTAGCTGAACTGCGCGTAGCCGCCGATCATGTGGGTGGGCTTGAGCACGATCCGGGTCACCGAGTTGTGGATCCCGCCGCGCGCGCCGGTGATCTCGGAGCCCGGCGTGTTCACGATCTTTTCCTGCGCGTGGTACATCATCACCATGCCCGGCTTGACGCGCTGGCTCACCACCGCGCGCGCCGCGATGGCGCCGTTGAGGTTGAACAGCTCGATCCAGTCGTTGTCGACGATGCCCACGCGCTTCGCGTCGTCCTCGCTGATCCACACACAGGGCCCGCCGCGGCTGAGGGTCAGCATCAGCAGGTTGTCGGTGTAGGTCGAGTGGATGCCCCACTTCTGGTGCGGCGTGATGAAGTTCAGCGCGATCTCGGGGTTGCCGTTCGGCTTGACGCCCTGGATCCCTGCGGTGGTCTTCAGGTCCACCGGCGGGCGGTAGCTGGCAAAGCCCTCGCCGAACGCGATCATCCACGGATGGTCCATGTAGAACTGCTGCCGTCCGGTCAGCGTGCGCCACGGAATCAGCTCGTGCACGTTGGTGTAGCCGGCGTTGTACGAGACGGTCTCGCTCTCGATGCCGCTCCAGGTCGGCGAACTGATGATCTTGCGCGGCTGCGCCTGGATGTCGCGAAAGCGGATCTTCTCGTCCTCCCGGTGGATCGCCAGGTGCGTGTGATCGCGCCCGGTCTGCTTGCCCAACGCCTGCCAGGCCTTCACTGCCACGTGACCGTTGGTCTCGGGCGCCAGCATCAGCACCACCTCTGCGGCGTCGATGTCGCTCTCGATCTTCGGCATCCCGCAGGTGACACCGGGATCGGTGACGAAGCCGGCGAGTTCGCCGAGCTGCCGCACTTCGGTTTGCGTGTTCCAGCCGATCCCCTTGCCGCCGTTGCCGGCCTTTCCCATCAGCGGTCCCAGCGCCGTGAAGCGCTTGTAGACATTGGGGTAGTCGCGCTCGACCACCTGCAGGTTGGGTGCGGTCTTGCCCGGCACCAGCTCGCACTCCCCGCGCTTCCAGTCGCGGACCTCGAAAGGCTGGGCCAGTTCCGAGGGGCTGTCATGCATCAGGGGCGTCAGCACCAGCTCACGCTCGACACCGAGATGGCCGACGCAGACCTCGCTGAACTTCCTGGCAAAGCCCTTGTAGATGTCCCAGTCGCTGCGCGACTGCCAGGCCGGGTCCACCGCCGTGGACAGCGGGTGGATGAAAGGGTGCATGTCGCTGGTGTTGAGGTCGTTCTTCTCGTACCAGGTGGCCGTCGGCAGCACGATGTCGCTGTAGAGGCAGGTGGTGCTCATGCGGAAGTCGAGCGTCACCAGCAGATCGAGCTTGCCTTCGGGCGCCTTGTCGTGCCACACGACCTCTTCGGGCTTCGCCTCCTCTGCGCCGAGGTCCTTGCCCTGCACGCCGTTGCTGGTGCCGAGCAGGTGCTTGAGGAAGTATTCATGGCCCTTGCCGCTGGAGCCCAGGATGTTGGAGCGCCACACGAACATGTTGCGCGGCCAGTTGTCCGGGTGGTCGGGGTCCGTGCAGCTCATCTTCAGCGAGCCATCCTTCAGCGAACGGACCGCGTAGTCCTTCGGATCGATGCCGGCAGCCTGCGCGTCGCGCACCACCTGCAGCGGATTGGTCTGCAGCTGCGGCGCGCTGGGCAGCCAGCCCATGCGCTCGGCACGCACGTTGTAGTCGATCATGCTGCCCGCGTACGCCTTCTTGTCGGCCAGCGGCGAGAGCACTTCTTCCATGCCCAGCTTCT
Organism: Variovorax sp. LjRoot290; assembly: GCF_964253985.1. Classification (NCBI taxonomy): domain Bacteria; kingdom Pseudomonadati; phylum Pseudomonadota; class Betaproteobacteria; order Burkholderiales; family Comamonadaceae; genus Variovorax; species Variovorax sp. LjRoot290. The sequence goes on along the minus strand of NZ_CAXURW020000002.1, from coordinate 66,072 downwards.
CGTAGCGCCACTGGTCGGTGTGCGCGTAGAAGAAGCTGGTGCTGTTCATCTGGCGCGGCGGGCGGATCCAGTCGAGCGCGAAGGCCAGCGCGGTCCAGCCGGTCTGCGGGCGCAGCTTTTCCTGGCCCACGTAGTGCGACCAGCCACCACCGCTTTTCCCGATGCAGCCGCACATCATGAGCATGTTGATCACGCCGCGGTAGTTCATGTCGCTGTGATACCAGTGGTTCATCGCCGCGCCGATGATCACCATCGACTTGCCCTGCGTCCTGTGCGCGTTCTCGGCGAACTGGCGTGCCACCGTGATCAGCTGCGCGCGCGGGGTGCCGGTGATGCGCTCCTGCCAGGCCGGCGTGTAGGGGGTGTCGTCGTCGAAGCTGCTGGCCGCCAGCTCGCCGCTCAGCCCGCGCGCCACGCCGTAGTTCGCCACCTGCAGGTCGAACACGGTCGCCACCAGCGCGTCTCGCTGCTCGCCTGCCTTGCCGAGCGCGATGCGCCTGACCGGCACGGTGCGCACCAGCACCTCGGCCTGCTCGTTGCCGGGGAAATGCTCGCTGACAATGCCGCCGAAATAGGGGAAGCCGACCCGAGCGGTCTCGGTGCTCGGCTGCTCGCCCTCCAGCATCGACAGCCGAAGCTTCACCTCGTGGCCGTGGCGCGCCTCCTTGGCCTCGAGGTTCCACTGCCCTTCGTCCGCGCGTCCGTCAGGCCCCCAGCGGAAGCCGATCGCGCCGTGCGGCAGCACCACCTTGCCCTCGTCGTCGAAGGCGACGGTCTTCCATTCCGGATTGTTGGCCTGGCCGAGCTTGCCGTTGAAGTCCGAGGCGCGCACATAGCGGTCGGGCACCATGACGACTTCGCCGCCGGGCAGCTGGTGTTCCTTGAGCATCACCAGCATCGGCATGTCGGTGTAGCGGCGCACGTAGTCGTCGAAGTAGGCACTGCGCTCGCGGCCGCCATCGGGAAAGTAGAACTCCTTCAGGATCACATGGCCCATCGCCATTGCCACCGCCGCGTCGGTGCCCTGCTTCGGGTGCATCCAGATGTCCGCCAGCTTGGCGACCTCGGAATAGTCCGGCGTCACCGCCACTGTCTTCGCTCCCTTGTAGCGCACCTCGGTGAAGAAGTGCGCGTCCGGCGTGCGCGTCTGCGGCACGTTGGACCCCCAGGCGATGATGAAGCTCGAGTTGTACCAGTCGGCCGATTCGGGCACGTCGGTCTGCTCGCCCCAGACCTGCGGGCTTGCCGGCGGCAGGTCGCAGTACCAGTCGTAGAAGCTCATGCACACACCGCCGATCAGGCTGAGGTAGCGGCTGCCCGCGGCGTAGCTGATCATCGACATGGCCGGGATCGGCGAGAAGCCGATGATCCGGTCGGGGCCGTGTTTCTTGATCGTGTAGACGTTGGCCGCGGCGACGATCTCGTTGACCTCGTCCCACGACGAGCGCACGAAGCCGCCGAGGCCCCGCACCTGCTGGTAGTCGCGGCGCTTGGCATCGTCCTCGACGATCGACGCCCATGCGTCGACCGGGTCGTGTGCGACGCGCGCCTCGCGCCAGCTCTTCAAGAGCCTGCTGCGCACCATCGGATACTTGACGCGGTTGGCGCTGTACAGGTACCAGCTGTAGCTGGCGCCGCGCGCGCAGCCGCGCGGCTCGTGGTTGGGCATGTCCCAGCGCGTGCGCGGGTAGTCGGTCTGCTGGGTTTCCCAGGTGACGATGCCGCCCTTGACGTAGATCTTCCACGAGCACGAGCCGGTGCAGTTCACGCCGTGGGTCGAGCGCACGATCTTGTCGTGCGCCCAGCGATTGCGGTAGGCATCTTCCCACGTGCGATCTTCGCCGGTGGTGACGCCGTGGTCGCCGGAGAAGGACTCCCTGGGCTGGCTGAAATAGCTGAGACGGTCTAGGAAATGGCTCATTGGAGGGTCTCCGGAAAATTCAATGGCTCAGGGGTTCTTCACGTACGCGTTGGCGCGCAGGTAGAACCACCAGTTGAGAATGAGGCACAGGGCGTAGAACGCCGCGAAGCCGTACATGGCGAGCTCGGGCGTGGCGGCCTTGATCTGGGCGCCGATCACTACCGGTGCGATGAAGGCCCCGTAGGCCGCCACGGCCGAGGTCCAACCGAGCACGGGGCCGGCCTGCTGGCGGTCGAAGATCACGCCGATGGTGCGGAAGGTCGAGCCGTTGCCGATCCCGCTGGCGGTGAACAGCACCACGAACAGCACCATGAAGATCAGGAAGTACTGCTCGGGCGCGGCCGAGCGGTAGGCCAGCAGCATCACGTAGCCCACCGCCGTCGAGGCGAGCACCATCACCGCCGAGATGATCTGGGTGACGATCGAGCCGCCGATCTTGTCCGAGATCCAACCGCCCAGCGGCCGCATTGCCGCGCCGACGAAGGGCCCGATCCAGGCGTAGGTGAGGGCCGAAGGCGCATTCGGGTTCTTCAGCACGTGCTGCATCACGCCGGTCGCGTCGGGTACATGGCTGACACCGAAGATCACCGTGATGGCCAGCGGCAGCGCCATCGAGAACCCGATGAACGAGCCGAAGGTCACGATGTACAGCAGCGTCAACGCCCAGGTGTGCCGGTTGCGGAAGATCTCGAACTGCTTGGCAATGCTCTCCTTCATCGGGCCGAACGCGGTGAGCTTGAGCACCAGCAGCGTGCTGACGATGATCAGCGGCATCGCGACCCACATATTCAGCACCCCAAGGCCGGTGGGCGGCGGCAGGTACAGGTACAGACCGAGGCCGGCCGGAACGAACGACAGCGTGTAGAGCCAGATGATCTTCAGGAAGGCGACGATTGCGCCGCCCGTGTTCGGCGAGACGGTCTTCAGGTTGTTCATGCCGAACCAGCACAAAGCCGCCAGCGGCACCAGCGACAGCAGCCAGGCGAAGCCTGCGTTCTGGATCCAGGTGGGCGTGCCGGCCGCGATCTTTCCGAAGATCCAGCCGCTGTCCTTGACGAGCGTCATCGGTTCGCCACCCAGCGCGCCGAACAGTCCGACGGTCATGACCAGCGGAATGACGATTTGCATGCTCGTCACGCCGAAGTTGCCCAGGCCGGCGTTCAGCCCCAATGCCGTTCCCTGCAGGCGCTTGGGAAAGAAAGTGCTGATGTTGGACATCGAGCTTGCGAAGTTGCCGCCGCCCACGCCCGACCACAGCGCCATCAGCTGGAAGGACCACAGAGGCCAGTCCTTGTGCTGCAGCACGATGCCGGTGCCGATGGCCGGCGCCAGCAGCATGGCGGTGGTCAGGAAGATGGTGTTGCGGCCACCCGCGAGGCGAATCAGGAACGAGGCCGGAATGCGCATCGTCGCGCCGGCCAGCCCCGAGATCGCGGTGAGCGAGAACAGCTCGGCCTGGCTGAACGGAAAGCCCAGGTTCAGCATCTGGACCGTGATGATTCCCCACATGCCCCAGATCGCGAAGCCGCACAACAGGCTGGGCACGGAGATCCACAGGTTGCGGTAGGCGATGCGCCGGCCGGTGGACGCCCAGAAGGCCTCGTCCTCGGGGCGCCAGTCGGCGATGTCGGCGCCGTTCGTGGGCCGCACCGGAGCCTTGGTTTCGATGGTGGTGTTCATGCGGGTTCCTGCAAGGAGGGGGAAGCGCTGCGGCCGTCGAGGCTGAAGGCGTGGGCGTGCCGGCCCATGACCTCGGTGCCGCGCACCTCGGTCCAGTACATCCAGATCAGCGACACCCAGACCACGCCGTACATCAGCATGAAGGCGCTGGAGCGGATGCCGGTGAAGTCCACCAGCGCGCCGAACATGATCGGCAGCACGAAGCCGCCCAGCCCGCCGGCCAGGCCGACGATGCCGCTGATGGTTCCAATGTTCTCGGGGTAGTCGTCGGCGATGTACTTGAACACCGAGGCCTTGCCGAAGGCGAAGGCGATGCCGAGCAGGAACATCAGGGCGGTGAAGGCGTAGACGTTCAGGCCGAGATGAAAGGTCTTGGGGCCGGTGATGGTGACGATGGTGAAGTCGGTCTGCGGGTAGCTCAGCAGGAACAGGCAGATCCAGCTGACCCACATGACCCACCAGGTGACCGAATGCGCGCCGTACTTGTCGCTCAGCCAGCCGCCCACCGCGCGCAGCACGCCACCCGGCAGCGAGAAGCACGCGGCCAGCAGCGCCGCGGCGCGGATGTCGAGGCCGAACTCACCAATGTAGTACTGCACCATCCACAGGCTCAGCGCCACGTAGCCGCCGAACACGATGCTGTAGTACTGGCAGTACTTGATGACCTTCGGGTCCTTCAGCGCGCGCATCTGGTCCGAAAAGCGGGTGTGGCTGGGCACGCAGTGCGCCGGGTCGCTCGCGCTGAAGATCCAGAACACCAGCAAGGTTCCGAGCATGACCGCGGCATAGACCTGCGGCACCATGGCCCAGCCGAAGGCGACGACCAGCGCCGGCGCGATGAACTTGTTGACCGCCGCGCCCGAGTTGCCGGCGCCGTAGACGCCCATCGCGAAGCCCTGGCGGTTGTTCGGGAACCAACGCGCCACATACGGCGTGCCCACCGAGAACGAGCCGCCGGCCAGGCCGACGAACAGGCCGATGACCAGGAAGTGCCAGTACGCCGTGGCGTAGCTCATCAGCCAGATGGCGGGCACGGTGAGCGCCATCAGCAGCGCCATCACGATGCGCCCGCCGTACTTGTCGGTCCAGATGCCCAGGGGCACGCGGATCAGGGAACCGGTGAGCACCGGCGTGGCGGTCAGCAGGCCGAACTCGGTGGCGTTGAGACCCAGCGTCTTCTTGATCGGGATACCGATCACGCCGAACATCATCCAAACCATGAAGCACACCGTGAATGCCAGCGTGCTGACCATCAGCACCGCCAGTGCCTGGCTCTTCTTGCTCATGACGAAGTCCGCTCGTTGCTCATGAACCGACTTTAGGAAGCATCGGCGCTTTGCGACATCCTTCGGTGGGAGGGCCGCGGGGCGGCACAAGAACGATGCGGCCGTTCGCCGGCATCCTCATGAAGAACTAGCGCTGTGGGAAAACGCCGCGCGCTTGCGCTGGATCAAGCCAGGCCGTGCTCGACTGCGATAACGGCAGCCTGCACGCGCGAGCTCACGTCGAGCTTGCGCAGGATGTGCTGCACATGGATCTTCACCGTGGTTTCGGCGATGCCCAGCGAGCGCGCGATCTCCTTGTTGCCCTGGCCGTTCGCGATACCGCGCAGGATGTCCTGCTCGCGCGGCGACAGCGCGTGCAGCGGCGACGCCGGCGCCGCGGGCTCCACAACCTGGGCAGGCTGCGGCGCGGCGGCATCACGGTAGGCCGCCACCAGCTTGCCGGTCATCTCCTCGGCCACGATGCTCTCGCCGCGCATGGCGCGACGGATCGCCGCGGCCAGCGCATCGCCCTCGATGGTCTTGAGCAGGTAGCCGCTCGCGCCGGCGCGCAGCGCGCCCGCGAGGTCGCGTTCGTCTTCGCTCACCGTCAGCATCAGCACCCGTGCCGCGGGCACGGCTTCGCGCAGGGCTGGCAGGGCATCGACGCCCGTGACGCCCGGCAGGTGGTTGTCCAGCAGGATCACGTCGGGCTTCAACTCCTGGGCGCGGCGCTGCGCCTCGCCCGCATCGCCGGCGTCGCCGACGACCTCGAATTGCGGATCGCGATGCAGCAGTGCCGTCAGGCCACGCCGGAACAACGTGTGGTCGTCGACAACCAGGATGCGGATCTTCGGGGGCAGCTCGGTCATGGGGATTCAGGCGATTTGGCGTTGCGGTGGCGCCACCGCGCCACCGGTGCGGGACATCATTGGCAGGGTCAGGACGACCGAGGTGCCGCGGCCGGGCGAGGACATCACGTCGAGCTGCGCACCCAGGCGTTCGGCGCGCTCCGCCATGATGCGCAGGCCCACGTGAGTCTCGTCGGGCGCGCCGTGGCCGTCGGGAAACCCGAGGCCATCGTCGCGCACCTCGAGCCGCCACTGCGGCGCCTGCTGCACGTCCAGCCACACCTGGCTGGCACGGGCGTGCTTGCGAACATTCGACAGCGCCTCCTGCACGATGTGCAGCACCTGGATCTGAGTGTCCGGGAGCAAGGGCATGCCCTGGCCGAGCATCTGCAGGCTTGCCTTCAGGCCGCTCTGGTGCTCGAACTTTCGCAGCGTCGTGAGAAGTGCGGGTTCGATGTCTTCGCTGTTGGCCCGGGTGCGGAAGTGCATCAGCAGCTCCCGCACGTCCCCGTAGCTCTCACGCACGCCGACGTCGATCTCGCCCAATACGTGCTGGACCTTCAGCGGATCGCCGGCAGCGATCGCGTCGCGCATGAGCTGGACCTGGATCTTCAGGAACGCGAGCGACTGGGCAATCGAGTCGTGCAGCTCGCGCGCGAGGAAGCCGCGCTCCTGCGAGATGGCGGCCTCCAGCCCGAGCGAGTTTAGGCGCAGGTTCTCCATCGCGCCCGCGAGGTGGACCGTGAGCGATTCGAGCAGGGAGCGCTCGGCTTCGGAGATCGTGATCTGGGCGTGGAAGAAGAGGTCCACCTCACCCATCAGCCGCTCATGCAGCCGGACCGGTATGGACACCACGGTCTCGAAGCCGGCCTGGGCGCAATGTCGCATCCGCAGGGGGTGCATGGTACGGATCGGAATGACACGCGCGCCCGGCGATGCCAGTGGCGAGCCGCAATGGCAATCGCCTGCCGCCAGGCAATGCTCGGCATCGGTCATCGCCTGCGGCAAGCCCTGTGAGGCGAGCATCAGGTACCGGCGGTTCGCCTCGTCCGACCAGCGCAAGGCGACGCCGTCGGCATGTGCGATCTGTGCGATGCTCTGCGTGAACCCCTGCGCCAGTTTGTCGAGTGTCGAGGCCTTGGCGACCAACGTCGTCACCTCATAGAGGCATTCCAGCCGGCCGCGCTCTTTCTCCAACTGCGCCGTCTTCTCCTGGACCCGGCCTTCCAGATTCCGGTACATGGCCTGCAGCTGCTCGGCCATGTTGTTGAATCCCTCCGCCAGGGTGCCGAACTCGTCCGTGCTGGTGCGCTCGACGCGGGCGCCGAGATCGCCATCCTGTAGGCGGTGAATCGCTCGCTTGAGCAATCCCAGCGGCTCCAGGACGAAGCGGTAACCGGTATGGACCAGCACCGCCGCGCCGATGAGCGCCACGCCCATCATCGCGACCTGCAGCAAATGCATCAGCGCAGTCCATCGCGACAAATGGGCCTCGATGCCGGCGACGAATGCATCGATGCTCGACGTGAACGCGACGGCGTCTTCGCCGAGGCGGGTCGCGACGCCCGGCGGCATCGAATCGTTCAGGCGCCGGCGAAAGGCGGCCCAGTCGCGTTCGACGACGGAGAAGCGTTGACGCACGGTGTCGTCCCAGGGCACGAACAACGGCCGTTCGGTGTCGCCGCGGCGCAGTCCCTGGAGGCTGCGCTCGAACTCTGCCACCTGCTGAGACAGCGCCCGTACATCGCCCGCGCCAGCCGACAGCACCATCCGATAGGTTTGCATGCGCATGCGCCCGGCTTCGTTGACCGCAGCGGCGCCCCCCTCGATCTGCCATGACATGTAGACCAAGGTCGCGATGGCGCCAAGGGCTGCCAACAGGAACGGCATGGCGACCAGCGCCAGCTTGGCGCCCAGCGTCCATTGCCGAGATCTGTTCATCGAGCGCATGTCAGCGTTGCGGCAGCGGCCGCACAAGTGGAGCGTGTTCGATGCAGCAGATCCGGCCGGCCGACGAGTCGACGCGCGTAGGCGTTCGAGACAGCGAGGCTCAAGTGGGACATGCTGCACATCGCATGCGCCCCATTGCTGACGCACCGATCCCGGCCTTGTTGCTGGGATCCATGGGCCCAGGCGGGCTCACGAGTTCGGTCAGTCATCGGGATCGGCTCCTCGTTCGGATACAGCTGCATTCCTATGTTGCGCGCGCTCGACGCGCGCTCACCATTCCCCGCAGTCGTCGCCTTCTCGGGTGCGTCGGCAGGTCCATGTACTCGTTCGCTTGCCGCATTCTGCGTTTGAAACCGGGTGCATGCTTGATCTGGATCAAGCTCCAAAGCCCCCGCGGGGCTACGCTGCAGAAACTCAACCTCCGAGGAGACAGTTCATGTTCAAGCGCATTCTTGTTGCCACTGACGGCTCCGTGCTGGCGGAAAAGGCCGTCTCGAAAGCCATCGACCTGGCTGCGGAGCACAAGGCCGAGCTCAGGGCCGTGACCGTGGTACGACGGCAAGCCAAGAGCTACATGGACGGCACCATCGAATTCGAAGCCGAGGAGATCGACCGCATCGGGTGCCGGCGCGCTGAGCAGGCGAAGACCATGCTCGAGGCGCTCGAGAAGCGCGCCGAAGCATGCGGCGTACGGGTCAGCACGGCGTCTGTCAAATCGAATCGAGTGGCCGATTCAATCATTGGTGCCGCCATCAAGCACGGCAGCGATCTCATCGTGATGGCCTCGCACGGACGAAAAGGGCTGGCACGCGCTTTCCTGGGCAGCGAAACCGCGCATGTGCTTGCGAACTCCGCCGTGCCCGTGCTGGTACTGCGCTGATACCTTGGCCCGCGCGCTTTCCTGATAAGCGCCAAGGCGCGCTGCGCGCTGATCCATTTGCTGCCGAGCCCGGCTCGAACCCCAGGTGGATGCCCTTGCGAACGAGCGCTGAAGTTGAGATCTCCGAGACCGTATTGATCTGGACCACCTGCTGCTCGTAGGCAGCACGCAGCGCGGGCGCTTCAGCGTGCAAGCTCCGCGCACAACGCAACGTCGCCCCCTGACCGTCGCGGCAGTCATGGCCTCGACGCCGCATCCGACCGCTCTCCCGCCAGCGTCTCGCCGGGCGCCGAGTCGCTCGGCGTCATCGTCGCCATCGTCGCCATCGTCGCCATCGTCGCCATCGTCGCCATCGTCGTCATCGTCGTCATCGTCGTCATCGGCGCTCGTGCAGATCGTTGTTCAGATGCCTCCTGCCGAGCGGTCCGGCTGCTTATGTTGACAAGCATCAACCAACGACCGGCGCGACGAAGGCACAGTGAAGACCTGCCTTTCCTTGGTTGAACGCAATGATGTCCACTGTCCTGGCTCCGCCCCACGAAACCTCACCGTCTTCGGTCTCGGCCGACGTGCTGGCCCGCTTCGATGTGGCCGGGCCTCGCTACACGTCCTATCCGACGGCGGACCGCTTTGTCGAGGCCTTCGGCCCCGACGACTACGGTGCCGCGGCGCGGCAGCGAAGGCTGGGCATCAGCGCAGTCATGACCCCCATCTCCCTCTACGTCCACATTCCGTTCTGTGCGTCGCTGTGCTACTACTGCGCGTGCAACAAGATCATCACGCGGCATGCCTCCCGTGCGCGTGAGTACCTGGGATACCTGGAGAAGGAGATCGCCCTGCACGCGGCGCAATTGAGCGCACGGACGCCGGTGAGCCAGCTTCACCTTGGCGGCGGGACGCCGACCTTCCTGAGCGATGACGGGCTGAGCGACCTGATGCGGATGCTGCGCGAAGCTTTTTCATTCGCGCCGGGCGCCGAATGTTCCATCGAGGTCGATCCACGCACGGTCGACGCCGGCCGTCTTGCCCACCTGGCCCGGCTGGGCTTCAATCGGCTGAGTTTCGGCGTCCAGGACTTCGACCCCGACGTCCAGCAAGCGGTACATCGCATCCAGCCGGCACAACAAGTATTCGATCTGGTCGCCTCGGCGCGCGAGCTGAAATTCCAGTCCATCAACGTCGACCTGATCTATGGACTGCCGCGTCAAAGCGCTGCCTCGTTCGACCGCACGTTGGCGCAGATCTGCGAGCTGCGTCCGGACCGCATCGCCCTCTATGCCTACGCGCACTTGCCCGAGAGGTTCAAGCCGCAGCGCCGGATCGCCGCCGACGAATTGCCCTACGCGGCCACGAAGATCGAGATGCTGTCGCGCTCCATCACCGCCCTCACCTGCGCTGGCTATGTCTACATCGGCATGGACCACTTCGCGTTGCCGGACGACAGCCTGGCTGTCGCCAAACGCCAAGGTCGGCTGCACCGCAATTTCCAGGGCTACAGCACGCAGCCGGACTGCGACCTTGTCGCGCTTGGCGTATCGGCGATCGGAAGGGTTGGTGGCACCTACAGCCAGAACGCAAAGACCCTGGAGGACTACTACGACCATCTCAACCAGGGACGGCTGCCGGTGGTGCGCGGGCTCGCGCTGTCGCGCGACGACGTGCTGCGTCGCGCGGTGATCATGGCCATCATGTGCCAGGGCCATGTCGACTTCGAGTCGATCGACATCGCCCACCTGATCACCTTTCGTGACTACTTCGCGTCCGAACTGGCCGCTCTCGGCCAGCTGGAGGCGGACGGCCTCGTTTGCCTCACGGACCGCGATCTCACTGTCACCGACAAAGGCTGGTTCTTCGTACGGGCCGTGGCGATGGTCTTCGACCGCTATCTGCAAACGGATCGCAAGCGCGCTCGCTTCTCCCGAATCATCTAGCCACTGCGTCGCACCCTGCCCTGCCAAATGCACCTCGCCTGCAGCTCGCCAATCGTCGACGGCCCAACTGGCTCTTGCCGGACGCGGGTCACGGGCGGCTCGAGCGTCTGATCCCCGAGCTCAAGCACCCTTCAGGAGACCCATCGTGCATCAGCACACAGTCATATCCAGCCCAACCCTTTCGCAGCAGCCCGCCGCGCGCGGCGATGCCCGCTCAAGCGCTCGCGAAGAGCACCGCTTGTTCTACCCGGGCGCCGGCTCGTGCCGTTCGGGCGCCGCGACCAAGAAGACCGTCGTATGAAGCGTGACGACCTTGGTTTGGGCTCGTTGCTGCCGGTGCAGCCCATCAGCCGCGACGTGCTGCTGGAAAAGTACCTCAAGCCCGGCGAGCAGGAGGCCGAGGACCTGTTTGCGCGCGTCGCGCGCGCGCTGGCGTCGGTGGAGGCCGAAGGCGAACGCGCGCAGTGGCAGGCGCGCTTCCTCGCCAACCTGCGCGCAGGAGCCATTGGGGCCGGGCGCATCATGAGTGCCGCCGGCACCGAGCTCGATGCCACGTTGATCAATTGTTTCGTGCAGCCGGTAGGTGACTGCATTCAAGGCCAGGACGAGGCCGGCTATGCCGGCATCTACGAGGCACTGCGCGAGGCCGCGGAGACCATGCGCCGTGGCGGCGGCGTGGGCTATGACTTTTCCCGTATCCGACCGCGCGGCGCCCAGGTGCGCGCCACCGCTTCGCTGGCCTCGGGCCCGTGCAGCTACATCGACGTGTTCGACCGGTCCTGTGCGACCGTCGAGAGCGCAGGGGCGCGCCGCGGCGCGCAGATGGGCGTGCTGCGCATCGACCACCCCGACGTGCAGGAGTTCATCACCGCCAAGCGGACGCCGGGGCGCTGGAACAACTTCAACGTGTCCGTCGCGGTCAGCGACCAGTTCATGCGCGCGCTGGCGGCCGACGAGGAATGGGCGCTCGTGCACAGCGCCAAGCCGGGGTCCGAACTGATCGCGCGAGGCGCCACGCAGGCCCTGGACGGCCACTGGATCTACCGGCGCCTGCCGGCGCGAGAACTCTGGGACACGATCATGCGTTCGGCCTACGACTTCGCCGAACCGGGGATCCTGTTCACGGACGCCATCAACAACGACAACAACCTGCGCTACTGCGAGCACATCGAGGCGACCAATCCCTGCGGCGAGCAGCCCTTGCCGCCTTACGGCTGCTGCGACCTCGGGCCGATCATCCTGCCGCGCTTCGTCGACCATCCGTTCGGGATCGGCGGGACGGCGCAGTTCGATTTCCAGCGCTTCAACGAAGCCGTCGCACTGCAGGTTCGGGCGCTCGACAACGTGCTGGACCTCACTTTCTGGCCGCTGCCGCAGCAGCGCGCCGAAGCCATGGCCAAGCGCCGCATCGGCGTGGGCTTCACGGGGCTGGGCGACACGTTGGCCATGCTGTGCCAGCGCTATGACCAGCCCGAGGGCCGGGCCATGGCCATGCGCATTGCACGCAGCCTGCGCGACGCCGCCTACGCGGCGTCGGTGGCGCTGGCGCGCGAGAAGGGTCCGTTCCCACTATTCGATGCGCAGCGCTACCTCGCGCGCGGCACCTTCGCCAGCCGCCTGGACCAGGCATTGCAGGAGCAGATCCGCATGCATGGCATCCGCAACAGCCATCTGGTGTCGATCGCACCCACCGGCACCGTGAGCCTGGCGTTCGCCGACAACGCCTCGAACGGCATCGAGCCGGCGTTCTCCTGGACCTATCGGCGCAAGAAGCGCGAAGCCGACGGCAGCATCTCCGAGTACGAGGTTGAAGATTACGCCTGGCGCCTGTACCGCTCCCTGGGTGGGGACACCGACGCGTTACCCGCCTACTTCGTCTCGGCACTGTCGATGCCCGCGGCCGGCCATCTGGCGATGATGGAAGCGGTGCAGCCCTTCGTCGACACTGCCATCTCGAAGACGGTCAACGTGCCCGCCGACTACCCCTATGAGGACTTCAAGGGACTCTACCTGCACGCCTGGACCGCCAACCTGAAGGGACTGGCCACCTACCGGCCCAACAGCATCCTGGGGTCGGTGCTGGAGGTCGCGCCGACGGCGCAAGAGGGCGCGCCCTCGCGCGCTGACAACGCCGCGGCCGACCCGATGCGCGCGATGATCGAGAGCCGTCCGACGGGTGCCTTGAATGCCAGCGCCGAGAAGATCGAGTACTGGACGCAGCAGGGCCGGCAGACGCTCTATCTGGTGGTGTCCTTCCTGCCCCTGGCCGACGGGCGGGAACGGGCCATCGAGTTCTTCATGCCCGTGGGCCAGAGCGGCGAATCGCAGCAGTGGATCACCGCGAGCATGCGGCTGCTGTCGCTGGCCGCACGCGGGGGCTTCCTCGAACGCGCGCTCGCTGACATGCGCAAGGTGGCATGGGACCGCGGTCCCGTGCGTCTGGGCCATCACGTGAAGGCCGATGGCAGCCAGGTGCCCATGTGGCACGACTCCGAAGTCGGCGCCATCGCGTACGCGATTCAGCAGCTGATCGCGAAGCGAAGCGGCTCGGCGCCAACGGCGCCGGACGTTTCGACGCCGACGGCTGCTGCACCCTCGCCCTTGATGGGCGCCAAGTGCCCGGAATGCGGCGCCCACGCCATGATCCGAAAGGACGGCTGCGACTACTGCACGCAGTGCGGGCACCTCGGAAGTTGCGGATGAACGCGGCCCGGGCGGCCGCGACGCTGCTGCGTGTTTCCGCCACCTTGACCTTCCGGCTCGGCCGGACCATGCTGACGCTCGTTGCCCTCTCGCGAGCCGCTCTCATGCTCATCCGGGGAATTCGACATGCCTCCTGATACGGACGCCTGCGCTTCGACGGCCATCCTGGCTGATCCGCCTGTCACTGAACGGCAACTGGCAGCACTCCTGCACACGCGCCGCACGGTACTGCCCAAGCGGCTCGGCACGCCCGGACCTGAGCGGTCCGAACTCGAGCAGATCCTCGGCGCCGCGGCCGCGGCCCCCGATCACGGCGGCCTGGTCCCGTGGCGCTTTGTCATCGTGCCGCCGCCGCAACGCGGGCGCCTCGCTGATGTATTCGCGCAGGCCCTGCAGCAAGCCACGCCTGACGAACGGGGCAAGGCGCGCGAGAAGGCCTTTCGCGCTCCGGTCCTGATGCTGGCGATCGTGCGGCTGGGCCCCGACAACGAGGAGATTCCGGCCGCCGAGAGGATCGTGTCGGCCGGATGCGCCATCCAGAACATGCTTCTGACCGCGACAGTCCTGGGCTACGGTTCGGCACTGACCTCCGGCAAGGCGCTGCAATCCACCGGACTGCGCGCACTGTTCGCTCTGGACCCACAAGAGGAACCGCTCTGCTTCATCAGCGTGGGCACCGTGCTGGCCCACGCGGCCGGTCCGGCGCGGCCGGACCTCGAGCGCTATGTCTCCGAACTGGTCCCCGCGCCATGAACCGCTCTTCGCGCCTGGCCTCTCTCATCGCATCGCCAGCGGCCGGATTCGAACAACCCTTCGAGATGATGGAAGCCTGCCATGAGCGCCTGGAGCGCACCCTCGGGCTGCTCGAGCGGCTGCGCGCCCATGTCGCGCGTCACGGCGCCGATCAACAGGCGCGGCAGGCCGCCCGCGACGTCATGCGCTACTTCGATATGGCCGCGCCGCAGCACCATCTCGACGAGGAGATGCATGTGTTCCCGACGCTGGTCGTGCGCGGCGATCCTTCCATGCTCGCGCTGGTCGCTCGCCTGCAGCAGGAACATCTTCAGATGGATGCGCGCTGGCGCACGGTGCGCGCGATCCTCGAACGGCTCGAGCGCGCAGAGATGCAAGCAATCTCGACGGCCAGTGCAGCGGAGATCGATGCATTCACGCGCCTGTATGGAGCTCACATCGAAGCCGAAGAGCAGCTCGCCTATCCGGCTGCGGCCGCGCTGCTCGACGATGGCGCGCGCGACGCGATGGGCGCGGAGATGCGGCGTCGCCGCGGTGCGGCCTCCTGACGGCACCGACGGGCTCGATCGCCACGCTGCGCGAGGCAGCCATCGATGCCCGGCAAGCCATGGAAGGTTGAGCGGGATCAACAAGTCAAAGGTGCAGCCCACGCAGAATGGCTGAAGGTCTGCGCAAACGCAGGCGCCCTGCTCCTCCTTCTGCACGCCATTCCTTGTCTGCCCTCCAACCGATGCTCGCCCTGCTGCGCGGTGCCCTCAGCGCTGCACTGCTCGGCTTGAACACGCTGGTCGCGTTCACCCTGATGGTGCCACCGGCGCTGGTCAAGTTGATCGTGCCCGCCGGCAGCGTGCGCACCGGCTGTGACCGGATCCTGAACACCCTGGCCACCGGATGGGTGGCCGTCAACAACGCGTGGATCGCGCCCGCGTGCCCGGCGCCATGGAGGATCCGGGGCCTCGAGGGCCTGAATCGCCGCGGCTGGTATCTGGTGTCGAGCAATCACCAGAGCTGGGTCGACATCCTGGTGCTGCAGCGTGCCTTCCATGGACGCATCCCGTTTCTCAAATTCTTTCTGAAGCGCGAGCTCATCTGGGTGCCGGTGATCGGGCTGGCCTGGTGGGCGCTCGACTTTCCGTTCATGAAACGCGGCCGAGGCCGGAATGCGCATCGAGGGGATCTGGCAGCGACCCGACGATCCTGCGAGAAGTTCAAGCGCGTTCCGACGGCAGTCATCAATTTCGCCGAGGGCACCCGCTTCACGGCGGCCAAGCATGCCGCGCAGAACAGCAGCTACCGCCATCTGCTCGAACCCAGGACGGGTGGCCTCGGCGTGGCGCTGGCCACGATGGGCGAGCGCTTCGAGGCCATGCTCGACGTGACCATCGTCTACCCCGAGGGGACGCCCAGCTTCTGGGCGCTGCTGTGCGGCAAGGTGAAGGCCGTCACCGTCGACGTCCGTCGATGTGCCATTCCGCCCAGCCTGCTGGGCGGGGATTCATCGGGCGACAGGGCGCACCGCCAGCGGATTCGCGAATGGGTCGAGGCCCAATGGGCAGAGAAGGACCGCCTGATCCAGCGCTTGCTGGGCGAGCGCCGCAGCGCTCGCGAATAAGCAGTGCAAGGCATGTACCGCGGCGAACGTTTCAACAGCATCAGCCATCTCGCCGGCGCCGGGTTCGCATCGGCGGGCACCGCCTGGTTGATCACGCAGGCCAGTCGCGCGGGCGACCCTTGGAAGATCACAGGCTTCAGCATCTACGGCGCGATGCTGGTCGCGCTCTACCTGTTCTCGACCCTGTACCACAGCTTCAAGGGACGCGCGAAAGATGTCCTGCGCAAATTCGATCACTGCACCATCTACCTGCTGATCGCCGGCAGCTACACGCCGTTCGCGCTGGTGTCGCTGCGTGGCGCATGGGGCTGGTCGCTGCTGGGTGTCGTGTGGGGGCTGGCGCTGGCCGGCATCGTCCAGGAAATCTGGCTCGCCCGAGGCGCGCGCGCCGTGTCGCTGGCAATCTACATGCTCATGGGGTGGCTCGCGTTGGTAGCGGCGTGGCCACTCTGGCGGGCACTCACGCCGGCGGGCTTCGGCTGGCTGCTGGGCGGCGGCGCCTGCTACACGGTCGGCCTGCTCTTCTACGCCACCGACCATAAGGTCCGTCACGGCCACGGGCTGTGGCATCTGTTCGTGCTGGCCGGAAGCGGCTGCCACTTCTACACGGTGCTGCGTTACGTGGCCTGACCATGATGGATAGGCCGCTTGACGATCCCGCCGCAAGCCCCTTGGTCTGGTCGTGCTCCGGCTGCTCCAGCGCCGCGCAGCTGGCGAACCACGCTGCACTGCAACTGGACCGTCGAGACATCGCCGCGATGTCCTGCATCTGCGCTCAAGCCGGTGACGCGGCGCAGCGCTCCGATGGCGCTCGCAGGCGACCTCGATTTCGATGCGGACCTTGATGCAGATCAACACCTCGCGCCGGGCCCTTTCCTAGCATAGATGCATCTTGAATACACCTTCTAGCCCCTTCGCTATCCACAAGGAATCCCCGTGAAATCTGCAGTCTTCTCCTCCACCGTCGATGTCCGAGTTCTGGAACCACGCTTTCGTCATTCGCACATCTTCTCGACCTTCGCCGCCCTCGATGACGGCCACGCCATCGAACTCGTGAACGACCACGATCCCAGGCCGCTTTGCGCGCAGTTGCAGGCGCAGTGGCCCAACCGCTTCGCATGGAACTACCTCGAGGAAGGTCCCTCGGTGTGGCGCGTTGCCATCACCAAGATCCCGGCCTTCACCGCCAATGCGAGCGGGGGTTGCTGCGGTGGATGCGGCGGCGCCTGAACGCCGGGCCCCTCTTCGATGACCCAAGGAAATGTCATGAGAAACAACAACAGGCTGTGGCGCTGGCTCGCCTTCATCTTCGTACTGTCGTTCGGTGCACTCGGCTACCTGGGCGTGCAGATCTACCTGACGGCCCCACCGATTCCCGCATCCGTCACCGCCTCCAACGGCGAGGTGATCTTCACCGGCGAGCAGGTCCAGCGGGGCCAACAGGTCTGGCTGTCGGCCGGCGGACAGCAGCTGGGCTCCGTGTGGGGCCATGGCGGCTACGTCGCGCCCGACTGGTCCGCGGACTGGCTGCACCGTGAGGCCGTTGCGCTCAAGAATCGCCACGCGCAGCCCTACCGCAAGGAGCCCTCCGCGCTGAGCGCATCGGAACGCGGTGCGCTCGACGCCACGGTGATCGACGAGATGCGGCGCAACACCTACGACAGCACGAGCGGTGTGGTCAGCGTTTCGTTGGAACGCGCGCAGGCGATCCGAGAAACGGCCGCGCACTATGAGGCCCTGTTTGGCCACGACGGCTCGGTCGCCACGCTGCGCGAGCAATATGCCATGACGCTGGACACGCTGCCCGATCGCGCCGACCGCCAGGCACTGACCGCCTTCTTCTTCTGGACAGCGTGGGCTGCGGCCACCGACCGACCTGGGGAGACGGGACTGAGCTACACCAGCAACTGGCCGCACGAGCCGCTGGTCGGTAACACCATGACCAGTTCCGCGGCTGTCTGGTCGATGGTCAGCATCGTCCTGCTGCTGGCAGCCATCGCCGCCATGCTGTGGCTGCACGGCAGCCAGAGGCACGAAGCCGAGGCGCAGCCGCCCAAGACGGACCCGCTGCTCGGTGCCACCGCGACGCCCTCCATGAAGGCCACGCGCAAGTACTTCTTCGCGGTGATCGGGCTGATGCTGCTGCAGATCGCGATGGGGGTCATCACGGCCCACTATGCGGTCGAGGGGCAGTCGTTCTTCGGGCTTCCGTTGGCCGAGCTGCTTCCCTACGTGGTCAGCCGTACGGTGCACACGCAGATCGGCATCTTCTGGATCGCGACCGCGTGGCTGGCCACCGGCCTGTACATCGCCCCGCTGCTGTCCGGCCGCGAGCCCAAGCTGCAGAAGCTCGGCGTGGATGTGCTCTTCTGGGCCCTGATCGCCATCGTCGTCGGCTCCACGCTGACCGGCTGGCTCGGCACCTTGCAGCACCGTGGCGTTGACTTCAGCTTCTGGCTGGGCAACCAGGGCCTGGAATACACGAGTATGGGCCGCGTCTGGCAAGTGCTGCTGTTCGTCGGCCTGCTCTTCTGGGTCTTCCTGCTGGGTCGCGCGCTGTGGCCGGCATTGACCAAGCCCTCGGCATCGCGAGGCCTGATCGCGATGGTGTTCCTGTCGGCAACCTGCATCGGCGGCTTCTATTCCACCTCGCTGGTTTGGGGACAGCACACCCACTACTCGATGATCGAGTACTGGCGCTGGTGGCTGGTGCACCTGTGGGTGGAAGGCTTCTTCGAGGTGTTCGCCACCGCCGTCGTCGCGCTCATCTTCACGCGTCTGGGCCTGGTGCGCACCGAAAGCGCCAACCGAGCGATCATCGCCGAGACCATCGTGTTCCTGTTCGGCGGCATCCTCGGAACGCTGCACCACCTCTACTTCACCGGCACGCCGACGTCGGTGATCGCCGTGGGCGCCGTGTTCTCCGCGCTCGAGGTCGTGCCGCTGACCCTGATCGGCCTCGAGGCGCTGCAGACCTACCGGCGGTCGCAGGCCATGCCCTGGCTCGCCGCCTACAAGTGGACCATCATGTGCTTCGTGGCCGTCGGCTTCTGGAACACCATCGGTGCCGGCGTGCTCGGCTTCGCGATCAACCCGCCCGCCTCGCTCTACTACGTGCAAGGGCTCAACATGACCGCCGCCCACGGCCACGCCGCGCTCTTCGGCGTCTACGGGATGCTGGGCATCGGGCTGATGCTGTTCTGCCTGCGCGGTCTGTACGAGCGCGAGCTGCACGCCGACGGCTTGCTCAAGCCCGCGTTCTGGGGCCTCAACATCGGTCTTGCCATGATGGTGTTCCTGTCGCTGCTGCCCGCCGGCATCTACCAGGCCTGGGCCAGCGTCACGCAAGGCTTGTGGTACGCCCGCTCTGCCGAGATCGTGCATTCCCGCGTGATGGAGATCCTGGTCTGGATGCGTGTTCCGGGCGACATCGTCTTCGCCCTGGGCGCGGTGCTGCTCGCCGGGTACGCGCTGCGTCTGCTGCGCCGCCCAGCGTCGCAATCTGCGCCGCAAACATCGCCGCGCTTGAAGGGCCGCAAAGGTCTGGCCGTCCAGGCGGGCCACGTGGCCGAACGGTGAGGCGGCTTGCCCGTGAGAGATCATGAAGCTCACCGCCTTCACCGACTACAGCCTGCGGGTGCTGATCTACCTGGCCGCGCAGCCGGAGCGACGCGCCACCATCGCCGAGATCGCCTCCTCTTTCGCGGTGTCGGAGCATCACTTGACCAAGGTGGTCCATTTCCTGGGCAAGCACGGGTGGCTCGCCAACGTCCGCGGCAAGGGAGGCGGTCTGTCGCTCGCGAAGGCGCCCGACTCGATCAATATCGGCGACGTTGTGCGTCACACCGAAGGCAACGCGATCGTGGAATGTTTCGGGGAAGGCGGTGGCGAATGTCGGATCACCGGCCTGTGCCGTCTGCGCGGCGTGCTGGATGAGGCCGTGGCGGCGTTTCATGCGGTGCTGCATCGATACACGCTGGCGGACCTGGTTCACAACCGGGAGGCGCTTTCCGCAATATTCTTTGTCGATCAAGCCCCAGTGCGTCGCGCTGCCAAGGGGGCGGCATGACCTCCTCCTCTCGTCGCGCTCGTACACCAGAGCAGGCAACTCTCGAGGCGGCTTCCATTCCCTACGACGGGCCGGAGGCCTTGCGCCAGCCGATCGCCGACGCGCTGTCACGCGTCGTCGATCCGGAAGTCTCGATGAACATCGTCGATGTCGGCCTCATCTACG
Organism: Variovorax sp. LjRoot290; assembly: GCF_964253985.1. Lineage (NCBI taxonomy): Bacteria > Pseudomonadati > Pseudomonadota > Betaproteobacteria > Burkholderiales > Comamonadaceae > Variovorax > Variovorax sp. LjRoot290. The sequence continues at coordinate 46,295 of NZ_CAXURW020000002.1, read as the reverse complement.
GCGTCACCGTAGACAGCACAACCGCGCACGTGCTGATCACGATGACTTCAGCCGCCTGCCCGGTGATCGACCTCATCATCGAGGATGCAGAGCTCGAGCTGGACAAGGTCCTCCCGGCCGATCTCAGGATCTGCATCGAACTGGTGTGGGAGCCGCCTTGGACCCCAGACCGCATGAGCGCCAACGCCAGACGGTTCATGGGATGGTGAACGCCGAACGTCCTGCCGTCCGAGCCCGCCGCTGGGCACCGGCATCCCGCACATGGATCTTCGCGCGCGTGGTGTTCGGTGCGCTGGTGACCGTCTCCTTGGTGGCAGGTGTCGCGGGCGGACTTTGGCGGCTCGGCGTCGCGGTGCCGGATCCGCTTTCCTTCGCCTGGACCGGCCAGGTGCTGCTGGTGCATGCGGCCCTCATGATCTGCGGCTTTCTGGGCACGGTCATCGGCATCGAACGCGCAGTGGCCGTCAAGCATCGTGCGGCTTTCCTCGCGCCGCTCGCGTCGGGCTCCGGCGCGCTGTGCCTGGTCCTTGGGCAGCAGGCCGCCGGCGCGTGGCTCGGCGTGGCGGCGGCGGTGTCCTTCCTTGCGGTCAACGCGGTCGTCGTGCGGCGCCAACACGCGGCCCACACCCTTCTGTTGCTGGTCGGCGCGGCCGCATGGGTGACAGGCAACGTTCTGTTCGCGCTGGGACATGGCGGCAATACAGTTTTTCCCTGGTGGTTTGCCTTTCTCGTCATGACGATCGCCGCCGAACGCCTGGAGATGACGCGGCTCATGCGCCGACGCCCGAGCGCCAGCGTCACGCTGCATGTCGTGCTGTCGCTGCTGCTGGCGGGCGCCGCATGGTCGGGCGTGGCGCCGCGCGCCGGTGGGCTGGTCTACGGCACGGCGCTCGTGCTGCTCGCCGCGTGGCTGGTGACCTTCGATGTCGCGCGACGCACGGTGTTCGCGCACGGCATTAGCCGCTACATGGCGGTCTGTCTCCTGGGCGGCTACGCCTGGCTCGGGGTCGCCGGCGTGGCGTGGGCCACGACGGCGCTCGGATGGGCCACCCGCGACGCAGCGCTGCACGCGTTGGGACTCGGCTTCGTCGTCAGCATGATGATGGGGCACGCGCCGGTCGTGCTGCCGGCGATCGCACGGGTCAAGCTGCAGTTCGGCGCCTTCTTCTATCTGCCGCTGGCTGCCCTGCACCTGTCGCTCCTGATGCGGCTCGTCCTGGGGACCTTCAGCGAACCGCTGCGCGCTGCCGGCGCCTCATTCAACGCAGCGACGATCGGCTTCTTTGCCGCCACCGTGGCCGGCGCGGCCGTGGCGTGGCGACTCCAACACGGCGCCGCCGGCGCCAGAAAGACCCAGTAATGGCGCCCTTCACCGCCGTCAAACGCGCGCAACCACCCGCGGCCCAAGAAGGGCCCGGCTTTGCCCTGTGGCAACTCGGCTTCCGACCGTTCTATCTGCTCGCGAGCGCCTTCGCCGCGCTGTCCGTCGGCCTGTGGGCGATGCAGTTCGCCGGCTGGCTGCCGGGGGCCTACCTCCAGGGCCCGCTGTGGCATGCACACGAAATGCTGTTCGGCTTCGCCCTCGCCGTGATCGTCGGCTTCCTCTTCACCGCGGGGCGCAACTGGTCGGGCCAGCCGACGCCCGTGGGACCGCCGCTGGCCGCCCTGGCGGCGCTGTGGGTGGCAGGGCGCGTCCTCGTTCTCACGCCCTTCGCCTGGACGGCCGCCGTCGTCAACGCGGCGTTTCCGCTGGCGTGCGCGGTGGCGCTGGCCATCCCTCTCGTGACTGCACGCAACCGCCGCAACTACTTCTTCATTGGATTGCTGCTGGTGCTGTCGGGCGCTGCATTCGCCTTCCATCTCTCGGCCCTCGGCGTGATCCAGACGCCGACATGGATCGGCATCCAGTTGGCCCTGGATGTCCTGCTGTTCATCATGGCGGTCATGGGCGGCCGGGTGATCCCGATGTTCACCAACAACGGCATTTCCGGCGCCAATGCGACGCGACACCCCCTGATCGAGAAGGTGGCGCTGGGCTCTCTGATCGCGCTGCCGATCAGCGACGCAATGGGCCTGCCGTCGCTTGTCGTGGCAGCCATCGCCGTGCCGGCGGCGCTCGTGCATCTCGTGCGTTGGCTGCTCTGGCGGCCCTGGAAAACGCTGAACAACACACTCGTTCTCGTGCTGCACCTGGCCTACGCGTGGATTCCCGTGCACCTCGCGTTGCGGGTGTTGGCATTGCATGGCTGGGTGTCGCCGTCGCTGGCTACCCACGCGCTGACCGTCGGCGCGGCCGGGGGGCTCATCATCGGGATGATGGTCCGCACGGCGCGAGGTCACACCGCTCGAATCCTGCGCGCCGACCAGGTCGATACCGCCTGCTTCGTGCTGGTGCTGCTCGCCGCGCTCGTGCGGATTTTCGTGCCGCTCGTCGCACCGTCCCAAACCCTCGCCGCCGTGCTTGTTTCCGGCGCCTTCTGGACATTGGGCTTCGGCTTGTATGCCGTGCGCTACTGGGCCGTGCTGACCCGCCCCCGCCTGGACGGCAAGCCTGGCTGAGCTCGCCGACCTCCATACGCATTCGCGCCACCCAACGCCTGCATCATGTCAAAGCTTCGCATATTCATGGCCGAGGACAGCGCAGCGGCCCGTGTCCGCCTCACGGAAGACCTCAGCCACTGCGCTGACCTCGCCATCGTGGGATGCGCCGACACCGAGCTCGGCGCTCTGACCTGGCTGGTCGAGCACCCGCACGGCTGGGACCTGGCGATCGTCGATCTGGCCTCGCCAGTGTCGTTCCGCACCTGTCGATCGGCGCCGAGGACGCAAACCCCGAGGCGTTGCGCATCAAGGACTTAGGCGCAGATCTGCCAAGCTACTTTGAACCCGCTGCGCAACACAGCTTGAATCTTCGGGCGGGTTTTTCACCCATCTTTGAATTTTCCGTGTCGCGCGAGCCGGTCACGAACTGACGGCGGCCGGGCGCGAACAGCCGGTTGGGGCCCTCTGCCGTCTTACGAGCTGCCGCCTTGAACTACCGCTTCGCAGCGACGGCTGCCGTTCGCCGCCGCGCCTCGAACTCACCATCCCGGCCATCAAGAGACATCCGTGTGCTCCGAAGGCGCCGCAGGCAACGACCGCTGCCCGAGTGCAGCAGACATACGTCGACGTAGGGCGTGGGAATTTCTCCAGGGCGGACCTGCATCGTGGGCCGTGGGCGACAACACGAAAGCTGGTCGATCGTCAGCTCTGCAGCCCTGCAACGGATGCCATCCGCGCGCTCAACGCAGAGGCCCTCATCGACACCCAGCTCGGCCTGTTCAGCGCCGCGAAGGGTCTGTGCGCGCAGATCGTCCATCTCGAGCGCGCCGCGATGCTTGCGCCCGATCCACGACTCGGGTCCGCCGCCGCGACGCCCAATCGCAAGCACCGCCGGAACCGCTCGCACACGGCCATCGTCAGGGCTGCCGGATGAAAACGATGCTCTGGCGGTCGTGGCTGTCGACGAACACGCCATTGTTGTTCTGCGGGAAGACGACCGGCAGACCTAGGTTGTTGGCAACGGTGAAGGCGGCGACGAAATCGGTGCCGACGGTCGAAAGCCCGACGTAGTCGCCGGGGAAGAAGCCGCGCTGACCGGTGATCACCATCTGCCGCATGTCGAACGATTGCGGCGTGAGCCGCCGCTCGCCGAGGTAGTTCAGGTCGGCGTCGAACAGCGACAACCACACGTCTGTGCTCAACCCCGGGTCGCCGAGCACGTCGTTGCGCCAGTCGTAGAAGAGCACGCCGACCCGGCCTTGCGCATTGACCGCAACGATCGGCAGGAACGCCTGCACGCCGGCGGCCGTCCCCTGGTTGACGCGCACCGGCGTCGACCACGTGGCGCCGCCGTCGCTCGAGCGCGCGACTACGATGCCGGCGCCGCCTTGGGTGTTGGCGTTGCCATCCTGCCACGTCATGTAGATCTGACCGGTCGCGCGGTTGACCGCGATGATCGGCAACTCCTGCGCATCGCGAATCGGGATGCCGAGTTCCGGGTCGACCGCGGTGACGCTCGCAAACGAGGCGACGCGCGCGTCGACGCGCGTCCAATGCTTCCCCTGGTCGACCGAGCGAAGGATCGACTGCTCGAACGTGACGCGACCCGCAGCCCGGTCGAAGAGGATGCGGAAGAACGCGTTGACCAGCGTGCGGTTCGGCAGCACGACGATCTGCGCGCCTTGGCGAAACACGGCCTGCTCAGCAGGCGCCGCGTTGCCCATCGTGGCGATCGGGATCGCCGGCGACCACGTCTGCCCGCCGTCGGTCGAGCGCGCGAACACGAGCGACACGACCCCGGTGCGGAACAGCGTCCACGTCGCGTATACGAGTCGCGAATCGAACGGATCGGCGGTGAGCGTGTTCTTGTCGTTGAACAATGAGCGCCCGCGATCCTGCGCCGGGTTGCGCGCGATGACGACGGGCGGCGACCACGTCGCGCCGCCGTCGGTCGAACGGGCGACGACCATCGCGTTCTCGTTGACCGACGTCTTCTCGACCAGCGCCATGTAGTGCGCGGTGCCGTTCGGGCTGAAGCTGATCCACGGATCGCTGCCGCGTTCATAATCGCCGGCCGAGCCGGGCATCGCGCCGGAGCAGCGCGTGAACGGAATGACCACCTGCTGCCAGGTCGCCCCGCCATTGAACGTATACGCGGCGCCGAGGCTTTGTGCGCCGCCCGTGCTCCAGCGGTCCTGGTGCCAGCCGGCGATCATGTTGCTCGGATTGGTCGGGTTGACCGCGAGGTGGGGTTCAGTCTCGCTGTTGCGATAGACGACGCCGAGCTGCGGCGCGCCGTTGCACGCGGTGACGGCGAGCGGGTCGTTCGGGTTTCCGCCGTCGGGGTTGAGGCTCAAACCGCTGATCAGCACCTGCGCGCGCGCCGCATCGGGCGCGCCAGCGAGCACTAGGCCCAGCACCGCCGCGCCGAGGAACGCCGATCCGCGCGTAAGCCGTGGAAGCTGTGACATGCCTTCCTCCTGCTGTATCGAAGGAGGCCACATCGTGCGCTCGCCTCGAAAGCCATGTCAAGGCATCGTGCTGCGTGGGCGCGCGTGGAGCCAACGGCGTGCCCCCTGCGGAAACCGGGTGGCAATGGCCGGTCTCGAAAATGTCAAGCGGGCGTTCGACTCGAAATTTGCTAACAGCAGCAATGGGTCGAGAGCGGCGTTGAGCGACTGCTTTTTGGCATCAACATTGAATGGCTGGTGATGGCCAGGTGATGGCCGCATTCTGCCGAAGAGCTTTCTGCCAGCCAGCCAGCCATGCGCGCTGCCGGCATGTGCATCTATCGAAGTCTGGAGCCGCCCGGGTTTACTGCTTCCTCATCTCGCCTACTTGGGTAATACGGCTTCTTCTCGTCCAATTGGTAGAACAGCAAGCCATGAATTTCCATGGCTTGTGCTTTGACTACACGCCGTGTCCATAGCGCTTTGAACGCGCTGTTGAGCGTTGCTTCATCAAGCCTGCGTTCGTAGACCTCATCGATGAACGCGACGTCCTGTCCAGCCGGGAAAATGAGCGAGAACTCCTCGTCAGTCGCGGCAAGGATGTCATAGACGCAATTCACGGCGCCGTCGATGACCTGGATATTCTTCATTGCAAGCTCATGGTGAAGGTTGCCGGCGGAGGTCCGCTGGGCCGCATCCTGCCGCATCCTCGACGGCGCCGGCGGGCCTAACCGGCTGTTTGCGGCCTGACCGTCGGAGCGCAGCGGGTTCAAAGTGACCTGGTAGATCTGCTCCAAGTCCTTGATGCGCACGCCTCGGGGTTGCGTCCTCGGCGCCGATCGACAGCGACCCACGACGCTTCAGGTTAGCAGGCGAGCGGGTCTTGTTCGGCGTACTCCCGGTCGAGCAGGCAGCCGGTCGCCTTGAACCAGCAGATCGAGTCGTGCGCGGCGACGACCGCCAGCTTAATCTGCTCGGACGCACCCGGGTCGGCCAAAGCCGCCCACTTGGCGCTATCGGCCGCCTGCTCAAGCTCGAATACGGCCTCGCGTTGGCCGGGGGCAGGGGCGCCTTCCACCGCGGGCCGCGTTTTCGCGAACTTCCGCCGAAACTCCGCAACGACCGCCACGAGAACTGGGCATGCTATGCCGTCAGCCGCCAGCGCGGCTTCAGCCGCGGTCAATCGGCTGTCGAGCTGGAAGCAGACCTGTTTCGAAATCGTTGTCGTCATGATGCTCTCCCAGTCAGGCCGGCCGCCCCCTGAAAAACACCCCTACGGCCTTCCTGCGCGGTTCTCCCGCCGCCACGTGCTCTCGGCCGGGCGCTGTGCCGGGAACGGTGCGTGCGTTTTGGCTGTAGGCTTATAAATTGTAGTCAGGCAGCTCGACCCCGCAAGGAGCAGGCCGCCGCGCTGCTGGTCTGCATCACCCCACTGCCGGCCGAGGCCAGGCCCGCGACCACCCGGTGCAAATCGCCCCTGCGGTGGCGAGTCGATGGCGCAGCGGTTGCAGAGCATGGACGAACTGTTCAAAGGCCAGCCCTGGTACCTGCGGTTCAAGCTGAGCTTTCGCGACTTGGTGGAGATGATGGCCGCCGACCCGCACGAGCGGCGGACGTCGCGTGCTCTTTATGTCGGGCGACGATGCGCCGGCTGCGGGTCTTCCCATATTCGCAGTGCGTAGCTCATTCGGCTCCGAAGGGTAATTCTTCGACAGCAGAGCGTCGTCGAGGGGCGGAGGTTGGAGCCCGAGACGAGGGTCCGCTCATGGCCCTTTGCACTCGCTCAGCCGTCCTGAAAGTGCTTGATCCGGTGTGGTGCTTGGGCCCGCGCGCCACGGGATCTTCACGCGGCGCGCCACCGAACATTCGAACATTCCCGTGTCGCGCCTGCGGACCTTCGTGTATGCGGGCCGTCCAACGGCCATGTACGGCGGCTTAGGGCCCCAAAGAAGGTCGGCAGGGTCAAGCGCTGCCAGAATCGTGCAGGATGTATCCGAGACGGCAACATGGGCGCAGCACTTTACGAGCCGATCAATGTGTACAAGCCTGTGGCGGCAAACATCGGAGTTGTCGACGGGCCCTTTGAATACCTGACCGTGGCTGGCGTCAGGCTGCCGCTACCGTTCACCACCCGCATGACGGTGGTGCGCCTCTCGAACGGCGATCTTTTCCTTCACTCGCCGACGAAGTTCGATCGCAAGCTTGCAGACGAGCTTGAGCACCTCGGGACTGTCCGGTATCTGATCTCCCCCAACCAGTTCCACTATGCCAACATTGGGGAGTGGTTGAACGCCTTTCCGGATGCCGTCGCATGGGCGTCGCCGGGCGTACGCAGAAGGAGCAGAGCGCGGCGCGTGGAGATCCGTTTCGGGAGAGACCTCGATCTGGACCCGCCGGGCGAATGGCGGAACGAACTGGACCAAACGCTGTTTCCGGGTGGCTACTTCAAGGAATTCATCTTCTTCCACCGGGAATCAGAATCTCTCATCGTGACGGACGCCATCATCAACATCGAGTTGGACAAGATGGACGAGCCTTGGCGAACGTTGACGAGGATGAGCGGGATGTACTACCCACGCGGGCAGGTGTTCTTCGGGATGCGCCTGCCGCTGTTGTTGCAGCGGAAAAAGGCAGCTGCGGCCATCGCGAAACTTCACGCATGGCGGCCTCGCCGCATCTTGCTCAGTCATGGGCGCTGCTTCGACGCGGATGCAGACGCGGTTATCCGCCGGATTTTCGGAAAGCTTGGGAGGTGAGAATCCGAGGGCTGCTCCTGGGCCAACGGCTGTCACACGCCGTCAGGCCAGATACGGACAAGGTCGCCCGCTGGCAGCTGCGCGGAGTTTTGGGGCGACGCGGAATTTGACGCGGATCAAATCCCGGGCGAATGGACATCCGGATACTGGCGGCCAGTCAACCTCATCCCGAGCCGCCAGCATGAACCACATGAAGCCGGAAGATCTGCAGTCCTTCATCGAGCGTCTGGACATCCTGAAGCGGTGGGCGCTCAGCGAACGCGCCCAGCTGCACGACGGCCGCGCCGAGCATGCGCCCGACGCGCAGGCTTCCGAGCCCTGCCCTTCGTCGGCTGGGGAAGTCGGCAATGTCACGGCCTTCGCTGCCGTCAAGGTTCGTCGGCCGACGCTGCAGGATATCGAACAGGCACTCCAACGCATCTCCCTGGGCCTCTACGCGCTTTGCCTCGATTGCGAGCGTGTCATCGCGCGCGAACGCATGCTGATCGAACCGGCGGCCATCCGGTGCCACGCCTGTCAGTTCAGGCTGGCCCGCTGAACGCTGGAGCATTGCAGCCAAACTCGCCCTCGCCCACGGCGCTCGACCTGAAGCGCCGCGTGTTGAACTTTCGGGCGCCAAGGCCCGTTTCGCCAACCCTTGACCTCCGTCAAGGTGAGCGCTGCTGCGCCGCCCACAATCCGGCTCCTCATCCACGGAGGAAACTGAATGCAGCAGGATCGTGACGTCCTCATCGTCGGCGCCGGTCCGACCGGGCTGGCTTTGGCCATTGCCCTGGCCGACGCCGGCTTCACCGCTACCGTGCTGGACGCCCAGCCGCGCGAGGCCCTGGCCGCCCCGGCCGAGGACGGACGCGACATCGCGCTGACCCACGCCAGCGTGGCCACGTTGCGCGCACTGGGACTTTGGCAGCGCCTCTTGCCCGAAGAAATCGGGCGCATCCGGGAAGCGCGCGTCATGGATGGCGATCGGCAGCGCTCGGCGCTGTCCTTCAACGCGCACGGCCACGGCGCCGACGCTCTGGGCTGGATCGTGCCGAACCATGCACTGCGCCGCGTCAGTTTTGCAGCTGCGGCACAGCGCCCGGGACTGCGTCTGATGGATAGCGCGCAGGCGCTGCGCATCGGCACCTTGTCCACGCACGCGGAACTTGAGTTCGGCACCTCACCGTGCGCGCCGCACCATCTGCGCGGCCGCCTGCTCGTCGCGGCGGACAGCCGATTCTCCTGGTCCCGCCGGCAGCTCGGCATCGCGGCCGACATGCATGACTTCGGCCGCACCATGATCGTGTGCCGGATGCAGCACGACCTGCCACATGACGACGTCGCGTATGAGTGCTTCGGCTACGAACGCACGCTCGCGGTGCTGCCCGCTGCGGGCCATGTCTCGTCGGTCGTGGTGACCACCGACGCCGCCGCGGCGGCGCAGCTGTTGGCATTGCCCGAACGTGCGTTCGCGACCCTGGTGGAGCGCCAGTTCCGCGGCCGGCTGGGCCGCATGCAACTGCTCGGGCGGCGCTTCGCCTACCCGCTCGTTGCCGCGTATGCCCGCCGCTTTGCGGCCCTGCGCAGCGCGCTGGTCGGCGACGCGGCCGTCGGCATGCATCCGGTCACGGCCCACGGCTACAACCTAGGCTTGCAAAGCATCACCTCTCTCACACACGCACTCTGCGCAGCCCGCGCCGCCAACCAGGACATCGGCGCCGCCGCGGTTCTGGCGGGCTACGAACGCAGGCATCGTCGCGATTCGGCCCTGATCTACCACGGCACGAATGCCGTGGCGAAGCTCTATGCCAGCACCGGCGCACCGCAGCGCTTCGCACGTCAGCTGATCCTTCGCGCGGCCCAGCATCTGCCACCGCTGAAGGCGGCGATCACTGCGCGCCTCACAGGCCAGGGCGGCCTGCAGTTGCCCGGAGCGGCTCCCTAGCGCTCAATGCGTCGCACCGTGCTCCACGGCGGCACGCAGCGCGGACCACACGGGAAGCGAGGCCTGCGCCGGCACGTCGGCGGGCGCGGGTTCGAATCGTGCGCTGCGCAAGTGGAGGGCCAGCGCGGCGTCCATTGTCTGCACATGCTTGACATACCAGTCTCTCAACTGATGCGCCATCTCCCGCACCTGCAGCAGCCTTCCTTCCTCGGCCTGCAACGCACCTTCGCGCATGACCCCCAGCACCACGCGGTGCTGGATCGCGTGCTCCTTGCGCGATGCGTAACCGGTCGTTCGCATCCAGATGTCTTCGCGCGCAAAATTCTCGGCGGCGCACTCCACCAGGTCGCGCCAGGCCGATGGCAGCTGCGCGTTGTCAGCCTTGTCAACCAGCGCCAAGAGCCCGAAGAACTCCTTGCACGCCTGGTCCATGAAGGGCAAGTCGAGCGAGAGTGCGTCGGATCGATCCAGGGCAGCCATGTGATCTCCTTTGATACTGAAGACACAAGGCTACCGGCGCCTGGCGAGTGGCCCCTTGATGTGGCTCAACGACTGATCAATCGATTCGCCCACATCACCTGCAGCACCTCTCAGCGACCTCCGTACTCGTGGGCTGGCGCCTTGGTAGGGCCGGTTGCCCGAGCCGGGCCGCGAGTCCTGCGCCAAGTGATGGCGTATGCCGGTCCCGGACGCATCACCGACGGCGTGAGCCTTGTCCGCATGAGCCTGGCCGAACGGCGCTTCGCGTGGCGCGGGTGAGCTCCGTGGCGGCAGACCTTGTTCGCCCGGTCGATGATTCCACACCAAAACCAGATTCACCATCACTGCCGACACGATGGAATAGACGACACGGCTCGGTTCAACGAGAGCGAATGCCGCCGCAACGATCGCGGCATCACACACCATTTGCACCGTGCCCGCGCGCCATCCACGCCGCCGCTGCAGAAACAGTGCCAGCACGCCAAATCCACCCAGGCTGGCACCATGACGGAACAGCACCAGCAAACCGACACCGATCAGCAAACCACCGACGATCGCTGCGAACAGCGGGTGCGCCGAGTGCACGCTGAGAGCCCTGCCCATTCCTTCGACGCCGAGCGACAAACCGGCGACGACGATGATGGTTTTCCAGGTGAATCGCGCTCCGAATACGCGCCAGGCGAATGCGATGAACGGCAGGTTCACGATGAGCAAGGTCCAGCCGAGAGGCCAGCTTGTCGCATAGCTCATCAGGAAGGCCAGACCAGGAATGCCGCCGGTCAACAGTTGGGCGCTGCGAAGCATGGCCAGCCCCAGGGCGACCAACAGTATCGCGGTCGCGAAACCCTGCGCGTCGTTCAGCAGCGGGTGTGGCCTTGCGACGTGGACTCGCGTGCTTTGATCCATGAAGCAGTGTCCCCCGTGCGGTGAATACTGACCTTGCGCCAGGACAAGGTCTTGCGCTGCTGCGGCCGTTCCGGGCGTCGCCGCCGATCGCCCCCTGTGCTCGAAGACAGAGGCTTCGGGCTTTGCGAGCGACGCTGTTCGGGTGCCCGAGGGAGCTTTGCCGCCGGATCGAGGCGCCGGTTATCTTGCCGCCAGCAACTCGCGCAGCCTCCCATAGGTCGGACTCGGCGCTTCTCCGAACAATGGATCCGAACCGGATGGAACCGCCCCGGCGACGATCTCCCAGTCCTGCGCTGTGAGCAAAAGCGCCGCGCGCGGCAAGATGTCCCTTTCTTCGGTGGCAAGGTGGTGCCGGTAGTAAACCAAGTAGAGTGCTGCCGCCGCTTCTACGGTCTCGCGCAGGATCAGAGCATCGGCGACGACCTCCTGCAGTCGCGTCACAAGCTCTTCGCCGGCAGCGGCGATTGCGCGATGCTCCTGCAGCAGGCGATTGATTGGGAGGCGCAACGACGGATCGCGCATGACCAGGCTCGCGAATGCGGCGTCCTCGCGCGGATGGTGAAAGCGGTCCCCAAACTCCCGCAGATACGAGACGATCTCGAGCATGAGGTCGACATCCGGATCTTCGCCTTCGTGAAACCTGGTGACCTGCTCTTCAAACACATCGAGGAGCCGGGAGAAGTTGACATGCTCGGCATGCCATAGCGCGAGCCGGTTGGCCATACTGAACCTCCGAAATCCGGTGGAACCCAGGGGCAGTCTAGCCAGCCCGGCGCCGAACTCCATGATCTGCGTCAGGCAAACTGCTTGACACTTGGGAGATTCGGCCTCTCGCCGTCCCCTTGCGGCGTGCCATGAGGCGGCACGGTTCATGAGCAAGGTTGGCCCAGTTCGCTCACTTCGTCATCGGTCGCCCTTTCCGGCTCGCAGTCTCAGCGAGTTGGCGATGACGCTGACCGATGACAGTGCCATCGCCGCCGCCGCCACGACCGGCGACAACAGCAGGCCGAAGAACGGATACAGAACACCGGCGGCGATCGGGATGCCGGCGACGTTGTAGGCGAATGACAAGAAGAGGTTCTGGCGGATGTTTCTCATCGTCGCCTTCGAAAGCAGGCGAGCCCGAACGATGCCCATCAAGTCGCCTTTCAGCAGCGTGACGCCGGCACTTTCCATTGCCACGTCGGTGCCGGTCCCCATCGCGATGCCTACGTCCGCTGCGGCCAGGGCGGGCGCGTCGTTGACCCCGTCCCCCGCCATCGCGACCACCCTGCCCTGCGCCTTCAGCCGCTGGACAACGGATGCCTTGTCCTCGGGGAACACCTCCGAGATGACCTCGTCGATACCCAACTCCCGCCCCACAGCCTCCGCCGTCGTCTTGCCATCGCCGGTCAGCATGACGATACGGACGCCGGCATCGCGCAGGGCCTTGAGAGCCTGCGGGGTTGTGGCCTTGATGGGGTCGGCGATGGCGACGAAACCGGCAAGACGACCATCGAGTCCCACGAAGATGACCGTCGCCGACCTCGAACGCTGGGACTCTGCCTGCGCGGCCAGCGCGGCCACATCGATGCCCTGCTCCGCGAGGAACTTGGCGCTCCCGCAAACCACGCGTGAACCGTCAACGACACCGACCACGCCCTTGCCGACGGGCGAGTCGAAGTCGCTGACGGACGACAGCGTCAGCTTGCGGTCCCGCGCCTCGGCCACGATGGCGGCGGCCAGCGGATGTTCGCTCGCACGCTCGACGCTGGCGAGCTTCTGCATCACCGCAGCCGCATCGAACCCGGCGGCCGGCGCGACCTGGACTACCTTCGGACTACCTTCGGTCAAGGTACCGGTCTTGTCGACCACCAGCGTGTCGACCTTCTCCATGCGCTCCAGCGCCTCGGCATCGCGGATGAGCACGCCCTGTTGCGCGCCGCGGCCCACGCCCACCATGATGGACATTGGCGTCGCCAGCCCCAGCGCACACGGACAGGCAATGATGAGCACCGCAACCGCCGCGATGAGCGCGTAGGAGAAGGCTGGGCTAGGACCCCAGACGAGCCAGGCGACAAACGTCAGCACAGCGACCGCCATCACCGCCGGCACGAACGCCCCTGCCACCTGGTCGGCCATGCGCTGGATCGGCGCGCGGCTTCTTTGCGCGGCAGCCACCATTTGGACGATCTGCGAGAGCAACGTATCGACGCCCACCTTCTGCGCGCGCATGACGAAGCCGCCGGTCTGGTTGAGCGTTCCCGCGGTGACCTTGGAGCCAGGCGCTTTTGCGACCGGCATCGGCTCTCCGGTGATCATCGACTCGTCGACCGTGCCCCGGCCCTGCGTCAACTCGCCGTCGACCGGCACCTTCTCGCCCGGGTGAACGCGCAGCAGCTCACCGACCTGGACGATGTCGAGCTGAACCGTCTCGTCGGACCCATCCGGCTTCACCCGAATGGCCGTCTTGGGTGCGAGTTCGAGCAGGGCGCGAATGGCGCCCGAGGTCTTCTCGCGAGCGCGCAGCTCCAGGACCTGCCCCAGCAACACCAGCACTGTAATCACCGCCGCGGCCTCGAAGTAGATGGCCACCGCACCATCTGGCAGGCGGAACTGCGAAGGATACAGCTGGGGCGCGAGCGTGCCTGCGATGCTGTAGACCCAGGCCACGCCGGTCCCGAGCGCGATCAGGGTGAACATGTTCAGACTCTGGTTCTTGACGGAGAGCCACGCTCGCACGAAGAACGGCCAACCGGCCCATAGCACCACGGGCGTTCCGAACACAAGCTGCGCCCAGTTCGAGGCCTGCTGTCCGATCAGGTGATGGATATCGACCAAGTGCGCGCCCATCTCCAGCACAAACACCGGAAGGGTGAGCACCAGGCCACCCCAGAAGCGACGCGTCATGTCCCTCAACTCGGGGCTATCGCCCGTCTGGGACGTGGCCATCACCGGCTCGAGCGCCATGCCGCAGATGGGACAGTTCCCCGGCCCCATCTGGCGCACCTGCGGATGCATGGGACACGTGTACTCGACGTCCTTGGCGTTCGCCTTTGGCGTCATCGTCGACGGAGAAGACGCTCGGCCTGGCTGCACCCCGTGGTCGCGATGGCCCTGATGCGTCGCGTGGTGGTGCGCGTGAAGGTCGGCTGAGGTGTCGGAGGTCGATGGCATGTTCTTTCCCGCGAAATTGATGCAGTCTGTGCCTTCCCACGGGGGGAAGGTCAAGCCGCCCCTCGGTGCTTGCTTCAGCCCGAAGACGGGGCAACGAGCAGGTAAGCCACCGATCCGAGAGTTGCCAGCAAGCCGGCCCAGCATGCCCAGAACACGGCGAGCTCCCACCACTGCGGTTCGCGCTCGCCGATCTCCAGCCGATGCTTGAGCGTCATACCCGCGCCATGCAGCAGCACGCCGGCGCCGAGCAAGGGCAGCGCGAATCGCTGCATCGGCATCGGCGCGAGCAACCCCAGACCCAGTCCGAGGACGGTGGCGCCGATGCCAGACAGCAGCTCGGCGCTCTTGATGCGAGGCGAAACGCTAGGCATGCCGATGGCGAGCACGCCCCCATGAGGGAAGAAAGCGCGGTGTCACCGCCGCGTATGCCCGCCATGGGTCTCCGAACTCGCGCTCCGAATCGCGCTCTTCGGACATCGCCAGCCGAACGTACATCACGACCAGGACCGGGAACATAGCGAGCGTCAGCACCGTCGGCCACTGAAGCAGAAAGCCGAACATGATGAGAACGAACGCAACGTACTGCGGATGCCGGATGAAGCAATATGGGCCGGCTGTCGCGAGTTCGTGTCGCCGCTGCGCGTAATACAACACCTGCCACGCCTTGGACAACAGCGCGAAGCCGGCGAAGATGGCAACGAAGCTCAGGATATGCAACACGCCGCTGTGCGGATTGCCGTGCTGGCCAGTGAACAGCCACCAGAGGTGTCCTGCCTCGTGCCCGAACAGGTTGACATTGGGGAACTTGGCGCCGAGCCAGCCGGACAACAGGAAAATCGTCAGCGGGAAGCCGTACATCTCCGCAAAGAGCGCCACGATGAAGGCCGAGTACGCACCGAAGCTCCTCCAGTCCCGAAGCGTGGTCGGCTTGAAGAAGCTGTAGGCGAACCCCACGAAGATGAAGGAGTTCAGCAATACCAGGCCCCAGAGGCCGTAGTCATTGTTGGCGCTGTTCATTGTCCGGCTCCCGTGGGCTGCGGCCTCGAGAATGCCCGCCATGACGGTGCCCGTGATGCATGAAGACGTGCATCAACGGACAGGCAAGCACGAGAATCAATGGGAGCACTCCGAGCAAATGTGCCCGGTGCTCGGCGTACAGGAAGAAGCCGCCGACGAGCGCGACGACAAGCAGGGCGATTCCGCCGGGCGAGCGCCAGAATGTCGGCGATTCGTTGTTTCGCGTATCCATCTCCACGCCTCCATGACCGAGGACGCTACCTGGCTGCCGGCGGCTTCGCCGCTTCCCGGTCCATCATCATCTGCATCATCATTTCCATCATGTCCATGCGGCGCTCCATCATGTCTTTCTGCATGGGCGGCTCCGCCGGCATCGAGGACTTGCCACCGTCTTGCCTCGGCATGCCGCTCCTCATCTGGCTCATCATGGTCATGCCGCCCTGCATCGCGCTCATGTGGTCCTTCATCAGCGCCGCACGCTCTGCCGGCGTCTTGGCGGCCTTCATCTTCTGATGCATGTCCTGCATCAGCTTCATTTGCTCGTCAACCTTGGCGGTGTCGGCCTTCGCTGCGGTGCTCGCGGGGTGATGTGCGGCGTGTTCATCCGCCTTTTTGGCTCCCGCCCCTGGGAACGATGAACAACCGGCAAGCGACATCAGCGCTGCGGTGATGAGGATCATCTTCTTCATTTCAGTTCCTTTCGATGCGAATGCAAAATCGGTGGCAATCGCCAAGAGCATGCTCGCTGCAGTTGCTGGCTTCCTTGACGAATATCAATCGCGCGGCCTGATGCAACATCTGTGCGGACCTTCCGTTCGCTACCACCGGGATCTATTGCCGGACGCGTAACATCTGGATTTCGCCATCGAAATGCCCATCAACTACGCCAGGCGCCTTACAGGCCGAAAACGAACCGCGAATGCGAATCGCCACCTGGGATTCGCATTGGCATTCGTGGCCGGGGCCATCAATGCCGGTGGGTTCCTGGCCGTCCAGCAGTACACCTCTCACATGACGGGCATCGTCTCTTCGATGGCCGACAACCTTGTCCTGGGCGTATACGACGTGGTGCTCAGCGGGGCGGGCGGGCTGTTGTCGTTCCTCGCAGGCGCTGCGAGTTCAGCGGTCCTGGTCAACTACGCACGGCGCCGCCGAATGCACAGCGAGTACGCGCTGCCGCTGTTGACGGAGGCCTCTTTGTTGATCTGCTTCGGCGTCCTTGGTGCCCGACTGTCCGATATGCGAGGCCTTTTTGTTCCAGTGACGGTGATGCTTCTCTGTTTCATCATGGGACTGCAGAACGCGGTGATCACCAAGCTGTCGCACGCCGAAATTCGAACCACCCACCTCACCGGCATCGTGACCGACATCGGCATCGAGCTTGGGAAGTTGTTCTATCGAAATGCCGCCGGCCCGCCTTCGCATCTGCGCGTATTGGCCAACCGAGACCGCCTGCGCGTTCTCACGCTTCTCGTTGTTTTCTTCTTTGTTGGCGGTGTGCTTGGCGCTGTCGGCTTCAAGCACGTCGGCTACGTCTCGACCGTGCCTCTCGCCCTGGTACTGCTGGGGCTTGCGATAGTTCCGGCGGCCGACGATCTGACGACTCTTGCGCGTCGCTGGGGCCGCGCGGCCAGGCACTCGCGAAAGAGCAATTGACGCCCTCCTCTCGCGAGAGCCGGTGACTCGTGCAAGACGTCCTGGGTCGCATCGACCTCCCTACTGCACCAGCACCACGTTCGGCAAGGCCACCTGAGGGCTAGGGCAATCAGGGGCACGATCGCCTACCGCCGACACAACGTCCGCGATCGAAATGCGCTCTCCGCCCGAAGCGGTCCAGCCCGCATCGCACCCGGCGACGGACGTCTTCCGGGCGCATTGGCCGAGGGACGACGTCAGCTGGCTGCGCCCAACCCGATCGGCGCAGGCACTGCATTGACAATGCGCGTGAAGAGCGCGCGGTAGTCCGCTTCAGGTTCGCATCCGGTCAATGGATCGCGGTTGATGCTGAACGCCTCGTCGAGGTCTGCCCAATCGTCGTCAGTGAGCACCCGTTCGGCCAACGGCAGGATCTCCCTTTCTTCCATCGCCATGTGAGCAAGATAGAAATCAACATAGCGCTCTGCCGCCTCCTCGAAAGCCTGCCGGCGCGGCTCGCCGATCATCTCGAAGCCGAGCAAGGCGTGTTCGACCTCGCGGATTCTTCGCTCGCCACGCGCATGGTCATCGTCCAGGCGATCGAGCAGTTCGCGCGAAAGCGGTGTCCGCGCACGCAGCTTCGGAAACAGCAACTCCGACTCCTTGCGGTGGTGCCGCTTCTCGGGAAACTCGTCGACGTAGAACAGCATCGCCCGCAGCGCGCCGAAGTCAGGCAGCGTGCCTTGCCGTCGATGCTGCGCCAAGAGCAACAGGACGGAACGCAGCATGGCCGACAGGGCCGAGTGCTCGTCGCGGATGATTCTGGTGGTGGTGTGAGTCATACAAATCCTTGGAAGGCTCTAGACTCCCATAGAGTTCGGGACGCGGCCTTGCTGCAGATCAAATGAAGGTCGCCTCGACCTGCGCAAGGTCCCAGCGCATGGTCCAATGCGCGCAGTTGGCGAAGCGAAGTGCTGGATTGCTCATGTACCGTCGCAATGACGGTGTGCTCGAGGTCCTGCTGGTGCATCCCGGTGGGCCATTCTGGGCGCGGCGCAACGAGGGTGCCTGGTCCTTTCCGAAGGGCGAATACGACAGTGGCGTCGAGACTGCCCTTGACGCCGCCAAACGGGAATTCACCGAGGAGACCGGCTTTACGCCCGGCACGCGCCACGCGAGCCTGGGAGAGGCTCGCCAGCGCAGCGGCAAGCTGGTATCGGCCTGGGCCTTCGAAGGCGATTGCGATCCGCAGGCGCTCGAATCCAACACCTTCGAGCTCGAATGGCCGCCGCGATCAGGCAACTTCAAGAACTTCGCGGAAGCAGACCGGGCTGCTTGGTTCACGATGGCTGCAGCACGCAAAAGCATCCTTTCGGGGCTGGTCGTTTTCATCGACCGGCTCGAAGCGCTCAGCGCGTGAGCCCGATGGGCGGCGTCATCGGCACGAAGGTGGTGATCGAACCGCGCCGGATCAGCAGAGCCACGGTCTCGCCCTGCGGGACCGATTCGAGCGCTCTGTCCAGATCGCTGATCCCGGAGACGCCGACATCGTTGACAGCCAGGATCACGTCGCCGAAGCGAAGACCTGCCCGCTGGGCGGATCCCGAAGTGGATCTCACATAGAGTCCTGGCTCGAGCAGCCCGCCCGTCTGCTTGGCTGTGCGCTCGACCAGGTCGAGTCCCAGGCGCGGCTCGCGTCCGTCCCGGGAGGCGACGCGCTGCGGAAGATCGGGTGCGCTTTGCGCAACGGTGAGCTTTACCGTTAGCGGCGCCTTGCGACGCCAGATGCTCAGCGTGATCGAAGCGCCGGGGCGGGCAGCCGCAACGCGCTGCTGGATTTCCGGGTAGGCCGTCGCCGTGTTGGTGTCGACGCCCAGCACGACGTCACCGCTGCGAAGGCCCGCATTCGCCGCCGGTCCGCCGGCATCGACACGCACGATCAGCGCCCCCAACGCAGCGTCGAGCCCGAACGCGAGCGCAAGATCCGAGGTGAGCGCCTGAGTCCGGGCACCAATCTGCCCGCGCGTCACGCGCCCCGTCGACCGGAGCTCGGCGGCGATCCGCATGGCCGTGTCAATCGGCAGGCTGAACGACACCCCTAGATACCCGCCGCTCGCGGAATAGATCATCGAGTTCATCGCGACGACTTCGCCGCGCTTGTTAAAAAGAGGCCCCCCCGAATTGCCGGGATTGAGCGCGACGTCGGTCTGGATCAGGGGCTCGCCGGTGCCGCCGGGCAGGAAGCGCGGATTGGCGCTCACCAAGCCGGCGGTCACGCTTTGCTCGAATCCGAATGGCGCGCCCAGCGCTGCCACCCATTCTCCGGCGCAGAGGCGCGCGCTGCTGCCGATGGCAGCGACCGGCAGGTTTGTCGCGGCGATCTTCAGGAGCGCTACATCGGTGCGTCGGTCGAGCCCGACGACATCGGCCGGCCAACGACGCTGCCCGCCTACGAGGACCGCTGTCTCCTGGGCCCCGAGCACCACGTGCGCGCTGGTCAGCACGTACCCGTCGGTGCTGACGACAATGCCCGACGCAGAGGCGCGCTCCGATCCCGGTCGGGATCGGGCCAGCATCCCGCTTTCATCGTTGTCGCCCCACTCTGTGCCTGGCCCGATCGCCAGCACGCTCACCACAGCCGGTGCCTGGCGTGCCACCGCTGCCACGAAGTCGACGCCCTGCCTCGGCGCGTCGGACGGGTCAGGACAGGGCCCGTCGCGAGACCATGCATGCGTGGTGCCCAGGAACGCCAGTGCGCCGAGCGTCGCCGCCAGGACGCCGCGCGCGAACGGCTTGCTCAGCATCTCAGCGCACCATCAAGACCGGCACCGTGCATTGCGCCAACACCTTCGTGGCGACGGAGCCCAGCACGAGATTCTTCAACGCGCCGGCACCGTGCGATCCCATGACCAGCAGATCGAACTTTCCCGCTTCCGCGTACGCAGCGATCTCGTCGGCCGGATGGCCCACTTTGTGAACCAAGGCCGCCTCGATACCGTGCTCCGAAAGGAACGCTCGAATCGGCTCAAGCACCAGCCGCGCGTCATCTTCGTAGTAGCCATGAACGAGTTCGGGCCCCGCGAAGGCAGCAGCCCGGTGTGGTACCGGGAGAACCGCATGGAAAACCGTATAGGTGTGACCCGCGCCCAGCCCGTCCTTGTGCGCTGTCAGGTAGGAGAGCATGCGCTTCGTGTAGTCGCTGCCATCCACTGCGAGAAGAATTTTCATGATGTTCCTTCGATCGAAGTCCCGGATGGCCTGATGTTCGTCGCGCGCTCATCGATATCCTTTGCGCCAAATCAAGATGCAGCGCGCCATCATTCCGATACTGACCGTCTCAACCTGCACCGAAGGAGCGCGTCATGTACCAGCAGATCCTTGTTCCCATCGACGGCAGTCCGACATCGCGGCACGGCCTGGACGAGGCCATCCGCGTCGCCAAACTCACGCAAGGAAGGCTGCGGCTGCTCCATGTGATCGACGAACTGTCCTTCGCCCTCGCCATGGACGCCTACGCGGGATACGCCGGTGACTGGCTGAACGTGCTGCGCGAGAACGGCAGGCGCCTTCTCGATGAGGCCGCGGCCACCGCCCGGGCCGCCGGCATCGAAGCCGACAAGGTGTTGTGCGACAGTTTTGCGGGCTCGGTCCATCAGGTGGTCAATGCCGAAGCCGCCAAGTGGCCCGCAGACTTGATCGTCCTCGGCACCCACGGCCGCCGCGGGGTCGGCCGCGTCGTCATGGGCAGCAGCGCGGAGCACATCCTGCGCTATGCCTCGGTGCCGGTTCTGCTGGTTCGTGCGCCGGAGGGCGAATCGAAGGGCGAACCGGTCCAGGCGCCGACGAGTGTCAGCTTGCCGACCGGCGCGCTGGCCTTCGAGTGATTGGCTGCGCGTCGTCGCCTCACCAACACACGAAGGATGGGTCGCGTATCAGCGCATTCTGTTCGCGTCGATGGCAGCCCGACATCGAATCGCGGACTCGAAGAGGCCAACCGCGTCGCCAAGCTGACCCGTGGACGGACTTCGGCCACCATGATGCGCCGGGCCTCCTGCAGCCGCGGCATCGTTGTCCGCACGACGGATTGAGGCGCCCCCTCGATTCATTTCCGCGAAGACTTGGCCTTGACCTCCAGAGACCCTTCGGCCTACGGCCGGCCTGCCCAAACCGCCGGACGTCGGGCGGCCCAGGGCATCGACTGCTCGAGCTGTCCGGCCAGCCGTAGCAGCAGGTCTTCACGCGCAAAGCCGGCGGCGAATTGGATGCCGATGGGCAAGCCGCTGCCCGGCGCGATCGCCAGCGGCACGGACATCGCCGGTGTTCCCGCCACGTTGGCCGGCGGCGTGAAGGAGGCATGCCGGAAGACGCGTGCCGTCCACTCCAGGCCGCTCATGCGATCGGCGCCCTCGCTGTAGGTCGCAAGCAGCCCCGGCATCTGCGGGAGCGTAGGCGTCATCAACACGTCCATCCTCACGAACCATTCACCGACGGCGCGCGCGACGGTATTGCGCACTTCGAGCGCAGCGGCGAAGTCGACGGCGCTCGCGCTGCGGCCATAGCGATAGTTCGCGAGCGTGGAAGGCTCGAGAGTCGTCGCATCGATGGGGCGGCCGGTTGCGGCGGCAAGTCCGTCGATCCAGCGCACCAGCGTGGCGCACCAGATCTGCGCGTTGGCATGGACGAAGGCCTCCCACGACACGCCAAGTTCCGGCGTGGCCTCTTCGACATGATGGCCGAGCGACTGGAGGTGGCGCGCCGCGTCGCGCGTGGCCTGCGCAATAGGCTCCGACGTGGGCACGCCGTTCCACGAGTGGACCATCAGCCCGATGCGCAGCCTGCCAGGGTCGCGCCCCACCTCTGACAGGAAGCTGCCCGCGGGCGGTGCGGTGTAGTAGGGGTCGCCGGCCGAGTATCCCTGCACCGCGTCCATCAGGGCGGCGCTGTCGCGAACCGTGCGACTGACGCCAAGTTGCACGCCGAGGCCCGCGAACACTTCATCGAGGGCCGGGCCGTTGGACGTGCGGCCCCTCGTGGGCTTGAGGCCGAACAAGCCGTTGTAGGCAGCGGGCACGCGGATCGAGCCTGCTGCATCCGTTGCATGCGCCATCGGTACCACGCCCGCCGCGACGGCTGCGCCGGAGCCACCGCTGGAGCCGCCCGCGCTGAGGCGTGTGTCCCAAGGGTTGCCGGTCGCCCCTTGCAACGCGGACTCTGTTTCCGTGCTGAAGGCCATTTCGGGCGTCGTCGTGCGGCCGATGGTGACCAAGCCGGCCTTCCTGAAATGGCGCATGAGACTCGAGTCGCCAGATGCGACCACACCCTTGGCCAGCCGGCTGCCGAGTTCGTTCTTCCTGCCTGCCATCTGGATGGCGAGATCCTTGATCAGAAACGGCACGCCCGCGAGCGGGCTGCCGGTCGCCGGCGTAGCCAGATCCGATTCTTCAGGCGCCCAGTGCTCGACCACGGCATTGATTCGGGGGTTCACGGCATCCGCCGCGGCCCTTGCGAGCGCAGCAAGTTCTGCCGGATGGATTTCGCCGGCAGCGACGAGCTGTCCCAGGCTGACGGCGTCATAGGTCGTGTATTCGCTCAGGTTCATGGTGTTTCTCCAGAAGGTGGAGCACCGAAGATAGGGAAAGCGAGCCGTTTTGATTAGCCCACTCGGACGGCAAGAGCTGGACCATAGATGGGACAATGCCGGACGTGCGAACCGTCGAGGGGACGTTGATCATGGCAAGAGATATGAACGACACGCTCGTGTTCGTCCGCGTCGTACAGGAAGGCAGCTTCACTGCCGCGGCGCGCGCACTGCAGATCCCCAAGACCACGGTCAGTCGACGCGTCTACGAACTGGAGAAGTACATGGGCGCGCAGTTGCTACGGCGCACAACGCGCAAGCTGAGCCTGACCGAAGCGGGGGCGATCTATTTCGAGCAATGTCGATCCATCGCCAGCACACTCGAGGCCGCCGAGGGTGCCGTACACCAACTGCGCGACGGCCCGCGCGGGTGGCTGCGCGTGACCATGCCCTACTCGTTCGGCGTGAGCTGGTTCGCCCCGCTGCTCCCCGGTTTCCGCGCGAGCTACCCCGACGTGAGGCTGGAGATCCTGGCCTCGCACGCAACACTCGACCTGGTCGAGGATGAGATCGACATTGCATTGCGCCTCGGCGAGTTGCCGGACTCCAGCCTCGTGGCACGGCGACTCGCGAGCTTTCCTTCCGGCACCTTCGCAAGCCCTGCATACCTTCGGCGCGCGGGAGCACCCCAGACGCCCGAAGCCCTGCGCGATCATCCGACACTGGCGCTGCATCAGGCGCGTCGCGACGTCGGCTATGTGTGGCCGCTGCGAAAGGGCAGCGGCAAACCCCGCGGCTACCTGATCGACCCGGTCGTTGTGGCGAGCGATCCGGCTCTGCTCTATGACGCTTTGTGCCAAGGGGAAGGCATCTCACTGGCTATGGAACAGAGCATGGCGATGGATGTCAAGGCGCGCCGCTTGGTGCGCGTTCTGCCACAGTGGATCGGCCCGCCGCAGGAACTCAATGCGCTTTCCTCACGGGAGCGGATGCCCTCTCCGAAGGTGCAGGCATTCATCTCCTTTCTCAAGGAAAGGCTCAGGTTCGACGGGGTCTGAGTGCGCGCATGCAGAGAGGCGATCACTGCTGTCCGGTTAAAAGTTGAACAGATTCAACTGGTTAGCGAGGTCAGGCGGTTCCGAATGGGACAGATCGGCCTGCAAGGCGCATGAAAGCTGGGTTTTCTCGAATACCGAGACCGACAAGATCTGTAGACAAGTGTAGAGAGAGGCATCGAGTTGAAGCTCCTTCCTGACAATGGCGATGAGCACGTAAGTGGCGACGGCGCACCAGACCTGCGTCTTTACCGCGTTCTCGCTGTTGCCCATGAAGTGTTTGATGCGCAGGTGCTGCTTGATCCACTTGAAGAACAACTCGACCTGCCAGCGGCTCTTGTAGAGCGCAGCGATCGTCAGCGCCGGCAAAGCCATGTGATTGGTCAGGAAGACGAGAGTCTTGCCCGACTCCGGGTCCTTGAACCGGATGCGTCGCAGGTGCTGCGGATACTTCTTCGCCGAGTAGTGCCCATTGAGCATCACTTGCTGATCGCTGATGATGCCGGTGCTGCGATCGGTGGCAGCCGAGTAGACGCGCCGGGCGTCCATCGGCGACTTGGCGCGCGTGACGAAGAAGGCGCCGGCCTGCTGCAGTGCATGCAGCCTCGCGAAGTCGACGTAGCCGCGATCCATCACATAGAACGCGCCGGCCTCGATGACCAGCATGTCCAGCACGTTCACGTCGTGCAACTTGCCGTCGCTGATGTGGATGAACGCGGGGATGGCCCCGCGCAGGTCCAGCAGGGTGTGCAGCTTGATCGCCGCTTTGGTGGAGCGAAACGGCGCCCAGGAGAACAGGCTCAAGCACAGGTCGATGGTGCTGGAGTCCAGGGCGTAGACCGTGTTGTCCAATTCCACGCCGAGCACCGCATCGCCCACGTAGAGCTTGCGCGCGCGACGGATCAGCACCGCCGCCAGGTCGGACCAGATGCGCCAATCGCGCGACTCGTTCGCATCGGCCAGGGTCGATCGCTTGACCGCCGCGCGAAAACCCATCGCATAGAGCTTGCTGGCATTGGCGGACAGGCTGACCTCGATATCGCGCAGGCTCTCTCGCCACGTCAACTGGGCGAACGCCATGGCGCGGAACTGCTCGCCACAGGTCAGTGTGCGAACGCCCGAGTTGCCACCATAGCGATTCACGATTCGGGCGAAGCTGGTCCATGGAACGAACTCCATGAGTTGAGCGAACAAGGTCTTGCCGACGTACACGCGTGCTTCCCAGGGCTGTCAGACCCCGGAAAGTACGCGGTTCCTCGCGATCGACGTTCAAGTCGGCACCAAACAAAATCGGCCTGCGGCCCGCGCCAGTGCTTGATCTCAGGTTCGGCGCGGGTCATTTAACCGGACAGTAGTGAGAGGCGATCTTCATTGATTCGCGCGGTGGTCTATATTCTTGTCGACGAACCTTATTGGGATCAGGAGCGGAGCGCATTCTGCGTACTCGCCGGCGCCCGCACTGCTGGGTCCGTGCTCAGGAGATCGAATCGGAGGCGCGGCGGGTCCCGTCTCGGAGATCCGCGAGCCTCGCGCCCGCCTTGGCGTTCGAATGATGAGACAGACGGTTCACGCAATGTTTCCTACGGATGCGCCGCATTGACGGTACGGCTAAGCGGTCGATCTAGATTGAGGCCGTGCCTCACCGCTTTCCTACCCTCTTCCAGAAGCGAGGCGCGCCAAGGAGACTGTGATGAACGCCTCGCATGCATCCAGCGGCTACGAACTGCGCTTCCGCCCGCTCTTCGCCGACCGACGCGCCTACGCCTTCCCGTGCGACGCGGCAGGCCATGTCGACATGGATTCGCTCGGTGAACGTGCGCTCAACAACTATCTCTATGCGCGCGCCATGATGGGACGCGAGCTTTCGTGGCCGGACGTGACTCCGAGCCTTCCACATTGAGCGTCGCCGCCGGCGGCCGCTGGCGACCCATCCTCCACGTTGAATGAGGATCCGGTGCGCCCGACTCCGGTGCGCCGCCAGCTCGAGTCACGGGGACAGCGCAAGCCAACGCGCGCTCAGCGCAGCCGTATCCACCGGCTCGTCCGTGACGACTTCAAGCGCGAGGGCGCACTCGTCCGGATCCAGGGGCTCGTGGGTGGCAAGCTGCCGCTCCAGCACGGCCAAGGTCGCCTCGGACGCATCGCGTCCCTCGGCGTCGCGCGCCACCACTCGCCGACGCAACTGCGTTTCGGCCGCGCGGCAACGAAGAATCGAGAACGGCACACGCAGCTCGGCCGCCAGGGCCCGGAATGCCAGCCGCTCGTCGCGGCGCAGGAAGGCCGCGTCGACGATCACCGGGTAGCCGGCCTGCAGCGCCGTGCGCGCGCACTCGGCCAACCGGGCCAAAGTGCGCTGCGTCGCGTCCTGCGTGTATATCCCGGCATGCTGATCGGCTGAACGTTGCTGCGCCCCCAGTCCGAAGAGGCGTTTGCGCTCGACGTCTGACCGGATGCGGATCGCGCCCGCAGCCGCGAGCAGCGCCGCGGCCATGGTCGACTTCCCCGAGCCGGACAACCCGTGCGTGATCATCAGGCGCGGCGCGTCGCCCGGGGTCTGCGCAAGCTGTCCCGCACAGGCCAGGTAGTCCGGCTCGGGGGGCGGCGCAACATCAGCGCCTGCGCGCGCGCGCAGTCGGCAGACCAGTGCGCGCACCAGGGCCCGGTACATCTCGTAGAAGCGCAACACCGGCACGCCGGCGTAGTCGCCGCTGTACTGCAGGTACGCGTCGAGAAAGCGGAATGCGAGATCCTTGCGACCATGCACCTTCAGGTCCATCGTGAGAAAGGCGACGTCGCTCATCACGTCGATCCAGCGCAGAGCAGGATCGAATTCGATGCAGTCGAAGGCGGTCAGATGGCCATCGATCAGCACCACGTTGGCCAGATGAAGGTCGCCATGGCATTCACGCACCGCACCGCTGCGCTGCCGCGCAAACCAGGCCGTGCGCAGTGCCCTCCTTTGCTCGAAAACCCAAGCCTGCAGATCTCTTGTGCGCTTCGCGCCAGCATCAGCGCGCAGACGTGCCAATGCATCGACTGCCGGGCGACCCACCTGGGCCGGAGCACCGAACTCGGACGCCGGCGCGGCAACCTGTGCCTGCGCGTGGAAAGCAGCCAGCCGCTGCGCGAACTGTTCAAGACAGCCATCCTCCAGCCGTCCGGCCGGCAGCAGGCGTTGCAGCAATGCATCCTCGGGAAAACGCCGCATGCAGACGACGAAGTCGATGGGATCGCCGGCACCCAGGCGCGGAGCCTGCGTGGTGCCGGTCACCGGCACCACGCCGAGGTACAGCGAAGGCGCAAGCCGCCGGTTGAGGCGCACTTCCTCCTCGCAGAAGTGCTTGCGTGCCACGAGCGTGCTGAAGTCGACGAAACCCAGGGAGACGGGCTTCTTCAGCTTGTAGGCCATCTGCGCGGTCAGCAGCACCCAGGAGATATGGGTTTCCACCAGCGAGACCGCTTGGCCGGTGTCCGACTGCAGGCGCTCGCGCAGCGCCGTCACCAGCGTACGGTCTGCTGCGACGGCTGGGGAATCCGGCGACTTCATGCCAACAGTGTCTCCATGGCCTGGCTCCACTCGTTCCGACGTGGGATCGGCCGAGACTACTTCGCCTTGCGCTTCTTGCCGCGTCTGACCTTCTCCTTGACCTGTTGCTGATCGGCCTTGTGCAACAACTGTTTCTCGAACTCCCCGATCGCCGACCTGTCATGCGCGTAGCTGATGACACGGTAGGCATGGCGGGCGACGTTGCCGCTTCCCACGTTGCAGATGACCGTGTCATTCTCGCCGTCGAAATCGGGGGCCTCTTGGCCGAGCCAGTCGTGGTTCTCTATGGTGGTTTCGATGCGGCAATCTGCCGGCAACCCGATGCCCATCCTCCTGAGAAACTCCCGCGGCTTCCCGAGATAGGCCTTGAATTCCAGGGGCGTGCACTCCCAGAAATGGGCATTGAAAGGTTCAGCCCGAATGATTTTGGACCGGGCAGAGAAATCGACGATCTTTGTGGGCATGCTCAGGCTCCTGGACAGCTTGAAGGAACAAGAAGGAGGCGGTCGCCCCGATGGCAAGCTGTTGGCTCAACGTCGACGCGCGAAAGTCTCATCGCCCAGTTTCTTCGCAGGACCGGATGGCAGCCTTGACGCGCATCAAGGGCGACATCGATCACGAAGCAGCCGCGTCCCGGTGCGGCTGCCACGTTCCCGCAAGCCGCGACCGTGTGCCGATCGCCGACGCAGCCGCCAGCGCAGCCGAGATCAACACCAGTACCCCAAAATCGCGAAACCGATCGCGGACACGCCGCATCGGGCTGTGCGGGTCACCTCGGACAGCCGATTCTTGCCGGAATGGCCCTGCCGCCGCGCCGCCCGTCCAGCCGGCAGGCCAATCTGCGGATCCACCTCCGGGTGCAAGGCGGGGTTTCCGCAGAATGCAGGCGCGCGTTGACAATCGCGAGACCTGGGGCCCGCCCCCAATGCCACTGGCTGGCGCATCCCGTCTCACACCTCGGCCGTTTCGTGCGGCGCCGCTGCGCGGCTTGCTTCGCCGTCTGCCTGGTGGGCATTGACCAGCAGCACCGGGATCGGTGAGATGCGCAGTACCTGTTCCGCATCGCTGCCCAGCAGCACACGCCCGACGCCGTGGCGGCCGTGCGTGCCGATCACGATGAGTTCGGCGTTCCAGGCCCTCGCCTGCTCGGCGACGAGTTCCGATACGCGACCCGCAAGCGAGGTAAAGAGCACTGTTTCCGCCTTGATTCCGGCGCGCTGCGCACGCTCCCTCCCCTGCCGGAGAATCTGCTCGCCCGCTGCTTCCATCAGCGGGACCACGTCCGAACTGTAGGCGGCGAAGGTCTCGAAGCCGGTCACATACTTCAGCTCGTCCACGACGTGGACGAGCCTCAGCGTCGCGCCCGTGAGCTTGGCCAGACGAAGGGCCTCATCCAGGCCACGCAGGGAGGTCGGGCTGCCATCGATGGGAACCAGAATGCGTTGGTACATGACTATCCCTCGAGTGGGGCGGTAAGAGTTCGCTATCAGTTTCAGCGCCAGGCGGCCCCTCGACCTTGATGCACGTCAACTCACGGCCGCGCTGTCGCACGCGCCCGCTCAATGCGCCATCAAGACCGGAAAGGTCATATGCGCGAGGATCTGCTGCGTGACGCCGCCGAGCACCATCTCGCGCAGGCGCGAGTGGCCATAGCCGCCCATCACCATCAGGTCGGCGCCGAGATCGCAGGCCCGCGAAAGCAGCGCGGCGGCGATGTCGATCTCGATCACGTCCTCCTCAGCCGTCGCCTTGATGCCGTGCCTCTGGAGCCACTGGAGCGTTTCGGCAACAAGCAGTCGCGCCGGCTCATGAGGCTCGCCGAGCCTGCGACAGAAAACGAGCTTCACCTGGCGCGCCTTGGCCAGCAGCGGCAACGCAGCGCGCATCGCCACCGCCGACGCGCGGGATCCATCCCACGCGACGAACACGTTCTTCACTTTCGGCTCGGCGCTTCCCGCGTAGGGCACGGCCAGCACAGGACGACCGGCCTGCAGCATCACGCGCGGCACGAGGCCGTGCGCCGGCGCGTCCGAGCTCGCCGAGCGATCTTCCTGGCCTAGCACGATCAGGTCGCTCGAGCGACCATGCTGCACGATGGCATCGACCGCCGTCCCATCGCTCAGTCGAATCTCGTGCGACACGGGAATCGGCCCGGACACCCGGACCTTGAAACTTTCGCTGATCGCCTCCGCGCGCCGGCGCAAATGGTCCGCCGATTCGGCAATGAAGTCGGTGACACCCGTTGGGATCGCATCCGCGGGAATGACGCCGTCATACAAACCAGTCGGCACGAGGCCGATCAGGTGGCTGCCGTGCGCCCTGGCGAGCCCGGCCGCGAACGCGACGCGGGCGGAACACCTGTCCGTGTGGTCCAGGTGAACCAGGATGGTCTTGAAGTCCATGGGTCATCCTTTCGAAGATGTTCGCATCCTCGATCACTTCTCGCGCACCCACCTTGACGGCGATCAAAGCGCAGCACGCCCGAGTCGACGGCTCGAACACTGGAAGCTTGATCCAGCGCAACAACCTGCACGCCACAACGATGGAATATGTCAAGCGTTCGGGGCGAAACAGGAAAGGCGCCCAGGTCGCGCAGCCGACATGGCAACCGAGCACTTCCGTTGTTCGCTCCTTGGCTTCAAGACTGAAGGAGACCCGGCGATGTGCACGAATCTCTTGGGAATGCTCGCTGACGCGAAGCTCCCCCTCACCATTGCCGACAAGGCCCTCATTGACCGGTTGCGGGTGCTTGACGCCATGGGATACGTCAAGGCATTCATTCCAGCCGTCCACGTCGATTGCGACAACTGCGCGCGTCAGGAACCCGCCATCGCCCTAGAGGTGACGCCACGCGGTCGAAAGGCGTTGAGCGACGAGCAGAGCCTAGAGGCCGCGCAGGTGCAGCGGCCGGCACAGATGCTGCCGCAGGGGGAGCCTTCGCGCGGCGCCCATCTAGCTTGGTGGCACGGCGGCAGGAGACTTCGATCCGGCACTTGAGCAGAGAAAGAGGCAATGGCCGGCGGTTGCATCGCGCTTGTCCCTTGATCGAGCGCAAAGCGCTTCCAGCACTCGAGATCGATACTAACTACGCATCAAGCAGCGGAGACAGCATGACCAAAGTTCTCGTCGTCAGCTATTCCTATACGGGCACTTCCCGCCGGGTGGCGCAACTTCTGCGCGATCAGCAAGGCTGGGAGGTGGCCGAGATCGCGGAGGTCCGGCCGCGCAGCGGCGCCTTCGGGAACTTGCGCTGTCTACTCGATTCCCTGTTCCGACGCTGTCCGGAGATTCGGTATGGCGGCCCGCCGCCCAGGCATTTCGACACGGTGGTGCTGGTGTCCCCCATCTGGGGACAGCAACTTGCCGGACCCATGCGCAGCTTCGTCACGAGGCGGCGCGATCACCTGCCCGATGTGGCCGTGGTGTCGGTCATGGGCGGCAGCGGTGCGCCCAACGCCGTTGCCGAGATCGGCCGCATCATCGGTCGCGCTCCCATCCTGAGCACCGCGCTCACCATGCAAGAGGTCAACGACGGCAGCTGCGCGGATCACCTGCAGAGGTTCGGCACGGCGGTATGGCACGCCAGTGTGCAACGCAGAGGACGCACAGCCGGTCATGCGGACGATCAACATGTCACCTCAGGCGCTCCGATGCGCGCGGTCCAACCTAGCCAAGCATCTGCAACTCCTCGAGATATTCCATGTACGGCTTCACCATCACGCTGAGCCACACTCCCTTCGACGAGGTCGTGGCCAAGGTCATTGATGCGCTCAGGGGTGAAGGCTTCGGCGTTCTCAGCGACATCGACATGCAGCGCACGATGAAGGACAAGCTCGACATCAACACGCGTCCGTATCGCATCCTTGGCGCCTGCCACCCGCGGCTCGCGCACCGGGCCTTGCAAGCCGAACCCGACATCGGTCTGCTGCTGCCGTGCAATGTGGTGGTGCGCGAAGAGGGGCCTGAACGCGTGATCGTCGGTTTCCTGAATCCGCAGACCATGGTCGGGCTGACGAGCGCCAAGGAGATCCAGGCGATCGCCGACGATGCGGAGCAGCGCCTGCGTCGCGCAGGCGCACGCCTGTGCGCCTAGAAAATTGATCTGGCGCAAAGGTCCACGCGAGCTACAGGCCAAGAATGGTTTGCCCGCCCGCATGGCCGGTGGCGAGCACCCTCCTGATGCGGCCGGCAAGGAACACCCATGTACCAACACATTCTGGTCCCCCTGGACGGCAGTGCAACTGCAGAGCGTGGCTTGCGCGAAGCGATGCGGCTCGCCGCCGAGCAGAAGGGGAAACTGCGTCTGCTGCATGTCATCGACAACCTTCCGATGCTGATGGACATGGCGGCAGCCTCCAGCTTCGAGACGACGATGCGCGAAGTTCGTGCATATGGCGAGGCGCTGCTGGCCAAGAGCCGGAAGACTGCCACCGAGGCAGGCGTGGAGACCGAGACCGTCTTGCGCGAAGTCATGCAGGGCCGCGTCGCAGATGTCGTGGTGGACGAGGCCGGGAAATCCGGTTGCGACCTGATCGTCATGGGCACGCACGGCCGCCGCGGCTTCAGCCGCCTGGCGCTGGGCAGCGACGCCGACCTGGTGGTACGCGGCAGCCCCGTGCCGGTCCTGCTGGTGCGCAACGAGCCGGCCGACGCCTGAGCCGGCGGCCCCGTGCTTCGGATCACCGCCCTTCTTCCCGCCATCGGACTCGCGTGTCTTCTCGGCGCGTGTGCCGCGAGCCTTGGGCCAACGCCTGCGGCAAGCGCCGGGGGCGAAGTCGCCGCACCGGCCGTGCCTGTCTTCTCGTCGCTCGCGGCGAGCCGCAGCGCCACCGTGGTGGACATCAGTACCCTGCGCATCGGGCGCGACGAAGGTCGCGAAGATATCGAGCTGGAATTCGCTCCCGAGAACGATTTCGCCGACCGGCTGGCCTGGCCGCTGCCAGCGAGCGTGCGGCTCAGCGAGGTCCGCGACCTCGCCTCGGGCGTGATTCTCACGAGCGACGGGCTGATCCTCACCAGCGCGCACGTGATCGCCAACGTCGACGAGGCGCAGGTCCGCCTCGACGACGGCCGCCGCTTCTCGGCCCGCGTGGTCGGTGTCGACAGACGCACCGACGTCGGGCTGCTGAAGATCGACGCAGCCGGCCTGCCCGTCGCCGTCATCGGCGACTCCTCGCACCTGGCGCCGGGCGACTGGGTGGCCGCCATCGGTGCGCCGTTCGGATTCCATAGCAGCGTGACGACGGGCGTGGTCAGCGCCACGAACCGCTTCATTGGCGGCGGCGGCGAGATTCCCTTCATCCAGACCGACGTCGCCATCAATCCCGGCAGTTCAGGCAGTCCCTTGTTCAACGGCCGCGGTGAGGTCGTCGCCATCAACTCGATGATCTACAGCGGCAGCGGCGGCTACATGGGCCTGTCCTTTGCCGTACCGATCAACCTGGCGATGAGGATCGTCACCCAGCTGCGCACGGTCGGCGTGGTTCAGCGCGCGCAACTCGGCGCCGAGTTCCAGGAGATGACGCCCGCGCTGGCGCAGTCTTTCGCGCTGCCCGACGTGGCCGGCGCCCTGGTAGTGCGGGTGGATGCAGACAGCCCCGCCCAGGCGGCCGGCCTGCTCCGAGGCGACATCGTCAGGGCGTTCGACGGTGTCCGGATCTTGCACTTTTCTGAGTTGCTGCAGCAAGTATCGAACCGCCCGGCCGGCGCCCAAACCAGGCTGGATGTGTGGCGCCATGGGACAAAGCGCACGCTCTGGGCCATCCTCGGCCACCAGCCCCCGATCAGGACTTTCGCGCGCAACGAAGTTGAGCGTGAACGCAGCGGCGGCCTGGGGCTGAGCCTGAGCGAAGTCCCGGCAGCGCTGCGCCTCCAGCTGCGCATTGACGGCGGCCTGCTGGTCCGCGAAGCTACCGGCGCTGCACGCAGCGAAGGCATCCGCTCAGGCGACCTCATCGTCGCCATCAACGACACCCGGCTCGAGCGCGTCGACGATTTCGCCCGCACGCTGGCGCAGATGCCGCCCGGCCAGACGATCGCGCTGCTGGTGATGCGCGACAGAAGGCTGGCCTACGTGCCGGTCCAGCTCCCCGCGCAGCGCCAGCGCAGCCAGCCGTTGCGTTGAGAGACCTCAGGCGGCCCGGCGCCCCAGATCGTGCAGCCGCTCGATCCATTGCGCGCAGCGGCTCCCGTCCATCGCGTCGACTGCACCGATCAGAGTGTCGCGCACCGGCGCGACCCCGACGAAGCCGAGGATGCTGCGCTTCAGCGCCTTGAGGCTGTGGGCACGGAAGTACCAGCGATAAAGGCTGGCTGGCATCCCCATCGTGATCACGATTCGCGCGCTGCGGCCGCTCAGCGGCCTGCCGGGCCTGGTCCCCCCGTCGGCGAACAAGCCGACAGCCGGCCGCATGACCTGCTCCAAGAATCCCTTCAGCAACGCCGGCATGCCTCCGAGCCAGAGCGGGAAGAAGAAGACCAGATGCTCGGCACTCTTGATGGCCAGCTGGGAGGCCATCAGGCTCTGCGGCAGCGTGCCCTTGTCCCAGTCGCTCTTGCTGCGCAACAGCGGAAAGTCGAGCTGGCCGACATCGATCGTCTCGACCACATGCCCCGCGCTGCGAGCCCCTTGCGCATACGCCTCGCTCAGGGCATGGCATAGATGGGGGGTGGAGCCATCGGGATGGCCCTGAATGATGAGGATGCGCTTCGCCATGTGCAACGCCTGACGCGGCCGGCTCAGTTCGAGGCCGGCCTGTTGCGGCTCCTGTGTGCCGCCGGCACCAGCACGCCCACCGTATTGGATGGCGGCTTGAATCCATAGAAGCTGTCGTTCAGGTGCCGCGTGACCTCAAGCACATCCTGTTTGCTCCAATCGAGCGCCGCCACCGCCTGCCAGCGCCGCACCTGCAGCTTGAGGCTATTCCAGTCGGTGGCCAGCTTCCTGTCGCGCCAGTGCACCTGCGTGGTGTGGCAGGCAATGCAGTGGGTCGCGTAGAGCAGCTCGCCGCGCGATTGAGCGCTTGCCGTGGGCGCGCACGCCAGCGCGCCGGCCAGCACGCATGCTGCCAGCAGCGCCGATGCGGGGCTTCCCATTCCCGTCACGGCATGCCGCTCAATGCGCCTCCGACAATTGGTCCAGGATGGCCGGGTTCTCCAGCGTGGAGATGTCCTGGGTGATGGCCTCGCCCTTCGCCACCGAACGCAGCAGGCGGCGCATGATCTTGCCGCTGCGCGTCTTCGGCAGGTTGTCGGCGAAGCGAATGTCCTTGGGCTTGGCGATCGGCCCGATCTCCTTGCCGACCCAGTTGCGCAATTCGATCGCCAGCTTCCTCGCCTCTTCGCCCGTCGGCCTCGGGCGCTTGAGCACGATGAAAGCGCAGATGGCCTCGCCGCTCGTGTCGTCCGGCCGGCCAACCACCGCCGCCTCGGCAACGAGATCGGTGCACGACACCAGCGCCGACTCGATTTCCATCGTGCCCATGCGATGGCCGCTGACGTTCAGCACGTCGTCGATGCGACCTCCGATCGTGAAGTAGCCCGTTTTCGGATCGCGCGCCGCGCCGTCGCCCGCGAGATAGTAGCCGCGCAGTTCGGGCGGGTAGTAGCTCGATTGGTAGCGGGCATCGTCGCCCCAGATCGTGCGGATCATGCCGGGCCAGGGCTTCTGGATGACCAGGAGGCCGCTCTGCCCGTTGGGCAGGTCGCCGCCGGTCTCGTCGACGATCGCGGCCATGATGCCGGGGAACGGCAGCGTGCAGGAGCCCGGCACCAGCGCCGTGGCGCCCGGCAGCGGGGTGATCATCTGGCCGCCGGTTTCGGTCTGCCACCAGGTGTCGACGATCGGACAGCGGCCGCCCCCCACGTGCTTGTGATACCACTCCCAGGCCGCCGGGTTGATCGGCTCGCCGACCGAGCCGAGGATGCGCAGGCTCGTCAGGTCGTGCCTGTCCGGGTGCACGGCGGCGTTTGCCTCCGCCGCCTTGATCAGCGAACGGATGGCGGTCGGCGCGGTATAGAACACCGTCACCTTGTGCCTTTCGATCATCTTCCAGAAGCGGGCGGCATCGGGATAAGTCGGCACGCCTTCGAACACCACCTCGGTCGCGCCGATGGCCAGCGGCCCATAAGTGATGTAGGTGTGGCCGGTGACCCAGCCGATGTCGGCCGTGCACCAGAACACATCGTCGTCGTGCATGTCGAAGGTCCACTTCATCGTCGCCGCGGCCTGCACCAGGTAGCCGCCGCTGCTGTGCTGCACGCCCTTGGGCTTGCCGGTGGAGCCCGAGGTGTAGAGCAGGAACAGCGGATGCTCGGCACCCACCCATTCGGGTTCGCAGGTGTCGGACTGCGCATCCATGATCTCGTGCATCCACAGGTCGCGCGCCTGCCAGGCGATCGCGCCGCCGGTGCGGCGGTAGACGATCACCTCGCGCACCGTTTCGCAGCCGCCGAGCGCCAGGGCTTCATCGGCCAGCGCCTTCAACGGCAGTGCCTTGCCGCCGCGCATCTGCTCATCGGCAGTGACGAGGACCACCGCGCCGGTATCGGCAATGCGGTCGCGCAGTGAATGCGCCGAGAAGCCGCCGAAGACCACGGAATGCACCGCCCCCAGGCGCGCGCAGGCCTGCATGGCCACCACGGCTTCGACCGACATCGGCATGTAAATGACCACGCGGTCACCCTTCTTCACGCCCAGGCTCTTCAGCGCATTGGCCATGCGGCAGGTCCGCGCCAGCATTTCGGCGTAGCTCGTGCGCGTGACCTTGCCGTCGTCGGCTTCAAAGATGATCGCGGTCTTCTCGCCGAGGCCGGCGGCGACCTGCCGGTCCAGGCAGTTGTACGAGACGTTCAAGGTGCCGTCACCGAACCATTCGTAATGCGGCGCCTTCGCGCTGTCGAGCACCGTCGTGAAGGGCGTCTTCCACTCCACAAACTCGCGCGCCAGGCGCGCCCAGTAGCCTTCATAGTCGGATTGCGCCTCGGCCGCGAGCGCGTCATAGGCCGCGCGGCCCGCGACGTGGGCCGAGCGCGCCAGGGCCTCTGGCGGCGGATAATGCTTGGAATGCGGGGCGTTGTCCTGCGTGCTCATGCGTAGCTCCTGTTGGGTTCGGGCGGGTTCCGCATCGTCGACGACATGGCGGTTGCAAACCTTGCGCTAGCGCAACTGCGTGCGCCGTCGCACCGCGTCCAATCGCCGAAGCCAATCCACCCTTCGAGGAGACCTCCATGGAAGACGACCTAGTTGCACGCATCGCCGGCCATCCCCAATATCAGGAGTTGAGGGCCAAGCGCACGCGCTTCGGCTGGACACTGACGGCACTGATGCTGATCGCGTATTACGGCTTCGTGCTGCTCGTGGCTTTCAACAAGCCTTTCCTCGCCCAGCGCCTGGGCGAAGGCGTCATGACCTTGGGCATCCCGATCGGCTTCGGCGTCATCGTGTTCACCATTGCGATCACCGCCTATTACGTCAGGCGCGCCAATGCCGAGTTCGACACCCTGTCGGACGCCGTCGCGAAGGCGGTGCTCAAATGAAGGCCTTCTCCCTGGTCGCACGCCGGGCACTGGCGCTCGCCGCCCTGGTTGCCGCGTCCGCGACCGTCTATGCGGCCGGCGCCGATCTCGGCCAGGCGCAAAAGCAGGCGACGAACTGGACGGCCATCGGCATGTTCGGGCTGTTCGTCCTCGGCACGCTGTTCATCACCAAGTGGGCCGCGTCCAAGACCAAGTCGGCGGCGGACTTCTACACCGCCGGCGGTGGCATCACCGGCTTCCAGAACGGCCTGGCGATCGCCGGCGACTACATGTCGGCGGCATCGTTCCTCGGCATCTCGGCGGCCGTGATGGCGGCCGGCTACGACGGCCTGATCTACTCGATTGGCTTTCTCGTCGGCTGGCCAGTGATCACCTTCCTGATGGCCGAGCGGCTGCGCAACCTGGGCAAGTTCACCTTTGCCGACGTGGCGGCGTTCCGCTTCAAGCAGGCACCGGTGCGCATCTTCGCCGCCTCGGGCACGCTGGTCGTCGTGGCCTTCTACCTGATCGCCCAGATGGTCGGTGCGGGCCAACTGATCAAACTGCTGTTCGGCCTCGAATACTGGATCGCCGTTGCCATCGTCGGCTCGCTGATGATGGTCTACGTGCTCTTCGGCGGCATGACCGCCACGACCTGGGTCCAGATCATCAAGGCCTGCCTGCTGCTGGGCGGCGCCAGCTTCATGGCGCTGTCGGTGCTGTGGCACTTCGGCTTCAGCCCCGAAGCGATGTTCGCCGGCGCCGTGAAGGTCAAGACCGACCTGGCGCTCAAGGACGGCAAGACTGCGGAGGCGGCCGCGGCCATCGGCCAGTCGATCATGGGTCCCGGAAACTTCGTCAAGGACCCGATCTCGGCCATCTCCTTCGGCATGGCGCTGATGTTCGGCACCGCCGGTCTGCCGCACATCCTGATGCGCTTCTTCACCGTGCCCAGCGCCAAGGAAGCGCGCAAGTCGGTCATGTGGGCCACCGGCTGGATCGGCTACTTCTACCTGCTGACCTTCATCATCGGCTTCGGTGCCATCACCTTCGTGCTCACCAACCCCCAGTTCGTCGACGCCCAGGGCGTGCTGATCGGCGGCGGCAACATGGCGGCGATTCATCTCGCCAATGCGGTGGGCGGCAACGTGTTCCTCGGCTTCATCTCGGCGGTGGCCTTCGCGACCATCCTCGCGGTCGTTGCCGGCCTGACGCTGTCGGGCGCCTCGGCGGTGTCGCACGACCTGTATGCGACGGTAGTCAAGAGCGGCAAGGCCGACAGCGCCTCGGAATTGCGCGTCTCGCGCATCACCACCGTCGCGCTCGGCGTGCTGGCGGTGCTGCTCGGCATCGTGTTCGAGAAGCAGAACATCGCCTTCATGGTGTCGCTGGCGTTCGCCATCGCCGCGTCGGCCAATTTCCCGGTGCTGTTCATGTCGGTGCTGTGGAAGGGCTGCACCACGCGCGGCGCGGTGATCGGCGGCTTCCTCGGGCTGGTCTCGTCGGTTGCGCTGACGATCGTCTCGCCCTCCGTGTGGGAGGCGACGCTGGGCTATCCGAAGGGCTCCGCGTTCTTCCCGTACGCCTCGCCGTGCCTGTTCTCGATGACGATCGGCTTCCTCGGCATCTGGATCTTCTCGCTGCTGGATTCCAGCGCGCGCGGCGACGTTGACAAGCGCGGCTTCCTGGCCCAGCAGGTGCGCTCGGAAACCGGCATAGGGGCGTCCGGCGCCAGCGGGCATTGAGCGGGTAGTGGACGGGCCGGTAGGCAGGCACACTGTCTACCGGCCCGTTCATTTTTTGTGCCCCGCACCATGACGGAACTGCGCGCAGTCGAAACCCAGCGCGAGATGCTCTCGCTCCTCACTGCGCGCGTGCGCGACGCCCATGTGCGCAAGGCCTGCTACGTCGATGGCGGGCTCGACCTGGTGTCGGTGTGCCGGGTGCTGTCGCAGCAGGGGCTGCGCGACGCGCTGGTGCGGGACGGCCATCGCCTGGGCATCTTCACCACCGCCGACCTGCGCGATGCGCTGCTGCGTCCCGAGGCCCCGGCCGAGCTGGCGGTCCGCGAGGTGGCCCGCTTCGGCCTGGTCGAGATCCACCCCGACGCGGACCTCTTCGAGGCGCTGTGGCTGATGGCGCGCCACCGGGTGCACCGCCTGCTGGTGCGCGACGGCGACACCGTGCTCGGGCTGCTGGACCAGCTCGATCTGGTGAGCTTCGTCGCCAACCATTCGCAGATCGCTGCGCTGCAGATCGACGAAGCCGCCAATGTGGCCGAACTGGCGGCCGCAGCCGCGCGCATCGACACCATGGTCTCGCTGCTGCACGAGGGCGGCATCAAGATCGAGCGCATCGCGCGGCTCGTGGGGGAGCTCAACGCGCGCCTCTTCGCGCGCTTGTGGTCCTTGCTGGCGCCACCCGATCTGGTGGCCAACAGCTGCCTGGTGGTCATGGGCAGCGAGGGCCGCGACGAGCAGATCATCAAGACCGACCAGGACAACGCGCTGCTGCTGCGCGACGGCTTCGCGTGTCCCGATCTCGAGGCCATCGCCACGCAGTTCAATGCCGCGCTGGCCGAGCTGGGCTATCCCCCCTGCCCCGGGCAGATCATGCTGACCAACCCGCTCTGGCGGCAGCCGCTGGCCGGCTTCAAGGAGTCGCTGCACGACTGGGTATACGGATCCGACCCCGAGGGCCCAATGCGACTCGCCATCTTCATGGACAGCAAGTCAGTGGCCGGCGACGCGGGGCTTCTGCAGGAGGCACGCCGGCATCTGGAGCGCGTCCTCGACAGCGCAGACGTCTTCCTCGCGCGCTTTGCCAGCGCAATCGACCTGTTCGACCACCCGACGGGATGGTGGCGCAGGCTCACCGCACGTCACGACGACGAGACAATGGATCTGAAAAAGCTCGGCACCTTCCCGATCGTTCACGGCGTGCGGGCGCTGGCGCTGCAGCGGCGCCTGCGCGTCAACGGCACGGCCGCGCGGCTGCGCTTGCTTGTAGAGCAACAGCAGATCGAATCCGGCCTGGCGCGCGACGTGCTGGACGCGCTGCACTACTTGATGGCGCTCAGGCTGACGCATCAGCTGCGTCAGAAGCAGGCCGGACAAGTGCCAGGCAATGATGTTCGGCTGTCCGAGCTGGGTGCGCTGGAACGTGATGCGCTGCGTGATGCGCTGGGCATCGTGCGCCGCTTTCGCGGCGTGCTGCGGCAACGCTTCCACCTCAGCGCCTTGTAGTCCAGGCGGGCCACCATGTTCCAAGGCTTGAGATCGCAACGCCTGCTCGGCCTCTTCGCACTGGGTTGGCTGCTGCTGAACGTGCCGCTGCTCACGCTGTGGGACCGCCCGGTCATGCTCTGGGGGCTGCCGCTGATGCCGCTCGCGCTCTTCGGCGGCTGGGGCATCCTCATCGCGCTGGCGGCGTGGGTGGCCGAGGCACCGGGGGAGCACTGACATGCTGCCCGCTTCCACGGTCATCATCGCCTCCTTCGCCTACCTGGCGTTGCTGTTCCTGGTGGCGCACGTGGGCGACAAGCGCGCACGCGAAGGCCGTTCGCTGATCGGCAACGCGTGGGTCTACACGCTGTCGCTGGGCGTGTACTGCACGGCCTGGACCTACTTCGGCAGCGTGGGCCGGGCCGCGTCGTCGGGCCTGTGGTTCCTGCCGATCTACCTCGGCCCGACGCTCGCGATGCTGATGGCCTGGATGGTGCTGCGCAAGATGATCCGCATCGCGCGCAGCTACCGCATCACCTCCATCGCCGATTTCATCGCCAGCCGCCACGGCAAGAGCACGCTGCTGGCCATGCTGGTCACACTGATCGCGGTGGTGGGCATCCTGCCCTACGTGGCGCTGCAGCTCAAGGCCATCGCCAGCGGCTATGCGCTGCTCACCGCCGCGCCCGGCGCTGCGCTGCAGCAGCCCTTGGCCTGGTGGCGCGACAGCACGCTGTACATCGCGCTGGCGCTGGCCGGCTTCACGATCGCCTTCGGCACGCGCCACCTCGATACCACCGAGCGGCACGAGGGCATGGTGGCGGCGATCGCCGTCGAGTCGGTGGTGAAGCTGCTGGCCTTCCTGGCCGTCGGCGTTTTCGTCACCTGGCACCTGTTCGACGGACCGGCCGACCTGTTCGGCCGCGCCGCGGCGCGGCCCGAACTGGGCCGCCTGCTGAGCCTTGGGAACACCGGCGGCGCCACAGCGGCCACTGGCTTTGCGGGCGGCCAGTGGTTCGCGCTGACGCTGCTTGCCATGCTCTCGGTGATCTTCCTGCCACGGCAGTTCCAGATGATGGTGGTCGAAAACGTCGATGAGCGCCATCTGCGGCGCGCCACCTGGGCGTTTCCGCTGTACCTGCTGCTGATCAATCTCTTCGTGCTGCCGATCGCACTGGGCGGCCTGCTGTACTTCGGTGTCGGCCGGCAGAATCCCGAGGCCTTTGTGCTTTCGCTGCCGCTGGCCGACGGCCAGCCGGGGCTGGCGCTGGCGGCATTCATCGGCGGCCTCTCGGCCGCCACGGGCATGGTCATCGTCGAGGCCATCGCGGTCTCGACCATGGTCTGCAACGACCTCGTGATGCCGCTGCTGCTGCGCGCCGGCCTGCGCACAGCGCACGACCTGAGCGGCGTGCTGCTGGGCATCCGCCGGACGGTGATCGTGGCGATCCTGCTGCTGGGCTATCTCTACTACCGCGTCGCCGGCGAGGACTATGCGCTGGTCAGCATCGGGCTCATCAGTTTCGCCGCCGTCGCCCAATTCGCGCCGCCGATGCTGGCGGGCATGTACTGGAAGGGTGGCACGCGGCACGGCGCGCTCGCCGGCCTGGGCGCCGGCTTCGTGCTGTGGGCCTGGACGCTGATGCTGCCGTCGATCGCCAAGTCGGGTTGGATCCCCGCCGGATACATCGACCAGGGGCCGTTCGGCGTCGCCTGGCTGCGGCCCGAGCAGCTGCTGGGCCTCGCGGGCCTGGACAACCTGACCCATGCGCTGTTCTGGAGCCTGCTGGTCAACACCGCCTTGTACTTCGGCGTGTCGCTGCTGAGCCGCCCTTCCGCACGCGAAGCGAGCCAGGCCTTGATGTTCGTCGACGTCTTCCAGCG
This sequence comes from Variovorax sp. LjRoot290, assembly GCF_964253985.1. Lineage (NCBI taxonomy): Bacteria > Pseudomonadati > Pseudomonadota > Betaproteobacteria > Burkholderiales > Comamonadaceae > Variovorax > Variovorax sp. LjRoot290. The sequence continues at coordinate 4,623 of NZ_CAXURW020000002.1, read as the reverse complement.
TACGGAACGCGGGGCCGCCGAGGCTGGGCCGGTGTTCTGGCGCGGCCGCGCCAGGCTGGCCGATCTGCGCCAACTGGCCACGCGATTCCTGGGCGCCGCGGCTGCCGACCGGCTGCTGAACGACTACGCACGACGCAACGGCCTGGCCGGGCCGGAGCAGCTCGCCGCCGACGCGCGGCTGGTGCAGTTCATCGAAACGCAGCTCGCGGGCGCCATCGGCAGCGCCTCGGCCCGGCTGGTGGTGGCCTCGGTCGTCGAAGAAGAAGCGCTGGAGCTGGATGACGTCATGCGCATCCTGGACGAAGCCTCGCGCGAGACGGCGGCGCTGCGCGCCCATTCGCAGGCGCTGGAGGAGAAATCGCTCTCCCTGGAGCGCGCCACCGCAGATCTCAGCAAGGCCAACGAACAGCTCAAGAGTCTCGATCGGCTGAAGGACGACTTCATGTCCTCGGTGACGCACGAGCTGCGCACGCCGCTGACCTCGATCCGTGCGCTGGCCGAACTGATGCTTGACGACCCGGCGATGGACACCGGACAGCGCCAGCATTTTCTCGGCCTGGTGGTGACCGAGACCGAGCGCCTGACGCGCCTGGTCAACCAGGTGCTGGACATGGCGAAGATCGAATCGGGCGTCGCCGAATGGCGCAGCACCGAGGTCGACCTGCGCGCGCTGGTTCAGCAGGCCGTCCAGACTACGCAGGAGCTGTTCCGTGAGCGTGGCGCGGTCGTGGCGCTGAGGCTCCCCGATGCGGTGCCGCCGCTGCAGCTCGACCCCGACCGCCTCACGCAGGTGCTGATCAATCTGCTGTCGAACGCGGCCAAGTTCGTGCCGCAGGGGCAGGGCCGGGTCGAGGTCAGCCTGCACTGCGATGTCGATCGCGTCACCATCACTGTGCAGGACAACGGCCCCGGTGTGCCGCCGGAGCAGAAGGAGCTGGTGTTCGAAAAGTTTCGCCAGGGTGGCGATGCCGCGCATCGTCCGCAGGGTACCGGCCTGGGCCTGCCCATCAGCCGTCGCATCGTCGAACACTTCGGCGGCCGGATGTGGCTCGACTCCAGGCCGGGTCACGGCGCATGCTTCGGCTTCGAACTGCCGCTGCACCCCGAGACGCAAGAACTGGAGACATGACCATGGCCTACAAGGTGCTGATTGCAGACGATGAGCCCAACATCGTGATTTCGCTCGAGTTCCTCATGAAGCGCGAAGGGCACGCGGTGAGCATCGCGCGCGACGGCCAGCAGGCGCTCGAACTGATCCGCAGCCTACAGCCTGACCTGGTGCTGCTGGACGTCATGATGCCTTTCAAGTCCGGCCTCGAGGTCCTGCAGGCCGTGCGTGCCGACGAGGAGATCGCCGCCACGAAGATCCTCCTGCTCACCGCCAAGGGCCGGGAGACCGACGTCGCGAAGGGCATGGCCCTGGGAGCCGATGCCTACATGACCAAGCCCTTCTCCACCCGGGAGCTTGCCGCGCGCGTGCGGCAGTTGCTCAGCAGCTCCGCATGAAGATCGATGCCCACCAACTCGCCGTGGCGCTCGCGCCGGGAGCTCTCCTGGCGCTCCTCGGCTTGGGGCTCGGCGCCATCTTCGCTGCCACGCTTGCGCCAGACGAGCGCGCCGTGCTGGGCGAGATGATCGCGCCGCGCGTGCCCCTGCTGGTGCTGGGCTGGGCGGTGTTGGCGATCGCGCTGGGTGCGCTGGCGCGTCGCGCCCATGCGATCTGGGTGACCGAGCCGGCCCGGCTGGCTGAAGCCGCGCAGGCCACGGCGGCCGGCGGCGCGCCCCACCGCAGCGCGCCCCCCGCGGAGGCGGCATGCGGAGCGGGTGCCCGGGCGCTGGCCGGCGTCGTCGATGAGCTCGCGCGCCAGCGCGACGGCCTGCGCGCCGACATCGACGCCCGGGTGCAGGAGGCCGCGCGCGGCATCGAGCAGGAGCGCAGCCGCCTGGCTGCGCTGATGTCGGAGCTCACGCAGAGCGTGGTCGTGTGCAACCTGGACGGCCGCATCCTGCTCTACAACAATCGGGCGCGGCTGCAGTCTCGCGCGCTGTCGTCTGTGCCGGCACTGGCCGACGGGGCGGAGTTGATCGGACTGGGCCGCTCAATCTACGCCCTGTTCGACCGCGAGCTCATCGCCCACGCGCTCGAAAGCGTCCAACGGCGGCTGTTGCGCGGAGCACCCCAGCCCTCGGCGCAGTTCGTCACCAGTTCGCACGCCGGTCAACTGCTGCGGGTGCAGCTGGCGCCGGTGCGCGATCCCTCGGCCGTGCCCGGAGATGCCGCGCAGCTGTCGGGCTTCGTTCTGATGCTGCAGAACATCACCCGCGAGTTCGAGGAGGATGCCGAGCAGGACCGCCTGCTGCACGGACTGACCGAAGGCAGCCGCTCGTCATTGGGCAGCCTGCAGGCGGCAGTGGACATGCTCGAGCTGCCCGACCTGGACGCGCCGACGCGCGAGCGCTTCCTGCGCGTCGTGCACGACGAAGTTCGCGCCATGACGGCGCGCCTCCAGTCGCTCGCAGCGAGCGCCAGCCAGGGCCTGAAGACGCGCTGGCCGCTCGAGGACATGCTCGGCGCCGACCTGGTACAGGCCGCCCTGCGCCTGATCGAGGCGCGCTCGGGCGCGCGCGCCTCCGCGCCGGAAGTCGACGCTGGCCTGTGGCTCAGGGTCGACAGCTACGCCTTGCTCCAGGCACTGGCCTCGCTGGCGACCCGGCTGGTGGACGAATTCGCGGTCAAGCGCGTCCAATTGCGACTGCGCCGCGCGGGCGAACGCGCCCATCTCGACCTGGTCTGGGCCGGCACGGCCATCAGCACCGAAACGGTGACGAGCTGGGAGTCGAGCCCGATGACGGTGGGCGACCGGGCCAGCCCGCTGTCGGTTCGTGACGTGGTCGAGCGCCATGGTGGCGAGTTCTGGTTTCAGCGCGAGCGCGCGCTGCAAACGACTTTCTTTCGCTTCCTGCTCCCGCTCGCTCCACCCCAGGAACAACTGGAGGCGGCCGCGGTGCTGCGCAGCGAAAGCCGCCCCGAGTACTACGACTTCGACCTGTTCCAGCCCGGCATTCAGGCGCGCGAGCTCGATGAGCGTCGCCTGGTGGACCTGGCCTACACGGTGTTCGACACCGAGACCACCGGGCTCGATCCGTCGCAGGGCGACGAGATCATCCAGATCGGCGCGGCGCGCATCGTCAACGGCAAGCTGCTGCGGCAGGAGAGCTTCGAGCAGCTCATTGACCCCGGTCGAAGTATCCCGGCCGCCGGCATTCCCATACACGGCATCACGCCGGCGATGGTCACCGGCCAGCCGGGCATCGCCGAGATCCTGCCGATCTTCCACGCCTTCGCCAACGACACCGTCCTGGTTGCACACAACGCCGCGTTCGACATGCGCTTCCTGCAGCTGAAGGAAGCATCTACCGGCGTGCGTTTCGATCAGCCGGTGCTCGACACGCTGCTGTTGTCGGCGGTGGCAAGCCCGCACCAGGCGTCGCACGAGCTGGAAGCCATTGCCGAGCGCTTCGGCATCGCGGTGCTGGGCCGCCACACCGCCCTGGGCGATGCGATCCTGACGGCGGAGGTGTTCCTTCGCCTGATCCCTTTGCTGGCGGACAAGGGAATCCACACGCTGGGCCAGGCGCGCGAGGCGGCGCAGCGCACCTGGTACGCGCGCCTGAAGTACTGAGGCTGGACATGCGGGACCCGGTTCCAGCGCACGGCTCGAAGCCTGTTTGACGCAGCGCAACTCATGACCGCCGCCGCGGCGATAAAACCGTTGTCGCCGCTACCACCCGGAGGCCCCGATGCGCCAAACCAAGGATGTCGTCTTCCTCAGCGCCGTGAGAAACACCAGGCCAGTGGCTCAGTGTCACGATGCGCCGTCAGAGATCGCGACGGCCCCGGGGCCGAGCCGGCCCGGGCGTTCGCGCAAGCACGCGCAGGTGCTGGACACCATCTACCAGGCGGCCATCGAGGAGTTCGCGAGCGAGGGCCTGGCCGGCGCGACGACCCAGGCGATCGCCGACAAGGCCGGGCTGTCCAAGGCGCAGCTGTACTACTACATCGAGAGCAAGGAAGCCCTCTACCGCCAGGTGCTCAAGGACATCGTCAACGACATGGTCGGCGTCTTCATCTTCAGCGGCGAGGACTTCGGACCGCGCGAGGTGCTGACCGGACTCATCCGTCGCAAGATGCTGTTCTCCTTCGAGCACCCGCTGCGCTCGCGGATTCTCGCCGCCGAGGTGATGCGCGGCGCGCCGGTGCTCAAGACCATGACGGACACAAGCAGGCAGTGCATCCACCGCGCCACGCTGATGATCCAGGACTGGATCAACCGGGGCCTGATGGACCAGGCCGACCCGATGCTGTTCCTGTTCCACCTCTGCGCCGTGACCCAGTTCTACGCCGACCACGCGGCGCAGGTGGCGCACTTCAGGAACGTGCCGCAGAGCGACGAGGAGGACCGGCGCTATCTGGTCGAGCAGGTGACGCAGTTCTTGCTGAAGGCCGCTGGCGTGCGTTAGTCACCATTCGCGCGGCTTGCACGCCGCGTGCGGGCGGCCTGCAAGCCGTAGGCGTTCATTTGAGTACAGGCCTGAAAAAGCTGCGTTCATAGCTGAGGATGC